>NZ_JYLI01000031.1 GCF_001439785.1 Pseudomonas poae | reverse complement strand
TGGTCGATCAGCTCTTGGGGAATGGATGGAAGGTCTCGCGGGGCCTCACGGGCCGGTTTCTTTTTGGTCGGCATACATGCACCTCTATCAACATGTTATGCCCGAACACAAAATTTATGACAGTCCCTTCTGGGGTTGCTTTCAAGCCAACCGAGCCCGCATCACGTCCCCCCACCGCCGCACCAGATAATTATGCTCATCCATCACCGAATTCCACACCGCAATATGCCCCATGCGCTGCTCGTACCCTCCCCCATCACGCACTTCCCCCACCTCGATCAGGGGTAACCCGTCGCTCCCCAACAACTCTTCCCGCGCAGGCTTGCCGGCGTACCAGTAGTCCCACTCCGCCGCGCTCAAATGATCACGACTGCGCGCCGGATTGCCAATGTAATACCCCTGCCGCGCCATCACCGCCCCCGGCCAGCCGGACAACCACCAATTGAGGTACGCATACGCCGCATCCAGCACCGGCCCCTGGGCGTGGCGCGACAGGGACAAGCCGCCAAACCATCCGCGATAGCCTTCGCGCGGCACCGCCAGCCGGTATTTCACGCCGGCGCGGTGCAGGCGCATCAGGGTCGGCGACCACAGGCTCTGGATATCCACGTTAGGGCTGAGCATCAGTTGCGCCGCTTCTTCGTCGTCCGACCAAAACGCCGCAAAGTGCCCTGCCTTCTGCTTGCCCACCAGGATGTCAGCCAGCACATCGATCTCTTCGATGCTCATATTGCCGATGTCCTTGAAGCGCGCCAAGCCCGCGCCCTGCACCGCCAGCGCCGCGTCCAGCGCACCGATGGCGGCATCGCTTTGCAGCGCGGTACGCGCGCCCCAGGCCGGGTCGAGCAGCCAGCCCCAGCTTTCATTGCCGTGACTGAACCCTTCGGGCACGCGCTCGGGGCGGTAGGCGAAACTGTCGGCATTGTGGGTCAGGGGCAGCATGCTGATGCGCTCGGTCACGCTGCTGCCCAAGCTGCCGTCGTGCTGCACGAACAGGCGCTCGCTGGGTACGCTGCCGCTGCCCAGACGATCATTGGGCGACAGGCGACCGCGCTTGGGCAGGTCATTGATCTCGTGCCACAGCGCAATGCGCCGCGTGTCGATGGGCTGGATCGCCCGCGCCGGCCACACAAAGTCGACGTTGTGAAACCACTGGTCATACAGGTCGTAGCTGTCGGGTTGCATCACCGCGATGCGCTGGGCCTGGGCAACGTCGTGCACCTGGTACACCAGGCGAATACCCAGCTCTTGCTCTGCCCTCACCCGCAGGCATTCGAGCAGGGTCACGGACGTGCCGAGCACGCGTAGCGTGATCATGCCGCGAAGCGCCGCGAGAACACGTCGAAGGAGCGCCGCAGTTGCGCGGGGTCCAGGCCGCGCAGGATGAACACCAGCCGTGACTGGCGGTCGGTGCCCGGCCACGCGGGCAGGTGCACCGGGGCATGCAGGCAATGCTGCACGCCATGAATGACGATGGGGGCCGAGCTTGCGTTCACGTTGAGCAGTCCTTTGACGCGAAGGATTCGTTCGCCGTGGCATCTTAGCAGCATCGATAACCACACCCCGAAGCCGACCCAGTCGAGCGGCTGCTCAAACGTGAGGCAGCACACTTGCGCGTCCCCGTGGGTGACAGTGGTGGCTTGATGCAGTTGCCAGCGGCGCACTTCCACCGCTGGTTCAGCGCTGCGCAGGCCTTCGCCGAGCAGCAACTGGTCGCCGCTGTGGATCGCGTGGGTGTCGAGGATCGGCGTGCCGGCATTGAGCGCCTGCAGGTGCGCGCGCAGCGCTGTGCAGTCGTCCATCAGGTCGGTCTTGCTCAGCAGCAGGCGATCGGCCGCCGCCACCTGGGCCAGCCATTCCGGGTGCAGGCGTTCCTGCAGCGCGGCGTGGCTGGCGTCGACCAGGGTGATCACCAGACCAATATGAAAACGCCCGCGCAGTTGCACGTCGTTGTTCAGGGTGGCGAGGATGGGCGCCGGGTCGGCCAGGCCCGTGGTTTCCAGGATCACCCGTTTGAAAGGCGGAATGTCCCCGCGCTCGCGACGTTGCAGCAGGCCGAGCAGTGCGTCTTTCAACTCGCCACGAATCGAGCAGCACACGCAGCCACTGGGCAGCAGCACGGTGTCCGGCGCGACTTCTTCCACCAACAGGTGGTCGATGCCCACATCGCCGAATTCGTTGATCAGCAACGCGGTATCGCCCAGGCTTTCACCTTGCAGCAGGCGCGTGAGCAAGGTGGTCTTGCCGCTGCCGAGAAAGCCGGTGATGACGTTAAGGGCGATGCTCATGCTGACTCCAGATGGTCGAGCAAACGCGGATCAAGCGGATCCAGCGATCGTCCGAGCATGGCCTCGGCCGCTTGCCACAATTGATCCAGACCGCTGGCCAATGCCTGTTTGCCGGTGGCCCCCAGCAGCAGGTACGACGCGCCCTGGAAGTCTTCGACCTTGAGCCGGAACACCGCCAGCACCTGGTTGATCGCCGCGATCCGGCGCAGGCGTTCGCGGCGCCGGGGCAGTTCATCACCCAAGGGGTCGCTCCAGTGCAGGTCTTCGCCGAGCAGTCCGCAGAGTCCGCACATGGCTATACACCGCTCATGGCATGACGTCGCCGGAGTTCGGCCCGAGGGTCTGGCCGACGAACAGATTGCCACCCGGCTCGCTGGCCAGGAGCACGGCGGTGGGCGCCACTTCGTCGGCCAGGCCGAAGCGCCCCAATGGCAGTTCGGCAGCCTTGGCGCGCTTCCAGTCGGCGCTGATGCCGCCCACCAGCGGCGTTTCAATCGGCCCCGGAGCGATGGCGTTGACCAGCACGTTGTCCTTGGCCACTTCCAGCGCCAGGGACTTGGTGAAGCCGATCACCCCAGCCTTGGCCGCCGCGTAGTGGGTCAACTCGGCGCCGCCCTTGATGCCCAGCTGCGAGGCGATGTTGATAATCCGTCCCCAACGCTGCGCGAGCATGTGCGGCAAGGCGCGCTGGCTGGCGATGAACACGCTGGTGAGGTCGACGCGCAGCATGTCGTTCCACTGCTCGATGGACAGGTCGACGCAGCGCGCCTGGGTGAGCATGCCGGCGTTGTTGACCAGCACATCGATGCCGCCGAAGTGCTCGACGCAGCGATCAACGCTGGCCTGGGCACCTTCGACGGTGCCCACATCGGCCAGGCACTCGACCACTTCGGCGCCGAGGTTGCGGCAGGTGATCGCGGTTTCAGCGAGGCTGGCGGCGTTACGATCGGCCAGCAGCAGATGTGCGCCCTCGGCGGCAAAAGCGCGCGCGATGGCGGCACCGATGCCGCTGCCGGCGCCCGTGATGACGGCGCGGCGGTGGGTGAGTTGGGTCATACAAACACTCCTGTTGAACACGGGCCCCTGTGGGAGCTGGCTTGCCTGCTCCCACATTTTTCAGACCCTATTACAGTCAGTCGGGCCAGCGTACGGTTAAACCGCCGTCGATGACGATGCTTTGCCCGGTCAAATAGCTCGACGCTTCACTGGTGAGAAACTGCACCAGCGACGCCACCTCATCCGCGCGACCGACTCGCCCCAACGGAATTGCCCGCGCCGCCCTGGCCAGACCTTCCGGCCCCAGCGAGTTCTGCGCATCCAGCGACTGCGGTGTTTCGATCAACCCCGGAATCACCGCATTGCAGCGAATGCCCAGCGGCGCCAACTCCACCGCCAGCGACCGACACAACCCCGGCACACCCGCCTTGGCCGCGGCGTAATGGCTGTGTTCCTGCCAGCCATACACACCGCCGGCAATCGAGGAAATCGCCACCAGCGCGCCGCCTTCCTTCATGTGGCGGGTGGCCGCGCGAAAGGTGCGCATCACCCCGGTCAGGTCGACATTGAGCATCTCGTCCCACAGCGCATCGGTCATCTCCAACAAGGGTGCGCGACGCAGCAAACCGGCATTGGCCACCGCGTAGTCGAGGCTGCCGAAATGCTGCACCGCCTGCTCGGCCAGGGCGTCGACCGAAGCGGTGTCACCCACGTCCAGCGGCAGCATCAGGCACTCGCCGCCCGCCTCTTCCACCTGCGACACGGTGATGCGCGGGTCGTGCGGATCGGCCGGGTAATACCCGCCGACCACCGCAACGCCGTGGCGCGCATAGGCCACCGCGAGCGCTTGGCCGATGCCGCTGGCGGCACCGGTAATCACAGCCACTTTGCGACTCATTGATCACTCCTTACTGAACGGTTTCCGGGCGCACATGGCGTGCGGCAAACATCAGCACACCGGACAAAAAGCACGGCACGGCGCCGAACCACAGCGCGGCGGTCTGCCAGTCGCTGCCGGCGGACAACACCTGCGTGGCGCCGAACCCCGCGACCACTGCACCAATGGGGCCCATCGCGTGGATGATCGCGCCGCCGGTGGCGCGGATGCTGGTGGGAAAACTTTCACTGATAAAGAACAGCGCCGCCGAATATGGACCGATCAGGAAGAACAGGCCCAGGCTGTACAGCCCCACCACGGTCGGCATATTGCTCGGGCCGTACAGCATGCCGGCGAACGACAGACCGCCGAGCATCCAGCCGAGGCCGATCACGTTGCGCCGGCCAATTTTGTCGCCCATCCAACCGTGAGTCAGGTAGCCGCAGTAACCCACCAGATTCGACAGCACGAGGATGATCAGCGAGTTCTCGAACGACACCTTGTGCACGCTGACAATGACCGAGGTCCCCAGCACGCTGAACACCTGGATCGCGGCCCAGTTGAGCAGCAGCGCAGCGCCAATCACCAGCGTGGCGCGACGGGCCGGCCCCCGGAAGGCAGCTTTGAGACCGGCCTTGCTGTGTTCGTCGTAGTCCACGCCGTAGGTGACGGCGACATTTTGCGCCTCGGTCACCTGGCCGCTTTTGCGCAACTGGCTGATGCGCTGGTGAATCTGGAACTGCGGGCTCTCCTTGAGCTTGCGCGCCATGATCGCGATCACCACCGCCGGGATCGCGGCAAAAATGAAGCAGCCCTGCCAGCCGATGATCGGCAGCAGCAGTGCGGTCAAACCCGCCGCGATCAACGCCCCGACCGGCCAGCCACCCTGTACCAGGCTGTAGATAAAGCCACGGCGTTTGGTCAGCTTCGGATCCTGAGAGGCGCCATACAGTTCGCTCAGGTAGGTGGCGTTGACGGTTTCCTCGGCATAGCCCAGGCCCGCCAGCGAACGGATCAGGATCAGCGGCGACTTGCCCCACGCCCCGCCGATGGCGGTGAGCGCCGAGCACAAGGCGGAGCCGGCGACGGTGAGGATGATGCCTTTGCGCCGCCCCAACTTGTCGACCACCGGGCCGACGGCAAAGGCCACCACCGCCGTGCCCACCGCCACCCAGGTCGCGATTCGCGCTTGCTCCACTTCACTCCAGCCAAAGTGCCGGCCGATCTCCGGCAACAAGGTGCCGAACAGGATGAAGTCATACACCGCAAACACCCAGGCGAAAAACGCAATCCAGGTGGCGAAACGTACTTCCTGGGACGACAGTTGCCGGGGTTTCCAGCCAGTCAGGTCAAGCTTGTTGTAGATGGACATGGGTCACGCCTCAAGGGTGGGGTGAAATCAGGTTCGGGGTTGGCGGCGGATAAAGTCGTCGGCGATTTCGTCGAAGGTGACGAAGCGCACGCCGGCATGGCTCTGGATGTGTTCGATCAGGCGCTCGAGCATCAACAGCACCTGCGGGCGGCCGGACACGTCGGGGTGGATGGTCATGGTGAACACGGCGTGTTCATGTTCGCGGTAGACCCAGTCGAACTGGTCACGCCACATTTCTTCGAGGTGACGCGGGTTGACGAAACCGTGGCTGTTGGGGGCTTTCTTGATGAACATCATTGGCGGCAGGTCGTCGAGGTACCAGTTGGCGGGAATTTCCACCAGGTCGGTTTCCTCGCCGCGTACCAAAGGCTTCATCCAGGTGTCGGGGTGCTGGCTGTAGTCGATCTTGGTCCAGCTGTCGCCCTTGCGCACGTAGTAGGGATGGAAGTCGTTGTGCATCAGGCTGTGGTCGTACTTGATGCCTTTTTTCAGCAGCAGCTCGTTGGTCACCTTGCTGAATTCCCACCACGGCGCCACGTAACCGGTCGGGCGTTTGCCGGTGACCTGGGTGATCAGCTCGATGGATTTATCCAGCACGATTTCTTCCTGCTCGGCGGTCATCGCGATGGGGTTTTCGTGGCTGTAGCCGTGCACGCCGATTTCATGGCCGGCGTCGGCCACGGCTTTCATCTGCTCGGGAAAGGTTTCCATCGAGTGGCCGGGAATGAACCAGGTGGTGCGCAGGCCGTAGCGCTCGAACAGCTTGAGCAGGCGCGGCGCGCCGATTTCGCCGGCGAACAGGCCGCGGGAGATGTCGTCCGGCGAGTCTTCACCGCCGTAGGACCCGAGCCAGCCGGCGACGGCATCCACGTCGACGCCAAATGCACAGAGGATGTCTTTAGCCATGGTGTGTCTCCTTAAACGTTCAGTACGGATTCAACGGATAACGCTGCGCGCAGCAGCCGCGCGTCTTCGCCGCTGGGGGCGCTGAGCAGCAGCCCGGTGGGCAGGCCCCGGGCATCGCGGCCGCTGGGCAAATTGACGCCTGGCATGTCGAGCAGGCTGCCGGGCATGGTCAGGCGCAAGGTGGCGAGGTTGGTGTTGACGAACAACGCGTCGTCGGCTTCCAGCGCTGCCAACGGCGGCGCGACGTGGGCCACGGTGGGGGTGATGAGGATGGCGCCGTCGAGGTCGTCGAGCAGTTGCTGTTGCAGTTGGCGGCGCGCGTCGGTCAGGTGGATCAATTGGCTGGCGGGCAATGCACGCGCAGCTTCCAGGCGACGGCGTACGCGGGGGTCGAGCTGTTCGGCGTCGGGGCTGTCGAGCAGCGCCTGGTGCAGTGCGAAGGCTTCGAAGGCGCCGAGCCAGCCATGGTGTTTGATCAGGTTCAGCGCGGCCTGGAAGGTCGGGCATTCGCGCTCTTCGATCAGCGCGCCGCGAGCCTTGAGTTGCGCCACCGCACGCAGCAGGTTATTGCCCACGGCCGGTTCAACGTCCTGTTGCGCCAACACAAAGCGCTGGCCCTTGAGGCTGCGGGCATCGTGCTGCTGAGTGCGGCCATGCAGTATGTCGTCGAGGGTCAGCGCATCGCGCACGCTGCGGGTGAGCGGGCCGAGGCTGTCGAGGGTATGTGCCAGCGGGAACACGCCGTCGCGGCTGTAGCGCCGGCTGCTGCTGCGGTAACCCACCACACCGTTGAGAGCGGCGGGAATGCGAATCGAGCCGGCGGTGTCGGTGCCCATGGCGATGGGCACGATACCGGCGGCGACGGCCGCTCCCGAACCGGACGAGGAACCGCCGGGAATGCGCGCCTGATCAAGACCATGGGGGTTATGAGGGGTGCCGAAATGCGGGTTCAGGCCCAGGCCCGAATACGCCAGTTCGCTGAGGTTGGTCTTGCCTAGACTGACCATGCCGGCGCGGCATAACAGGCCGACCATCGGCGCATCGAGCAAAGCGGCCGGCGCATGGCGGCGGTAGGCGGCGCCCGCCGTGGTGACGCTGCCGGCAACGTCGAACAGGTCTTTCCAGGCCAGCGGCACACCATCGAGCCGGCTCAAGGGCTGCCCGGCACGCCAGCGCGCGGCGGCGGCTTCGGCCTCGCGGCGGGCGCGCTCTGCGCTCAGGCTGATAAACACCGAGGGCGAGTGGGCGGCTTTTTCGAGCGCCTGTTCGAGGGCTTGCACCGGGTCGTTACGGCCGCTGGCGAAATCCTCGGCCATTGAGGTGGCGTCTGACATCGGGATCAACCTCATAAAACGTACATATTAATAAAATGTACATTTTACAGAGGCAGCTTTCGTGCCAGTCTCTGCACCGGGTCTTGCGCTTTTCACGCATAACCACGGGCTAGATGCGTTGCATCGTCAAAAAATACTGGCGGTGAGCGCCATCAAGGTCTTCAATGAAATAATGTATCTTTTAGTAAAAAATACATTTTGGTGCAGAAAGGTAACATCAGCCCCAAAACAGCGCCGCCGACGTGGCGCAGAGTGACAGCTGCATCTGTGAGAGAATCCGCCGCCCCCCGTCCTACAAGGTCCTGAGAAACCGATGAAAGCAGTGTCCGCCCCGGCCTCCCGTTACGCGATGATTCACCAGGTATTGCGTGACTCGATCGTCAACGGCACCGCGCGTCATGGCCTGGTATTGCTCGAAGCGCCGCTGGCCGAACTGTTCGGCACCAGCCGCGTGCCGGTGCGCAAGGCGCTGGACCTGCTGCACGCCGAAGGGTTGATCTGCCGCTTCAACGGCCGGGGTTACCTGATCAACCCCGATAACCTCGCGATTGAGCCGCTACGCCTGCCCCTGAGCCATGCGCATCTGGGTCTCAACGGCGAGACTGAGCTGGTGGACACACGTCCGCTGGGTGAGCGCATCGTCGAGGACATCGGCGCGGCGCTGTCCACCTGCATCGCCTTCGGCCACTATCGCCTGGATGAACAGGCCGCCGCCGACCACTTCAAGGTCAGCCGCGCGGTGGTGCGCGAAGCGCTGATGCGCCTGCGCGACCGTGGTCTGGTGGAAAAGGAGCCCTACTCCCAGTGGCTGGCCGGCCCGCTGACCGCGCGCGAAGTCACCGAAGACTACGAACTGCGCGCGTGCCTCGAACCCGAAGCCCTGCGACAGAGCGCGCCGAACCTCGACCGCGAGGAACTGCAGGCGATGTTGCAACGGGTGCTGACGGCCCAGGACAACCCACAGTGCAGCCTGCAGGCCATCGAGCAGATCGAGGAGGACTTGCACCAGCGCTGCCTGGCCGGTCTGCAGAACCGAAAGATGGCCGCGTTGATTCGCCAGGGCCAGAGCCCGATGATCATCAGCCGGATTTTCCATCGCCTGCTCGGCATCGGCGCCGACCCGGCGATGCTGGCCGAGCATCGTCTGATTTTGGAATTGTTGCTGCACGGCGCCGTGGATGCGGCGGCGCTGAACCTGCGCGAGCACCTGCAACGGGCCAGCCAGCGGATGTTGCAGCGCTTGAAAGTGTTGTCGGTACTGCCGGAACAGCCGATTCCGGCCTATCTGCACAAAATCAGCTGACGGCGTCACGCTGGTTATTTTATGCAATATGTTGCTATCGCCCCCCCGCCATTGAAACCCTCGCTGCCCCGCCCCATCTAAGCACCATACTTCCTTATGCAGGTGCCCCATGAGCGACCAGCAAGATTTCCCCGATTACGACATCAACGATTACGCCGACCCCGAAAACGCTGAATCCGCTTCGTCCAACACCGGGCTGGCGCTGCCTGGGCAAAACCTGCCGGACAAGGTCTACATCATCCCGATTCACAACCGCCCGTTCTTCCCGGCGCAAGTACTGCCGGTGATCGTCAACGAAGAGCCATGGGCCGAAACCCTGGAGCTGGTGAGCAAATCCGATCACCACTCCCTGGCACTTTTCTTCATGGAGACCCCGCCGGAAGATCCGCGCCACTTCGACACCTCGGCGCTGCCGCTGTACGGCACGCTGGTCAAGGTGCACCACGCCAGCCGCGAGAACGGCAAGCTGCAGTTCGTCGCCCAGGGCCTGACCCGCGTACGCATCAAGACCTGGCTCAAACACCATCGTCCGCCCTATCTGGTGGAGGTCGAATACCCGCACCAGCCGAGCGAGCCGACCGATGAGGTCAAGGCCTACGGCATGGCGCTGATCAATGCGATCAAGGAACTGCTGCCGCTCAACCCGCTGTACAGCGAAGAATTGAAGAACTACCTCAACCGCTTCAGCCCCAACGACCCATCGCCGCTCACCGACTTTGCCGCCGCGCTCACCTCGGCCACCGGTAATGAGTTGCAGGAAGTGCTGGACTGCGTGCCCATGCTCAAGCGCATGGAAAAAGTGCTGCCGATGCTGCGCAAAGAGGTAGAAGTGGCGCGCCTGCAGAAAGAGCTGTCCGCCGAGGTGAACCGCAAGATCGGCGAGCACCAGCGCGAATTCTTCCTCAAGGAACAGCTCAAGGTCATCCAGCAGGAGCTGGGCCTGACCAAGGACGACCGCAGCGCGGACGTCGAGCAGTTCGAGCAGCGCCTGGAAGGCAAGGTGTTGCCCACCCAGGCCAAAAAACGCATCGATGAAGAACTGAACAAACTGTCGATCCTGGAAACCGGCTCGCCGGAATACGCGGTCACACGCAACTACCTCGACTGGGCCACTGCGGTGCCGTGGGGCGTGTACGGCAAGGACAAGCTCGACCTCAAGCACGCGCGCAAGGTGCTGGACAAACACCACGCCGGGCTTGATGACATCAAGAGCCGCATCCTCGAATTCCTGGCGGTGGGCGCCTATAAAGGCGAGGTCGCCGGCTCCATCGTGCTGCTGGTGGGCCCGCCGGGTGTGGGCAAGACCAGCGTCGGCAAGTCCATCGCCGAGTCCCTGGGCCGGCCGTTCTATCGCTTCAGCGTCGGCGGCATGCGCGACGAGGCCGAGATCAAGGGCCATCGCCGCACCTACATCGGTGCCCTGCCGGGCAAGCTGGTGCAGGCGCTCAAGGATGTGGAAGTGATGAACCCGGTGATCATGCTCGACGAGATCGACAAGATGGGCCAGAGCTTCCAGGGCGACCCGGCCTCGGCACTGCTGGAAACCCTCGACCCGGAGCAGAACGTCGAATTCCTCGACCATTATCTCGACCTGCGCCTGGACCTGTCCAAGGTGCTGTTCGTGTGCACCGCCAATACTCTGGACTCCATCCCCGGCCCGTTGCTGGACCGCATGGAAGTGATTCGCCTGTCGGGCTATATCACCGAAGAAAAAGTCGCCATCGCCAAGCGCCACCTGTGGCCCAAACAGCTGGAAAAAGCCGGCGTGGCGAAAAACAGCCTGACCATCAGCGACGGCGCCCTGCGCGCGTTGATCGACGGCTACGCCCGGGAAGCCGGGGTGCGCCAGTTGGAAAAGCAACTGGGCAAACTGGTGCGCAAGGCGGTGGTCAAGTTGCTGGATGCGCCGGACTCGGTGATCAAGATCGGCAACAAGGACCTCGAAAGTTCACTGGGCATGCCGGTGTTTCGCAATGAGCAAGTGCTGTCCGGTACCGGCGTGATTACCGGCCTGGCCTGGACCAGCATGGGCGGCGCCACACTGCCCATCGAGGCCACGCGCATCCACACGCTCAATCGCGGCTTCAAGCTCACCGGGCAGTTGGGCGAGGTGATGAAGGAGTCTGCCGAAATTGCCTACAGCTACATCAGCTCCAACCTGAAGTCGTTTGGCGGTGACCCGAAGTTCTTCGACGAAGCCTTCGTGCACTTGCACGTGCCGGAAGGTGCCACGCCGAAAGACGGCCCAAGCGCGGGCGTGACCATGGCCAGTGCGCTGCTGTCGCTGGCGCGCAACCAGGCGCCGAAAAAAGGCGTAGCCATGACTGGCGAGCTGACGCTGACCGGGCACGTGCTGCCGATTGGTGGCGTACGCGAGAAAGTGATCGCGGCGCGGCGCCAGAAGATCCACGAACTGATCCTGCCCGAGCCCAACCGTGGCAGTTTTGAAGAATTGCCGGAGTACCTGAAGGAAGGCATGACGGTGCACTTTGCCAAGCGCTTTGCGGATGTGGCCAAAGTGTTGTTCTGAGATTTATGTAGTACCCATTCAGGCCTCTTCGCGGGCAAGCCCGCTCCCACATTTTGAAAGTATTCACAACTCAAAAGGTGGGAGCGGGCTTGCCCGCGAAAGCGCCGGCCCAGTGACCGCAAAAATCCCTGATACTCCATCTTCGGTTATGCTCGCCCTTCGTCGTGTACAACCGGAGCCCCCATGACCGTTGCCCGTCTGTTTCTTCCCCTGAGCCTTGCCTTGTTGTCCGCGTGCGCCAGCGCGCCGAAGCAAAACATCACCGTGGACGACCAGAGCGCTTGCCCGCTGCAGCTCAAATCCGGTCAGAACCTGATCCTCACCCTGCCGAGCAATCCCACCACCGGCTACCGCTGGGCCATCCAGGATTCGGCCGGCGGCGTATTGCGTGCGCTGAGCCCGGAGGTCTACAGCAGCACCGAGTCCGGCGTGATCGGCGGCGGCGGCCAGTCCACCTGGCGGTTCCAGGCATTCACTGCCGGGCAGGGCCGTTTGCGCCTGACCTCCCAGCAACCGTGGGAGCCGGAAGCCGAGCCCGTCGACACCTTCGACTGCGCCATTACGGTGAACTAGAGCACCCCATCAGACAACCCGCGCACCCGAGGGCCAAGTTGGCTAAAATGCCGGCCCTTCCCTTTCGTCGCCGGAACAACCGTGAGCAAAGAACCCGATCGCCTATTCGCCCAGCCCTTGCCCCAGGTGCCGGACTTCGCCTTTAACGAGGACGTGGTGCGGGTGTTCCCGGACATGATCAAGCGCTCGGTGCCGGGTTATCCGACCATCGTCGAAAACCTCGGCGTGCTCGCGGCGCAGTTCGCCCAGCCTGATAGCGTCCTGTATGACCTGGGCTCGTCCCTCGGTGCCGTCACCCAGGCCCTGCGTCGTCATGTGCGCACGGACGGTTGCCGGGTGATCGCGGTGGATAACTCGGCGGCGATGGTCGAGCGTTGCCGTGAATACCTCAATGGCCAGGACTCGATGTTCCAGGAGTTGCTGCCGGTTGAGGTGATCGACGGCGATATCCTTGCTTTGCAGTTCCAGCCGGCGTCGGTGGTTGCCCTGAACTTCACCCTGCAATTTATCGCCCCGGACGAGCGCCTGGCCTTGCTCGCGCGTATCCGCCAGGCACTGGTGCCAGGCGGTGCGCTGATCCTCTCGGAAAAGCTGCGCTTCAATGATGCCCAGGAACATGCGTTACTCACCGACCTGCATATCGCGTTCAAACGCGCCAACGGCTACAGCGAGCTGGAAATCGCCCAGAAGCGCAGCGCCATCGAAAACGTCATGAAGCCCGACAGCCTCGAAGAACACCGCGAACGCCTGCTGGCGGCCGGGTTCTCGAGCGTGGTGCCGTGGTTCCAGTGTCTTAACTTTGCCTCGTTGATTGCCTTGCCATGATTGATCTGTCTCCCCTCGCCCGCCACTTGGTCGACACTCCCCTGGCTGTGTGGGCCCAGGGCCTGCAAGCGCAGCTCGATAGCAAGATGGAAAAAGGCCACGGCGACCTGGAGCGCTGGCAAAGCGCGCTGGATGCGCTGCCGGCCATCCTGCCAAGCACCGTCGACCTGCTCAATGGCCTGACGCTGGACACCGATTGCGACGACCAAACGCGCGCGCAGATGCACACCGCGCTGATGGGCCTGAGCCCGTGGCGCAAAGGACCGTTCCACCTGTTCGGCGTGCACGTGGACACCGAATGGCGCTCGGACTGGAAGTGGTCACGGGTAGCGCCACACCTGAACTTGAAGGGTAAACGCATCCTCGATGTGGGCTGCGGCAACGGCTACTACATGTGGCGCATGCTCGGCGCGGGTGCCGACAGCGTGATCGGCGTGGACCCCAACTGGCTGTTTTTCTGCCAGTTCCAGGCGGTGCAACGCTACCTGTCCGAGCCACGGGCCTGGCACCTGCCGTTCCCGTTCGAAGACTTGCCGGCAAACCTTGAAGGCTTCGATACGGTGTTTTCCATGGGCGTGTTCTATCACCGCCGTTCGCCCATCGAGCACCTGCTGGCGTTGAAAGACACCCTGGTCAAGGGCGGCGAACTGGTGCTGGAAACCCTGGTGGTGGAAGGCGATCAGCAACAGGTGCTGGTGCCGGAAGACCGCTACGCGCAGATGCGCAACGTGTGGTTCCTGCCCTCGGTACCGGCCCTGATGCTATGGCTGCGCCGCGCCGGGTTCAGTGAAGTGCGCTGCGTGGATGTGAGCGTGACCACGGTGGAGGAACAACGCGGGACCGAGTGGATGAAGTATCAGTCGTTGAGTGACTTTCTTGATCCGCAAGATCACAGCAAGACTATCGAAGGGCTGCCGGCGCCGATGCGGGCGGTGATCATTGCCAGGAAGTAGCTCACAACGCCCCTGACTACATGAAGATCACCTGTGGGAGCTGGCTTGCCTGCTCCCACATTGGTTTCCCGGTGTCAGCTGGAAGAGGGTTTGGCTCGGCGGGCTTTGAAGAATTCGCTCAGAACGGCGCCGCATTCCTCGGCCAGCACCCCCCCTTCAAACAGCACACGGTGGTTGAGAAAGTCCTGGGTAAAAAACTGCCCCTGGCTCTGCACAATCCCGGCCTTGGGCTCCAGCGCGCCATACACCACCCGCGCAACCCGCGAATGCACGATCAACCCCGCGCACATGCTGCACGGCTCCAGGGTCACGTATAGAGTGCTGCCCACCAGTCGATAGTTGCTGATGGCCTGGGCTGCAGCGCGAATCGCGACCATCTCGGCATGGGCGCTGGGGTCGTTGCCGCTGATGGGGCAGTTGAAGCCTCGGCCGATGATTTCGCCGTTCTGCACCAGTACCGCGCCCACCGGCACTTCGCCGAGTGTCGCACCTTGTGCAGCGAGGGCCAGGGCTTCGCGCATGAAGTGCTGGTCGCGGCTGCGATCGATGATTGCGGCGGGGCGAATCTGGCGCATCACGCCACCTCGATGGAGGCCATCAGGCCGGTTTCCATGTGGTCGATCACATGGCAATGGAACATCCACACCCCGGGATTATCCGCCACCAAGGCCACGCGGGCGCGTTCGTTCTTGCCCAGCAGGTAAGTGTCGGTGAAGTACGGCACCACCTTGTGGCGGTTCGAGGCAATGACCTTGAAGCTCATGCCGTGCAAATGGATTGGGTGCTGGTACTGGGTCATGTTCTTCAGTTCGAAAATGTAGCTCTTGCCCTTTTCCAGTTTGGCAATCGGGCGGTCGGCGCAGGTCTTGTCGGTGATGTCCCAGGCCTTGCCGTTGATCTGCCACAGGCTCGGCGGCTTGCCGTCATCCACCGACACCGTGCCCACCCATTCAAAGTTGAAGTTGAGTTTCTCGGCATTGGCCAGGTCCGGCTCGCTGATCGGGTTGGCCGGCAACGCGGGCGGCCATTGGCTGGGCGCATCGGTGTTGGCTACCGAGCGGAAGGTGCCCAGGCGCACCGGCCCGTTGCGGATCGACAGTTCTGCACCCGCCGGCGGGGCCTTGATCGCCAGACAAATGCGCATGCCGGGCCCCAGCCAGTATTCCTTGCCCAGCGGGCGCGGTTCGATGGGGTTGCCGTCCAGTGCGTAGATCTGCGCTTCGACGTCCGGAATGTTGATGCGATAGGTCAGGGTGTTATCGAGGTTGAGCAGGCGCACGCGGGTGATCTGCCCGGCCGGCAGGTCAATCACTGCCTGGGACACGCCATTGATGGTGGACAGGCGCCCCGCCGTACCGCCGCGCGCCGCTTCGCGTGGGATGCTGAACGCGACGAACGCGCCGTCTTCGTCCACATGCCAGCTTTTGAGGCTGAGGGTGCGTTCGTGCTTGAAGCCGGTGGGTTCGCGCTCTTCGATGATCAGCGGGCCGACCAGGCCACGGCCGAGTTCTTCGCTGCTGTTCACATGGGGGTGGTACCAGTAGCTGCCAGCGTCGGGCACGCGGAATTTGTAGTCGAAGTATTCGCCGGGCAATACCGGCAGTTGCGAGACGTAGGGCACGCCGTCCATTTCCAGCGGCAGGCGGATGCCGTGCCAGTGGATGGTGGTGGCCACCGGCAAGTGATTGATGAAACGTACCCGCAGCCATTCGCCCTGGCGCACGCGAAGCTCGGTGCCGGGCGCCGAGGGGCCGAATGCCCAGGCCTGGGTGATGTGGCCGGGCACCAGTTCCACATCCAGGGGCGCCGCGATCAACTCGTAATCGTGCCCCGCCTCGGACTCGGCGACTTTCCCCAGCCAGTAGCGATAGCCGCCCCCGGCGCCGACGCCTACAACGGCCAGGCCTGCAAGACCACCCAGGATCTGTCGACGGGAAAAGGATCGGGACACAACAACCTCACGTATCAGCCGCAGGCACGGGACCTGCAAAGGGCGGATACGATACACCGCCATCGGCTAAACAGTAAGGCTTCGCATTGCCGCACGGTTGATTGCTGGAGCCTGATGGGGATCAAAATGTGGGAGCAAGCCCCCCTCTCACACTGGATTTTCTGCGTTCTTCAGGCTTTGGCGGCGGCGAGGATCAGGGCTTTCATTTCGGCCACCGCGCCTTTGAAGCCGACGAACAGTGCGTGGGCCACCAGCGCGTGGCCGATGTTCAACTCGTTGATGCCCTTGATCGCGGCCACGGCCTGCACGTTGTGGTAGTGCAGACCATGGCCGGCATTGACGATCAAGCCTTGCTGGAGACCGAACGTCACGCCGTCGATAACCCGTTGCAGCTCATCGGCGACTTCGCCAGGCGTGGTGGCGTCAGCGTAACGGCCGGTGTGCAGCTCGATGGCCGGCGCACCGACACGGCGCGAGGCTTCGATCTGGCGCTCGTCGGCGTCGATGAACAGCGAGACTTCGCTGCCGATCTGCGACAGGCGCTCCACGGCGGCCTTGATCCGCGCTTCCTGGCCGGCCACGTCGAGGCCGCCTTCGGTGGTGAGTTCCTGGCGGGTTTCCGGCACCAGGCAGATGTGCGCCGGGCGGATGCGCTCGGCGAAGGCCATCATGGCTTCGGTGACGCCCATTTCGAAATTCATGCGGGTTTGAAGAACGTCCTTAAGCAGCAGCACGTCACGTTCCTGAATATGGCGACGGTCTTCGCGCAGGTGCACGGTGATGCCATCGGCGCCCGCTTCTTCGGCGTCCAGCGCGGCCTTGACCGGGTCCGGGTAGCGAGTGCCCCGGGCCTGACGCAGGGTGGCAACGTGGTCGATGTTGACGCCAAGAAGAATACGATTGCTGGTGCTCACGGAAGCGCTCCTGAAAGGGGAAAGAATCGGTGCACAGCATACACGGGGATGTCAGGGCTTTCGAAACAACTCGCGACTGACCAGCGGCTTGCCACCCAAGTGCACCGCGAGAGCCTGGCGCATCAGGCGTTTGGCGGCCGACAGCGCGCCGGGCGCGGTCCAGTCCGCCTCGCTCATGGCCAGCAACTCGGCGCCCTGGAACAGCCCCGGTTGCAGCAGGTAGACGCGCTCAAGGCCGGCGTCGACCTGCAGGCGGTACATGCCGTCGGCGGCGACGGGCTCGCCGTGCACGTCGTTGCTCAGTTCGAAGCCGTATCCCAGGTCGTCCAGCAGACGCCATTCGAACGCGCGCAACAACGGCTCCAGCGGGCGGCCTTCGGCGAGGGCGAGCAAGGTGGCAGCGTAGTGATCGAACACGCCGGGGTGCGGGTCTTCGGCGGGCAGCAGGCGGATCAGCAGTTCATTGAGGTAGAGGCCGCTGAACAGCGCATCGCCATTGAGCCAGGCGGAGGTGCCGACGCTTTCCAGGCGGCCGACGTTCTTCAACTCGCCCTTGCCCCGAAACTCGACGTCCAGCGCCACGAATGGCCGCGCCAACGTACCGGCCTTGCCGCGCGCGCTGCGCAATACCGCGCGCAGCCGGCCCTGGGGCGTGAGGAAGTCCACCAGCGCGCTGGTCTCGCGATAGGCGCGGCTGTGCAGCACGTAGGCGAGTTGGCTGGGGGGTGGGGATTGGGACATGAGACGCAGAATCTCTAAGGAGCAATCAATGTGCTAAGTAAACACTTGCTGTGGCGAGCAGGCTTGTCCTGCGTTGGGCTGCGCAGCAGCCCCAAAACCAGGCGCTGAGCCGTATCAGGTACACCGCGTTTTGCTGGATTGGGGGCGCTTCGCGCCCCAACGCGGGGCAAGCCCGCTCGCCACAGCAAGCCCCCTCCCATATTTTTGCCCCGCGCTGTTCTGCGGGCCTGTTACAGGTCGCCGTAGCCCAGCGAGCGCAGTGCGCGCTCGTCATCGGACCAGCCACCCTTCACCTTCACCCACAGGTTGAGCATGATCTTGGAGTCGAACAGCAGCTCCATGTCCTTGCGCGCCTCGGTGCCGATGCGCTTGATGCGCTCGCCCTTGTCGCCAATGATGATTTTTTTCTGGCCATCACGTTCGACGAGGATCAGCGCATGGATGTGCAAGGTCTTGCCCTGCTGCTTGAATTCTTCGATTTCCACGGTGATCTGGTACGGCAGCTCGGCGCCCATCTGGCGCATGATTTTCTCGCGCACCAGTTCAGCGGCGAGAAAGCGGCTGCTGCGGTCGGTGATCTGATCTTCCGGGAAGAAGTGTTCGTTTTCCGGCAGGTAGCCGGCGATCACGCGCTCGAGGGCTTCAAGGTTGTGGCCGTGCTGCGCCGAGATCGGCATGATCTGCGCGTTCGGCAGTTGCTCCTGCAGCCAGGTCAGGTGCGGCATCAGCTCGGCTTTGTCTTCGATGCGGTCGGTCTTGTTCAGTGCCACTATCAGCGGGCCGGTGACGTACTGCACGCGCTCCAGGACCATCTGGTCTTCGTCGGTCCACTTGGTGCGGTCGACCACGAAGATCACCACGTCGACGTCTTTCAACGCCGCCGAGGCGGTCTTGTTCATGTAGCGGTTGAGGGCTTTTTCGCCCCCCTTGTGCATGCCAGGAGTGTCGACGTACACCGCCTGCACACTGCCTTCGGTCTTGATGCCAAGCATGTTGTGCCGGGTGGTCTGCGGCTTGCGCGAGGTGATCGCAAGCTTCTGGCCGAGGATGTGGTTGAGCAGCGTGGACTTGCCCACGTTGGGGCGGCCGACGATGGCAACATAGCCACAGCGTGTTGCGGTTGAATCAGTCATGGCCATTCTCCACGCCCAGGGCAATCAGTGCTGCAGCGGCCGCTACCTGTTCGGCAATACGACGGCTCACACCCTGACCTCGGCTTTTTTCGTTCAATAAAGTGATTTCACATTCCACGAAGAACACGCGGCAATGGGGCTCACCCTGAATATCCACCACTTCGTAGCGTGGCAGTTCGCACCCGCGCGACTGCAGGTATTCCTGCAGGCGGGTCTTGGGATCCTTGTTGGTGTCGACCAGGGTCAGGCTTTCGATCTCCGATGCCAGCCAGGCGACCACACGCTCTTTGGCCGTCTCCATGCCCGCATCCAGGTAGATTGCGCCGATCAAGGCTTCCAGGGCATCGGCCAGGATCGACTCGCGACGAAAACCGCCGCTCTTCAATTCGCCGGACCCCAGGCGCAGGTATTCGCCCAGGCCAAAACCACGGGCCAGCACGGCCAGGGTCTCGCCTTTCACCAGCCGCGCACGCAGGCGTGAAAGCTGGCCTTCGCGCGCCTGGGGGAAGCGCTCGAACAACGCCTCACCGGCGGCGAAATTGAGGATGGCATCACCGAGGAATTCCAGGCGCTCGTTATTGCGCCCTGCAAAGCTGCGGTGTGTGAGGGCAAGGACCATCAATTCCTGATCCTTGAAGGTGTAGCCGAGCTGGCGCTCGAGACGACTCAGAGAAACGGTCACGGTTTATCCATATCTAGTTGGTGGCACCGGCGGCCATCGACGATTGACGCAGTGTTCAAATTCAAATCCTGATAGTTGCCGCGTGAGACCGGACATTGTCCAGGCCCCAGAAAAGCATTCGGCGCTGTGTTCACAGCGCCGCCTGTATTACTTGATCAGCCCGACCCGCGAGAAGTTCGGCAAGTGGCTGAGCTTGGGTTCCGGCCAGCTCATCCAGACCGCGAAGGCCTTGCCGACGATATTCTGGTCGGGGACCATGCCCAGCAGCTCTTTGGGAATGCTGGGATCATCCCAGTAGCGGCTGTCATTGGAGTTGTCGCGGTTGTCGCCCATCATGAAGTAGTGCCCGGCCGGCACTTTCCACTCGCCATCGGGCGTTGCGCGGTAACGGCTCATTTCCTTGCGGATCTGGTGCTCTACCGCACCGAGTTTTTCCTGATACAGCTCGGCGCTGCCCAGGGTGTTCGGCTCGGCGCCCAGCAGCTTCTCGGCCACCGATTCACCGTTGATGAACAGGCGCTTGTCGCTGGTGTAGCGAATCACGTCACCCGGCAGGCCGACCACACGCTTGATGTAGTTGACGTTCGGATCGCTCGGGTAGCGGAACACCATCACGTCGCCGCGCTGCGGGTCACCGACTTCGATGACCTTCTTGTCGACCACCGGCAGGCGAATCCCGTAGGAAAACTTGTTCACCAGAATGAAGTCGCCCACGTCCAGGGTAGGTTTCATCGACCCCGACGGGATCTGGAACGGCTCCACCAGAAACGAACGCAGCACCAGCACGATGAACAGCACCGGGAAGAACGACTTGCCGTATTCAACCAGCAACGGTTCCTTGTTCAGCTTCTCGATCACGACCGCATCGGGCTGGCTGACGCTGCCCTGATACGACGCGATAGCCGCGCGCCGACGTGGTGCGAAGAACACCAGATCGAGCAACGCCAGGAGGCCGCAGACGGCAACGGCAATGACCAGCAACAGCGGGAAATTTAGTGACATAGGACCTAACTATCCAACCTGAGCACCGCAAGGAAGGCTTCTTGTGGAATTTCCACGTTGCCCACTTGCTTCATGCGTTTTTTACCGGCCTTTTGCTTCTCAAGCAGCTTGCGCTTACGGCTTACGTCACCGCCGTAGCATTTGGCCAATACGTTCTTTCTGAGAGCCTTGACGGAGGTTCGCGCAATGATCTGCCCACCGATGGCGGCCTGGATCGCGACGTCGAACATCTGACGCGGAATCAGTTCTTTCATTTTTTCGGTCAACTGGCGACCTTTGTAGTGCGCGTTGTCCTTGTGCACGATCAGCGCAAGGGCATCCACTTTGTCGCCGTTGATCAGTACATCCAGTTTCACCAGATTGGCCGATTGGTAGCGGTCGAAATGGTAATCCAGCGAAGCATAGCCGCGACTGGTGGATTTGAGACGGTCGAAGAAGTCCAGGACCACTTCGTTCATCGGCAAATCGTAGGTCACTTGCACCTGGGTGCCGAGGAACAGCATGTCGTGCTGCACGCCACGCTTTTCGATACACAGGGTAATCACGTTGCCCAGGTGTTCCTGGGGCACCAGGATATTGGCGCGCACGATGGGTTCGCGCATGTCTTCGATGGAAGACAGGTCTGGAAGCTTGGAGGGGTTGTCGACGTAAATCGTTTCACCGGTTTTCAGCGCCAGCTCAAAAATAACGGTCGGCGCGGTGGTGATCAGGTCCAGGTCGTATTCACGCTCCAGGCGCTCCTGGATGATTTCCATGTGCAGCATGCCAAGGAACCCGCAGCGGAAGCCGAAGCCCAGGGCGTCTGAGCTTTCCGGGGTGTACTGCAACGAAGAATCGTTGAGGGTCAGCTTTTGCAGGGCCTCGCGGAAGTCTTCGAAGTCGTCGGAGCTGACCGGGAACAGGCCGGCGTAGACCTGCGGCTGGATGCGCTTGAAGCCCGGCAGCACGTCGACATCCGGCGTGGAACTGAGGGTCAGGGTGTCACCCACCGGCGCACCGTGGATGTCCTTGATACCGGCGATGATGAAGCCTACTTCACCGGCTTTCAGGTCGGTGGTCGCAGTGTGCTTGGGGTTGAACACGCCGACGCTGTCCACCAGGTGGATCTTGCCGGTGGACTTGACCAGGATCTTGTCGCCCTTCTTCACACGGCCGTGGCGCACGCGCACCAGGGAGACAACGCCCAGGTAGTTGTCGAACCAGGAGTCGATGATCAGCGCTTGCAGCGGATCTTCGTAGTTGCCGGTGGGCGCCGGGATGGTGTGGACCAGCCGCTCGAGCACTTCGTCCACGCCCAGGCCGGTCTTGGCGCTGCATTCGACGGCGTCGGTGGCGTCGATGCCGATGATCTTCTCGATTTCTTCCTTGACCCGGTCCGGATCGGCCTGGGGCAGGTCGATCTTGTTCAGCACCGGCATTACTTCCAGGCCTTGCTCGATGGCGGTGTAGCAGTTGGCTACGGACTGAGCTTCGACGCCCTGGCCTGCGTCCACTACCAGCAAAGCGCCTTCGCAGGCCGCCAGCGAACGGCTGACTTCGTAGGTGAAGTCAACGTGGCCAGGGGTGTCAATGAAGTTGAGCTGGTACCGGATACCGTCTTTGGCGGTGTAGTACAGGGTGACGCTGTGGGCCTTGATGGTGATCCCGCGCTCGCGTTCGAGCTCCATGGAATCCAGTACCTGGGCTTCCATTTCACGCTCGGCAAGGCCGCCGCACATCTGGATGAATCGATCGGCCAGCGTCGACTTACCATGGTCAATGTGGGCGATGATGGAGAAATTGCGGATATGACTCAAATCACTCACGGATCAACACTCAAAAAGGCTGCAGGCAGATTGCCCGCTGAAAAATAGCCGGGAATTGTACCTGATGCTCGGGCCAGACGTCATCTTTGCTGTCCAGAACGCAAAAGGCCCCGTCAATACGGGGCCTTTTCAACTGCAGGGGCATCCCCTACCCGGCGCGGCGCAGCAGCCAGAACCCGGCGAGGGCGCAGATGGCGGTCGGCACCAGCACCGCAAACAGCGGCGAGAAACCGAACACCAGGCTCGACGGCCCAAGCAGGTCCTGAGCAATGCGGAAGGTGAAGCCCACCAGCACACCGGTGAATACGCGCTGGCCGAGGGTAACCGAGCGCAGCGGGCCGAAGATGAACGAAATAGCCATCAACACCAGCGCGGCGGTAACCACCGGTTGCAATACCTTGACCCAAAATGCCAACCAGTAACGGCCGTTATTCAGGCCCTGGTCCTTGAGGTAGTGGATATAGCTCCACAACCCGGAGATGGGCAGGCTTTCCGGGATCATCACCACGGTATTGAGCAGTTCCGGCTTCAGGGCGATGTCCCATTGCTCGGTCGGCACGTTGATCACTTCGGTGCTGGCCTTGGTGCCCTGCCCCGCGTTGCGGAAGAAAGTGGTGGTGACATCGGTCAATTGCCATTGATCGGCGCTGTACTGCGCGCGTTTGGCGAAACTGGACGACAACATGTGACGCTCTTTATCGAAGGTGTAGCGCGTCACCCCGATCAGCAGGCCGCCCGGCTGCACGGCGTTGATGTGGATGAACTCCTCACCCTGGCGGTGCCACAGACCGTGCTTGGCGCTTTGCGCATCGCCCGAACCCTGGGCCAGGGCGCGATTGGCCTGGGCGGTGGTTTCGGCCGGCGGCGCGACGTACTCGCCGATCAGCACGCTGCAGGCCATCAGCAGCAACATGGGCTTCATCACCGCCCACACGATACGACCGACAGAAACCCCGGCGGCGCGCATGATGGTCAGTTCGCTGTTGCTGGCCAGGCTACCCAGGCCGATCAGGCAACCGATCAGCGCGGCCATGGGCATCATGTCGTAGAGACGGCGCGGCGCGGTGAGGGCCACATAGCTCAGCACGTCGGTCACCGTGTAGGTGTCGCTGACGTTGCTGACCTCATCGATAAAGGCGAACAGCGAAGCCAGGCCGAGGATGATGCCCAATACCGCCAGGATGGCGACCAGTACACTTTTGCCAATGTAGCGATCGAGCTTAACCACGCGCCATCTCCTTCTGGCCACGACGGCTCTTCATTTTCAAGCGGATAGGTTCCCAGTACAGCAGCCCCAGGCCGATCACCAGGAAGATCCCGTGCACCCACCACAGGCCAAGGGTCGGCGACAGCTTGCCCTTCTCCAGGGAGCCGCGCGCGGAAATCAGGATGGTGAGGTAGGCCATGTACAGCAGGATCGCCGGCAGCAGCTTGAGGAAGCGGCCCTGGCGCGGGTTGACGCGCGACAGCGGCACGGCCATCAGGGTGACGATAAATACCAGCAGCGGCAGGGAAATACGCCATTGCAGCTCGGCGATGGAGCGCAGCTCGGTGCTGCCGAACAGCTCCTGAGTGGGGATTGCGTCGCGGTCGGTGACTTCGTCGCTGACGTCCGGCCGCGCGAGCATCACACCGTAGGTGTCGTACTTGATGGCGCGGTAGTCGGCCTGGCCGGGGCTGCCGTCATAGCGATAGCCGTTTTCCAGGATCAGGTAGCGGCTGCCGTCGGGACGGACTTCCTGTCGCCCGGCATCGGCGACCAGCACGGAGATGCCACGGTCCTTTTTGTCCTGGCCCAGGCGTTTTTCGGAGATGAACACCCCGCCGAGGTTGGCGCGGTCGTCGGTCAGGGTTTCGGTGTAGGTCACCCGGGTGCCGTCGTTGAGCGCCTGGAAGCGGCCCGGTTCGAGGGTGTCGAACTCGGTCATGGCGTCCTGCTTGTTCAGCACCAGCTGAAATTGCATGGCGCCCTGAGGCGCCAGGCTGAGGCTCAGCCAGGCCACGATCAGCGCGACGCCGGCCGCCGGGATCATGGTCATGGCCAGCAGACGCTGCTGGCTCATGCCGGTCGCCGACAGCACGGTCATTTCGCTCTCAAGGTACAGCCGGCCATAAGCCAGCAGGATCCCGAGGAACAGGCCCAACGGCAGGATCAACTGCAAAAAACCCGGCAGGCGAAAGCCCATGATCAGGAACAGCGAGCCGGGGTCGAGGGCGCCGGAAGCCGCCTGGGCCAGGTATTTGACGAAACGACCACTCATGATGATGACCAGCAATACCGCACTCACGGCACTCAGGGTCAACAGGACTTCGCGGGATAGATAACGGAAGACGATCAAACCAGACACTCCAGGGTTGTCAGGCTAAGGCGGCCAAACAAGCAAGCATACCGAGCGACCCGTTTGCACGGGCCGGCTAAAAAGATGGCGCATTATCCTGTGATTGACAGCGCCTGTCACGGAGCAACCTCATGCGCGAGCACAAAGCGTGCACCGAGGGTTGTCAGGCTTCGCCTGCGAGGTTCAAACTGCGGCCCTTGTCGCGGGCGGTTTACACAACTGCCTCGCTTTAAGCCTGGCCACACAGACGCCAGGCTCACCGACCTTTATAAGGGACCCGAACATGGAACTGGTTGTAAAAAGCGTTAGCCCCGAAACGTTGAAGACCGCCACCCTCGTGGTCGCCATTGGCGAAGGCCGCACGCTGGGCGTCGCCGCCAGCCAACTCGACGAATTGAGCGGCGGCGCGATCAGCGCGATCCTCAAGCGCGGCGACCTGGCCGGCAAAGTGGGCCAAAGCCTGCTGCTGCAAAGCCTGCCCAACCTCAAGGCCGACCGCGTATTGCTGGTGGGCGTGGGCAAGGACGCCGAACTGGGCGACCGCCCGTTCCGCAAGATCATCAGCACCCTGCTCGCCACCCTCAAGGGCCTGGGCGGCACCGATGCCGTGCTGGCACTCGATGAAATCGTCGTCAAGGGCCGTGACAGCTACGGCAAGACCCGCCTGCTGGCCGAAAGCCTGGTGGACGGCGGTTATGTGTTCGATCAGTTCAAGAGCCAGAAGGCCGAACCGCGCGCGCTCAAGAAAATCACTCTGCTGACCATCAAGGCCGCCCAGGCCGAGGTGCAGCGCGCCGTGACCCACGCCACCGCGATCGCCAACGGCATGTCGTTCACCCGCGACCTGGGCAACCTGCCGCCGAACATCTGCCACCCGACGTACCTTGGCGAACAGGCCAAGGCGCTGGGCAAGGAGTTCAAGGGGCTGAAGGTTGAAGTGCTGGATGAGAAGAAGATCAAGGAACTGGGCATGGGCTCGTTCTACGCCGTGGGCCAGGGCAGCGACCAGCCTCCGCGCCTGATCGTGATGCACTACAACGGCGGCAAGAAGTCCGAGAAACCTTACGCCCTTGTGGGTAAAGGCATCACCTTCGACACCGGCGGCATCAGCCTCAAGCCAGGTGCCGGCATGGATGAGATGAAGTACGACATGGGCGGCGCCGCCAGTGTGTTCGGCACCCTGCGTGCGGTGCTGGAACTCAAGCTGCCGATCAATCTGGTGTGCATCCTGGCCTGCGCCGAGAACATGCCGAGCGGCGGCGCGACCCGTCCGGGCGACATCGTCACGACCCTGAGCGGCCAGACCGTCGAGATCCTCAACACCGACGCCGAAGGCCGCCTGGTGCTGTGCGACGCCCTCACCTATGCCGAGCGCTTCAAGCCACAGGCCGTGATCGACATCGCCACCCTGACCGGTGCCTGCGTGGTGGCCCTGGGCGCCCATACTTCGGGCCTTTTGGGCAACAACGACGAACTGATCGAGCAACTGCTGAGCGCCGGTAAAGCCGCCGACGACCGCGCCTGGCAATTGCCGCTGTTCGATGAGTACCAGGAACAGCTGGACAGCCCGTTCGCCGACATCGCCAACATCGGTGGCCCGAAAGCAGGCACCATCACCGCGGCCTGCTTCCTGTCGCGCTTTGCCAAGAACTTCAACTGGGCCCACCTGGATATCGCTGGCACCGCCTGGACCAGCGGCGGCAAGGACAAAGGCGCCACCGGTCGTCCGGTGCCCCTGCTGACCCAGTACCTGCTGGATCGCGCCAAGGCCTGAAACTGAAGACGCCGGGGCGGTGATCATTTCTCCGCCCCGGCCTCAGGAACCGCAATGACCCAAGTCGACTTCTATATATTGCCCAGCGCCGACCCGCTCGCGCGCCTGGACTTTGCCTGCAAACTCACCGAAAAAGCCTGGCGCATGGGCCACCGCATCTACCTGCATTGCAGCGATGCCGGCCAGCGCGACGAGCTGGACGCACGCCTGTGGCGGTTCAAGGGCGAAAGCTTCGTGCCCCACGGCCCCGCCGAATCCGAACCCGAGGGCCAGGTGGTATTGGGCCTGGCAGAGAGCTGCGGCGATCATCAGGACCTGCTGATCAACCTGGATCTGAAAGTCCCGGCATTTGCCAAGGCTTTCGCCCGCGTGGCGGAAGTGGTGGTGGAAGACCCGGCTATTCGTCAGGCCGCGCGGGAGAGTTTTCGTTTCTATCGTGAACAGGGCTATCCTCTGCAGGATCACCGGCTACAACGACTTTGAGTAGATGATGGACACACCAAACCCGATTAAAAAAGACGACCATTTGCTGGATGACCTTGAGTCGATCCGTCAGCTGCTGGGTGATGATGATCTGCAGCCACCGTTGCTGACCGAGGCGGTCATGGACGAGGCACAGATTGCCATGGCCTTCGACACGGCAGCCCCGCAACCGGCTGCCGCGCCAGTGGAAAAACCACAGGACGCCCTGTTGCTGCACCTGGACAACGAACTGCGCGCCGCCGCGCAATTGATCATGCAGGACGTGATCGACGACTTCGCCCCGCACATCGAAACCGAAATCAAGCGCCGGCTGGATGCGCGGATGGAGCGGCTGCTCAGCCAATACCAGAACTGAACCCTGCACCGTTCTCACATTTGATTCAGCGCAGGCTCACCTCGCCCTGCGCCATATCCCCCGTTATACTTGCCGGCTTTCCTGAATAAATGCCAACTAGGGTCCCGCCGCGCATGGATAAGACCTATCAGCCCCACGCTATTGAAACTTCCTGGTACAACACCTGGGAGTCCGAGAACTATTTCGCCCCACAAGGTGCAGGCGACTCCTACACCATCATGATCCCGCCGCCGAACGTCACCGGCAGCCTGCACATGGGCCATGGCTTCAACAATGCCATCATGGACGCGTTGATCCGTTTCCGCCGCATGCAGGGCCGAGACACCCTGTGGCAGCCCGGTACCGACCACGCTGGCATCGCCACGCAGATGCTGGTGGAGCGCCAACTCGAAGCCACCGGGCAAAGCCGTCATGACCTGGGCCGCGAGAAATTCCTGGAAAAGATCTGGGAGTGGAAAGACCAGTCCGGCGGCAATATCAGCCGTCAGATCCGCCGCCTGGGTTCGTCCGTCGACTGGAGCCGCGAGCGCTTCACCATGGACGACGGCCTGTCGGATGCCGTGAAAGAAGCCTTCGTGCGCCTGCATGAAGACGGCCTGATCTACCGCGGCAAGCGCCTGGTCAACTGGGACACCAAGCTGCACACGGCAATCTCCGACCTCGAAGTGGAAAACCACGACGAGAAAGGCTTTCTGTGGAACCTCAAGTATCCACTGGCCGACGGTGCCAAAACCGCCGAAGGCAATGACTACCTGATCGTCGCCACCACCCGCCCGGAAACCATGCTCGGCGATGCCGCCGTCGCGGTTAACCCGAACGATGAACGCTACCAGGCGCTGATTGGCAAATTCGTCGAGCTGCCGCTGGTCGGTCGCCGTATCCCGATCATCGCGGACGACTACTGCGATCCCGAATTCGGCACCGGCTGCGTGAAGATCACCCCGGCCCACGATTTTAACGACTATGAAGTCGGCAAGCGCCACAACCTGCCGCTGCTGAACATCTTCGATAAAAACGCCGCCGTCTTGCCGGCCTGCCAGGTGTTCAACCTGGACGGCACGCTCAACGACAGCATCGACGGCAAGATCCCGGCCGAATACGCAGGCCTAGACCGCTTTGAAGCGCGCAAGCAGATTGTTGCCGCGTTCGATGCCGCCGGCCTGCTGGTGAGCGTGGACGACCACGGTCTGAAAGTGCCGAAGGGCGACCGCTCCGGCACCGTGATCGAACCGTGGTTGACCGACCAGTGGTATGTGTCCACCAAGCCGCTGGCCGAGCCTGCGATTGCCGCTGTCGAAGACGGCCGCATCCAGTTCGTGCCCAAGCAGTACGAAAACATGTACTTCTCGTGGATGCGTGACATCCAGGATTGGTGCATCAGCCGTCAACTGTGGTGGGGCCATCGCATTCCGGCCTGGTACGACGAGTCGGGCAAGGTCTACGTAGGCCGCGACGAAGCCGAAGTGCGGGCCAAACACAACCTGGGCGCGGACGTGGCGTTGCAGCAGGACAACGACGTACTGGACACCTGGTTCAGCGCGGGCCTGTGGACGTTCTCGACCCTCGGCTGGCCGCAGCAGACCGAATTCCTCAAGAAATTCCACTCCACCGACGTGCTGGTCACTGGCTTCGACATCATTTTCTTCTGGGTTGCCCGGATGATCATGCTCACCATGCACCTGGTGAAAAACGAGGACGGCACGCCACAGGTGCCGTTCAAGACCGTTTATGTGCATGGGCTGGTACGTGATGGCCAAGGCCAGAAGATGTCCAAGTCCAAGGGCAACGTTCTGGACCCGCTGGACATCATCGACGGCATCGACCTGGAAACCCTGGTGCAAAAACGCACCTCAGGCCTGATGCAGCCCAAACTGGCGAAAAAGATCGAGAAGCAGACCCGCGACGAATTCGAAGGTGGCATTGCCAGCTATGGCACCGACGCCCTGCGCTTTACCTTCTGCTCACTGGCCTCCACCGGTCGCGACATCAAGTTCGACATGGGCCGCGTCGAAGGTTATCGCAACTTCTGCAACAAGATCTGGAACGCCGCACGCTACGTGCTGGACAAGGGCGAGGACTGCGGTCAGAACGGCGAAGCCTATGAGCTGAGCCTGGCCGATCGCTGGATCATCTCGCAACTGCAACGCACCGAAGCCGAAGTGACCCGCCAGCTCGACCAGTTCCGTTTCGACCTGGCGGCACAAGCCCTGTACGAGTTCATCTGGAACCAGTATTGCGACTGGTACCTGGAGCTGTCCAAGCCAGTGCTGTGGGACGAAAATGCGCCGGTCGAACGCCAGCGCGGCACCCGACGCACCCTGGTGCGCGTGCTGGAAGTGGCGCTGCGCCTGGCGCATCCGTTCATGCCGTTCATCACCGAAGAAATCTGGCAGCGCCTCGCGCCGCTGGCCGGTATCGACGGCAAGACCATCATGCTGCAGCCGTGGCCGGTGGCCAATGAGGCCCGCATCGATGAGGCCGCCGAAAGCGATATCGAATGGCTCAAGACCCTGATGCTCGGCACGCGCAACATTCGCGCCGAAATGAACATCGGGCCGGGCAAGCCATTGGCGGTGTTTGTGAAGAACGCCAGTGCCGAGGATCAGCGTCGTCTCAATGAGAACGATGCGCTGCTCAAGAAGCTGGCGAAGCTGGAATCGATCACCGTGCTGGCCGATGGCGCAGAGGCACCTTTGTCCGCCACCGCACTGGTGGGCGACATGGAAGTGCTGGTGCCGATGGCCGGGCTGATCGACAAGGGCGCGGAATTGGCCCGTCTCGACAAGGAAATGCTGCGCTTGCAAGGCGAAGTGCAACGGGTGGGCGGCAAGCTGTCCAACGCCGCATTCGTCGACAAGGCGCCGGCCGAAGTGATCGACAAGGAACGCGCCAAACTGGCCGAGGCTGAGCAAGCCCTGGGCAAACTGGCGGAGCAGCATGCGCGGATTTCCAGCCTGTAAGGCTTGAACCGTGTGAGAAAAGAGACCTTCGGGTCTCTTTTTTTGCCCTGCAAACGCCCACATTTAACCCAGGCAGGCAGAGGGAATGTGTGACAATGCCCACCACTTTGAGCCAACACCGAATCAACATGACCGCTCCCACTACGCCCAAACCTCCGCGCAAGAAGCCCAAAACCGCCGCCACGGCCAAACCCGTCGCACCGCGCAAAGAGGCTACCCTGCACCCACGCAACCGCCACACGGGCCGTTACGACTTCCCGGCGCTGATCAAGACCACGCCGGAACTGGCGCAATTCGTGATCATCAATCCCTATGGCAAGGAAAGCATCGACTTCGCCAGCCCCGATGCGGTGCGCGTCTTCAACCGGGCGTTGCTCAAGTCGTTCTATGGCATCCAGCATTGGGACATTCCGGCTGATTACCTGTGCCCACCGGTACCGGGACGCGCCGACTACGTGCACTTCCTCGCCGACCTGCTGGCCAGCGGCAATGACGGCAAGATCCCGCGTGGCTCGATCGTCAAGGTGCTGGATATCGGCATGGGCGCCAACTGCGTCTACCCGCTGATTGGCTACATGGAATACCGCTGGAATTTCCTCGGCTCCGAGGTCGACCCTACCGCCGTCGCCGCTGCCAAGGCCATCGTGCAGTCCAACGACCTGAGCAAGGTCATCCAGTTGCGCCTGCAACCCAACCCGAAGCAGATCCTGCTGGGTCTGCTGGAGCCGGGCGAGCGTTTTGACCTGACCCTGTGCAACCCGCCCTTCCATGCGTCCATGGATGAAGCCACCAAGGGCAGTGAGCGCAAATGGCGGGCCTTGGGCAAGGCCGATCCGAAGCGCAAGCTGCCGGTGCTGAACTTCGGCGGCCAGTCGGCCGAACTGTGGTGTGAGGGCGGCGAAGCGCGCTTCGTGACGCAGTTGATCGCCGAGAGCGCGCATTTTGCGCACAAGGTGCTGTGGTTCAGCACCCTGGTGTCAAAAGCCTCCAACCTGCCGGCCATCGAAACCGCCCTGAAAAAAGCCGGTGTGCTGGAAAGCCAGGTGGTGGAGATGTCCCAGGGGCAAAAGCAGAGCCGGTTCGTGGCCTGGACATTCCAGACCAAAAACGAGCAGCAGATCTGGCGCCAGCGCTGGGTGCGCTAGAACCAAATCGCAGGCAAGAAAAAACCGTGCCCGGATCGCTCCGGAGCACGGTTTTTTTTGCTGCGTCTTACTTGTTAACAGCGTCGGTCAGGCCTTTGGCCACAACCAGCTTGATAACTTTTTTGGCAGCGATTTCGATGGCAGCGCCAGTCGAAGGGTTACGGCCAGTACGGGCAGGACGCTCGGTCACTTTCAGTTTGCCAACGCCTGGCAGAGTGATTTCGCCGCCGTTTTCCAGCTGATCGGCAACAACCTGGCTCAGTTGGTCCAGCAGAGCGCGCACGGTGGTTTTCGGTGCGTCTACTGCTTCAGCCAGGTCAGCGATCAGTTGGTCTTTAGTAATAGCCATTGTGGTGTTCCTTCCCTATCAAATTCATATGGATTGCAGAGTGCAGTGTCAGCCATCGAGCCCGGCCATCTAGGCCTGGCACCCCTGGCTTATAACCGTCGGAGATCGGGGTTATAGATGCTCTAAACAGGGATTGGTTCGACCTGACAGATGCTGAATGCACGCTTAACGCCGAGACTTGGCGCAAGACCGGGCAAAACTAGCACAGCGACGGGGAAATATCCGCCTCTACCTACCCATTTGGTCAGCTTTATCGCTCTAAACCGTGAAAAAAAGGCATATGGCCTGTAAGCGGGCGTGCAAAACAGCTTCCAGGCGCGCCCCGGCCAATGGGTGCGGTACACTGGACGACTTTTTGGGGAGGCCCACCGCTCCCCCTCAACCAGCCGAGAAGCCTATGCCGATCCGTCATTGCATCGTCCACCTGATCGACAAAAAACCCGACGGCACACCTGCAGTTCTTCATGCGCGCGACTCGGAGCTGTCCGAATCGGCCGCCATCGAGAACATGCTGGCCGACCTCAACGAGAGCTACAACGCCAAACAAGGCAAGGCCTGGGGGTTTTTCCATGCCGAGTCCGGCGCGCACCCGTTCAGCGGCTGGTTGAAAGAGTATTTCGACGGTGGCCAGGACTTCACCACCTTCAGCCGCACAGCGGTCGAGCACCTGCAAAAGCTGATGGAGGAGTCCAACCTCTCTACCGGCGGCCACGTGCTGTTTGCCCATTATCAGCAAGGCATGACCGACTACCTGGCGATCGCCCTGCTGCACCACAGTGAAGGCGTGGCGGTGACCGACGAGCTGGACGTGACCCCGTCGCGCCATCTGGACCTTGGCCAGTTGCACTTGGCGGCGCGGATCAACGTGTCCGAGTGGCAGAACAACAAGCAGTCCAAGCAGTACATCTCGTTTATCAAGGGCAAGAACGGCAAGAAGGTTTCGGAGTATTTCCGCGACTTTATCGGCTGCCAGGAAGGCGTCGACGGCCCCGGCGAAACCCGCACGCTGCTCAAGGCGTTCAGCGACTTCGTGGAGAGCGAAGACCTGCCGGACGAGTCCGCCCGCGAAAAGACCAAAACCCTGGTGGACTACGCCAGCAGCCAGGCCAAGCTCGGCGAGCCCATGGGCCTGGAGGAACTGTCGGGCCTGATCGACGAGGATCGGCCCAAGGCGTTCTACGACCACATCCGCAACAAGGACTACGGCCTGTCGCCGGAAATTCCGGCCGATAAGCGCACCCTCAACCAGTTCCGCCGCTTTACCGGCCGCGCCGAAGGCCTCTCGATCAGCTTTGAAGCGCACCTGCTGGGCGACAAGATCGAGTACGACGAAGCCGCAGGCACGCTGATCATCAGAGGCCTGCCGACCCAACTGACCGACCAGCTCAAGCGCCGCAACTGATGCTCGGCGGGGTCTTTAAAAAAGTCCTGCTGGTGTTGCTGGTCGTGGTGGTGATCCAGAACTGGGGCAAGATCGAGCGGGTGTTCAACCCGTCCCAGGTGGTGCCTGAGCAGGTGCGCACGTCGGCACGCGTGGTGCTTTATGCGACCCAATGGTGTGGCTACTGCAAGCAGATCCGCCGCTTCCTGGACAAGAAAGGCATTCCATACCAGGCCTTCGATATAGAGAAAGACGCCAAGGCCCGCGCAGCGTACGAAACGCTGGGCGGCGGCGGAATTCCGTTTGTGGACGTGAACGGGACATTGATCCGGGATTACAACCCTGACGCGATCATCGCGGCACTGAAATAATCAGCGCACCACGATCACCCGGCCCAGCAGGCTGTGTTGCTCAAACCCCAGCACGGCCTGCAAAGCCGTCAGCACGGCCGCCGGGTCCTTGCTTGGAAAGCTGCCGCTCACGCGCCTGGCGCCCATCTTCTCGTTGAGCAGCAGGATGCGCCCGGGGTAATAGCGGCCCAGGTCGTTGATCACATCGGCCAATGGCGCCTGGTAGTAGTTAAGCCAACCCTCGCGCCAGGCCAGGCGTGATTCGCTGTCGACCGCGTGCAAGGGTTCGGTCCGGCCATCGGCATAAGCCACTTGCTGGCCGGCCGTCAGGATCTGCTGCGGGCCCTGCTTCGACGCGGTGACACCGACCCGCCCGGACAACACCGTCACCTCGGCCCCCGCCGGTTGCAGACGCACTTCAAACTGCGTGCCCAGCACCCGCGCCTCTCCACTGCCCGCCTCGACCACAAAGGGCTCGCCGGTGTGGTTCACGTTGAAAAAGCCGGCACCGCGACGCAGCCGGATATGCCGTTCACCGTGACTGAAATCCACGGCAATCGCGCTGTCCGCATCCAGGACGACGCTGGATTGGTCAGCGAGCGTAAAGGTCTTCACCTCCCCTGGCGCGGTCACGTAATCGGCGCCCAGGTCATCGACCCAACGCGAGGGCTGCCAGCCGGCGCCCATCGATACCATCACCAGCAGACACGCGGCGATCGCCAGGGCGCCGAACCCGCGCGCCACTCGCGAGCGCTTCGTGGTGGTCATCGCGTTCAAATAGCCCTGCAACGCAAACGCCTCTTCATCTGCGAGGGTTCGCGCAGGCCCTTCGCTCAATTCCCACAAAACCTGAGCCTGGGCGTAGGCCTCGGCATGGGCAGGGTCGGCCCGCAGCCAGTGGCTGAACCTGAACTGGTCGCTACTGCCGGGCTGATCGTGCAGCAGGCTCAGCCAGACGAGCGCGGCCTGTTGCTGAGCGGGGGTGGGTTGAGCGTTCACGGTGCTTTCCCTGGCGTGCGTGGAGGCGGTGGCTCGCGAAGGCTGGCCTTGCAGGCTTCGAGGGCGCGCATCATATGTTTTTCCACGGCACTTTGGGACAGCCCCATGGCCTTGGCGATCTGTGCGTACTTGCGCCCGTGGATGCGGTTGAGCAGGAAGATCTGCCGGGTGCGCTCGGGCAGGCTGCGCAGGGCGGCTTCAACATGGCGCAGGTCATTGCCCGCTTCCAGCGCAGCCTGGGGCTCGGAGCCCTGATTGTCCTGTTGCTTGGGCAGCCAGCCCTCGCTGCTGCGCGAGCGGGCGCCTTCGCTGCGCAGGTGGTCGATGGCGATATTGCCAGCGCAACGCAGCAGGTAGGTGCTGAGTTCTTCGACCTGCACCAACGGCCGGCGCCAGAAGCGCAGGAACAAATCCTGCACCAGGTCGGCCGCTGTCGCACGGCAACCGACGCGCCGGCTCACCAGGGCTTCCATCTGCGAGCGCTGGGACAAAAACACCTGCAGAAAATGCGCACGCCCGCACGCCGCATCAGTAGGCGGGCGCTCTTCGGAATCTGGTGGCGTGCTGATCATCATGGCGGCTCAGAGGGTCACAAACGCCGCAACGGGGCTGGCCAACAACCCGGCACCCGCCAGGCTCAAGGCCAGCCTTGGCAGGTACGGCAACAGCAGCACCAGCAGCAGCGCGCTGAGCATCAGCACCGCGCACCACTCGACCAGGCCCTGGCTCCAGCCGGCCACGGCGACGGCTGGCCAGATCGAGCCGAGCAACAGCAGCCAGCCGCTCGCACGCCAGCCGAGGCGGCGCTGTGGCGATGGCTTGCTGCGTAGCAACTCGCCGTGGTGCCGATCGGTGGACAGGCACAGCGCGGTGAATCCGGCATAGCACAACAGCAGCGCAAGCAGCATGTCAGCGGGCCTCCCGCGTAAGGTTCAGCCCGAGGGCGCGTTCGGCCGTGGGCTGCGGCGCCATGCGGCACCGCATCTTCCACGCAGCCCAGGCCAGGAAGACCCCGCTGCCCAGGCAGGTGAGGTCGAAACCGGCCATGGCCCAGTCGCCCCTGGCCAGTGACACGCCCAAGTGTTGTTCGGTGGTGATGGCATTCAACAGAGGCACGGCCCCAAGCAACAGCGCCGCGCAGCTCAGTTGCTCGATCCAGCCCCAGCGTCCGCGGCGCAGCGCGGCATGCAACAGGCTCAAGCCCCAGGCAATAAAGAACGCCTGCACCTCCCAGTCGGAACGCTCGGCGAAGCTCGCCGGCAGCAGGCGGTTGGCCCAGAAAAACGCGCCGATGGCGATCAACAGCCCGGACATGCTGGCGATGTTCAGCGTCTCCACCAGGCGCAATTCATATGGCATGACGCCGGTTCTGGCATGTTTGAGCTGGCGCTTGCCCAGCCACATCACCAGCCCGGTGCCGATCATCGCCGTGCCGGCCAGGCCACAGATGAAGTAAAGCCAGCGCAGCACCGGCGTGGCGAAATGGCCCATGTGCAGGCCGTAGAACGTGCCGCCGATCAGCGCCGGCAACGATTGCCCGCCACCCACTCGCAGCAATTCCCCTGTGGCACCGTTGAACGAGACCATGCTGCCAAAATCCTGCGCCACGCGATCGGAGCCCGCGCGGAATATATTCACCGACGCGTTCACATCGCCCGGGTTGTTCACCGCCAGCCGTCCGACCTGCCCGCCCGCCCATTGCGCACGTGCCTGCGTGTACATCGGCACCAGCGACTGCAACGGCGCCGGCTGACCGAGGGCCGGTGCGTTGTCGGTGGCGGGGAACATCTCGCTGAAGAAAGCGCGGGTGTCAGCGCCGTAGGACGCCATGATGGGCGCCGGCATGACCATGCTCATGAAAATCACCAGGCTGCTGTAGGTGATCATCAAGTGGAACGGCAGCACCAGCACCCCCACTGCGTTGTGCCCGTCGAGCCAGGAACGCTGGCCCTTGCGCGGGCGGAAGGTGAAGAAGTCCTTGAAGATTTTCTTGTGGGTGACGATGCCGGTGATCAGCGCCACGAACATCACCATGGCCGCAAGCGTCGACAGCCAGCGGCCCCACGGATGGGGCATTTGCAGCTGGAAATGGAAGCGATAGAAGAACTCGCCGCCCTTGCTGTCACGGGCCAGCACGGCTTCGCCGCTGACCGGGTCAACGACTTTCTGGACAAAATTACCGCGCTTGCCGGGGTCGAGCTTGTCTTGCCACATCACCGACAGGCCGGGATCGCGGCTGTTGGGCAACGTGATGAACCAGCGCGCGGCGTCGGGCGCGTGCTGCTGCAGATAGGCTTGGGCAACGGCGAGGCTGCGCGCGTCGTCCAGCGGATGCGCCTGCACTTCGGGCTGCATCCAGTGGGTGATCTCGTCCTTGAAATAGGCCAGGGTACCGGTCAGAAAAATCGCAAACAGCAGCCAGCCAAAGATCAGTCCGACCCAGGTGTGCAACCAGGCCATGGCCTGACGAAAGCCCTCTTTCATGTGCGCGCCATCCACAAACCCACGCCCGCCAGGGTGGCAAACGCGGCAGTCGGCAGCATCACGCCAAACCAGGCCCGCCAGGCGGTGCGGCAGGCGAAGCACCAGAGCACCGCGAGCAGGTAGAACACGAATGAGCTCATCATGCCGGTCACCACCGCATCTGCGCGAGAGGTGGGCAGCCACAGCGCCATGCACACCGCGGCCAGGGACGCGATCAGGTAACCGCCGAAAACAGCCGCCAGCGCGCGCGAGGTGACGGCGAGGCGGTAGGACACGGGCAGTGTGGTTTTGCTTTTCATTGCGGCGGCGCCAGATTATTCAGCTGGCGATATTAATGATAAATATTCTCATAAGCAAAACCGAACGGATGAATCACCTGCCCTGCCGCATTGCCGAACCCGCTTGCGCACCCTACAATGCGAACAATTCTTGTTCTCTAAAGCTTGCTCATGCTTGCGGAGTGTTTGCGTTGAGCCCGTCCACCACCGTCGAAGTCTTGTATCAGGACCATCACCACTGGCTCAACGGCTGGTTGCGACGCAAGCTCGGCTGCGCGGAAAGTGCCGCAGACCTGGCGCAGGACACCTTCATGCGCGTGCTCACCGCGCCGCCAACACCCGCACTGATCGAGCCTCGCGCGTTCCTCACTACCGTCGCCAAGCGCGTACTGTTCAACTTCTACCGCCGCCAGGACCTGGAGCGCGCCTATCTCGACGCCCTCGCGCAGATGCCGGAACAGGTCGCGCCATCGGAAGAAGAACGCGCGATCATCCTGCAAACCCTGCTGGAACTTGACCAGTTGCTGGACGGCCTGCCCACCGCCGTGAAACGGGCGTTCCTGCTGGCCCAGCTCGATGGCCTGACCTACGCGCAGATCGGTGCCGAACTGGGCATCTCCCTCGCCACCGTCAAGCGCCACCTGAACAAGGCGGCCATGCGCTGCTACTTCGCCCTATGAATTTCTCGACCCAGGTGGCCGAACAAGCCGTGCACTGGCTGATGGAAATGCAGCAAGGCGCGCTCAACCCGCGTCAGCAGGCCGCCTGGCAACAGTGGCTGAATGCCCACAGCGAACACCAGCGCGCCTGGGACCACATCCAGCGCGTCAACCAGCGTCTGCGCGGCATGCCTTCGCCCCTGGCCCATGCCGCGTTGAATGCGCCCGCCTCCAGCAGCCGACGCCAGGCACTCAAGTTACTGTTGATCCTCGGCGCCGGCTCGGCTGCGGCCTGGGGCCTGCGCCAGCAACATGTGTTGCCGCCGCTGAGCGCCGATTACCGAAGCCCCGTGGGTCAGCGCCGCACGGTGCAGCTGGCGGACGGCAGTCAGCTCAAACTCAACACCGGCAGTGCGGTGGATGTGCATTTCGATGGCCGGCAGCGCCTGATACGCCTGCTTGAAGGGGAAATCCTGCTGACCGCCCGCGCCGGCGACACACCGCTGCGCGTACTGACCGGCCAGGGCCTGTTGAGCAGCCAGGCAGCCCGCCTGAATGTGCGCCAGTTCAATGACCATACGCAATTGGCGGTCTTCGACGGCCATGCCGAGGTGATGCCCAACCGCTACAGCGGCCTGCCATTGACGGTGGACGCTACGCGTCAGGTCAATTTCACCCGCAAGGGTTGGGACACGTCACGGCCCACCGACGCCAACAGCGGTGCCTGGGCCGACGGCATGCTGATGGCCGCGCACATGCGCCTGGAGGATTTCCTCGGTGAGTTGAGCCGCTATCGACGCGGCCAGCTCAATTGCGACCCGCAGGTGGCCAATTTGCTGATCTCCGGCAGTTACCCGCTGGACGACAGCGAGCGCATTCTCGACCTGCTGGAAGTCAGCCTGCCAGTGAAAATTCGGCGGTTCACCCGCTATTGGGTCACCGTGCAGGCGCGCGCCTGAACACTATTTTCTTACCGAGTGAGCCGTTTTCCATACCTCGCGTGACAGAGAAGGAAAGCCCCCTTGATCCGCCTTCTCAGGACCGCGTCCCATGCCCCAGCAACCCACCCTGCTCGCCCGCACCCTGCGCCACTTGTTACTGGGCGCCAGTCTCAGTTTCACCCTGCTGCCACCGCTGATGGCGGCCGACGCCAAGCCCTTTCACATTGCCCCAAGCTCGCTGGAAACAGCGCTGAACCAATTTGGCCGTGAAGCCGGCGTGCTGATTTCCTTCGGTTCCGAGGTGACGGCCGGCATGCAGAGCCGTGGTTTGACGGGCAATTACAGCGCCGCCGAAGGCCTGCGCAAACTGCTGGAAGGCACCGGCCTGCAAGCCCGCGCGGAAGGCAACAACGCCTTCAGTCTGCAACCGGCACAAGCGCCGGCCACGCTGGAGCTGGCCACGTCCAGCGTGGTCGGCGACTGGCTCGGCGATGCCGCGCAGACCAACGTATTCGAACACCCCGGCGCCCGCGATGTGATCCGCCGCGAGGAATTCGAACGCCAGGGCGCCACCCAGGCCAAGGACGTGCTCAACCGCATCCCCGGCGTCAACGCCCCGGACAACAACGGCACCGGCAGCCATGACATGGCGCTGAACTTCGGCATTCGCGGCCTCAATCCGCGCCTGGCGTCGCGCTCCACCGTGCTGATGGACGGCATTCCGGTGCCGTTCGCACCCTATGGCCAGCCGCAGCTGTCGTTCGCGCCCATCAGCATGGGCAACATGGACGCTGTCGACGTGGTGCGCGGCGGCGGTGCGGTGCGTTACGGGCCGCAGAACGTGGGCGGCGTGGTCAACTTCGTGACCCGCGCAATTCCCGATGCGCCCACCGTCAAGGGCGGCCTGCAGACCGAAACCAGCCCATCTTCCAGCCACGACGGCTTCAAGACCACCGGCAACCTGCTCGCCGGCGGCACCGCTGACAACGGCCTGGGCGGCGCCCTGCTGTACTCCGGCACCCGTGGCGGCGACTGGCGCGAAAACAGCGACACGCGCATCGACGACTTGATCCTCAAGGGCAAATACCAACTGGACGACGCCAACAGCTTCAACGCCATGGCGCAGTACTACGAAGGCCAGGCCGACATGCCCGGCGGTTTGAACGTGGCCGACTACAAGGCCGATCCGTACCAATCCACCCGCGCCTACGACAAATTCTGGGGCCGCCGCACGATGTTCAACGTCGGCTACCGCTACGAGCAGGACCGCCGCGAATTCACGGTCAACAGTTTCTTCACCAAGACCCTGCGCAGCGGTTACCTGGACCAGGGTAGCTTCCTTTCGCTGTCGCCACGCGAATACTGGGTACGCGGCATCGAGACCCGCTTCGCCCAGGGCTTCGACCTCGGCCCCACCAGCCATGAAGTGGGCGTGGGCTACCGCTATATCAACGAAGCCGGTCACGAACTGCGCTACCGCACACCGATCTCGGCCAATAACCAGCAGATACCCACCACCAACAGTCGCAACGACCGCGACACCCGTGGCGGCACCGAAGCCAATGCGTTCTTTATCGATGACCGCATCGATATCGGCAAATGGACCATCACCCCCGGCATTCGCTACGAGATGATCGAGTCGCAGCAGACCAACAACCTCAGCAACGTCAAGTACAAGGGCGACTACAACACAGCGCTGCCGGCGCTGAACGTGCTCTATCACCTCACCGATGAGTGGAACCTCTACGCCAACACCGAAGGTTCGTTCGGCAGCGTGCAATACAGCCAGATGCCCAACCGCGTGAGCAGCGGCGAAGTGAAACCGGAGAAGGCCCGCACCTGGGAGCTGGGTACGCGCTATGACAACGGTAACCTGCGCGCGGAAATCGGCGCATTCCTGATCAACTTCGACAATCAGTACGAAAGCAACCAGACCAACGACTCGGTGATCGCGCGCGGCGAGACGCGTCATCAGGGCATCGAGTCGAGCGTCAACTACGCCCTCGATGGCCTGAGCCCGGCGCTGGCTGGGTTTGATGTGTACGCCAGCTACGCCTACGTCGACGCCATCATTCGTGAAGACGGCCCGAACAAGGGCAACCGCGTGCCCTTCTCGTCCAAACACAAAGGCACCCTGGGCGTGGGCTACACCGAAGGCCACTGGAAACTTAATCTGGACAGCAGCTACCAGAGCAGCCAGTTCGCCGACAACGCCAATACCCGCGCCGAAAGCGCCGACGGTGCCAACGGGCGCATCCCCGGCTACATGCTGTTCAGCAGCCGCGCGGCCTACGATTTCGGCCCGCAACTGTCGGATTTGAACGTCGCGGTGGGCGTGAAGAACCTCTTCAACAAGCAGTACTACACCCGCTCCTTTGACGATAACAACAAAGGCAAATACGTCGGCGAGCCACGCACGGTGTACGTGCAGACCTCTATTGCGTTCTGATCGACACTTGAACGAAAACGGGCCTGCATCTGCAGGCCCGTTTTACCAGGGGGGGGTGAAAAAACCGTCAGCTATTGATCGCGGCGTTTTCGTTTTCCAGGAATTCCTGTTCCAGCGCGTCTTCATTCACTTTATTGATCGGCTGGTTTTTCGTGGCAGCGCGGGGCTTGCCTTGCAGTTTGCCGAACAAGTGCTCCAGCGCGTGATCGAGCTTGGTGGCTGCACCGTCGATTGCCTGTTCCAGGGTATCGGCCTTGTGCAGGACCGACAGCGGCTGATGGCCTTTTGGCCGTGCTTCCAGGCGGCAACTTAAATCGTGGGGACCCGGCTTGTCGCCGTTCTCATCGCGCAGGTAAACCTCAACGCGGGTCAGGTCTTCTTCATAACGTTCGAGCGTGCTTTCGATGGTAGTACGTACCCACTCCTCCAGTCGGATGCTGCTTTCAATATGGTTATCGCTATTGACTTGGATTTGCATAGTTCTTCCCTTATTTCAGCTAGCTCGCCAGAGATCACAAACTGCAACACCGGGGTGGTGAAACCATGACCTCCTGCTTACACAATTGAGCACCCGCCGAAACAATTCAACCCCTTAACAAAGATAAATCCTACATTACAAATTTACCCTGACGACAAGCAGAAACGCTGTTAGGGTGGGGAGTTAGTTACATCTTCTTACGACCACATTTCCTCATGATTGCCCCTCGCCCGACGGGTGCAATGCGCGAAAAATCCCCGCCTCTTCCACCAGCCAGTCATGCACCGCCCGCACGCCCGGATGATTCAGCGCCCCCGGCGCGTACAGCAGCACGTAGCGTTTATGGTTGGGCACGGCCAAGCCGAATGGCACGATCAAGGTGCCGCGTTCCAGCTCATCGTTGAGCAAGGTGCGCCGCGCGATGGCCACACCCATGCCGGCGATGGCGGCCTCGATGGTCAGGTGGTTGCGATTGAAGGTGTGTCCCCGGCGTACATCGGCGTGGTGATAGCCGATTTCATTCAGGTAGAACTCCCACTCCGCGTACTCATAACTCCCACGCCAGGCGGTAATGTCGTGCAACAACGGAAAGTGCGCCAGGTCCGCCGGTCCGTGCAGCGGTGGGCGGCCACGCAACAGGCTGGGGGCGCACACCGGAAAAATCTGCTCATCCAGCAGGGCTGTGGATAACAGGCCAGGGTAGCTGCCGTCATTCAGGTCGATGGCCAGGTCGAAATCACCTTCGTGCAGGGCGACGCTGCTGTCTTCGGCGACCAGGCGCAGCTGGATGTCCGGAAAACGCTGTTGCAGCCTTGGCAGGCGTGGCGTTAGCCATTTGCCCAGAAACGACGGGATCGAGCGCAGCCGCAGGGTGCCGCTGATCATGCCCGCATCCAGCCGCTGCAGTTCGGCGTCGATGCTGCCGTACGCCTCCCCCACCGTGACCGCCAGCCGCTGCCCCTCGGCGCTGAGCTCAACACCACGGGCCCGGCGATGAAACAGACGAAAGCCCAGGCGCTCCTCCAATTGGCGGATTTGCTGACTGACCGCCCCCGGCGTGATGTGCAATTCCTCAGCGCAGCGGGTAAACGACAGGTGCCTCGCTGCGCAGGAAAACACGTGCAGCCACATGTAGGTCTGGCCATGAAGGGGACGCGGCATAGGGTTTAGTCCTGCTAAAGGGTGTCTTAGGATAATTCGTTGGTCAGCACCAATCCACAGGCTCAGTATCACGCCAATTGCGCTCGTCCCACAAAAGATGGCAGCGATTTCTGTTCCATTGCTTGTAAGGGTTTAGCATGGCTATCAGTGTTTTTGATCTATTCAAGGTGGGCATCGGCCCGTCCAGCTCCCATACCGTCGGCCCGATGCGAGCGGCGGCGACCTTTGCCCAGACGCTGATCGACCAGCAAGTGCTGGCTGCAACACGCCGCGTCGAAGTGCGCTTATACGGCTCGCTGTCCGCGACGGGTGTGGGTCATGCCACCGACCGCGCCTGTGTCATGGGCCTGATGGGCGAATGGCCGGATCAGATCGATCCCACCTCGATCAGCCCGCGTATCCAGCAATTGCGCGAGTCCGGCCGGCTGTTGCTGGCAGGCCGGCAGGAAATCGCCTTCGACTGGCACACCGACCTCCTGCTGCTGGACGAAAGCCTGCCCTACCACCCCAACGCCATGTCCCTGCACGCCTACGGTGACAACGGGTTGTTGAGCGAACAAACCTACTACTCAGTCGGCGGCGGCTTCATCATCGACGCGGTTGAAGCAGACTCGGGCATTGCACCGACCAGCAATGTTGAATTGCCCTACGACTTTTCCAGCGCCGTTGAACTGCTCACCTTGTGCAACAAACACGGCCTGCGGGTTTCCGAATTGATGATGGCCAACGAGCGCGCCTGGCGCAGTGACGAGCAGATCCGCAGCGGCCTGCTGCATATCTGGTCGGTGATGCGCGAGTGCGTGGAGCAGGGCCTGCGCGATGAGGGCATTCTGCCCGGCGGCCTGGACGTGCCGCGTCGCGCGGCAAAACTGCATCGCAGCCTGCTGGAGATCGGCAAGCCCAACGTCATTACCTCGACGTTATCGGCCATGGAATGGGTCAACCTGTTCGCCCTCGCCGTCAACGAAGAAAACGCCGCCGGCGGGCGCATGGTCACCGCGCCGACCAATGGCGCGGCGGGCATCATCCCCGCGGTGCTGCATTACTACATGAAGTTCAATCCCGATGCGTCTGACGATGATGTGGTGAATTTCTTCCTGGCTGCTGCCGCCGTCGGCATCCTGTGCAAGAAAAACGCCTCGATTTCCGGTGCCGAAGTCGGCTGCCAGGGCGAAGTCGGTTCGGCCTGCGCCATGGCCGCCGCAGGCCTGGCCGACATCCTCGGCGCCACGCCCGAGCAGTTGGAAAACGCCGCCGAAATCGGCCTGGAACACAACCTCGGCCTCACCTGCGACCCGGTCGGCGGCCTGGTGCAAGTGCCGTGCATCGAGCGCAATGCCATCGCGGCGGTCAAGGCCATCAACGCCACGCAAATGGCCTTGCGTGGTGATGGCAAGCACTTCATCTCACTGGACCGGGTGATCCGCACCATGCGCGACACCGGTGCCGACATGCACGACAAATACAAGGAAACCTCACGCGGCGGCCTGGCGGTCAACTGGGTGGAGTGCTGAGTGCGCTGCAAGCGACCGTTTTATCGGCGCTGCCCTGAAACAGGTCACCCCTCTCCACCCCATCACCGAATCCATGTGGGAAGGGGCTTGCTCCCGATAGCGGCGTGTCAGCCAAGTATCCATTGGCTGATAAACCGCTATCGGGAGCAAGCCCCCTCCCACAGTTGCATCTGCTTGTAACAGAGACCGTTGTACGGCACGCCCTTTGCTGTACAGCTATTGAGGAAAACGGACCTTGTGAACCCTCAGCGACGGAGTGACCGGTGGTCAGGCAATGCGAACCAATCCCGACACCGGTCGTCAATGACTGCATGTTCTTATCAGGCGGTAACGCACCATGGACAATCCTTTTCAGATCATCACCGACACCTTCAGCCCCCAATACCGCGTCAACCTGAGCATCCAACGGCTGGACGGCAGCATCATGCTCACCCTCTCCAATGAAGAAGGCGTGGTGGCCAAGCGCATGATCAGCGCCGAACAGCGCAACGATCCGCAAAGGCTCAAACGCCTGGTGCAGAGCATCCAGTTCGGCATCGCCATCGAGCAGGGCCACAGCGCCATGGATATCCTGACGGTGATGACCGATGGCGACAGCCACAAAATGCTGCAGCCACCGCCCCCTCGTAACCAGCCCTTCAGCGCCGGGCTCTAGAGTTCGCCCTTCTCGGTTTCCAGGCTCGCCTCGCCTTTGCGACGCGGGCCTTCGATTTTCACAGACGGGAAAGCCGACGAGGCATAGCGCACCACCAGAATCGCGAACGCCAACAACAGAATGCCGCCACACAGGTAGATGATGCCCAGGTCCGGCGGGTTGTGATGGGACACGTTCGAGATCAACAGACGCGTCAGCGCGGTGATCGCCACGTAGATCAGAAAGCGCACCGGCATGTGGTTGGTCTTGAAATAAATCCCGACCATCGCGCCCAGCTCCAGGTAGATGAACAACAGCAAGATGTCATCGATCTTGATGTGCCCGTTCTCCAGCATCCCCAGAAACTCCATCACCGCTGCCCACGCGGTCACCGCACCAATGGCGAACAGCGCCAGATAGTGGAAGGTTTCGACAAACAGATTGCCCAGGGACTCGGCCAGCCCGTGTACCTGCCGGCGCAGCCTTTCGGCCCAGTTGATTTTCACGATGGTGCTTCCTTAGGTCGACTCGACCGGATAATGCGGGATGGACATGACGGTTATTCTGAATGCAGAAAAAAGGCCAGTGCTGGGAAGTGAGAGGGCGGCGGGGTGCGACGGGGCACGTCTGGGAATTGGAAAAGTGAATATTACGCTCATCCGAGAAGCAGTCGCTCATGGATACCGTTGGCGGGCGTGTAAACCGAAAGGATCCTAGCCATCGGCCTGCTCTTCGTTGTCTGCGTGGGTACCAGAGGAAAAGGAAGTGTCCATTGAAGGCTCCATTGTCGATGAGGATGGAGTCTAGCCGCTGGCCCTTTTACTGTGGTGCTCCAAGCGATGAAGTGAGTAACAGAAAAAATCCAGGCTTGTGCGACCTTTTTTTTGGCCGCCCCACTAGCGTGCGAACAGTCTGTAAGAGGCATCAGGCTGGCGCGACTTGCTCCAATACCCGTAGTAGCAAAACCGCATTTCCCCACTACATTAAAAACCTGCTATCCAAACCGCTGCGTTTGGCTTATGCTTTTCGCTGTATATAAATACAGTAGTCGCAAAAGACATCTATCGTGAAGGCATGTGAGGTGGTGAATGGCCGTCGAAGTGGTATACCGCAGCAGCCGAGATCTGGAGCGTTTGTTCTTGATTTTGCGGACCGACCAACTGCCTAGATACTTAGTACCTCAGTAGCCTCAGACTCTCTCAACGTCTCTAGACCGAGAATCTGGCAAGGTTGAAATCAGTGAACGCCTACTGCGCAAGAGCTCTGGATGTACAGATTTTAAATTCCTTACGTGCCTAGATAAGACCTCCGCCGCGATCAAGATACGAAAGGCGAAGGAAACTTGGTAGGAAAAGGGTGACGCATCCAGTGGCTTGACCGGCTGGTTACGTTGCAAGATTATTTTGTGAGCCGAAACGGGGAAGCTTTCCCTTAATAACGCACCTGATGACGAGGCCAAAAAATGGCTGTTGAAACCCTGTATCGCAGTACCCGCGACGTGGAGACTACATTCGTGGACCGCAAGTTAGCTGACGCACATGACCAAATGCTCGAACTGGCAGAGTCATTGACTGATGTTTTGCTCAAAAACGTAGCCGGCTTAACGGAAAAACAGGCCGAAGATGCCAGTATCTTCATGGCAAAAAATCGATCGGTTTTTGCTTCGGCGTTTAAAAACAACTTAGCGGTTTTGGCAGAACTGACTCAGTTAAACAGTGAGGCTACCTGAATCGGTATTTATTGAGAGCTTCTCGATTGCTTCATATTTCTGACCTCACGCCGCTCGGATGGCTACTATGATTTGAGCCAATGACGGTCGATGGTCGCGCGACTGAGACCCAACCGACGGACCACTTCCATCTTCGCTAACCCCTCAGCCTGCAGCGCCTGGATGGCTGAACGATTTTCATCAGCCCGTTTCCCGCGGGCGCCGCGGATCGCATCGTGGTTGATGCTGCGGCTTAGCACACCATCATTGACCATACGGTTGAAATCATCCTCCTGCCGACATCGATAAGCCTTCAAATCAATATCAGCCAGTCGAGCCTCCACTGCAGTAAGCACTAGGCTTTGCGAGATGCCTAGGCACTGGCATAACGAATTCAATTTTAGTAGAGAAATCGCCTGACGCCCTTGCTCTACTTTGGCAAGGTTGTCTCGATTCAGCACCTGCGCACACCCTTCCCGATTGAGCCCTACCGCGACTCGAACCTCCCTTAGGACCTGCCCTAAAGCTTCCAAATAATCCATCTCTCTTCCGCACACTCACAAAAGAGAGAATAAAGCCACGCTTTGACGCCTTACATCGTGGGGGTATAAAATCCTATAATGATGCGCTCACTTGCAAATCTCATCGCGCCAGCATAGTTACCACAGTCCCGCAAACTTGCGTCGCGATCGAGAAAACATCCTGCCGATACCCATTGTTTTCCACTATGGGTAGACAAACGGCGCCGACGGAATTGGGAAGGGTTAGCAATTGATATACGTACTTGACCCTGCAGAACGGACCGTTTTCACGAGGACACACTGTGAGTTTGAGGGCATGGTTTTTCTCTTGACTATCACCTCTACCCAGACCGGGATGTGTGATCGCGCTGCGATGGTTAGTTGCGCGTATGAGCTTCAGTATTACATGACTGCCGCCTCCAACGTCGAGATCAGTCACGTCCAGATGCTGTGTCCACCAGCTATCACCCGCTCAGGGAAATGGAGCCTAGAAGATCTAGACCGAATCACTTGCTTCCAAGGTGTCGCAACTGAGGAAAGCGCAGTGGTATATCGCACCTCGCAGGGGGTCTACAAAATGGGAGAGCTAGACCTTCGCAAGAAAAAAACATCACGGGTCTGGTTCTCGAAAACGAGGCTAGAAAATCACTGTCCCACAACGTCAGAGCCAGAGCATAAGTCCACAGTTCACCAGATGTACGCTCCCCTATACCTGAAGCCAGCACCAATTCTTAGACCCAATAGTCAGTGAAGAAAATCAAATTCGCCTGACCTTACCGACGCAGTATTGAGGACACATCCTGTGCCTGATTTCGGATACGCCGCGAAGGCTCTGCTGAACGCTCCTAAGATTGTCGTCTTTACAGGAGCGGGAATCTCTGCTGAAAGTGGCATCCCTACATACGCCGATCCCCTGACTGGCACTTGGGCTCCATACGATCCGCGTAATTTGGAAACGGCCAAAGCCTTTCGTGAAAATCCTCAGTTGATATGGGGATGGTACCTATGGCGGCGCCAACAGGTCGCGAAAGCAGATCCCAATGCAGCACATCTCGCGGTGAGCCGACTAGCTAAAATGGCGCATAACGTTTCTGTGATCACTCAAAACATTGATGACTTGCATGAGCGAGCAGGATCAACGAATGTGCTGCATCTCCACGGGAGCCTTTCTACGCCAAAATGCTTTGCGTGCCATCGACCGGTAGAAATACCTCTACCTCAGATGACTTCCTTTATCGATAGCGAGGTCGAACCGCCACGGTGTGTCAGGTGTAACGGGAAATTACGCCCTGGCATAGTTTGGTACGGCGAGGACTTGCCTTCAGACGTTTGGAAGTCGGCAATCGCCTTGGTTAAGAGCTGCGACGTTCTAATTTCCGTGGGTACATCCGGGATTGTTACCCCAGCTGCTGACATTCCTAGGCTTGCCCTCTCGTCTGGCGCGATCGTGATACACGTCAACACGGAGTATGTCAGCCACGGCGGACAGAATGAGCTAATGCTCACGGGGAAAGCGACCGAGGTCCTCACCAAGCTATGGAGCCTGATAACGACCAAGGAGCAAGCACTGTGACCACTGTCTCCGAACGGACACGCAGCGTGATTGAAACGAACGGTTTCTTAGTGAGAATTTCTCAAGATAAATCTTTGCCCGACAACGTCCGTGAGCAAGCCAGGAAGTTGCTTCGCCACTACCCTACTCCAGAAGCTGTAAGACTGGCTGGACGATGCGAAGCCGTCAGGCAGGATGAAGTCTCGAAGCTTGCCTGCAGTCTTAAAGCCCTGCATCCAGCGCTTGCGACCTGGCCTCTTCTCGATCCTTTTTTTTGTGATTCAACGGTCCAAGATACTCCTGCGTCGTGACTGTAGTGGTCTAATGAAACCGGACACCCATTTAGGCGAGAATGCTCGCCAGATCGAGGTGTCAGATGACCAAACAACGCCGCTCCTTTACTCCTGAATTCAAACGCGAGGCTGCCGACCTCGTGCT
>NZ_JYLI01000030.1 GCF_001439785.1 Pseudomonas poae | reverse complement strand
GTTGAGTGACGTAAGGCCAGTCACACGCCCTGTGAGCATCCGTGCGGCCCGGGGTATTTACGAGGTAGATTTCAGCTTCTAGACGGACGCTGAACATTGAGCAAGATGTGTTGGGCAGACGCTTACGGCCAATATACTTGGGCGGCTCCACGTGGCCACTCATACCAAGTGCTGAAGCATACTTGACCTCCTCACCCTACACCTAAACTTGCGCAGCCACCAAGCCTTAACGGCCTCTTCTTTGAGCTGAAAAGCTGCGATTTCTCCCCTAAACCTTTCGAAGATTCTCTTTGATTCAGCCTAAATGGCTCAGCTTGCATCGTCTAAAGAGAAGTCTGGGCACTTATTATAAATATTCTCCTTGCGTCGGTGTATCTCATTGATTATCATTGATAAATATTATATCGAATTTAAGATTCCAGGTCGGTTCACCCAGATAAGGGTTCGAACCGGCCCTGGGACACCAGATTCAGAGCCCCGCACAGCTCATTTGGCTGCCGGGGCTTTTTTGTGCGCGTTTGGCGCGGATCCAGTCGAACCTTGCTACTGATCCGGGTTCACAGCAGGGGCATCCTGTATTTCTCTTGAAGGTGTACCTTCCATGCGCTCGCGCGGCGTCTGAGCTGTAGTTAATCATTTTGAACAAATTAATCTCCGCAAACAGCGCGTATCGCCTGTCCGGATTCGGCGACACGGGACTATCATTCCGCTAGCCCTGACCCCCACTGCAAGGAGCCGCTCGGAACGCCGATGCGCCAAATCTGGAAATCTTTTCGAGCCCTTTATTTCGCCTCATTAATGATGCTGATCGGCTCAGGCCTGCTCAGTACTTACCTGGCACTGCGCCTTGCGGCCGATCATGTCGACAGCCTGTGGGTGGGTGCCTTGATGGCCGCCAACTATTTCGGCCTAGTGCTGGGCGGCAAGATCGGGCACCGCCTGATCGCCCGCGTCGGGCATATTCGTGCCTATGCCACCTGTGCCGGCATCGTCGGTGCGGCCGTGCTGGGCCATGGTCTGATCAATTGGCTGCCGGCCTGGATCGTACTGCGTGTCATCGTGGGCTTGGGGATGATGTGCCAATACATGGTCATCGAGAGCTGGCTCAATGAGCAGGCCGAAGCCAAGCAGCGTGGCCTGGTATTCAGCGGTTACATGATCGCCTCCTACCTGGGTCTGGTGCTGGGTCAGTTGATCCTGGTGATGCATCCCCAGCTCGGGTTGGAGCTGCTGATGCTGGTGGCTTTGTGCTTTGCCCTGTGCCTGGTACCGGTGGCCATGACGCGCCGCATTCACCCGGCGCCCCTGCACCCGGCGCCGATGGAGCCGCGCTTCTTTATAAAGCGCGTGCCGCAGTCGCTGAGTACGGTGCTGGGGGCCGGGTTGATCGTCGGTTCGTTCTACGGTTTGGCGCCGCTGTATGCGTCCCAGCAGGGGCTGACCACTGAGCAGGTCGGCCTGTTCATGGGCTCATGCATTTTTGCCGGGTTGTTGGTGCAGTGGCCGTTGGGCTGGTTGTCGGATCGTTATGACCGCGCGTTGCTGATCCGCTGTTTCGCCTTGTGCCTGGCGGTAGCGGCACTGCCATTGGCGATCATGACCAGGGTGCCTTTGGAAGTATTGTTCGTTGCGGGCTTTTTCTGTTCGTTGGTGCAGTTCTGTCTGTACCCGCTGGCCGTGGCGTTTTCCAATGACCATGTCGAAGGTGACCGCCGCGTGTCGCTGACAGCCATGCTGCTGGTGACCTACGGCGTGGGTGCCAGCATCGGACCGCTGTTGGCCGGTGTGGTAATGAAGATGTTTGGCAGCCACATGCTGTATGCGTTTTTCAGCCTGTGTGCCCTGATCCTTGTATGGCGCATCCGGCCGAAGGCTGTGACCAACCTGCATCAGGTGGACGATGCGCCGTTGCACCATGTGGCGATGCCCGACAGCATGTCCAGTTCGCCACTGGTGGCTGCGTTGGATCCGCGTGTGGATGAAGCGGTGGTGCAGGAACAGATGCAGACACCGGTCCCGGACGCTGAACCTGAACCTGAATCCGAGTCGCCGCCACCGGTTGACGAACCAGACGCTGAAGCAGCTGTGACACCAATGGACCCGGAAGAACACCCTCATGACCTCAGCAGGGCGCGCCCCTGAAAGCAAAAACGGGCAGATCCTGTCAGGATCTACCCGTTTTTTTGTCGCGATTCGCCCTGTCAGAAATCATCGTCCTTGTCGAACCGCCGCGCTTCGCGTTGCAGTTGATATACGAAGCGTTCGACCTGACGCTGCACAAGACCGCTCATGTTATGAAAGCGCACGCCGGCAAAGGTGGTATTGATGCGATCCTCGAAATGCAGGTGACGCAATTCGACGGACGTGGTCATGTTGCCAAAAGGCAGGGCTGCGATAAACCGGTCGTAAACCTGGCCCAGTTGCAGGCGCTCCGAGATATCGCCCTCAAAGCGTAGTTTGCAGCCAGTGGCGGAGATATCGAGCAGTTTTCCGTTGGCCGGAAATTTGAGCCTTTCGCCACCCAGCTCAATGTTCACCAGTTGAGCCAGCTTCAGCGCGGCGCGGAAGGCATTGCGGCGCTGATGATAAACCACCTCGTCCGGCATGTTGCCGGTATAGATACGGTGGCCATCTTTCTCGCTGATGGCGAGGGTGCCGTTGCTTTCCCAAGCGACACGCACGCCATCGTGGAAGCCCTCGATGCGAAACGGTTCGCCGCTCTCAAGGTGACGTTCACCATCGCGCGGGATCATTTCGTCCATGATCAGGATCTTGCCGTCGCGGTCCACGTCCACCAGGTAACTCTGGAAGCGCTGGCTGCGTTCGTGGAAGGTGATGATCAGCGGGTCATGGCTTTCTTGCAGCATCCGCAACGTGCTGGCGATTTCCAGAGGCGTGGTGAGCACCTTGGGTGGCTGCGGGGCATCTTCCGCATTAAGGGCGTTGAACACGGTTCTTCCATCTCCAGACAAAATACGACTACTCGCAAGAACCGGCATTTTGCCAGTATGTGGCGCGCCTTGGATAGGCCACGCTGCAAACCAAACTCAGGCTTGGCTGCGGGTACTGGGTTTGACCAGGCGGGAGGTGGAACCCTGAGCGTTGTACAGCGCAGGTGGCTCACCGCCATGAAGTATACGCAACTGATTGGCGGTCGTAGCTTGCTGCAGCTGGATCGACTGGCCGTTGAGCAAATTGGCTTCCTGGCACTGGGTGAGCAATTGGTTGAGCGCTTTGCTCTGTGCCAGCAATTGGTCGCCAACCGAGGAATGGCTGGCCAACTGGGCGAGGCCGTCGTGGTCGGCCGGCAGGCCGAGGCTGGTCAGAATCTGGCTGCGCTTCTTGCCGTGCTGTTCGAGCAGGACAATCAACGATTGTTTGCGCGCCAGTATTTCTTCGAGCAAGGGCATGTCCCGACCGTAGAGGGCCAGGGATTCTTCTTTGAGCAGCTCGAGCAATTGTTGCGTCGGCGCCAGATCATCGATGATCAGTTCAAGCAAGGTTTCGTCGTGGTGCATGGCAGGCCTTGGGGTTTAAGCGTCCAAAAGCCCGGCGCAGGCCAGTGCCTAGCGCTCGGCTTCGAAATTAAGCAGCTTGCTGGCTACGCGGTTGCTGTCGACTTTGTAGCTGCCATCGGCGATCGCCTGTTTCAATTCGGCCACGCGGGCTTTGTTGACAACCGGTTGGTCGCGCAGCGAGTCAGTGACCTTCTGCAACTGCTGAGCCTCATTGCTCAAGTGTACGGATTCCCCGCTCTGGCTGGCGCTGGCCTGTTCCGTCTTGGCGGCAGGCGCTGGCTGGGCCTTGGCTTCTGCGCTTTCTTTGGTGCCGCTGGTGCGCGTAGTACCTGGCAATGCCGGGGAGTTATTTAAACGGCTGAAATCGATGACCATGATAAAAAACCTCTGGGTATTTGGACGCTTGCCATGTTTTCGGCCATACCCAAACAAACTTTAGGCTCGATAGACAATAAAACTGTGCGCACGAAAGTCTCGCCCACAGTGTAGGAAAACCCGGCGTCCTATACCAGTGCTCTATAAAGCCACCTCCACTTGGCCAGGGGCCGTCACGCGTGCCTTGATCACGCGGTTGGAGTTGAGGTTCTTCACCCGAATCTGTTCACTCATGCCGCCGTTGGACAGCGCTTCCCCCGGCATTCTCACGTTCAGCCCGCCACTGCTGGCGGAAATCACCACCTGATCGCCTTTGCGGATGACCTCGGCCTGTTCCAGGTGGACGAGGGTTATTACCTGGTCGGTAACCACTGGTCGGGTCAGTTTCTGCCCGATGGCTTGGTCGACCGAGGTCAGATAGCCCTGGCTGATCTGGCTGATGTCGCGTTCACGCAGCACCACATCCTCGAAACCGATGATGCCGGTGCGCTTGAGTGGGCGCGCCACCACCACCACGTCGCGGAACAATTTGACCTGGGCCGGCACGAACACGGTCCAGGGCGACGCACCTTCGCAACGTACTTTTACCGTCACGCGCCCGATTGGCTGGGCCGGGCTTTCCAGGCTGGCTGTCAATTCCTTGTCGCACATCGGCATGCGCAAACGTGGGTCGAGCTGCTTGACCTCGATCTCATAACGGCCCGGCGTCTGTGTGCTGGCCAGATAATCTTCTACAGTGAACTCAAGAAAGCCCTGAGTGACGCCGATAAGGAGATCAGGCAGGGTGACGTTGTCGGCGCGAGCCGCTGCGCCTGAGCCCAAGGCAAGCAATGTCAGCGTGACGCAAAGCAATCTGCGGTACGTTGGAAGGCGTCGGGAAACTGTCGTTTTAAGGTCCATGACCAATAAATAGCAAAGCTCGTGCCGTTTAGAGTGGAGTGCGCGTCGCACCCCCAAAGGTTTAGCGTAGGAGTCTGGGCATGGCAGGTGTAATGGATTCAGTAAACCAGCGCACACAGCTGGTAGGGCAGAATCGCCTCGAGTTGCTGTTGTTTCGTCTGGACGGCAAGCAGCTGTATGGCATCAACGTGTTTAAAGTGCGGGAAGTGCTGCAGTGCCCCAAGCTGACAATCATGCCCAAGTCCAGCCCGGTGGTGTGTGGCGTGGCCAACATCCGGGGCGCGACCATTCCGATTCTTGATCTGGCGCTGGCCACCGGTTCCGCCGGGCTGCAGGATCGCCAGAGCCCGTTCGTGATCATCACTGAGTACAACACCAAGACCCAGGGTTTCCTGGTGCGCTCGGTGGAGCGCATCGTCAACATGAACTGGGAAGAGATCCATCCGCCGCCCAAGGGCACCGGTCGCGATCACTACCTCACGGCAGTGACGCGGGTCGACAACCAGTTGGTGGAAATTATCGACGTGGAGAAGATCCTCGCTGAAGTGGCACCGACCTCGGAGAACATCTCGGTGGGCGTGGTGGATGCCGACACGGCGCACAAGGCGATTTCGCTGCGCGTGCTGACGGTGGATGACTCTTCCGTGGCGCGCAAGCAGGTAACCCGTTGCCTGCAAACCGTCGGTGTGGAGGTGGTGGCCCTCAATGATGGTCGCCAGGCCCTGGATTACCTGCGCAAGCTGGTGGACGAGGGCAAGAAGCCGGAAGAAGAGTTTCTGATGATGATTTCCGACATCGAAATGCCGGAAATGGATGGCTACACCCTGACGGCCGAGATACGCAACGATCCACGCATGCAAAAATTGCATATCATCCTGCATACTTCGTTGTCGGGTGTTTTCAATCAGGCAATGGTCAAGAAAGTCGGCGCCGATGACTTCCTGGCCAAATTCCGCCCTGATGACCTCGCATCCCGGGTAGTCGACCGGATCAAGGCAGCAGATCACGGCTAGGGGATTCCCCTGGCGGTCACACGATTTAAGAGGCGGTATCTTTGTCTACGGGTAATTTGGATTTTGAACAGTTCCGGGTCTTCCTGGAAAAGGCCTGTGGCATATTGCTCGGTGAAAACAAGCAATATCTGGTATCCAGCCGCCTCAACAAATTGATGGAGCAGCAGGGCATCAAGTCTCTGGGCGAGCTGGTACAGCGCATCCAGGGCCAGCCGCGCAGCGGGCTCAAGGAAATGGTGGTCGATGCCATGACCACCAACGAAACCCTGTGGTTTCGCGACACCTACCCGTTCGAGGTGCTCAAGAACAGAGTGCTGCCGGAGGCTATCAAGGCCAGCCCGGGTCAGCGCCTGCGTATCTGGTCAGCCGCGTGTTCGTCGGGGCAGGAGCCTTACTCGATCTCGATGGCCATCGATGAGTTCGAGAGGACCAATATCGGTCAGTTGAAGGCCGGCGCGCAGATTGTTGCCACCGACCTGTCTGGCACCATGCTCACCAACTGCAAGACCGGCGAGTACGATAGCCTGGCCTTGGGGCGCGGCTTGTCGCCGGAGCGGCTGCAACGGTTCTTCGACCCCAAAGGGGCAGGGCGCTGGGCGGTGAAGGCGCCGATCAAGAGCCGGGTGGAGTTTCGCTCGTTCAACCTGCTCGACAGCTACGCCAGCCTGGGCAAGTTCGATATGGTGTTCTGCCGCAACGTGCTGATCTACTTCTCGGCCGAGGTGAAGAAAGACATTCTGTTGCGCATCCACGGCACCCTCAAGCGTGGTGGCTATCTGTTCCTCGGTGCCTCGGAGGCACTCAATGGTCTGCCGGACCATTACCAGATGGTGCAATGCAGTCCTGGGATCATTTACCAGGCCAAGTGATGCTCACTTGAAAAAACGGGAGGCCCTGCAAAGGCCTTCCTTTTTTATGCGCGCAGCAAAACCGGATCCCACCGCTGGCGGTATTCAGGGCCGGGGCTGCATCCGAATATTGCTCAAGGACAAGCGATGAGTGCCGTGAGGCACGCTCTGGTTAAAAATGCCCAGCCGAACATCGCCCGTCAGCGCTGCGGTGAATGATCCGGTGCCGGTTTGCGGTTGAGCCTGGGTAATGTTTTGTACGGTGGCGCCGATCCGGCTGCCGTTTATCGTCAGGTACAGGGCCGAGCCATCGGCCGCGGGCGAACCGCCAATAACCTCAAAGCTGCAATCATAGGTGCGCCCCGCAATCACCGGAACGGCACGGGTGATGAGGTGAGCACTGCTGGCCTGGCTGATGAACAGGTCAACGACCACGTTGCCATTGATGACATGCAATAACCCGCCTACGTAGGGGCCCTGGGGCACCCAGCCCTGGAAAGTGTCATCGCTGAAATCCCATACGGCGGCAGGCAGTGGCACGACGACGGGGCTTGAGTTGATAAGGACTTTGGCGGGTGGCGCAGCGGAGTTGCTCCCTGCACGGTTGATGGTCAGCAGCAATTGCACGACTTTGCCTGCGCTGGCTTCAACAAAGCCTTTGGGTATCAAAAACTCGAGCTTGGGAGCGTTCGTGGCGATCAGAAAGCTTTGGTTGAATTCGCCACCGCGTACGCTGCTGCTCAGGGTCAAAAAAACCCGATCATTCGGCATGACCGGGAAATCGGCGGTCAGCCCTGCGCTGTTACCGATAATAAGTCGGGTGTTCAGCTCCGGCGGGGTGGACGCGGAGTTTTGTTCGTTGAATCTTGGCGGCGGGATAATCAACATTTCGAACCTCTGCGGCATATATCAAGGGTGTCCGCCGAATAAGGCATTCAGACCATAGGCACGACAACTGTCAGAAATGACAGTCAAGACCAGCGGTGATCCCATCCCGCCGTCCAACTGACGTTATCGCCTGATTGCCGCCCCTGCGTAAAAGCGGCAAGCACTGTTGCCGCTTTACTGGCGCCACGCGGAAGCCTGTTGCCGCTTTTCTGGCATTGACGCTGCATCGATCCCCGGCAACCCCTTGAATTCAGGGGGTTGAGCACGTTGGCATGCGCCTTGCTATGACCTTGTTACGAACAGCAGGTCAGCCTAAAGGTTTCCGCCATGAGCATCAGCTTCGATAAAGCGCTCGGTATCCACGAACAAGCCCTTGGCTTTCGCGCCAAGCGTGCCGAAGTCCTGGCCAACAACATTGCCAACGCCGATACCCCGAACTACAAGGCTCGGGATCTGGACTTCTCCGCCGTGCTCGCCGCACAGCAGGACAAGACCCAGAACGGCACCTTCGCCCTGAATATGACCAACAGCCGTCATATCGAGGCGCAAGGCCTGAGCAGTGGTGACGAGTCGTTGCTGTATCGCACGCCGATGCAGCCGTCGATCGACCAGAATACCGTCGATGCCCAGCTGGAACAGTCGAACTACGCCGAGAACTCGGTGAACTTCCAGGCCAGCTTCACCCTGCTCAACAGCAAATTCAAAGGGCTGATGTCAGCCCTGCGTGGAGAGTAAGCCATGTCCCTGTCCAGTGTTTTCAATATTGCCGGTAGCGGCATGAGCGCCCAGACCACGCGCCTCAACACCGTGGCCAGTAACATCGCCAACGCCGAGACCGTGTCTTCGAGCATTGACCAGACTTACCGCGCGCGTCACCCGGTATTCGCCACCATGTTCCAGGGCGGACAGAGCGGCGGCAGCGATTCGTTGTTCCAGGATCAGGGCAATGCAGGCTCCGGCGTGCAGGTGCTGGGTGTCGTCGAGGACCAGAGCAACCTCGAAGCCCGTTACGAGCCCAACCATCCTGCTGCGAACGAAAAGGGTTATGTCTACTACCCCAACGTCAACGTGGTCGAGGAAATGGCGGACATGATCTCGGCCAGCCGCTCGTTCCAGACCAACGCGGAAATGATGAATACCGCCAAAACCATGATGCAGAAGGTCCTGACCCTGGGTCAGTGATAAGGGGCGCCAACTAATGGCCATCGTTGATACGTCAAGCAACTCGGCAGTCCAGGACCTTTTCAATTCGAAGGTCAAGACTGCCCAGGACAATACCAGCCTCACTGACGCCGCCGCAGGCGCGACGGGCAGCCAGGCCATGGGCAAGGATGCTTTCCTGAAACTGCTGGTGACCCAGTTGAAAAACCAGGACCCCTTGTCGCCTCAGGACAACGGTGCGTTCGTGGCCCAGTTGGCGCAGTTCAGCAGTCTTGAAGGCATCAATAACCTGAACGACTCGGTCAAGTCGATTTCCACCAACGTTACCTCGTCGCAGGCGCTGCAAGCGTCCTCGCTGGTGGGCCGCTCAGTGATCACCCAGACCGACAGGACACTGGTCGACACGAGCAAGAGCATGACCGGCTCTGTAAATGTGCCGGCGTCAGTGGGCAATGTCTCGATCAAGATCACCGACAAGGACGGCAACACCGTGCGCACCCTTGACATGGGCGCGCAAACCGCCGGCTCCCAGAGCTTTATCTGGGACGGCAAGAACGACAAGGGTGAGGTTGCGACGTCGGGGACTTACACGTTCACGGCCACCACCAAGAATGACGCGGGCGATTCCGTCGCCCTGGCCACCTCGCTGCCGGCCACGGTAACGAGCGTGACCCTGAGCCAGACCGGCGGCGAAATGCTGCTCAACCTGGCAGGCGGAAGCAGTATCAAGCAGTCGCAAATCCAGACCATCGGTTTATAGAGCCCGCTAACTACGGTGCAAGGAGAAATACATGTCTTTTAACATCGGCCTTAGCGGCCTCTATGCAGCCAACAAACAACTGGACGTGACCGGCAACAACATCGCCAACGTTGCAACCACCGGCTTCAAGTCGTCCCGTGCGGAGTTCGCCGACATCTACGCGGCGTCCAAACTGGGCACCGGCCAGAACAGCATCGGCAACGGTGTGAACCTGGCGGCCGTATCCCAGCAGTTCACCCAGGGTGACGTGAACGGCAGCGGCGGCGTCCTTGACATGGCGATCCAGGGTGGCGGCTTCTTCGTGCAGAAGGGCAGCGACGGTGCGTTGCAATACACCCGCAGCGGCGCCTTCCGTGCTGACAAGGACGGCTACATCACCAACAACACCGGCACCGCGCGCCTGCAAGGTTATGCTGCGGATGACAACGGCAAGATCATCAAGGGCGGCCTGACCGACCTGCAACTGAACCTGTCGAACCTGCCACCTAAGGCCTCCAGCAAGGTCGATTCGGCCAGTAACCTGAACTCCTCGGAACCGGTGATCGACCAGGTGGCCAAGCCGTTCAACCCGAACGACACCAGCACCTTCACCACCCAATACAGCACCACCTTGTATGACACCCAGGGCAACTCCCACGCCATGGTGCAATACATGGTCAAGTCGGACTCCAACCAGTGGAAGTCCTATACCTTGATCGACGGGCGCAACCCTGATGGCAGCGCGCCGACGGGCACTGGCGCTGTCGCTCCGGTCGCCTCCACGCTGTCGTTTGATACCGCCGGCAAGCTCACCGGAATCGTGACCCCGCCAAGCACGGCGTCCAACACCACGTTGACCATCTCCAACTGGGTGCCGGGCACTGTGACCGACGGCGTGTGGAAGGCTAACGGCGCCGCCGCCAACGCCGGTGGTGTGGCCGTCAACATGGCCACGATCACACAGTACAACTCGGCCAGCTACCGCAACCCGCCGGTCACCGACGGTTATGCCACCGGCCAGATCACAGGCCTGAAAATCGACGGTAACGGCGTGCTGTTCGCCACCTTCAGCAACCAACAGAGCAAGGCCGTCGGCCAACTCTCCCTGGCCAGCTTCAACAATGAACAAGGTTTGCAGCCGGCGGGCAGCACCACTTGGAGAGAAACCTTCGCTTCGGGCCAGCCGGGCTACGACACTCCGCAATCCGGTACTCTGGGTTCGATCGTGTCCAACTCCCTGGAAAACTCCAACGTCAACCTGACCAACGAGCTGGTGGACCTGATCAAGGCCCAGAGCAACTACCAGGCGAACGCCAAGACCATCTCCACCCAGAGCACCATTATGCAGACCATTATCCAGATGACCTGATGCGGTAGTGTTCCACAGAAAGCCCCTCTTTTAGAGGGGCTTTTTTGTGGGCGCAGGAAAAGCGCCTGGCGCCTATCAGGTGATGCCTTGAAATACCGGCAACGGGAACGCGCCATGCCCGCTTTACCACTGATGAGTCAGGGCCCACGAGGCTCACCAATCAAAAGGGCGGATTATGTGGAATTCAGGCGTATCAGGGTTTGCTGGCGCGCGTGCGGGCGTTACCCCAGGGGTGGTTCGTGGCGAGACGCCGACGGTGGCGCCGGTGGTCGAGGTGACGGCGGTCAGGCGGTTGCTGAACGAACTTTTCGATGCGCAGCAGGACCGCAAAGGCCAGACTGTCAGAGAGACGCGGGACAAGCTCAATGCTGTGCGCGAGAAGATGGGCGATGAGTCTTTCAAGAGCATGCTCAACAGGCTGATCGAGGATGCGGATCGTAAATCTCTTGAGTTTCTCAAGCTATTGCTGAGGGGGATGGTTTCCCGAGGGGGATGAGGCTGGCCCTCCACCATCGAAAGCAAAAAACCGATAAACCCATTGCGCGGATTTATCGGTTTTTTCGAAGCCGGGCCGTCAGGCCCGAGATCGGCTCAGCTTATTGGCAAGCTTCGCAATCCGGCTCGTCAATCGCGCAGGCCTTTGGCACTGGCGCCGGGCCGGCAGGGGCTGCCAGCACCGAATCATCACCGTGGTTGCCGCTGGACACAGCGTTCAGCTTGCCGGTGTTGATGGTCGACTTCTCGGTGCTGGTCGCGGCCAGGGCACGGAGGTAGTACGTGGTTTTCAGGCCACGGTACCAGGCCATGCGGTAGGTCACGTCGAGCTTCTTGCCCGATGCGCCAGCGATGTACAGGTTCAGCGACTGCGCCTGGTCGATCCACTTCTGACGACGGCTGGCGGCGTCAACGATCCACTTGGTATCCACTTCGAACGCTGTCGCGTAAAGCTCTTTGAGCTCTTGCGGGATGCGCTCGATCTGCTGCACGGAACCGTCGTAGTACTTGAGGTCGTTGATCATGACCGAGTCCCACAGGCCGCGGGCTTTCAGGTCGCGAACCAGGTACGGGTTGATCACGGTGAATTCGCCCGACAGGTTCGATTTCACATACAGGTTCTGATAGGTCGGTTCGATCGACTGCGACACGCCGGTGATGTTGGCGATGGTCGCGGTCGGTGCGATGGCCATGATGTTGGAGTTGCGAATGCCTTTTTGCACACGGGCGCGTACCGGCGCCCAGTCCAGGGATTCGTTCAGGTCAACGTCGATGTACTTCTGACCACGTTGCTCGATCAGGATCTGTTGCGAGTCCAGCGGCAGGATGCCCTTGGACCACAGCGAACCCTGGAACGTCTCGTAGGCACCGCGCTCGTCGGCCAGGTCGCAGGAAGCCTGGATCGCGTAGTAGCTGACCGCTTCCATGGACTTGTCGGCGAACTCGACCGCAGCGTCCGAACCGTAAGGAATGTGCTGCAGGTACAGCGCGTCCTGGAAGCCCATGATGCCCAGACCCACTGGACGGTGCTTGAAGTTGGAGTTCTGCGCCTGTGGCACCGAGTAGTAGTTGATGTCGATTACGTTATCGAGCATGCGAACGGCGGTGTTGACGGTGCGTTCCAGCTTGGCGGTGTCCAGCTTGCCGTTGACGATGTGGTTCGGCAGGTTGATCGAGCCCAGGTTGCAAACGGCGATCTCGTCCTTGTTGGTGTTCAAGGTGATCTCGGTGCACAGGTTCGAGCTGTGGACCACGCCCACGTGCTGCTGCGGGCTGCGCAGGTTGCAAGGGTCCTTGAAGGTCAGCCATGGGTGGCCGGTTTCGAACAGCATCGACAGCATCTTGCGCCACAGGTCTTTGGCCTGGATGGTCTTGAACAGCTTGATCTTGCCAGGGTACTGGGACAGGGCTTCGTAGTACTCGTAACGCTCTTCGAAGGCCTTGCCGGTCAGGTCGTGCAGGTCTGGTACTTCGGACGGCGAGAACAGGGTCCACTGGCCGTCATCGAAGACGCGCTTCATGAACAGGTCAGGGATCCAGTTGGCGGTGTTCATGTCGTGGGTGCGACGACGGTCATCACCGGTGTTCTTGCGCAGCTCGATGAACTCTTCAATGTCCATGTGCCAGGTTTCCAGGTAGGCACACACAGCGCCTTTGCGCTTGCCACCCTGGTTGACCGCGACGGCGGTGTCGTTCACGACTTTAAGGAACGGCACAACACCCTGAGACTTGCCGTTGGTGCCCTTGATGTACGAACCCAGCGCACGCACGGGGGTCCAGTCGTTGCCCAGGCCACCAGCGAATTTGGACAGCATGGCGTTGTCGTGGATCGCGTGGTAGATGCCCGACAGGTCATCCGGCACGGTGGTCAGGTAGCAGCTCGACAGCTGTGGACGCAGGGTGCCGGCGTTGAACAGGGTCGGGGTCGACGACATGTAGTCGAAGGACGACAACAGGTTGTAGAACTCGATGGCGCGGTCTTCTTTGTGCTTCTCTTCGATCGCCAGGCCCATGGCCACGCGCATGAAGAACACCTGTGGCAGCTCGAAGCGGATGCCGTCCTTGTGGATGAAGTAACGGTCGTACAGGGTCTGCAGGCCCAGGTAGGTGAACTGCTGGTCGCGCTCGTGATTGATCGCCTTGCCGAGTTTTTCCAGGTCGAAAGTGGCCAGGATCGGGTTCAGCAATTCGAATTCGATACCCTTGGCGATGTAGGCCGGCAGGGCCTTGGCGTACAGGTCGGCCATCTCGTGATGAGTGGCGCTGTCGGCCACGCCCAGGAAACCCAGGCCTTCGGCACGCAGGGTGTCCATCAGCAGGCGCGCGGTCACGAACGAGTAGTTCGGCTCGCGTTCAACCAGGGTACGGGCGGTCATCACCAGCGCGGTGTTGACGTCGGTCAGGGCCACGCCGTCGTACAGGTTCTTCAGGGTTTCGCGCTGGATCAGCTCACCGTCGACTTCTTCCAGGCCTTCGCAGGCCTCGGTGATGATGGTGTTCAGGCGGCCCAGGTCCAGCGGTGCAAACGAACCGTCAGCCAGGGTGATGCGGATCGACGGGTGCGCTTGCACGGCGGCGTCTTCGGCCGGGGCGCGCACGGCACGCTCCTTGGCGCGCGAATCACGGTAGATGACGTAGTCGCGGGCGACTTTCTGCTCACCGGCACGCATCAGGGCCAGTTCAACCTGGTCCTGGATTTCTTCGATGTGGATGGTGCCGCCCGAGGGCATGCGACGCTTGAAGGTCGCAGTGACCTGTTCGGTCAGGCGGGCAACGGTGTCGTGGATGCGCGACGAGGCGGCAGCATTGCCGCCTTCAACTGCAAGAAACGCTTTGGTGATGGCGACGGTGATCTTGTCATCGGTGTAAGGAACGACAGTGCCATTGCGCTTGATCACGCGCAGTTGGCCAGGTGCGGTGGCGGACAGATCCAGGTTCGAATCAGCGGCCTGCGGCACGGAGCCCTGCGGGTTCTCGCGAGTTGTGTCGGTTTGCATGGGGGGGTTGTCTCCACGTTCTATATTTGATTGCGAGTGTCAGGCTTCTGCCTGCAACACCCGTACCGTTTTCCATATCGGGATGGAGAACAGCTGCCATCCGCTTAAGCGATTTGGTCTACTGAAAAAAATCGGTTGTTCTACGCTGCACACGCCATAAAAAACTTGAATCAGGGACTGCTTCTGTGGTTGGGCGGATTTGGCAAAAACCCCACATGTAGGGTCTCCCTTGCCGCCGAGCTACAAGATAATGCGTTTTGGAGGGGTTAGCAACGCAGTAACCTGTGGATAACTCGTGGGTAAAATGTGTAAGAAAGGTTCAGTGCCGGTGTAGGCCGCATTACTGCTGCATCTTACCGTTTGTCGTTGAACATTCAGCTCGCAACGCAGGCCGCGCAATTTCGAAGGGCGCGAACCCTACCATAAAAAAACGCGATCACCGAATGCACTGCCTGGCTTGTGTCAGAGGGCTGGCCCATGGCTACAATCGGCCTCACTTATGCCCCCCAAATATGACAAAGACGCTATGGCCTGCAGCTTCAAATGTGGGAAAGGGCTGGTGTCTGCCGGGAGGGCGTTTCATGACAACGAGGATCACCCGTGGAGCAAGAACCCTGGCACCTGTTGATCGTCGAGGACGATGTGCGATTGGCCGAGCTGACCCGTGAATACCTGCAAGGCAACGGCCTGCGGGTGTCGGTGGAAGGTAACGGTGCGCTGGCCGCGGCGCGCATCATTGCCGAGCAGCCGGACCTGGTGATCCTCGACCTGATGCTGCCCGGCGAGGACGGCCTGAGTATCTGCCGCAAGGTGCGCGCGCGGTATGACGGCGTGATCCTGATGCTCACCGCACGCACCGACGACATGGACCAGATACAGGGTCTGGACCTGGGCGCCGACGATTATGCGTGCAAACCGGTGCGCCCGCGCCTTTTATTGGCGCGCATCCAGGCACTGTTGCGGCGTAGCGAACCGGCAGAACCGACTATCGCCGCCCACCAGCGTCGCCTGCAGTTCGGCCCTCTGGTGGTCGACAGTGCGCTGCGCGAAGCGTGGCTGCACAACGATGCTATCGACCTCACCAGCGCCGAATTCGACCTGCTCTGGCTGCTGGTGGCGAATGCCGGGCGCATCCTGTCCCGCGAGGAAATCTTCATCGCCCTGCGCGGCATCGGCTATGACGGTCAGGACCGCTCCATCGATGTGCGCATCTCACGCATTCGCCCCAAGATCGGCGACGATCCGCTCCACCCGCGCCTGATCAAGACCATCCGCAGCAAAGGTTATTTGTTCGTCGCCGAAGCCGCTGCGGACACGCCGCTGTGAACTCGATCTTCCTGCGCATCTACGGCGGCATGTGCGCCGCACTGGTGCTGGTGGCGCTGCTCGGCGTGCTGGCCCTGCACCTGCTCAACGAAGTGCGCAGCGACCAGTACCGCGAGCGTCTGGCCCACGGCACCTTCGCGCTGATGGGCGACAACCTGCAGACCATGAACGCGATCGAGCGCCAGCGGGCTTTGGCCATGTGGGAGCGTCTGCTGGGCATCCCTCTGCAACTGCGTCCGCTGGCCGACGTCCGGCTGGACCTCGGCCAGCGCAGTCGCCTGCAGCGCGGCCAGGTACTGGTGGAGCAGACCGGCCCCCATGCCGCGCGGGTGCTGCGCCTGGTCAGCGAACAGGAGCAACGGGTGCTGACGGGCGAGGTGCAGCAGATCAGCGAGCAACTGGCCCGTGCGACGATTTACCTGCTGGCCGACGAATTGGTACGTTTCCCCGTGGCCGAGCAGCCGCAGCGCCTGGCCGACCTGAAAGAGGCCAAGGGTTTTGGCTTTGACATGCACCTGTTGACCCTTGACCAGGCGGATATGGACGACGACCAGCGCCGTCGCGTGTCGGAGGGCGATACGGTGATGGCGCTGGGCAAGGGCGGTGACGCAATCCGCGTGTTTGCCGGCATGGCTGGCACACCCTGGGTGCTGGAAATCGGCCCGTTGTATCAAATGAATCCGTATCCGGTGCAATGGCTGATTCTGATTGCGCTGGCAGGCCTGACCCTGATCGGTTTGATCGTCTATTTCCTGGTGCGCCAGCTGGAGCGGCGCCTCAAAGGCCTGGAAGCGGCGGCCACGCGGATCGCCGAGGGTGATCTGCAGGTGCGCGTACCCGCTCGCGGCGCCGATTCGGTGGGGCGCCTTGCCGCTGCCTTTAATGGTATGGCCGAGCACCTTCAGCAATTGCTCGCGATCCAGCGCGAACTGGTGCGCGCGGTGTCCCACGAGTTGCGCACGCCGGTGGCGCGCCTGCGTTTTGGCCTGGAGATGCTCGGCGACGCAGCCACGCCCGAGGCGCGGCGCAAATACCTGGACGGCATGGACGGCGATATCCAGGACCTCGATGGCCTGGTCGACGAAATGCTCACCTACGCGCGCTTGGAGCAGGGCGCACCGGCGCTGAATTTTCAACGGGTCGACCTCGATGCACTGCTCGACCAGGTGATCGGCGAGTTATCGCCACTGCGCCGCGAAGTCATCGTCAGTCGAGGTGACTGCCTGTCATCAGCACAAGGGGGCGACGCCTGGGTCGACGCCGAACCGCGCTACCTGCACCGGGCCCTGCAAAACCTGGTGAGCAATGCCATGCGCCACGCACAGGCGCACGTGCTGATCAGCTATCAAGTGGGCGAGGCGCATTGCCGTATCGATGTTGAGGACGACGGGCCGGGCATACCGCAAAGCGCCTGGGAGCGCATCTTCACGCCGTTCCTGCGCCTGGACGACAGCCGTACACGTGCTTCCGGCGGGCACGGCCTGGGCCTGTCGATCGTGCGGCGGATTATTTACTGGCATGGCGGACGGGCGTTGATCGGCAAAAGCCATAACCTGGGCGGGGCGTGTTTCAGCCTCAGTTGGCCGAGGGAGCAAGGTAGACCCTGATAGCGGTGTATCAGCCGCTGATTGCCACCAGGCTCAACAATTGTCCATCGCTCACCGCAAACTGCCCCTCCAGCTCCTTGCCAGCACACCACTCGCTGGAAAGGTCCGTCAGCAACCGCAGCCGCACGTGACCTGTGTCCGACCACGCCAGCACCTCGGCATGCTCAAAATAGAAGCGCTTTTGCACAATCGGATACAAGGCCTTGAACAGGCTTTCTTTCGCCGAAAACGTCAGGGTCACCAGTTGAGCAATCTGCTCCTGTGGCACCAGCGCCATACGCTGCAACTCATCGGCCGTCAGAATCTCCCCGGCCAGACGCTCCGCCCGCTCCAGCGTGAGCATGTTCTCTACATCCATCCCCAACCCGCGCCACTGCGCCTTGTGGCCGACAATCGCTGCCGCATGCCCGGTGCTATGGGTGATGGAGCCACTGATATGCGCAGGCCACACCGGCGCGCGGTCTTCGCCAATCGCCGGGGTGCAGTTCAGGTTATCAAGGCGTTGCAGGGCGGCGCGGGCACACACGCGACCGGCCAGGAACTCTGCCTGGCGCTTGGCTACCGAGCGCTGGATGCTCGCCGGGGGCGGCACTGCGCAGCGCTGAAAATCGCCGTTGTCCAACCGCGCCGGGTCAAAACGGGTGCTGAAGAACACTGTGCCGGGCAAGGGATCGGGCAGCGGCCAGTGGCTATCGAATGGGGTGCAACAGGTGGGTAGGGGCGTCATGCGCGGTATTCTGCCGAGTTGGCGCGCCAGTGGATAGTCCGCGGTGGTTCAGGCCAGGTTCAGAGCTTGTTCAGGGGGAGTTCAGGGGCGCGTGCGTAGTCTGCATGGGACCAGCCGTCGGGTGCTGGGCTGTGCAGGCGGGTTAGCGCCTCAGTGGCCAGTGCAACGGGATTAAAATACGCCAGCAACCCTTGCAGGGCCGCTATGATATCCCTCTGTCGGACAGTTGAATTGCCTTGGAGAGCTTTATGAAATTGCTGGTGGTGGAAGATGAGGCGCTGCTGCGCCATCACCTGTTGACCCGCCTGACCGACAGCGGGCACGTGGTCGAAGCCGTGGCCAATGCCGAAGAGGCCCTGTATCAGACCGGGCAGTTCAATCACGACCTTGCCATCATCGACCTGGGCCTGCCCGGCATGGGCGGTCTGGACTTGATCCGCAAGCTGCGCAGCGACGCCAAGACATTCCCGATTCTGATCCTCACCGCCCGCGGCAACTGGCAGGACAAGGTTGAAGGCCTGGCCTCCGGCGCCGACGACTATGTGGTCAAACCGTTCCAGTTCGAAGAGCTGGAAGCGCGCATGAACGCCTTGCTACGCCGCTCCAGCGGGTTCACCCAGTCGACCATCGTTGCCGGCCCCTTGCTGCTCGACCTCAATCGCAAGCAAGCCTCGCTCGACGAGCAACCGCTGGCGCTGACCGCCTACGAATACCGAATCCTCGAGTACCTGATGCGTCACCATCAGCAGGTGGTCGCCAAGGACCGCTTGATGGAACAACTCTACCCTGACGACGACGAGCGCGATCCGAACGTCATCGAAGTGCTGGTCGGACGCCTGCGCCGCAAGCTGGAAGGCCCGGCCGGGTTCAAGCCGATCGACACCGTGCGTGGCCTGGGCTACCTGTTCAATGAGCGCTGCCTTTGATTCGCTCGCTTCGTGTGCGCCTGATGCTGGCGGCCGCTACCCTGGCCGTGCTGTTCATGCTGGGCTTGCTGCCGGCCATGCAGGGTGCTTTCAGTCTGGCGTTGCAGGATTCCATCGAGCAGCGCCTGGCCTCGGACGTCACCACCCTGATCTCGGCGGCGCGGGTTGAAAACAACCGCCTGCTGATGCCAGCGCAGTTGCCGGACGAGCGCTTCAACCTCACCGACAGCCGGCTGCTCGGCTATATCTACGACCGCGAAGGCCATCTGGTGTGGCGCTCGCGGGCGACCCAGGAAGAAAACATCAACTACAAGCCGCGCTATGACGGGCGCGGCAATGAATTCGCGCGGATTCGCGAGGCCAATGGCCAGGAATTCTTCGTGTACGACGTGGAGGTCAAGCTGCTCGGCGGCAAGAGCGCCGCGTTCAGTATCGTCGCCCTGCAACCGGTGCGCGAATACCTGCTGACCCTCGAAGGCCTGCGCGAAAACCTCTATCTGGGCTTTGGCGCCGCGTTGCTGGTGCTGCTGACCCTGTTATGGCTGGGCCTGACCTGGGGCTTGCAAGCCCTGCGGCGGCTGAGCCAGGAACTCGACCAGATCGAGGGCGGCACCCGCGAAAGCCTCAGCGAGCAACACCCGCGTGAATTGCTGCGCCTGACCGGCTCTCTCAACCGCCTGCTGCACGGTGAGCGCGAGCAACGCGCACGCTACCGCGACTCCCTCGACGATCTGGCCCACAGCCTGAAAACCCCGTTGGCGGTGCTGCAGGGCGTGAGCGAGGACATGGCGCAGCGCCCCGCAGACCGCGATCAGGCCTGGGTGCTGCAATCGCAGATCGAGCGCATGAGCCAGCAGATCGGTTACCAGTTGCAGCGCGCCAGCCTGCGCAAAAGCGGTCTGGTGCGCCACCAGGTAAGGCTTGAGCCTGTGCTGCAAAGCCTGTGCGACACGCTGGACAAGGTGTACCGCGACAAGCGCGTGGCCGTGTCCTTCAACTTGCCGGATGAATGCTATGTGCCGATCGAGAAGGGCGCCTTGCTCGAATTGCTCGGCAACCTGCTGGAAAACGCCTACCGCCTGTGTGTGAGAGAGGTGCGTATCAGCCTGCTGGAAAGCCTCGAAGGCGCCGAGCTGTGCATCGAGGACGACGGCCCTGGCGTGCCCCCCGACCAGCGCGCGAGGATTCTGCAGCGGGGCGAACGGCTGGACCGGCAGCACCCGGGGCAGGGGATTGGCCTGGCGGTGGTCAAGGACATCATTGAAAGCTATGGCGCACGCTTGACTCTGGGCGATTCGCCATTGGGTGGCGCGGCGTTCAAGATTCATTTTCCGGCTGTTTGATCTTCATTGGCTACACTGGCTCTATCGCATGCAAGCCAGCTCCCACAGTTTGATTGGTGAATACATTCAAATGTGGGAGCTGGCTTGCCTGCGATGGCGTCATCCAACGCGCCACATCTCCCCCGTCATCTCGACAAGGCGGATATCCGCCAAATTGTAGGACGATAGAGTGCTGACCGGCGGAAATCCGCCACATTGTCCGCCCCGGAAAACCATGTCTGTCCGCCTTGATGCCTGATGTCCAAAGGCCTTACGGACGTTTGCGCAAAGTGGCACGGGGTTTGCGATCAGGATCGTAGCGCAGGCGTGTCGTACACACCTCGCAAACAACAAATCCCTCCAGTGCAGGAGGGTTCGCAATTCAAGTGTCGTGGGCAATGGCGGATATTTGCCACACGGGACGATTGAGGAACTTTGCAATGACGACTCGTCAGCCAATCTACAAATCCCTGTATTTCCAGGTGATCGTCGCAATCGTTATCGGTATTTTGCTCGGCCACTTCTACCCGCAGACCGGCGTGGCCCTCAAGCCACTGGGTGACGGCTTTATCAAGCTGATCAAAATGGTCATTGCCCCGATCATCTTCTGCACCGTTGTCAGCGGCATCGCTGGCATGCAAAGCATGAAATCGGTGGGCAAAACCGGTGGCTACGCGCTGCTGTACTTCGAAGTCGTTTCCACCATCGCCCTGCTGATCGGCCTGATCGTGGTGAACGTCGTGCAACCGGGCGCCGGCATGCACATCGACGTCGCGACCCTGGATGCGTCCAAAGTCGCCGCTTACGTCACCGCCGGTAAAGACCAGAGCATCGTCGGCTTTATTCTCAATGTGATCCCGAACACCATCGTCGGCGCGTTCGCCAACGGCGATATCCTGCAAGTGCTGATGTTCTCGGTGATCTTCGGTTTCGCCCTGCATCGCCTGGGTGCCTATGGCAAGCCGGTGCTGGACTTCATCGATCGCTTCGCACATGTGATGTTCAATATCATCAACATGATCATGAAGCTCGCGCCGCTCGGTGCCCTGGGCGCCATGGCGTTCACCATCGGTGCCTACGGCGTGGGTTCGCTGGTGCAACTGGGCCAGTTGATGATCTGCTTCTACATCACCTGCCTGCTGTTCGTGCTGGTGGTGCTGGGTGGTATCTGCCGCGCCCACGGTTTCAGCGTACTCAAGCTGATCCGCTACATCCGTGAAGAGCTGCTGATCGTGCTGGGTACGTCCTCTTCCGAGTCCGCCCTGCCACGCATGCTGATCAAGATGGAGCGTCTGGGCGCGAAGAAATCCGTGGTGGGTCTGGTGATCCCGACTGGCTACTCGTTCAACCTCGACGGTACATCCATTTACCTGACCATGGCTGCCGTGTTCATCGCCCAGGCGACTGACACTCACATGGACATCACCCACCAGATCACCCTGCTGCTGGTGCTGCTGCTGTCCTCCAAAGGCGCTGCAGGCGTGACCGGGTCGGGCTTCATCGTACTGGCTGCAACCCTGTCGGCTGTCGGCCACCTGCCGGTTGCCGGCCTGGCGCTGATCCTGGGTATCGACCGCTTCATGTCCGAAGCCCGCGCGCTGACCAACCTGGTGGGTAACGCCGTTGCCACCATCGTTGTGGCCAAGTGGGTCAAGGAATTGGACACTGACAAGCTGCAAAGCGAGCTGGCGTCCGGCGGCACCGGTATCTCGGAAACCCGCGAAGTCGACGATCTGGGTGTGGCCGAAGGCCCAACTCCAGTGGTCAAGTAAAACGCTGATGGCGTGAACTGACGCCAATCAACCCGCAAACGCCCCGACCTGTTCGGGGCGTTTGCGTTTGTGCACGCTCCCTTTTGGAATTTTTTGCTTTAGAGTCAATCGATACCTCATCAACAAACGCTCACAGGAGGATAGATGGACAGTGTGGATCTGAACGTCCTGCGTAGCGTATTGGCGTGGCGCCAGTCCGGGCATCGCGTGGTGCTGTACAGCGTGGTGCAGACATGGGGCAGCGCGCCGCGTCCACCCGGGGCGATGCTGGCCCTGCGTGGCGATGGCGTGGTGATAGGTTCGGTGTCTGGCGGTTGCATCGAAGATGACCTGATCGCGCGCCTGCAGGATGGCCGCCTGGCCGATGACGGCCCGCCGGTGCAGATGGTGACCTATGGCGTTACCCGCGACGAGGCGGCGCGCTTTGGCCTGCCATGCGGCGGCACCCTGCGCCTCACCGAGGAGCGAGTGGTCGAGTGGGCGTGGGTCGCGCAGCTATTGGCGCGTTGTGAGGATCACCAGATCGTCGCCCGCGAGCTGAACCTGGCCACGGGTGAGGTGACGCTCAGCGACGCCAGCAAGAGCGATGTGGTGAGCGTTGACGACCAGCGTCTGCGGGCCATCTACGGTCCGCGCTGGCGGCTGTTGCTGATCGGTGCCGGGCAGCTGTCGCGGTACGTGGCGGAGATGGCGCGGCTGCTGGATTTCGAAGTGCTGATCTGCGACCCGCGCGAGGAATTTGTCTACGGCTGGGAAGAGCAGCACGGTCGCTTTGTGCCGGGCATGCCGGACGAAGCGGTGCTCAATATCCAGACCGACGAACGCACGGCGATCGTCTGCCTGACCCATGACCCTCGCTTGGACGACATGGCCTTGCTGACTGCCTTGAATTCCAGTGCGTTCTATATCGGCGCGCTGGGCTCGCGGGTCAACAGCCAGAAACGCCGGGAAAACCTCGCGGAGCTGGGCCTGTCGAATGATGCCATTGCGCGTTTGCATGGGCCGATCGGCTTGCACATCGGCAGTCACACCCCGGCGGAAATTGCGCTGTCGCTGATGGCGGAAATCGTCGCGATCAAGAATGGCGTGGCGCCGATGCAGAAGAAACCGCTGGCGGCGGTGGCTGAGTGATGCCGACCGCGATTGTGCTGGCAGCGGGGCAGGGCAGTCGCTTCCTCGCCGAAACGGGTCAGGATAAATTGCTGGCCCGATGTGTCGGCCGGGACGGCATAACGCGGCCGGTGATCGAACATGTTTTGCTGAACTTGCCTGAGCGTGTCGTCTCGCGGCTGTTGGTGACGTCGCCGGACCGTACAGAGGTTATCCGATTGGCCAAGGCGTATGGCTGCGAGGTTTTGCTGCTGCAATCGGCGGGTATGGGCGACAGCATCGCGGCGGCGGTTGCCGGCAGTGCGTCTGCCGATGGCTGGCTGGTGGTGCTGGGGGATATGCCGTTTGTCCAGTCCGCGACGATTGAGCGTGTGATTGCTGATCTGGAAAGTATCAATGTGCCGGTGCACGCTGGGCAGCGTGGGCATCCGGTTGCATTCGGTCGCGCATTTGGCCCTTCGTTAATGGCGCTGACGGGGGATCGCGGCGCAAAGCCTTTGTTTGCTCGGGCTGTTGTGAAGCAAGTGGTAGTGGATGATGCCGGCGTACTCTGGGATGTGGATGTGCCGCAAGGGCTGAGTTTCAACGCAGACTAAAACGAGGGAGGCTCCATTACCTCTTCGACGTAGCGCTGGCGCGCAGCAAACTGGGGAGCCTCCGTTCAGTTAAGCAAAATGTGTGGGCTTATTGTGGCGAGCGGGCTTGCCCCGCGTTGGGGTGCGAAGCGCCCCCACTCCAGCAAAACGCGGTGTACCTGATACGGCCCAGTGCCTGGTTTTGGGGCTGCTGCGCAGCCCAACGCAGGACAAGCCTGCTCGCCACAGGGATGTGGCTGCCTGAAATTTCGACCTTTTTAGTTGATAAGCGTCTGCTGGTTAAGGCTTTTGGACAGACAAAAAAAGCCCCGCCTGATCACTCAGGCGGGGCTTTTCAGTGGCTGATGGAATCAGACGAGAGGTTTAGGCTCGTGCTCTTCTTCCATTGCCTTTGAAGCCTGGGCAGCGGCGGCTGCCTCGGCTTCCTTGCGGCGGCGACGCACTTCACGTGGGTCGTTCGGCGCACGGCCGTTTTCAGTCAGGGCGCTGGCAGGAGCAGCTTCAACCGCAGGGGCTGCCACTTCAGCTTCCACCGGCGCTTCAACCACTGGCGCAGGCTCGATGACCGGGGTTGGTTCAACCACCGGAGCAGGTTCAGCAGCGACGACCTCGGCAACCGGGGCTGGCGCTTCTTCCACTACCGGGGCTGGCGCTTCAACCACAGCGGCCGGTTCGGCAGTCCACTGGAAGGCGGTCTGTTCTTCACGAACTTCACGAACTTCACGAACTGCCGGGGCCGCTTCTTCGAAAACCGGTGCTTCGACAGTCGGCGTCTCAACCGTCGCTTCAACCACGGGCTGAGGTTCGACCACTGGCGCAGGCTCTACGGCAACCACTTCGGTCTGCGGCTGGGCGTCGCGCTCCAGTGCAACTTCCACTTCCGGAACCGCGGGGGGTTCGATCGGGGTGGTCGCTTCGACGACTGGCGCTTCAACCACGGCGGTTTCGGCGACAGGCGCCTCTGCAGCAGGGGTCTCTTCAACAGCAGCGGTGGCACGTTCAGCCTGCTCGTGAGCCTGGGCTTCAGCCGGTGCACTGATGACCGAACTGGCCACGGCAGCGGTAACAGCCAGGCCTGCGGCCAGTTCGTTGCCTGTCGCTTCGTTATTGGCGCTTTCGGTGTTTTCGCCGGTCTCTTCCGAGCCTTCGATCACATTGCCGTTGGCATCACGCTGACGCTCACGGCGGTTGCTGCGACGACGCTGGCCACGGGAGCGGCGACGTGGACGATCGCCTTCGGCGTTGTCCTGGCCATCTTCCTGCAGTTGCTCTTCGCCGGTCAGCACTTCTTCTTCACTGCTGGCTTCAGCGTGCTCGGCACGTGGCTGACGCTCTTCACGCGGCTGGCGCGGTTGGCGCTCTTCACGTGGGGCGCGTTCTTCACGCGGCTGGCGAGCCGGGCGCTCTTCGGTGCTGGCGGCAGCGACGGCTGCAACGGCTGGCGAGGCGTCCAGTGGCTCGCGCAGTTCACGTACACGCTCTTCACGCTCGCCACGCGGCTTGCGATCTTCGCGCGGTGCACGCGCGGTACGAGGTGCGCGCTCTTCGCGGGGGGCACGCTCTTCACGGGCTACGGTCGGGGTGTCCTCACGGGCTTCGCGCGGAGCACGCTCTTCACGTGGCGCGCGTTCTTCACGCGGGGCACGTTCTTCACGTGGTTTGCGTTCTTCGTCGCGACGGCCGTTGCGGTTACGGCTCTGCTGACGGCCGTTACGGCGTTCTTCATTGCGCGCAGGGCGCTCGGCAGCTGGCTTTTCAGCCACAACCGGCGCAGCCGGCTCTTCCTTGGTGGCGAACAGGCTGACCAACGACTTCACCAGGCCCTTGAACAGGCTTGGCTCAGGCAGGGCGGCCGGTGCGGCAACCGGTGCAGCGGCTTCAACCGGAACGGGTGCATTGGCGCGTGCCGGGGCGGTCTTGACGGCCGCTTCCTGGCGCACCAGGGTGCGGGTCGCAGCGGCTGGCTGGACTTCTTCCACTTCAGCGGCAGCCGCAGCGATTTCGTAGCTGGACTGGTTGGTGTGGGCTTCCGGGCTGTCATCACGCAGGCGCTGCACTTCGAAGTGCGGCGTCTCAAGGTGATCGTTCGGCAGGATGACGATACGGGCACGGGTGCGCAGTTCGATCTTGGTGATCGAGTTGCGTTTTTCGTTGAGCAGGAACGCCGCCACAGGGATCGGCACTTGTGCGCGAACTTCGGCGGTGCGGTCTTTCAGGGCTTCTTCTTCGATCAGGCGCAGGATCGCCAGGGACAGCGATTCAACGTCACGGATGATGCCGGTGCCGTTGCAGCGCGGGCAGACGATGCCGCTGCTCTCGCCCAGGGAGGGACGCAGGCGCTGACGGGACATTTCCAGCAGGCCGAAGCGCGAGATGCGGCCCACTTGTACGCGGGCACGGTCGGCTTCCAGGCACTCGCGGACTTTCTCTTCCACGGCGCGCTGGTTCTTGGCCGGGGTCATGTCGATGAAGTCGATCACGATCAGGCCGCCGATGTCACGCAGGCGCAGCTGGCGGGCGATTTCTTCAGCCGCTTCCAGGTTGGTCTGCAGGGCGGTTTCTTCGATGTCGCTGCCTTTGGTTGCACGCGCCGAGTTGATGTCGATGGACACCAGAGCTTCGGTCGGGTCGATCACGATGGAGCCGCCGGAAGGCAGTTCGACCACGCGCTGGAAGGCGGTCTCGATCTGGCTTTCGATCTGGAAACGGTTGAACAGCGGAACGCTGTCTTCGTACAGCTTGATCTTGCTGGCGTACTGCGGCATCACCTGGCGGATGAAGGTCAGGGCTTCGTCCTGGGCTTCAACGCTGTCGATCAGCACTTCGCCGATGTCCTGGCGCAGGTAATCGCGGATGGCGCGGATGATCACGTTGCTTTCCTGGTAGATCAGGAACGGCGCGGAGCGATCCAGCGAGGCTTCTTTGATGGCGGTCCACAGTTGCAGCAGGTAGTCGAGGTCCCACTGCATTTCTTCGCTGCTGCGGCCAAGACCGGCGGTGCGCACGATCAGGCCCATGTCGGCAGGAGCGATCAGGCCGTTGAGCGCTTCACGCAGTTCGTTGCGTTCTTCGCCTTCGATGCGACGGGAGATGCCGCCGGCACGCGGGTTGTTCGGCATCAGCACGAGGTAACGGCCGGCCAGGGAGATGAAAGTGGTCAGGGCGGCGCCCTTGTTGCCACGTTCTTCTTTCTCGACCTGAACGATGACTTCCTGGCCTTCGCTCAGGACGTCCTTGATGTTTACGCGGCCTTCGGGGGCTTTCTTGAAGTATTCGCGGGAGATTTCTTTGAGGGGCAGGAAGCCGTGGCGCTCGGAGCCGAAATCGACAAAGGCAGCCTCGAGGCTGGGTTCGATGCGAGTAATACGGCCTTTATAGATGTTGGCCTTCTTTTGCTCGCGCGCACCGGATTCGATGTCCAGGTCGTAGAGGCGCTGGCCATCTACCAGTGCAACACGCAACTCTTCGGGTTGAGTTGCGTTAATCAGCATTCTTTTCATGTTGTACCGTCGGTTTCCGGGCTGCCGGAAACGGCGTTCGGCACACACGACTTCTCACGGTCGGTGTCAGGTGCGTCAAGAGTGGTTGGCCACTCCAGTGTCCAGCAATACCTGCCAATTGGGCGAGCATCGCGACGGACGCGTCCTGCTTGTTAGCGGTGGTGACAAAGGCACCACTTCAACAAAAGCTAAGGTCAGGAGGAGGAATCAACCGGCGACTGTGGACGAGATGAAGCGTCTAAATATAAGCCTAGTGCTACACGGTCCGACGGTTGTGCATCTCCACCCTACACGTATCCCTGATAATTCGGGTGCTGCCGCGCGCAGAATCCGCAGCGGGTTGGCATTTACCGTGGGCTCCAATGGGGAGTCCACGCTCATGGCTAAACAAGACTCAATGTGGGCGATTGCGCTCACATCCAGCTCTTAACAGGCGTTGTTTCCGAAGCATTCGCCGTGGTCCGGCACAAGACTGACTGCACTTTGTGAACTGGCCGTAAATATCGGCGCAAAACGCGAGTATTCACTCTGCGCATCGCACTCGCTTCAGGCCTCATGTCACCTGCGCTTGTTACAATCCTGAGCCTTCCAGGGTGGCAAACGCCCCGTAGGACGGCCTCGCGTCCTGATGAATTGCGATGGTCAGGGCCGGCAGTTTGCCGCAAGTCCTCTGTCCAGGCCGCTTTTGGCGGCGTTCGCGACTATAGCAGCAATGATTAAGTGCTTCAATTCCATAAAAAATTGTTATCATCGCCGCCATGACGACTACCGCCCCCCCGACCCCCAGCGTCCAGCTGCTTGAGGTCTCGCCGGAATATGCCGGCCAACGCATCGACAACTTTCTCCTGGCCAGGCTCAAGGGCGTGCCCAAGACCTTGATCTACCGCATTTTGCGTAAAGGCGAAGTGCGCGTGAACAAGGGGCGCATCAAGCCCGAATACAAGCTGCAGGCTGGCGATATCGTGCGGGTGCCGCCGGTGCGCGTGCCTGAGCGTGACGAGCCGGTGCCGTTGGCGCAAGGCCTGCTGCAGCGCCTCGAAGCCTCCATCGTGTTCGAAGATAACAAACTGATCGTGATCAACAAGCCCTGTGGCATTGCGGTGCACGGCGGTAGCGGCCTGAATTACGGTGTGATCGAAGCTTTTCGTCAGTTGCGCCCGGACGCCAAGGAGCTGGAACTCGTGCATCGTCTGGACCGAGACACGTCCGGCCTGCTGATGATCGCCAAAAAGCGCAGCATGCTGCGCCACCTGCACACCGCCCTGCGTGGCGACGGCGTGGATAAGCGCTACATGGCGCTGGTGCGTGGCAACTGGGCCAGCTCGATCAAGAGCGTGCGTGCGCCGTTGCAGAAGAGCAATCTGCGCTCCGGCGAGCGCATGGTCGAAGTGGACGAGGAGGGCAAAGAGGCCCTGACCCTGTTCAAGGTGCTGCGTCGTTTCGGCGATTTTGCGACCATGGTCGAAGCCAAGCCGGTCACCGGCCGTACCCATCAGATTCGCGTGCACACGCTGCATGCGGGCCACTGCATTGCCGGCGACACCAAGTATGGCGATGAGGGGTTCTCCAAAGAGATTCGCGATCTGGGCGGCAAACGCCTGTTCCTGCACGCCTACATGCTCACGGTGCCGTTGCCCGATGGTGGCGAGCTGAAGCTCCAGGCGCCGGTCGATGAAATGTGGGCCAAGACCGTGGAGCGCCTGAGTGTCGCACCTTGACTACAAACTGCTGATTTTTGATTGGGACGGTACGCTGGCCAACTCCATTGGCCGTATCGTCGAGTCGATGCACATGGCATCGACCCGCTCGGGCTTTGAGCAGTGTTCGGATTTTGCGGTCAAGGGCATCATCGGTCTGGGCCTGCCTGAAGCGATCCGCGCCTTGTATCCGGAAATCGGCGACGCCGAGTTGATCGCGTTCCGCAATCATTACGCCGACCACTATATCGCGCTGGAAGCCACGCCTTCGCCGCTGTTCGAGGGTGTGGCGCAGTCGCTGGACGCGTTTCGCGCCGAGGGTTATCACTTGGCGGTTGCCACCGGCAAAGCCCGTCGTGGCCTGGATCGCGTGCTCAAGGCCCATGGCTGGGAGGATTACTTTGACATCACCCGCGCCGCCGACGAGACCGCCAGCAAGCCCCATCCGTTGATGCTCGAGCAGATCCTTGCCCATTGTGGCGTGTCGCCGCGTCAGGCCTTGATGGTGGGCGATGCCTCCTTCGATCTGATAATGGCGCGCAACGCCGGCATGGACAGTGTGGCGGTCAGCTACGGCGCCCAGTCCGCCCAGGCCTTGCAGCAATATGAGCCCAGGCTGACCATTGATCATTTTTCGCAATTGCAGGCCTGGCTTGGTCGGGCCCACTAAGTTTTGCTGGGGTTAAGCGTATGAGTGACGAGTGGAAAGCGCCCGAAAAGGCCGAGAGCGGTGATGAGAAAAGCTGGAAGCTGCTGGAGAAGACCCTCCTGGCTGGCGTTCAGGAGCAGCGCCGTGCGCGGCGTTGGGGGATTTTCTTCAAGCTGCTGACGTTCACTTACCTGTTGCTGATGCTGGCATTGTTCAGCCCGCTGATGGACATGGAAAAGAGCGCCACCCGTGGCGCCCATTACACCGCCCTGATCGAAGTGCGCGGGGTGATTGCCGACAAGGAGCCTGCCAGTGCCGACAATATTGTCGGCAGCCTGCGTGCGGCGTTTGAAGACACCAAGGTCAAGGGCGTGATCCTACGCATCAACAGCCCGGGCGGCAGTCCGGTGCAGTCGGGTTATGTCTATGACGAGATTCGTCGCCTGCGTGCCCTGCACCCGGACACCAAACTGTACGCGGTGATTTCCGACCTGGGTGCCTCGGGCGCCTACTATATTGCCAGCGCGGCCGACCAGATCTACGCCGACAAGGCCAGCCTGGTGGGCTCCATTGGTGTGACGGCGGCCGGTTATGGCTTTGTCGGCACCATGGAGAAGCTCGGTGTGGAGCGGCGCACCTACACCTCGGGTGAGCACAAGGCGTTCCTGGATCCGTTCCAGCCGCAGAAAGCCGATGAAACCCAGTTCTGGCAGAGTGTGCTCGACACCACCCATCGTCAGTTCATCGCCAGCGTGAAACAGGGGCGCGGTGATCGGCTGAAGGACAAGGACCATCCGGAGCTGTTTTCCGGGCTGGTGTGGTCGGGCGAGCAAGCCTTGCCGTTGGGCTTGATCGACGGCCTGGGCAGTGCCAGTTCGGTGGCGCGGGATGTGATCGGCGAGAAGGAGTTGGTGGACTTCACGGTCGAGGAATCGCCGTTTGACCGCTTCTCCAAGAAGCTCGGTGCCAGCGTTGCGGAGAAGCTGGCTTTGTACATGGGCTTCCAGGGGCCGGTGCTGCGCTGATCTCTCAAGGCCGATGTGATTCATAGGGGGAGGGGGCTTGCTCCCGATAGCGGTGCATCAGTCAGCTTATCTACAAGCTGGCCCACCGCAATCGGGAGCAAGCCCCCTCCCACATTTGGTTGTGTGTGGCTTCAGGGGATTTGTACGCCTTCGGCCAGCAGCATATCCACCAGTCGAATCAGCGGCAGGCCAACAAGGCTCGTTGCATCCGGCCCTTCGGTGCTCCGGAACAGGCTCACACCCAGTCCCTCCGCCTTGAAGCTGCCCGCGCAGTCATAGGGCTGTTCGATCCGCAGGTAGCGCTCGATGCGTTCCGCGTCCAGTTCACGCATGTGCACGGTAAAAGGCACGCAGTCGACCTGGCAGTGCCCTGTGTCGCTGTTGAGCAGTGTCAGGCCTGTAAGAAAGCTCACACGCTTGCCGCTGGCTGCCAGTAGTTGCTCACGGGCGTTTTCGAATGTATGGGGTTTGCCGATAATCCGGCCTTCAAGCGCAGCGACCTGATCGGAACCAATAATCAAATGGCCGGGATGGCTGGCGGCGAGGGCGCGCGCTTTTTGTTCGGCCAGGCGCTTGACCAGTTCAATGGCTGACTCATCCTGTCGGTGGCTTTCATCGATATCCGGCGAGCCGCAGGTGAACGGCAGTTGCAGGCGGCTGAGCAATTCCCGGCGGTAAACCGAGCTGGATGCGAGTAATAAAGGCAGCATGGGCATCTCCTCAAGGCAGCGGCCGATTCTAGCGGCGTGACCGGCTGACGCACAGGGCTGAATTTCCTTTGACATGGCCGGGTGCATCCCTATAATGCTGCGCCTATGTTGAATGACCCGATTCCACCTCACGTTGACCCGCGCAAATTGGCTGATCGTGGCACTTCCCTTCAAGGTGAAGTACTGCTGGCCGATTTGGAGAGACTCTGCGACCCGCTTTCCGACACTGTCGGTACGGTCCAGGCCAAATTCGTTTTTGAACGAGATGAACGTAAAGCTGTGGTCATTCACAGCGTTATCGACACCGAAGTCAAAATGGTTTGCCAGCGTTGTCTTGAGCTGGTCACCCTGCCGATCCACAGCGAGTGCAGTTATGCCGTGGTGAAGGAGGGTGCGAATACCCAGTCGTTGCCGAAAGGTTATGACGTGCTGGAACTGGGCGAAGATCCTTTGGATCTGCATGCACTGATCGAGGAAGAGCTTTTGCTCGCCTTGCCCATTGTGCCTGCTCATCATCCGGAAGAATGCCAGCAGCCGGAGGGGCTCGATGACGAGCCCGAACCGAGCGAGGACGAGGTAACGCGGTCCAACCCGTTCAGTGTATTGGCGCAGTTAAAGCGTGACCCAAACGTTTAGGAGTTAATCAATTATGGCTGTTCAGCAGAACAAAAAATCCCGCTCCGCCCGTGACATGCGTCGTTCCCACGATGCTCTCGAGGCTAGCACCCTGTCTGTAGAAAAAACCACCGGTGAAGTTCACCTGCGTCACCACGTATCGCCAGAAGGCGTATACCGTGGCCGTAAAGTGATCGACAAGGGCGCTGACGAGTAATCACTTGTCTGCTCAAGTCATCGCGATTGACGCAATGGGCGGGGACTTCGGTCCCCGCAGCATTGTTCAGGCCTGCATTGCCAGCCTGTCTGCCACGCCCTCGCTGCACCTGACCCTTGTCGGTCAACCCTCACTACTTGAAGAATTGATTGCCGGCCATCCGGCGGTGGATCGCGCGCGCCTGACGATTACCCCGGCCAGCGAAGCCATCGGTATGGCTGAAAAGCCGTCGATGGCCCTGCGCGGCAAACCTGACTCTTCCATGCGGGTGGCCCTTGAGTTGCTGCGCGATGGCAAGGTGCAGGCCTGTGTCAGTGCCGGCAACACTGGTGCGTTGATGGCATTGTCGCGTCATGTGCTCAAGACGCTGCCGGGGATTGATCGACCTGCGATGGTGGCGGCAATTCCGACGCAGAAAGGCTATTGCCAGCTGCTGGACCTGGGGGCCAACGTCGATTGCAGTGCCGAGCACCTGTTCCAGTTCGCGGTGATGGGCTCGGTGGCCGCCGAAGCGCTGGGCGTTTCCCGGCCACGGGTGGCCTTGCTGAATATCGGCACTGAAGACATCAAGGGCAACCAGCAGGTCAAGCTCGCCGCTGCTTTGTTGCAAGGTGCGCGCGGCTTGAACTACATCGGTTTTGTCGAGGGTGACGGTTTGTATCGGGGCGAAGCCGATGTAGTGGTGTGCGACGGGTTTGTCGGCAATATCCTGCTCAAGTCGAGCGAAGGCTTGGCGACCATGATTGCGGCGCGTATCGAGGCGCTGTTCAGGCAGAACCTGCTTTCGCGTATGGTCGGTGCGCTGGCGTTGCCCTTGATGCGCCGCTTGCAGGCTGACCTGGCGCCAGCCCGGCATAACGGTGCGAGTTTTCTCGGTTTGCAGGGCATTGTGGTCAAAAGCCACGGCTCGGCGGGTGTGCAGGGTTTTCAGAGTGCGATTGCGCGGGCCGTGATCGAGATCCAGGAAAACCTGCCGCAACGCCTGCATGGCCGTCTCGAGGGCCTGTTGCCTTAGGCGAATCGGCCCGGGGATGCTTAAATGTGACCGGCCAGTTCAATTGACCATCCAATCTGTCAGTTTCGTGCGCTCCCATCGTAGGGGTGAGCATTTTCTACGACCAGATCATTAGGGGCTTGTTACATGTCTACATCCCTCGCATTCGTCTTTCCAGGGCAGGGTTCGCAGTCCCTCGGCATGTTGGCCGAGCTGGGCGCGCAATTCCCGCTGATCCTGGATACCTTCAAGGAAGCTTCCGACGCCCTGGGTTACGACCTCTGGGCACTGACCCAGCAAGGGCCGGAAGAGCAACTCAATCAAACCGATAAAACCCAGCCGGCCATCCTGACCGCCTCGATTGCCTTGTGGCGCGTGTGGCTGGCCGAAGGGGGCGCGCGTCCGGCCTATGTCGCCGGTCACAGCCTTGGCGAATACAGCGCCCTGGTAGCCGCCGGCAGCCTGACCCTCGCCGAGGCGGTCAAGCTGGTCGAGCGTCGTGGCCAGTTGATGCAGGAAGCCGTCCCGGCCGGGCAGGGCGGCATGGCCGCGATCCTCGGTCTGGACGATGCGGTGGTGATCCAGGCCTGTGCCGAAGCGGCCCAGGGTGAAGTGGTCAGTGCGGTGAACTTCAACTCCCCCGGCCAGGTGGTCATCGCCGGGGCCAAGGCTGCGGTCGAACGCGCCATTGAAGGCTGCAAGGCTCTGGGCGCCAAACGTGCCTTGCCGTTGCCGGTGAGCGTGCCATCGCACTGCGAGCTGATGCGTCCGGCAGCCGAGCGGTTTGCCGAGTCCATCGCCGCCATCGACTGGCAGGCGCCGCAGATCCCGCTGGTGCAGAACGTCAGTGCGGCCGTTGCCGTCGACCTCGACACCCTCAAGCGCGACCTGCTGGAGCAACTCTACAAGCCGGTACGCTGGGTTGAGTCGGTGCAGACGCTGGCGGCCAATGGCGCGACCACGCTTGTCGAGTGCGGCCCGGGCAAAGTCCTGGCCGGCCTGAACAAGCGCTGCGCCGACGGCGTGTCGACTGCCAACCTCAATACCCCGGATGCCTTCGCTGCCGCGCTTGCGGCACTGGCCTGAAACCTTTTAGGAGAAGCCTGCATGAGTCTGCAAGGTAAAGTTGCACTGGTCACCGGCGCAAGCCGTGGCATTGGCCAGGCGATCGCCCTGGAACTGGGCCGTCAAGGCGCCGTTGTGATCGGCACCGCCACTTCCGCCGCGGGCGCCGAGCGTATTGCCGCGACCTTGAAGGAAAACGGCGTTCAGGGCACCGGTCTTGAATTGAATGTGACCAGCGATGAATCCGTTGCGGCGGTACTGACCGAGATCACGGCACAATTCGGCGCACCGGCTATTCTGGTCAACAATGCCGGCATCACCCGCGATAACCTGGTGATGCGCATGAAAGACGACGAGTGGTACGACGTGGTCGATACCAACCTGAACAGTCTGTTTCGCCTGTCCAAGGGCGTTTTGCGTGGCATGACCAAGGCGCGTTGGGGGCGAATTATCAATATTGGTTCCGTAGTGGGTGCCATGGGCAACGCAGGCCAAGTAAACTATGCCTCCGCCAAGGCCGGCCTGGAAGGTTTCAGCCGTGCACTGGCGCGGGAAGTCGGCTCGCGTGCCATCACGGTCAACTCGGTGGCCCCAGGGTTCATCGACACCGATATGACCCGCGAACTGCCGGATGTACAGCGTGAAGCCTTGCTGGCGCAGATTCCGCTGGGCCGTTTGGGCCAGGCTCAAGAGATCGCGAATGTGGTCACTTTCCTGGCATCTGACGGTGCGGCATACGTGACTGGGGCTACAATCCCAGTGAACGGCGGGATGTACATGAGCTAAATTGTGACGGATCGCTTCAAAAAAATGTCATACGAGCTGTCTAAAATCCGTTATAAAGCTGCAACTTAATTTATAGGCAGGTGGCCGACCGGGTACAGGGTGAAGCTTTCAGTTGAAAAGCTGAAATGGCTTTCTATACACTTACTCACTGGCCAGCTGCCTGAATTTGTCCATTAGGAGTTAAACAAGGTATGAGCACCATCGAAGAGCGCGTCAAGAAAATCGTTGCCGAGCAACTGGGCGTTAAGGAAGAAGAAGTGGTCAACACTGCTTCCTTCGTAGAAGACCTGGGTGCCGATTCCCTTGACACCGTTGAGCTGGTGATGGCTCTGGAAGAGGAATTCGAGACCGAAATCCCGGACGAAGAAGCTGAAAAAATCACTACTGTTCAAGCTGCTATCGACTACGTTACCAGCCACCAGGCGTAATAGTTTGTAGTCGTCGCTTGCTGTCAGGGAAAAACCGCACTGCTGTAACGGCGTGCGGTTTTTTCTTTAGCGCTGATGAAAAGTGTCGTCATCAAGAAAAAGGAGAGTGCTGTGTCGCGTAGACGCGTCGTAGTCACCGGTATGGGTATGTTGTCGCCACTGGGTACGGATGTGCCGAGCAGTTGGCAGGGCATTCTGGCTGGCCGCAGTGGTATCGGTCTGATCGAACATACGGACCTTTCTGCCTATTCCACCCGTTTTGGCGGCTCGGTAAAGGGCTTCAATGTCGAGGAATATCTCTCGATCAAAGAGTCCCGCAAGCTCGACCTGTTCATTCAATACGGTCTGGCCGCAGGTTTTCAGGCAGTGCGTAACGCAGGTCTGGAAGTCACTGACGCCAACCGTGAGCGCATCGGCGTGGCCATGGGTTCGGGTATTGGCGGTTTGACCAATATCGAAGAAACCAGCCGCATCCTGCACGATTCTGGCCCGCGTCGAATTTCACCGTTCTTCGTGCCCGGCTCGATCATCAATATGATTTCCGGCTTCCTGTCCATCCACCTGGGTGCGCAGGGACCCAACTACGCTATTGCCACGGCGTGCACCACGGGCACCCATTGCATCGGCATGGCGGCGCGCAATATCGCCTACGATGAAGCTGACGTGATGATCGCCGGTGGCGCCGAGATGGCCGCCTGCGGGCTGGGCATGGGCGGCTTCGGTGCCTCCCGTGCGCTGTCGACCCGCAACGATGAGCCAACCCGTGCCAGCCGTCCGTGGGACAAGGGCCGTGATGGCTTCGTGCTGTCCGATGGCGCCGGTGCGCTGGTGCTCGAAGAGCTGGAGCACGCCAAGGCGCGCGGTGCCACCATCTACGCTGAGCTGATCGGCTTTGGCATGAGCGGCGACGCGTTCCACATGACCTCCCCACCGTCCGACGGTGCCGGTGCTGCGCGGTGCATCACCAATGCCCTGCGCGATGCCAAGGTCAACGCCGACCAGGTGCAGTACATCAACGCTCATGGCACCTCGACCCCGACCGGCGATCTGGCGGAAGCCGAAGCCATCAAATCGGTGTTCGGTGAGCACGCCTACAAGCTGGCGGTCAGCTCCACCAAGTCCATGACCGGCCACTTGTTGGGCGCGGCGGGCGCGGTCGAAGCGATCTTCAGCGTCATGGCCATCAAGGACCAGGTCGCTCCGCCGACCATCAACCTCGATGAACCTGACGAAGGCTGCGACCTGAACTTCGTGCCCCACGAAGCCCAGACGATGCCGATCGACGTGGCGATTTCCAACTCGTTCGGCTTTGGTGGCACCAACGGTTCCCTGGTGTTCCGCCGGTTCGCAGAGTGATGCACAGCTGGGTCGACGGTCAGCCAGCGGACAGCGTGCCCCTGAAAGATCGTGGCCTGGCTTACGGTGACGGCCTGTTCGAGACCCTTGCGGTCAAGGGTGGGCGGCCGGTGCTGCTTGAGCGTCACCTGCAACGTCTCGAAGAGGGTTGCAGGCGCCTCGCTCTGGCGGCGGATCATGAGCTGATCCGCAGCGAAGTACAGGCCTTTGCCGCCGCCCTGGGTGACGGCGTGCTCAAACTGATCCTTACCCGCGGCGACAGCCTGCGCGGCTACGGCATCAACCCCGGCGCGCCGGTGCGGCGTATTCTGCAAGGCTCTGCGCCTGCGACCTATCCCCCGGCCCATGAAACTGTCGGCATCCGCCTGTTTCCGTGCGCCACCCGTTTGGCCGAGCAGCCGTTGCTGGCCGGCCTCAAGCACCTCAACCGTCTCGAACAAGTGATCGCCCGCGCAGAATGGCAGGACGCCGAGCATGCCGAAGGCCTGATGCTGGACAGGTCCGGTCGCGTCATCGAAGGCGTCTTCAGCAACCTGTTTCTGGTGCGCGACGGCAGGTTGCTGACCGCTGATCTGAATCGTTGCGGCGTGGCCGGGGTGATGCGCGCCGAGATCCGGGCCCAGGCACAAGCGCTGGGCATCCCCGTGGCCGTGGCTGACATCAGCCTGGAGCACCTGCAACAGGCCGATGAAGTCTTCATCTGCAACAGCGTTTATGGCATTTGGCCGGTGCGCGGCTGTGCTGCGATGAGCTGGTCGGTTGGGCCGCTCACCCGTAAACTGCAGGGCATCGTTCGCGCGCTATTGGATATTTGAGTTGATACGAAAACTGATTGTACTGCTGCTGATCGGCCTGTTCTCGGCAGCGTTGCTGGTGGGGATTGGCGCCTGGAAATACGAGTCTGCCTTGAAGCAGCCGTTGAAACTGACCCAGGAGCAATTACTCGACGTACCGGCCGGGGCCACGCCAACCGGCACGTTCAACCGCCTGGAAAACGAAGGCGTGATCGACGGTGCCTTCTGGTTGCGTTTGTACTGGCGTTTCAATCTCGACGGCCAGCCCCTGCACAGCGGCGAATACCGCATGACCCCGGGCATGACGGCCCAGGACCTGATCGGCCTGTGGCAGCGCGGCGAAGTGGTGCAGTACAGCCTGACCCTGGTGGAAGGCTGGAATTTCCGTCAGGTGCGGTCCGCCCTGGCCAGGCACGACAAGATCGTGCAATCCCTGTCCGGTCTCAGCGACAGTGAAGTGATGGACAAGCTTGGCCATCCCGGTGTATTCCCCGAGGGGCGTTTTTTCCCGGATACCTACCGCTTCGTGCGGGGCATGACCGATGTCGAATTCCTGAAAAAAGCCTACAACCGCCTGGACGACGTACTTGCCCAGGAATGGAGCAAGCGCGCCGCCGATGCGCCGTATACCGATCCTTATCAGGCGCTGATCATGGCGTCCCTGGTGGAAAAGGAAACCGGTGTGCCGGAAGAACGCGCGCAGATCGCCGGCGTGTTTGTGCGTCGCCTGAAGATCGGCATGCAGCTGCAGACCGATCCCACGGTGATCTACGGCCTGGGTGAGCGCTACAACGGCAAGTTGACCCGTGCTCACCTCAAGGAAGCCAACCCCTATAACACCTATATGATTGCCGGCCTGCCGCCGACGCCGATTGCCATGGTCGGGCGCGAGGCGATCCATGCCGCGCTGAACCCGGCGCCGGGCAGCAGTCTGTATTTTGTCGCCCGTGGCGATGGCAGCCATATCTTCTCCGACGACCTGGATGCGCATAATGCCGCCGTGCGCGAGTTTCAGCTCAAGCGCCGCGCCGATTACCGCTCCAGCCCGGCGCCAGCGGTGAAGCCGCTGGACGAAGTGACGCCTCCAGCCGACTCACCGGCCGACGCACCGGCCGACTCACCGGTCGAGTCCGCGCCGGATACAGCCGCGCCGCAAAGCCCGCAATGACTCTGACTAAGGACCACCTGTGACTGGCCTGTTTATTACCCTGGAAGGCCCGGAAGGCGCCGGCAAGAGCACCAACCGCGATTACCTGGCCGAGCGCCTGCGTGCGCAGGGTATCGAAGTGGTATTGACCCGCGAACCTGGCGGTACGCCCCTGGCCGAGCGCATTCGCGACGTGCTGCTGGCCCCGGCCGACGAGCCGATGAACCCCGACACCGAGCTTCTGCTGGTGTTTGCCGCCCGTGCCCAGCACCTTGCCGAAGTTATTCGCCCGGCCCTGGCGCGCGGCGCGGTGGTGATCTGCGACCGTTTTACCGATTCCACCTACGCCTATCAGGGCGGTGGCCGGGGCCTGTGCCTTGAGCGCATCGCCAGCCTGGAAACCTTCGTGCAGGGCGATTTGCGTCCCGACCTGACACTGCTGTTCGACCTGCCGGTGGACGTGGGCATGGCCCGTGCCAGTGCGCGTGGTCGTCTGGACCGGTTCGAGCTCGAAGGCCATGGCTTCTTCGATGCCGTGCGCAGCGCCTTTATCCGCCGTGCCGAGGCCGAGCCTGCGCGTTATCACCGGCTGGATGCCGCTCAGCCGTTGGCCCAGGTGCAGCAGAATATCGATGCCTTGCTGCCAACCTTGCTGGAGCGCGGCCGTGGCTGAAGCCTACCCGTGGCAGGACGGCCTCTGGCAGCAACTGGCCGGCCGTGCCCAGCACGCCCATGCCTATTTGCTGCACGGGCCGATTGGCATCGGCAAGCGCGCCCTCGCCGAGCGTCTGATGGCCAGCCTGCTGTGCCAGCGCCCGGTCAACCTGCATGCCTGCGGTGAGTGCAAGTCCTGCCTGCTGCTCAAGGCCGGCAGCCACCCGGACAACTATCTCCTGGAACCTGAGGAAGCGGACAAGGCGATCAAGGTCGACCAGGTGCGCGATCTTGTCAGCTTCGTGGTGCAAACCGCGCAGATGGGCGGGCGCAAGGTGGTGCTGATCGAACCGGTGGAAGCGATGAACATCAACGCCGCCAACGCTCTGCTCAAAAGTCTGGAGGAACCGTCCGGCGACACCGTACTGCTGCTGGTGAGCCATCAGTCCAGTCGCCTGCTACCGACCATTCGCAGCCGCTGTGTGCAGCAGGCGTGCCCGTTACCCAGTGAGGCGATGAGCCTGCAATGGCTGGCGCAGGCGCTGCCGGACTGCGGCGAAGAAGAACGCGTGGAGCTGCTGACCCTTGCCGCAGGCTCGCCATTGGCTGCGGTGAAACTGCAGGCTCAGGGCGTTCGCGAACAGCGCGCGCTGGTGGTGGACGGCGTGAAGAAGCTGCTCAAGCAAGAGCTCTCTGCCACGCAACTGGCCGAAACCGCGTGGAAGGATATTCCGCTGCTGCTGCTGTTCGACTGGTTCTGCGACTGGTCGAGCCTGATTCTGCGCTATCAGTTGACCCAGGACGAAAGCGGCCTGGGTCTGCCGGATATGCGCAAAGTGGTGCAGTACCTTGCGCAGAAAAGTGCGCAGGACAAGGTGCTGGCGATCCAGGATTGGATCCTCGCCCAGCGCCAGAAGGTACTCGGCAAGGCCAACCTCAACCGCGTGCTGTTGCTTGAAGCACTGCTGGTGCAGTGGGTCGGCCTGCTCGGGCGCCGTTAATTTCCACGGCCCACGGGTGTACCGTTGGCCCGCCACTCCTGAAGTCGTGATTTCCTATGCTTGTAGACTCCCATTGCCACCTCGACCGTCTTGACCTCGCCCAGCACGGCGGCTCCCTCGATGCCGCCCTGGAAGCAGCCCGCCAGCGCGGGGTAGGACACTTTCTATGCATCGGCGTCAGCGCCGAAAACGCCGCCAGCGTCAAAGCCCTGGCTGAACGCTATGCCGATGTGGATTGCTCGGTGGGCATTCACCCGCTGGACCTCAAGCCTGGTGAAACCCCGGCCCTCGACTGGCTGCTTGGCGAACTCGACCACCCGCGCGTGGTGGCCATCGGTGAAACCGGCCTGGACTACCACTACGAGCCCGAAGCCGCAGACGTGCAGCAGGCCTCGTTCCGCCTGCACCTGCAGGCGGCCGCGCAGACCGGCAAACCGGTGATCGTCCACACCCGTGGCGCCCGCGCCGACACCCTGACCCTGCTGCGCGAAGCCGCGCTGCCCCAGGCGGGCGTGTTGCATTGCTTCACCGAAGATTGGGACATGGCCAAGGCCGCTCTGGACCTGGGGTTCTACATTTCACTGTCGGGCATCGTCACCTTCCGCAACGCCGATGCGCTGCGCGATGTGGCCCGTCAGGTGCCCGCCGACCGATTGCTGGTGGAAACTGACTCGCCGTACCTGGCGCCGATCCCCCATCGTGGCAAGCCTAATCTGCCGGAATACGTGCGCGACGTCGCGGACTACCTGGCGATGCTGCGCGGTGAGTCCTGCGAGCGTTTTGCCGAGCAGACCACCGAGAACTTCAAGCGTCTATTCCCCCTGGCACACGTCGCCGATTGATCCCCCACAAATCGCAGGCAAAAAAAACCCGGGTTCTGGGGGGATGAATCCGGGTTAAGACCATTAGGAGTAAACAAGGGCACTCAGTCCGTCGGTACCCAGGTCGCCGCGTCACTTGGGGGAGATGCCGCGCCGACAGTTGAAGTATTGATCAGTATCGGATTCAGTCCAGTCGCGGTTGGTCGTTTTTTAAACAGATTTGGAATACGCGCGCTTCCCTTGAGTTCTCATTGGGCGGGCACCGGCACCGGCACTGCGTCTTGTTTTTGACTGATACAGGCAAAAACGTTGGCGGATTGAAGGTAAAGTGCCGGACGGGTTCACATAGGCGTTGCTCAACGACCGTTCAGTCGGGATAATCCCTCGCATCGGGTAAATCGTATCGCCACGTATCCGTGGCCCTGCGTGACCCTTCCCATTCCGACCTCTGCAGAACTCTTCCTCATGCACAAAGAACCCCGTAAGGTCCGTGAGTTTCGCCGCCGTGAGCAGGAAATTCTCGACACCGCACTCAAGTTGTTTCTCGACCAGGGTGAGGACAGCGTCACCGTCGAGATGATTGCGGATGCCGTGGGTATCGGCAAAGGCACCATCTACAAGCACTTCAAGTCCAAGGCCGAGATCTATCTGCGCCTGATGCTCGACTATGAGCGTGACTTGAACGAACTGCTGCACTCGGCCGATGTCGACAAGGACAAGGAAGCCCTGTCGCGTGCCTACTTCGAGTTCCGCATGCGCGACCCGCAGCGCTACCGCCTGTTCGACCGCCTGGAAGAGAAGGTGGTCAAAGGCCATCAAGTGCCGGAAATGGTCGAGGAACTGCACAAGATCCGCGCCTCCAACTTCGAACGTCTGACCTTGTTGATCAAAGGCCGCATCAGCGAAGGCAAGCTCGAAGACGTGCCGCCATACTTCCACTACTGCGCGGCCTGGGCCTTGGTGCATGGCGCCGTGGCGCTGTACCACTCGCCGTTCTGGAGCAATGTGCTGGAAGACCAGGAAGGCTTTTTCCAGTTCCTGATGGACATTGGTGTGCGCATGGGCAACAAGCGCAAGCACAGCGGCGAGCTGCCAGGCGCGGAGCCGAAAACCGGCGAGACCCCGGCCACCTGAGCCATTCGCCACAATGATGGCGTGATGATTTGCTGCCGGGCGCATTACCCCAGGAATATACTCAGGCATGGACCTTGCTAAAAGCTGAGTTATAAGTCAGTTTTCAGTGCGCCAGAATTATCCGCTGCCGGAGTGATCCATGATCGTTGATCGTCAAGGCAGGCGTTTTCGCAATTTGCGAATCAGCCTGACCTCAGCCTGCAATTACGCGTGTACCTACTGCGTGCCCGACGGCAAGCGGCTGGTGGCTGCCCAGGATGAACTCTCGGCCCAGGCCATGGCCCGTGGCGTGGCGTACCTGATCGAAGCGGCCGGTATCGATCGTCTGCGCATCACTGGCGGCGAACCGCTGGTGAGCCCCAAGCTGGAAGCCTTCATGGGCGAAGTGGGGCAAATGGGGCTCAGCGATATCAGCCTGACCACCAATGGTCAGCTGCTTGCGCGCAAACTTGCGCTGCTGGTGGACGCCGGCATTCGGCGCATCAACGTCTCTCTCGACACCCTGGACGCCGACGCTTTTCGCAGCATCGCCCGTGGCGGCGACCTGGCTACGGTGCTGGACGGCATGGACCAGGCCCGCGCCGCCGGTATCAAAATCAAGGTCAACATGGTGCCCCTGCGCGGGCAGAACCTCGACCAGGTGATGCCGCTGCTCGACTACTGCCTGGAGCGCGGCTATGAATTGCGCTTTATCGAATTGATGCGCATGGGCCACTTGGCCAGGGACTCCAACGCGTTCCTGCAGCAGTTCGTCAGCCTGCAGCAACTGCTCAGCCTGATCGGCGAGCATCACGAATACCTGCAGGCCAATGCCCCCGTGGATGCCACGGCGGTACGTTATGAAGTGCCGGGCAAGGGCTTCTTCGGGGTGATCGCCAACGAGAGTGTGCCGTTTTGCCGTACCTGTTCGCGATTGCGGCTGTCGTCCACCGGGTGGCTGCACGGTTGCCTGTCGTCGAGTAACCGTCACTACGTCGGCGACCTTCTGGACAAACCGCGTCATCAGGCGCTGCCTGCGTTGCAGGGCCTGTTGATGAAGGCGTTGGGCGATAAACAGGAAGTCGCCTTTTCGGGCGGGGCAACAATCATGAAAATCATCGGCGGCTGACGCTATCCCGTGATTTCACAGCATCCATGGGGGAGGGGGCTTGCTCCCACATTTGATTGAGTAGCCCTCAAGCTGGCGCAGAATCTGCATCTCGTGCCCATTCGCCGGTTTTCCGTCACCGGCTTCTGGAGAGTTGGGATGCGTAGTCTGGTTTTGTTGCTGGCGTCGTTGGCGCTGGGTGGATGCATGACCGTCAGCGATATGGCCGAAGGCACTCGCTATCAAATGAGCGATGCCGGGTTGCTCGACCACAGCGACACGCGACGAACGGCCTCCGTGCGCATACAGCCCGATTCCTTTGTCTTTATCGCCCAGGGCAGCTTTGTGCCGCCGGGCAGCGCCTACCCGCGACCGAACGTGGTGGCCGAAGAAGCCTTCAACGGTTTCGTCGAATATTTCCCCATGGTGCGCCGCGCCCGTAAACCCGAAGGCCTCGAACAGGCGATGTCCGAGGCCCGTGCGGCCGGTGCTCATTACCTCCTGTACTGCCGTTTTGCCGCCGCCGATGACCGTATCGGCAACGCCGACGAATGGTCGGACCAGGAGGCGCTTGACCGCGTCGGACTGGACAGCGGGGTGATCCAGATCATGCTGATCGAGACCAGCACCCAGTATTTGATTGATACTGCACGTATTCGCAGTCGTGGCGGTTTACTGACGTTCCACGACAACAGGCCACAGGACCTGATTGCCCGCCCACTCGCGCAATACGCGCGCAGCCTGCTGGGCATGAGCAATCAGTAAAAACAAGGAGACCCCCATGACCGATTCCGCCAAGGCCAACGATCTGTTGGCGCAACTGCCCAAGGGCAAGGGGCCGGCGCCGGTGCATCTGTGGAACCCGGATTTCTGCGGCAACATCGACATGCGTATTGCCCGCGACGGCACCTGGTTCTATCAAGGCACGCCGATCGGGCGCAAGCCGATGGTCAAGCTGTTCTCCAACATCATCCGCCGCGATGGCGATGATTATTTTCTGGTTACACCCGTGGAAAAAGTCGGCATCCACGTGGATGACGCGCCGTTCGTGGCCGTTACCCTGGAGGTGCAAGGGCAGGGCGAAAGCCAGGTGCTGCGCTTTACCACTCACGTCGACGACGTTGTCGAGGCCGGCCTTGAACACCCGCTGCGGGTGGTCACCGACCCCGTCACCCAGGAACCTTCGCCTTACCTGCGGGTGCGCACCAACCTTGAAGCCCTGGTCCATCGCAATGTGTTCTACCAATTGGTGGAACTGGCGGTAAGCCGTCCGATAAACGGTAGTCACTGGCTCGGGGTATGGAGCGGCGGGGTGTTTTTTCCCATCGGCCTGGAGCCCTGAGGCCGGAATGTTCATCTCCCTGAAATAATTCGCTTGCTGCACACCTGCGCTTTCGGTATCAATTTGTACATGATTAGACATGTTCGATTTGATAAGAAAAAACGCGTCGTCGACGAACTCATCCGCCGTATCGAAGCCGGGGTGATGGTCGACGGTTTCCTGCTGCCAGGCGAGCACCAGTTGGCCGAAGAGTTTGCGGTCAGCCGCGGCACCTTGCGTGAGGCGCTGGCCGAACTCAAACGCCGCAATTACATCGCGACCCAAAGCGGCGTCGGCTCCATTGTCACCTTTGACGGTATGGTGCTGGACCAGAACAGCGGCTGGGCCCAGGCCCTGGCGGACACGGGCGCACGGGTCAACACCGACATCCTGCGCCTTGAAGCCGTGACCCGCAGCGATCTGCTCAGCCGCTTTGGCAGTGACCAATTCATCGCCCTCGACCGGCGTCGGCGTACCACCGAAGGCACTGCTGTGTCCCTGGAACGCTCACTGATGCCCGCGTCCGGTGGACTGGAAAGCCTGCCTCGCGTCGGCCTGATCGACAATTCCCTGACCATCACCCTGGCCGCCTACGGTTTCATTGGCGACACCGGCGACCAGTGGATCGGCGCCGAGCCCCTGAACGAAGAAGACGCCCGCTTGCTGGGCCGCCCCACGGGCACGGTATTTCTCAAGGCTTCGCGCACCACCTACGATCGGCGCGAGCGTTTCATGGAGTACGTCGAAAGCCTGCTCGACCCCGTGCACTTTCGCCTGCACCTGCAGTTTGGAGCTTCAAAATGACCCCTGAAAATCGCGCACTCGGTGCGTTCCATGGCTTGGCCCTGGGCGATGCGCTCGGCATGCCCACCCAGTCCCTGAGCCGCGAGCAGGTGCAGCAGCGCTTTGGCGCGATCACCACCCTTGAAGCCGCCGGGCCCGACCAGCCCATCGCGCCGAACATGCCCGCCGGCTCCATTACCGATGACACCGAGCAGGCCATCCTGGTGGGCCAATTGCTGGTGGAGGGCCGGGGCAACATCGAGCCCACCGTGCTCGCCCAGCGCCTGATCGACTGGGAAGCGGCGATGCGCGCCAAGGGCTCCCAGGACCTGCTGGGCCCGTCCACCAAACGCGCCATCGACCTGATCCTGGCCGGCCACACGCCGGAAGAGTCAGGCCGCTACGGCACCACCAACGGCGCGGCGATGCGCATCACGCCAGTGGGAATCGCCGCCGATATCAGCGATCCCGCACGGTTCATCCAGGCGGTGATTCAGGCGTGCCAGGTTACCCACAACACCACCTTGGGGATTTCCAGCGCGGCGGCGGTGGCAGCGGTGGTATCGGCGGGCATCAATGGCGCGGACCTGGGCGAAGCGCTGAACATCGGCGTGCAGATCGCGCAAAAGTCCGAAGGTCACGGCCACTGGATTGCCGGCGGACGTATTTCCACACGCATCAGTTGGGCGCGCACCTTGAGCGTCGGCAGCGGCGACAAAGCCCTGTTCGCTGACCTGCTCTACGAATTGATCGGCACTTCGGTCGCTTCCCAGGAATCGGTGGTGGTGTCATTCGCCCTGGCTCAGCAGGTAGCGGTTGGCGCGATGAACGCGTTTGAAGCTGTGTGCCTGGCCGCGAGCCTGGGCGGCGACACCGATACCATCGCCGCGATGCTCGGCGCCATGCTCGGTGCCTGCCTGGGCATGCAGTGCTGGCCGTCGGCATTGATTGAACAGGTCAAACAGGTCAATGGCCTGGATTTGCAGCCGTTGGTGAAGGGCCTGCTCGCATTGCGCTAAGCGCCGCAGGGCCCACATCGAAGAGATTTGCCACAACCACAACAATACAGGCATCAGGAGCCCCCTCATGAGCAACCCCTCTTCCGGCCAAAGCGCCGGGCAATTGGAAACACGCGGCATCGAACCGGTGCCGGAAGGCGAGTGCAACGGCCATCCGCTGCAGCTGTTCTGGGTGTGGTTCGCCGCCAATATCAGCATCCTCGGCCTGCCGCTTGGCGCCACGCTGGTGGCGTTTCGTGGCCTAGCCATCTGGCAGGCGATCATTGTCGCGATCCTCGGCGCCGCCGGCTCCTTTGCGGTGGTGGGGATCATTTCCATCGCCGGCCGTCGTGGCCGTGCGCCCAGCCTGACGCTGTCCCGCGCGATCTTCGGCGTGCGCGGCAATATCGGCCCGACGCTGGTGTCGCTGATGTCGCGCCTGGGCTGGGAAACCGTCAACACCACCACGGCCGCCTTTGTGCTGCTGTCGTTGTGTTCGATCCTGTTCGGCTCGCCGGTCGAGGCCAAAAGCGCACCCGTGCTTACGCTGATCTTTATCGGCATCTTCGTGCTGCTGACCCTGGCGGTCTCCGGCCTCGGTCATGCCACCCTGCTGGTGATCCAGAAGTGGGCCACCTACGTGTTCGGCGCCTTGAACATTCTGGTGGGCGGCTTCCTCTGTGCCACCATCGACTGGAGCGCAGTGTTCAACGCCACCCCGGCACCCCTGAGCGCGATGATCATCGGCGTCGGCACCATGGCGGCCGGCACCGGCATCGGGTGGGCCAACGCCGGTGCCGACATGTCGCGCTACCAGCACCGCAGCGTCAAGGCCGTGCGTCTGGTGGCGTCCGCAGCTTTCGGTGCAGGCATCCCGCTGGTGTTGCTGATTACCCTCGGCGGCCTGCTGTCGGTGGGTAATAACGACCTGGCCTCGGCCACCGACCCGATCATCGCGATCCGCGACATGCTGCCCACCTGGATGGCCGTGCCGTACCTGATCACCGCCTTCGGCGGGCTGCTGCTGTCGAACAACCTGTCGGTGTACTCGGCTGGCCTCACTACCTTGACCCTGGGCTTGAAGGTCAAGCGCGTGCACGCGGTGATCGTCGATATCGTGGCAATCTTCGCCGGCTCTATCTATTTCATGCTGATCGCCGACAGCTTCTACGGTCCGTTCATCACCTTCATCTCGCTGTTGGCGGTGCCGATCACTGCGTGGGTCGGGATCTTCGTGGTCGACCTGATCCACCGTCATTACTACAGCCCCAAGGATTTGCTCGACGTGAGCCCAAGCAGCGCCTACTGGTATCGCGGCGGTGTGGAATGGCGTGCCTTCGGCGCCTGGGCCGTGGCCATCGTGCTGGGTTTCAGTTTCACCACCATTGGCACCACCGCCGAAAACATCTGGTTCGCCGGCCCGTTGTCCGACTCCTGGCTGGGCCACAACGGGCTCGGCTGGATCGTCACCTTCCTGGTGGCTGGCGGGATCTATGCGGTATTGGGCGGCGCGGCTGACCGTCGCCCGGCGCGGGTCGAGCACGTCCATGTCTAGATTGCTGCACACCGGGCAGGTCATCGTCGACCTGGTCATGGCCCTCGACACCCTGCCTGCCAGCGGCGGCGACGTGCTGGCGCAAACCGCCAGTTTCGAAACCGGCGGCGGCTTCAACGTCATGGCGGCCGCGCGCCGCAATGGGTTGCCGGTGGTATACCTCGGCCGCCATGGTAATGGCCGTTTTGGCGACCTGGCACGCGCAGCGATGCAGGCCGAGGGCATCGAAATGGCCCTGCCGGCCAGCAGCGGCAAGGACACCGGCTTGTGCGTGGCGCTGACCGAAGCCAGCACTGAGCGCACGTTCATTTCCCATATGGGCGCCGAAGGGGAGCTGAGCGCCGAGGACCTGGCCGGCGTGGTGCCCGCTGCTGACGACTACGTGTATGTCAGCGGCTACAGCCTGCTGCTCGACGGCAAGGCGCAACCGTTGATCGACTGGCTGCTGGCGCTGCCAAGGCAAATCATGGTGGTGTTCGACCCGGGGCCACTGGTCAAGGCGCCGGAGTCGGCCCTGATGCGCGCACTGCTGCCGCGTATCGATTTGTGGACCAGCAACGGCCCGGAAGTCCTCGCCTTCACCGGCGCGGCGGATATCGCCACGGCATTGCCATCGCTCAAGCGGCACCTGAACGCCGACACAGTGTGGGTAGTGCGAGACGGCCCGAACGGTTGCTGGGTCGGGCGAGGCTCGGTCATCGAGCATGTGCCGGGCTTCAAGGTGCAGGCGGTCGACAGCAATGGCGCCGGAGATGCGCATGCGGGAGTGTTCATTGCCGGGTTGGCCAAAGGCTTGCAACCCGCAGACGCCGCACGCCAGGCCAACGCCGCCGCCGCGCTGGCGGTAACACGGTGGGGCCCGGCTACATCACCCGGCACCGCCGAACTCAATGCCTTCCTTATCGACTAAACACGCGCGCAAAAAGGTGGGAGGGGGCAATCCCCCTCCCACCTGTGTTTAAACCGGGGTTCAGCCCGCTTTGCGCAACGCTTCGATCAATTGATCCTTGCGCATGGTGGAGCGGCCCGGAATATCCTTGGCTCGCGCCTCCTGCATCAGGCTTTCCTTGATCTGCGTGCCCAACGACGTTCGGCTGCTGCGCGGATGTCCTTCACGACTGGCTGCCGCGCGCCTGGCCGAATCCTTCCGGTCCTGGGTCTTCTTTGCCGGCGCTTTGCGCTGGCCCGAACCGCCGGCCTTTTCGCCGCCGCCGGACTGCTTGTTGACGGTGGCCCAGGCACGGGCTTCGGCTTCATCCTTGGGCAGACCCTGTTGCTCATAGCTGTCTTCGATATGAGCGGCCTTGCGTTTCTGTTCGCTGGTGTATTTGGCTTTGCTTCCACGAGGCATCGTCAAAACTCCTTCCGGCCCCGTGAGCGGGGCCGGACCTGCAATGAATTTACTGAGTGCTTCCACCATCAAGCTTGCGCGCCTCATCCACACCCGAGGCGGTCAGCTTGATCGGCAGGTTCAGCGAGTATTCACCGTCGTTGTCGGTGGTCACATGTCCATCCTTGATCAATCCACGGTCCTGGAGAAACGCCAGCACACTGGCCACCTCCTTTTCACCGCGGTAGTTGTCCAGCACCTCCTTGCCCAGCCCTTGCGGGTGAGCGTGCAACAGGCGGGTAAGGACTTCTTTCTCAAGGTTTCTATCGACGTTCATGCGTACCTCTTCACGGGGAAATGATCGGCTGTTCGTCCTGCTTTCGATGTATCAAGGCGCGGGTTGTTTTGGCGCGCCTGGCACGTTCGAGTCGTTACCGGTATTGATTTTCGGCTCGTTGACCGATGGGCCCATTTTGCCGTTGCCGACAGCAGCAGGTGCCTTGCGGTCAGTGTCGTGGCCCTTGGTGTGCGGGTCGGCGCCATTGGTGTTGTCGATGACCGCGCCACCGTTGGTGTCCATGCCCGTGCCCATGGATTTTTGCGACTCGGTGGTGGCGTCCGGTGTCGGGTTGGTCGGGCCGGTGGTGGAGCTGGCCGCAACGGCGCTCAGCGAAGCAGCGGACAGCAGGCCGGTGAGGGCGAGGGCAGCAAACTTGGAAGTCTTCATCAGGGTGTCTCCATATGATTAATGTCCTTACCCCTTATTGGTCAGCCCCCCTTTGCGGTTCGTGCCTTGATGCCGACGAACGGTCTTGAGGCACCTGTAAGATTTTGTGTACCGCATGTGCAGTCGTTCAAGCGCCGTACAGCTGGCCTTTGCGATAGTCCTTTGGCGTTATCCAGGTCTTCGGGTATCTGTCGCCTTCCAGGCAGAGCTCAGGGGATCCATTCGCCCGGATGTGTATCGAGGGTGATACGGAGTGGATACGCAACATTACGTATCGGCGCCTTAGCCGGATGGCCCCCACACAGCGAACACTGCCGCCATGACTACCGTGAGCTTGCTGAAAGACCCCGTGAACACGCGCTCGAGCGAGGTGTTGTACGGCCCCCTCCAGCCTGAACTGTTGCGTGACGAGGTGCTCGCCGACCTGCTCGAAGCCACCGCCAAACGTGACCCCCGGCAGGTGGCGCTGATCGACGGCGAGCGCCAGCTCAGCTACGGCGAGTTGGACCGGCAGGCCGCCTGTGTGGCCTCGCGCCTGATCGAGGCGGGGGTGCGGCCGGGGCAGATCGTCGGCCTGTGGATGCCGCGCGGCATGCCGTTATTGGTGATGCAGGCCGGCATCGCCAAGGCCGGCGCCGCCTGGCTGCCGATGGACGAGGACACGCCGCTCGAACGCCTGCAAGTGTGCATGGAAGACGCCCAGGCGGTCGGCGTGATCTGCGCGCGCAGCAGCGCAGCGGCATTGGCGGAGGTGGGGCTTGTCGCCTGGGGCGCAGACGATCTGCTTGCGCCGCTGCAGGGCGCGCTGCAACGCCGCAGCGGTGCCCGGCCCGAAGACCCGGCCTACGTCATCTATACCTCGGGTTCCACCGGCAAACCCAAGGGCATTCTGATTTCCCAGGGCAGCATCTGCCACTTTCTACGCAGCGAAAACGCGGTCCTCGGCATCCAGGCCAGCGACCGCGTCTACCAGGGTTTTTCCGTGGCCTTCGACATGTCGTTCGAGGAGATCTGGATCGCCTACCTGGTGGGCGCGACCCTGTGGCTCGGCCCCAAGGACATCACCGGCGACCCCGAAGCCCTGCCGCGCATGCTCACCCGCCAACGCATCAGCGTGCTGCACGCGGTGCCCACCTTGCTGGCGCTGTTCAGCGAAGACGTGCCGAGCCTGCGCCTGATCAACCTCGGCGGCGAAATGTGCCCCGAATCGCTGGTAGAGCGCTGGAGCCGCCCCGGTCGGCAGATCTTCAACACCTACGGCCCCACCGAAGCCACGGTTTCCGCCAGCCTGGCACGGCTGCAACCTGGCGTCGCGGTGACCATTGGCACGCCGCTGCCCAACTACGGCTTGCTGGTGATCGAAGCCGACCTGGCCGCGGGCGCCGCGCCGACGTTGCTGGCGCGCGGGCAGACCGGCGAGCTGTGCATCATCGGCCCGGGCCTGGCCGCAGGCTACCTGGGGCGCCCGGATCTGACCCGCGAAAAGTTCATCGACAACCCCTGGGCCAGCGGCTACCACGACGAACGCCTGTACCGCACCGGCGACCTCGCGCGCATCGACGCCGACGGGCAAGTGGTGTGCCTGGGGCGCGCCGATGATCAGGTGAAGATCCGAGGATTTCGCGTCGAGCTGGGCGAAATCGAAGCCTTGCTCGCCCAGCAGCCTGGCGTTGGCACGGTGGCGGTGCTGTTGCGCAATGACGCCGGCATGGACCAGTTGATTGCCTACCTGGTGGCGGAGGGCGGCGTGCCGGTCGAAGGCCTGCCGGTGCAGTTGCGCAAGGCCTTGCAGGCGCGCCTGCCGGCCTACATGGTGCCCAGCCGCTTCGAACTGCTCGACAGCATGCCGCGCCTGACTTCCGGCAAGATCGACCGCAAAACCCTCAAGGCCCGGCCGCTTGGCGTCGACACCAGCGGCGCGAACCTGGAGTCGGACAGCCCCGAAACCCCTGGCGAAAGCGTGCTGTTCGCCGCCTTGCACACCCTGTTCCCCGGCCAGCCGATTCGTCGCGAGGCCGATTTTTTCAGCGACCTGGGTGGCCACTCGTTTTTCGCCGCGCGACTGGCCTCGGCGTTGCGCGCCGACCCACGTTTCGCCCATGTCACCGTGCGCGATATCTATCAGCAGCGCCGCGTCGGCGCGATTGCGCAGGTGCTGCAAGCCATGCCGCAACCGGCTGCGCAACAAGCCGCCTGGACCCCGCCTTCGGCGCTGGCGCGCTGGCGTTGTGGATTGGCCCAGGCCGCGCTGCTGCCGGCGATGGTGTGCCTGCGCATGAGCCAGTGGCTGGCGCCCTTTTTCACCTATCACTACCTCACCGGCAGCCCCGGCGACTCGGTGGCCGTGGCCACGGCGGCGTCCATTGGGGTATTCCTGCTGGCGACGCTGGTGCAGTTCGTGCTGGCCATCGCCGGCAAATGGCTGATTGCCGGGCGCCTGAAACCGGGTGTCTACCCGTTGTGGGGCCTGACCTATTTTCGCTGGTGGGCCGCGTCGCGCATGATCGAGTCGGCGCCGGTCTACCTGCTCAGCGGTTCTTCGCTCTACAGTGTGTGGCTGCGGGCGCTCGGTGCCAGGGTCGGGCGCGAGGCCAATATCGGCTCCGTCGGCGTGCGCGTTCCCGACCTGTTGCACATCGGCCATGAGGTCAGCATCGGCAACGGCGTAAGCCTGGAAAACGCCCGCGTCGAGCGCGGCCAACTGCATCTTGGGCAGGTCACGCTCGACGACAACGCCTGCCTGGGCTCCTACACGATTCTGGAAGGCAACACGGCGCTCGGTCGCAGCGCTCACCTGCAAGGGCAATCGGCGCTGGCCGACGGTGCGAGTGTGCCGGCCGAGCGCATCTGGAGCGGGTCACCGGCCGTCGATATCGGCGCATTCGACCCGGCCAGCCTGCCGCCGCGGCCGGTGGTGGGGCGTGGGCAATTGCTGCTGGAAAACCTGTTCTACGGGTTCGGCATCCTGCTGATCGCCACGCTGTTTTTCATCCCGGTGTTCCCGACGTTTTTCCTCATCGACTGGTTCGATGAGCAGCAGATCCTGCCCTGGTTGCAGGCGCAAAACGTCGGCGTGCAACTGCTGCGCTACTTTGCCCTGGCCCTGCCGGCCGCTGCCGTGCTGATCGTGGCGATGGTGCTGATTTCGGCAGCGCTGCGCTGGGCCGTGCTGCCGCGCCTCAAACCGGGCAACTACCCGGTGCACAGCCGGGTGTATTGCAGCAAATGGCTGGTGAGCCATATTCAGGAAGCCAGTCTCAACGTGTTGTCCGGCCTTTACGCGACGGTCTACGCGCCGCTGTGGTATCGCCTGCTGGGCGCGAAGGTGGGCCGCGATGCGGAAATCTCCACCGCCCAGGGCGTGATTCCCGACATGCTTACCCTGGGCGATGAAACCTTTATCGCCGACGCCGTGATGCTTGGCGATGAACAGGTCGACGGCGGCTGGATGCGCATTCAGCCAACCGTGGTGTCGCACCGCAGCTTCGTCGGCAATGGCAGCTACATTCCCGACGGCACGACGTTGCCCGAGAACGTGCTGATCGGTGTGCATTCCCGTGCGCCGCTGAACGCCGACATCGCCAGCGGTGACACCTGGCTCGGCTCACCGCCGATCAACCTGCCGGCGCGCGAACAGGTCAGTGGCTACCCGGACCACCTGACATTCCGCCCTACGCCGTGGCGTCGTCTGGCCCGTGGCAGCATCGAGGGCCTGCGCATCGTGTTGCCTCACGCCACGGTGATCGCCGTGGGCTACACGGTCATGCTCGACCTGATGCCGGTGGCGCAGGACGAACGCTGGGGCGCGGTGTTCGGTTACCTGGCGCTGATCGGCCTGGCCTACAGCCTGGGCAACTACCTGTTGGTGGCGGCGTTGAAATGGCTGGTGCTGGGCCGCTATCGCAAGCGTTGCGAAGCGATGTGGACGCCTTTTGTGTGGCTGTCCGAAGGCATCACCAGCCTTTACGAAGGCATGGCCGCGCCCAATTTCATGAGCTACCTGCGCGGCACGCCGTGGCTGCCGCTGGCCTTTCGCGGCCTGGGCTGCCGGATCGGCCGTGGCGTGTACATGGACACCACCGACATCACCGAATTTGACTGCGTGAGCATCGGCGACCACAGCGAGTTGAACGCCGGCGCCTGCCCGCAGACGCACCTGTTCGAAGACCGTGTGATGAAAATCGACCGCGTGCTGATCGGTGCGCGGGTCTACATGGGGCCGCGCAGTGCGGTGCTGTACAGCGCCGAGGTCGGCGACGGTGCGCGGCTGGGGCCGTTGACCCTGGTGATGAAGGGCGAGAGCATCCCGGCATGCAGCAGCTGGGTGGGCTGCCCGGCGGCACCGGCACGCGCCTGATGCCGGTGCCCGTGTGCATGTGGCCGCAGGCGACACCGCGTTGGCAGGCCGGCATCCTGTTGCTTGGCCTGCGGCACGCGGCCGGCACCACCCGCGATGCGGCACGCACGCGGGTACGTCAGGTGCTGCTGCAACTGCTGGAAGTGCCGGGCTGCAGCATCGAAGCATCCGCCGGGGCCGGGCAAGTGCCGCAGATTCAGGTGCCGGGGCATGCGCGTGCCGGGCTGTCGATCAGTCACGACGGCGATTTTTCGGTAGCGGCGGTGCATTTGCATGGCCCGGTGGGCGTGGACGTGATGGCCGTGCAGGACACGGCGGACTGGCGCGGCGTTGCCAGCGATTACCTCGGCCCGCAGGTGCTGGCGCGGTTGTGCGCCGCGAACCAGGCGCAGCGGGCGCGTTTGTTTGCCCGGGCCTGGTGCGAGCGCGAGGCGCGGCTCAAATGTGCGGGGCTGGGCTTGAGCGAATGGTCGCCACAGTCGCAGCCTTCGGCCCGCACCCTGGAGCTGGCGTTGCCGGCGGGGCTGGTCGGCGCATTGGCGCTGCCGGTATGAATTGCGCTGCATTCGGTCATGAAACCGCCTTAGTATGTGTGCTTTGAAACTGCCAAGGCGCCCCCATGACCATTGAGATTCGCCCCGCCGTGCCCAGCGATGCTGCGCAGATCCTGACTTTCATCACCGAGCTTGCCGAATATGAAAAGGCCCGGCATGAAGTGATCGCCAGCGTGGTGGATATCGAACGCAGCCTGTTCAGCGAGGGGGCCACCGCCCATGGCCTGATCTGCCTGCGTGACGGTTTGCCGATTGGGTTTGCGGTGTTCTTTTTCAGTTATTCCACGTGGCTGGGCAGCAACTGCCTGTACCTGGAAGATCTGTACATCAACCCGGAACAGCGCGGCGGTGGCGCGGGCAAGAAGTTGCTGCGCCACCTGGCCAAAATCGCCTGTGACAATGGCTGCGGGCGTTTCGAATGGAGCGTGCTGGACTGGAACGAGCCGGCGATTGCGTTCTACAAGTCCATCGGCGCCCAGCCCCAGGAAGAGTGGGTACGCTACCGCATGGAAGGCGACGCGCTGCGCGACTTTGCCCTTGGCTGACATGCATCTCTGAAAACGCTGGGATCAACTGTGGGAGCTGGCTTGCCTGCGAAGGCGGTTTTTCGGTGTACATATCAAGAGCGCGGCGGCCTGAGAGCCGACCGAGATTGTCTGCCGAACCCTTTACACAATGTGGGAGGGGCTTGCTCCCGATGGCGTCGGCCCAGCAAACATTAATGTTGACTGACCCACCGCTTTCGCGGGCAAGCCCGCTCCCACTCTTTTCTAATGGGTTTTCTCACTATGTGGGATGTAAATTTATATATTGAGATATTTCAGTCTCCGGGTTTATAGTCGCCTGCATCAGCACTCACTGCCAAAAATAAAACAGGTGAAGCGATGCAGGCACAACCGTTGTCACTCCCCGCCGTGCCCGAGCCCGTGTATGGCGAGCGGCTGAAGAACAAGGTGGTGATCATCACCGGCGCCGCCCAAGGCATCGGCGAGGCCATCGTGGCCTGTTTCCAGGCGCAGCAGGCGCACCTGGTGATCGCCGATATCCAGGCCGACAAAGTCGAGAAGGTCGCTGCCCACTGGCGCGAACGCGGCGCCGAGATTCATGCGCAAGCCGTCGACATCACCTCAAAAGCGCAATGGCAGGCGCTGGTCGACACGGCCCTCGAGCGCTTTGGTCGCGTCGATGTGCTGGTCAACTGCGCCGGGGTCAATGTGTTCCGTGACCCGCTGGAGATGACCGACGAAGACTGGCGCCGCTGCTTCGCCATCGACCTTGACGGCGCCTGGTACGGCTGCCGCAGTGTGTTGCCGCACATGATCGAGCAGGGTATCGGCAACATCATCAACATCGCGTCCACCCACTCCAGCCACATCATTCCCGGTTGCTTCCCGTACCCCGTCGCCAAGCATGGCCTGCTCGGCCTGACCCGCGCCCTGGGCGTCGAATACGCGCCCAAGGGCATCCGCGTGAATGCGATTGCGCCGGGCTATATCGAAACCCAGCTCAACGTCGATTACTGGAACACCTTCCCCGACCCCCATGCCGAGCGCCAGCGCGCGTTCGACCTGCACCCGCCCAAGCGCATCGGCCAGCCCATCGAGGTGGCGATGACCGCGCTGTTTCTGGCTACCGATGAGGCGCCCTTTATCAATGCCACCTGCCTGATGATCGATGGCGGGCGGTCTGTGATGTACCACGACTGAAACGTTGCTCAATAACAAGAATGAGGTGGTTCATGCTGGTTAAAAACAGGCTTAAGAAAACCCTGGGTGCCGTGGCATTTGCATTGGCTTTCAGTGGGGCTGTTTCTGCTGAAGAAGTAAAAATCGGCTTCCTGGTCAAACAGGCCGAAGAACCCTGGTTCCAGACCGAATGGGCCTTCGCCGAAAAAGCCGGCAAGGAACATGGCTTCACCGTGATCAAGATCGCCGTGCCCGATGGCGAGAAAACCCTGTCGGCCATCGACAGCCTCGCCGCCAACGGCGCCAAGGGCTTTGTGATCTGCCCGCCGGATGTATCCCTCGGCCCGGCCA
>NZ_JYLI01000002.1 GCF_001439785.1 Pseudomonas poae | reverse complement strand
ACACCGCACTATCAACTCCTTCTGGGCTTCGATGACCTGAAGCAACCCGCTGTCGAATTCCGCGTAACTACTTGTTTACCAAGGAGTTTTCCGTTTCGACTGCGCCGGAAGTGGGGCGAATTATAGAGAGATATGAAACGCCGTCAACACCTAATTTCAGTTTTATTCGGATTTGAGCGTAATACGCGCAAATGCCTTCTTGCCGGCTTGGCAAACGTGGGTCGCGCCCAGTTCGTATATAAAGGCGCGATCCACAACCTCACCATCTATACGCACACCGCCAGAACCCAACAGGTCACGCGCAACCGCCGAGTTCTTCACCAGGCCTGCCTTATTAAGGACAGCCGCAATCGGCATCGCCTCTGCCGCGGTCAGCTCGATCTCCGGCAAATCATCCGGCAGCTCGCCATCTTTCATACGGTTACCGGCAGCACGGTGAGCATTCGCCGCAGCCTCTTCACCATGGAAGCGCGCGACAATTTCTTCAGCCAGCTTGATCTTCACGTCACGCGGATTGGCGCCCGCCTCGACTTCAGCGCGCAGCGCATTGATCTCATCCATCGAGCGGAAGCTCAACAGTTCGAAGTAACGCCACATCAACGCATCCGGAATCGAAACCAGCTTGCCGTACATCACGCCCGGCGCTTCCTGGATACCCACATAGTTACCCAGGGACTTCGACATCTTCTTGACGCCGTCCAACCCTTCCAGCAACGGCATGGTCAGGATGCATTGGGCCTCTTGCCCATACGCACGCTGCAGCTCACGGCCCATCAGCAGGTTGAACTTCTGATCAGTACCGCCCAACTCAACGTCCGCACGCAATGCTACCGAGTCATACCCCTGAACCAGCGGATAGAGGAACTCATGAATAGCGATCGGCTGATTGGTGGAATAGCGTTTATCGAAGTCATCACGTTCAAGCATGCGCGCCACTGTGTACTGAGACGTCAGGCGGATAAAATCCGCCGGCCCCATCTGGTCCATCCAGGTGGAGTTGAACGCCACTTCGGTCTTTGCCGGATCGAGAATCTTGAAGACCTGAGTTTTATAGGTCTCGGCATTGTCGAGAACCTGCTCACGGGTCAACGGCGGGCGTGTAGCGCTCTTCCCGCTCGGATCACCGATCATCCCGGTGAAGTCACCTATAAGGAAGATGACCTGATGCCCCAACTCCTGGAACTGACGCAGCTTATTAATAAGCACGGTATGCCCCAGATGCAGATCCGGCGCCGTCGGATCAAAGCCGGCCTTGATACGCAGAGGCTGGCCACGCTTGAGCTTTTCGACCAGCTCGGCCTCGACCAACAGTTCTTCCGCACCACGTTTTATCAGCGCTAGCTGCTCTTCAACCGACTTCATAACAGACCCGCAAGGCTCAGATTCAAAAGGGGAACAACCATACAAGATCAGGGACTAATTACAAGTTTTGCCCTGCGCACGGACACCGCTGGGCAAGCCCAGCGTTCGCGAGCTTGCGCCACAGATGATTTGGTTATATTTTATACAGTTATTTCATCTTCATCATGTCATTCATCTTTTCCATTTCATCTTCAAAGTCAAAAATTACCTATGACCACTGAACCGTCTAAAGCGCCACCGCTTTACCCGAAGACCCACCTGCTCGCCGCAAGTGGTATCGCCGCCCTTCTTAGCCTGGCACTCCTGGTATTCCCTTCCAGCGACGTAGAAGCCAAACGAACCTCCCTGAGCCTTGAGCTGGAAAGTCCCGCTGATCAACTGACACAAGATCAAGACGCTTCCGACGCACAACAAGCCACAAACGCTGCGACAGAATCACCATTTGCCCAGATAGAAAACACACCAGAAGATACCCGGCAAGCCGAAGCAAAGCCCGCAGCTGACAGCGCCAAGAACCCGCAACACCGCGAAGTGATCGTAGCCAAAGGCGACACGCTTTCCACTCTGTTTGAAAAAGTCGGCCTTCCTTCCGCCACCGTTGGCGAAGTATTGGCCACTGACAAACAAGCCAAGCAATTCACCCAACTCAAGCGCGGTCAGAAGCTTGAGTTCGAACTGACCCCAGACGGCCAGTTGAGCAACCTGCACACCGCTCTCAGCGATTTGGAAAGCATCAGCCTGAGCAAAGGCGCCAAAGGTTTTGCATTCAATCGCGTAACCACCAAACCCGTGATGCGCTCCGCCTATGTGCACGGCGTGATCAACAGTTCCTTATCGCAATCGGCTGCCCGCGCGGGCCTGTCCCACAGCATGACCATGGACATGGCCAGCGTGTTCGGCTACGACATCGACTTCGCCCAGGACATCCGCCAGGGTGACGAATTCGATGTGATCTACGAGCAAAAAGTCGCCAATGGCAAAGTGGTCGGCACCGGCAATATCCTTTCCGCACGCTTTACCAACCGCGGCAAAACCTACACCGCCGTGCGCTACACCAACAAACAAGGCAACAGCAGCTACTACACCGCCGATGGCAACAGCATGCGCAAGGCGTTCATCCGCACCCCGGTCGACTTCGCCCGTATCAGCTCGCGTTTCTCCATGGGCCGCAAACATCCCATCCTGAACAAAATTCGCGCGCACAAAGGTGTCGATTACGCGGCCCCTCGCGGCACGCCCATTAAAGCGGCGGGTGACGGCAAGGTATTGCTGGCAGGGCGCCGTGGCGGATACGGCAACACCGTGATCATCCAGCACGGCAACACCTACCGCACCCTGTACGGCCACATGCAAGGCTTCGCCAAAGGCGTCAAGACCGGCGGATCGGTCAAACAGGGCCAGGTAATCGGCTACATCGGCACTACCGGCCTGTCTACCGGCCCGCACTTGCACTATGAGTTCCAGGTCAACGGCGTGCACGTGGATCCATTGGGCCAGAAGCTGCCAATGGCTGACCCGATCGCCAAGGCCGAGCGCGCGCGCTTCATGCAACAGAGCCAGCCGCTGATGGCGCGCATGGATCAGGAGCGCACCACCTTGCTGGCCTCGGCGAAGCGTTAAGGGATGCCTCTATATATAGGTGTGATGTCCGGGACCAGCCTTGATGGCCTGGATATCGCCTTGATCGAACAGGACTCGGCGGTCAACCTGATCGCCACCCACTACACCCCCATGCCGGATACCTTGCGCGCCGAGCTGCTCAGCCTGTGCGCCAGCGGCCCGGACGAAATCGCCCGCTCCGCCATCGCTCAACAGCACTGGGTGGAACTTGCCGCCAAGGGCATCAGCGCATTGCTGGCTCAGCAAAACCTCAAACCTCAGGATATTCGCGCGATTGGCAGCCACGGCCAAACCATTCGCCATGAGCCCGCACGGGGCTTCACCGTACAGATAGGTAACCCGGCGCTACTCACCGAACTCACCTGCATCACTGTGGTAAGCGACTTCCGCAGCCGTGATGTCGCGGCCGGCGGCCAAGGTGCGCCCCTCGTACCCGCGTTCCACGAAGCGCTGTTTGGCGAACGTACCGGCAACCGTGCGGTATTGAATGTCGGAGGCTTCAGCAACCTCAGCCTGATCGAGACGGGCAGGCCTGTAGCCGGTTTCGACTGTGGCCCGGGCAATGTCCTGCTGGACGCCTGGATTCACCTGCAACAGGGCGAGCACTTTGACCGTGACGGCCAATGGGCGGCCAGTGGCAAGGTAGAGCCTGCGCTACTCAGCGCGCTGCTCAGCGATCCGTTCTTTATGACCAAAGGCCCAAAAAGCACGGGGCGCGAAGTGTTCAACCTGCCATGGCTGCAACAGCATCTTGCGAAACTGTCAGCCTTCGAACCCCAGGATGTACAGGCCACCCTGCTCGAGCTGACCGCACTGACCATCGTCCACGCCCTGCAAGCCGCGCAACATCAGACCGAAACCCTTTTGATCTGCGGCGGCGGCGCCCATAACGCCACGCTGATGAAGCGCCTGGCCGCACTGCTTCCTGCCACCCAGGTCAGCAGCACCGCCGTTTATGGCGTTGACCCGGACTGGGTGGAGGCAATGGCGTTCGCCTGGCTGGCCCACTGCTGCCTGGAAGGCATCGCCGCCAACCGCCCCAGCGTCACCGGCGCCCGTGGGTTGCGAGTATTGGGCGCGATCTATCCCGCCTGACTGACCGCAAAACCGGCAGACAAAAAAACGCCGCTTGAACGATCAAATCCAAGCGGCGTTTTATAGGCGGTGCGAACCCATTTATCGATCAGATCGAAAACGAAGACCCGCAACCACAGGTCGTCGTCGCGTTCGGGTTCTTGATCACGAAACGCGAACCCTCCAGACCTTCCTGATAATCCACCTCGGCACCTGCCAGGTACTGGAAGCTCATCGGGTCCACGACCAAGCTCACGCCCTCGCGCTCAACGATAGTGTCATCGTCGGCCACATCTTCATCAAAGGTAAAACCGTACTGAAACCCTGAACAACCGCCGCCCGTAACAAATACGCGCAGCTTCAAGCGATCATTACCCTCTTCATCGACCAGGCTCTTCACCTTGTGCGCAGCACCGTGGGTGAATTGCAAAGCCGTGGGGGTGAAGGATTCAACGCTCATGCTGATAATCTCCCGGCGTAACGCCGTCATATGCGTAATGGCCGGTATTATCCGCTTCTCCTAGAAAAGCGGTCAACTATTGTTACGGTATAGCAAATCGGCCATGCGCCTATAAAGACAAAAAAGGCCCGATTAACGGGCCTTTGCACCTTTGCAGGAAATGCCTTAAGGCAACATGCCCGCGTGGGAAAGCCCCAGCTTCTCATCCAGGTCAAACAGAATGTTCATATTCTGCACCGCCTGGCCCGATGCGCCCTTGACCAGATTATCGATCACCGACAGTACCACCACCAGGTCACCATCCTGCGGACGATGTACCGCAATCCGGCACACATTGGCGCCGCGCACACTGCGGGTTTCCGGATGACTGCCGGCCGGCATCACGTCGACAAACGGCTCATTGGCATAGCGCTTTTCGAACAGCGTCTGCAGATCGACCGAACGATCGACCACTGTTGCGTACAGCGTGGAATGAATACCGCGAATCATCGGCGCAAGGTGCGGCACGAAGGTCAGGCCCACGTCCTTACCCGCTGCCCGGCAAAGGCCCTGGCGAATCTCCGGCAAATGACGATGCCCTTTAACGGCATAAGCCTTCATGCTTTCGGCAGTCTCGGCGTACAACGAACCTACCGCCGCACCACGACCTGCGCCGCTCACTCCCGACTTGCAGTCTGCGATCAAACGTGAAGCGTCCGCCAGCCCGGCTTCCAGCAAAGGCAGAAAGCCCAGCTGGGTTGCGGTCGGGTAACAACCTGGTACCGCAATCAAGCGGGCTTGCCTGATTTGCTCACGATTGACTTCCGGCAGGCCATACACCGCCTCCTCAAGCAACTGCGGCGCGCCGTGCGGCTGGCCGTACCACTTGGCCCACTCATCGGCGTCCTGCAGGCGGAAGTCGGCAGACAGGTCGATGACCTTGGTGCCGGCAGCCAGCAGTTCGCCGGCCAACGCATGGGCTACCCCGTGAGGAGTGGCAAAGAACACCACATCACAGGCGCCCAGCGTCTTGACGTCGGGCACGCTGAACGCCAAACCGTCGTAATGGCCGCGCAGGTTCGGGTACATGTCCGCAACAGCCAGGCCGGCCTCGGATCGAGAGGTGATGACCACCACTTCAGCCTGTGGATGCTGGGCCAACAGACGCAGCAATTCGACACCGGTGTAACCCGTGCCGCCGACAATACCGACCTTGACCATAACCCTGCCCTCAACGAACCACTGGAAAGCCGTCGATAATAGGGGTCGTATCGCCCTGCGACAACCGTCAACGTGACGTATGGGCGCATCAGCCACTACTATCCTCACTACCGTGAACCTGGGAATAACTAGAAATGCTCTATCTATGGATCAAAGCCTTCCACATCATCAGCATCGTCTGCTGGTTTGCCGGGCTGTTCTACCTGCCCCGCCTGTTCGTCTACCACGCTCAAAGCGAGGACACCGTCAGCAAGGAACGCTTCAGCGTCATGGAGCGCAAGCTGTACCGCGGCATCATGGGGCCGGCGATGATCGCCTCACTGGTGTTCGGCATCTGGCTGATCGTCCTCAACCCGGGCATCTTCCAATCCGGCGGCTGGATCCACGCCAAGCTGACGCTGGTGGTATTGCTCATCGGCTATCACCATATGTGCGGCGCTCAGGTAAAACGTTTCGCCCGTGGCGAGAACACCCGCAGCCACGTGTTTTATCGCTGGTTCAATGAAGTGCCTGTTCTGATGTTGCTGGCTATCGTCATTCTGGTGGTGGTCAAACCGTTCTAAATGCAATGAGGCCAGGGTGTCGGCGAGACCAACGACCTGCCCGGCGTAGAACTCGTTGCGCGCCTGGATGCCGAATACCGCACGGCGCGCGAGCAGACTGCACAGTTGCGCTGATCACGCTGATACACTCGCCGGGCCCGCCGATAAAGCAGGCCGGCTCACCTTCCCTTACGACTGACAAGGATGCCCGCATGAGCGACAACCGTTTCAAGATTGTGTTTGACGGAGCCCTGCTCCCGGGTGTCGAAAGCACCACCGCCAAATTGAATCTGGCCGAACTGTTCAAGAGCGATGTGGCCGCGATCGAGAAGCTCTTCACCGGCCGCCCGGTCGCGCTCAAGCGCGATCTGTCGCGGGCCGATGCCGAGACCTACCTCACCGCGCTGAAGGATGCCGGGGTCGATGCCCGTATCGAGGCCGAGCAACCTGTTGCTTTCAGCCTGGCTGAAGCTCACGAAACCGGCTCTACCGACTTCTCCCGCCCTGCCGCTTCTCCCTATGCGCCACCACGCGCCGCCGTCGGTGATGACCTGCCGGAATTCGCCGACTTGAAGGTGTTCACCATCAATGGGCGCATCGGGCGCCTGCGCTACCTGGCCTGGACGCTGGTGCTGACCATCGCCATGCTGGTGGCGGGTGGCATCATCAGTACCGCCAGTTTCGCGGTGGCGACCGCCTCGCCGACAGCGGCCATCATTCTCGGCGGCGTGCTGGGTTTCGCCCTGTTTATCGCACTGATCGTGGTCAGCGTGCAGATCGGCGTGCAGCGTCTGCACGACCTGGGCTGGTCCGGCTGGCTGTACCTGTTGAACCTGGTGCCGCTGGTCAACAGCGTATTCCCGCTGCTGATGCTGGTACTGCCAGGTAACGCAGGCGCCAACCAATATGGCGCTCCGCCTCCGCGCAACTCCACTGCGGTCAAAGTGCTCGCGACGCTGTGGCTGGCGTTCATCCCAGTGATGCTGGCAATCGTGGTGACATTGGGCATGAACGGCTACCTGGACCAGCTCGAAGCCAACATGGACAGCAACTATGAAAGCAGTTCGATCATCACCGATGAGGCCGGCGACCAAACCGTCATCATGGAGGATGAAGACGCGCAAAGTGCTGACGACGCAGGCGAACCTGTAGACTCTCCGGAACAGTAAAGAAACGCCCGCCGCCTGTGACGCCTCTGTCACAGGCAAGGCGGCGTTGCGATGGAGAAAGGCATGACCCGTTACGCTCTGATCACCGGTGCCTCCAGCGGCATCGGCTTGGCCCTGGCCGAAGCCCTGGCTCGGCGTGGCCGCAGCTTGATTCTGGTGGCCCGCCAGCGTGATCAGTTGGAAAGCATTGCACTCGAATTGACTCAACGCTTTGGCGTGGAGGTGCTGTTTCGAGCCTGCGATCTGGGCGAACCATTGCGCTTGTCCGGCTTTTTGCTGGAGTTGGAAGAAGGCGAGCGGCAGATCGACCTGCTGGTCAACTGCGCCGGCATCGGCACCAGCGGGCCGTTCCTGGCCCAGGACTGGATGACCGAGCAGGACCTGATTGAAGTCAATATCCTCGCCCTCACCCGCCTGTGTCACTCACTGGGCAACGCCATGGCGCTGCAGGGCGGCGGGCAGATTCTGAATGTGGCCTCCGTTGCGGCGTTCCAACCCGGCCCGTGGATGAGCAGCTATTACGCCAGCAAGGCTTATGTGCTGCATTTCTCCGAAGGCCTGCGCGAAGAGCTCAAAACCTGTGGCATCAGAGTATCCGTGCTGTGCCCCGGTCCCACGCGCACTGCATTCTTCGGCACTGCACAAATGGACACCGCCAGGCTCGACCGCAGCCAGCAACTGATGAGTCCCGAAGAAGTCGCGCTGTACGCCGTGCGTGCCCTGGAAAAGAACAAAGCCATCATCATTCCCGGTCGACGCAATCGCTGGCTGACATTCAGCTCCCGTCTCAGCCCGCGCTGGCTGACACGCAAGATCGCCGGCGCCATTAACAAGGCCTATTGCCCGCGCTGACCGCCTGGGTACACTCACTCGCATACCAATAAAGGGAGAAACCGCTGTGGATACTCTGTTCACCAAGATCATCAACAGAGAAATACCTGCCAACATCATCTACGAAGATGAACAGGTTCTGGCCTTCCACGATATTGCACCGCAGGCACCGGTACATTTTCTGGTGATTCCAAAAAAACCCGTCCGCACACTGAACGACCTGACCGAGGACGATAAGGCGCTGGCTGGCCACATCCTGTTCACGGCTCAGCGCCTGGCGCTGGAACTGGGCTGTGAAGCAGGGTTTCGGGTGGTGATGAACTGCAACGAGATGGGCGGCCAGACCGTTTATCACATCCATATGCATGTACTGGGTCAGCGCCAGATGAACTGGCCACCGGGCTGAAACAGCCTATTGCGTAAGGTCGTGGCCGCTGGCCGTGACCTCGTGCCCCCTGACTGCGCGCAAACGCTTCGCCCTCTCTTGCGGTAGACTGGCCGCTGAGATTTTTCCCGGAGGTCTGCATGACTACCCAACGTCACTACTCGCCGATTGACCGCCTGCTGCTGCAAGCCGACACCGCCATGCGCACGCTGCTGCCCTTCAGCGGCCAGCCTCACCGGCCCTCGCCGGCCATCGTGCAACCCGATGCCCAAATGAGCACCACCGAGACGCGCCATGTCGCCGGCCTGATGCGCATCAACCATACCGGCGAAGTCTGTGCCCAGGCGCTGTATCAGGGTCAGGCCCTGACCGCCAAGCTGCCGCAGGTGCGCGCAGCGATGGAGCACTCGGCCGAAGAAGAAGTTGACCATCTTGCCTGGTGTGAGCAACGCATCCGCCAACTGGGCAGTCATCCCAGCGTACTCAATCCGCTGTTCTATGGTTTGTCGTTTGGCATCGGCGCTGCCGCCGGCCTGATCAGCGACAAGGTGAGCCTGGGGTTTGTCGCCGCCACCGAACATCAGGTATGCAAACATCTGGATGAACACCTCGAACAATTGCCGGCCGAAGACGAAAAGTCCCGGGCAATCCTCGAACAGATGCGCATTGATGAAGCCCACCACGCAGACAGCGCGCTGGACGCCGGCGGCTTCCGCTTCCCGGCGCCGGTGCGGTTCGGCATGGGCCTGCTGGCCAAGGTGATGACCAAAAGCACCTACCGCATCTAACAGGAGCGAGCATGCTCGCTCCTGTCGCTCAACCCAGTTCGATAATCTCGTAATCATGGGTGATGGCCACACCGGCCGCACCCAGCATGATCGACGCCGAGCAATACTTCTCTGCCGACAGCTCGATAGCCCGCTTGACCTGGGCCTCCTTCAGCGCCCGCCCCTTCACCACAAAATGCATGTGAATCCGGGTAAACACCTTGGGATCTTCGGTGGCGCGCTCGGCCTCCAGAAACGCTTCGCAGCTCTCCACGGCCTGACGGGACTTTTTCAGGATACTGACCACGTCGAAATTGCTGCAGCCACCCACGCCCAGCAGGAGCATTTCCATCGGCCGCACGCCGAGGTTGCGGCCACCCGCTTCCGGCGGACCGTCCATCACGACCACATGGCCGCTGCCCGATTCACCGAGGAACATGGCTTCGCCCGCCCATTGGATGCGTGCCTTCATCGCCCAGACTCCACTGCTAAAAAAGGGTCGCCAGCTTAGCACAGGGCCCGGCAGCCACAGTGTTTGGCACCACCACGATCAATAAAAGCGTTTACCCGATAAATTGTCTAATCGAGTCAGAATGTGTCTGTTAAGCTGGCGCCAATTCGATGGCGTATTGCCACCCTTCGGAGACCATAATTCCAATTCCTTCGCGTCTCCTTTCGGGAAACAACCATGGTTGCCCTTACTCCCACACCCAAGATCAAGAATCTCGACAAGCTGTTGATGCATTGCCAGCGCCGACGCTACCCGGCCAAGCACAACATCATCTGCGCCGGCGAACGCTCCGAAACACTGTTTTTCATCATCAAGGGCTCGGTCACCATTCTGATCGAGGACGATGACGGCCGCGAAATGATCATTGCCTACCTCAACACCGGCGATTTCTTCGGCGAGCTGGGCCTGTTCGAACAAGCCGGCAAAGAACAGGAACGCAGCGCCTGGGTACGCGCCAAGGTCGAATGCGAAGTGGCCGAGATCAGCTATACCAAGTTTCGCGAACTGTCCCAGCAGGACCCCGACATTCTGTATGCCCTGAGTGCTCAGATCGCCCAGCGTCTGCGCGACACCACGCGCAAGGTCGGCGATCTGGCGTTTTTCGATGTCACCGGCCGCGTGGCCCGTTGCCTGTTGGAATTGTGCAAACAACCCGATGCCATGACCCACCCGGATGGCATGCAGATCAAAGTCACGCGGCAAGAGATAGGACGCATTGTCGGCTGCTCACGGGAAATGGTCGGCCGCGTGCTCAAAGACCTGGAAGAGCGCAACCTCGTGCACGTCAAGGGCAAGACAATGGTGGTGTTCGGCACGCGTTAAGCGGGCATGAGACCGGCGAGCATCTGACGGTACAACGTGTCGAGCCTGGGGATGGCATCCGGCGCGGCATAAGCCTCATGCAAAGCGATATGGCTGTCGGCGCGCACCCGCTGCTCCAGGCCACAGGCTTGATTGAACCGATTGACCGCCGCAATCAATGCCTCGCGATCGTCATCCAGTAATAACGCGCCGTGCACCAGTCCCACCGGGCGACCGCCGCTTTGCCGCCAGCGCTGGGCGGTGCCTACCATCTTGCGGCCGTTGAGATTGACGTTGTAACGCCCGTCGCAGAAGGCGCCCTCGACTTCACCCACACTGGCATCGCCGCCCAGCTCAATCAGCAAGTCACAGATCGGCTGGCACAAACGCTGATAACCGGTTTCGATCCGCCCCTGGTCACCTTCGCTGCGGGGTGGCGCATAGACCAGCGCGATATTCACCGTGGCGCCCGACTGCGGCACCGGCTCACCGCCGGTTTCGCGCAGCAGCACCGGCCAACCCGCCTGCGCGGATACCTGGCTTGCCGCCTCGAACGCCGGCAACCGGCTCAAGCGACGCGGCATCACCAGGGCCTGGTCAGTGGGCCGCCAGAACAGCAACCCGAATGCCTGCTCGCCTGCGCAAACGGCGGCCAGCAAATCCTGCTCGGCGGCAAGGCCAGCTTCAACAGTCATTGCCATCGGTTGAATCATCCGCTGCCTCCCTGAATCCCCTCAAGCCCAATGTGAGAGGGGGCTTGCTTCCGATAGCGGAGGCTCAGTCGAAATACCCATCAACTGAACGACTGCCATCGGGAGCAAGCCCCCCACCGGTTGACCGTGTTTCAATCAGTCCAGTGTCGATCCGCCGACCGGCACGCCACGCTCCGGGAAGAACAGCCGTTGCAGCTCCGCCCCAGGGTGCTCGGCGCGCATGAACGTCTCGCCTACCAGGAATGAATACACCCCATTGATTTCCATCAGCTCCACATCGGCACGGTTGGCGATGCCACTCTCGGTGATCACCAGGCGGTCACGCGGAATGCGTGGCAGCAGGTCGAGGGTGGTTTCCAGGCTGACTTCGAAGGTGTGCAGGTTGCGGTTGTTTACCCCAACCAACCGCGTGTCGACGGTGTTCAATGCGCGCTCCAGCTCATCGCCATCGTGCACTTCAACCAACACGTCGAGACCGACGCTCTTGGCCACCGCCGCCAACTCGGCCAGCTTCACGTCATCCAGCGCGGAGACGATCAGCAGTACGCAGTCGGCGCCCAGGGCACGGGCTTCGATGATCTGATACGGGTCAACCATGAAATCCTTGCGGATCACCGGCAGCTTGCACGCCGCCCGCGCCTGCTGCAGAAACAGGTCGGAGCCCTGGAAGTAGTCGATGTCGGTCAGCACCGAGAGGCAGGTCGCCCCGCCCTTCTCGTAACTGGCGGCAATTTCGGAGGGAACGAAGTGTTCACGAATTACGCCTTTGCTCGGCGAGGCCTTTTTTACCTCGGCGATCACCGCAGGCTGCTTGAGCTTGGCCTGGGCGATCAAGGCATTGGCAAAACCGCGCGGGGCATCGGCAACTTTCGCCTGCGCTTCCAGCTCGGCCAGGCTCACGCGCGCGCGGCGCTCGGCGACTTCTTCTGCCTTGCGGGCCAAAATCTTTTGTAGAACGGTTGGCACACTCATCCTTCATTCTCCATCTTGAATACCGCAGTGAATGCTCCCAGCTCCTCGAGTTTTTCGCGAGCCAGACCGGTGTGAAGTGCATCGTGAGCCAAGGCGACACCCTCTTTAAGACTATAGGCATGGTCGGCGGCGTAAAGTGCCGCGCCCGCATTCAGAACAATCATCTCAGCTGCTTTTTGACCGTTCTCGGTCTTGCGACGCCCCAGGGCATCGCGGATCAACTCCAGGGAAGCGGCGGGGCTTTCCACTGCCAGGCCGTGCAGGCTCTGGCTCTTCATGCCGAGATCTTCAGGTTCGACCCAATACTCGGTGATCTGGTCGTTTTTAAGCTCCGCCACAAACGTCGGCGCCGCCAGGCTGAATTCGTCCAGGCCATCCTTGGAATGCACCACCAGCACATGCTTGCTGCCCATGCGTTGCAACACTTCGGCCAGCGGCCGGCACAGGGCTTCGCTGAACACGCCCACCACCTGATGCTTCACACCGGCCGGATTCGTAAGCGGGCCAAGCATGTTGAACAGGGTGCGCAGGCCAAGGTCCTTGCGCGGGCCGGCGGCGTGCTTCATCGCGCCGTGATGGGACTGGGCAAACATGAAGCCAATGCCGACGCTGTCGATGCAGCGCGCCACTTGCACCGGCGTCAGGTTCAGGTAGATGCCTGCCGCTTCCAGCAGATCGGCACTGCCGCTCTTGCCGGACACCGCACGGTTACCGTGTTTGGCCACCGTGCAGCCCGCCGCCGCAACCACAAACGAAGACGCCGTGGACACGTTGAAGATATTCGCGCCATCGCCGCCGGTACCGACCACGTCAACCACGCCGTCGAGGGTTTTGAGCTCAACCTTGTCCGCCAGCTCGCGCATTACCGACACAGCGCCGACGATCTCGTCGATGCTCTCGCTCTTCATGCGCATGGCCATCATGAACGCGCCGATCTGTGCGTCGGTGCATTGACCGGTCATGATCTCGCGCATCACATCGCTCATTTCCGCGGTGCTCAGGTCCAGGTGGCCAACGATACGGCCCAGGGCAGTCTTGATATCCATGAAAAGTCCTTAGCGCGTGCCGCCGCTCTGCTTGAGAAAGTTGGCGAACAGCTCGTAACCCTGCTCGGTCAGGATCGACTCAGGGTGAAATTGCACCCCTTCGATATTCAGCGTCTTGTGGCGCAGGCCCATGATTTCGTCGACCGAGCCGTCTTCCAGCTGGGTCCAGGCGGTCGGTTCCAGGCACTCGGGCAGGGTTTCACGCTTGACCACCAGGGAATGGTAACGGGTCACTGTTACGGGATTGTTCAATGCCTGAAAGACGCCAAGGTCCCTGTGGAACACCGGGCTGGTCTTGCCGTGCATCACCTGGCGCGCGCGCACCACATCACCACCAAAGGCCTGGCCGATGGACTGATGGCCCAGGCACACGCCCAGGATCGGCAGCTTGCCGGCGAAATACTGAATGGCTTCGAGGGAGATGCCCGCCTCGGTCGGGGTGCAGGGACCAGGAGAAACCACGATGCGCTCGGGGTTCAGCGCCGCGATCTGCGCCACGCTCAGTTCGTCGTTGCGCACCACCTTGACCTCGGCACCGAGTTCGCCCAGGTACTGCACAACGTTGTAGGTAAAGGAATCGTAGTTATCAATCATCAGCAACATGTGGGTTCAAACCTCTTGAATTCACTGATTTCGAATGTCCGCCTTCCAGGGCGTGACCCGCTGCCGAACGCACGTTCCAGTTGCCGGCCGAGCCGACACGGGGCGTCAAACAAAGGGTGAAGAAGGCAAATCGGTACAGGTCCGGCGAGGCCGGCAGGGAACAGTCAGGCGCGCCAACGCCAACGGGCGTGAGCCTTGATGACGCGCATCAAGAGTTTGCTGATGATCAACACGGGGAGGGTCTCGTTCATACGTTGGGGCACAGTAGCCTAGCCTCGCGAGCGGTGCAATATCGCCGCGCAAATACCCGAGCAGGCCTGCATTGGTTTATAGGAAAAAGCTGTTTTCACTTGAAGAACATTCTCAATGTCTGGTTAATGTTTCGCTTCCGATACAACAAAACCAAATGGAATTTGTCATGCAAAGACCCGCCCTTCTCGCTCCGCTCGCCGGCTGCCTGTTGTCCCTGGCCTGCGCCCAGGCGTTTGCAGCCTCCTCGCCCTATTCAACCATGGTGGTGTTCGGCGACAGCCTGGCCGACGCCGGCCAGTTCCCGGACGGTAATGCCGGGTCGACGCTGCGCTTTACCAACCGCACCGGGCCGAACTTCCAGGGTGACTTCGGTTTGGTCTCATCGACCTTGCTCGGCAGCCGGCTGGGCGTTGCGCCCAACGACCTGAACGCCTCCACCTCACCAGTGCGCGCCGCCCAAGGCCTGCCCGACGGCAACAACTGGGCGGTTGGCGGCTACCGTACCGACAACATCCTGGACTCGATCAACTCGGTCTCCAACGCGACGATCCCGCCCAACAACCCCGGCGGTGGCACGGTGCTGCGCAGCCGCCAGGGCTACCTGCCGGCCAACGGCGGGCGGGCGGATCCAAACGCGCTGTATTTTCTCTCCGGCGGCGGTAACGACTTCATTCAAGGCCGCGTCCTCAGCGCGGGCCAGGCCGTCGCCGCTGGCAGTCGCCTGGCCGACAGCGCCCAGGCCCTGCAGCAGGCCGGCGCCCGCTACATCATGGTGTGGATGCTGCCCGACCTGGGGCTCACGCCGGCCATCAACGGCACACTGCTGCAGGCGCCGAGCTCGGCCCTCAGCAGCCTGTTCAACCAGTCGCTGGTGCAACGGCTGTCGCAGATCGACGCCCAGATCATCCCGCTGAACATTCCGCTGCTGCTCAATGAAACCTTCGCCAACCCCGGCCGCTTCGGCCTGGCCACCGGGCAGAACCTCACCGGCACCTGCTTCAGCGGCAACGGCTGCACCGCCAACCCGACCTACGGCATTGGCGGCACCACCCCGGACCCGACCAAGCTGATCTACAACGACGCCGTGCACCCCACCATCGCCGGGCAACGCCTGATTGCCGACTACGCCTACTCATTGCTGTCGGCGCCCTGGGAGCTGACCCTGCTGCCCGAAATGGCCCAAGGCACCTTGCGCGCCCACCAGGATGAACTGCGCAACCAGTGGCAAGCCGATAACGGCAACTGGCAGGCGGTAGGCCAATGGCGCGCGATCGTCGCGGCCGGTGGCCAGCATGTGGACTTCAATCATCAGGACAGCGCCGCAAGCGGCGACGGCACCGGCTACAACCTGAACGTCGGCGGCAGCTACCGGCTCAACGAGGACTGGCGTGTTGGTGTGGCAGCCGGTCTGTACCGCCAGACCCTGGAAGTCGGCGCCAACGATTCGGACTACAAGCTCAACAGTTACATGGGTACCGCCTTCGCCCAATATCAGCAAAATCACTGGTGGGCCGACGCCGCCTTGACTGGCGGCAAGCTGGACTTCGACAACCTCAAGCGCAAGTTCGCCCTGGGCGTCAGCGAAGGCTCCGAAAAAGGCGACACCGACGGTTGGCTGTGGGCCTTGAGCGGCCGCGTGGGCTACGACATTGCCGCGCCAGGCAGCGACTGGCACCTGTCGCCGTTCATCAGCGCCGACTACGCGCGGGTCGAAGTCAACGGCTACTCGGAGAAAGACAACCGCTCCACCGCACTGACCTTTGATGACCAGCAACGCGACTCCAAACGCCTGGGCGCGGGCCTGCAAGGCAGCTACCGGGTAACGCCACAAACCCAGGTGTACGGCGAAGTGGCTCACGAGCATGAGTTCGAAAATGACACGCAGAAGGTGAACATGTCGCTCAACAGCGTGCCGGGCATCGACTTCAAGCTCGACGGCTATACGCCACGCAGCAACTCGGATCGCCTGAGCCTGGGCGTCAGCCACAAGCTCACACCGGAACTGGCGTTGCGGGCGGCGTATAACGTGAGGAAGGATGACAACCTGACCCAGCAGGGGGTCAACGTTGGCGTGAGTCTGGATTTCTGATGCAGTCTTGAGCGCTGTACAACACAACTGTGGGAGCTGGCCTGCCAGCTCCCACAGTTTGCTCAATGCCAGCCTTTAGCTTTGCGGGGTTTGCTCGGCCAGGGCCACCGCCCGGAACATTGCCCGACGCTTGTTCAGGGTTTCTTCCCATTCAAGGGCCGGTACCGAGTCGGCGACAATCCCGCCACCCGCCTGTACATGCAGTTCGCCGTCCTTGATCACCGCCGTGCGAATCGCAATCGCCGTGTCCATGTTGCCGTTCCACGCAAAATACCCCACGGCGCCGCCGTAGACACCGCGCTTGACCGGCTCCAGTTCATCGATGATTTCCATTGCCCGGATCTTCGGCGCGCCCGACAAGGTGCCCGCCGGCAGAATCGCGCGCAGCGCGTCCATGGCGGTCAGCCCGGCCTTCAACTGGCCAGTGACGTTGGAGACGATGTGCATCACGTTGGAATACCGCTCGATCACCATCTTTTCGGTCAACTTCACCGAGCCGATTTCCGAGACACGCCCGGTATCGTTACGGCCCAGGTCGATCAGCATCAGGTGCTCGGCAATTTCCTTGTCGTCGCTCAGCAGGTCTTCTTCCAGCGCCAGGTCGGCTTCTTCGGTCGCGCCACGGGGGCGCGTGCCGGCAATCGGGCGCACGGTGATCAGGTTATCCTCGACGCGCACCAGCACTTCCGGCGAACTGCCCACAACGTGGAAGTCGCCAAAGTTGAAAAAGTACATGTACGGCGTCGGGTTGAAGCAGCGCAGCGCGCGATACAGGTCGATCGGCGCGGCCTTGAAGTCGATGGACATGCGCTGCGACGGCACTACCTGCATGCAGTCACCGGCGAGGATGTATTCCTTGATGGTATCGACTGCGCGCTCGTAGTCATCCTGAGTAAAGCTGGAACGGAAGACTGGATCGGCAGCCGGCGGACGGCTGAGGTCCAGGCCGCGACGCGGGGTGATCGGCTGACGCAGTTTGTCCAGCAAGGCTTCGAGGCTGGCCAGGCCCTGCTCGAACGCATCGGCCTGGGCCGGGTCGGCGAGCACGATGGCGTGCATCTTGCCGGCCAGGTTGTCGAATACCACCACCGCGTCGGAGACCATCAGCAGAATGTCCGGCACGCCCAGTGGGTCCGGGTTCGGGCATTTGCCCAGGCGCTTTTCCACGTAGCGCACGCAGTCGTAGCCGAAATACCCCACCAGGCCGCCGTTGAAACGCGGCAGGCCCGGGATGGTCGGCACGTTGTAGCGGGCCTTGAAGCTTTCGACGAAGGCCAGCGGGTCTTCCACGTCATGACTTTCGATCTCGACGCCATCGAGGGTGATGCTCACGTGGTGATCATGCACCCGCATCACCGTGCGACACGGCAGGCCGATGATCGAGTAACGGCCCCACTTCTCGCCGCCCTGTACCGATTCGAGCAGGTAGGAGTTGGGCTCGTCGGCCAGTTTCAGGTAAATCGACAGCGGCGTGTCGAAGTCGGCCAGGGTGTCGCAGGCCAGGGGAATACGGTTATAGCCGGCAGCGGCCAAACGCAGGAATTCTTCGCGGGTCATGATGTGCCTCGTGGCATGAGGGTCTAACGGTCGGGTAAGCAAACGTGCCGCAGGGTGCGGCCAGGAGCAGTCAGGCGCGCCAACGCCAGCGGGCCAGGGCCTTGATGACTTTCATCCAGAGTTTGCGGGTAACCACCACGATGGCATTTCCAGAAGGGGACGGGTCGATGTCGGGCAACGTTATCCCAGCGCCCGCTCCCAGGCAACCGGGGATTAGCAAACGCAGATCATCAATCACCAGCGCCGGCGATTCTTCGGCAATCGGCCGGCCATGGTTGTAGCCATAACTCAAGGCCACGCACTGCACGCCTGCGGCTTTCGCGGCCTGCACATCGCTGCGCGAATCGCCGACGAACAACGACTGGGACGCGGGAATATTCGCCATTTTCATCACGAAAAACAGCGCCGCCGGGTCGGGTTTCTTCTGCGGCAAGGTATCGCCGCCGATGATCCAGCGGAAATAACGACCGATTTTCATCTGGTCCAGCAGCGGCGCGACGAAGCGCTCCGGCTTGTTGGTGATCAGGGCCATTTCCACGCCCTTTTTGTGCAACCACTTGAGGGTGTCGCGCACGCCGGGGTACACCACCGTCAATTCATGGCTGCTTTCATAGGCCGCATTGAACAGTTCCAGGGCGTGCTCGGCCTCCACCTCGTCGACACCCGAGGCGTCGATATGGTTGGCCAGGGCCCGGCGCACCAGCATCGGCGCGCCATTACCGACCCATTCGCGCACCGCCTCGATCCCTGCCGGCTTGCGTCCCAGCTTGAGCAGCATGGTGTCCACCGCCGCGGCCAGGTCAGGCACCGAATCGATCAAGGTACCGTCCAGATCGAACATCACCAGCCGTGGCAGCTTGCCGGGGAACAGCTGCTCGAAGCCGCTCATGGACGCGTCAGCGCCAGTTCGGCGCGCATCGTGTCGATGACCTGCCGATAGTCCGGTGCATTGAAGATCGCCGAGCCGGCGACGAACGTGTCAGCGCCGGCTGCGGCGATCTCGCGGATATTGTTGACGTTTACCCCGCCGTCGATCTCCAGGCGGATATCCCGCCCCGAGGCATCGATCAGCGCCCGCGCTTCACGCAGCTTGTTGAGGGTGCCCGGGATGAATTTTTGCCCGCCAAACCCCGGGTTGACGCTCATCAGCAGCACCATGTCGACCTTGTCCATCACGTACTCGAGTACGCTCAGGGGGGTGGCCGGGTTGAACACCAGGCCCGCCTTGCAGCCGCCTTCGCGGATCAGTTGCAGGGTACGGTCGACGTGCAGCGTGGCTTCCGGGTGGAAGGTGATGTAAGTGGCGCCAGCCTCGATGAAGTCACCGATGATGCGGTCGACCGGGCTGACCATCAGGTGCGCGTCGATCGGCGCGGTGATGCCGTACTTGCGCAGCGCCGCGCAGACCATCGGGCCGATGGTCAGGTTGGGCACGTAGTGGTTGTCCATGACATCGAAGTGCACGAAGTCGGCACCGGCGGCCAACACCTTGTCCACTTCTTCACCCAGGCGGGCGAAGTCGGCGGAGAGAATCGATGGAGCAATGACGAAGGGCTGCATGACGCACCTTTTCTGAGCTAAATCACGATGGCGCGCATTGTATACCTCATGCTTTGCCGCGCGCACCGTGACCTCGCTCACGGATCAGAAAGCGGCCCGGTAGATTTTCTCTATATCCGCCGCGCTGAGCTTGCGCGGGTTATTGCGCATCAGGCGCTCGATGCCCGCCGCTTCCACCGCCATGGCCGGGATCGCGTCCTCGGGCACCCCGAAACTGTGCAGCCCGGCCGGAATTTCCACGGCGGCGCACAGGCGCGTCATCGCCTCGACAGCCTGATCGGCGGCGTCATTGGCGCTCAGTCCGGTGACATTGACGCCCATGGCCTGGGCTATGTCCTGCATGCGTTCGACACAGGCCAGTTTGTTCCAGTGCATCACGTAGGGCAGCAACAGCGCGTTGCTCACGCCGTGGGCAATATTGAAGCGCCCGCCCAGCGGGTACGCCAGCGCATGCACCGCGCCCACGCCGGCATTGCCGAACGCCATGCCGGCCATCAGGCTGGCGGTGGCCATATCGTCACGGGCCTTGAGATTGGCCGGGTTGGCATACGCCTTGGGCAACGCGTTGGCGATCAACTTGACCGCGCCAATGGCCAGCGCATCGGTGATCGGCGACGCGTTCAGCGACAGGTAGGACTCGATGGCATGCACCAGCGCATCCAGGCCGCTGGCGGCGGTGACGCTGCGCGGGCAGGTCAAGGTCATTTGCGGGCTGATCAGCGCCACATCCGGCAGCAGGTAATCGCTGACGATGCCCTTCTTCAATTGCGCAGCCTTGTCGGAGAGGATCGCCACATTGGTCACCTCCGAGCCGGTGCCGGCCGTGGTGGGGATGGCGATTAGCGGCGGCCCCTTGCGCGGCACCTGGTCGACGCCGAACAAGTCCGCCAGGGCGCCGTGGTAACCGGCATAGGCCGCCACGCTCTTGGCGATATCGATGGCACTGCCGCCGCCCAGGCCAATCAGCCCGTCGTGCCCGCCGTCGCGGTAGACCTGCATGCAGTCTTCGACGATGGCGATTTCCGGGTCGGGCAGCACGCGATCGAAAATCTCATAGGTGCGCTCGCCCAAGTGTTCGAGCGCCAGCGCCACGGTGCCGGACTTCACCAGCGCGGCATCGGTGACGATCAGCGGGTTATCCACATCCAGGCGCGTGAGTTCGGCGGCGAGTTGCTCGATGGCGCCAGCGCCAGTGAGCAGTTTGTGGGCGATCTTGAATGAGGAAGTACTCATGTGCGCGGCCTCTTATCAGTGATGGGCTGGCACAAGGATAGCTGACAGATGAGAGTTGTCTGCCATTCAGCATCTGAATGCATACCCTCTCACAACGCATCTCATTTCTAGACCTGTGCCGTCCGCAGTTTCTCGCTGCGCCCACGCAACCATTCCAGCGTCAGCAACAGCAGCACCGAGAACCCGATCAGCAGGGTCGCCGCCGCTGCAATCGTCGGGCTGAGGTTTTCGCGGATACCGCTGAACATCTGCCGGGGCAGGGTCGCTTGTTCGGGGCCGGCGAGGAACAGCGTCACCACCACCTCATCGAACGAGGTGGCAAAGGCGAACAAAGCCCCGGAAATCACCCCCGGCGCAATCAACGGCAAGGTCACCCGACGAAACGCGGTCAACGGTGAAGCCCCGAGGCTCGCCGCCGCGCGTACCAGGTTATGGTTGAACCCCTGCAAGGTCGCCGACACGGTGATGATCACGAACGGCACACCCAGCACCGCATGCACCACGATCAGCGAAAAAAAGCTGTTGCCCAGCCCCAACGGTGCGAAGAACAGGTAACTGGCCACGCCGATAATCACCACCGGCACTACCATCGGCGAAATCACCAGGGCCATCACCAGCGCCTTGCCGGGGAAATGGCCACGCGTCAGGCCAATCGCCGCCAGCGTGCCGAACACCATCGCCAGCACGGTGGCCGCCGGCGCCACGATAATGCTGTTCTTCAGCGCGCGCATCCATTCGGCCGAGGCAAAGAAGTCCTCATACCACTGCAGCGAAAACCCCTGCAACGGATACACCAGGAAACTGCCGCTGTTGAACGACAGCGGGATGATCACCAGCACCGGCAAAATCAGGAACAGCAGGATCAGGCCGCACAGCACCCGCAGGCTGTAGAACCAAACCCGCTCCACCGGGGACATATAAGGACTCAGCATCGCAAGGTCTCCTCAGCTCAGGCGCAGGCGGCTGGCGCCCACCAGCCGGTTGTAGATCAGGTACAGCAACACGGTGGCCAGCAGCAGCAGGCCGCCCAATGCCGTGGCCATGCCCCAGTTGATGCTGGTGTTGGTGTAGAACGCCACGAAATAGCTGACCATCTGGTCGTTCGGGCTGCCCAGCAGGGCCGGGGTGATGTAGTAACCAATCGCCAGGATGAACACCAGCAGGCAGCCGGCGCCGACACCGGCGTAGGTCTGCGGGAAGTACACCCGCCAGAAACTCGCGAACGGATGGCAGCCCAGGGAAATCGCCGCACGCATGTAGGTGGGCGAAATCCCCTTCATCACGCTGTAGATCGGCAGAATCATGAACGGCAGCAGGATGTGCACCATGGAGATGTAGACCCCGGTGCGGTTGAACACCAGTTCCAGCGGGCTGTCGATCAGGCCCAGGCCCATCAGCGCGCTGTTGATCAGGCCGCCGGACTGCAGCAACACGATCCACGCCGCCACCCGCACCAGAATCGACGTCCAGAACGGCAGCAGCACCAGAATCATCAGCAGGTTGCTTTTGCGCGCCGGCAGGTTCGCCAGCAGGTAGGCCAGCGGATAGGCCAGCAGCAGGCAGATCACGGTGATCACCAGGCCCATCCAGAAGGTGCGGGCGAAGATGTCCAGGTAGATCGCCTGGTCAGGCGTGGCCGGAGCGATCTCGCCGAGGTCGTCGATGCGGTGATCGACGGCCGCCAGCAGGTAGTACGGCGTCACGCTGCTGGTATTGCGCCGGATCGCCTGCCAATAAGCCGGGTCGCCCCAGCGTTCGTCGAGGTTTTCCAGTGCCTGTTTATAAGAGCCGGGCGTTTCGGCAAACGGCAACGCCCGCGCGGTTTTCGTCAGCAGGCTGCGATAGCCGGCCAGTTCCATGTTCAAGCGTTTGGACAGATCGCCCAGGGTCTGGTTTTTACGCGCCTCGCCCAGGTCTTCGCTGAGCGCCTGGTACACCGGCTCGCCCGGCAGGCCGCGTCCGTCCCACGCCGTTACGGCCACCACGGTACGCGGCAAACCGCCCACCACTTCCGGGTTGCCGACACTCTTGAACAACAGCGCGACGATCGGCACCAGAAACACCAGCACCAGGAACAGCACCAGCGGCGCAATCAAGGCCTGGGCCTTCCAGCGGTTGAGCCGCTCGGCGCGCGCCAGGCGCTGCTTGAGGGTGAGGATGGCCATGACAAACTCCGAAAATATGGGTGGACGCGCGCCCTGTGGGAGCTGGCTTGCCTGCGATGGCATCGACCCGGTAAATCAGTTGCACCGAGGTGTCTGCATCGCAGGCAAGCCGGCTCCCACATGAGCCGGTTTTGCCAGAAGGTTATGCGGTGTTACTTGGCTGCCCAGGAATTGAAGCGCTGCTCCAGCTGCTCGCCGTTATCGGCCCAGAAGCTCACGTCGATCTGCACCTGATTGGCGATGTTTTCCGGGGTGGTCGGCATATCCTTGAGGATGTCCTTGGCCAGCAACGGCACCGCCTGGGTGTTCGCCGGGCCGTAGGCGATGTTTTCCGAGTAGGTCTTCTGCTGCTGCGGCTGCACCGAGAAGGCGATGAATTTCTTCGCCGCTTCCGCGCGGTCCTTTGCCAGACCTTTAGGGATGGCCCAGGCGTCGAAGTCGTAGATGCCGCCGTTCCACACGACTTTGAGATTGCTCTCTTTCTGCACGGCGGCAATGCGACCGTTGTAGGCCGAACTCATCACCACGTCACCCGAGGCCAGGTACTGCGGCGGCTGTGCGCCGGCTTCCCACCACTGGATCGACGGTTTGAGTTCGTCGAGCTTCTTGAAGGCGCGGTCCTGGCCATCTTTGCCAGCCAGTACTTTGTACACGTCCTTGGGCGCTACACCGTCGGCCATCAGTGCAAATTCCAGGGTGTACTTGGCGCCCTTGCGCAGGCCGCGCTTGCCAGGGAATTTCTTGGTGTCCCAGAAATCCGCCCAACTGGTCGGCGCGCTGGTCAGCTTGTCGGCGTTGTACGCCAGCACGGTCGACCACACGAAGAAGCCAACGCCACACGGCTGGATCGCGCCCTTCACGTAGTCGGCGGTGTTGCCAAACAGTTTCGGGTCCAGCGGCTCAAACATGTCTTCGTCGCAGCCACGGGACAGTTCCGGCGACTCCACTTCCACCAAGTCCCAGGACACGCTCTTGGTGTCGACCATGGCTTTGACCTTGGCCATCTCACCGTTGTATTCACCAGCGACGATCTTGCCGTTGCCTGCACTCTCCCACGGCGCGTAGAACGCCTTGACCTGGGCCGCCTTGTTCGCGCCACCGAACGACACCACGGTCAGGTCGGGACCTGCCATGGCCTGTGTGGCGCCCATCAAGCCAAGTGCCAGGGCCGAATACTTAAGGGATTTCAACATTGTCGTGCTCTCCACGTGCAGGGTTGGTGAAGCCAGGGGGCGATCAGTTCGCCTCTAGAAGTGGGTCGAGTGCGCGAACGTGCTCGACTTGCCAGCCAATCGGTACCACGTCGCCGACCGCCAGGGCCGGGTCCAGCTCGGCAATCGGTTGTTTCACAAAGAAATCGGTCTTGCCGCAGACTTCCAGGCGCACGCGCACGTGGTCGCCCAGGTAGATGAACTCCGCCACGCGCCCGGAGAAACGGTTGACGCAGCGTTCGCTGGTGCCATTGAGGCTGACGCGCTCCGGGCGCACCGACAGGGTGACGGGGCCGCCGACCTGGCCGACGTTCACCGCCAGCGCCTCGACCTTCTCGCCCCGCGCCAGCTCCACCACGCAACGCTCGCCAGTGTGGCTGTGCAGACGGCCATTGAGGCGGTTGTTCTCGCCGATGAAGTTGGCGACGAAGGTGTTTTTCGGCTCTTCATACAGGCTGCGCGGCGCGGCGATCTGCTGGATTTCGCCCTGGTGAAATACCGCCACGCGGTCGGACATGGTCAAGGCTTCGCCCTGGTCGTGGGTCACGTACACCACGGTCAAGCCGAGGCGCTGGTGCAGGTGCTTGATCTCCATTTGCATGTGTTCGCGCAGTTGCTTGTCGAGGGCACCGAGGGGTTCGTCCATCAACACCAGCTGTGGCTCGAACACCAGCGCGCGAGCCAGGGCCACGCGTTGTTGCTGGCCGCCGGACAGCTGCGCCGGGTAGCGCTGGGCGAAGGCATCGAGCTGGACCATGCTCAGCACGCGTTTGACCCGCTCGCTGATATCGGTCTTGCTGAGCGAGCGTACCGACAAGGGAAAGGCGAGGTTTTCGGCGACGGTCATGTGCGGGAACAGCGCGTAATTCTGGAACACCATGCCGATATCGCGCTTGTGCGGCGGCACGTTGTTGATGGAGCGCCCGGCCAGCAGGATCTCCCCGGCGGTGGGCGTCTCGAAACCGGCGAGCATCATCAGGCTGGTGGTCTTGCCCGAGCCGGACGGCCCGAGCAAGGTGAGGAACTCGCCCTTGCGAATCTCCAGGTTGAGGTCCTTGACGATCAGGTTCTCGCCGTCGTAGCTCTTCTGCACGCCACGAAAGCTGACCAGCACATCATTTGAATCCACCTCGCTCATACCCGCACCTTTGTGTTTTGGACTGCCGTGGCACAAGCGTAGTCCAGGCGCGAGGCCCCGCAAATCGGGGGCCCGGAGAGAATCGCATCAGCCGGATGGACGATAACGGGTAGGGATTGCCCTACACCGATGGCGGGCATTGGACGGTGCCATTGCAAGGCGCGAGCTGCACGCGGCAGGAATGGCGCAACGGTGGGTTTTCGGGACGTCGTTATTGGATATGCCGCTAAAGAAGCTTGTGCTCCATGGCGTACTTCACCAACTCGGCCAATGAGGTGATATGCAGCTTCTGCATCAACCGCGCCTTGTGGGTGCTGATGGTCTTGTTGCTCAGGGCCAGTTGCTGGGCGATGTCATTGACGTTCGCGCCCTGGGCCAGGCGCTCGAACACCGAAAACTCCCGCTCCGAAAGCAGCGAATGCAGCGGCCGCGAGTCGGTGAGGCCGACTTCGAAGACCATCCGGTCGGCCAGGTCCGGGTCGATATAGCGCCCACCCGCCGCCACCTTGCGAATCGCCGCCAGCAGCAGCGCGGGGTCGCTGTCCTTGGTGGCGTACCCTGCCGCACCGACTTTCAGGGCGCGCGCGGCCATCTGCGCTTCGTCGTGCATCGACAGCACCAGGATCGCTGGCGGATCGTTCAGCGCGCGAATACGTGCAATCGCTTCCAGCCCATTGACGCCCGGCATCGAGATATCCAGCAACACCACCTCGCAGGGCACGTGGCGCAAGGTCTCGAGCAACTGCTCGCCGTTACTGGCCTCGCCGACCACCAGCAGGTCTTTGGCCAGGCCGATCAATTGCTTGATGCCTTCTCGAACAATGGTGTGGTCTTCGGCAACCAGTACGCGGATCACAGGCGTTTCCTTTTGTAGTTAGGCATCCAGCGGCACCGTGACACTCAGGGTGGTGCCCTCCCCCAACGCGCTGTCCAGGGTCAACCGCCCGCCCATGATCAGCACCCGCTCGCGCATGCCCACCAGGCCGAACGACACCGGGCGCTCGCCGGTCTGGACAAACCCCACACCGTCATCGCTGATGCTCAGCCGCAGAGACTCGCCGTCTAGCGCCAGGGTCAGCTCGACAGTATGCGCCTGGGCATGGCGCATCACATTGGTCAGCGCCTCCTGCAGGATACGAAACAGGCCGATGGCCTTGGCATCACTCAGCGTCGGCAGGTGTTCCGGCACCTGCACCAGGCAGGGAATCTGCGTGCGCGCTTCGAAACGCCGCGCCTGCCATTCGATGGCCGAACCGATACCGGCGTCCAGAATCGGCGGGCGCAGGGCCGTGGCCACGTCGCGCACCAGTTGGAACAGCTGGGCGATCAGGCGCTTCATGCTGTTCAAACGCTCATGCAGCCCAGGATCCAGCTGCGCATAGGCCAGCTCGCACATGGAGGTTTCCAGCTTGAGTACCGTGAGCATCTGCCCGAGTTCGTCGTGCACCTCGCGAGCGATGCGCGCCTTTTCTTCTTCGCGCACGGTTTCCAGGTGGGCCGAGAGCTCGCGCAGCTGCGCTTCGCTTTGCAACAAGGCGGCGAGGGTGCGGCGCAGTTCGGTGACGTCATTGAGGTAGACCACCAGGTATTCGGCTTCGGCAAAGCGCAGAAAACTCAGCGACACCGTGACTGGCAGGACGCTGCCATCGGCGCGCTTGCAGTCGGTGGCGAAGTTCTGCGGTGCCTCTTCGTTGGCCCGCGCGCGCTTCCACAGGTTGAGCCAGCGGTCCATGTCCAGCGTGGGATCCAGCGCGACCAGTGGCCGTTCGATCAGCGCCCCGGGGCCGTAGCCGAGCATGCTTTCAGCCGCACGGTTGGCATAGCGCACATGGCTGTCCCAATTGACCCAGAGGATGCCGACGGTGCTTTGATCGATGGAGAACTGCGTCAGCCGCAGCGCTTCGGCCCCGGCGGCGCGGGCGGCACTTTCTTCACGGGCGGCCAGCAGGCTGCGTTCGAGCCCACGCTGCTGACGACGCTGCCAGGCCACCAGCGTCAGGCTGGCAAACAGCAACAGGCCCAGCAGCAGGCAGAGGTTTTGCCACAGACCAGGGGATGCGGACAGCCGTGGATACTGCGGTTGCAGCCAGCGATTGTGCAATTGATCGAGGTCGCGCGCGGGGATGGCGCGCAGGGCGCCCTGCATGATGCCCGCCAACTGCGGCCAGTCGCGGCGCGTGGCCACCCGCAGCAATTGCGGCAGGCCAACATCGCCGACCACCGCCAACCCGGCGAACTCCGCCTCGCCCGACAGGCGGCTCAGTTGCGCTTCGTCCACTACCGCATAGCGGGCCTGCTGGCTCACCAACAATTGCAGGGCCTGGCGCTCCGTGGGCACGCCCTGCAGGTTGAGACCGGGATAAGTGCCGCGCAGGTAATCGGCCACTGCACTGGGCATGCGCACGGCGATACGCGAGAGGCTGTCGAGCTTTTCCAGTTCCACCGCGCCGCCGCCCTCGCGGGTGCCGACGACGTGTTGCGGCACGCGCATGTAGGGATCGCTGAACGACCACAGGCGCAAGCCGGCCGGGGTTTGCTGCAAGCCGGGGGCGATGTCGATCTCGCCGTCGCCCAGAGCGGCTTCGAGCTGCTCCTGAGTGGGAAAGTTGCGCCATGACAGCTCGATGTTCAGCGCTTTGGCCAGCCACTGCATCAATTCCACATTGGCCCCGGACAAGCGCTGCAACCGCCGGTCGTATTGTGCATACGGCACCTGCAGCACCAGGCCGACGCGCAGTTGCGAATGTCCGGCCAGCCATTCCCGTTGCTCGGCGTTGAGCTGCGCCTGCGGGATGCCCGGCGCAGGGGCGGCTTTGGCGATCAAGGCGAGACATAGACAGCCGATAACCAGCAAACAGCGAAAACCCATGATCATGTCTCACGTCACTGACAAATACTGACCAACCCATTAGGCTGCTGGAATCATTCCGGCCGGGAAGCAACGATGCCATCACACAACCGCTCAGCAGTGCCAGCATTGTGCCTGTCGCTGTTATTTACCAGCGCCTTTTCTGTCCAGGCCGCTGACGCCCCTGAGCCCGCCGCCGAAAAACCGGCCGAGCGCCAGCCCCTGGTGGAGCGCAGTCAGGAAGAATCCACGGCCCTTGAACGCCAGATCCCGCGCGGCGAGCAGCAACAGTTGCAGGCCGGCAGCGAGTCATTTTTGGCCCTGTGGAAGCCGGCCAACAGCGCCGAGCCCGAAGGCGTGGTGATTATTGTGCCGGGTGCCGGGGAAACCGCGGACTGGCCGCAGGCAGTCGCGCCGTTGCGGCGTAAATTGCCGGATGCCAACTGGGGCACTCTGAGCCTGTCGCTGCCGGACGTGAACCTCGACACCCTGCCGCCTCGGGTGGCCGAATCGCCCAAGGCCGCCGTCGACACCAGCAGCAAGGAAGGCAGCACCGCCGCCAAGCCGATCGAACAGGCCGCCAGCGCCGAGGCCGAAGGCACCGACCCGGCCGTGGTACCCGGCGCCGATGAACAGGACAAGACCGACGCCAAGCGTATCTTCGACCGCATCGATGCCGCCGTCGCCTTCGCCCAGACCCAGAGCGCGCGCAGCGTGGTGCTGCTCGGCCACGGCACCGGTGCCTGGTGGGCCGCGCGTTACCTGAGCGAAAAACAACCAGCCCAGGTGCAGAAACTGGTGATGGTGGCCGGCAAGACCCCGCCAGCCCGACAGCCGGACCTGCTGCAACTGGCACCGGCGCTGAAACTGCCGACTGCGGACGTCTTCTATCAAGACAGCGCAGCCGCCAGCAAAAACTCAATGGCACGAAACCAGGCCGCCAAGCGCGCGAAAAATGAGGGTTACAAACAGGTGTCGCTCAAGACGCTGCCCGGCAACAGCTCTGCCGAGCAGGAGCAGTTGTATCGCCGGGTTCGCGGCTGGCTGAGTCCGCAGGGCAGTGCCGACTGACGTTGTTGCTCAACCACAGCGTAGCCCCAGTAAATCAGGGGACACTTGTGGGGCAAGCCCCAATGCCGTTCAGTTAAGCGCAGATTCCCTGCGGCGAGCAGGCTTGTCCTGCGTTGGGGTTGCGCAGCAGCCCCAAAACCAGGCGCTGAGCCGTATCAGGTACACCGCGTTTTGCTGGATTGGGGGCGCTTCGCACCCCAACGCGGGGCAAGCCCGCTCGCCACAAGGTGTTGGGGCGGGAGCAACTTTCATCGGGTTGTCATTTCGACACGGTCAGCGAAAATCCCGCCGCTCGCGAATCAGCGCATACGCGTTGTGCAACTCGCGGGTGCGTTCGGTGGCCTCGCGCACTTGTGCGGGGCTGGCGCCTGAGCCGGCGATTTTATCCGGGTGATGGCGGCTGAGCAGACGACGGTAGGCGCGCTTGATCACCGAAGGCTCGCTTGTGGCGGTCACCCCCAGAATGCGCAGGGCGTCCTGATAGGCGCCGCCCCGGTTGGCCACCGGCTTGCGCTCCGGCGCATAGTCGGACGCCAGCGCCTGCAGCTGTTGCGGGGTCCAGCCCAGCCATTTGCCCCACAGGTCGATGAGGTCGCGCTCGGCGTTATCCGCCTTGCCGTCCGCCCAGGCCATGCGCCAGCAGGCGCGCAGCACGCCCTCCGCCGCATGGGGCTGGGCCTTGAGTACGCGCAGATAGGTGCGCACCCGGTCGGATCCGGACTTGCCACGGTTAAAGGCGGCAATCGCCCGACGCCGGGCTGGCTCGCTCATGTCCAGCGCGCGCATTTCCTGGCGGGCCTGCTGGATATGCCCTTCCACCACCTGGCCGTTGCTCTTGGCCAGGCGGCCCAGCAGCACGAACAACAGTTCGTCGTTGCGCAACGCCGGACGCCCGCCCAAGCGTTCACGCACCTGCGCCCAGCTTTGCAACTGCAAGCGACGGTCCAGCGCCTGCCCCAGCAATGCACCCAACAAGGCCCCCGGAATACTGGCAATGGCATAGCCAGCCCCGGCGCCGATCAGCGTCCCTGGCCACAACATGCTAGCGCCCCGCTGTCAGCAGGGTTTCGACTTGCGCCAGGCGCTCCAGCGTGCCGACATCAATCCAGCGTCCCGTCATGTGCTCTCCCGTTACCTGATCCCTGGCCATCGCCTCGCGCAACAACGGCGCGAGTTTGAAGGCGCCAGCGCTGCAACCCGCGAACACGCGTGGGTCGAGCACTGAAATGCCACTGAAGGTCAGGTTATCGGCACCGGGCGCCGCATCATGAAGCAGCCCGTCATCCAGGTAAAAATCCCCGCCCGAAGGATGATGCGCCGGGTTGTCCACCATCACCAGGTGAGCCAGGCCCTGAATGGGCTGCTTGAGTCGGGCGAAATCGTAGTCGGTCCAGATATCGCCATTGACCACCAGAAACGGCTCATCCCCCAGCAGCGGCAAGGCCTGGAAAATCCCGCCGCCGGTTTCCAGCGGTTCGCCCTCAGGGGAATAACGGATGCGCACGCCGAACTGCGCGCCGTCACCGAGGTAGCGCTCGATCTGCTGGCCGAGCCAGGCATGGTTGATCACGATGTCGGTAAAGCCGGCCCTGGCCAGCGCCTCCAGGTGGTATTCGATCAAGCGCTTGCCGCCGGCCTGCACCAGCGGCTTGGGCGTGTGCAGGGTGAGTGGGCGCATGCGCTCGCCCTTGCCGGCCGCCAGGATCATCGCCTTCATGGCAAGGCCTCGGCCGGTTGACGCAAGCTGCAAAGCAGTTCACCCAGCGCATCGAGTTCGGGGCGCTCGGCGAGGACAGCTTCTATATAAGCAAAGAAACGCGGCACATCCGCCAGGTAACGCGGCTTGCCGTCGCGGTGACAGATGCGCGCGAAGATGCCGATGACCTTGAGGTGACGTTGCACGCCCATCAGGTCGCTGGCGCGCAGGAAGTCGTCGAAATCCGCCTGCACCGGGATGCCCAGCTGCACAGCGCGCTCCCAGTAACCGCGCTGCCATTCACGCACGCGGGCCTGGGGCCAACTGAGGAAGGCGTCCTTGAACAGGCAGGTGATGTCGTAGGTCACCGGACCATAAACCGCGTCCTGGAAATCCAGCACGCCGGGGTTGGGCGTGCTGAGCATCAGGTTGCGCGGCATGTAGTCGCGGTGCACCAACACCTTGGGCTGGGCCAGGGCACTGTCGATCAGCCGGTCGCTGGCGCGCTGCCACAGCGCCTGTTGCTGCGGGTCCAGTTCGAGGCCCAGGTGCCGACGCACGTACCACTCGGGGAATAATTCCAGCTCGCGGCGCAGCAAGGCCACGTCGTAACTGGGCAGCGGTTCGTCCATCGGCAGTTGCTGGAAGGCCAGCAAGGCATCGATGGCATCGGCGAACAACGGGTCGGCATTTTGCGTGTCGATCACGTCAAGGAAGGTCTTTGTGCCCAGGTCATTGAGCAAAAGAAAGCCGCGCGGCAGATCTTCTGCATAAATTTTTGGGACATTTATTCCTGATTTCGCCAGCAAATGAGCGATATCGACGAAAGGTTTGCAGTTTTCCTGGGGGGGTGGCGCGTCCATCACAACCAATGTGCGGCCGCCGCCTTCCCAGCGGAAGTAGCGCCTGAAACTCGCGTCGCTGCTGGCCGCGGTCAATGTGGCCGGGGGTACGGGGCCCCAGTCCTGAGCGTTGAAAAGGATCGGCAACTGCTCATCCAGCCAGACTTCCAGCTGTTGTAAACGTAGATCGTGCTCGGGCATTACAAGGGTCTCCGACGGCGCTAGCCGTCAAGCGGGGCATGCTTTATTATCACGCATCTTTTTCAGACCATCGAGAGGCGTGCGGCCCAAACCGCGGGCAGATGGCACGCAGGAAGCCCGGACTAATAAGATGGCATTGAAATCCCCCGCGTTTCGTAGAAAATTTCCGTTGCTGGTAACCGGCAGTCTGCTGGCCATGCAACCTTTCGCCACCTCATTCGTGGTCGCCGCGGAACAGTATGACTGCTCAGTCTCTGCTTCGGGTGCCTGGGATTGCGCGCCGAAAACCGCCGCCGCCCCATTACCACCGCGCCCTGTGCATGACGGCGCCGCCGCAAGCTCGGCCAACAGCACGGCCCAGGCCGCTGCGGGTGGCACTGCCGAGGCCGAGCCGAAGACGGCGCTGGTCACCGAATCCAAGGGCCGTGGCCTGCGTTCGCGCAGCGCCGACTATAGCCACCTGGACTGGGTGCCTCGCGACAAGCTGACCGCAGCCCAACTGGCCGAAACCGGCCCGTATTGCGGCGGTGCGTACATCGAGCCGATTCGTCCTGGCATGAACGACAAGACGGACAAGAGCGACGCGCCCACCTTCATCGGCGCGAAGGCCTCTCGTTATGAGCAGGAATCCCAAGTCGCGACCCTGGCCGGTGACGTCGTAATGCGCCAGGGCAGCATGCAGCTCGAATCCCAGGAAGCCAGCCTGTACCAGGCCGAGAACCGTGGCGAGCTGAACGGTAATGTGCGCCTGCGCGACAACGGTGCGCTGATCGTCGGCGACCGTGCCGAGGTTCAGCTGGACACCGGCGCCGCACAAATCGACAACGCTGAATACGTGATGCACAAGTCGCGTATCCGCGGTAACGCGCTGTACGCCAAGCGTGCCGAAAACGCGATCATCCGCCTCAAGGACGGTACGTACACCACCTGCGAGCCGGACAGCAACGCCTGGCAACTGCGCGGCAACAACATCACGTTGAACCCGGCCACCGGTTTCGGTACGGCCACCAACGCGACGTTGCGGGTCAAGAACATCCCGATCCTGTACACCCCGTACATTTACTTCCCGATCGATGACCGTCGTCAATCCGGCTTCCTGCCGCCGAGCTTCAGCACCGGTAGCGAGACCGGCTTCTCGTTGACCACCCCGTACTACTTCAACCTGGCGCCGAACTACGACGCCACGTTGTACCCGCAATACATGACCAAGCGCGGCCTGTTGATGGAAGGCGAATTCCGCTACCTCACCAAGTCCAGTGAAGGGCAGTTTGGTGGTGCGTATCTGAACGACGATAACGACGAGCGCAGCAAGCAGACCGATTACGAAAAAACCCGCTATATGCTCAACTGGAAGCATAAGGGCGGGCTGGATTCGCGTGTGTCCACTCAGGTCGACTACACCCAGATCAGCGACCCGTACTACTTCCAGGACCTCAAGTCCTTCGAACAAGGCGTCGAAAACAGCGACGCGCTTAATCAGCAAGGCACCGTGACGTACCGGGGTGACGACTACACCGCGCGCTTGAATGTCCAGGCCTACCAGTTGGCGACCATCTCGCAGATCACACCGTATGACCGGTTGCCACAGATCACCTTCAATGGTGCATTGCCGTACCATCCGGGCGGGCTGAATTTCACCTATGAAACCGAAGCTGTACGTTTTGATCGGGATCTGAAGAACGGCTCGTTCACTGACGAGAACGGTGTGACAACGCCCCGGCTCGACAGATTTGTTACGGGCCTTACCCGTGCAAACGGCACCCGCTTGAATGCGGCGCCGGCCGTCGACTACCCGATGAACTGGACATATGGTTTCATCACGCCAAAGCTCAAGTACGTTTACACCAAGTACGATCTTGACTTGGACAGCAAAGGCAAGAGCGACATCATTGCAGCGCAGAATGCAGCAACGGCAGCTTCCCCTTACGCCGGCGGTGTATTCAAAAGCTCTCAGGATCGCGCAATCCCTATAGCCAGCATCGACAGCGGCCTGTACTTCGACCGCAAGACCAACTGGTTCGGCAAGGACTACAACCAGACCCTCGAGCCGCGCGCGTTCTACCTCTACGTCCCGAATAAAGACCAGAGCGACATTCCGGTCTTCGACACCAGCGAAAACACGTTCAGCTACTCCTCGCTGTTCCGCGACAACCGCTTCAGCGGCAGTGACCGGATCGGTGACGAGAACAAGCTGTCCCTGGGCGTAACCAGCCGCTGGATCGAAGAAAACGGTTTTGAACGTCAGCGCGTGGCCATCGGCCAAGCCCTGTACTTCAGGGATCGCAAGGTTCAACTGCCTGGCATTCTGGCCGCTGACCGCGACGACGCCAAGACCGACGTATCGCCAATCGCCCTGGACTACGAGTTCCGCTTCAACCGCGACTGGCGCGCCACTGCCGACTACAACTGGGACCCCGAGAGCCATGCTCCACGTTCCGGCAGCGCCATGTTCCACTACCAGCCGGAAGACAACCCGAACAAGATCATCAACCTGGGCTATCGCTATCGTAACGACCAGGTGGTCTACAACCAGTTGACCGGCAAATGGCAGTTCGGTGGTGACTACAGCGTTCCGTCAGACACCGCGAACTACGTCAAGGATTACTACAAAATCCAGCAACACGACTTCTCGATGATGTGGCCGATCATTCCGCAGTGGAACCTGATCACCCGCTGGCAGTATGACTACGCCCGCAACCGCACTCTGGAAGCCTTCGGTGGTTTCGAGTACGACAACTGCTGCTGGAAACTGCGCGTCATCAACCGTTACTGGGTTTCCAACGACGAATACACGCAGATCGCCCCGCTTAACGAAAAGGGTGACCACGGGCTCTTCTTCCAGATCGTCCTCAAAGGACTCGGCGGCCTGACCGGCGCCAAGGTAGAGAGCTTCCTCGACAAAGGCATTCAAGGTTATCGTCAACGTGAAGATCAAGCTTTCTGATTGTGTGCGCCCGCTCCTGCTGGGCGCGCTGTTCCTGGGTGCCGCATCGGCGCACGCTGCGGTTCAACAGCTGGACAAGGTCGTGGCCATCGTCGATAACGACGTGATCATGCAGAGCCAACTGGACCAACGTGTCAAGGAAGTCCAGCAGACCATCGCCAAGCGTGGCGGTGGTGTGCCGCCGACCAGCGTGCTGGACCAGCAGGTACTGGAACGCCTGATCGTCGAGAACCTGCAACTGCAGATCGGCGAGCGTTCCGGCATCCGTATTTCGGACGAAGAGCTGAACCAGGCCGTCGGCACCATTGCTCAGCGCAACAACATGAGCATTGACCAGTTCCGCGCCGCCCTGGCCCACGACGGTCTTTCCTATGATGACGCCCGCGACCAGATCCGCCGCGAGATGATCATCAGCCGTGTACGCCAGCGCCGGGTGGCCGAGCGCGTTCAGGTGTCCGAGCAGGAAGTGAAGAACTTCCTGGCTTCGGATCTGGGCAAGATGCAGCTGTCCGAAGAACTGCACCTGGCCAATATCCTGATCCCGACCCCGGACAGCGCCAACTCCGAGCAGCTCAACGCCGCCGCCGCGAAAACCCAGGCTATCTATGATCGTCTGAAAGCCGGCGCCGACTTTGCGCAAATGGCCATTGCCCAATCCGGCAGCGACAACGCCCTCGAAGGCGGTGACATGGGCTGGCGTAAAGCCGCGCAACTGCCACCGCCTTTCGACCGCGAGCTGAGCGCCATGGAAGTCGGCGGCATTACTCAGCCGGCCCGCACCCCGGGTGGCTTCATTATCTTGAAGCTGCTGGAACGCCGTGGCGGCGAGACCTCGCTCAAAGACGAAGTGCATGTGCGTCATATCCTGGTCAAGCCGAGCGAAATTCGCACTGAAGCGCAAACCAAGGAACTGGCCCAGAAGATCTATGACCGCATCGAAAGCGGTGAAGACTTCGCCACCCTGGCCAAAAGCTTCTCGGAAGACCCGGGTTCTGCCCTCAACGGCGGCGACCTCAACTGGATCGACCCGCGTGCGTTGGTGCCGGAGTTTCAGGACGTAATGGCCAAGACCCCGCAAGGCGTACTGTCCAAGCCGTTCAAGACCCAATACGGCTGGCACGTGCTGGAAGTCCTTGGCCGCCGCGCCACCGACAACACCGCCCAGGCCCGCGAGCAACAAGCGCTGACCGTGCTGCGTAACCGCAAGTACGACGAAGAGCTGCAAACCTGGTTGCGTCAGATCCGTGACGAAGCCTACGTGGAAAACAAGCTGCCAGGCGCCGAGCAAACAGGCACCGACCAGGCAACTCAGTGAAACCACAGCGTTTCGCAGTGACACCCGGCGAGCCGGCCGGCATTGGTCCAGACCTGTGCCTGCTGCTCGCCTCGCACGCCCAGCCCCATCCCCTGATCGCCATTACCAGCCGCGACCTGCTCCTTGAGCGGGCCGCGCAGCTTGGTGTGGCTGCCACGCTGCTGGACGTGGCGCCGGGCAACTGGCCGGAGCTGCCAGCCCCGGCGGGCAGCCTGTACGTGTGGGACACGCCCTTGCAGGCCGGGGTCGTTGCCGGTCAGTTGGACAAGGCCAATGCGGCCTTCGTGCTCGAAACCCTCACCCGCGCAGGCCTTGGTTGCCTCAACGGCGACTTCGCCGGCATGATCACCGCCCCGGTGCACAAGGGCGTGATCAATGAATCCGGCATTGCCTTTTCCGGGCATACCGAATTCCTCGCCGAACTGACCCATACCGAACAAGTGGTAATGATGCTGGCCACCCGTGGCCTGCGCGTCGCCCTGGTGACCACGCATCTGCCACTGCGGGATGTCGCCGACGCCATTACCGCCGAGCGGGTGGAACGCGTAACGCGCATCCTGCACGCCGACCTGCAACACAAATTCGGCATTGCCCGGCCCCGCATCCTGGTCTGTGGGCTCAACCCCCACGCCGGTGAAGGCGGCCACCTGGGCCATGAAGAAATCGACATCATCGAACCCACCCTGGAGCGTCTGCGCCAGGAAGGCATGGACCTGCGCGGTCCGCTGCCGGCAGACACTCTATTTACCCCCAAATATCTGGAGCACTGCGACGCAGTGCTGGCGATGTACCACGACCAGGGACTGCCCGTGCTGAAGTACAAAGGCTTCGGCGCCGCCGTGAACGTGACACTGGGTCTGCCGATCATCCGCACCTCCGTCGACCATGGCACCGCCCTGGACCTGGCGGGCAGCGGCAGGATCGATACCGGCAGCCTGCACGTGGCCCTGGAAACCGCCTATCAGATGGCCGAGACCCGTTTATGACCGAGCATTACCAACACCGAGCGCGCAAACGCTTCGGGCAAAACTTCCTGCACGATGCAGGCGTAATCGACCGCATCCTGCGCTCCATCCACGCCAAGCCAGAAGATCGCCTGCTGGAAATCGGCCCGGGCCAGGGCGCACTGACCCAGGGCCTGCTGGCCAGCGGCGGCCAGCTCGACGTGGTTGAGCTGGACAAGGACCTGATCCCGATCCTCAACCAGCAGTTCGCCGGCAAGACCAACTTCAACCTGCACCAGGGCGACGCGCTGAAGTTCGACTTCAACAGCCTCAATGCCGCGCCCAACAGCCTGCGGGTGGTGGGTAATCTGCCCTACAACATCTCAACGCCGCTGATCTTTCATCTGCTCAACAACGCCTCGATCATCCGCGACATGCACTTCATGCTGCAAAAGGAAGTGGTCGAGCGTCTGGCGGCAGGCCCTGGCGGCGGTGATTGGGGGCGTCTGTCGATCATGGTTCAGTACCACTGCCGCGTAGAGCACTTGTTCAACGTAGGCCCCGGCGCCTTCAACCCGCCGCCGAAAGTCGATTCGGCCATCGTGCGTCTGGTGCCTCACGCCGTGCTGCCGCACCCGGCCAAGGATCACAAGCTGCTGGAGCGCGTGGTGCGCGAAGCGTTCAACCAGCGCCGCAAGACCTTGCGCAACACGCTCAAGGCACTGCTGAGCAATGCTGAAATCGAAGCCGCCGGCGTCGACGGCAGCCTGCGCCCCGAACAGCTGGACCTCGCCGCCTTCGTGCGCCTGGCCGACCAGTTGGCGATCCAGCCTGCGCCAGCAGTGGAATAAGGCTCAAGCCTCGAAACAATCCAAATGTGGGAGGGGGTTTGCCCCTTCCCACAATTGAACCCAGTGATGCCGGCAGATGTTCAAAGCCCCCGGAGAGCATGTCTGGCCTAGTGCCCTCCTCTTGGCCTAGACTGGTCCGCATCCGCTGTCCTCCGCTTTTGCTTTTAAGGCCTCTTGCATGTCCGATCCTCGCTACCAGATCGACGTCAGCGTCGTCACCCGCTTCCTGGCGGACCAATCCCAGCCCGAGCACAACCGCTTCGCCTTTGCCTACACCATCACGGTCAAGAACAACGGCCTGGTGCCGGCCAAGCTGCTGTCGCGCCATTGGGTGATTACCGACGGCGACGGCCAGGTCGAGGAAGTACGTGGCGCGGGCGTGGTCGGTCAGCAACCGTTGATCGACAGCGGCGCCAGCCACACCTACAGCAGCGGCACGGTGATGACCTCCAGGGTCGGCACCATGCAGGGCTCGTATCAGATGAAAGCCACCGACGGCCAGTTGTTCGACGCCATCATCAAGCCGTTTCGCCTCGCCGTGCCCGGTGCTTTGCACTGATGGCGACGTATGCGGTCGGCGACCTGCAGGGCTGCCTGGATCCCCTCAAGTGCCTGCTTGAGCGCGTGGCCTTTGACCCGGCGCAAGATCGCCTGTGGCTGGTGGGCGACCTGGTCAACCGCGGTCCGCAGTCCCTCGAAACCCTGCGCTATCTCCATGGCCTGCGCGACTCTCTGGTGTGCGTGCTGGGCAACCATGACCTGCACCTGCTGGCGGCCGGCCGTAACATCGAACGTCTGAAAAAGGGCGACACGCTGCGCGAAATCCTCGAAGCGCCGGACCGCGACGAGCTGCTGGAATGGGTGCGTAGGCAAAAAATCCTGCATTACGACCAAGCGCGCAACATGGCACTGGTGCATGCGGGAATCCCACCGCAGTGGACGCTGAAAAAAGCCCTCAAATACGCCGCCGAGGTCGAAATCGCCCTGGCCGACGATAACCTCTACACCGCCTACCTCGACGGCATGTACGGCAATGAACCGGTCAAATGGGACAATGACCTCATGGGCGTCGCACGCCTGCGGGTGATCACCAACTACTTCACGCGTATGCGCTTCTGCACCGCCGACGGCAAGCTGGACCTCAAGACCAAAGAAGGCGCCGACAGCGCGCCGCCGGGCTACAAGCCCTGGTTCGCCCACAAGGAACGCAAGACCCGCGACACGAAAATCATCTTTGGCCACTGGGCCGCCCTCGAAGGCCACTGCGACGAGCCCGACGTGTTTGCCCTTGATACTGGCTGCGTATGGGGCGGCGCCATGACCCTGATGAACATCGATTCCGGCGAGCGCTTCAGTTGCCGGTGCGAACCCACACTGCCCACCCAGCCCTAGGAGCCCCCCCATGAGCGAATTCAAACGTATCCCCCCTGAACAAGCGCAGGCCCTGCGCGAGCAAGGTGCCGTGGTGGTCGACATTCGTGATCCGTCGACGTATGCCGCCGCTCATATCAGCGGCGCGCAGCATGTGGATAACCACAACATTCAGGACTTCATCCGCGCCGCCGATCTCGATGCGCCGCTGATCGTGGCCTGCTACCACGGCAACTCCAGCCAGAGCGCCGCCGCTTACCTGGTGAGCCAGGGGTTCTCCGACGTCTATAGCCTGGACGGCGGCTTTGAGCTGTGGCGTACGGCCTATCCCGCAGAAATTTCTTCCGGCGATCCGCAATAATTTTTTTCACACCCCGCTACCCCGCGTGACGCTTGGGCTTGCGCCGTTTCTGACGAACGGCGCGGGCAAACTAATTACGCATCACGCCTTGACCTCCACGATTCCGAACTATCCTTAAGCGCAGGCCATCCAAATCAGGGGAGAGCCGGTACACCGGCGCACGGGTCATCGGTAGCGTTTCAGGGTGTTCTGGGGGGAAACAGCCATCGGCGTCTGCCAATGACTGCCAGCATCGACTGATTGATCCGGCGTCGGCTCCACGTATCGAGCGAGGTGACGACGTCATGAGTATCTTTAGCCACTTCCAACAACGCTTCGCGTCCACGCAGCAGGAAGAACTCACGCTTCAAGAGTATCTGGAGCTGTGCAAACAGGACCGCAGCACCTACGCATCGGCCGCCGAACGCCTGCTACTGGCGATCGGCGAGCCGGAGCTGGTGGAGACCGCCAACAACTCGCGCCTGTCGCGCATCTTCTCCAACAAGGTGATCCGCCGCTATCCGGCCTTTGAAGACTTCCACGGCATGGAAGAATGCATTGACCAGATCGTCTCCTATTTCCGCCATGCCGCCCAAGGCCTGGAAGAGAAGAAACAGATCCTCTACCTGCTCGGCCCGGTGGGCGGCGGTAAATCATCCCTCGCCGAAAAGCTCAAACAGTTGATCGAGAAGGTGCCCTTCTACGCCATCAAGGGCTCGCCGGTATTCGAATCCCCCCTGGGGTTATTCAACGCCACCGAAGATGGCGCGATTCTCGAAGAAGACTTCGGCATACCACGGCGTTACCTCAATACCATCATGTCGCCCTGGGCCACCAAGCGCCTGGCCGAGTTCGGTGGTGATATCAGCCAGTTCCGCGTGGTCAAGCTCTACCCGTCGATCCTCAACCAGATCGGGGTGGCCAAGACCGAGCCCGGCGACGAAAACAACCAGGATATTTCGGCGCTGGTGGGCAAGGTCGATATCCGCAAACTCGAGGAATTCCCGCAGAACGACGCCGACGCCTATAGCTACTCGGGCGCGCTGTGCCGGGCCAACCAGGGCCTGATGGAGTTCGTGGAAATGTTCAAGGCACCGATCAAGGTGCTTCACCCACTGCTCACCGCCACTCAGGAAGGTAACTACAACAGCACCGAGGGGCTGGGGGCGATTCCGTTCAACGGTATCCTGCTGGCCCACTCCAACGAATCGGAGTGGCATACCTTCCGCAACAACAAGAACAACGAAGCCTTTATCGACCGGATTTACATCGTCAAGGTGCCGTACTGCCTGCGCGTCAGCGACGAGATCAAGATCTACGACAAGCTGCTGTTCAACAGCTCCCTGTCCAAGGCCCATTGCGCGCCGGACACCCTGAAGATGCTCGCGCAGTTCACCGTGCTGTCGCGCCTCAAGGAGCCGGAAAACTCGAATATCTATTCGAAGATGCGCGTGTACGACGGCGAAAACCTCAAGGACACCGATCCGAAGGCCAAGTCGATTCAGGAATACCGCGACACGGCGGGTGTGGACGAGGGCATGAACGGTCTGTCGACGCGCTTTGCGTTCAAGATCTTGTCCAAGGTCTTCAACTTCGATCCCCACGAAATCGCTGCGAACCCGGTGCACCTGCTCTATGTGCTGGAACAGCAGATCGAACAGGAGCAGTTCCAGGCCGAAACCCGCGAGCGCTATTTGCGCTTTCTCAAGGAGTATCTGGCGCCGCGCTATATCGAGTTCATCGGCAAGGAAATCCAGACCGCGTACCTCGAATCCTACAGCGAGTATGGCCAGAACATCTTCGACCGCTACGTGCTGTACGCCGACTTCTGGATTCAGGATCAGGAATACCGCGACCCGGAAACCGGCGAAATCCTCAACCGCGTAGCCCTCAACGAGGAGCTGGAAAAAATCGAAAAACCGGCCGGTATCAGCAATCCGAAGGATTTCCGCAACGAAATCGTCAACTTCGTGCTGCGTGCCCGCGCCAACAACAATGGCAAGAACCCCACCTGGCTCAGCTACGAGAAGCTGCGCGTGGTCATCGAGAAGAAAATGTTCTCCAACACCGAGGACCTGTTGCCGGTCATCAGCTTCAACGCCAAGGCCAGCAAGGAGGATCAGCAAAAACACAACGACTTCGTCACACGCATGGTCGAGCGAGGCTATACCGACAAGCAGGTACGGCTGCTGTCGGAATGGTACCTACGGGTCCGGAAATCGCAGTGAGAGAAATAGCTGCAAGCTTCTAGCTGCAAGCTGCAAGAGAACAGCGCACGCCGCTCCAACTTGCCGCTTGCCGCTTACGACTTGAAGCTCCCCGGAGGGGCCCCATGAGCTATGTGATCGACCGACGCCTCAATGGCAAGAACAAGAGCACGGTAAACCGCCAGCGTTTCCTGCGGCGTTACCGTGACCACATCAAAAAGGCCGTGGAAGAAGCGGTCAGCCGCCGCTCCATCACCGATATGGAGCATGGCGAGCAGATCAGCATTCCCGGTCGGGACATCGACGAACCGGTGCTGCATCACGGGCGCGGCGGCAAACAGACGGTCGTGCACCCCGGCAACAAGGAGTTCACCACCGGCGAACACATCCAGCGGCCTCAAGGTGGCGGTGGCGGCAAGGGTGCGGGAAAGGCCGGCAACTCTGGCGAAGGCATGGACGAGTTCGTGTTCCAGATCACCCAGGAAGAATTCCTCGAATTCATGTTCGAGGATTTGGAACTGCCCAATCTGGTCAAACGCAACCTCACCGGCACCGACACCTTCAAGACCGTGCGCGCGGGGATCAGCAACGAGGGCAACCCGTCGCGCATCAATATCATCCGCACCCTGCGCTCAGCCCATGCACGGCGCATCGCTCTCTCCGGCAGCAGCCGCGCCAAACTGAGGGAGGCCAAGGAAGAACTGGCGCGGCTCAAACGCGAAGAACCGGACAATTTCGGCGATATCCAGCAGATCGAGGCGGAAATAGAGAAACTCAGCGCGCGTATTCATCGCGTGCCTTTTCTCGACACCTTCGACTTGAAATACAACCTGTTGGTGAAGCAACCCAACCCCAGCTCCAAGGCCGTGATGTTTTGCCTGATGGACGTGTCCGGCTCCATGACACAGGCCACCAAGGACATTGCCAAGCGCTTCTTTATCCTGCTGTACCTGTTTCTGAAGCGGAACTACGACAAGATCGACGTGGTATTCATCCGTCACCACACCAGTGCCCGGGAAGTGGACGAGGAAGAGTTCTTCTACTCGCGGGAAACCGGCGGCACCATCGTGTCCAGCGCGCTGAAGTTGATGCAGGAGATCATGGCAGAGCGCTATCCGGCCAATGAGTGGAACATTTACGCGGCCCAAGCCTCCGACGGTGACAACTGGAACGATGACTCGCCAATCTGCCGCGACATTCTGATCAACCAGATCATGCCGTTCGTGCAGTACTACACCTACGTCGAAATTACCCCCCGTGAGCACCAGGCCCTGTGGTTCGAATATGAGCGCATCGGCGACGCCTTTGCCGACACATTCGCCCAGCAGCAACTGGTCTCGGCCGGCGATATCTACCCGGTCTTCCGTGAACTCTTCCAGCGCAGGTTAGTGACATGACCGCCAAAAAAGAGACTAGGCGCCAACCTCTTTCCACTGGGTCCGAGTGGACCTTCGAACTGATCCAGGCCTATGACCGGGAAATCAGCCGTATTGCGGCCGGTTATGCGCTGGACACCTACCCCAACCAGATCGAAGTGATCACCGCCGAACAGATGATGGATGCCTATGCCTCGGTGGGCATGCCGCTGGGCTACCACCACTGGTCCTACGGCAAACACTTCCTCAGCACCGAGAAATCCTACACGCGGGGCCAGATGGGCCTGGCCTACGAGATCGTGATCAATTCAGACCCGTGCATCGCCTACCTGATGGAAGAAAACACCATCTGTATGCAGGCGCTGGTGGTGGCCCATGCCTGCTACGGGCATAACAGCTTCTTCAAGGGCAACTACTTGTTCCGCACCTGGACCGATGCCAGCTCGATCATCGATTACCTGGTGTTCGCCAAGCAATACATCATGCAGTGCGAGGAGCGTCACGGCATCGATGCGGTGGAAGACCTGCTCGACTCCTGCCATGCATTGATGAATTACGGGGTCGACCGCTACAAACGCCCCTATCCGATTTCCGCCGAGGAAGAACGCCTGCGCCAGGCGGAGCGCGAGGAGCATCTGCAGAAGCAGATCAACGACCTGTGGCGCACCATTCCTAAAAAGGCCGGCAAAAACAGCGACAAGGACAATGCACGCTTCCCCGCCGAACCACAGGAAAACATCCTCTATTTTCTGGAAAAACATGCGCCGCTGCTCGAACCCTGGCAGCGCGAAATTGTGCGTATCGTGCGCAAGATCGCGCAATATTTTTATCCACAGCGCCAGACCCAAGTGATGAATGAAGGCTGGGCAACGTTCTGGCACTACACCCTGATGAACGATCTGTACGACGAAGGCCTGGTCACTGACGGCTTCATGATGGAATTCCTCACCTCCCACACCAGCGTGGTGTTCCAGCCCGGCTTCGACAGCCCTTATTACAGCGGCATCAACCCTTACGCCCTGGGCTTCGCGATGTACCGTGACATACGGCGCATGTGCGAACACCCCACGGAGGAGGATCGCCGCTGGTTCCCGGAAATAGCCGGCAGCGATTGGCTATCGACCATCAAGTTCGCCATGAGCAGCTTCAAGGACGAGAGTTTTATCCTGCAGTATCTGTCGCCTCAGGTGATCCGCGATCTCAAGCTCTTCAGCATCATGGATGACGACCTCAAGGACGACCTGGTGGTGCCAGCCATCCACGATGAACCCGGCTACCGCACCATCCGCGAAACCCTGGCGGCGCAGTACAACCTGGGCAACCGCGAGCCCAACGTGCAGATCTACAGCATTGATGTGCGCGGTGATCGCTCGCTGACCCTGCGCCACCAGCAGCACGATCGCAAACCCCTGGGCGAATCCACCGAAGAAGTACTCAAGCACTTGCACCGGCTGTGGGGCTTCGACATTCACCTGGAAACCCTGCAAGGCGACCAGGTGATGAAAACCCATCATGTACCACCGCGCAGCGATCACGGCGATGGCGACTATGGCCGTCTGGATTTGTCCGTGGTCCATCTCTGAAACGGCAAAGCCTCCATTGGCCAGGCACAGGCGGTATCCTGTGGCGCTAATGGAGGCTTTTTCATGAAAATCTACAAAGTCGGCGGCGCCGTACGCGACCGCTTGCTGGGCATCAAGGTCACCGACATCGACCGCGTGGTGGTTGGTGCAACCGCCGAAGAAATGCTCGCCAAGGGCTACAAACCGGTGGGCGCGGACTTTCCGGTATTCCTCGACCCGAACAACGGCGACGAGTACGCCCTGGCCCGCACTGAACGCAAGAGTGGCCGGGGCTATGGCGGCTTTGTGTTTCACGCCAGCCCCGACGTGACGCTGGAGGAAGACCTGATCCGCCGCGACCTGACGATCAACGCCATGGCGGAGGACGACGACGGCCATGTGATCGACCCGTATCACGGCGAGCGCGACTTGCAAGCACGGGTTCTTCGCCACGTTTCACCTGCGTTCGCCGAAGATCCGTTACGTGTGCTGCGGGTAGCGCGCTTTGCCGCCCGTTACGCGCCCCTGGGTTTTACCGTGGCGCCGCAGACCCTGGAACTGATGCGCCAACTCAGCGAATCCGGCGAACTGGAAGCGCTGACGCCTGAACGCAGTTGGAAAGAAATTTCCCGTGCACTGATGGAAGATCAGCCTCAGGTCTTTATTCAGGTGCTGCGCGACTGCAACGCGCTGAAAACTTTAATGCCGGAAGTGGACGCCCTGTTTGGCGTGCCGCAGCCTGCAGCCCATCACCCCGAAATCGACACGGGGGTGCACACCTTGGGTGTGCTGGAACAGGCTGCCGTGCATCAGCAACCCCTGACGGTACGCTGGGCCTGCCTGCTGCACGACCTGGGCAAGGGCGCCACGCCTGTGGATAAGTTGCCGCAGCACATTGCCCATGAACAGCGAGGTTTGAAGCTGATCAAGGCAGTGAACGAACGCTTCAAGGTGCCGAGGGATTGCCAGGAGCTGGCATTGCTGGTTGGCCAATATCACACTCACGGCCACCGAGCGCTGGAGCTCAAAGCCTCGACGTTACTGGAGTTGCTGCAAAGTTTTGATGTTTACCGCAGGCCACAGCGCTTTGAAGAGTTTGTGGTGAGCTGTGAAATGGATGCGCGGGGTCGCACGGGGCTGGAACAGAGAAGTTATCCACAAGCGGACTATTTGCGCGGCGCAGCGAAAGCGGCGCGCGAGGTGCCAGTGGCGCCGCTGCTGGAAAAAGGCTTCAAAGGCCCGCAACTGGGCGAGGCACTCAAGCGCGAACGCCTCAAGGCACTGCAGGCCTATAAATCACTGTAGACGCGAGCTTGCTCGCGCCTATAGGAGGGCGTCTGGCGTCAGTTGCTGGCCTTGCCACTCGAGGCCGACAGGCGCCAGCACCTGGTCGATCTGTGCATCGCGCCACAGCTCGGCCAGGGTCTTGCGGGCCAGCGGATGCACACGATCCGGCGCCATCATCGACAGCGGCCAAAGCACGAAGGCGTTGGTGAGGATCTCTGCGCGCGGCAGGACCAAGCCTTCAAAATCACCCACCAGCTCGCCATACAACAGCACGTCGATATCCAGCGGCAGCCCTTTGCGGTCGGGTGCATAGCGGCCGTTTTCGGCCTCGATGAATTTCAGCCTGCGGTCCAGCTCCTTCAGCGGCAGGTCGGTATACGCCGACACCACCAGGTTGAAAAACGGCCCGCTCTTGATGCCAACCGGCTGGCTTTCAAACACGGCCGAGCAACGCATCCCGGTCAGAAAACCCGCCAATGCATCCAGCCCGGCGCGCAAACGAGGCTCACGCTCGATATTGCTGCCAAGGCCTAGGTAAACCTGAGTCAGCGACATCCGCGCTCGATCTCCACGCCCACGCCCCTGGCGGCCGGTACGGCGCCTGGCTTGGTCAACTTGAGGTGCAACCAGGGAATCTGAAACTCACTCATCAGTACTTGCGCAAGGCGTTCGGCGAAGGTTTCCACCAGTTGGTACTGGGACTCGTCGGCAAAGGCCTGGATGCGCGCGGACACGCTGGCGTAATCCAGCGCCAGGGTCAGGTCGTCACCGGCTGCGGCCGGGCGATTGTCCCAGGCGAAGCTCAGGTCCAGGCGCAAGCATTGCTTGATGCCGCGCTCCCAGTCGTAGGCGCCGATCACCGTGTCGACTTCCAGGCCTTCGATAAACACTCTGTCCAAGCACTCTTCTCCGCAGCACGACAAGGGCGCGATGCCCCGTTAGAATCAGGGCGTCCTCGCCCGGAATAGTTAGCATGTTTTGGTCACTGGCGATTTTCGCCTACCTGCTCGGCTCGCTGTCCTTCGCCATTTTGCTCAGCCGCCTGACGGGCAATCCCGATCCGCGAATGAGTGGCTCAGGCAATGCCGGCGCCACCAATATGTTGCGTTTGGCCGGCAAGAAACTTGCCGTATTGACCCTGCTGGGCGACGTCTGCAAGGGCGTGGTGCCCGTGCTGATCGCCAGCCTCGCCGGTCTGACCCTGCAACAGCAGGCCTGGGTGGGCGTATGCGCCGTCCTGGGCCATCTGTTTCCACTGTACTTTCGCTTTCGCGGCGGCAAAGGCGTCGCCACGGCGGCCGGCATGCTGCTGGGAATCTACCCTCCAGCAGCATTGCTGGCCATCGTGGCCTGGCTGCTGGCGTTCTACCTGACCCGCACCAGCTCGCTGGCCGCGCTGATCGCCACGCCGCTCACCCTGCCGCTGCTAGCCTGGCAGGCACCGGCAGCGTTGTTGCCGATGAGCGTGCTGACGCTGCTGATCGTCTGGCGCCACCGCGGCAATCTACGCGACCTGTTTGCCGGGCGCGAACGGCATTTTTAAATACGCCCGCTGAACCCGGCTCACGCGCAAGCCTCACAACGGTGACAGCTGCTCCATCGGCCAGCGCGCCTGCACGCTGATCGCCAGGCTTTCATGCTGCCCGGCCTGCAGGCGCTGGCAGCCCGCGTAGGCGATCATCGCGCCATTGTCGGTGCAGAACTCGGGGCGCGCATAGAACACTTCGCCTTTCATGTCTGCGAGCATTTTTTCCAGCGAAGCGCGCAAGGCCTTGTTGGCGCTGACGCCGCCAGCGATCACCAGGCGCTGCATGCCCGCCTGCTTGAGCGCGCGCTTGCACTTGATAGTCAAAGTCTCCACCACGGCCTGCTGGAATGCCAGAGCGATGTCGCAACGGGCTTGCTCACTGTCGTCCCCGGCGCTGACGCTGTGTTGCCAGGTGTTGAGCGCCGAGGTTTTCAAGCCGCTGAAGCTGAACATCAGCCCCGGACGATCACACATCGGACGCGGGAATGTGTAGCGACCGGCCAAACCCTTTTCGGCCAGACGCGCGATTTCCGGGCCACCAGGATAATTGAGGCCCATCATCTTGGCGGTCTTGTCGAACGCTTCACCGGCAGCATCGTCCAGGGACTCGCCCAACAGGGTGTATTGACCGATCCCATCGACCTGAACCAGCTGCGTATGGCCGCCCGACACCAACAAAGCGACGAACGGAAACTGTGGTGGTGTTTTTTCCAGCATGGGGGCCAGTAAATGGCCTTCCATGTGGTGCACACCGAGGGCGGGAATGCCCCAGGCAAACGCCAGCGCCTGGGCGCAAGAAGCCCCAACCAGAAGGGCTCCAACCAATCCGGGGCCGGCGGTGTAGGCGATGGCATCGATCTCGGTCGGCACACAGCCAGCCTCGTCCAGCACTTGGCGGATCAACGGCAGCATGCGCTTGACGTGATCGCGGCTGGCGAGCTCCGGCACTACGCCGCCATAGGCACGGTGCAGGTCGATCTGACTGAACAGTGCATCGGCCAAAAGCCCGCGTTCACTGTCGTAAAGTGCGACACCGGTTTCGTCGCAGGAGGTTTCAAGTCCCAGTACTAGCATGGGTTTGCGCCTTGTAGAGGCTGAATTCGAAGGCGCGCATAATAGTCGCCACTCCCCCTCCCGCCTAGCGGTTTTCGATCAGAGGCTTTGCATTCCGAGCAATGAGGGGTTAACATCCGCAACCCTTAAAAACCGACGACCTCAGCCGCGAATTTTTTGCGACGAGAACGTTGAATCCCGGTAATGAAAGAAGGTAGCTCTGGATGCCAGCCGTCAAAGTAAAAGAGAACGAACCCTTCGACGTAGCTCTGCGTCGTTTCAAGCGCTCCTGCGAAAAAGCCGGTGTTCTGGCTGAAGTTCGTAGCCGCGAATTTTATGAGAAGCCAACTTCTGAGCGTAAGCGCAAGGCAGCAGCCGCTGTTAAGCGTCACGCCAAGAAAGTTCAGCGCGAACAGCGCCGCGCCGTTCGTCTGTACTAATACACAGACGTTCGTAGCAAGCTTCTGCCAAGCCCGGCCCTCAGCCGGGCTGTTGGCATTTGCGGATATCGCTTGATGCTTCACTGTTGACGCCGCACACGCGACCGATACAACCGCTTCACACGTCAGGACTGGCTCTTTTGCCAGCGGTGCGCGTCTCTTCTGACGAGCCTAACAAGGCTACTGACGAGCACACTTATTCTTCAAACAGACGATCAACCGTGTCGGCTGTGCCCATTGACGAGTTCCGAGGCCGCCCACAGGCCAAGACCGGATACCGGGGCAACATTTCCATGCCGACTCCTGATAGAAACTTAACGTCAGAGAATATTCGGCAGATACACTTCCTGACAATCCATGCAGACGTAAGCGAGTCGAGCACGCGATAGCCGCGCTTGAACACTTTATGGACCCCGATTGACACGCAGTGATGACGAGAACGCCATGGCCGGGCTGATTCCCCAGAGCTTTATTGACGACCTTCTGAACCGCACCGACATCGTCGATGTTGTCAGCTCACGCGTGCAATTGAAAAAAGCCGGAAAGAACTACACCGCCTGCTGCCCGTTCCACAAGGAAAAGACCCCGTCGTTCAGCGTCAGCCCCGACAAGCAGTTCTACTATTGCTTCGGCTGCGGCGCAGGCGGCAACGCCCTCGGTTTCCTCATGGACCACGACAACCTGGATTTCCCCCAGGCAATCGAGGACCTGGCCAAAGCCGCCGGCATGGAAGTCCCCCGCGAAGAAAGCGGTCGCCCGCACAAACCGCGCCAGCCCACCGACTCGCCGCTGTATCCGCTGCTGACCGCTGCCGCCGACTTTTATCGTCAGGCGCTCAAGAGCCATCCGCAACGCAAGGCCGCCGTCGACTACCTCAAGGGCCGCGGCCTCACCGGCGAAATCGCCCGTGACTTTGGCCTGGGCTTCGCGCCACCCGGCTGGGACAACCTGTACAAGCACTTGAGCAGCGATACGCTCCAGCAAAAAGCCATGATCGATGCCGGCCTGCTGGTGGAGAACGCCGAAACCGGCAAGCGCTACGACCGCTTCCGCGACCGCGTGATGTTCCCCATTCGCGACAGCCGTGGTCGCATCATCGCCTTTGGTGGGCGCGTGCTGGGCGACGACAAGCCCAAATACCTGAACTCACCGGAAACCCCGGTGTTCCACAAGGGCCAGGAACTCTATGGCCTGTATGAAGCACGCAAGAACAATCGCAACCTCGATGAGATCATCGTGGTTGAAGGCTATATGGACGTGATCGCCCTGGCCCAGCAAGGTTTGCGCAACGCCGTGGCAACCCTCGGCACAGCCACCAGCGAAGAACACCTCAAGCGTCTGTTTCGCGTAGTACCCAGCGTGCTGTTCTGTTTCGATGGTGACCAGGCCGGCCGCAACGCCGCCTGGCGCGCCCTCGAAGCCACGTTGTCGAGCCTGCAGGACGGGCGCCGCGCGCGCTTCCTGTTCCTGCCCGAAGGCGAGGACCCGGACACTCTGGTACGCGCCGAGGGCACCGACGCATTCCGTGCGCGCATCAACCAGCATGCCCAGCCATTGGCTGATTATTTCTTCCAGCAGCTGACCGAGGAAGCCGACCCGCGCTCCCTTGAGGGCAAGGCCCACATGGCCACCCTCGCCGCGCCACTGATCGACAAGGTTCCGGGCGCCAACCTGCGCACCCTGATGCGTCAACGGCTGCTGGAAATCACCGGCCTGAGTGGCGAGGCCGTCAGCCAACTGGTGCACAGCGCGCCGCAAAACGCGCCACCGGCCTATGACCCGGGCATGGACTACGATGCCATGCCGGACTACGCCGACTTTCACCAGCCGCAGGACGCCCATGCGCCGCAGCAGGACTGGACGCCAAAGAAACCCGGCGCTGGCGGCAAGAAATGGGAAAAGAAACCCTGGAGCAAGAATTTCAAGCGCGGTGATCGCGACGAGGCTTATGCCCCCCGAACTCCGGTCGCCGTCGAAGCCCCTACGCTGATTGCCCTGCGCACGCTCATCCATCACCCGGAACTGGCGGGCAGGGTTGAAAGTGCCGAGCATTTTGCCAACGAGAGCAACACGTACGCTCAGGTGCTGATTGCCCTGATCGAAGCCGTGCAGAAAAATCCTAAGCTAAACTCCATCCAGCTGATGGCTCGCTGGCATGGCACCGAACAGGGCCGTTTGTTGAAAGCACTCGCGGAAAAGGAGTGGCTAATTGACGGCGATAACCTTGAACAACAGTTTTTAGACACCATTACTAGGTTATCCGCGGGTCAGCATACGCAGACCCTCGATGAGCTCATCAAGAGAGCCAGGCAGCCAGGATTGTCGGCTGAAGAGCAAATTCAGATAGCAAAACAGATGCGCGACCTATTAAAACAGAATGTTTCAGCATCTAACCCGACCTCAGCTGGCGTGTGAGGTCATAGCTCGGGTATAATCCTCGGCTTGTTTTTTGCCCGCCAAGACCTTCAGTGGATAGGGTGTTATGTCCGGAAAAGCGCAACAGCAGTCTCGTATCAAAGAGTTGATCACCCTTGGTCGTGAGCAGAAGTATCTGACTTACGCAGAGGTCAACGACCACCTGCCTGAGGATATTTCAGATCCCGAGCAGGTGGAAGACATCATCCGCATGATCAATGACATGGGGATCCCCGTACACGAGAGTGCTCCGGATGCGGACGCCCTTATGTTGGCCGACGCCGATACCGACGAGGCAGCCGCTGAAGAAGCCGCTGCCGCGCTGGCTGCGGTGGAGACCGACATCGGTCGCACGACTGACCCTGTGCGCATGTATATGCGTGAAATGGGCACCGTCGAGTTGCTGACGCGTGAAGGCGAAATCGAAATCGCCAAGCGCATTGAAGAGGGCATCCGTGAAGTGATGGGCGCAATCGCGCACTTCCCTGGCACGGTTGACCACATTCTCTCCGAGTACACTCGCGTCACCACCGAAGGTGGCCGCCTGTCCGATGTCCTGAGCGGTTATATCGACCCGGACGACGGCATTGCGCCACCTGCTGCCGAAGTACCGCCGCCGGTCGATCCGAAAGCCCCTAAAGCGGACGACGAGACCGAAGACGACGACGCTGAAGCCAGCAGCGACGACGAAGACGAAGTCGAAAGCGGCCCGGATCCGGTCATCGCTGCCCAGCGTTTTGGTGCGGTTTCCGATCAAATGGAAATCACCCGAAAGGCTCTGAAGAAGCATGGTCGCTCCAACAAGCAGGCAATTGCCGAGCTGTTGGCCCTTGCCGAGCTGTTCATGCCGATCAAGCTGGTGCCCAAGCAATTCGAAGGCCTGGTTGAGCGCGTTCGCAGCGCCCTTGAGCGTCTGCGTGCACAAGAGCGCGCAATCATGCAGCTGTGTGTGCGTGACGCACGCATGCCGCGCACCGACTTCCTGCGCCAGTTCCCGGGCAACGAAGTTGACGAAAGCTGGACCGACGCGCTGGCCAAGGGCAAGGCGAAATACGCCGAAGCCATTGGTCGCCTGCAGCCCGATATCATCCGCTGCCAGCAGAAGCTGACCGCGCTTGAGACCGAGACCGGTCTGACGATTGCCGAGATCAAGGACATCAACCGTCGCATGTCGATCGGTGAGGCCAAGGCCCGCCGCGCGAAGAAAGAAATGGTTGAAGCCAACTTGCGTCTGGTGATCTCCATCGCCAAGAAGTACACCAACCGTGGCTTGCAATTCCTCGATCTGATCCAGGAAGGCAACATCGGCTTGATGAAGGCTGTGGACAAGTTCGAATACCGTCGCGGCTACAAGTTCTCGACCTATGCCACCTGGTGGATCCGTCAGGCGATCACTCGCTCGATCGCCGACCAGGCACGCACCATCCGTATTCCGGTGCACATGATCGAGACGATCAACAAGCTCAACCGCATTTCCCGGCAGATGTTGCAGGAAATGGGTCGCGAACCGACCCCGGAAGAGCTGGGCGAACGCATGGAAATGCCTGAGGATAAAATCCGCAAGGTACTGAAGATCGCCAAAGAGCCGATCTCCATGGAAACCCCGATTGGTGATGACGAAGACTCCCATCTGGGTGACTTCATCGAAGACTCGACCATGCAGTCGCCAATCGATGTCGCCACTGTTGAGAGCCTTAAGGAAGCGACGCGCGACGTACTGTCCGGCCTCACTGCCCGTGAAGCCAAGGTACTGCGCATGCGTTTCGGCATCGACATGAATACCGACCACACCCTTGAGGAAGTCGGTAAGCAGTTTGACGTGACCCGCGAGCGGATCCGTCAGATCGAAGCCAAGGCGCTGCGCAAGTTGCGCCACCCGACACGAAGCGAGCATCTGCGCTCCTTCCTCGACGAGTGATACCAGAACCCCCGGCCCAGGCCGGGGGTTTTGCTTTCTGCATATTTCTTTCTACTTATTAACAGCTTCCCCCCTCCCTCCCCCCGCAATGCCCGTCTACACTCGAACCATTCCCCGTGCCATAACGAGACCGTTATGCCCAGATTGCCGACCGTGATACTGCTGTCGCTGCTGACCTGGACCGCAACGGCTGGCGCGTTGACGCTTACTGATGAAGAGCGTGGCTGGCTGTCGGACCATCAGGAGCTGAAACTCGGTGTGGACCCTTCATGGCCACCTTTTGAATACCGCGATGAAAATGGCCGCTACCAAGGCCTGGCGGCCGATTATGTTCGCCTGATTCAGGACCGACTGGGCGTCAGGGTCGAATTGATCGAGCCCGGAAGCTGGGGGGCGGTGCTTGAGCAGACCAAACGCAGTCAGCTCGACCTGCTGCCCAGCGTCATGTCCACTCCCGAGCGTCAGAGTTTCATCGCGTTCACGCGGCCCTACCTGGATTTCCCCATCGTCATCCTGGCCCACGAGGGCGGCGCCAAACCGCGCAACCTTCAGGACCTTTATGGGCTGAAAATCGCCGTGGTAGAAAACTACGCACCCCACGAGTTGCTGCGCAACCACCATCCCGACCTCAATCTGGTGGCCATGCCCAATGTCAGCTCGACCCTGCAAGCGCTGGCCACGGACGAGGTGGACGCGGTAGTCGGCGACCTGGCTTCCAGCGTCTGGAGCCTGCGCCAACTCAAGCTTGAAGGCCTGTACGTCAGTGGCGAAACGCCCTACCGCTATCAGTTGGCAATGGGCGTGCCGCGAGACAACAAAATCCTCGTGGGCATCCTCGATAAGGTACTTGCGGACCTCACCCCAGGCGAAACCGAAGCCATTCAGCAACGCTGGGTAGGCGGCATCAGCGATCACCGCACCTTCTGGAACGACCTGCTGACCTACGGCTTGCCCGCCGTGCTGGTGTTGATCACCGTATTAGCCATCGTAATTCAGATCAATCGCCGGCTCAGTTCGGAGATTTCCCGCCGCGTCGCCCTCGAACAGGAACTGCGCAGCAGCGAATACCACTACCGTGGCCTGGTCGAGAGCCTGTCTGCCATCGCCTGGGAAGCCAGCATCACCGATTTCACCTACAGCTACGTGTCGCCCCACGCTGAAAACTTACTCGGCTATCCCCGTGCCCATTGGCTGATCCCAGGCTTCTGGCGCAACATCATCCACCCCGCCGACCTGTCCCGCGCCGAAGCCTATTGCCACCGCGAAACCCGCGCCAACCGTGACCACAGCATCGATTACCGGGTGATCACCGCCGACGGCCATTGCCTGTGGGTGCGTGACATCGTGAGCCTGATCGAACACGGTCACGAACCGGTGCTGCGCGGGTTGATGATCGATATCAGCGAAGCCAAGCGCACAGAAGAGGCCCTGCAGCGCTCGGAGCAAAAATTTGCTTCAGTGTTCCAGCAATGCCCGGACATCCTGGTAATTGCCCGCCTTTCCGACGGTTGCCTGCTGGAAGTCAACAAAGCCTTCGAAGACCAGATTGGCCTGAATGCCGAGCAAGTGCTCGGCAAGGCCGGCACGGAGCTGGATATCTGGGGCATTCCAGGCATCGGCTCGGAGTTGCTGCAACGCGTCCAGACCACCAGCATCCGCAACCTTGAACTGCCCTTTCGGCGCAGCAATGGCCAGGCTTTTGTAGGGCTGATTTCCGCCGAACCGTTCCTGCTCGATACCACCGAGGCCATCGTCGTTGTAGTGCGCGATATCACCCAGCTCAAGGAAACCCAGCAACAACTGCAAACCTCCGAAGAGAAGTTCGCCAAGGCTTTCCATGCCTCGCCAGACGGTCTGTTGCTGAGTCGCCAGCGGGACGGCCTGTTGATTGAGGCCAACGAAGGCTTCAGCCGTCTCACCGGCTACCCCTGCGCCACGCCTCTGGAACACTCCGCCATGGAGTTGGGCATCTGGGTCGACCTCAACGAACGTAAACACATGCTGGAACTGATACGACGCGACGGCTTCGTGCGTGATTTCATTTGCCACATACGACGCAGCGACGGGGAGATCCGGCTCTGCGAAGTGTCCAGCCGGCCCCTGCCCATTGGCGATGAAGCCTGCATACTGACCATCGCCCGCGACATCACCGAACGCCAGTTGATGCAGGAGAAACTGCAACAGGCCGCCACCGTGTTCGAGAGCACCGCCGAAGGCGTGCTGATCACCGACACCTCGCAGAACATCAGCGCAGTCAACCGTGCCTTCAGCGAAATCACCGGCTACAGCGAGGCTGAAGCCCTCGGCCAAACCCCGCGCCTGCTCGCTTCCGGCCAGCACGACAGCGCGTTCTTCGCTGCGATGTGGCACCAGTTGGCCGCCCACGGGCATTGGCAAGGCGAGATCGCCAACCGCCGCAAGGATGGCGAGGTTTACCCCAGCTGGCTGACCATCAACGCCGTGCGTAATCGCGATGATGTGATCACTCACTTCGTTGCCGTGTTCGCCGATATCTCCAGCCTCAAACTTGCCCAGGCCCGCCTTGATTACCAGGCGCACCACGACCCGCTCACCGGCCTGCCCAACCGCACTCTGTTCGAAAGCCGGCTGCAGGCCGCGCTCAATGGTCACCAGGAAACCGGCCAGCAAGGCGCCGTTCTATTCCTCGACCTGGACCGTTTCAAACACATCAACGACAGCCTCGGCCACCCTATCGGCGACCTGCTGCTCAAAGGCATCGCCGTGCGCCTCAAAGAGCAACTGCGTGACATCGACACCGTTGCTCGCCTGGGAGGCGATGAATTCATCATCCTGCTGCCCGGTCTGCAAAACGCCAGCGACGCCGACTACCTGGCCAACAAGCTGCTCGCCTGCTTCACGCAGCCGTTCCAGGCGGGAGAACACGAATTCTTCATCAGTGCCAGCATCGGCACCAGCCTGTACCCCGAGGATGGCACCGACGTCGCTACCCTGGTCAAGAATGCCGACGCCGCCATGTACCGTTCCAAGGCCAAAGGCCGCAACCGGGTCGAAAGCTACACCAGCGACCTGACCACCCAGGCCAGCGAACGCGTGGCACTGGAGCACGAACTGCGCCGCGCCATTGAACGGGACGAACTGAGCCTGTATTACCAACCCAAACTGAGCCTGACGAGCCAGGAGCTGATCGGCGCCGAAGCCCTGATCCGCTGGCACCACCCCACTTTTGGCGAAGTGCCGCCCGAGCACTTCATCGCCCTGGCCGAAGAAAACGGCACCATCCTGCAGATCGGCGACTGGGTACTGGAACAGGCCTGCCAGCAGCTGCAGGCCTGGCAAGGCACCTTCGACACATTCGGCCCGCTGTCAGTCAACCTCGCCGGCGCCCAACTGCGCAGTCCCAACCTGCTGGCACGCATTGAACAACTGCTGCACGACTACCACCTCGAACCGAGCTGCCTGCAACTGGAGATCACCGAAAACTTCATCATGAGCCAGACCGAGGAAGCCCTGGGCGTGCTGCATCAGCTCAAACACCTCGGCGTGCAACTGGCAATCGACGACTTCGGCACAGGCTACTCCTCCCTCAGCTACCTCAAGCGCCTGCCCCTGGACTTCCTGAAAATCGACCAATCCTTCGTCCGCGGCCTGCCCGACGACCCGCACGACGCCGCCATCGTCCGCGCCATCATCGCCCTGGGCCACAGCATGCAATTCACCATCATCGCCGAGGGCGTGGAGAACGCGGCGCAACAGGAATTTCTGGCGGCAGAAGGGTGCGAACAGATGCAGGGCTACATCGTCAGCCTGCCACTACCGCCGCAGCTTTTTGCCGACGCGTTTCTTCGTACGAAGATTGAGAACTTTACGGATGGCACAGTGAAGAAACCGTCGTTATAATCCGCGACCTACTGAGGGCCTATAGCTCAGTTGGTTAGAGCAGGGGACTCATAATCCCTTGGTCGTAGGTTCGAGTCCTACTGGGCCCACCATACTCAAAGCCGCGCATTGCGCGGCTTTCGTCGTTTTTGGCCTCTGGAATTTCAGCGTGAATTTCCGCCGTAAACGCCAAAGTGTCCAGAAAGTGTCCACGCCCGTCTCGCTGACATCCCCATACAAGCCTGTAACATGCCCCCAAACGCCCCTCATCCCGGAGCCCCCTTTGGCCACCCTAGACGAAATCGACCGCCAACTGATCGCCGCGCTGCAACTCAACGCCCGCGAAAGCGTGGCCATGCTCGCACGGCAACTTGGCATCGCGCGCACTACGGTCACTTCCCGCCTGGCGCGGCTGGAGAAAACCCAGGTAATCACCGGGTACGGCGTGCGCCTCAGTCAACGCGTCGCCGATGGGGGTTTGCAGGCGTATGTTGGCATCACCGTGCAACCGCGCTCCGGCAAAGAAGTGCTGCGCAAACTCAGCGCCATGGCCCAGGTGCAGCAACTCTGCGCCGTCAGCGGCGAGTTCGATTACGTGGCCTGGCTGCGCACCGATTCCCCGGAGCAACTCGACCAACTGCTCGACCAGATCGGCAGTGTCGACGGTGTTGAAAAAACCACCACGTCGATCATCCTCAGCAACAAACTGGATCGCGCACAACCAATTTGATCAATCATCTCGTCATATTGGCCAAAACCAGCTCAATATGACGGCACATTGCGTCTTATTAATAACCTCTGCGCTCCCTAAACTGGCTGCCATCTTTTCCTATACTCAGCGGGTCGCGTCCCGTCGAGTCGTCCACAAGGTCAGCCATGAGCATTCCGTCCAGCACCCTCAGCAAGACCCTTCGCCACCCCGCCGACGGCAAAAAACCGATCACGATCTTCGGTCCGGATTTTCCGTTTGCCTTTGATGACTGGATCGAGCACCCGGCTGGCCTGGGCAGTATTCCTGCCGCCAATCATGGCGCCGAGGTGGCGATCGTCGGCGCGGGGATTGCCGGGTTGGTCGCGGCCTATGAGCTGATGAAGCTGGGCCTCAAGCCGGTGGTGTACGAAGCCTCGAAAATGGGCGGCCGTTTGCGCTCCCAGGCGTTTGAAGGCGCCGAGGGCATTATTGCGGAGCTGGGCGGCATGCGGTTTCCGGTGTCGTCCACGGCGTTCTATCACTATGTGGACAAGTTGGGGCTGGAAACCAAACCCTTCCCCAACCCACTCACGCCGGCCTCCGGCAGCACGGTGATTGATCTGGAAGGTGAGACTCACTACGCGCAGAAACTCTCGGACTTGCCGGCGCTGTTCCAGGAAGTGGCCGACGCCTGGGCCGATGCGCTGGAGGCCGGTTCGCAGTTCGGCGATATCCAGCAGGCGATCCGCGACCGCGATGTGCCGCGTCTGAAGGCACTATGGAACAAGCTCGTGCCGCTGTGGGACGACCGCACCTTCTATGATTTCGTGGCCACTTCGAAGGCGTTCGCCAAATTGTCATTCCACCATCGCGAAGTGTTTGGCCAGGTGGGTTTCGGCACGGGCGGCTGGGATTCGGACTTTCCCAACTCGATGCTGGAGATCTTTCGCGTGGTGATGACCAACTGCGACGATCACCAGCACCTGGTGGTCGGCGGCGTGGCGCAGGTGCCCATGGGCATCTGGCGTCATGTGCCGCAGCGTTGCGCCCATTGGCCGGCCGGCACCAGCCTCAGCTCATTGCACTGCGGCGCGCCACGAGCCGGGGTCAAGCGCATTGCCCATGCGGCGGATGGCCGTTTCGCAGTGACCGACAATTACGGTGATACCCGCGAGTACGCTGCGGTGCTCACCACCTGCCAGAGCTGGCTGCTGACCACGCAGATCGAATGCGATGAAACCCTGTTTTCGCAAAAGATGTGGATGGCCCTGGACCGCACGCGCTACATGCAGTCGTCTAAAACCTTCGTGATGGTCGACCGCCCGTTCTGGAAGGACAAGGACCCGGAAACCGGCCGCGACCTGATGAGCATGACCCTCACCGACCGTCTGACCCGTGGCACTTACCTGTTCGACAATGGCGACGACAAGCCGGGCGTCATCTGCCTATCGTACTCGTGGATGAGCGACGCGCTGAAAATGCTGCCGCAGCCCATCGACAAGCGGGTGAAACTGGCGCTGGACGCCCTGAACAAGATCTATCCGAAAGTTGACATCAAGGCGCGCATCATCGGCGATCCGATCACCGTGTCCTGGGAAGCCGACCCGCATTTCCTCGGTGCCTTCAAGGGCGCATTGCCCGGCCACTATCGCTACAACCAGCGGATGTACGCGCACTTCATGCAGAAGGACATGCCCGCCGAGCAGCGTGGGATTTTTATCGCCGGCGACGATGTGTCCTGGACGCCTGCGTGGGTCGAAGGCGCGGTGCAAACCTCCCTCAACGCGGTGTGGGGCATCATGAATCACTTTGGTGGCAGCACTCACCCCGAGAACCCGGGCCCGGGTGATGTGTTTGCTGAAATCGGGCCGATTGCCCTGCCTGAATAACTGCCCGAATCAAGGAGCTGGGTCATGCGTGTCGCCCTGTATCAATGCCCGCCACTGCCGCTGGACGTGTCCGGCAACCTAAAGCGCCTGCATCAGGTGGCGCAAGAGGCGGCCGGCGCCGATGTGCTGGTGCTGCCGGAGATGTTCCTCAGCGGCTACAACATTGGCGTCGAAGCGGCAGGCGCCCTGGCCGAGGCGCAGGACGGGGATTCTGCGCAGGCCATTGCCGAGATTGCGCGAAACGCAGGGTTGGCGATTGTGTACGGTTACCCGGAGCGCGCCGAAGATGGCCAGATCTACAACGCCGTGCAGTTGATCGATGCGCAGGGTCAGCGTCTGTGCAACTACCGCAAGACGCACCTGTTCGGCGACCTCGACCGTTCGATGTTCAGCGCCGGCGGCGATGATTTTCCGCTGGTGGAACTCAACGGCTGGAAGCTGGGACTGCTGATTTGCTATGACCTCGAGTTCCCGGAAAACACCCGGCGCCTGGCCCTGGCCGGGGCCGAGCTGATCCTGGTGCCCACGGCCAACATGGTGCCGTTCGACTTTGTGGCTGACGTCACGGTGCGGGCGCGGGCTTTCGAAAACCAGTGCTATGTGGCCTACGCCAATTATTGCGGGCATGAAGGCGAGATTCAGTATTGCGGGCAAAGCAGCATCGCCGCGCCGGACGGTCAGCGTGTCGCCCTGGCAGGATTGGACGAAGCCTTGATCGTGGGCGCGCTGGATCGCCAATCGATTCTCACTGCCCGGGCAGCCAACCATTATCTGCAAGACCGGCGCCCGGAGCTGTATGGCGCGCTGCACAAGCCCTGATCCAGCGGGTTTGTTAGCATAGGCACTTCCCTCGCTTCGGAAGTACCCATGCCCGCGCCGGCCCAATCTCATCCCATCCATCTGACCTTGACCAACGGCCTGTGCGTCTCGTTGCGCCATGCGCCGCGCTTGAAGCGTTGCGCCGCAGCCTTGCGCGTGGCTGCCGGTAGCCATGATGTGCCGTTGGCCTGGCCTGGGCTGGCGCATTTTCTTGAGCATTTGTTGTTCCTGGGGACCGAGCGCTTTCCTGCAAGCGAAGGGTTGATGGCCTATGTGCAGCGACACGGTGGGCAGGTCAACGCCAGCACTCGCGAGCGCACCACCGACTTTTTCTTTGAACTCCCGGTATTGACCTTTGCCGATGGGCTGGAACGGCTGGCAGACATGCTGACCCATCCTCGGCTGACTACCGAAGACCAGCTGCGCGAACGGGAAGTGCTGCACGCGGAGTTTATCGCCTGGTCCCAGGATGCGGCTGCGCAGCAGCAAGTGGCGCTTTTGCAGGGCCTGGCGGCCGATCATCCGCTGCGGGGTTTTCACGCAGGCAATCGCGACAGCCTGCCGGTGGAAAACGAGGCCTTCCAACAGGCCTTGCGGGCCTTTCACGCGCATTTTTATCAAAGCGGGCAGATGACGTTGAGCCTTGCAGGCCCCCAGCCGTTGGCAGAGCTCGAAGCGTTGGCGCAGCGCTTCAGTAAAGCCCTGGCTTCAGGCCCCCTGCACCCGCAAAGCGCGCCACCGACGCTGATGTCTGGCCAGGTACGGGGTTATCAACACCTGGCCGGCAATCACTTGTATCAGGTCATTTGCTGCGAAGCCCCTCGCGAAGCCCTGGAATTTCTGTCTACCTGGCTCAACGCATCGGCACCGGGCGGACTGCTGGCCGAGCTGAAAACGCAGCAACTGGCCACCGCGCTGCACGCCTCAGCGCCGTACGACTTTGCGGGGCAGGCGCTGCTGGTTATCGACTTCACCGTCGAGACTCAAGAAACGACGCAGATCGAGGCACTGCTGCACGATTGGCTAAGTTTTTTCGCCCACAGTGACTGGACGTCCTTGCGCGAAGAGTTCGCCCTGCTGGCCGCTCGCCAACAGCAGACCCAGGGCGCACTGGCACTGGCCCGCAACCACAGTGAAGCACTGTCGGAACCTGCGGTCGCAGCACTCAAGGCCATGCTCGACTCACTGCACCTGCCAAGGTCCCAACACAAGTGGCAGCTTGCTCCCAACAACCCATTCCTGCGTCCCCCCATCAAGGAGGAGCGTGCAGGCCTGATTCGCGGCCAGACCAGTGCCCACCGTGGGTTGCGCACCTTTGCCCAGGATCGTTCACGGGGCCGCAAAGACGTATCGGCGCTGACGTTCAGCCATGCGATGACCACTGACAGCGATGAAGGCGCGCTGTATCTGCAATGGCGCCTCAAGGCGGGCGCCCCTGAGCTGGGCAGCACGTCGCAGGCATTGCGCGAAAATGCCGGCCAGGCCGGCGTCGAATTGTCTTTCGAGGCTACGGGTAATGACTGGCGAGTAAAGATGATTGGTCTTCAACAGCCAATGCCTGCGGTGCTCGAAGCCGTGGCCCATGCGCTGAACCAGCCGCAAGCGCCAGCTCCCGCGCCGGTGCCGATGATCGCTATTCGGGCGCTGCTCAACGCGCTGCCTGAGTACTGTGCCAACGCAACCGCCGCCGATGAGACGCCAGCGTCATGGTCCGACGCCCGCTGGCAAGGCTTGGGTATTGGCCTGACAGCCACGTGCGAGGCAGCAATCAAAGCGGCCGCAGCGCGCTTGCCTGGGCAACCCGCGATCATCGAACGCGACGTGGCAGATCTTGCCGACCAACACCTGTGGCACGCCGTAACAACCGACACGAGCGAAGCCGCCCTGCTGCTGTTCTGCCCCACACCGAGCGGATCCCTGGCCGATGAAGCCGCCTGGCGCCTGCTCAGTCACCTGCTGCAAGCCCCCTTCTACCAACGCCTGCGCGTCGAGCTGCAATTGGGCTACGCCATCTTCAGCGGCGTCCGACAGATCAACGGGCAAACCGGACTGCTGTTTGGTGTGCAATCGCCCACAGCGTCACTGGAAGATATCGTCGAGCACCTGCAAACCTTCCTCCAGCAGTTGCCGGCGTTGATCGAGTGCAGCGACGAGTTGGGCAACCAGCCCTTGGCTGCACAGTTTGCTCCTGAAGCGCTGCCAACCGCCCAAGCCGCGGAGCTGTTATGGCACGCGCATCTGGCAGGCCACCCGTCGGATTACCTGCCGCAGTTGCAACAACGGATTCTGGCCTGCACCCAGGGCGACCTGCTGCAGGCCGCCCGGCAGTTGCAAGATGCGGCTGGCGGCTGGCGCTTTGTCGCCAATGGTCCGCGTGCGATCGGCTGAACAGCGATCATTGCTGCCTTTGCAAAAGGCTTTTTCCATCAAGACAGCGCTAACTTGAAAAGAATTGCGTAACATTCACACGCACACATCTGAACATCTCCGACAGGAGATGGACTATATGTATTACACATCCCATCCCTACGTAGGAGTAAGAACATGACCTGGTCCAAACCTGCTTACACTGATCTGCGCATTGGTTTCGAAGTCACCATGTACTTCGCCAGCCGTTAATTCGCTGGGTAATACAACGCCTCGGTTCGCCCGGGGCGTTTTTGTTTTGAGCTTTGCTTGATGGAGCGGCCATGTTTGTCCAGATTCTAGGTTCCGCCGCCGGCGGTGGTTTCCCGCAGTGGAACTGCAACTGCGTGAACTGCGCAGGTTTTCGCGACGGCAGCCTGCGCGCCCACGCGCGTACCCAGTCATCCATTGCGATCTCCGATGATGGCGTGAATTGGGTGCTGTGCAACGCCTCGCCGGATATCCGCGCGCAGTTGCAGGGCTTTGCGCCGATGCAACCGGGCCGCGCCCTGCGTGACACCGGCATCAGCGCGATCATCCTGATGGACAGCCAGATCGACCACACCACCGGCCTGCTGAGCCTGCGCGAAGGTTGCCCGCACCAGGTGTGGTGTACCGACATGGTTCATGAAGACCTGAGCACCGGCTTTCCGCTGTTCACCATGCTCACCCACTGGAACGGCGGCCTGGCCTGGAACCGCATCGAGCTGGACGCCAGTTTCACCATCCCGGCCTGCCCGAACCTGCGCTTTACCCCGCTGCCGCTGCGCAGCGCCGCGCCACCTTATTCGCCCCATCGCTTCGATCCGCATCCCGGCGACAACATCGGCCTGATCGTCGAAGACCTGCGCGCCGGCGGCAAGCTGTTTTACGCCCCAGGCCTGGGCAAGGTCGATGCGCCGTTGATGGAGATCATGGCCGGCAGTGACTGCCTGCTGGTGGACGGCACGATGTGGGACGACGATGAAATGCAGCGCCGCGGCGTCGGCACGCGCACCGGCCGCGAGATGGGCCACCTGGCGCAGAACGGCCCCGGTGGCATGCTGGAAGTACTTGAACAATTGCCCGAGCAGCGCAAGGTGCTGATCCACATCAACAACACCAATCCGATCCTCGATGAGGACTCACCCGAGCGAGCGGAACTGGCAAGGCGCAATGTCGAAGTGGCTTACGACGGCATGAGCATTGAATTGTAGGAGCGACCGAAATGACTGATACGGCCCTGACCACCGCCGAATTCGAAGCAGCCCTGCGCGCCAAGGGTGCCTTCTACCATATCCATCACCCGTACCACGTGGCGATGTATGAAGGCCGCGCCAGCCGCGAGCAAATCCAGGGTTGGGTCGCCAACCGCTTCTACTATCAGGTGAATATCCCCCTGAAAGACGCCGCGATCCTGGCCAACTGCCCCGACCGCGAAATCCGCCGTGAGTGGATCCAGCGCCTGCTCGACCATGACGGTGCGCCGGGTGAAGATGGCGGTATCGAAGCCTGGCTGCGCCTGGGCCAGGCCGTGGGCCTGGACCCCGACCAGTTGCGCTCCCAGGAACTGGTGCTGCCCGGCGTGCGCTTCGCAGTGGACGCCTACGTCAACTTCGCCCGCCGCGCCAGTTGGCAGGAAGCCGCCAGCAGCTCGCTGACCGAGCTGTTCGCACCGCAAATTCATCAGTCGCGGCTCGACAGCTGGCCCCAGCATTACCCGTGGATCGACCCGGCTGGCTATGAGTATTTCCGGACCCGTCTCGGCCAGGCGCGCCGCGACGTGGAGCACGGCCTGGCGATCACGCTTGAGCACTACACCACCCGCGAAGGCCAGGACCGCATGCTGGAAATCCTGCAATTCAAACTGGACATTCTGTGGAGCATGCTCGACGCCATGAGCATGGCTTACGAACTCAAACGCCCGCCGTATCACAGCGTGACCGAGCAGCGGGTCTGGCATAAAGGGATCACCCTATGAGCTTTGATCGCAGCAGAAAACCCGTGTGGCGCCAGGGCTATCGCTACCAGTACGAGCCTGCGCAAAAAGGCCATGTGCTGCTGTACCCGGAGGGCATGATCAAGCTCAACGAGAGCGCCGCACTGATTGGCGGCTTGATTGATGGCGAGCGCGACGTGGCGACCATCATCGCCGAGCTCGACCAGCAATTTCCCGGCGTGCCTGAACTCGGTGAAGACGTCGAGCAATTCATGGAGGTCGCCCGTGCTGAGCACTGGATCGAACTTGCCTGAAAAACCGCCTGTCGGCCTGCCGCTATGGCTGCTCGCCGAACTGACCTACCGCTGCCCGCTGCAGTGTCCTTACTGCTCTAATCCACTGGATTTTGCCGAGCAGGGCACGGAGCTGACCACGGAGCAGTGGATAAAGGTATTTCGCGAGGCGCGCGAGATGGGTGCTGCTCAGCTGGGATTTTCCGGCGGTGAACCGCTGGTGCGCCAAGACCTTGCCGAACTGATCGGCGAGGCGCGCAAACTCGGGTTCTACACCAACCTGATCACCTCCGGCATCGGCCTCACCGAACAGAAGATCAGCGACTTCAAGAAAGCCGGCCTCGACCATATCCAGATCAGCTTCCAGGCCAGCGACGAGCAGGTGAACAACCTGCTGGCCGGCTCAAAAAAAGCGTTCGCGCAGAAACTGGAAATGGCCCGCGCCGTAAAAGCTCACGGTTATCCGATGGTGCTGAACTTCGTCACCCATCGGCACAACATCGACAAGATCGACCGCATCATCGAACTGTGCATTGCGCTGGAGGCGGACTTTGTCGAGCTTGCCACCTGCCAGTTCTATGGCTGGGCGCAGCTCAATCGGGTGGGACTGCTGCCGACCCGAGAGCAACTGGTGCGCGCCGAGCGCATCACCAATGAATACCGCGCCAAGCTCGAAGCCGAGGGCCATCCCTGCAAGCTGATCTTTGTGACGCCGGATTATTACGAGGAGCGACCCAAGGCCTGCATGAACGGCTGGGGCAGCATCTTCCTGACCGTCACACCGGACGGCACTGCCCTGCCCTGCCATGGCGCGAGGCAAATGCCGGTGCAGTTCCCCAATGTGCGGGACCACAGCATGCAGCACATCTGGTATGACTCGTTCGGCTTCAATCGTTTTCGCGGCTATGACTGGATGCCCGAGCCGTGCCGTTCATGCGACGAAAAGGAAAAGGACTTCGGCGGCTGCCGCTGTCAGGCGTTCATGCTCACGGGCGATGCCAGCAATGCCGACCCTGTGTGCAGCAAGTCCGAGCACCACGGCATCATCCTGCAAGCACGCGAAGAGGCCGAGCACGCTACTCAGACCATCGAACAACTGGCGTTTCGCAATGAACGCAATTCACGGCTGATCGCAAAAGGCTGAGGGAACTTCAGGAGGTCTAAAAATGTGGGAGGGGGCTTGCCCCCGACAGCGGTGTTTCAGTCAACATATCAGTGACTGCTCCACTGCCATCGGGAGCAAGCACCCTCCCACATTTGATATTCGGCGCAATAGCGCAGACCTCAACGCTTGGCGATGATGTACACCGCATGGATGATGCCGGGGAAGTAACCGCACAGGGTCAACAGGATGTTCAGCCAGAACGCGCCGCCGAAACCTACTTGCAGGAACACACCCAGTGGCGGCAGCAGAATGGCGATGATGATGCGAATGATGTCCATGGGTCAGCTCCAGAAAATCGGCTCGTGTGAGCCGTGTAGCTAATCGACCTTGGGCGTCCGCGAGGGTTCAGTGGTTTCTGGCATTGCGCCATCGTTGGAACCTGCCTGACTTTTTCGCAGGCAAAAGAAAACCCCGCCGAAGCGGGGCTTTGCAGACTGTTTCCCTGACATCCATTTCACTCCGCCATCCTGGCAGAATCCTACGTGTCCATGTTGTTGCTTTGCGCTTCCTGCGCGACGTCCATGTGAAGTAGATTATCGATGGATCCAATTTGGCGATAGAGGACGAATAGCAGTACGTCATGTAAGAGAATGCTTACACGCCCTTCAAAGCCTTTAGAACAGGGCTTCATCCAGCAAAAACAATGATTCACTACCGGCTTTGACCGACGCACTCAGCGAATGAATACGCGGCAACAGGCGCGCAAAGTAGAAGCGCGCAGTGCCCAGCTTGCTGGCATAAAAGTCTTCCTGCGCCTGTTTGCCCCACGCTGCCTTGGCCATGCGTGCCCACATATAGGCGTAGGCCATGTAGCCAAAGGCGTGCAGATACTCCACCGACGCCGCACCGACTTCGTTCGGGTTGGTCTTGGCGCGATCCAACACCCAGGCGGTCAGCTCATCGAGGTTATCCACTGCCTTGCCGAGCGGACGGGTGAACTCGCCCAGTTCGGTGCCGGCGGTGGCGATGAACTCGCGCACCTCATCGGCGAACAGTGTGTAGAACGCGCCGTTACTGCCGACGATCTTGCGCCCCACCAGGTCAAGCGCCTGGATGCCGTTGGTGCCTTCGTAGATCTGGGTGATGCGCACATCACGCACCAGTTGCTCCTGGCCCCACTCGCGAATGTAACCATGGCCGCCAAACACCTGCTGGCCCAGCACAGTGGTTTCCAGGCCCAGGTCGCTGAGGAAGGCCTTCGACACTGGCGTCAGCAACGCCACCAGGTTGTCCGCACGCTCACGCGCGGCAGCGTCTTCGCTGAACTTGGCGATGTCCAGCTGCGTCGCAACATACGTGGAAAACGCGCGACCGCCTTCGTTTGACGCCTTCATGGTCAGCAGCATGCGACGCACGTCAGGGTGCACGATGATCGGGTCGGCCACTTTGTCTTTGGCCTGGACCCCGACTGGCGAGCGGCTTTGCAGGCGGTCGCGTGCGTATTCAATCGCGTTCTGATAAGAGCGCTCACCGGACGCCAGGCCCTGGATACCCACGCCCAGACGCTCGTAGTTCATCATGGTGAACATCGCCGCGAGACCACGGTTGGGCTCGCCCACCAGGAACCCCACGGCCCCGTCGAAATTCATCACGCAGGTGGCGGACGCCTGGATCCCCATCTTGTGTTCGATGGAGCCGCAGCTCACCAGATTACGCGCGCCCAGGCTGCCGTCGGCATTGACCATGAACTTGGGCACCAGGAACAGCGAAATGCCCTTGGGCCCGGCTGGCGCATCAGGCAGCTTGGCCAGCACCAGGTGGATGATGTTTTCAGTGAGGTCGTGTTCGCCACCGGTGATGAAGATCTTGGTGCCACTGAGGGTGTACGAACCATCCGCCTGCGGTTCGGCCTTGGTGCGGATAATGCCCAGGTCGGTGCCGGCATGGGCCTCGGTCAGGCACATGGAGCCGGCCCACTCACCGGAATACATCTTCGGCAGATAAGTGGCCTTGAGCGCTTCGGTGGCATGGGTGGCGATCGACACGCAGGCGCCGGAGGTCAGCATCGGGTACAGGCCAAACGCCAGGCTGGCCGAGTTGATCATTTCTTCAACCTGAGCCGATACCGCTTTGGGCATGCCCATGCCACCAAAGGCAGGATCGCCGCCCACGCCCACCCAGCCGCCTTCGGCGTAGGTTTTGTAGGCCTGTGGATAACCGTCCGGGGTAAACACGGCGGTGTCGTCCCAGCGACACCCTTGTTCATCGCCGCCACGGCTGATCGGGGCGATGGATTTGGCGGTGACTTTGCCGGCTTCCTCGAGGATCGCCTCGACGGTTTCGGCGTCGACGCTGTCTGCCAATGCCGGCAATTGGGCCCAGGTGGTGGCGACCTCAAACACTTCGTTGAGGACGAAGCGCATATCACGCAGCGGCGCTTTGTAATCAGCCATGGCAAACCTCGTGAGAACGTAAAAGTGATTCAATGGGATCGGTTTTACAGGCTCCAAGTGTAACCGAACAACTTTTCAGACACATAGCGTCAGTTCGTGACTACCAAGTATTTAAAAGTCACACCCAATCAATGTGAGAGGGGGCTTGCCCCCCTCCCCTACAGTTACAGCGCAAACCCATTCGCCGGCAAACTCATCAGGCAGTCACTGCCCGCCTCGACCGCCGCCCGGTGCATGCCCGTACGCGGCAGCAACCGCTTGAAGTAAAAGTCGCACGTCGCCAGCTTGGCCTGGGCAAACTCCGCATCATCCTGCGCCTGCGCGGCAATCGCCATGCGCAACCACAGGTAGGCGAGGATGATGTAACCGCTGTACATCAGGTAATCCACCGCCGCCGCACCCACTTCGTCCGGGTTCTTCATCGCCGCCATCCCCACGCTGCTCGTCAACTCGCCCCACTCCTGGTTCAGTTGATTGAGCTGCGCCACCTGCGCTTTGAGCTGCGCATGCTCGGCGTTCGCCCCACAGAACTTATGCACAATTTTAGTAAACCCGCGCAGCAACTTGCCCTGGCTACCCAGCACCTTGCGGCCCAGCAGGTCGAGGGCCTGGATGCCATTGGTGCCTTCATAAATCGGTGCAATCCGCGCATCACGCGCCAACTGCTCCATGCCCCATTCGCGGATATAGCCATGCCCGCCAAATACCTGCATGCCGTGGTTGGTTACCTCAAGCCCCGTGTCGGTCATGAAGGCCTTGCAGATCGGCGTGAGGAACGCCAGCAGGTCGTCGGCTTCCTGGCGCGCCGCGGCGTCGCTGCTCAGGTGCGCCGTGTCGATCAACTGCGCGGTGAAGTAGGTCAGCGCGCGGTTGCCCTCATTGAAGGCCTTCATGGTCAGCAGCATGCGCCGCACATCGGCGTGCACGATGATCGGGTCGGCGGCTTTGTCTGGTGCCTTGGCGCCGGTCAGCGAGCGCATTTGCAGGCGGTCGTTGGCGTATCTCACCGCCCCCTGGAAGCTCGTCTCGCCATTGCACAGCCCCTGCATCCCGGTGCCCAGCCGCGCGTGGTTCATCATGGTGAACATGCAGTTGAGGCCCTTGTTCGCCTCGCCGATCAAAAAACCCTTGGCACCCTCGAAATTCAGCACACACGTCGCGGACGCCTTGATACCCATCTTGTGTTCGATGGACCCGCAATGCACCGCGTTGCGCTCGCCCGAGTCGGCGTGGAACTTGGGCACGATAAACAACGAGATCCCCTTGGTGCCCGCCGGCGCATCCGGCAACTTGGCCAGCACCAGGTGGATGATATTGGCGCTCAGGTCGTGCTCGCCGGCCGAGATGAAGATCTTGCTGCCGCTGACCGCATAGCTGCCATCGGCCTGGGGCACGGCGCGGGTCTTGATCAGGCCCAGGTCAGTGCCGCAATGGGCTTCGGTGAGGCACATGGTGCCCGTCCACTCGCCGGCGGTGAGTTTGCTCAGGAACGTGGCTTTCTGTTCCTCGGTACCGTGGGCGTGGATCGCCGACATCGCGCCGTGGGTAAGGCCGGGGTACATGCCCCAGGACGTGTTGCTGGAACCGATCATCTCGCTCAGCACTAGGCCCAGTGACTGCGGCAGGCCCTGGCCGCCGTAGGCCGGGTCAGCCGCCAGGCCATGCCAGCCGCCTTCCACGTACTGGGCGAAGGCGTCCTTGAACCCCTTGGGCGTGGTGACCACCCCGTTGTCGAAATGGCAGCCTTCTTCATCGCCGCTGCGGTTGAGCGACGCGAGTACGTTTTCGCAGAATTTCGCGCCTTCTTCGAGGATCGCGTTGACCATGTCCGGGCTGGCGTCGGTTGCACCCAGAGCGGCGTAGTGGCCGTGGAAATCAAACACGTTGTTGATCAGAAAGCGCATGTCGCGCAGGGGAGCTTTGTATTCAGGCATGACAGTTTCTCCGGCAGCAGATGGTTTCAACCTACTGCTGGCCGCTGCCGCGAACAATCACTGTAGCGCCGCTGAATACAGCACCATCACTCAACCCGCAGCGCGCTCCATGCGTACCGCGCCGCGCCGGTTCTGCCCGGCCGCCACCACGCAGTTACGTCCCGCGCCCTTGGCCGCGTACAGCGCCTGATCGGCGGACTTGAGCACTTCTTCGGGCGTGCGCTGCTCGGCCTGGCGTTCGGCCACGCCAATGCTGACGGTCACCGATACACTCGACGCGCCGCTGTCAGCACGACGCTGGCGGCCTTGTTGATCGTCGTTGGGCCGATCCGGGTTGCGCAACTTGATGTCGTAATGGGCGACGATCTCGCGAATTTCCTCCAGGTGCGGCATGCACTCGTCCAGCGTCTTGCCGGCAAACACCACGGCGAATTCTTCCCCGCCGTAGCGATAGGCACGCCCGCCGCCGTTGACCTTTGACAGCTTGCTCGCCACCAGGCGCAGCACCTGGTCGCCCACATCGTGGCCGTGGGTGTCGTTGAAGCGCTTGAAGTGGTCGACGTCGGTCATTGCCAACACATAGTTGCGCCCCAGGCGCTGCATGCGCTCGTTCAGCGCGCGGCGCCCCGGCAAGCCGGTCAGCTCATCGCGAAACGCCATTTGATAAGCCTCATGCGCAACGCCGGCCGCGATCATCAGCATCACCTGGCTGCACATGATGTTCAGGGTAAACGGCAGGATGAACGTTTGCGGCAGCATCCAGAACAGGCCCAGCAACCCCACCACCTGCGCCGCATGCAAAGGGCGCGGCTGATACCAGTACTGGGCGGCCAGGGTGACGAACCCCACCAGGAACATCGGGTACGACAGCTGAATCAGGCTCATCCAACTGCCATGCAGCATCGGCCAGCGAATCTCCGCCAGCCAGTCCAGCAGCCCCTCGGGATAACGCTGCTCAACGGCCAGCGCTACGCTGCCCAGCGCCAGCAACACCGCGCAGCGTGCGATGAAATCGCGGAACAGGTGGGTCTTTTCCTGCCAAAGCGCGTAGACGCTGAACAGCAACGGCAGCAACAGGCAACACAGGTGAAAAACCACCGCCGCATCTGCGCGCACGCGGCCGTTATCGCGGTAGAAGTCGGTCTGGGTGTCGAGCAGGAAATACACGATGTACACGGTGATCATCAGGAACAGCTCGCGCTGACGGCGATAGACCGCGCAGTACGCACCGCCCAGCAGCAGCACCAGGGTTGGCAGTACGTTGAACAGTGAGGTGAAGAACACGTTGAGGTCCTTCAGGTACGCAGCCGAAAGCCCCGCCAGCAAGAGCAGCAATGAAGGCAGGAAATGACTGAAGCGCACTGCGGACACGCGTGACAAGGGTTGAACTCCGACCCGCAAATGGAGGATGGCATCGAGACACGGCGGCGACAGTTAAACATATTCTGCGGAGCATGCATCAAATCGCCATCACTTTAACGGCAGGCGGCCGCAATCCCTGAGCGTGACACCGTTTTTTTGTATTCAACATCAATTGAATGCGGGAAGAGGCTTGCTCCCACAAAAAAACCGCCGCCCCTGAGGGCGGCGGTTTCAGAAAACTTCGAAGGCTTAGTAAGCCAGGCCGAAGTGTTCTTCTTTCATGTCCATCAGGTTGTTGGCGCCCGACAGCATGGTAGCCACGTGGGTACGGGTACGCGGCAGGATGCGCTGGAAGTAGAAGCGCGCGGTCTGCAACTTGGCGGTGTAGAACGCCTCGTCACTGGTGCCGGACGCCAGCTTTTCGGCCGCCACTCGCGCCATGTCGGCCCAGAAGTAGGCCAGGCACGCGTAACCGGAATACATCAGGTAGTCCACCGAAGCAGCGCCGACTTCTTCACGGTCTTTCATCGCGGCCATGCCGACCTTCATGGTCAACTCACCCCACTCCTTGTTCAGCGCAGCCAGCGGCGTCACGAACTCCTGCACCGCCTCGACCCCCTCGTTGGCCTGGCAGAACTTGTGCACGATCTTGGTGAAGCCCTTTAGCGCTTCGCCCTGGGTCATCAGCACTTTACGGCCGAGCAGGTCCAGCGCCTGGATACCGGTGGTGCCTTCGTACAGCATCGAAATGCGGCTGTCGCGCACGTTCTGCTCCATGCCCCACTCGGCGATAAAGCCATGGCCGCCGTAGATCTGCACGCCGTGGTTGGCCGATTCAAAGCCGACTTCGGTCATGAACGCCTTGGCGATCGGGGTCATGAACGCCAGCAGGCCATCAGCCTGTTTTTTGGCTTCGTCGTCGGTGCCGTATTTGACGATGTCGACTTGCTTGGCGGTGAAGTACACCATCGCGCGATTGCCTTCGGCGAACGCTTTCATGGTCAGCAGCATGCGGCGCACGTCCGGGTGCACGATGATCGGGTCGGCGGCCTTTTCCGGCGCTTTCGGGCCGGTGAGGGAGCGCATCTGCAGGCGATCACGCGCGTATTTCAAGCCACCCTGGAATCCGATTTCGGCGTGGGCCAGGCCTTGCAACGCAGTGCCCAGGCGAGCGGTATTCATAAAGGTGAACATGCAGTTCAGGCCTTTGTTCGCCGGGCCGATCAAGTAGCCGGTGGCCGCGTCGAAGTTCATCACGCAGGTGGCGTTGCCGTGGATGCCCATCTTGTGTTCCAGGGAGCCACAGGTCACCGCGTTGCGCGCGCCGATCGAGCCATCTGCCTCTGGAATGAACTTGGGCACGATAAACAGCGAAATGCCTTTGGTGCCAGCCGGGGCGTCCGGCAGGCGGGCCAGTACGATGTGGACGATGTTGTCGGCCATGTCGTGTTCACCGGCCGAGATGAAGATCTTGGTGCCCGATACTTTGTAGGAACCGTCAGCCTGAGGCTCGGCCTTGGTGCGCAGCATGCCCAGGTCGGTGCCGCAGTGCGGTTCGGTCAGGCACATGGTGCCGGTCCACTCGCCCGACACCAGCTTGGTCAGGTAAGCCTCTTGCTGCTCGGGAGTGCCGTGCTCGGAGATGGTATTCATCGCACCATGGGACAGGCCCGGGTACATGCCCCACGACCAGTTGGCCTCGCCGACCATTTCGCTCACCGCCAGGCCCAGGGATTCCGGCAGGCCTTGGCCACCGTGCTCCACATCGTGGGCCAGGCTCGGCCAGCCGCCTTCGACGAACTGCTTGTAGGCTTCCTTGAAACCGGTCGGGGTCTTAACGCCTGACTCGCTCCAGGTGCAGCCTTCGATGTCGCCCACGCGATTCAGCGGTGCCAGCACCTGCTCGCAGAACTTGGCGCCTTCTTCGAGGATGGCGTCAACCATGTCCGGCGTAGCGTCCTGGCAAGCCGGCAGGCTTTGATAGTGCGCTTCATAGCCGAGCAGTTCGTCACGAACGAAGCGAATATCACGCAAGGGGGCCTTGTAGTCAGGCATAGCGATAAACCTCTGCTGATGAATCTGGGATGAACAAACCGCGCGGAAGTGCCAGGGCGGTCAAACAGGTGTTTGAAACATACGTTTACGACCTGGGGTTGTCAAGGGTCGTCCGGGCACCGTTTGTCTTGACGCAAATAAGCGCCACGCACGACAAAGCGCCCGCAAAGCCACTGTGTGAAAGTGAGTGTAAAGATTGATCAGGGGAGAAGAGGGACAACTATGGGAGAGGCAGCCCCCTCCCATATTTCAACTGTCAGGCATAGGTGTCGATCAAGCTGCCCAGCATTTCATCGGAAGCCTTGGCGACTTTTACGCCCAGCTCCACCTGAAATTTACCCTGAGCCATTTCAACCATGTTGCTCGCCGAATTGGTCGCCTGGGCACGGTCATTGGCTTGCAGCCGGTCGCTTTGCGCGGCCGAAGGCTGGGTGGTGGCGGCGCTGGCGATTTTGCCGGCGGCCTGGTCGACACGGCTTTGCCCGGTCTGAATGCTGCTCAGTCCCGAGTAAAACGCGCTGCTTCCAGAGATTTCCATGGCGTAGGCCTGCCTTTAGAGAATCGTGAACCTGAATTGAAGCAGACAAACTGGCAAAAGGCCCGCTAAAAACACTAATGGCACAATGCCTGTCGATAGCCAAAATCAGTCAAGCACGTTCAGATGCAGATAGTCGGCGACCGCTTCAGCCCCGGCGTGCGTGAGTTTCGGCACGCGCCCAAGGCAGGGCGCCGGAAGGCGCTCGGCCAGGGTGGCAAGGTTTTCTTCCAGACGGGAGGTCGCGGGATCAATGATATTCGCGACCCACCCCGCCAGCGTCAAACCGTCCCGCGCAATCGCTTCGGCCGTCAGCAGCGCATGGCTGATGCAGCCAAGACGTACGCCCACCACCAGAATCACCGGCAGCTTGAGCGCTATGGCCAGGTCCGACAGGTTGTCTTGATCCGCCAGGGGCACACGCCAGCCGCCCGCGCCCTCGATCAAGGTGAAATCCGCCTGGCGCGCAAGGATCTGCTGCATCGGCCCAAGCAATGACGGCACCGTCAAAGCCACACCCGCCTCGCGCGCCGCCAGGTGCGGCGCGATGGCTGGCGCGAAGGCGATCGGGTTGACCTCGGCATAGGTCAGCGGCACGGAACATTCGGCCAGCAACGCCAGGGCATCGGCATTGCGCAAGCCATTGGGTGTGACCTCACAACCCGACGCCACCGGCTTGCCCGCGGCGGTGCTTTTACCGGCGCGGCGCGCGGCATGCAGCAGGCCGGCGGCGACGGTGGTTTTGCCGACATCGGTGTCGGTACCGGTGATGAAATACGCTGCGTTCATCAAGGTTTCTCCAGTACGGCGTACACCACTTGATAGGTGGCCGGCAGGCCCAGGGGCTGACGAAACCGCTCATAAGCGTCCACCAGTGCAACCATCCGCGAGCGGCCGGTCAGGCCTCCCGGACGGCCCGGGTTCAGGTTGTGCGCCCCCAGCGCCTTCAGTTCGTGGGTCAGGCTGCGCACATCCGGGTAGTGCAACACATGGGCACGCCGCTCCAGGCTCACCACCCGCAAACCACTGGCCGCACACAACCGTTGATAGACCTCGAATGTGCGGAACCGATTCACATGAACCATGCCATCCGCAGCGCGCCAGCTTTCACGCAATTCATCCAGCGTACCCACGCACAAGCTGGCAAAGGCCAGCGCCCCGCCCGGTTGCAGCACGCGCGATGCCTCATCGAGCACCGCTTCGAAATGGCCACACCATTGCACCGCCAGGCTGGAGAAGAGCAGTTGCACGCTGTCAGCCTTGAGCGGCAAGCGTTCGGCATCCCCGGCGATGAACTGAGAAGCGCCACCCAGCGGCCGCGCGTGGTTGAGCATGCCTTCGGCAATGTCCAGCGCGATGCCTTGGCTGGCGGGCCAACGCTCGCCCAGCACACGGCTGAAATAGCCAGTGCCGCAGCCCATGTCCAGCCAGCGTTCTGGCGCGCAGGCCGCTGGCAAGCGCGCCAGCAGCGCATGCCCTACCGCGCGCTGTAACTCGGCCACGCTGTCGTAGCTGGCCGCGGCGCGGGAAAAAGAGGCTGCGACCTGGCGCTTGTCCGGTAAAGCGCCCGGCAAGGGAGGATGGGAGAGATCAGTCATCAACGCACTCGTGCAAAAAAGCCTGGATGGCCCCCGCGACACCGTGGGGATCCTCCAGAAGAAAAGCGTGACCGGCCTGTTCAATCAGGCCGATTTCCACATCGGGGAGCAACGCCAGCAAGTCGCCGGCCGCCTCGGCGGGCACCAGCCCGTCGTGGCCCGCAAACAGGTGCAACTGCGGCCCGCGAAACCCTTGCAGCGCGGCACGGGTGTCCAACTGGGCGAGCAATTCCAGGCCCGGCATCAGCACACTGGGGGCAGAATGCGGCGCGCCACTGACCAACAGCCGCGACATCCCGCGAGGGTCCGCGCTGCCCTTGGCACACAACAAACCAAAGCGTTTGAGAGTGACCTGGGAATCGGCGTGGCAGCCAGCGAGGAACGCATCGAAGGTCTCAGCCGGCATGCCGTGAGGCCAGCCGTCGTGGGCGACAAAACACGGGTTGCTCGCCAGGGTCAGCAGGCCACAGCAGCGCTCGCCGCGCCGCGCCGCGAGTTCCGAGGCGAGCATGCCGCCCAGGGACCAGCCGCCCAGCCAGGCGTTGTCCGGCAGCGCGGCATCGAGTTCGTCCAGCCATTCATCGAGGTTGCTGGAGGCCAGCGTCGGCAGCGGCTCGACCTGTACCTGCAGATGCGCGTCAAGCCCCAGCAGCGCGGCGGCCAGCGGTTCCAGCGGCGACACGCCAAGGCCCCAGCCGGGCAGCAGAATCAGGCGATCACGCATGCTCGGCCTCCAGGCACGCACACACTTCCAATGCGTTCAGCAACTGTTGCACTTGCGCTTCGCTGTGGGCTGCGGTCAACGTCACGCGCAAACGGGCGCTGCCGACGGGCACGGTGGGCGGACGAATGGCAGTCACCAAGATGCCGTGCTCGCGCAGCCGCCTGGACAGGCGCATGGCCTTGGCGCTGTCGCCAATCAGGATCGGCTGGATCGGCGTGAAACTGTCCATCAGCGCCAGGCCCATCTGCTCGGCCCCCTGGCGGAACTGGCGGATCAGCCCGTCAAGGTGCTCGCGCCGCCAATGCTCGGTGCGCAACAGCTCAAGGCTTTTAAGCGTGGCGCAGGCCAGCGCCGGCGGTTGGCTGGTGGTGTAGATGTACGGCCGGGCGAACTGGATCAGGCTTTCGATCAGTTCCTCACTGCCCGCCACAAACGCGCCAGCGGTGCCGAACGCTTTGCCCAGGGTGCCGACCAGTACCGGCACGTCCTCCTGGCTCAAGCCGAAATGCTCGACGATGCCACCACCATTGGCGCCCAGCGGACCAAAGCCATGGGCGTCGTCCACCATCAACCAGGCGCCCTTGGCGCGGGCTGCACGGGCCAGCGCAGGCAGATCGGCCAGGTCGCCGTCCATGCTGAACACGCCATCGGTGACCACCAGCGTATTGCCGGTGGCTTTCTCAAGGCGCTTGGCCAGACTCTCGGCATCGTTGTGCAAGTAGCGATTGAAGCGCGCGCCGGACAACAGTCCGGCATCCAGCAGGGAGGCATGGTTGAGACGGTCTTCAAGCACCGTATCGCCCTGCCCCACCAACGCCGTGACCGCGCCGAGGTTGGCCATGTAACCGGTGGTGAACAACAGCGCGCGCGGGCGACCGCTGAGGTCGGCCAGGGCTTCCTCCAGTTCATGGTGCGGCGTGGCATGGCCCACCACCAGATGCGAAGCACCGCCGCCCACGCCCCAACGCGACGCACCGGCGCGCCAGGCCTCGATCACCTGCGGGTGATTGGCCAGGCCCAGGTAATCATTGTTGCAAAAGGCCAGCAACGGCTGGCCGTCGACCACCACCTGCGGCCCTTGCGGGCTCTGTAGCAACGGACGTTGGCGGTAAAGGTGTTCGGCACGGCGGGCAGCGAGGCGCGCGGCGAGATCGAAGGACATGAGGCCTCGGTTTATCAGATTCAACTCGGCCAAAACTGTGGGAGGGGACTTGCGCCCGATAGCGGTGTGTCAGTCAATGCATCTACCTGCTGACACGCCCTCATCGGGAGCAAACCCCCTCCCACACTGGTCTCTCATTTCAATCAATCAAACAGCAGCGTTATAGAACTGCTCGCTGCTCTTGTGCTCCACCAGCGCCTGCTCGATTGCCGCCTGGTGCACCTCATCGGCGTGCTCTTCACGGGCCTCCGGCAGAATCCCCAGGCGCGAGAACAATTGCATGTCCTTGTCCGCCTGCGGGTTGGCGGTGGTCAGCAGCTTGTCGCCGTAGAAGATCGAGTTGGCACCGGCAAAAAACGCCAGCGCCTGCATCTGCTCGTTCATCGCCTCACGGCCAGCCGACAGGCGCACGTGGGACTGCGGCATCAGGATACGGGCCACGGCGAGCATGCGGATGAAATCGAACGGGTCGATGTCCTCGGCGTTTTCCAGCGGCGTGCCGGCCACTTTCACCAGCATGTTGATCGGCACCGACTCCGGATGCTCCGGCAGGTTGGCCAGTTGGATCAGCAGGTTGGCGCGGTCGTCGAGGGACTCGCCCATGCCCAGGATGCCGCCGGAGCAGATCTTCATCCCTGAATCGCGTACGTAGGCCAGGGTTTGCAGGCGCTCGCCGTAGGTGCGGGTGGTGATGATGCTGCCGTAGAACTCAGGCGACGTATCCAGGTTGTGGTTGTAGTAATCCAGCCCGGCCTGGGCCAGGGCTTCGGTCTGGTCCTGGTCGAGACGGCCGAGGGTCATGCAGGTTTCCAGGCCCATGGCCTTCACGCCCTTGACCATCTCCAGCACGTAGGGCATGTCCTTGGCCGACGGGTGTTTCCACGCCGCGCCCATGCAGAAGCGAGTCGACCCGATGGCCTTGGCGCGGGCGGCCTCTTCGAGGACCTTCTGCACTTCCATCAGTTTTTCTTTTTCCAGGCCCGTGTTGTAGTGGCCCGACTGCGGACAATATTTGCAATCTTCCGGGCAGGCGCCGGTTTTGATCGACAACAGGGTCGACACCTGTACGCGGTTGGCGTCGAAATGCGCGCGGTGCACGGTCTGCGCCTGGAACAACAGGTCATTGAACGGCTGCACGAACAGTGCTTTGACTTCGGCCAAAGACCAGTCGTGACGAAGAGTGGCAGTGAGGCTGGCGCTCATGGGCGATTCCTTGATTATGCTTGGGCAAACGCTGCGGGAAGGGCAATACCCACAGGCACGACACGGATGCTCGGCATAGTTAAGGAAGATTCATGCACTGTCAACTGAAGCGCAAACACGAAGTTTACATCTGGTTAAAAACCAACCAAACCTGTTTAGTCTGCGATGAAGCGACCCAATGCGCTGATAGTGTATGCAACGCCTGCGAAACCGAATTGCCCTGGCTGATGGACGCATGCGAAGTCTGCGCACTGCCTCTGCCGATGGAGGGTCTGACCTGCGGCCAGTGCCAGACAAAACCGCCGGCGTTTAAACACGTGATCGCGCCCTGGACCTTCAGCTTTCCCGTCGACACGCTGATCAGCCGCTTCAAGCATCAGGCCCGCTGGCCCCTCGGGCACATGCTGGCGCGCTTGCTCGGGGACTATCTGCAACACCGCTTTGACACCACCGGACTCACGCGCCCCGACTGCCTGCTGCCGGTGCCCATGGCGCCCAGGCGCCTGCGCGAGCGCGGCTACAACCAGGCCCTGATGCTGGCGCGCTGGCTCAGTACCGCCCTCAACATACCCTGCGATGCCGACCTGTTGCTGCGCCCTTTCGAGACCGTGGCCCAGCAGGATCTCGACGCCAAGACCCGCAAACGCAACCTGCTGCGCGCCTTCACCCTGGCCCCCGGCGCCCAGGTGCAAGGCCGTCACTTGGCACTGGTGGACGACGTCCTCACTACCGGCGCCACCGCCCACAGCCTGGCGCGGCTGTTGATGGCCGCCGGCGCACGCCGGGTCGACGTGTACTGCCTGGCCCGCACGCCCAAGCCCGGCGCTTGACTCTCATGCGCCACGGCGGCAACGTCCGCTCATCTCACTCACAATGTGCGCCCATGTCTCTGCCCACCTCCCTCAGCCAGCACATCATCCGCCGCCCGCAGCGCATTGCCCTGCTCGGGCATATCGCCGAGCAGGGCTCCATCACTCGCGCCGCCAAAGCGGCCGGCTTGAGTTACAAGGCTGCCTGGGATGCGATTGATGAACTCAATAACCTGGCGCAAAAGCCGTTGGTGGAACGCAGCGTCGGCGGCAAGGGCGGTGGCGGCGCCAGGCTGACGGCTGAAGGTGAGCGCGTGTTGCGCCTCTATCAGCGCTTGCAGGCATTGCAGGCCGAAGTGCTTGGCACTGACGAAGCGGCCCACGACTTCAACCTGCTGGGGCGCTTGATGTTGCGCACCAGCGCGCGCAACCAGTTGCACGGTCAGGTCATCGCCATCCAGGCCCAGGGCCGTAACGACCTGATCCGTCTGGAACTGCCCGGCGGACTTACCCTTGATGCGCGCATCACCCACGACAGCACGCAACGGCTGGAACTGGAGCCAGGCGTGGAAGTGGTGGCCCTGATCAAGGCCGGCTGGCTGCAACTGCTGGCAACCGACCACACTGCAACACCTGGACACAATTGCCTGAGCGGCACAATCGAGACGATTCTCGACGCCGACGACGGCCCCAGCGAAGTGCGCATCATCCTGCCCAATGGCCCGGTAGTGTGCGCCCTGGCGCAGCCCGCCGCGCTCACGGCACTCGATGCCGTCGAAGGCCAGCCGATCCAGGTGCAATTCGCGCCTGACAATGTCCTGCTCGGTACGCCCGTCTAGGCGCAGAGCGTCTTCAAGCTGCAACAATTTCGTCACGCGCGCTCCCTAAGGTGTCTGCAAAAACCGCTGGGAGCCTGCAATGAACCTATTAGAAGAAAACCAAGCCACCGACCTTGAACAGATGGTCGGCCTCACCCGCCGCCGCTTTATCGGCGCCGGCGCCCTGTGCGGGGCCGCGATGTTCCTCGGCGGCAACCTGCTCAGCCGTAGCGCCCTGGCCGTCAATGCCGCGTCCGCCAGTCCGCTGCTGGGCTTTGCCGGCATCGCCGCCGATACCCGCGACACCATCACCCTGCCGCCGGGTTACAGCGCTTCGGTGCTGATCAGTTGGGGCCAGCCGCTGAGCCGGCACGCTCCGGCCTTCGATCCGTCCGGCAACGGCAGCGCCAAGGCCCAGGAACAACAGTTCGGCGACAACAACGACGGCATGAGCCTGTTCGCCTTTCCCGGCGACAACAACCGCGCGCTGCTGGCGATCAACAACGAGTACACCAACTACCGCTACCTCTATGCCCACGGCGGCGCGCCGCAGTCGACAGAAGACGTGCGCAAGGCGTTGGCCAGCGAAGGCGTGTCGGTGATCGAGGTACGGCGCAGCGGCGACACCTGGCAGTTCGTCCAGAACTCACGCTACAACCGACGCATCCACGGCAACTCGCCGATTCGCCTGAGCGGCCCCGCCGCCGGCCATGACTGGCTGAAAACCAGCGCCGACAACACCGGCAAAAAAGTCCTCGGCACGTTCCAGAACTGCGCCAACGGCAAGACGCCGTGGGGCACGTACCTGACCTGCGAAGAAAACTTCACCGACTGTTTCGGCAGCAGCAACCCGCAGCAGGCCTTCGATGCCGCGCAAAAACGCTATGGCGTGGTCGCCGCCAGCAAAGAGATCAACTGGCACCCCCACGACCCGCGCTTCGACATGGCCAAAAATCCCAACGAACTCAATCGCCACGGCTGGGTGGTGGAGATCGACCCGTTCGACCCGCAATCCACCCCGGTCAAGCGCACCGCCCTGGGCCGCTTCAAGCACGAAAACGCAGCCCTGGCCGAAACCCGCGATGGCCGCGCCGTGGTGTACATGGGCGACGATGAGCGCGGCGAATTCATCTACAAGTTCATCAGCCGCGATCCGATCATCCACGACAATCCCAAGGCCAATAAAGACCTGCTCGACCACGGCACCTTGTACGTGGCGATCTTCGACGCGGGCGATGGCGACGCGGATCACCCCAGGGGCAAGGGCCAATGGGTCGAACTGACCCACGGCAAAAACGGCATCGACGCCAGCACCGGGTTTGCCAGCCAGGCCGAAGTGCTGATCCACGCACGCCTGGCCGCCAGCCTCGTCAAGGCCACGCGCATGGATCGCCCGGAATGGATCGTCGTGAGCCCCACGGACGGCCAGGTCTACTGCACCCTCACCAACAACGCCAAGCGCGGCGAAGACGGCCAGCCCGTTGGCGGGCCCAACCCGCGCGAGAAGAACGTGTATGGCCAGATCCTGCGCTGGAAGGCCGACGCCGATAACCATGGCAGCAGCACATTCAGCTGGGACCTGTTCGTGGTGGCCGGCAATCCCGGCGTGCACGCCGGCCAGCCCAAGGGGGGCTCGTCCAACATCAACCCGCAAAACATGTTCAACAGCCCCGATGGCCTGGGGTTCGACAAGGCGGGGCGCTTGTGGATTCTCACCGACGGCGACTACAGCAACGCCGGCGACTTCGCGGGCATGGGCAATAACCAGATGCTCTGCGCCGACCCGAATACCGGCGAGATCCGCCGCTTCATGGTCGGGCCGGTGGCGTGCGAGGTGACAGGCATCAGCTTTTCACCGGATCAGAAGACGCTGTTCGTGGGGATTCAACATCCTGGGGAAACCGGCGGGTCGACTTGGCCAGAGCATTTGCCCAATGGCAAGCCACGGTCCTCCGTGGTCGCGATCCGGCGCGACGATGGGGGCATTGTCGGCGCCTGACCGCTATAGCCGCCTACCTTGATTTCAGCCAACCCAAAACCTCTGTGGGGAGCGGCGCTGCGACTTGCCTGCGGAAGCGGTGGGGCAGTCGACCTCATGTTTGCTGGGCCGACGCCTTCGCGGGCAAGCCCGCTCCCACATTTGATCGCGTTCACATTCCCCATTCCGGTCGGCTCTCAGGCCGCCGCGCTTTTGCTTTTGATCTTAGGCGCCCCGTCAAACACGCTGGCCGAACGCAGGCTTTGGAGCGTGGGTAACCCGGCAGGACGCCGGGTTAGCCGCGCTGGGCCAGGGATGGCCCATCGCGGCGGCCAACGCTCCAAAGTCTGCGTTCGGGCACACCGAGCCTGGGCGAGGTGCCGAGTGTTGGGGCAAGAGCCCTTTGGTTACTTTGGGCTGGGCCGGCATTCCGGCTTTTCCAAAGTGACCCGCCGTAAGGGCGGAACCGACAGCAGCCGTTGCCGCAAAAACGGATATGTACACCGAAAAAGTCGCACCGCTCTTTACTGGGGTGCGAAGCGCCCCCAATTCAGCAACACGCGGTGTACCTGATACGGCTCAGCGCCTGGCTTTGGGGCTGCTGCGCAGCCCAACGCAGGACAAGCCTGCTCGCCACAGTTAAGCGTAAATCCCCTGTGGGGAGCGGCGCTGCGACTTGCCCGCGGAAGCGGTGGGGCAGTCGACCTCAATGTTTGCTGGGCCGACGCCTTCGCGGGCAAGCCCGCTCCCACATTTGATCGCGTTCACATTCCCCATTCCGGTCGGCTCTCAGGCCGCCGCGCTTTTGCTTTTGATCTGAGGCGCCGTAAGGGCGGAACCCTAAGTCGCCATCACCGCAGCAACGGATATGTACACCGAAAAAGTCGCACCGCTCTTTGCTTTGAACATCACGCTGGCTTAACTGAACGGCGTTGGGGTGCGAAGCGCCCCCAATCCAGCAACACGCGGTGTACCTGATACGGCTCAGCGCCTGGCTTTGGGGCTGCTGCGCAGCCCAACGCAGGACAAGCCTGCTCGCCACAGTAAGCCCGCTCGCCGCAGAGGTATCGCCACAGACACCACCCATCCCAGTCCCGGTGCGCTACCATGCGAGGCCCGACGCGGCGCCCTGCTGCGCGCAGGAGTTCGCATGGCCCACCCGTTTGAAACACTCACCCCCGATCTGGTCCTCGACGCTGTCGAAAGCATCGGTTTTCTCAGCGATGCACGCGTGCTGGCGCTCAACAGCTACGAAAACCGCGTGTACCAGGTGGGCATCGAAGACAGCGAGCCGCTGATCGCCAAGTTCTACCGGCCGCAGCGCTGGACAAACGAGGCGATCCTCGAAGAACACCGCTTCACCTTCGAGTTGGCCGAGTGCGACGTGCCGGTGGTTGCGCCGATGGTCCACAACGGCGAAAGCCTGTTCGAACACGCAGGCTTCCGCTTCACCCTGTTTCCACGCCGGGGTGGCCGAGCGCCGGAGCCTGGCAATCTGGATCAGTTGCATCGCCTTGGGCAACTGCTCGGCCGCTTGCACGCGGTGGGCTCCACCCGCCCGTTCGAACACCGCGAAGCCCTGGGCGTGAAGAACTTCGGCCATGACTCCCTCACCACCCTGCTCGAAGGCAACTTCATCCCCAAAAGCCTGCTGCCCGCCTACGAGTCGGTCGCCCGCGACCTGCTCAAGCGCGTGGAAGAGGTGTACAAGGCCACGCCGCACAAGAACATCCGCATGCACGGCGATTGCCATCCCGGCAACATGATGTGCCGTGACGAAATGTTCCACATCGTCGACCTGGACGACTGCCGCATGGGCCCGGCGGTGCAGGACCTGTGGATGATGCTCGCCGGTGATCGCCAGGAATGCCTGGGGCAGTTGTCGGAATTGATGGATGGCTACCAGGAGTTCCATGACTTCGACCCGCGCGAACTGGCGCTGATCGAACCGCTGCGCGCCCTGCGTCTGATGCACTACAGCGCCTGGCTCGCACGGCGCTGGGACGACCCGGCGTTCCCCCACAGTTTCCCGTGGTTCGGCAGCGAGCGTTATTGGGGCGACCAGGTGCTGGCGTTGCGCGAGCAGCTGTCGGCGCTCAACGAAGAACCCCTGAAGCTGTTTTAGCAGGTGGGAGGGAGCAAGCCCCCTCCCACATAAAGCAAAGCCATCCCCCAGGCTGACAAATATCCTTACAATCGCGCTTTGTCAGCTGCCTGAGCAAGGATTCTGCAATGCACGCCGCCAACCCCCGCAAGGGGTACTTTCTGGGCCTGAGTGCCTACATCATCTGGGGCCTGTTCCCGCTCTATTTCAAAGCCATCGCCAGCGTGCCCGCCGCCGAGATCATCGTGCACCGGGTGTTGTGGTCGGCGCTGTTCGGCGGCTTGCTGCTGATGGTGTGGAAACACCCCGGCTGGTGGCGCGAGCTGCGCGACAACCCCAAGCGCCTGGCCATCCTGGCCCTCAGCGGTTCGCTGATCGCGGCCAACTGGCTGACGTACGTGTGGTCGGTGAACAGCGGGCGCATGCTCGAAGCGAGCCTGGGTTACTACATCAACCCGCTGGTGAATGTGCTGCTGGGCATGCTGATCCTCGGCGAGCGCCTGCGCCGCCTGCAATGGGTGGCTGTAGGCCTGGCGGCGGTGGGCGTGGCGCAGCAGGTGTGGCAGGTCGGCAGTTTGCCGTGGGTGTCGCTGGTGCTGGCACTGACCTTCGGTTTCTACGGGCTGATCCGCAAGCAGGCGCCGGTCAAGGCGCTGCCGGGGCTGGTGGTGGAAACCTGGATGCTGGTGCCGATTGCCGTGGCGTGGTTGCTGTTCAACCCTTCGGCCCACAGCGCACAGATGGCATTCTGGAGCACTTCCGAAGCCTGGTGGCTGGTCGCGGCCGGTCCGGTCACGCTGGTGCCGCTGGTGTGTTTCAACGCCGCCGCACGGCATTTGCCTTACACCACCCTGGGCTTTTTGCAGTACATAGCGCCCACCCTGGTGCTGCTCCAGGCCGTGCTGCTGTTCGGCGAACACCTGGCGCCGGCCACGCTGGTCGCCTTCGCGTTCATCTGGGCCGGGCTTGCGGTGTACAGCGTGGACATCGGTTTGAGCGTGCGCAAACGCTGATCACTCCTCGCTGCGCAGCTCCACCATCAAGTCATCGGCCAGGGTTTCCAGGGATTCCTGCAAGGTTTCCAGGGACAAGCCGGACGGCACCTGCAGCAGGGCTTCGGCGCTGAACAGCGGGTCGCCACTCATGGGCGCCGGGCGCACATCGGTGCTCAGGCGCTCCAGGTTGACGCCCTGGCGGCTGAGCAGCGCCGTAATCTCGCGCACGATGCCCGCGCGGTCATTGCCCAGCAGCGTCATCACGATCGACTTGGACGTCGACGCCTGCCCACTGCTGCCCTCGCCCACCAGCACACGAATGCCATGGGTGGACAGGTCCTCCAGCGCGCCCACCAGCGCCTGTCGGCTCTCGGCCGGCACGCTCACACGCAGAATCCCGGCAAACTGCCCGGCCATATGGGCCATGCGGCTTTCCAGCCAGTTGCCACCGTGGGCGGCGATGTTCTGCGCAATGCGCTCGACGAGGCCGGGTTTGTCGGCGGCGATGATAGTGAGTACAAGATGGTCCATGGCATAGCCCTCTGGAAATCAATCTACAAGGTGGACCCGCAGGTCCCTGAAAACAAATCGTGTACCATTTTTATTTTTATATGGAACAATCCAGCGGTTTCTTGAGAACATCCGATTCTTCGCTGTGACCGCCTGACCAAAATGGGTCGCCAAACGACCTGTTTAGTCTGATGTTCACAAGCACAAATCATCATGTAGTATGCCCAACCGTGTACTACATAATGAACATCAGATAAAGCGCATAAGCTCCGCAGAGTGAGGCAAGCAATGACTGAACACGTTCAAGTCGGTGGCCTGCAGGTCGCCAAAGTCCTGTTCGACTTCGTCAACAACGAAGCGATTCCCGGCACCGGCCTCACGGCCGAGCAGTTCTGGGCCGGCGCCGACCAGGTCATTCACGACCTCGCGCCGAAGAACAAGGCCCTGCTCGCCAAACGCGACGATTTCCAGGCGCAGATCGACGCCTGGCACCAGGCTCATGCCGGCCAGGCCCATGACGCGGTGGCCTACAAGGCCTTCCTGCAAGACATCGGCTACCTGCTGCCGGAAGTCGCCGACTTCCAGGCCACCACCGAGAACGTCGACGACGAAATCGCCCGCATGGCCGGCCCGCAGCTGGTGGTTCCGGTGATGAACGCGCGCTTTGCCCTCAACGCCTCCAACGCCCGCTGGGGCTCGCTGTACGACGCGCTCTATGGCACCGACGCCATCAGCGAAGCCGACGGCGCCGAGAAGGGCAAGGGCTACAACAAGGTGCGTGGCGACAAGGTCATCGCGCTCGCCCGCGCTTTCCTTGACCAGGCCGCGCCACTCAGCGCCGGCAGCCATGCCGAGTCCACTGGCTACAAGATCGTCGATGGCGTGCTCATCGTCGCCCTTAAAGGCGGCAGCAACAGCGGCCTGCGCGACGATGCCCAGCTCATCGGCTTCCAGGGCCCGGCAGCCGAGCCGATTGCGATCCTGCTGAAAAACAACGGCCTGCACTTCGAAATCCAGATCGACGCCAGCACCCCGGTCGGCCAGACCGATGCAGCCGGCATCAAAGACATCCTGATGGAAGCCGCACTCACCACCATCATGGACTGCGAAGACTCCGTGGCCGCCGTTGATGCCGACGACAAAGTGGTGATCTACCGCAACTGGCTCGGCCTGATGAAGGGTGACCTGGCGGAAGAAGTCGCCAAGGGCGGCACCACCTTCACCCGCACCATGAACCCGGACCGCGTCTACACCGGCGTGCACGGCGAGGACGTGACCCTGCACGGCCGCTCGTTGCTGTTCGTGCGTAACGTGGGTCATCTGATGACCATCGACGCAATCCTGGACAAACACGGCAACGAAGTGCCCGAAGGCATTCTCGACGGCCTGCTCACCAGCCTGGCGGCAATCCACAGCCTCAACGGCAGCAGCAGCCGCAGCAACAGCCGCACCGGCTCCGTGTACATCGTCAAACCGAAGATGCACGGCCCCGAAGAAGCCGCGTTCACCCACGAGCTGTTCGGCCGCATTGAAGACGTGCTGAACCTGCCACGCAACACCCTCAAGGTCGGGATCATGGACGAGGAGCGCCGCACCACGGTCAACCTCAAGGCCTGCATCCAGGCGGCCAGTGAGCGCGTGGTGTTCATCAACACCGGTTTTCTCGACCGCACCGGCGATGAAATCCACACCTCCATGGAAGCCGGCGCGATGGTGCGCAAGGCCGCCATGAAAGCGGAAAAGTGGATCGGTGCCTACGAAAACTGGAACGTCGACGTTGGCCTGCGCGCCGGCCTGCAGGGCCGCGCCCAGATCGGCAAAGGCATGTGGGCCATGCCCGATCTGATGGCCGCCATGCTCGAGCAGAAAATCGCCCACCCGCTGGCCGGTGCCAACACCGCCTGGGTGCCGTCGCCCACCGCGGCCGCCCTGCATGCGCTGCACTATCACAAGGTCGACGTATTCGCCCGCCAGGCCGAACTTGCGCAGCGCGAACGCGCCTCGGTGGACGACATCCTGACGATTCCGCTGGCCAGCACTACCGATTGGTCTGACGAAGAAATCCGCAACGAGCTGGACAACAATGCCCAAGGCATCCTCGGTTACGTGGTGCGCTGGATCGACCAGGGCGTAGGCTGCTCCAAAGTGCCGGACATCAACGATGTAGGCCTGATGGAAGACCGCGCCACCTTGCGTATCTCCAGCCAGCACATTGCCAACTGGCTGCGCCACGGCATCGTCAGCCAGGCCCAGGTGCTGGAAAGCCTCAAGCGCATGGCGCCGGTGGTAGACCGCCAGAATGCCGGGGATGCGCTGTACCGGCCGTTGGCACCGGACTTCGACAGCAACATCGCGTTTCAGGCGGCGGTGGAGTTGGTGATTGAAGGAACCAAACAACCCAATGGTTACACCGAGCCGGTGTTGCACCGCAGGCGTCGGGAGTTCAAGGCCAAAAACGGGCTGTAAATGAAAAAGCCCTGATCGTGAGATCAGGGCTTTTTCTTTGGTTTGCGGGTAACTGGACTGGCGCTATCGGGAGCAAGCTCCCTCCCACATTTGGAAGGTATTCACAGCTGGACCTGTGGGAGTTGCTTGCGATGAGGCCAGCAACCTCATCCAACATCAGGAAATCATCCCCAACTCCTGCTTCACCATCTGCGCCAACTTCACGCTATCAATCGGCTTGAGCAAAAAATCCACCACACTCAAATGCATCGCTTCAATCACATCCGGCGCCTCGGCGTCACCCGACATGATGATGATCGGCAACGCTGCGCGGGTGGACTCACGCACCTGGCGGATCAACTCAAGACCGCTACCGGGGGCCATGCGCAGGTCGGTAATCAACAAGCCGATCGAGCTGCTGGTTTTCAATAGCTCCCACGCTGCCTCACCACTGTCGGCCGTCATGCAGCGAATGCCGTCCAGCCCCAGGATCTCCGCCAGCAGTTCACGCGCATCCTTGTCGTCATCAACAATCAACACACGTTGTGGCGGTAAATCAGGCTCCAGCATCACGGCGCTAAGCGCCTCGCGCTCGGCATCACTCAAAATATCGTGGTCGGACATACAGTTCTCAGCAGTTCTAATCAATCTCGCAGCACACTCGTCAGACATCTGCGCAAGGGCGTTCAATGTGCACTTCGTCGGAAACTTTGCCTAGTGGGCGTTCCACGGGGTTTCCATGACGGTCCCATAGGGTTTTCCCTAGTCCATGCAGTCACTTCGCTACCTAGACTTACGTCCAATGGGCACCCGCCGTGCACGAGTCGACCATGCAGCACGATAACGACAAAAACATTGCGGTCACTGTTATGAGTAAAGCTGATGCTTTCACCCAGGCGGGAAAAACCGCCGTCTTGCAGAATATCCACGGCACCCTGCAATTCCTGCAGCGTTTTCCACCCTTCAACCAGATGGAAAACGCACACCTCGCGTTTCTGGTGGAGCAATGCCAATTGCGCTTCTACGGCCCCGGCGACAGCATCCTCAAGCCGTCGGGCGGGCCAGTAGACCACTTCTATATCGTCAAGCAAGGCCGCGTGGTGGGCGAGCGCCCGGACTCGACCGAAACCACCTTCGAAATCACCACAGGTGAGTGCTTTCCGCTGGCCGCGTTGCTCGGTGAACGGGCAACCCGCACCGAACACAAAGCCGCTGAAGACACCTTCTGCCTGCAACTGAACAAGCCGGCCTTTATCAAGCTGTTTGCGCTGTCCAGCCCGTTCCGCGATTTCGCCTTGCGCGGCGTCAGCAGCCTGCTGGACCAGGTCAACCAGCAGGTGCAGCAAAAGGCCGTGGAAACCCTCGGCACCCAATACTCCCTGAACACCCGCCTGGGCGAATTGGCCATGCGCCATCCGGTCATGTGCAGCCCGCAGACACCGCTGCGCGAAGCGGTGACGCAGATGCACGAGCAGCAAGTGGGCAGCATCGTGATCGTCGACGATCAGCAGGCGCCCCTGGGCATCTTCACCCTGCGCGACCTGCGCCAGGTGGTGGCCGACGGCACCGGCGACTTCAGCCAGGCCATCGTGGGGCACATGACCCAGGCGCCGTTTTTTCTCACCCCGGACCACAGCGCCTTCGACGCCGCCATCGCCATGACCGAACGGCACATCGCCCACGTGTGCCTGGTCAAGGACCAGCGACTGTGCGGCGTGGTGTCCGAACGCGACCTGTTTTCCCTGCAACGGGTCGACCTGGTGCACCTGGCGCGCACCATCCGCAACGCGCCCAGGGTCGACCACCTGGTGGCGATGCGCGGCGAGATCGGCCAACTGGTGGAGCGCATGCTCGCCCACGGTGCTTCGTCCACCCAGATCACCCACATCATCACGCTGCTCAACGACCACACGTTGTGCCGGGTGATCGAGCTGAGCCTCGCCGAAAAGGGCGACCCGGGCGTGCCGTTCAGTTGGCTGTGCTTCGGCAGCGAGGGTCGCCGCGAACAGACGCTGTACACCGACCAGGACAACGGCATCCTGTTCGAGGCCAGGGACGCCGCTGAAGCCGCCGAGCTGCGCGGGCGGCTGCTGCCGTTGGCGCAACAGATCAACCAGAGCCTGGCGCTGTGCGGCTTCAGCCTGTGCAAGGGCAACGTCATGGCCGGCAACCCCGAGCTGTGCCTGTCACGCGCCGAATGGGCGCGCCGGTTTGCGGCGTTCATTCGCGAGGCCACCCCGGAAAACCTGCTGGGTTCGAGCATCTATTTCGACCTGCGCGTGGTGTGGGGCGATGAGCAGGGCTGCGAGCAACTGCGCCAGAGCATCCTTGACCAGGTCGCCGACAATCGGCTATTCCAGCGCATGCTGGCCGAGAACGCCCTGCGCCAGCGCCCGCCGGTTGGACGCTTCCGCGACTTCGTGCTGACGCGCAACGGCGCCGAAAAAGCCACCCTGGACCTCAAGGTGCAGGGCCTCACGCCATTCGTTGACGGCGCCCGCCTGCTGGCCCTGGCCAATGGAATCCACGCCAATAACACCCTGGAGCGCCTGCGCCAGCTGGTGATCAAGGCCGTGATCGAGCCGCTGGACGGCGCCGCGTATGAAGAGGCCTATCACTTTATCCAGCAGACCCGCATGCAGCAGCACCAATTACAAAGCCGGGAAAACCAACCGTATTCCAACCGCGTCGACCCGGACAGCCTCAACCACCTGGACCGGCGCATCCTGCGCGAATCCCTGCGCCAGGCCCAACGCCTGCAGACCAGCCTGACGTTGCGGTATCAGCTGTGAGCTGGTTCGGCTGGCTGCGTCAGAAAACACCGGGGCTCGACGCCGCGCAACAGCAGCGCCTGGCGCAACTGCCCACACCCTGCGCACTGGGCGACGCTTCTTTGCGCAGCCAGCGCTGGGTGGTGCTGGACCTGGAAACCAGCGGCCTGAACCTCAACCGCGACCAGGTGCTGTCCATCGGCGCGGTGGTGATCGAGGACGGCGCGGTGGACTTCTCGCAACTGTTCGAACGCACGCTGCACCGCGCCGACAGCCGGCTGCGCCCCAGCGTGCTGATCCACGGCCTGGGCCCCAGCGCCATCGCGGCCGGCAGCGACCCGGTAGAGGCGTTGCTGGACTTCATGGCGTTTGTCGGCGACAGCCCGCTGCTGGCCTTCCATGCGCCGTTCGATCAACACATGCTGGGCCGCGCGCTCAAGGACAGCCTGGGCTATCGCCTGGCCCACCCGTTCCTCGACGTGGCCGAGATCGCCCCGCTGCTGTGCCCCGACACGCCACTGCGTGAAGCCGGGCTGGACGACTGGATCCATCACTTTGGCCTGCACGTGGGTGAACGCCATCACGCCAGCGCCGATGCCCTGGCCACGGCGGAACTGATGCTGATCCTGTTCAGCCGCGCGCGCCGCCAACACATCGACTCGCCAAAGGCCTTGCAGGAACGCCTGGGCCAATGGAGACGGCGCAAACACGCGCCATCGTTTTAGTGTCATCTCCCGACAAACGCCAATTGCGCCTGCCCGATGCCTCTGCCACAATCGCGAATAATTCTCGTTAGTTTAAACAATTCGTTTATCCGGTGATGCCTTGTCGTCAGTCCAGCCTCCCCACAGTGAGCTTGTTGGCGCGTTGTACCGCGACCATCGTGGCTGGCTGCTGGCCTGGCTGCGGCGCAATGTGGCCTGCGCCAGCCGCGCCGAAGACCTCAGCCAGGACACCTTCGTGCGCCTGCTGGGGCGTACCGAACTGCGCGAACCCCGCGAACCGCGCGCCTTTCTGGTGGCCATCGCCAAGGGCCTGCTGTTCGACTACTTCCGTCGCGCGGCGCTGGAACAGGCCTACCTCACCGAATTGATGCTGATCCCGGAGAGCGAACATCCCTCACCCGAAGAACAGCAATTGATCCTCGAAGACCTCAAAGCCATCGACCGCCTGCTCGGCAAACTCTCGAGCAAGGCCCGCGCCGCGTTTCTGCACAGCCGCCTCGATGGCATGGGCCACGCCGAAATCGCCCAGCGCCTGGGCGTCTCCGTGCCACGCGTGCGTCAGTACCTGGCCCAGGGGATACGCCAGTGCTACATCGCCTTGTACGGCCAGCCGCTGTGATAGGCGCCAAACCGGTCTCGGCCCGAGTGCTGGATGCCGCGATTGCCTGGCAACTGTCCCTCGACGCGGGCGACGCCAGCGCGGTGGAGCAGGAAGAATTGCGCAAATGGCTGGCCAGCGATGCCGAACACGCCCGCGCCTGGCGCCAGTTGGGCATGCTCGATCAGCGTTTCAGCGCAGCCTCGGGCCCGGCACGCGCGGCCTTGCTGCAATCGCGCGACGGCATTCGCCACCGCGTGCGCAAGCTGGGCCGGGGCCTGGCGAGTATCGCCCTGGTGTGCGGGCTCGCACTGTTTGCCGGTGAGCGCTACGTGCCGCTGCATTACTGGCTGGCCGACAAACGCACCGCCACCGGCGAGCAACGCACCCTGACACTGGCCGATGGCACCTCGATCAACCTCAACACCCACAGCGCCATCGACGTGCGCTTTGATGAAAAGCGCCGCCTGATCGTGTTGCAGGCCGGGGAAATTCTGATCGAAACCGGCCATGACGACGCGCGCCCGTTTTACGTGCAAACCCCCGACGGCAGCCTGCGGGCGCTGGGCACGCGGTTCATGGTCAAGCGCGAAGACGACGCCACGCGCCTGAGCGTCTTGCAGTCAGCGGTGGCGGCGCAGCCTGAAAAGTTGCGTCAACCACAGATCGTCAAGGCCGGCCAGCAAGTGCTGATGCGCAGCGATGGCCTGGGGCCCGTGTTGGCCGCCTCCCCCGGCGCCGACGCCTGGACGCGCGGCATGCTGGTGGTCGACAACGCGCGTCTCGGCGACGTGATCAAGGAGCTCGGCCGCTACCGCAGCGGCCACCTGGGCGTGGACAAAAACGTGGCCGACCTGCGTATCACCGGCAGTTTCCCGCTGCGAGACACCAACCTGGCGCTCAATGCATTGCTGCCGACGCTGCCGGTGCAGATCGAGCAGCACACGCCGTGGTGGGTGACGGTGAGCGCCAAGCCTTAAAAAATCCAAAAAATATTGACCCCCTGCCCTATCACTTTCCAATTCTCATCCGGCACCTAGGCAATCAAGAGATATTTTCAGGAGCCGCCCTTCATGTCCCGCACGCTCAACACCCTGTTGCGCCCCAGCCTGTTAGCCGTGGCCATTGCCTTCGGCACCCCGCTCGCCAGCCCCTTGCTGCTTGCCGCCGAACAAGCCGCCAGCGTGCGCGCCTACAACCTGCCGTCTGCGCCTCTGGCCAGCACCCTGAACCAGATCGCCAGCCAGGCCGGACTTGCGCTGACCCTCAACCCGACCCTCGCCGCCGGCAAGACCTCGGCACCGGTCAAGGGTCAGTTCGATGCACAGAGCGCGCTGCGTGAAGCGTTGCGCGGGACGGGGCTGCAACTGGAGCAAGGCACGGCAGGGACGTTTACGTTGGTGCCGATTCCGGACGGGGTTGTGGCGTTGCCGCAGACCAGCGTTATCGGGCAGGGGGAGTATGAGAGTGCGTGGGGGCCGGTGGAGGGTTATGTGGCCAAGCGCACCGCCGCCGGCACCAAGACCGACACCGCACTGGTCGAAGCGCCGCGATCGATTTCCGTTGCCAACCGCCAGCAGATGCAGGACCGCAATGTCCAGAACCTGGACGATGCCGTCAAATATATGCCCGGCATTGTGTCCGCCAGCTACGGCAGCGACACGCGCTACGACTGGATGCGCGTACGTGGCTTCGAACCTACTCAATTTCTCGACGGCCTACCGCTACCGCGCGGTGTGTACGCCAACCCTAAAGCCGAAACCTGGAATCTGGACCGCCTCGCCCTGCTGCGCGGCCCGGCCTCGTCGGTCTATGGCCAGACCCCGCCGGGCGGTCTGCTGGACATGGTCAGTCGGCGTCCCAGTGCACAATCGAGTAACGCGGTGCAGGTGCAATACGGCAGTGACAACTACCGTCAGATCAACTTCGACAGCACCGGCAAAATCGACGACCAAGGCCAATTTCTCTACAGCCTCAGCGGTGTGCTGCGTGATGCGGGCACCCAGGTCGACCATATCGACAATAAGCGCTACAACATCGCGCCTAGTCTGACCTGGAATATCGACACCGATACCACGCTGACCCTGCTCTCACAGTTCACCCGTGACGATACCGGCACTACTAGCCAGTTCCTGCCGATCCAGGGCACCAAGATCAAATCGCCGCTGGGCGAGGTTTCCCACCACAAGAACCTTGGCGACCCCGATTACGATTTCTACGACCGCACCTACTACGCACTCGGCTACGCGTTCGAGCATCGCTTCAACGACACCTGGCAATTCAAGCAGAACCTGCGCTACACCAAGTCCGAGTTGGCGTTCCAGCAGTTGACGGTCGGCTCCTTCGCATTCTCCCCTGCCGATGCCAATGGCAATATCAGCCGCTCCTCGACCAATGTGGATGAGGACATCAGCCAGTTCGCAGTGGATAACAATTTCCAGGCTGACTTCGCTACCGGCGAGGTCACTCACACTCTGCTGCTGGGTCTGGATCATCAACGCACCGACACCTCTTACCTGGCGATTTTCGGCGACGGCGGCACCACTAATATTTTCAACCCGGTCTACGGCCAGCCGATCGTGCGCCCGGCGCGCTCGACGGCCTTCTATGACTACAACCAGAAAACCGTGCAGACCGGCCTTTACGTGCAGGACCAAATGGCCCTCGATAACTGGCGCCTGGCTTTGGGCGGCCGGGAAGACTGGGTACACCAGGGCACCACCTACTTCAATAAGAACGACGCCACCAATACCGACCGCAGCAAGAACTTCAGTGGCAACGCGGCGCTGAGCTATGTGTTCGACTCCGGTTTCGTGCCCTACCTCTCCTACGCAGAGTCGTTCCAGCCCGCGAGCAACGCCAGCGTGGACCCCGTCCAGTCGTTCAAACCCACCGAAGGCCAGCAGTGGGAACTGGGAGTGAAATACCAGCCGCCCGGCTCGAACACACTGCTCAGCGCGGCGGTTTACGACCTGACCCAGAAAAATGTGCAAGTCACCCGCTTCCAGTCCGGTGGCGCCTCGGTCACCGATCAGACAGGCGAAGTGAAAGTCAAAGGCCTGGAATTGGAAGCCGTGTCTGACGTGACCGACAACCTCAAGGTAATCGCGGCCTATACCCTGGCCAAGTCTGAAGTGCAAAAGGGCCAATACAAAGGCAACCGCCTGCAATTGATCCCTAATCAGCAAGCCTCACTGTGGACCGATTACACCTGGCATATCGGATCACTCGACGGTTTCGGTATCGGCTTTGGCGCGCGCTACACCGGCAACACCTATGGCGACCAAGCCAACACCTGGACCGGCAAAGCCAATGCCTACACCGTGTTCGACGGCACCGTGCACTATGACCTCGGACGTCTGGACAACAGCCTCAAGGGTGCATCGGTGAAAGTGAACGCCACCAACCTGTTCAACAAGGATTACATTTCCACCTGTGACGGTTCCTACTGCTACTTCGGCGACCAACGCAGCGTCGTCGCCAGCGCTACCTACCAGTGGTAAACCGCTGAGCTAATAACCAGGCCGTCCTCCGGGGCGGCTTCGGTGCGTCTGAAGGCTAGAAAAATGAAAAGCAAAACCATCCGCCGCTGGTCCTTCATCCACACCTGGACCAGCCTGATCTGCACTGTTTTCCTGCTGCTGCTCGCCCTCACCGGGTTGCCGCTGGTGTTCCATCACGAGATCGACCACCTGCTGGGCAACGAGCCGACGCTTGCGCAGATGCCGGCCGACACGCCGCAGCTCGATCTGGAACAACTGGTCGCCAAGGCCCAGGCCCATCGACCGGGCGAGGCCATGCAATACCTGGCCTGGGACGAGGACGACAAAAACGGGGTGATCGCGATCATGGCGGCGACGGCCGGCACCGAGCCCAATTCGTCGCACACCTTCATGCTTGACGCGCGCACCGGTGAATCGGTGGACATGCCGTCGGCCAATGGCGGCTTCACGCTGTTCGTGCTGCGCCTGCATGTGGACATGTTCGCCGGCCTGCCGGGCAAGCTGTTGCTGGCGTTCATGGGCGTGCTGTTTGTGCTGGCGATTGTCTCGGGCACGGTGCTGTACCTGCCGTTCATGCGCCGCTTGAAGTTCGGGACGGTGCGCCAGGATAAATCCACGCGCCTGCGCTGGCTCGACCTGCACAACCTGCTCGGCGCGGTCACCCTGACCTGGGCCCTTGTGGTGGGCGTAACCGGCGTGATCAGCGCCTGCGCCGACCTGATCATCGCCGCCTGGCGCACCGACAGCCTCAGCGCCATGATCGAACCCTACAAACACGCCCCGCCGCTGACGCAACGCGCACCGGCCAGCGAGTTGCTGAACATTGCCGCCAGGGCCGCGCCGGGCATGCAACCGGACTTCATCGCTTTCCCCGGTACGCGTTTTTCCAGCGAGCACCACTACGCCGTGTTCATGAAGGGCAGCACGCACCTGACCTCGCACCTGCTCACCCCGGTCCTGATCGACGCCCGCACCCTGGCCGTGACCGCCATTGCCGAGCGGCCGTGGTACATGGACGCCATGGGCATGTCGCAGCCGTTGCACTTCGGTGACTACGGCGGCATGCCGATGAAAATCCTGTGGGCATTCCTGGATGTGCTGACCCTTATCGTGCTGGGCAGCGGCGTGTACCTGTGGATCGTGCGGCGCAAGGCGGGCAAGGCATGAAACCGCGCCAGTCGAGTTTCTGGAAGGTGTTTGCCCTACCGCTGGGGATCGGCCTGCTCAGCGCGGCCGGGCTGTTTGCGGCGCTGTTGGGGGATGGGCTGTGGGACGTTTTGAGCTGGCTGGGGTTGGGGGTTCCTGCAGTGATTGGCACCTGGGGGCTGTTGGGGCGGCGCGGCCGATGAGACCCGCAAAAACACCACAATCCCCTCGCCAGCCATCGCCCAACCTTCTAGGCTAGGCTCCAGCCCATTTCGAGGAATGCCCATGTCCACGCCCAGCATGACCTTGTTCCACAACCCCGCTTCGCCCTTCGTGCGCAAAGTCCGTGTGCTGCTGATCGAGACCGGCCAGCAGGATCGCGTGGCGCTGCACAACTGCGTGCCAACGCCTGTCAGCGCGGACGCCGAGGTGGTGCAAGGCAACCCTGTCGGCAAAATCCCGGCCCTGCGCCTGGCCGATGGCAGCATGCTGCATGACAGCCGGGTGATCCTTGATTACCTCGATCACCAGCATATCGGCAACCCGCTGACGCCTCGCGACGGCTCGGCCCGCTGGCGCCGCCTGACCCTGGCCTCGATGGCCGACGGCATCCTGGATGCCGCCGTGCTGACGCGCTACGAAGTCGCTCTGCGCCCGGTGGAAAAGCACTGGGCTGCATGGCTGGATGAACAACGCAACAAGATACGCCGCATCCTCGACGAGCTGGAACACGAGGCAACGGCCGAGCTGACCAGCCACTTCGACATCGCCGCCATCAGCGTGGCCTGTGCACTGGGCTACCTCGATTTCCGCCATGCGGACCTGCAATGGCGGGCGAATAACCCCAAACTTGCGCAGTGGTATGCCGAGGTCAGCCAGCGTCCTTCGATGCTGCAGACCCAGCCACCTGCCTGACATTCTGTGGCGAGCGGGCTTGCCCTAATGCCGTTGAGTTAAGCGCAGATTCCCTGTGGCGAGCAGGCTTGTCCTGCGTTGGGCTGCGCAGCAGCCCCACAACCAGGCGCTGAGCCGTATCAGGTTCACCGCGTTTTGCTGGATTGGGGGCGCTTCGCACCCCAACGCGGGGCAAGCCCGCTCGCCACAACAGCGTGTTGATCCTGCTCACCAACTGGTCCCTTAACTGTTGATCCTCGCGCAAGCCCATCATGGCTGAGCCCCCTTGCGTCGGCCCACGCCGTACCAATCCAGTTTGCGCGTCAGCACCATCACTGTGCCGAGCAGGGCGAACAACAGCAGTGAGCCCATCAGCAGCGCATAATCCTCGGCGCTGAGCAGTCCGTACAACAGGCCATACAGTGCCGCCAACCCCGCCGAAAACCCCAGGCCATGGGCAACGCTGCGCAGCACATGACACACGTAAAACCCGATCAACAGCACACAGGCACTCGCCGAGATCAGATAGGCCAGGGCGAACCCCAGGTGCTCGGCCAACGACAGCAGCAGCAGGTAAAAGAAGGCCAGGGCCGCGCCCACCAGAGCGTACTGGATCGGGTGCACTGCCAGGTTCTTCAGCACTTCGAACAGGAAGAAGGCGCCAAAGGTCAGGGCGATGAACAGCAACGCGTATTTGATCGCGCGGTCGCTCTTGAGGTACTGGTCTACCGGGTCGATGAAGTTCACGCCGAAGCTGCGGTTGTTGAAGTCGTCACAGGCCTGGCGGTCCAGGCAGGTCTGCAGGGCCTGCTCAAGGTTGGTGGCGAAAAACGAGGTCTGCCAGTGGGCGGTAAAGCCCTTGTCCGTAACGTCCCTTTGCGTCGGCAGGAAGTTGCCGATAAAACTGGGGTGCGGCCAGTTGGACGCGAGTGACACCTGGCTGGTCTTGCCTACCGGCACCACTTGCAACTGCTCGGTGCCTTGCAGGCGCAGGTCAAAGGCGAACTCCAGCGCGGCGGGCTTGTGGCTGTCCAGCGCCGGCAGCGCCACGTGCACGCCCTCCCCCAGCCAGTCCACCTGGGAGCCCGGCGCGAATTCAAGGCGCTGGCTGCCCAGTTCCAGTTTCAGCGCATTTTCGATGCCGCGAATATCGCTGACACCCACCGCCAGAAACGCCGGCTCAAAGCGGTAATCGGCAAAATGCTCGGTAATGCCCAATTGCTCTGGCAACTCGAAACGCCCGCTGATGCGGTTATTGGCATGGAACAGCCGCGCCTGGTAAATGCCCCGTGCACGCAGTTCGGTCTGCACCTGGCCGTCGAGCTCAAAACGCTCCGGCAGGAAATACAGACGGCCGCGTTCTTCACGGGTTTGTTCGTAGCGTTGATTGAGTTTTTCATTGAGCTTCCACTCGCGCACGGTCCTGCGATACGGCACTACCATCACCGGCCCGGTGAGGCGCTGTGCGTAACTGGAGCTGCGGGCGATATCTGTCAATACGTCGTCGCGCCTCTGCTGGCGGTCACTGATGATGCCGTTGATCATCAGCAGCGGAATCAGCAACAGCAACATCAACAGCGCAATGGCGCCAAGTTTGAAAAGCAGGCTGCGGTTCATCGGGGCTCTCCCTGTTTTGGATGGGCAGAGCGTGAAACCCGCATGTGGGCGATTTATGTGGGCATCGTGGAGACTGTGTGGAGATGCAGCACCACTTGCACGCCGCCCGGCACATTGCCGATGTCCATGGCGCCGCCGTGCAGCTTCATCACTTCCTCGACAAAGTTGAGGCCCAGGCCGGTGCTTTTGCGTCCGCTGGCCGGGCGCGGCAGAGAGTAAAAGCGCTCGCTCAGGCGCGGCAGTGCGTAGTCAGGAATCGGCTGCGCCTGGTTGAACAGACTGACGTCTACATCGTGATGCAGCACCTGCGCGCTGAACCTCAGCGTGCCGCCCGCCGGGGTGAAATCCAGGGCGTTATCCAGCAGATTGCCCAGGGCCTGGCGCAACAGAAAGGGCTCGCCGAACACCTGCACATCCGCCGCAATGGCCTGCTCGACTTGCAGCCCGGCCCCTTCGATACGCGCGCATTGCGCCTTGAGCACCTCATCGACCAACGCGGCCAGCGAGATACTCGCCTGCTCGTCCAGCCCCTGGCGCTGTTCGACCTGCGCCAGATTCAGCAGGCGTTCGATCAACTGCTGCAGGCGCGCGCTTTCACTGTCGATATTGCCGACGAAGCGCTGCTGCTGCTCGCGGCTCATGTCGCCCTGCAACAACTCCGCAGCGCCGCGAATCGCCGCCAGCGGGCTTTTCAATTCGTGGGTCAGGGTGTGCACGTAATGCTCAACGTACGCCTTGCCTTCCAGTTGCGTGCGCATGTGCTCCACGGCGGTGGACAACTGCTTGAGCTCACCGCCACGATAATGCGGCAACTCGGCACGACGTCCTTCGCTGACCGCCTCGGCATAGGCGGTGAGGCGCCGCAAGGCAGCGCTCAGCCACCACGACAGCAACGCGCCGAGCAGCAGGCCGAGAACCACCAGCCCGGCGCCGTACCACAGCAAGCGGCGCTCGGTGCGGTCGACATAGGGCTGCAATGAGCTGTTGGGCTTGGCCACGGTGACCACGCCGATGATCTGGCCGTGGTCGCGGATCGGCGCGCCCACGTGCATCACCGACGAGGCCGGGTCGTCGGGGTCGCTGCGGGTGGAACGCGCGCCGTACTCGCCACGCAGGGTCAGGTACACGTCGTTCCAGCGGGAATAGTCCTGGCCCAGCGCTTGCCCCGTGGAGTCGAGCAGCACACGGCCCTGGGCGTCGGTCACGTAGATGCGGTGGTTGACCTGGTTTTTCGGCAGGCCCCAGATGGTCGCGCCCGGTTGGCGGCTGCCGTAGGCCTTGAGCAGTTCGGGCCAATGGCTTTGGCCGAGGGTGCCGTTCTGCACGTCATTGCGCAGCACTTCGGCCAGCAGGTTGGCGGTGTCCACCAGGGTTTCCTCGGTGGACTGACGCACGCCGGGGCGAATTTCGTTCATGACGGTGCTGAGCACGAAATAACCGGTAAGGCCGATAAACAGCGCATACACCAGGAAAATCCGCAGCCCCAGGCGCATCAGCTGTTGCCGGGGCTGTAGCTGTAGCCGAGGCCGCGATGGGTCTGGATCGGCTCGGCCTGCGCCGCCACGCTGCGCAATTTGCTGCGCAGGCTTTTGATGTGAGTGTCGATATTGCGCTCGTAGCCGGCGTCGGCGGGCACGCCCACCGCGTCCAGCAGTTGCTCGCGACTGAATACCCGCTCGGGCTGTTCCAGCAGGCTCTGCAGCAGGCGGAATTCATGGCGGGTCAGGCTCAGGGGCTGGCCGCGATAGGTGATCTGCATGCGCTCCAGATCGATCTGGAACACCGCCGGCGCCACCACCGGGCCGACCCGCTTGAGAATCGCCCGCACCCGCGCCGCCACTTCACGCGGGCTGAACGGCTTGACCACGTAGTCGTCGGCGCCGATCTCCAGCCCCACCACCCGGTCGATCTCGCCATCCCGGGCGCTGAGGAACATCACCGGCACTTCGCTGAAACGGCGCAGTTGCTTGCAGGTTTCAAAGCCGCTGATGTCCGGCAGGCCAATGTCGAGAATCACCAGGTCGGCCGGGGTCTGGCGCTGATGCGCAAGCGCCGCCTGGCCGAGGGTCAGCCAGGTGGTGGTGAACCCTTCGCCCTGCAGGGCGAAGATCAGCGTATCGGCAATTGCGGCTTCGTCTTCGACAATCAGGATGTGCGCCATGGCGGTCCGTCAGCAGTCCGGTTTATCGGCAGTGTAGCGCCGCGCCGGGTTCACCGCCGCGCCGAATTCGCGCAAGGCCTTGGCGCCGATCAGCAGCGGATAGTTGAAGCTGCTGCGGTCGGTGAGGTTGACCTCGACAGTGCGTTTGACGTCGCCCAGGCACATTTCCAGGTCAATCACCGGGCGTTTGGTCACGCTGGACTCGTCCTTGTCGTCATCCTCGTCGGCGCGGCTCTTGATTTTGCTGATGCGCGCAACCTTGTGCTCGTAGACCTTGTTCGACGCGTCCTGGCCGCCGAGGCGAAAGCGCACCCAGTCGTCGCCGTCGCGGGTGAAGGTCTGGATGTCGCGGGCCGACAGCGAGGCGGTGAGCGCACCTGTGTCCATCTTGGCCTTGAAGGTCTCGCCGATCTCCGGCAACTGGATGTATTCATAGCGCCCGTAGAGGGTCGGTTCGGCGGCCATGACGGGCAGGGCAACCAGGGTGAACGCGGCAAGGAGCAATTTCACGGCGTGATTTCCTCGAAAGAAGGTGGGCGGATTCTAGACCGCAAACCCGGCACTTAGTTGGATGACCGAGCATAGCGTGCCCGGTGTGAAACATTCGTCGGGCGATTTGCGATTTGGCCTGCGGACGTTGCTTGCTTATGATGAGCGGCCCACAGGAATTCCAAGAGTTGCTTATGCGCCGCCTGCTCACCGGCTGTTGCGTCACGTTGCTGCTGTTGCTCAATACGCTGATCCTGATCGGCCCGTTGCTGGTGTTCGCGCTGCTCAAGCTGGTCGCGCCAGGGCGCTGGCGTGACCATGCCTCGGCGGCGGTGATGTGGATCGCCGAGACCTGGGCCGAGATCGACAAGCTCATTTTCTCGCTGTGCATCCCGACCCAATGGGACATTCGCGGCGGCGCCGACCTGCGACGTGACACCTCCTACCTGGTGATCAGCAATCACCAGTCGTGGGTGGACATCCCGGCCCTGATCCAGGCACTCAACCGGCGCACGCCGTTCTTCAAGTTTTTTCTGAAAAAAGAACTCATCTGGGTGCCCTTTCTGGGCCTGGCCTGGTGGGCGCTCGACTACCCGTTCATGAAGCGCTACACCAAGGCGTTCCTGGCCAGGCACCCGGAGCTGGCGGGGCAGGACCTGAAGATCACCAAAGAGGCGTGCGAACTGTTCAAGCGCCAGCCGGTGACGGTGGTCAATTACCTGGAAGGCACGCGGTTCAACGAAGCCAAGCGGGCACAGCAGGCGTCGCCGTTCAGCCGCCTGCTCAAGCCCAAGGCGGGCGGCGTGGCGTTTGTGCTGGCGGCGATGGGTGAACAGCTGGACGCGATCCTCGACGTGACCGTGGTCTATCCACAGCAAAGGATCCCCGGATTCTGGGACTTGATCAGCGGCGGCGTGCCAACGGTGATCGTCGATATACGCACCCGCGAGCTGGATCCGGCGTTGTGGCAGGGGGATTACGAGAACGATCCGGTGTTTCGCCAGACCGTCCAGAACTGGGTCAACCAGCTCTGGAAGGAGAAAGACGCGCGCATCGAACAGCTGCGCGCGCAGCAGGTTTAGCTGCCGGTGCCCCAGGCCTGGGCCAGCTTGCCCAGTACCGAGCCGTTGGCCCCCTGACTGCCCAGGTATTGCAGGATCACTGGCGCAAACTGGCCGATCATCCCGCTGTCCATGCCCAGGGCGCTGAACGCCGTGTTCAGGTCATTGGTGTTTTTCACGTTGCCCAGCAGGCCGTCCAGGCCGCTGGTCTTGCTGCCGCCGCTCTGGCCGAGCATCCCGCTCAAGGCCCCGAGGCTGCCCAGTGCATTGTCGCCGGACAGCTTGTCCAACCCCGGCACGCTCTTGGCCAATTGCGAATAATCGTTGCCGCTCAGTTGGTTTTTGGCCAGGCCCAGCATGGCGCCGGTGCCGCCAACGGCCTGTTCGGGGGTAACGTTGAGTTGCGAGGTGAGTGCGCTCAGCAAACCGGCCGTCTCGGACGACGGTGCGGCGGCAGCGGCCTTGTTGTTGCCACCCTGCATGCCGGAAATCGCATTGGCCGCATCACCCAGGCTGAACCCTGCGGCAAACACCGGGGCCGCTACCAAGGTCATCAGGCAGGAAAAAGCGAAACCGCGTGAAATCTTCATCGAAACAACCTCTGCAGGTGGGGGGTGAAAGCAGGTGTTGGACTGGCGATGACAGGGCTTGTTCCCAACCGCATCCGAAACGCTGCGGCCTGCGTATAGCACTGACAGGCCGCCTCGGAGCTGGATGGAATGACTGCGCAAATTGAATTACCCTCTGCCCACCGTGCGCAGTCCCGTCGCCCTCGTTCGAGAGCCTGGAGAAACCCCATTACGCTGACCGATGCTGACCCATTACGCCCGCTGCTGGCCCAATGCGCCCTGGGCAACCGCCAGGCGTTCGAAACTCTGTACCGCAGCGTTTCGCCGCGCCTGCACGGGATAGCCTACCGCTTCATGGGCCGTTCGGACCTCGCCGAGGAGGTCTTGCAGGAGGCCTTCGTGCGCATCTGGTACAACGCGTCGCGCTACGAGCCACACCTGGCGGCGCCCATGACATGGATGGTGAACATCACCCGCAACCTGGCCATCGACCACTTGCGCAAACGCCGTGAGCAGCCTCTCGCTGATGGCCAGCAGGACGCCCTACTCGACGACAGCCCCAGCGCCCACGACCAGCTCGACAGCGAACGCAACGCCCGCGCACTCAACCGCTGCCTGGACACCCTCGACGGCATGCAGCGCCAATCGATCACCATGGCTTACTTTCGAGGCCTGTCGTGCTCGGAGCTGGCCGAACACCTGGCGGCCCCCCTGGGCTCGGTCAAATCCTGGATTCGTCGCGGCATGGAGCGCCTGCGCAGGTGCCTTGAATCATGAACTACCACACCACCGCCCTGCGCCGCGCCCTGGCCGCCGACTACGCAATCGGCCTGATGCCCGCCACCGCCCGTCGCCGCTTCGACGCCCTTCTGCTCAACGATGCCGCGCTGCGCGCAGAGCTTGGGCATTGGCAGGAGGCGCTTGCCAGCCTCACCGGCAGCCTGCCCGAACGCGCCGTGCCCGATCACGTGTGGGCAAGCATCCAGGCGCGGATCGAGCCGCAGCGGGTGCACGTACCGGCAAAAAAACCGTGGTGGATGAAGGTGCGCCTGCTGGCTGCCGCATGCGCCTTGATCGCGGCAGTGTTGACCGGCGTGCTCTACCAGCGCGACACGGGCCTTGCATACCGCGCCACGCTGGTCGCCGCCGACCAGCAGCCGGCGTTGCGGATCGACACGTTTGCCGATCACCTGCAGGTTGAACCACTGGCCCTGGCCGCAGTGACGCCTGCGCAGGCATTGGAATTATGGGTTATTCCAGCGGGTGGCAAACCGATCTCCCTGGGGTTGGTGCCGACTGCAGGCAAGGGCAGAATTCAGCTGAGCGAGGCGCAGCAAACGCTGCTCCAGGCCCCGGCCACCCTTGCTGTCACCCTCGAACCCGAAGGCGGTTCACCGAGTGGCCAACCTACCGGACCAGTGCTATATAAAGGCCAATTGGCATCACTCTGACGAAGATCGCCGACGATGGGTTCAGGAACCCATCGTCATTGGCAAGGTCCATGCTCTGACTACAAAATTTGTCAGGAAGAGACTTATGACTGCGATCCAAACCCCAGTGATTGAGCACAAGCCTCCATTCTGGAGCCGCCCTCGCCTGTTTATCGGCGCCTGTGTCGTCGTGGTGGCCGGTGTCGGCGGTGCGCTCTACACCAAAGACAGCGTCAAATCCGCCGCCACCCTGGTGACCACCGCCCAGCAGCCGGCCGCGCAGATCATGGCGCACAAGGATTACCTGGAAGTGCAGCCGATTGCCGCCACGGCACCGGCGCCCGACCAAAGCCTGGAACTGTGGGCCCTCCCCGAAGGCGGCACGCCCGTTTCCCTGGGGCTGTTGCCCGAGGACGGCAAAGGCATCATCGGCCTGAACCCGCGCCAGCAGGAAACCATCAGCAAACCAGTGGAGTTGATGGTGAGTTCGGAAACCAAGGGCGGTTCACTGAGCAAGCAACCGACAGGCCCGACGGTGTACCAGGGTGCACTGGCCACTCGCTGATTCCCCTCCCACCGTTGTTTTTCGGCAAAAAAAGGGCGACCCATGGGTCGCCCTTTTCATTGGCACAACGTTAAGCAGCGCTGAACAGCTTGTGCGGATCGATCACAAACTTCTTCGGCACACCTGAATCGAACTCGCCGTACCCACGCGGCGCGTCATCCAGGCTGATGACCTGCACGCCGACAATGTCGGCGATGTTGATGCGGTCCCACATGATCGCCTGCATCAGTTGGCGGTTGTACTTCATCACCGGCGTCTGCCCGGTGTGGAAGCTGTGGGATTTGGCCCAGCCCAGGCCAAAGCGAATGCTCAGGCTGCCCATTTTCGCGGCGGCGTCCACCGCGCCAGGGTCTTCGGTCACGTACAAACCCGGAATACCGATCTTGCCCGCCACGCGCACCACGCCCATCAACGAGTTGAGCACGGTGGCCGGCGCTTCGGCCTTGACGCCGTCATGCCCGTGGCCGCGCGCTTCGAAGCCCACGCAGTCAACGGCGCTGTCCACTTCGGGCTCGCCCAGCAGTGCGGCGATCTGTTCGTGCAGCGGGGTGTCGGTGGACAGGTCAGCAATTTCGAAACCCTGAGCCTTGGCGTGCGCCAGGCGGACCGGGTTGACGTCGCCGATGATCACCACCGCCGCGCCCAGCAGGCGCGCGGAGGCCGCAGCAGCCAGACCGACCGGGCCGGCACCGGCGATGTACACGGTGCTGCCTGGGCCAACGCCGGCAGTGACGGCGCCGTGGTAGCCGGTCGGCAGGATGTCGGACAGGCAGGTCAGGTCGCGGATTTTCTCCATGGCCTTGTCGCGGTCCGGCAGTTTGAGCAGGTTGAAGTCGGCGTACGGCACCAGCACGTATTCAGCCTGGCCGCCGGTCCAGTCGCCCATGTCGACATAGCCGTAGGCGCCACCGGCACGGGCCGGGTTGACGGTCAGGCACACGCCGGTGTGTTGTTCCTTGCACGAGCGGCAGCGGCCGCACGCCACGTTGAATGGCACCGACACCAGGTCGCCGAGTTTCAGGTTCTCGACGTCGCTGCCCTTCTCGATCACTTCGCCGGTAATTTCGTGACCGAGCACCAGGCCGGTCTGAGCGGTAGTGCGGCCACGCACCATGTGTTGGTCGGAGCCGCAGATATTGGTGGAAACCACGCGCAGGATGACGCCGTGTTCAATCTTCCTGCCACGGGGGTCCTGCATTTTGGGATAGTCGATTTTCTGTACTTCGACCTTGCCGTTGCCGAGATACACGACACCACGATTACCAGACATGCTTTCACCTCGCTGTTGTTTTTATGGAACTGCGTTGCCCTTGGGGCAGCGCGTTAAATGCTCGGGTTACAGATGCTGTTTCTTGTGTTGCTTGTAAGGGCCTCATCGCAGGCAAGCCAGCTCCCACAGTGGATCGGGTTCACACACCCAGAATGTGGGAGCTGGCTTGCCTGCGATAGCGATCTAGAGAACGACGGTGCGATTGGCATTCAAGAACACCCGCCGCTCAATGTGATACCCCACCGCCCGCGCCAACGTCAGCCCTTCGATGTCCCGCCCCTTGGCAATCAAGTCCTCGGGATAGTGGCTGTGGTCCACCACCTCCACGCCCTGGGCGATGATCGGGCCTTCATCCAGATCATTGTTGATGTAATGCGCCGTGGCACCGACCAGCTTCACCCCCTTGTTGTACGCCTGGTGATAAGGCTTGGCACCCTTGAACCCCGGCAGCAATGAGTGATGAATATTGATCGCCTTGCCGTCCAGCTTGCGGCACAGCTCCGGCGACAGCACTTGCATGTAGCGCGCAAGGATCACCAGTTCCGCGCCCGTCTCCTCAATCACCTGCCACACCTGACGCTCCTGGGACGGTTTGTCGTTGGGGTCGAGGGGGAAATGGTAGTAGGGAATCTGGTGCCAGTCGGCCAACGGCTGCAAATCAGGGTGATTGGACACCACCGCGACCACGTCCATCGACAGCTGACCGATGCGCTGGCGGTACAGCAGGTCGTTGAGGCAGTGATCGGCCTTGGACACCATGATCACCACTTTTGGCCGGTAGTTCGGCGCCGTCAGCTCGAAGATCATGCCAAAGGCTTCACCACGCGTGGCCAGGCCATCGCGGAAACCCTGCTCGTCAAAGCCGTCTGGCTGGCGAAATTCCACCCGAATAAAAAATCGTCCCGAGAGGCGGTCATCGAACGAATGGTGCTCGGTGACGTAGCAGCCCTGTTCGAACAGGTAGCGGGTGACCGCGTCCACCGTGCCGAGCACGCTGGGGCAGTCGGCAGTCAAAATCCATGTATCGGGTGCGCGGCTCATGGTTTATTCCTCAGGCGTGAACACTCAGGCCGAACTCGGCCGAGGCATCCTGCAGCCACAACCACCAGTAATCCGAGAAGCTGCGACGAATCAGCAGCTCCCAGGTGTCTTCTGCCGTGTGGCGGATCACCAGTTGCGACTTGGCGAATACCGTGCCCACCGCCTTGCCCACGGGGAAGTTGTTGGGGTGAACGTCGTAGCTGGTGGACTTCATCAGCACGTCGCGCACGTTCGGGCCGCTCAGTTCGAGAATCTGCTGGCCGCCGCTGACGTTGACGATCTGGATATGCAACTCGCCCAGGGCGGCGCGCAGGTTCTGCTCGGCGGCGAATTCTTCACCGCTTGCCACGATGAGCAACCACTCATCCGGGCCGAGCCATTGCAGGCTGGTTTCGCCCTTGATGATCACTTGCAGGGCGCCGGGCAACTCGATGCCCAGAGCCTTGTGCACGCCGGCGGCGAACGCGGCATCGTGGCCGTCACCACGAATGGTCAGGTGGCCGAGGAGTTTCTTTTCGCGCACGGTCACGCCGGCATTGTTACGGCCCTTGCCCACCAGGCTGGCGAGGTCGGCATGGTGCAGCGACGACTCGGCCTTGGCACCGGTGGTGGGGCGTTGTTGGTAAACGTTGGCTGCTGTCATAAAGCACCTGTTTGAATTCTGTAAGTCTCGCAGTGACTGTTCGGGCCTCATCGCGGGCAAGCCCGGCTCCCACATTTTTGAATTGCGAACACATTCAAAATGTGGGAGCTGGCTTGCCTGCGATGCAGGCACCGCGGTCTATCAGATGTTCTGCCGATCCCCTTTCGGATCAAAGAACACCGAAGACACAATCTCCGCCTCGATCACGCTGCCATCCGCCTGCGGCGAGAACACCCGCTCGCCGATGCGCTTCAAGCCGCCCTTGACCACACCCATGGCAAACGAATAACCCAGGGAGTTGTGTGCATAACTTGAGGTGACGTGGCCGACCATTTTCATCGGGATCGTCTGCTTGGCATCCAGCACAAGCTGCGCGCCTTCAGGCAGCCACACGTTCGGATCAATCGGCTTGAGCCCCACCAGTTGCTTGCGCTCTTCACGCACGCAGTCCTCACGGTTCATGCCGCGCCAGCCGATCCACGAGAACGGTTTGGTGCGCCCTACGCACCAGCCCATGTTCAGGTCGTCCGGCGTCATCGAGCCATCCGTGTCCTGGCCGACGATGATGAAGCCCTTCTCGGCGCGCAGTACGTGCATGGTCTCGGTGCCGTACGGGGTCAGGTTGTACTTTTTCCCGGCCTCGACGATTTTTTCCAGCACGCCCATGGCGTAGTCGGCCTGCACGTTGACTTCGTACGACAGCTCACCGGTAAACGAGATACGGAACACCCGCGCCGGTACGCCGCCGACCAGGCCTTCCTTCCAGGTCATGAACGGGAAGCCGTCCTTGTCCAGGTCGATGTCGGTCACTTCACTCAACAGCTTGCGGCTGTTGGGGCCGGACAAGGTCATGGTCGCCCAGTGGTCGGTAACCGAGGTGAAGTACACCTTGAGGTCCGGCCATTCGGTCTGCTGGTAAATTTCCAGCCACTGAAGAACGCGGGCCGCGCCGCCGGTGGTGGTGGTCATCAGGAAGTGGTTATCGGCCAGACAGGCAGTCACGCCGTCGTCGAAAACCATGCCGTCTTCCTTGCACATCAGGCCGTAGCGCGCCTTGCCCACGTCGAGCTTGGTCCACGCATTGGTGTAGATGCGGTTGAGAAACTCGCGGGCATCCGGGCCTTGAATGTCGATCTTGCCCAGGGTAGACGCGTCCAACAGGCCGACGCTGTCGCGCACGGCCAGGCATTCACGCTTTACCGCCGCGTGCAGGTCTTCACCGTTGCGCGGGAAGTACCACGGGCGTTTCCACTGGCCGACGTCTTCAAACTCGGCGCCGTTCTTCACGTGCCAGGCTTGCAGCGCGGTGTAGCGCACCGGCTCGAAGATGTGCCCACAGTGGCGCCCGGCGATGGCGCCGAAGGTGACCGGCGTGTAGTTGGGGCGGAACATGGTGGTGCCCATCTGCGGGATGGTCACGTTCAGCGAGCGCGCGGCAATCGCCAGGCCGTTGACGTTACCCAGCTTGCCCTGGTCGGTGCCGAAGCCCAGCGCGGTGTAGCGTTTGACGTGCTCGACCGACTCGAAGCCCTCGCGGGTCGCCAGTTCGATGGCGGCAGCGGTGACGTCGTTCTGCAGATCGACAAACTGCTTGGGCGCCCGTGCAGTGGCTTTGTCGTGGGGCACCTGGAACAGCGCCAGAGTCGGCTCTTCCAGACGGCTCAAGGCTTTGGGCAAGGTGCCTTCCACCGGCGCAAACCCGGCTTCGCTGGCCGCGCGCACGCCGCCTTCAAAACCGTCGGCCAACGAATCGCCAAGACCATAGACGCCATTGATACCGCCCACGCACACGCGTTTCTGCGGTGCTTCGCCCGGCACGAAACCGAGGATGTCTTCGCGCCAGGTCGGCTTGCCGCCCAGGTGCGAGGCCAGGTGCACCACCGGGCTGTAGCCACCGGAGCTGGCGACCAGATCACAGTCCAGCCATTCGCCGGGGCTGCTGACTTTGTGCGCTTTCACATCAATCGCGGCCACGCGGGCAGCGGCGACGTGCTTGCTGCCACGGGCCTCGATCACGGCGCTGCCGGTGAGGATACGAATGCCCTTGGCGCGGGCTTCTTCCACCAGCGCGCCGCCTGGGTTGTGGCGCGCATCGGCCACGGCGACTACTGTGAGGCCGGCGTCGAACCAGTCCAGCGCCACGCGGTAGGCGTGGTCGTTGTTGGTCGACAGCACCAGTTTCTTGCCCGGTGCCACGCCGTAGCGGCGCACGTAGGTCGACACCGCACCCGCGAGCATATTGCCCGGCACATCGTTGTTGCCGTACACCAGCGGACGCTCACACGCACCGGTGGCAAGCACCACACGCTTGGCACGTACACGGTGAATACGCTGACGCACCACGCCGATCGGCGCACGGTCACCGAGGTGGTCGGTGAGGCGTTCGTGAATGGTCAGGAAGTTATGGTCGTGGTAGCCGTTGACCGTGGCGCGTGGCAGCAGCACCACGTCCGGCAGGGCTTTGAGCTCGGCGATGACGCTGGCGACCCATTCTGCAGCCGGCTTGCCGTCGAGGCTTTCGCGCGAATCGAGCAATGAGCCGCCGAACTCTTCCTGCTCGTCGGCGATGATCACGCGGGCACCGCTGCGTGCAGCCGCCAGTGCAGCGGCCAGGCCGGCAGGGCCTGCGCCCACGACCAGCACGTCGCAGTGACGGTTGACGTTGTCGTAGGTGTCCGGGTCGTTCTCGGTCGGCGAGCGGCCAAGGCCAGCCGCCTTGCGGATGTACTTCTCGTAGGTCATCCAGAACGATTGCGGGTACATGAAGGTTTTGTAGTAGAAACCCGGCGGCATCAGCTTGCCGCCGACCTTGCCGAGAATGCCCATCATGTCGTTGTTCACGCTCGGCCAGCCGTTGGTGCTGGTGGCGACCAAACCTTGATACAGCGCCTGTTGCGTGGCGCGCACGTTAGGGATTTGCGTGGCTTCGGTGGCGCCGATCTGCAGCACCGCGTTCGGCTCTTCGGCGCCGGCGGCAAAGATGCCGCGAGGGCGCGAATACTTGAAGCTGCGGCCGATGATGTCGACGCCATTGGCCAGCAGGGCTGCGGCCAGGGTGTCGCCTTCAAAGCCCTTGTAGCTCTGGCCGTTGAAGGTAAACGTCAGGACCTTGTTGCGGTCGATGCGGCCACCGTTGGACAGGCGATTGATCTGGCTCATACCTTCTCTCCAGAGGCCTTGGCGGTGAATTGTGGCTGCTCACCGATCTTGTAGGTTTCAAGGATTTCGTAGGTCACGGTGTCGCGGGTGGCGTTGAAGTACTGACGGCAACCGGCGGCGTGGATCCACAACTCGTGGTGCAGGCCACGGGGGTTGTCGCGGAAGAACATGTAGTCGCCCCACTCGGCATCGGTGCAGGCGTTCGGGTCCAGCGGGCGCGGGATGTGCGCCTGGCCGGACGCGTGGAATTCCTCTTCGGAGCGCAGTTCGCCACAGTGAGGACAGAAGATATGCAACATAGGAAATTTCTCCTGTTAGTGGGCGACGGCCGCAGCGCCGTGTTCGTCGATCAACGCACCGTTGTGGAAACGGTCGATGGAAAACGGTGCCGCCAACGGGTGCATTTCACCCTTGGCGAGGCTCGCGGCAAACACGTTGCCTGAGCCCGGCGTGGCCTTGAAGCCACCGGTGCCCCAACCGCAGTTGAAGAACATGTTCGGTACCGGGGTCTTGGAGATGATCGGGCAGGCGTCCGGCGTGGTGTCGACGATGCCGCCCCACTGGCGGTTCATGCGCACCCGCGACAGCACCGGGAACATCTCGACGATGGCCTGGATGGTGTGTTCGATCACCGGGTACGAACCGCGCTGGCCGTAGCCGTTGTAGCCGTCGATACCGGCGCCGATCACCAGGTCGCCCTTGTCGGACTGGCTGATGTAACCGTGCACGGCGTTGGACATGATCACGCTGTCGATAATCGGCTTGATCGGCTCGGACACCAGTGCTTGCAGCGGGTGGGATTCGACTGGCAGACGGAAGCCCGCCAGCTTGGCCATGTGCCCGGAATTACCTGCGGTCACTACACCGACGCGCTTGGCGCCGATAAAGCCCTTGTTGGTTTCCACGCCGATGCACACACCGTTTTCCTTGCGAAAGCCGATCACTTCGGTCTGCTGGATCAAGTCCACGCCGAGTGCGTCAGCCGCACGGGCAAAGCCCCACGCCACGGCATCGTGACGGGCCACGCCGCCGCGCCGTTGCACGGTGGCGCCCAGCACCGGGTAGCGGGTGTTTTTTGAGCAGTCGAGGTATGGAATCTCGTCGGCCACTTGTTTGGCGTTGAGCAGCTCGCCGTCCACGCCGTTGAGGCGGTTGGCGCTGACGCGGCGCTCGGAATCGCGGATGTCTTGCAGGGTGTGGCACAGGTTGTAGACGCCGCGCTGGGAGAACATCACGTTGTAGTTCAGGTCCTGGGACAGGCCTTCCCACAGTTTCATCGCGTGTTCGTACAGGTGCGCCGACTCGTCCCACAGGTAGTTGGAACGCACGATGGTGGTGTTGCGCGCGGTGTTACCGCCGCCCAGCCAGCCTTTTTCGACCACGGCCACGTTGGTGATGCCGTGTTCCTTGGCCAGGTAGTAGGCGGTCGCCAGACCATGCCCGCCACCGCCGACGATGATCACGTCGTAGACCTTTTTCGGGGTCGGCGTACGCCACATCTTCTGCCAGTTTTCGTGATGGCTGAGGGAGTGCTTGAAGAGGCCGAAGCCCGAGTAGCGTTGCATAGTCATTACTCCAAAACCGCGCTCAGCGATAAACCGGGAAATCAGCGCACAGGGCAGACACGTGCTTGGCCACGTTGGCCTCGACGTCGGCATCGCCGAGGTTGTCGAGGATGTCGCAGATCCAGCCGGCCAACTCGACACACTGCGCAACCTTGAAACCACGCGTGGTCACCGCCGGGGTGCCGATGCGCAAGCCCGAGGTCACGAACGGCGACTGCGGGTCATTCGGCACGGCGTTCTTGTTGACGGTGATGTGGGCGCGACCGAGGGCGGCATCGGCGTCTTTGCCGGTGAGGCCCTGACGGATCAGGCTGACCAGGAACAAGTGGTTGTCGGTGCCACCGGAGACCACGTCATAACCGCGTTTGATAAACACGCCGGCCATGGCCTGGGCGTTGTCGATCACTTGTTGCTGGTAGACCTTGAAGCCAGGCTCGGCCGCTTCCTTGAAGCACACCGCCTTGCCGGCGATCACGTGCATCAGCGGGCCGCCCTGGGCGCCAGGGAATACGGCGGCGTTGAGTTTCTTCTCGATGGCTTCGTTGGCCTTGGCCAGGATCAAGCCGCCACGTGGACCGCGCAGGGTCTTGTGAGTGGTGGTGGTGACCACGTCGGCGTAGGGCAGCGGGTTTGGATACAGGCCGGCGGCGACCAGGCCGGCGACGTGGGCCATGTCGACGAACAGCAGCGCGCCGACTTTGTCAGCAATGGCACGAAAGCGCGGGAAATCCAGGGTCTTGGAGTAGGCCGAGAAACCGGCCACGATCATTTTCGGCTGGCACTCGACGGCCAGGCGCTCGACTTCGTCGTAGTCGATCAGGCCGGTGTCGGTGTTGATGCCGTACTGCACCGCGTTGTACAGCTTGCCCGAAGACGACACTTTGGCGCCGTGGGTCAGGTGACCGCCGTGGGCCAGGCTCATGCCCAGGATGGTGTCGCCGGCATTGATCAGCGCCAGGTACACGGCGCTGTTGGCGGACGAACCGGAGTGTGGCTGCACGTTGGCGTAATCGGCGCCGAACAGCTGCTTGGCGCGCTCGATGGCCAGGGCTTCGACCTTGTCCACATGCTCGCAGCCGCCGTAGTAGCGCTTGCCCGGGTAGCCTTCGGCGTATTTGTTGGTGAGGCCGCTGCCTTGAGCTTGCATCACACGTTTGCTGGTGTAGTTCTCCGACGCGATCAGCTCGATATGATCTTCCTGACGCTGCTCCTCGGCATTCATCGCCGCCAACAGTGCGTCGTCATATCCCTGGATCTGGTCTTGTTTGCTGAACATCGCGTCTCTCCCAGCCTTTCGTATTGTTGAGGCCCGTGCAGGGCCCTTTGATGCGATGGTAGGGCTGGGGCGTGCAGGTCAAATGCCTGCGCACGCCACGCAAAGGTGCGTTTACGACATGGACCGAAGAATGTGCAAACGCTTGCGTGGGAGCTGGCTTGCCTGCGATGGCATCGCTGCGGTGCAACTGGCAGACCGAGGTGTCTGCATCGCAGGCAAGCCAGCTCCCACAGGGGTTAGGCGATGATCTGGCGGATAAGTAGCAGCAGCAAGAAATGCAGTGGATATAAGGCATAGGCCCAACGCCGCATCGCTGGTGGCGAGACATTTTTGGCATGTCGCAACAAGACCAAACCCACCAATGGCGCAATCAGGCATGCTGCCAACCCCAACAGCGCCACCGGCGTGCCGCTATCAAGCAAAATCTGCCATTGGTTGGCAGCAACACAAACCAAGCCTGGAAGCACACTGAAATACCAAGGGCGACTGAACACCAGCAACATCGCCAAGGGCAGCAACACGCCGAAAAAGCCGAACATCAAATGCGTCGAAAACACCGCCGCAATACTGAGTGCTATCAGCGCCAAACCTCGATAAAAAAGCGCCTTTTGCTGCCATCCTCGGGCAGCCAGCAAACCTAACGCCAAGGTCGGCAGCACATTCAACGTATCGGCGTCCTCGATAAATAGCCGATATGGCACTTCGCTGATCACGCTGAACAGCAGCAACCAACCCAAGTAGCGCCAATGGCCGGTCACCGGTGCGTAACGAACGCGATGCAAATTAGCCGCAATCGCCAGGCAAAACCACGGGAACGCCAGGCGTCCCGGCACATACAGCCCATCCAGGCTCAAACCGACGTAGCGCAGGTGGTCGAGTACCATGCTCAGCAGCGCCAGCCACTTGAGCAGATCCAGACTGCCATCACGGACGCGTCCGACAGGCGTAGTGTGAGTACCGTGCATAATTCCCCAGTGACTTTGCATTTACAGCGCGTGCGCACCCCGGCCGATGTTGGGTAAAGTGCGCACCAACATCGACCACAGGAACGGGCCATGACCGACAAGAGCCAACAATTTGCCAGTGACAACTATTCCGGCATCTGCCCGGAAGCCTGGGCCGCCATGGAACAAGCCAACCAGGGCCATCAGCGCGCCTACGGTGATGATGAATGGACCCATCGCGCCGCCGACGGTTTCCGCAACCTGTTCGAAACCGACTGCGAAGTGTTCTTTGCCTTCAACGGCACCGCCGCCAACTCGCTGGCGCTGTCGTCCTTGTGCCAGAGCTACCATAGCGTGATTTGTTCGGAAACCGCCCACGTCGAAACCGACGAATGCGGCGCGCCGGAGTTTTTCTCCAACGGCTCCAAGCTGCTCACCGCGCGTACCGAAAACGGCAAGCTGACCCCGGACGCGATCCGCGAGATCGCCCTCAAGCGCCAGGACATTCACTACCCCAAGCCGCGCGTGGTCACGCTCACACAAGCCACTGAAGTGGGCAGCGTGTACACACCCGACGAAATCCGTGCCATCAGCGCCACTTGCAAGGAACTGGGCCTGAACCTGCACATGGACGGCGCACGCTTCGCCAACGCCTGCGCCTTCCTCGGCTGCTCACCGGCCGACCTGACCTGGAAAGCCGGGGTGGACGTGCTGTGCTTTGGCGGCACCAAGAACGGCATGGCGGTGGGTGAGGCGATCCTGTTCTTCAACCACGCACTGGCCGAAGACTTCGACTACCGCTGCAAACAGGCGGGCCAGCTGGCGTCGAAAATGCGCTTTCTCTCCGCGCCCTGGGTGGGCTTGCTGGAAAACGACGCGTGGCTCAAGCACGCCCGTCACGCCAACCACTGCGCACAGCTGCTGAGCAGCCTGGTGGCGGATATTCCCGGCGTGGAGTTGATGTTCCCGGTGCAGGCCAACGGCGTGTTCCTGCAACTCTCGGAACCGGCGATTACGGCGCTGACGGCCAAGGGCTGGCGGTTCTACACCTTCATCGGCAAAGGTGGCGCGCGGTTCATGTGTGCGTGGGATACCGAGGAAGAGCGTGTGCGTGAATTGGCTGCAGACATACGCGAAGTCATGAACGCCTGAGAACCAATGTGGGAGGGGGCTTGCCCCCGATAGCAGTCTTTCAGTCAATGCATCAGTGAGTGTTCCACTGCCATCGGGGGCAAGCCCCCTCCCACATTTGAACACTGTGTATCTGGGCGATCAGAACTCGATCCGCACATCCCCTTTAGGCACGCTGCAGCACGACAGGATGTAACCCTCGGCTTCGTCTTCTTCGGTGATGCCGCCGTTGTGCTCCATCTCTACCTCCCCGCCCAGCTTCATCACTTTGCACGTGCCGCAGATGCCCATGCCGCAGGCCTTCGGAATCAGCAGGCCCAGCTTGGCTGCTGCTGCATGCACGGTTTCGCCGGGAGCGACGCGGATGCTCTTGCCCGAAGCGATGAATTCCACCTGATGCAGGTCTGCCAGATCGACTTCCGGCGCGTCGGCGGCTTGTTCGGCTTGCTCGACCGCGTCGGCGCGGGCTTCCGGCGGCGTGGCGCCGAACGATTCTTCGTGATACCGCGTCATGTCGAACCCGGCCGCTTCCAGCAGGCGCTTCACCGCGCTCATGTACGGCGTTGGGCCGCAACAGAACACTTCACGCTCGAGGAAGTCCGGCACCATCAACTCGAGCATCTTGTGGTTCAGGTAGCCGCGATAACCCGCCCACGGTTCGCCCAGCCCATGCTTCTCGCAGATCAGGTGCAGGCTGAAGTTGTCGATCCGCGACGCCATGTGCTCCAGCTCGCGGTGGTAGATGATGTCTTTGGGCGAGCGCGCGCTGTGGACGAAAGTCATGTCCACATTGGCATTGGTGTCGTAGAACCAGCGCGCCATGGACATCACCGGCGTGATGCCGACACCACCGCTCAGGTACAGTACTTTGGGGCTGGGAAAGTCGATGGCGTTGAACAGCCCGACCGGTCCGTGCACCGCCAGCTCCTGCCCTTCATGCAGAGTGTCGTGCAGCCAGTTGGACACCCGGCCGCCCGGCACGCGCTTGATGGTCACCGAAAAACTGTAGGGCACCGACGGCGAACTGGAGATGGTGTAGGAGCGCATGATCGGCTGGCCTTCGATTTCCAGCTCCAGGGTGACGAACTGCCCCGGCTTGAAAAAGAACAGAATCGGCTGGTCGGCCATGAAGCAGAAGGTGCGCACGTCCCAGGTTTCCTGGATGACTTTGACGCAACGGACGATGTGCCGACCATTGGCCCAGGTCTGGGTCGTTACCGGATTCAGGAAATTGTTGGACATGCTTATTCTCCGTAGCCGTAGGTCGGCCTGATGGTGGCGATTCTGCGTAACGCCGGAACCACCCACTTACCTATCTGCGACATTCACATACTTACGGCGACCAGCCCCCAACGACAGGGGGTTGCGCGTCGGGATCAGATTGGGCCATGTCGCCCATGGATAAGGTTCGCCGCAACGCCGGCCCCACACTCACGCCCAACAAGACACTTTCTTTACGCCTTGCCTTGCAACAACCGTAGCCACTTTCACCGGCCACACAGAATGGCCTTGAGGACACACACGATGGACGTCACCGCAACCTTAAGCTTGGGCGATCCGCTGGAACCCGCACGCAAGGCCACCGCGCAAATGCTGCACGAGCGTGAGCGCACCTTTTCCCTGCCGCAGCCGTTTTACTCTGATGAGCGGTTGTTTGATATCGACATGCAGGAGATCTTCCAGAAAGAGTGGTTGATCGCCGGCATGACCTGCGAAATCCCCGCCAAGGGCAACTACTTGACCCTGCAGATCGGCAAGAACCCGATCATCGTGATCCGTGGCGCCGAAGGCGTGGTGCATGCGTTCCACAACGTGTGCCGTCACCGTGGCTCGCGTCTGTGCACCAGCGACAAGGGCAAGGTCGCCAAGTTGGTGTGCCACTACCACCAGTGGACTTATGAGCTCGATGGCCGTCTGCTGTTCGCCGGCACCGAGATGGGCGCCGATTTCGACATGAAGCAGTACGGTTTGAAGCCGGTGAACGTGAAGACCGCCGGCGGCTACATCTTCATCAGCCTGGCTGAAAACCCGCCGGCCATCGATGACTTCCTGTCGACGCTGAACCACTACATGGAACCCTACGACATGGAAAACACCAAGGTGGCGATCCAGACCACCTTGTTCGAAAAAGCCAACTGGAAGCTGGTACTGGAAAACAACCGCGAGTGCTATCACTGCAACGCGTCGCACCCGGAACTGCTGAAAACCCTGCTGGAATGGGACGACGTCACCGACCCACGGGCCGACCAGGCGTTCAAGGACCACGTCGCCGCCTCGGCCGCCGCCTGGGACGCCGAGAAAATCCCCTATGCCCACGCCAGCTTCGGCCTGCGCAACCGTATCGTGCGCATGCCGCTGCTCAAGGGCACCGTGTCGATGACCCTCGACGGCAAACAGGGCTGCGCCAAGCTGATGGGCCGCATCAAGAACCCGGACCTGGGCTCGATGCGCATCCTGCACTTGCCACACTCCTGGAACCACTGCATGGGCGACCACATCATCGTGTTCACCGTGTGGCCGATCAGCGCCCAGGAAACCATGGTCACCACCAAGTGGATCGTGCACAAGGATGCCGTGGAAGGTGTGGACTACGACGTCGACCGCATGCGCCAAGTGTGGGATGCCACCAACGACCAGGACCGTCGCCTGGCCGAAGAGAACCAGCGCGGCATCAACTCCACGGCCTACCAGCCAGGCCCGTACTCCCAGACCTATGAGTTTGGTGTGGTGAACTTCGTGGATTGGTACAGCGAGCGGCTGCTGAACAACCTCGGCGCGGCGCCAGCACCTTATCTCAAGGGTGTGGCGGCACACGAGTAACGCTTTAACTGTCTGGGTTCTGCGCTGTACAAAAAACAACCAGAACCCTGACAACCCCCACCTGCCCTGCCCTCCAGCCATTGCCCAACAACTTATCCACAGAGCCACCCACAGCAATTGTGGGCAACTGGTGTTTTTCTCTGAAATAAACTCAAGAAAATCCGTGACTTATTCAAAGTCAGAGGTTTTATCCGCTATTGGTTGTTTTTTGATCTAAAGCCTGCAAGCCACGGTTTATATGGGGTGCAGAGGAACGCAAACACCTTATCCACAGAAGCGCCAACAGACTTTGGGGGCAACTTTGGGGTGTCTGTGGAAAAGCGCGTGCGGGTGAGTAAAACCGAGGGTTTCAGCGGGATTTGGAGGGGAAAAGCCAGCATTGATCATTTTTTAAACATAACGCTACACGCCTTTATTTACGTAGCTTGCAGCGGACAGCAAACATCTTATCCACACGCAGGCTAACAGGCATTGTGGGTAAACCGGACACACCAAAAAACACTGTGGGAGGGGGCAAGTCGAATCGTCGCACCGCCCCTCCCACATTGTGTTTAGCGTACAACGCCTTCTTCTATGAGCAGCTTGAGGATGGCTTCGGCGCCGGCCTCAGGGCTGAGGCCCTTGAGCACTTGCCCACCGCCCCCACTGGCCTTGGCCGTCGCCGCCTTCATACGGTCCGCGCCGCTCTTGGCCTTGATCACCTTGAGGCGCTTGGGCCGTGGCTTGGCCGGTTGCAGCACCGCGCCTGTGAATAACTCGTCTTCTTCGATTTCAACCTCATGGGCCGCCAGCTCGCCGCGCTGCGCCGGGCCGTAAGCGCTTTGCCGTGGCTTGGGCGCCGCGTTATCCACAGTCGCCAGAAACGGCAGGCGCACTTTCAAGCGGCGCCGCTGGCCACGGGGCAAGGCTTGCAGCACATGGGCCACACCGCCGTCGATGGACTCAACCTGCGCGAGGCCCACAATCAGCGGCCAGCCCAATTGCTCGGCCAGCAGGAACGGCAGCATCCCCGAGCCTTCGCCGGTCTCCGCCTGGCTGCCGGTAAGCACCACCTGGGCGCCGGCATCGCGTAAATAATCACTGAGCACCGGCAGCGCATCGGCGCCGGCCGGCTGCTCCAACACGTGCAACTGCGGCAACCCCATGCCCAGGTAGCTGCGCAAGGTCGGTTCCTGAATATTGCCGGCGTGCAGCACCTGCAACTTATCCCCAGCCAGTTGCAGGCCCAGTTCGACGGCGCGGGCGTCCTGCTCGGCGCGGCGCGCGCGCCCTGAGGTGGGGTGGGCGCCGATGGACACCAGGCTGATTACATTGGTCGTCATGGCCATATCCTTAAGCTGCATCGCGCTTGGCGCCATTGCGGTAGGTGTCGACCGCAACGATCAAGGCTTGCAGAATCGCGGCGCTTTCGCCGATCACTGACAGGTCGGCCCGCTTGATCATGTCGCAACCCGGATCGAGGTTGATCGCCACCACCTTGTCGCAGGCACCGATGCCCTGCAGATGCTGGATCGCCCCGGAAATACCCACGGCCACATACACCCGCGCCGTGACCCAGGTGCCGCTGGCGCCGACCTGGCGATCCCGCGCCATGAAGCCATCGTCCACCGCCACTCGGGATGCGCCTTCGGTGGCGCCGAGTGCGGCGGCGGTCTGGTGAAACAGCGCCCAGTCCTTGACCCCATTGCCGCCGGAGAAAATGAATTCGGCTTCGGCCATGGGAATCGCCGCCGGATCCACCGCCACCGCGCCCAAATCTTCGATACGTGGCAGGCTGCGCGCCAGGGTTGTGGATAACTCCACGGGTAACACTTCATGCCGTGTGTCGCTGACCGGTTCAGCGCATTCCACAGCGGCGAGAATCAGGCGCGGCACCGGTCGCGCCACATCCTGCTGGCCCGCGCCGGCACGGCCGATGCACTGTTCGTCCTTGACCTGCCACACACGCGTGGCCGGACGCTCCTTGAGGCTGGCGGCAAAGCGTCGGCCCAGCTCACCGCCGCCGCTACGGCTGTCGGGCAGCAACCAGTGACGTGGGTTGAACTGGTTATCCACAGCACGCAGGCCCTGCACCCGTTGCTCCGGTGAATAACCGTCGAATTCGGAACCGTCCAGCACCAGCAGGCGGTCGACGCCAGCCGTGGCGAAGGCGCTTTCCTTGTGCTCGCCAAACACCACGGCCAGCACCGCGCCGTCGTGGCCGGCCAGTTGCCGCGCCAGGCCGAGCAAGTCGCGGTCGTGACTGCTCAGGCGGCCGCCGACCATGTCTGGCACCACGTTGATGTAAAACGCAGGCTCGGCAATCCGGTGCAACGGCAACTGCACGTCCACTGCCGCCGTCCGCTTGGCCGCGCCGCCCTGCTGGGCGCCGCTGCGGTCGATGCGCTTGATGCCGTTGGGGCCAATAAAGCCCACGCCATGCACGTTCTTGCGCATGACGCCGTTCGGGCCCATCCAACTCTGCTGCGCAGGCTGCATGGCCGCGTGCAAGGGATGCAGGCGGTTGCGGGCGATCCATTCGGCCCGTGGGTCGCGGCGGATAATGTCGCTCATCAATGCACCTCCGCAGGTTCACGTTTTAAAGGGGCTTTGGTCGGTGCCGCGTCTTCCAGCAACGCGTCAGCCACCAATTCGGCGATGTCCTTGATCAGCGGCCGCGGTTCGACCACGCCTTCAAGCATCGCCGTGCATTGCGGGCAGCCCACGGCGACCAGTTCGGCGCCGGTCTCGCGAATGTCGTCCATGCGCATGTCCGGGATCCGTTGCTTGCCGGGAATGTCAGTGATCGGCGCACCGCCACCGCCGCCGCAACAGCGTGAGCGAAAGCCCGAGCGTTGCATCTCCTTGACCTCGATGCCCAGCGCACGCAGCACCTGACGCGGCGCCTCGTACTCGCCGTTATAGCGGCCCAGGTAGCAAGGGTCGTGGTAAGTCACGCTGTTGCCCTTGTGCTGGCCCAGGTTAAGTGCGCCCGCGTCGATCAGTTCGGCCATGAAGGTGCTGTGATGCTGCACCTGATAGTTGCCATTGAAGGCGCCGTATTCGTTTTTGAGTACTTGGAAACTGTGCGGGTCGCAGGTGACGATGCGCTTGAAGCAGTACTTTTCCAGCGTCTGGATATTGCGTGTCGCCAGCAACTGGAAGGTCGCTTCGTCGCCCAGGCGTCGAGCCACGTCGCCGCTGTCGCGTTCTTCCAGGCCGAGCACGGCGAAGTCCACCTTGGCGGCCTTCAGCACTTTGACGAAGGCACGCAGGGTGCGCTGGTTGCGCATGTCGAAGGCGCCGTCGCCGACCCAGAACAGCACATCGCAGCTGGCCTTTTCGCTGAGCAGCGGCAGGTTCAGGTCCGCCGCCCAGTTGAGGCGACCGCCTGGGGCGAAACCACCGGGGTTGTCGGTGGCGATCAGGTTTTCGAGTACTTCAGCGCCCTTGTTCGGCGTGGCGCCCTTTTCCAGGGTGAGGTGGCGGCGCATGTCGACGATGGCATCCACGTGCTCGATCATCATCGGGCACTCTTCCACGCAGGCGCGGCAGGTGGTGCACGACCACAGGGTCTCGGCGTCCACCAGGCCGTTGACGATGGGTTGATGGGGGTTGCCGCTGTGTTCGCCCACCGGTTTGCCTGGATAGGGGCTGCCGGCGAATTTTGCATCGGTGCCACCCGCCAGGCCGACCACCATGTCCTGGATCAGCTTTTTCGGGTTCAGCGGTTGGCCGGCGGCAAAGGCCGGGCACGCCGCTTCGCACTTGCCGCACTGCACGCAGGCGTCGAAACCGAGCAGTTGGTTCCAGGTGAAATCCTTGGGCTTTTCCACGCCCAGGGGCACGCTTTTGTCCGTCAGGTCCAGTGGCTTCAAGCCGGTGGAGCGCCCGCCGCCAAAGCGTTCGGCGCGGCGGTGCCAGGCCAGGTGCAGGGCACCGGCGAAGGCGTGTTTCATCGGGCCGCCCCAAGTCATGCCGAAGAACATCTCGGACACGCCCCACGCCACGCCCACACTCAGCAGCGCGGCCAGCAGCCAGCCGCCGAAGTCGGCGGGCAGAATCCCGGCCACCGGCAAGGTGACGAGGAAAAAACTCACCGAGAACGCCAGCAGGCTTTTTGGCAGGCGCATCCACGGGCCTTTCGACAGGCGTGCAGGCGGGTTGCGGCGACGCAGGTACATAAAGATGGCGCCGACAAACATCAAGGTCGAGGCCAGCAGTAAGGCGTAGCCGAGAATGCGATTTTGCAGGCCAAACCCGTGCACCACGATCGCCAGCAGCGCCGACAGCACAAAGCCCAGCGCCGTGGCGACGTGGGTGTTGGCGATGTATTTGTCGCGGGCGACCACGTGGTGCAGGTCGACCATGTAGCGCTTGGGCATGGCCAGCAGGCCGCCGAGCAGGTCGACCTTGGATGCGCGGCCACGGCGCCACATGTTTGCCCGGCGCAGGGCGCCGAGGACGGCAAGGCCCAGGGCGGCGAAAAGCAGGATGGGAAGAAGGGTGTTCAACATGGTGAAGCTCCCAAAGACCACACGGGACTTGCATGGAAACCGGTTTAATGTGGGAGCTGGCTTGCCTGCGATGGCATCGCCTCGGTATCACTCAACACCGAGTCGCCTGCATCGCGGGCAAGCCCGGCTCCCACATTGACCGGTTTCCACATTGGTTCAGTGTTGGATCAGAAATCCTTGCACAAGCGCAGGGCGTCATAGATGGCGGCATGGGTATTTCGCTGCGCCACACAGTCACCGATGCGGAACAGCAAGTACCCCTCGCCCGCTTCGCTCAAGCAAGGCTGCGGCTTGATCGCAAACAAGGCTTCGACGTCGATCTGGCCCTTGTTGCGCGATCCTTCCTTGAGCCCGTAGTAAATGGCTTCGTCCGGACGCACACCGTTCTCCACCACCACCTGGTCCACCACCCGCTCCTCTTTGGCGCCGGTGTATTCGTTCTCCAGCACTGCCACCAGCTTGTCGCCCTCGCGGTAGACCTTTTCCAGCATCATGTCGCCGGTCATGATCACTTCTTTGGGGTACATGCTGCGGTAGTAGGTGGGGAATGACGTGCCGCCAATCGCTACGCCCGGCTTGATGTCGTCGGTGACGATCTCCACCTGGCAGCCCTTGTCGGCCAAAAAGTCCGCCACCGACATGCCGGTGAATTCACAGATGGTGTCGTAGACCAGCACGTTCTTGCCCGGCGCTACCTTGCCGTCGAGTACGTCCCAGCTGCTCACCACCAGGCCTTCGGCGGCGCCCCAGTGTTCGTTCTGCTCGATAAACGGATGCCCGCCCACCGCCAGCACTACCACGTCAGGGCGCAGGTCGAGAATGGTGTCGGCGTCGGCGGCCACGCCCAGGCGCAGGTCGACTTTCAAGCGCGCCAGCTCCAGCTGGAACCAGCGGGTGATACCGGCAATCTGGTCACGCTGCGGCGCTTTGGACGCGGTGGTGATCTGCCCGCCGATGAATTCCTTCTTCTCGAACAGAGTCACGTCGTGGCCACGTTCGGCCGCCACGCGCGCGGCTTCCATCCCGGCAGGGCCGGCACCCACTACCACGACTTTGCGCTTGGGCCCGGTGGATTTTTCGATGATGTGCGGCACGCCCATGTATTCACGGGAGGTGGCGGCGTTCTGGATGCACAGCACGTCCAGCCCCTGGTACTGGCGGTCGATGCAATAGTTGGCGCCCACGCACTGCTTGATCTGGTCGATCTGGCCCATCTTGATCTTGGCGATCAGGTGCGGGTCGGCGATGTGTGCACGGGTCATGCCGACCATGTCCACGTAGCCGCCTTCGAGGATGCGCGTGGCCTGGTTAGGGTCCTTGATGTTCTGTGCGTGCAGCACCGGAACCTTGACCACTTCCTTGATGCCGGCCGCCAGGTGCAGGAATGGCTCCGGCGGGTAGCTCATGTTGGGGATCACGTTGGCCAGGGTGTTGTGGGTATCGCATCCCGAGCCCACCACGCCGATGAAATCGAGCATGCCGGTGTCGTCGTAATACTTGGCGATCTGCTTCATGTCTTCGTGGGACAGGCCGTCCGGGTGGAACTCGTCGCCGCACAGGCGCATGCCCACGCAGAAGTCGTCGCCCACTTCGGCGCGCACGGCCTTGAGCACTTCCAGTCCGAACTTCATGCGGCCTTCAAAAGTGCCGCCCCATTCATCGGTGCGCTTGTTGACGCGCGGGCTCCAGAACTGGTCGATCATGTGCTGGTGCACGGCAGACAGTTCCACCCCGTCCAGGCCACCGGCCTTGGCACGGCGCGCGGCCTGGGCGTAATTACCGATCACGCGCCAGATTTCTTCCGGCTCGATGGTCTTGCAGGTGGCGCGGTGCACTGGCTCGCGCACGCCGGACGGCGACATCAGGGTCGGCCAGTTGAAACCGTCCCAGCGCGAGCGACGGCCCATGTGGGTAATCTGGATCATGATCTTGGCGCCATGCTTGTGCATGGCGTCGGCCAGGTTCTGGAAGTGCGGGATGATGCGGTCGGTGGACAGGTTCACCGAGCTCCACCATTCCTGCGGGCTGTCGATGGCCACTACCGAGGAGCCGCCGCAGATTGCCAGGCCGATACCGCCCTTGGCTTTCTCTTCGTAATACTTCACATAGCGGTCAGTGGTCATGCCGCCGTCGGTGGCATACACCTCGGCGTGGGCGGTACTGAGCACGCGGTTGCGGATGGTCAGTTTGCCGATCTGAATCGGCGCGAACATTGCTTCGAAAGCCATGGCACGGTCCTCGGCTTACAACGGCTTGACGGTGAACAAGCCATCTTCGTGACCCTCTTCGGAGCCTCCGTAGACTTGTTCGGCCACAGTGCGAATCTTGCTGCCACGGGCTTGCAGGATCTGGTCCATGGCGCCGGCAAACCAGCCGGTGAACATGTAGTCCACTTTGCGCCCGACCTTGCCATACACGTAGACGAAGGCCGAGTGTTCCAGCTTGACGCTGGCGGTGCCTTTGTCCAGATCGATGTCCTGGATCTTGAACAGGCCCCAGCCGCGTTGCGACAGGCGCTTCATGTAGTGCTCGAACACGGCGACGCCTTCCAGGCCGTGGCATTCGGCTTCCTTTTCACACCAGTGCCAGGCGGATTTGTAGCCGGCCTTGTAAAGGATCTCGGCGTAGGCGTCGGCGCCCAGCACTTCTTCGATACCCATGTGGTTGTTGACGAAGAAATGACGCGGCACGTACAGCATCGGCAGGGCGTCGGAGGTCCAGACACCGGTTTCGCTGTCGACTTCGATAGGCAATTGCGGGGCGATCTTGGCCATGGAAACTTAACTCCAGAAAAATTCGTAGTGGTGTAGCCGGTGGGTGTCTGGCTTATTCGCCCCAGACGTCCTTCAAGACGTTGACCCAGTTCTCGCCCATGATCTTGCGCACCACGCGTTCGCTGTGGCCGCGTTTGAGCAGGGTCTCGGTGAGGTTGGGGAATTCGCCCACGGTGCGGATGCCCAGCGGGTTGATGATCTTGCCGAAGCTGGTCAGGCGGCGGGCGTAGCCCTTGTCATGGGTCAGCATTTCGAAGAAATCCTGGCCGTGGCCCTGGGTGAAGTCGGTGCCGATACCGATGGCGTCTTCGCCGACGATGTTCATGGTGTATTCGATGGCTTCGGCATAGTCGTCGATGGTCGAATCGATGCCCTTGGCCAGGAACGGCGCGAACATGGTCACACCGACAAAACCGCCATGGTCGGCAATGAACTTGAGTTCTTCATCGGACTTGTTGCGCGGGTGCTCTTTAAGGCCGGACGGCAGGCAGTGGGAGTAGCACACCGGTTTTTTCGATTCGAGGATGACTTCTTCGCTGGTCTTGGAGCCGACGTGGGACAGGTCGCACATGATGCCGACGCGGTTCATCTCGCCGACGATCTCACGACCAAAACCGGACAGGCCGCCGTCGCGCTCGTAGCAGCCGGTGCCCACCAGGTTCTGGGTGTTGTAGCACATCTGCACCACACCCACGCCGAGCTGCTTGAAGATCTCGACGTAGCCCAGTTGGTCTTCAAAGGCGTGGGCATTCTGGAAGCCGAAGATGATGCCGGTCTTGCCCTGCTCCTTGGCTTTACGGATATCGGCGGTGGTTTTTACCGGGATCACCAGGTCGCTGTTCTCGCGGATCAGGGTCTGGCTGGCCACGATATTGTTGATCGTGGCCTGGAAGCCTTCCCACACCGACACCGTGCAGTTGGCGGCGGTGAGGCCACCCTTGCGCATGTCTTCGAACAGGTCGCGGTTCCACTTGGCAATAATCAGACCGTCGATAACGATGCTGTCGGCGTGCAACTCGGCTGGGCTCATCAGGCGTCCCCTTGTTTTGGCGATTCATGCGCCGAATCGTCTGCCGGCGCTTTGGGGCCAGCATATGCCCCGGGGCTGAACGGACCGGGTGCAAAAACGACAGGGGAATTGCCGAAAGCGTCAATCCGCGACAAAGGCTGTACAGACACGCCTGACTGGCGGCTGTTCTTTGTCTTACGCTTGAGCCAGAATCCGGCCATCACCTGATATGAGACGGCGCAATGAAATCGATTTTCCTGGCTTTGGCACTCATCGCAACCGGCGTCCACGCCGCCGAAGACACCGACAGCACGCCGTGCGACGGCATCGAAAACGACCAGCAGACCCTGGCCTGCGCCACCTACAACAAGACCACCGCCGAGCAATTGCTCAAGGACAACTATCAGGGCCTGCTCGATCGCATGGGTTCGACCTACGGCAGCGACAAGACCAAACTGGCCGACATTACCGCCCGTCTGAAGGACGCCCAGCAGAAATGGGAAAAACTGCGCGACGCCGACTGCGCCGTGGACACCTTCCCGGCGGTAACCGGCAGCAAGGCGTATGCGATTGCGCAGAATGATTGCCTGGCGCGGATGAGTGATGAACGGTCAGAGTTTTTGGAGTCGATTGGGCAGGAATAAGCGACAATCTGCGCCAACTTGATCTCATCCAGGGCTATTCATGACTATTTGCGGCATCGAAATCAAAGGCAGCGAAGCCATCATCGCGGTCGCCTCACTGGATAACCAGGCGCTGACCCATGTGGCCCTCTCCACCAAGAAAATCGCGCTGGAAGATGACGATGAAGCCGCCAACGTCAAAGCCTTCGCCGCCCAGGTGCAGGCGTTTGTGCAGGCCAACGCCATCAGCCGCATCGCGATCAAGAAGCGCAGCAAGAAAGGCGAGTTTGCCGGTGGCCCGACCACGTTCAAGATTGAAGGGGTGTTTCAGTTGCTGGACGGGGTTGAGGTGACGCTGCTGTCGCCGCAGACCATCAATGCGCAGAACAAGAAACACACCTTTGAGTTGCCGGCGACGCTGAACAAGTATCAGCATGAGGCCTACAAAGCCGCGTGCTCTGCCCTGGTGAAAAAATAAGCAACAACACATTTGGCCACTTTTATACCCAATTATGGAAACGGCTATAAATTATGGTCGCGACTATAATTGACTAAAAAATGATCAAACCACCTCTCGTCGCCGATCCTCTCTTGGGCACTTGGCAAACCGCGCTCTGTAGCTACGGGTGAAATACGACGGCGACTCAAACCCGCACGCAATGCTCACCTCCAGCACACTCATGCCGCTCTGGCGCAGCAGTTGCCGGGCTTTTTCCAGGCGCAGGCCGAGGTAGAAGTTGCTCGGGGTATCGTTCAGGTGCAGGCGAAACAGGCGTTCCAGTTGGCGGCGCGTCACCTTGATGGCTTCGGCCAAGGCCAGTGTGCTCAGCGGCGGTTCGGTGTGTTGCTCCATCTCGCCGATGACCTGCACCAGTTTCTTGTTGTTGATGCCGTAGCGCGTGGCGATCTGCATGCGCTGGTGGTCTTTGCGCGGGCGGATGCGGCCGAGCACGAACTGTTCGGAGACCTGGATCGCAAGGTCGGGGCAGTGGGCCTGGGCGATCAGGTCGAGCATCAGGTCGATGGAGGCGGTGCCGCCGGCGCAGGTGATGCGGCGGCGGTCGATTTCGAACAGCTCCTGGGTCACGCTCAGGTGCGGGTACGACTCTTTGAAGGCATCGATGGCTTCCCAGTGCAGCGTCACGCGGTGACCGTCCAGCAAGCCTGCTTCAGCCAGCACGCAGGCGCCGGTGTCGATGGCGCCCAGGGTCACGCCGTCATGGTCGAGGCGGCGCAGCCAGTGTTCCAGGGCGGGCGTGGCGAACTGCAGCGGTTCGAAGCCGGCCACCACCAACAGCGTCGCGCCTTTGTTCAGCGGTTCCAGCGCGGCGTCGGCGTTGACCGACATGCCGTTGCTCGCCAGCACCGCACCGCCGTCGGCGCTCAGTATGTGCCAGCGGTACAGCTCGCCGCGAAAGCGGTTGGCCACCCGCAGCGGTTCCAGCGCGGAGATGAAGCCGATGGCGGAGAAGCCGGGCATCAGCAAGAAGTAGACATCCTGGGACATGGTGGCGCGCTCGTCGGCAGGCTAAATGGCACTGTGATACTCCCGTTGCCGGGCGGTTTCAAGGGGGTAGGTCGCTGCAGTGCAAGCACCGGTCGCCGCTGTGCGTTTTGTGCGCGCCGAAGATCCGTAACGTGGCGTCACGGTGCACAAAGACGCCGGCCCCCACAATAACGAGCTGCCGAGGCCCCCACCATGAAACGACAGATCAGCCGCTATGCGCTCGCCCTGAGCGCCCTCTTGAGTACCCACGTGTTCGCGGCCGACGCAGCGTCCTGCCAGAACGTGCGCATGGGCGTGGTGAACTGGACCGATGTGATCGCCACCAGCGCCATGACCCAGGTGCTGCTCGATGGCCTCGGCTACACGACCAAGCAGACCAGCGCCTCCCAGCAGATCATCTTCGCCGGCATCCGCGACCGGCGCCTGGACCTGTTCCTGGGCTACTGGAACCCGCTGATGACCCAGACCATCACGCCGTTCGTTGACGCCCAGCAGGTCAAGGTCCTCGACAAACCCTCGCTGGAAGACGCTCGCGCCACCCTCGCCGTGCCGACGTACCTGGCCGACAAGGGCCTGAAAACCTTCGCCGACATTGCCAAATTCGAAAAAGAACTGGGCGGCAAGCTCTATGGCATCGAGCCAGGCTCGGGCGCCAACACGCAGATCAAGGCGATGATCGCCAAGAACCAGTTCGGCCTGGGCAAGTTCCAACTGGTGGAATCCAGCGAAGCCGGCATGCTCGCTGCCGTCGACCGCGCGGTGCGTCGCAAGGAAGCCGTGGTGTTCTTCGGCTGGGCGCCGCACCCGATGAACGTCAACATTGCCATGACTTACCTCAGCGGCAGCGACGACGCCCTGGGGCCGAACGAGGGCATGGCAAGCGTGTGGACCGTCACCTCGCCGACCTATGCCCAACAGTGCCCCAACGTGCACAAGCTGCTGACTAACCTGACCTTCACCGCCACCGACGAGAGCCGGATGATGCAGCCGCTGCTGGATCACAAGGATCCTCTCGCGTCCGCCCGGCAGTGGCTCAAGGACCACCCGCAGGACCAGGCACGCTGGCTCGAAGGCGTGACCACCTTCGACGGCAAACCGGCTGCGGCCAATCTGCAACTGACCGGTCAATAACCCGTTTGCAATCACCGTTTCGCGGTCGCTTTCGACCGCGAACGGACCACCACGCCTGTAAGGAACCGCACCATGAACCACGACGTCATCATCACCTGCGCACTCACCGGTGCTGGCGACACGACCAGCCGCAGCCCCCACGTGCCGATCACCCCCAAACAGATCGCCGCCGCAGCGGTGGAGGCCGCCAAGGCCGGCGCCACGGTGGTGCACTGTCACGTGCGCGACCCGCACAGCGGCAAGTTCAGCCGCGACGTGGCGCTGTACCGCGAAGTCATGGAGCGCATCCGCGAAGCCGATATCGACATCATCGTCAACCTCACCGCCGGCATGGGCGGCGACCTGGAGATCGGCGGCGGCGAGAATCCGATGGCGTTCGGCCCCAACACCGACCTGGTCGGCCCGTTGACCCGCCTGGCCCACGTCGAACAACTGCTGCCGGAGATCTGCACCCTGGATTGCGGCACCCTCAATTTCGGCGACGGCGACACCATTTACGTGTCCACTCCGGCGCAATTGCGCGCGGGTGCAAAACGCATCCAGGAGCTGGGCGTCAAGGCAGAGCTTGAGATCTTCGACACCGGCCACCTGTGGTTCGCCAAGCAACTGATCAAGGAAGGCCTGCTCGACAACCCACTGTTTCAACTGTGCCTGGGCATCCCGTGGGGCGCGCCGGCCGACACCACCACCATGAAAGCCATGGTCGACAACCTGCCGGCCGACGCGGTGTGGGCCGGCTTCGGCATCGGCCGCATGCAGATGCCGATGGCGGCGCAGGCGGTGTTGCTGGGTGGCAATGTGCGGGTCGGATTGGAAGACAACCTGTGGCTGGACAAGGGCGTGCTGGCCACCAACGGCCAGCTTGTGGAACGCGCGAGTGAAATCCTCAGCCGGCTGGGCGCCCGTGTCATGACCCCGGCAGAAGGGCGAATCAAGATGGGCCTGACCAAGCGCGGCTAACTCAGACACCACAGAACCCTGTGGGAGCCGGGCTTGCCCGCGATAGCGGTACATCTGCACCGAATACTTCAACTGGAACACCGCTATCGCAGGCAAGCCAGCTCCCACATTGATCACCGAACGCCTTAGGAATTTGACATGAGCTTTATCACTGAAATCAAAACCTTCGCCGCCCTCGGCAGCGGTGTTATCGGCAGCGGCTGGGTGTCCCGCGCCCTGGCCCACGGCCTCGATGTGGTGGCCTGGGACCCGGCGCCCGGCGCAGAAGCCGCCCTGCGCAAACGCGTCGCCAATGCCTGGGGCGCCCTGGAGAAACAGGGCCTGGCACCGGGTGCGTCACAGGATCGCCTGCGCTTTGTCGCCACTATCGAAGACTGCGTAAAAGACGCCGACTTCATCCAGGAAAGCGCCCCGGAACGCCTGGCGTTGAAACTGGAGCTGCACAGCAAGATCAGCGCAGCCGCCAGGCCCGATGCATTGATCGGGTCCAGCACCTCGGGCCTGTTGCCGAGTGAGTTCTACGAGGGCTCGACCCACCCGCAGCGTTGCGTGGTTGGGCACCCGTTCAACCCGGTGTATCTGCTGCCGCTGGTGGAAGTGGTCGGCGGCAAAAACACCGCGCCTGAAGCCATCCAGGCCGCGATTCAGGTGTACGAAAGCCTCGGCATGCGCCCGCTGCATGTGCGCAAGGAAGTCCCCGGGTTTATCGCCGACCGCCTGCTCGAAGCGCTGTGGCGTGAGGCGCTGCACCTGGTGAATGACGGCGTGGCCACCACTGGTGAGATCGACGATGCGATTCGCTTTGGCGCCGGGTTGCGCTGGTCGTTCATGGGCACGTTTCTTACTTACACCCTGGCGGGTGGCGATGCCGGTATGCGGCACTTCATGGCGCAGTTCGGCCCGGCGCTGCAATTGCCGTGGACCTACCTGCCCGCGCCGGAATTGACCGAAAAGCTGATCGACGATGTGGTCGACGGCACCCGCGATCAATTGGGTAAACACAGCATTTCGGCGCTGGAGCGCTATCGTGATGATTGCCTGCTGGCGGTGCTTGAAGCGGTGAAAACCACCAAGGCAAAACACGGTATGACCTTCGCCGAATAACCCAATGTGGGAGCGGGCTTGCTCGCGAACGCGGTGTGTCAGGCAACTAATTGGCTACTGATGTACCGCATTCGCGAGCAAGCCCGCTTCCACATTTTTGACCGAGTACAAAGCCCATGCCGCTACTGAAAACCTACACCACCAAGATCCAACCCGCCTGGGTGGACTACAACGGCCATTTGCGCGACGCGTTCTACCTGCTGATTTTCAGCTACGCCACCGACGCGTTGATGGACACGCTGGGTCTGGACAGCGACAACCGTGATGCCAGCGGTCACTCGTTATTCACCCTGGAGCTGCACCTGAACTACTTGCACGAAGTCAAACTCGGCGCCGAGGTGCAGGTGCACACCCAACTGATCGCTTTTGATGCCAAGCGCCTGCACCTCTATCACAGCCTGCACCTGATCGAAGAGGAAAAAGCACTGGCCGGCAACGAACAGATGCTGCTGCATGTCGACCTGGCTGGCCCGCATGCGACGCCGTTCAGCGAAGCCACACTGGCAAGACTCATGGAGCTCAGCGCCGGGCAGAAAGACCTTCCCACGCCTGCCCTGCTGGGCCGGGTGATCGGTTTGCCAACAAAAAAAGCCCCGAACCAGCCGTGACGGGATCGGGGCAGAGGTGCCTTGTGTGAGCCTGCATCCCGAGGGTGACCAAACCGTCAAGCTGCTTGCCTGGGTGCAGTGTGCCGGTTCATGGACCTGGCACCTGGCCCCAAAGCGACACGCTCATAGCCATCCGAGGCATTCGGGCATTCTGCCCTTGCCGACCGGTCGAGGGCCTACCAGAATCCGAGTCAATCCAGCTCCGTTAACCAGGGTAAACGTCATGATGCACGCTGATTTGATTGACCAGGATGACCTGCTGAGCCAGCTGCGCTCGCTGGGTTTCGAGGTGTCCAGCGGCGCCAGCGCCGAGCAGGCCTGCGAGTGTGCGGTGCGCGGCTTGAGTGAAGCCCGGGCGAAGGCACTCAAGGGGATGGTCGAGCAGATGTATGGCGGCAGTGCGACTATCCTGCCGGCGGTGAGGCAGGCGATTGACAAGCAGTTGTTGCCGGCCTTGATGCAGTTCAAACAGAACGCCAGCGCCTGACAGAGCGCTATCGGGAGCAAGCCCCTCCCACAGTTTGATTTTTGAACACAGTCAAATGTGGGAGCTGGCTTGCCTGCGATGCAGGCGACGCGGTCTACAGCCTTACACTGGCAAACGTCGACTCATTGCGCGCCTGGCTCAACGCCGACATCGGCCCCGACAACGGTGACAACAACGCCTGCGGAATCGGCAGCATCGCGACCTGCTGGGTGGTATTGGAACCGACGCGCTCATCGCGTGGCGGAATGCCGAAGTATTCGCGGTAGCACTTGGAAAAATGCGGCGTGGACACAAACCCGCACACCGACGCCACTTCGATGATCGACATCGGCGTTTGCTTGAGCAACTGCCGTGCACGGATCAGGCGCAGCTTGAGGTAGTAGCGCGACGGCGAGCAGTGCAGGTATTTCTGGAACAACCGCTCCAGCTGGCGCCGCGACACGGCGACATACACCGCCAGCTCGTCCAGGTCGATCGGCTCTTCGAGGTTGGCTTCCATCAGCGCGACGATTTCCTGCAGCTTCGGCTGGTTGGTGCCGAGCATGTGCTTGAGCGGCACGCGCTGGTGATCCTGTTCGTTGCGGATGCGTTCGTAGACAAACATCTCGGAGATAGCGGCCGACAATTCACGGCCGTGGTCGCGGCTGATCAGGTGCAGCATCATGTCCAGCGGCGCGGTGCCGCCGGAGCTGGTGAAGCGGTTGCGGTCGAGGGTGAACAGACGCGTGCTCATGGCAACGCGCGGGAAGGCTTCCTGCATCGACGCAAGGCATTCCCAGTGCACGCTGCAATCGAACCCGTCGAGCAAGCCGGCGCAGGCCAGTGCCCAACTGCCGGTGCACACCGCGCCCAGGCGGCGCGACTGGCGCGCCTGGCTTTGCAGCCACGACACGTGCTCGCGTGTCACGGTGCGCTGGATGCCCACGCCGCCGCACACAATCACGGTGTCCAGGGCCGGGGCTTTGTGCATGGAAGCATCGGGCGTGATTTGCAGACCGTCGCTGGCCCACACCTGGCTGCCGTCGGCACTCAGGGTGGTCCAGCGATACAGTTCACGGCCGGACAGCTGATTGGCCATGCGCAGCGGTTCCACCGCCGACGCCAGGGAAATCAGCGTGAAATTGTCCAGCAGCAAAAAGCCGATGGATTGAGGCGTACGGTTCTGGGGTTGGGCCCCTGAGTTGGACGACGACATCGCGGTATCTCCTCACACAAAGCAGTGGGTGGCCTCAGGCGAGGCTCTTGTTATTGCGCTCTTTATCCATAAAGAAGAGAGGCTTTGAATTGGTAGAGCAAATGCCGTGCCTGAATTTGAATGCCTATTCAATAAATCCTGAAAACGACCTGTTGACGCGTCTATATAAGCCCACGCGGGGAGTACGGGATAGAGCCGAAAAAGGCGCTCGTTCAAATGGGGTGAGCAGATCGGTAGCACTTGTGGGAAGGCGCTTTGCGGGCGTAGGAGAAGTCTGTAACCCCATGCGCGGATGACGGGTGCTGGAGGGGGAAATCGTTCGCTGGCTACTTATCTGTTTGCGACGCGCTAAAAGGTGGCGCTTTTGGGTTCGGGTGTTCACTTTATGAGCAGCTTTGTTTGAACCACCGCTATCGCAGGCAAGCCAGCTCCCACAGAAATACGCATTTCAAATGTGGGAGCTGGCTTGCCTGCGATGAGGGCATCATTGACTCAACACTCAACCGCGCTGACCGCCAGGCCACCGCGCGACGTTTCCTTGTACTTGTCATGCATGTCCGCACCGGTATCGCGCATGGTGCGGATTACCCGGTCCAGGGAGATAAAGTGCTGACCGTCACCCCGCAGGGCCATCTGCGCCGCGTTGATCGCTTTCACCGCGGCAATCGCATTGCGTTCGATGCACGGCACTTGCACCAGGCCACCGACCGGGTCGCAGGTCAGGCCGAGGTTGTGTTCCAGGCCGATTTCGGCGGCGTTGCACAGTTGCTCCGGGGTCGCGCCAAGAATCTCCGCCAGCCCCGCCGCCGCCATGGCGCACGCAGAACCCACCTCGCCCTGGCAACCGACTTCGGCGCCGGAAATCGACGCGTTCTTCTTGCACAGAATCCCCACCGCCGCGGCACCGAGCATGTAGTCGACCACGTTGGATTCGGTGACGTCTTCGCTGAATTTCATGAAGTAATGCAACACCGCCGGAATGATCCCCGCCGCGCCGTTGGTGGGGGCAGTGACCATGCGGCCGCCGGCGGCGTTCTCTTCGTTGACCGCCAGGGCGAACAGGTTGACCCACTCCATGGCGCTCAGGGTCGAGCCGATCACATTCGGCTTGCCCAGCTCCTGAAGGCTGCGGTGCAACCTGGCTGCACGGCGCCGCACGTTCAGACCGCCAGGCAGGATGCCTTCGTGCTTGAGACCTTGCTCCACGCAGTCCTGCATGGCGCGCCACAGCTTCATCAGGCCACTGCGGATTTCCTCTTCGGAGCGCCACACCTTTTCGTTGGCCAGCATCAGTTCGGCGACGCGCAGGTTGTGGGTCTTGCACAACTGCAACAACTCGGCCGCGCTGGAAAAATCATAGGGCAGCTCGGTGCGGTCCATGTCGGCCACGCCGCTTTGCGCCTGGGCCTCATCCACCACAAAACCGCCACCCACCGAGTAGTAGGTGTCTCGGTGCAGTTCACCGCGCTGGTCAAACACCACCAGGGTCATGGCGTTGGGGTGGAACGGCAGGTTTTCGTCGAGCAGGCGCATGTCTCGCGCCCACACGAAAGGCACCGGCAAACGCCCGTCGAGCAGCAGTGTGTCGGTTTCGCGCAGGGTGGCGATGCGGATGCCAATCTGCGACGGATCGATGGCGTCCGGCCACTCGCCCATCAGGCCCATGACGGTGGCGGTGTCGCTGCCGTGACCGATGCCGGTGGCCGACAATGACCCGTACAGCTGAACTTCAACGCGGCAAACCTGTTCCAACAGGTCACGTTCACGCAATGTCTGAACGAACAACGCCGCGGCGCGCATGGGGCCGACGGTGTGAGAACTCGAAGGCCCGATGCCGATCTTGAACAGGTCGAAAACACTGATAGCCATTAACGTGAAACTCCTCGGTGGACACAAATCGGACACCAGGGAGCTGCTACGCTCAGAGCGCCCAGATGGCGGCATCATCCGGCTTTTATCCGCCGTCACGGCGTCTCACACCGACGCAACCATGCTCACCAGCGTCGCCTGCGTGCAATCGTCTGTTTTGGCCGTTTTTGCGGTGTGCAAGGTTGAAAACTGCGGTTTTGCCTTGGGAAAAATCTGTAAGCGACGTCACCAATACTGGATACGACCCTCCCTGTACTGGATACGACGCCCCCTGTAGGCGTCAGATTTTCACTGGTACATGATCAGTCCCGACTCGTTTGCAAGGCACCGTGCCAAAGCGGCATCGCACGCTCCAACCGCAACACTTATAAAGCGCGGCGATTGCCGCCAGAAAAAACAGGAGTCTAGCCCTATGAAAGCTTCACCCTCGTTGTTGTTGGCCGCCATGCTGAGTCTGCCCGTCATGACTCACGCTGCAGAACCGGAACAGTGCAAGACCGTCAACTTCTCCGATGTCGGCTGGACCGACATTACCGTCACCACCGCGACCACCAGCGAAATTCTCAAGGGTCTGGGCTACAAGCCGCGCACCACGATGATTTCGGTACCTGTGACCTACAAGTCGCTGGCCGACGGCAAGAACATGGACATCTTCCTCGGCAACTGGATGCCGACCATGGAAAACGACATCAAGCAGTACCGTGATGCCGGCACCGTGGAAACCGTACGCGCCAACCTGGAGAACGCCAAATACACCCTGGCCGTGCCGGAAGCGCTGTACAACAAGGGCCTGAAAGACTTCGCCGATATCGCCAAATTCAAGGACGAGCTGGACGGCAAGATCTACGGCATCGAGCCAGGCAATGACGGCAACCGCACCATTCAGACCTTGATCGACAAAGACGCCTTCGGCCTCAAGACCGCTGGTTTCAAAGTCGTTGAATCCAGCGAAGCGGGAATGCTTTCGCAGGTGGAACGCGCAGCCCGGCGCGACAAGGCCATCGTGTTCCTCGGCTGGGAACCGCACCCGATGAACACCCGCTTCAAGATGAAGTACCTGACCGGGGGTGATGATTCATTCGGCCCCAACTACGGCCAGGCCACCATCTACACCAACACCCGCAAGGGCTACACCCAGGAATGCAGCAACGTGGGCCAATTGCTGAAAAACCTGGTGTTCAGCCTCGACATGGAAAGCACCCTGATGGGCAAGGTTCTGGACGACAAACAGAAGCCCGACGCCGCCGCCAAAGCCTGGCTCAAAGCCAACCCGCAAGTCCTCGATACCTGGCTCGCCGGTGTCACCACCGTTGATGGCAAACCCGGGCTCGACGCCGTTAAAGCTTACCTCGCCAAGTAACCTCCGCTGACCCCGGGCCGGTGCGCTGGCCCGGGATGTTTTCCCCTTCGCATGTGGACATTCACTACCATGCTGACTGAACAGAAAATCCCACTAGGCCAGTACATCGCTGCCTTCGTCGAATGGTTGACCGAACACGGTGCCAACTACTTCGACGCAATCGCATCGACACTGGAAACGATGATCCACGGCGTGACGTTCGCGCTGACCTGGTTCAATCCACTGGCATTGATCGGTCTGATTGCGCTGCTGGCTCACTTTATTCAACGCAAATGGGGACTGACTGTTTTCGTCATCGTCTCCTTCCTGCTGATCCTCAACCTGGGGTACTGGCAGGAAACCATGGAAACCCTCGCGCAGGTGCTGTTCGCCACCCTGGTCTGCGTGGTCATCGGCGTGCCGCTGGGCATTGTTGCCGCGCACAAGCCGATGTTCTACACCATGATGCGGCCGGTACTCGATCTGATGCAGACCGTACCGACCTTCGTCTACCTCATCCCTACCCTGACCCTCTTCGGGCTGGGTGTGGTGCCTGGTTTGATCTCCACGGTGGTGTTCGCGATTGCCGCGCCCATCCGGCTGACCTACCTGGGCATCCGCGATGTACCGCAAGAGTTGATGGACGCTGGCAAGGCCTTCGGCTGCTCGCGCCGTCAGTTGCTCTCGCGCATTGAACTGCCGCACGCCATGCCGAGCATTGCCGCCGGCATTACCCAATGCATCATGCTGTCGTTGTCGATGGTGGTGATCGCCGCCCTGGTGGGCGCCGACGGCCTCGGCAAGCCGGTGGTCAACGCACTGAACACCGCCGATATCGCCCTGGGCTTTGAAGCTGGCCTGGCGATCGTGTTGCTGGCCATCATGCTCGACCGCATCTGCAAACAACCCGAAGCCAAAGCAGGGGGTGATGCATGAGCATTATCCGATTCGACAAGGTCGACGTGATCTTCTCCAAAGACCCACGCGAAGCGCTCAAGCTGCTGGACCAGGGCATGAGCCGCAACGAAATCCTGAAAAAGACCGGGCAGATCGTCGGCGTGGAAAACGCCAGCCTGGACATCCAGAAAGGCGAAATCTGCGTGCTGATGGGCCTGTCCGGTTCCGGCAAGTCGAGCCTGCTGCGCTGCATCAACGGCCTCAACACCGTGAGCCGTGGCCAGTTGTTCGTCGAGCATGAAGGCCGCCAGATCGATATCGCCTCGTGCACACCCGCCGAGCTGAAGATGATGCGCACCCAACGCATTGCCATGGTGTTCCAGAAGTTCGCCCTGATGCCCTGGCTGACGGTGCGCGAAAACATCAGCTTCGGCCTGGAAATGCAGGGTCGCCCGGAGAAAGAACGACGCAAGCTGGTGGATGAAAAACTCGAACTGGTGGGCCTGACCCAATGGCGCAACAAGAAGCCGGACGAGCTGTCGGGCGGCATGCAGCAACGCGTGGGCCTGGCCCGTGCGCTGGCGATGGACGCCGACATCCTGCTGATGGACGAACCCTTCTCCGCCCTCGACCCGCTGATCCGCCAAGGCTTGCAGGATGAACTGCTGGAACTGCAGCGCAAGCTGAACAAGACCATCGTGTTCGTCAGCCACGACCTGGATGAGGCTCTCAAACTGGGCAGCCGCATCGCGATCATGAAAGACGGCAAGATCATCCAGTACAGCGTGCCCGAGGAGATCGTGCTGAACCCGGCCGATGACTATGTGCGCACTTTCGTCGCACACACCAACCCGCTGAACGTGCTGTGCGGTCGCAGCCTGATGCGCACGCTCGACAACTGCACGCGCGTCAACGGCTCGGTATGCCTGGACCCGGGCGGCGACTCGTGGCTGGACCTGGCCGAAGGCAATACCATCCAGGGCGCACGCCAGAACGGTGTGGTGATGAATCTGCAGAACTGGGCACCGGGCCAGGCGGTGGAAAGTCTGGAGCGGGTGCCGACGCTGGTGGATTCCAATATCGGCATGCGCGATGCGCTGCAGATTCGCTACCAGACCGGCAACAAGCTGGTGTTGCATGACAACAACAAGGTGGTGGGCATCCTGGGTGACAGTGAGCTGTACCACGCCCTCTTAGGCAAAAACCTCGGCTGACAGGCACTGCAAAAAATACAGGTGGGAGGGGGCTTGCTCCCGATAGCGGTGCATCAGCCACAAAGAGTGTGGCTGACAGCCTGCAATCGGGAGCACGCCCCCTCCCACATTTTTTTGTTGACGATTCCAGCCTGTGATTTTTTATTGATTGAACGTTCAATAAAAACAAAATAGACTGGCCCTCAAGCCGATGGACGCATTTGGCCCATCAGCGGCCTGAGAAAGAGGTGAAACATGCCCAAGGTCGGTATGCAACCCATACGCCGCCAGCAATTGATCGAGGCTACGTTGACGGCCATCGACCAGGTTGGAATGGCAGATGCCAGCATTGCGCTGATCGCGCGTTTGGCAGGTGTGTCGAACGGCATCATCAGTCACTACTTTCAGGACAAGAACGGCCTGATCGCGGCAACCATGCGTTACCTGATGAACGTGCTGACCGAGCGCGTCCAGGAGCGTCGACGGGCGTTGGAAGACGACAGCCCCCGAGCCCACCTGCAGGTGATCATCGGCGGCAACTTTGACGCCAGCCAGGTCAGTGGCCCGGCAATGAAAACCTGGCTGGCCTTCTGGGCCGCCAGCATGCACCACCCGTCATTGCACAGGTTGCAGCGGATCAACGATCACCGCCTGTATTCCAACCTGTGCTGCCAGTTCCGCCGGGTGCTGCCGCTGCCCGAAGCACGCAGCGCAGCCCGCGGCCTGGCGGCCCTGATCGACGGTTTGTGGTTGCGCGGCGCCCTCTCGGGAGACGCTTTCGACACGGCGCAGGCGCAGCGGATCGCTTACGAATACATGGACTTCCAATTGGCCAAGCAGGTGAGCTAGAGCGCGACTACGCGCTCAACTCCCGAACCGCGCCAACCACTTATGCACATGCGAGGACTTTATGGCCCGTTTCGAAACGCAAAAACTCTACATTGACGGCGGCTACAGCGACGCTGGCAGCGATGCCACCTTTGAAGCCATCAACCCGGCTAACGGTGAAGTGCTTGCCCACGTGCAACGCGCCACTGAAGAAGATGTCGAGCGTGCCGTGGTCAGCGCCGAAAAAGGCCAGAAGATCTGGGCTGCGATGACCGCCATGGAGCGTTCGCGCATCCTGCGTCGCGCCGTCGACATCCTTCGCGAGCGCAACGATGAGCTGGCCGCCCTGGAAACCCTGGACACCGGTAAAGCTTTCTCCGAAACCCAATTCGTCGACGTCGTCACCGGCGCTGACGTGCTGGAGTACTACGCAGGCCTGGTGCCCGCCATCGAAGGCGAACAGATCCCGCTGCGCGACACTTCGTTCGTCTACACCCGCCGCGAACCGCTGGGCGTAGTAGCCGGTATCGGCGCGTGGAACTACCCGATCCAGATCGCCCTGTGGAAATCCGCACCGGCCCTGGCCGCCGGTAACGCGATGATCTTCAAGCCCAGCGAAGTCACTTCGCTGACCACTCTGAAACTGGCCGAGATCTATACCGAGGCCGGCGTACCGGCAGGCGTGTTCAACGTGCTCACCGGCAGCGGTCGCGAAGTCGGCACCTGGCTGACCGAACACCCGCGCATCGAGAAAGTCTCGTTCACCGGTGGCACCGACACCGGCAAGAAAGTCATGGCCAGCGCTTCGAGCTCCTCGCTCAAGGAAGTGACCATGGAGCTGGGCGGCAAGTCGCCGCTGATCGTGTTCGAAGACGCCGACCTGGACCGCGCCGCCGACATCGCGATGATGGCCAACTTCTACAGCTCCGGTCAGGTCTGCACCAACGGCACGCGCGTGTTCGTGCCCAAGCAGCTGCAAGGGGCGTTCGAAGCCAAGATTCTTGAACGTGTGGCGCGCATTCGCGTTGGCGACCCGCAGGACGAAAACACCAACTTCGGCCCGCTGGTCAGCTTCGCTCACATGGAAAGCGTGCTGGGCTACATCGCCAAGGGCAAAGAGCAAGGCGCACGCCTGCTGTGCGGCGGCGACCGCATGACCGAGGGCGACCTGGCCAAAGGCGCCTACGTGGCGCCGACCGTGTTCAGCGATTGCACCGACGACATGGTGATCGTGCGTGAAGAAATCTTCGGCCCGGTGATGAGCCTGCTCACTTATGAGACTGAAGAGGAAGTGATCCGCCGCGCCAACGACACCGACTTCGGTCTGGCTGCTGGCCTTGTGACCAAGGACCTGAACCGCGCCCACCGCGTGATTCATCAGCTCGAAGCGGGCATCTGCTGGATCAACGCCTGGGGCGAGTCCGACGCGAAGATGCCGGTGGGCGGCTACAAGCAATCGGGTGTGGGCCGTGAGAACGGGATCAGCTCGCTGAACAACTTCACCCGCATCAAATCGGTCCAGGTTGAACTGGGCGATTACGCCTCGGTGTTCTAACACCCTGAGTTTTGTATTGCCTGTGAGGCCGCCATCGCGGGCAAGCCCGCTCCCACACTTGGAATGCATTTTCCTGTGGGAGCTGGCTTACCTGCGATGGGGCCAGACCTGACCAACTCCAAAGAGGGTGCATCCAATGTCCCAAGAATACGACTACATCATTGTGGGTGCCGGCTCCGCCGGTAACACCCTGGCGACCCGTCTGACCGAAGACGAAGGCGTCACCGTTCTGCTGCTGGAAGCCGGCGGCCCCGACTACCGTCTCGATTTCCGCACCCAGATGCCCGCAGCGCTGGCGTTCCCGCTGCAAGGCCGTCGCTACAACTGGGCCTACGAGACCGATCCCGAGCCACACATGGACGGACGCCGGATGGAATGCGGTCGTGGCAAGGGCCTGGGCGGTTCCTCGCTGATCAACGGCATGTGCTACATCCGTGGCAACGCGATGGACTATGACAACTGGGCCAAATTGCCAGGCCTGGAAGACTGGACGTACCTCGATTGCCTGCCGTACTTCCGCAAAGCCGAAACCCGCGACATCGGCCCGAACGACTGGCACGGCGGCGACGGACCGGTCAGCGTGACCACGCCCAAGGCCGGCAATAACCCGCTGTTCAGCGCCATGGTGGAAGCCGGCGTGCAGGCCGGTTACCCGCGTACCGAAGACCTGAACGGCTACCAGCAGGAAGGTTTCGGCCCGATGGACCGCACCGTCACGCCCAACGGTCGTCGCGCCAGCACCGCGCGCGGCTACCTGGACACCGCCAAGAAGCGTTCGACCCTGACCATCGTCACCCACGCCCTCACCGACAAGGTGCTGTTCGAAGGCAAACGTGCAGTGGGTGTGCGTTACCTGATCGGCGCCGCCGAAGAGCGCGTTGAAGCCCGTGCACGCAAAGAAGTGCTGGTGTGCAGCGGCGCCATCGCCTCGCCGCAACTGCTGCAACGTTCCGGCGTGGGCCCGGCCAAACTGTTGGAGAGCCTCGACATCCCGGTGGTCCACGACCTGCCCGGCGTCGGCGAAAACCTGCAGGACCACCTTGAGCTGTACCTGCAATACGCGTGCACCCAACCGGTGTCGCTGTACCCATCGCTGCTCTGGTACAACCAGCCGGCCATCGGCGCCGAGTGGCTGTTCAACGGCACCGGCATCGGCGCCAGCAACCAGTTCGAAGCCGGCGGTTTCATCCGTTCGCGCCCCGAGTTCGAATGGCCGAACATCCAGTATCACTTCCTGCCGGTGGCGATCAATTACAACGGCAGCAAGGGTGTGCAGGAACACGGTTTCCAGGCGCACATGGGCTCCATGCGTTCGCCAAGCCGTGGCCGTGTGCAGGTGAAGTCGAAGAATCCACGGGACTACCCGAGCATCCTCTTCAACTACATGGCCTCGGAGCAGGACTGGGAAGAATTCCGCGACGGCATCCGCCTGACCCGCGAAATCATGCAGCAGCCGGCGCTGGACCCTTACCGTGGCCGCGAAATCAGCCCCGGTATCGAGGTGCAAACCGATGAACAGCTCGACCAGTTCATCCGCGAGCACGCAGAGACCGCCTACCATCCGTCCTGCTCGTGCAAGATGGGCACCGACGAGATGGCCGTGGTCGATGGCGAAGGCCGCGTGCATGGCATGCAGGGTCTGCGTGTGGTGGATGCGTCAATCATGCCGATCATCACCACTGGCAACCTGAACGCGCCAACGATCATGATCGCCGAGAAAATCGCCGACAGGATCCGCAACCGCCAGCCGTTGCCGCGCAGCACGGCCGACTACTACGTGGCGGGCGATGCGCCGGTGCGCGGCAAGCCAATGCGTGAAATTGCGCAGTAACTGATACACCTTGTGGCGAGCAGGCTTGTCCTGCGTTGGGCTGCGCAGCAGCCCCAAAACCAGGCGCTGAGCCGTATCAGGTACACCGCGTTTTGCTGGAGTGGGGGCGCTTCGCGCCCCTACGCGGGGCAAGCCCGCTCGCCACAATAAGCCCACACATTTTCCTTAACTGAACGGCATCAGGGCTCGCCACAACGGTGCACCTGCCACAAAGAACTGCCTTTTCTTGATCAGCTCCCCGGCCCAGGCCTACTCTGTTCGCCTGCCCGCGCTGAGCCGCCCACAAGGAAGGCCCCATGTTCGACCACCACGCCACACTCAAACAGCACTTCAACGCCCTGCGCACCACCGCCGAATTCTTTTCGCTGCGCTACGTGCGCGAATCCGGCCAGCACCTCTCGGTCCGCAAAAACGTCGCCGAACCGCCGCACCTCAGCCATGACGAAGGCGCCATGCTCACCGTGCGTCTCAACGGCGTGCAGGCCTACGCGGCGACCAACGACATTTCCCCTGCCGGCCTGCAAGCCGCCCTTGAGCGCGCCGAACAGCAAGCCCGCCAGATCAAACCCCATGCCCTGCTCGACCTGCACCAGCAGCCGGTGTCCAGCGACGTGGCCGATTACCTGTCGCCCAATCTCGAACACGCCTTCCCGTCCCTCAGCGACTGCTACCAACTGCTGGGCGATGAATCCGCCGCCGTGCCCAGGGACGAGCGCCTGGTGAGCTGGGACGTGAGCCTGGGTCTCACCCACGTCGAGCAGATCTACCTCAACAGTGCCGGCGCCGAACTGCGCCAGGCCCAGCGCTTCGTGTTTCCCGGCGTCAACGTCACCGCCTTTGATGGTCACGACAGCCAGACCCGCACCCTGGGCGGCAGCAACTTCGGCCAGCAGGGCGGCTTTGATGTGATCAGTCGCTTCGGCCTGATCGGCGCCGCGCCGCGTGTCGCCGATCAAGCGCTGCAACTGCTGCTCGCGCCGAACACGCCCCAGGGCCCGCGCGACCTGCTGTTGATGCCCGACCAGATGATCCTGCAGATCCACGAGTCCATCGGCCACCCGCTGGAGCTCGACCGCATCCTGGGGGATGAGCGCAATTACGCCGGCACCAGTTTCGTCAAGGCCACAGACTTCGGCCATCTGCAATACGGCTCGCCGCTGCTCAACGTGACCTTCGACCCGGACATCCCCGAGCAGTTGGCCAGCTATCAGCATGACGATGACGGCACCCGCGCCAGCAAACAGTTCCTGATCCGCGAAGGGCTGCTGCTCAAGCCGCTGGGCGGCGCCTTGTCGCAGTTTCGCTCGGGGCTGCCCGGCGTGGCCAACAGCCGCGCCAGCGGTTGGAACCGTCCGCCCATCGACCGCATGGCCAACCTGAATATCGAGGCCGGCGACCAGAGCCTGGCGCAGATGATTGGCGCCATCGAGCACGGCATCCTGATGTCGACCAACCGTTCCTGGTCCATTGACGATGCGCGCAACAAATTCCAGTTCGGCTGCGAATGGGGCCAGTTGATTGAAAACGGCGAGCTCAAGGGCGTGGTGAAAAACCCCAACTACCGGGCCATTTCCGCACAGTTCTGGCGCAACCTCAGCGCCGTGGGCGACGCCAGCACCTTCCAGGTATTGGGCACGCCCAACTGCGGCAAGGGCGAGCCCAACCAGGTGATCCGCGTCGGCCATGCGTCGCCGGCCTGTGTGTTCAGCAACATCGATGTTTTCGGGGGAGATGCCTGATGAACGATTTCAAGGCGCTGGTGCAGTGGCTTCAGCAGGCCGTCACCGACAACGAACAATTTCACCTGGGCTACGCAGCCGAGTCGTCCGAATTCGTCCGTTTCAACCACGCCAAGGTCCGCCAGGCCGGGCATGTGCAGCAGGCCAGCCTGAACCTCAAGCTGATCAGCGATGGCCGGCATGCCGACCTCGGCATCACCCTGGCCGGCTCGCCGGCACTGGATCGCCAGCGCCTCGCCGATGGCCTGCAGCAATTGCGCGACACCTTGCCGTTACTGCCACAGGACCCTTACCTGCTGCTCAACGAGAACCCTTGGCAAAGCCACAATGAACAATCCAGGCCGCTGCCGGACCTGGCCCGCGTGCTGGAGGAAATCAGCCAGGCCGCCGCCGACGTTGACCTGGTCGGGTTCTACGCCGCAGGCCCGATCAGCCGTGGTTTTGCCAGTTCGAACGGCGCGTTCGGCTGGCACCAAGCCAATAGCTTCAACTTCGACTTCAGCGTGTTCCATGCCAACGGCGAGGCGGTAAAGGCCAGCTACGCCGGGCATACGTGGGACAGCGCCGAATTCGCCGCGCGCCTGCAGCAGGCGCGTGCGCAGTTGGCGTTTCTCGGTCGCACGCTGCACCCGTTGCCGCCCGGGCAATACCGCGCTTACCTGGCGCCGGCGGCACTGGAAGAGATCATCAGCATCATCACCTGGGGCGGTTTTTCGGCCCAGGCCATCGCCAGCAAAGGCAGCTCGCTGCAAAAGCTCTATGCCGGTGAACAGCCGCTGAGCCCATTGGTGACCGTCACCGAGCAGATCAGCGGCTCGCTGAGCCAGGCGTTTTCCACCGAAGGCTATCCGCGCAGCGATGTCACGCTGATCAAGTCTGGTGCTGCCTGCGACCAACTGGTGAATTCGCGCAGCGCGGCCGAATACGGCCTGCACGCCAACGGCGCCAGCAGTGATGAATCCCCCAGCGCCCTGCAGATAGCGGCGGGCACGCTGGCCCAGGCCGATATCCTCAAGCAACTGGGCACCGGGCTGTACATCAGCAACCTGTGGTACCTGAACTACTCCGACCTGCCGGCCGCCCGCCTCACTGGCATGACGCGCTTTGCCACGTTTTGGGTGGAAGACGGCGAAATCAAGGCACCGGTCAGCACCATGCGCTTTGATGACAGCGTCTACAGCCTGCTTGGCTCGCAGTTGGAAGCGCTGACGGCAGAGCGGGAATTGCTGTTGTCGCCGAGCACCTATGGCCAGCGCAATACCGCTTCCAATCTGCTTCCGGGCGCGCTGGTCAAACGGCTCACCCTCACCCTCTAATCCCTGTGGGAGGGGGGCAAGCCCCCTCCTACGTTGCTTTGTGTTGCTTTCTTACATCTCCTTCCGAACTTGCATGACTCCCTGTGCAGCCTGTTGTCGCCTTCTGAAAAGCTCGCTATAACGGTTAGTGGAATACCGCCACCTCACAGGAAGTGCGACGATGAATCATGGAAGTTTCGTCATAGAGAAGCTGTTCAAGCATTACAACATTCACGTAGAGCAACTGGGCAGCGACCCGCAGAAGAAAACCGTGCTGATGGTCAATGGCGCGCTGTCCACCACGCGCTCCTTTGCGCGCACCAGCAAGTGCCTGGCCGAGCATTTCAATGTGCTGCTGTTCGACCTGCCGTTCTCCGGTTACTCGCGCGAACACAACACCGACCTGGACCTGGTGACCAAGGACGACGAGGTGCACATCCTGTGTGCGCTGGTGGAGCGTTTCGAGGTCAACCACTTGGTGTCGGCATCCTGGGGCGGCATTTCCACATTACTGACCCTGGCCCATAACCCGCCGTCCATCGAAAGCTCGGTGGTGATGGCCCTGTCGCCCAACCTCAACCCCGTGATGCTCGACTACGTGGAACGCGTGCGCGTGCTGATCGAAGCCGATGACAAATCCGCCGTTGGCCATCTGCTCAATGAGACGGTCGGCCAGTACTTGTCGCCGCGCCTCAAGCGCAACAACCACCGCCATCTGTCGAACATGGCCACCACCGAGTACCGCCAGGCACGCTTTCATATTCATCAAGTACTGGCGCTGAGTGACGGCAACTACCTGCCAGCGCTGCGCCAGATCGACACCCCGGTGCACTTTCTCAATGGTGCGCTGGACGCCTACACGCCGGCCGCCGATGCGCGGTTGTTCAAGCAATACGTGGGGCGCAGCAGCTTTGCCGTGGCCGAACACACCGGCCACCTGCTCGACTTGGAATCGCGCGAGGCAGCGGCGGCAGTGCACCGGGCGCTGCTGGATTTCCTGGTGGGCAAGCACGCAACGCTGTCGGAATTAGACGAACCGCCAATGGGAAAACGCGCGGAGGATGGCGCATAATCGCCGATACATAGCCAGCTAACCAAAGGATTGCCATGCCGACCCGCGCTCCTCTCGATGCCAAGACCGCTCGCTGGCTGCCCTGGGTGGTGGCGATTGCCTTCTTCATGCAGTCGCTGGACGGGACGATTCTCAACACGGCCTTGCCGGCCATGGCGCAGGACCTCGCGGAAAACCCACTGCGCATGCAAGGGGTGGTGATCGCCTACATGCTCACCGTCGCCTTGCTGATCCCGGCGTCGGGCTGGATCGCCGACCGCTTCGGCACCAAGAAAATCTTCTTCGGCGCCATCATGCTGTTCAGCATCGGCTCGCTGCTGTGCGCGCTGTCCAGCAGCCTGAGCATGCTGGTGGGCGCGCGGGTCGTGCAGGGCCTGGGCGGCGCGCTGATGCTGCCGGTCGGCCGGCTGGTGGTGCTGCGCGCCTACCCGCGCTCCGAGCTGGTGCGGATCATGGGCTTCATCACGATTCCCGGCCTGCTCGGTCCGCTGCTCGGCCCGACCATGGGCGGCTGGATGGTGCAATACATGACCTGGCACTGGATCTTTCTGATCAACCTGCCGGTGGGCATCATTGGCTGCTTCGCCGTGTGGAAATTCATTCCTGACCTGCGCGGCAGCGAGCGCACGCGCTTTGACAGCATGGGCTTTGTGCTGTTTGGCGCGGCGATGGTGCTGATCACCATTGCGATGGAAGGCCTGGGCGAACTGCACCTGCCGCACCTGCGTGTGATGCTGCTGCTGTTCGGCGGGCTGGCCTGCCTGGCGGCATACTGGCTGCGCGCCGGGCATATCGAGAACCCGCTGTTTTCGCCGGTGCTGTTCAAGACTCGCACCTTTGCCGTGGGCATTCTCGGCAACCTGTTCTCACGCCTGGGCAGCGGCGCCCTGCCCTTTCTGGTGCCGCTGCTGCTGCAGGTGGCGCTGGGTTATTCGCCGTCCCAGGCCGGCATGAGCATGCTGCCCCTGGCAGCGGCGGCGATGTTCGCCAAGTCCATCGCGCGGCCGCTGATCGAGCGCCTGGGTTATCGCGTGGTGCTCACCGGCAACACCCTGGCGCTGGGCCTGATGCTGGCGAGCATGGGCCTGGTCAGCGAGCAGACGCCCTACCCGCTGCTGCTGGCCATGCTCGCGGTGTTGGGTGCGATCAACTCGTTTCAATTTACCGCGATGAACACCGTCACCCTGATCGACCTCGATGACGCGCAGGCCAGCAGCGGCAACAGTTTGCTGTCGGTGGTCGCGCAATTGTCCCTGAGCCTGGGTGTGGCCTGTGCTGGTGCGTTGCTCGGCGGGTTCACCGCCGAAGCCGGCAACGACGGCGTGAACACTGTGCTTGGCGCGTTCCAGTTGACCTTCCTCACCGTGGGCGTCATGGCGATGCTGGCGGCGGCGATCTTCCTGCAACTGTCGCCAAGCGACGGCAAGCGGGCGATCAACCGCGAACACGACCTCGAACACTGACGGGCGTCTCGCTCGTCTAGAACTTGCGGGGAAAATCCCACAGGGCTGCTACACTGCGCGACATTTTGTTTTGCAGAGCCAGTCCCGTGACTACCATCGCCACCGCTTTTAATACTTTGCCCCTGTCCGCCGCCATGCTGGCTAACCTCGACTCGCTGGGTTACGTCGAGATGACGCAGATCCAGGCGCAAAGCTTGCCGGTGATCCTCAAGGGGCTGGACCTGATTGCCCAGGCCAAGACCGGCAGCGGCAAGACCGCCGCCTTCGGCATCGGCCTGCTGAACCCGATCAACCCGCGCTACTTCGGTTGCCAGGCGCTGGTGATGTGCCCCACCCGTGAGTTGGCCGACCAGGTCGCCAAGGAAATCCGCCGCCTGGCCCGCGCCGAAGACAACATCAAGGTACTGACCTTGTGCGGCGGCGTGTCCCTCGGCCCGCAGATCGCCTCCCTCGAACATGGCGCCCACGTCATCGTCGGCACGCCGGGGCGCATCCAGCAACACCTGCGCAAGGGTTCGCTGGTGCTGGACGGCCTGAACACGCTGATCCTCGACGAAGCCGACCGCATGCTCGACATGGGCTTCTACGACGCCATCGAAGACATCATCAGCAAGACCCCGCCACGCCGCCAGACCCTGCTGTTCTCGGCCACCTACCCGGTGAGCATCAAGCAACTGGCGTCCAAGTTCATGCGCGCGCCGCAACAGGTGAAGGCCGAAGCGTTCCACTCCGATGACCAGATCGAGCAGCGTTTCTACGAGATCTCGCCGGAAGAACGCATGGACGCCGTGACCAAGGTGCTGGCGCATTTCCGCCCGGCATCGTGCGTGGCGTTCTGCTTTACCAAGCAGCAAGTGCAGGAAACCGTGGATCACCTGACCGCCAAGGGTATTTCCGCGGTTGGCCTGCACGGCGACCTGGAACAGCGCGACCGTGATCAGGTGCTGGCGATGTTCGCCAACCGCAGCACCTCGGTGCTGGTCGCCACCGACGTCGCCGCGCGCGGCCTGGACATCGACGCGCTGGACATGGTGATCAACGTCGAACTGGCCCGCGACTCGGAAATCCATATCCACCGCGTGGGCCGTACCGGCCGCGCCGGTGAGACCGGCATCGCGATCAGCCTGGTGGCGCCGTCCGAAGCACACCGCGCCCAGGCCATCGAGCAACTGCAGAAGTCGCCGCTGAACTGGGACCAACTGGACAACCTCAAGCCACAAGGCGGTGGTCCGTTGCTGCCGCAGATGAGCACCCTGTGCATCGCCGCCGGCCGCAAGGACAAGGTTCGCCCGGGCGACATTCTTGGCGCGCTGACCGGTGACGCGGGTATCCCGGGTGCCCAGGTCGGCAAGATCGCAATCTTTGATTTCCAGGCCTTCGTGGCTGTGGAGCGCGGCATCGCCAAACAGGCGCTGCAGCGCTTGAACGACGGCAAGATCAAGGGCCGCTCGTTGCGCGTGCGTATCCTGTAAGAACAACGAGTTCCTGTTGAAGGGGCCGAATCAATGTGGGAGCTGGCTTGCCTGCGATAGCGGTGGTGAATTCACTACAGCCATCGCAGGCAAGCCAGCTCCCACATTTGATTGCATTTCAAACCATAATTTGTGAGGACATGGCTGTGCGCTCGACCGAAGTTGTGATCATTGGCGCCGGCGCCGCAGGCTTGATGTGCGCACTGACCGCCGCCGGGCGCGGTCGCCAGGTGATGTTGCTGGACCACGCCAACAAGGCCGGCAAAAAGATCCTGATGTCCGGCGGTGGCCGCTGCAACTTCACCAACATGTACACCGAGCCTGCCAACTTCCTCTCGCACAACGCGCACTTCTGCAAGTCCGCGCTGGCGCGCTACACCCAGTGGGATTTCATCGCGCTGGTGGCCAAACACGGCGTGCCGTACCACGAGAAAAAACTCGGCCAGTTGTTCTGCGACAACAAGTCCAGCGACATCCTCGGCATGCTGCTCGACGAATGCATCCAGACCGGCGTGAGCCTGCACCTGGACACCTCGATCGAGACCATCGCCAGGGTCGACAACGGCTATCGGTTGCAGACCACCCTGGGGGAGCTGCACTGCGAATCGTTGGTGATCGCCACCGGCGGCCTGTCGATCCCGACCCTGGGCGCCACCGGCTTTGGCTATCAGGTAGCCAGGCAGTTCGGCCACGAACTGCTGCCAACCCGCGCCGGGCTGGTGCCGTTCACCATCACCGACCAGCTCAAGGAACTGTGCGGCGAGCTGTCCGGTACGTCGGTGGATTGCCTGGTCAGCTGCAACGGCCAGAGTTTTCGCGAGAACATCCTGTTTACCCATCGGGGCCTGAGCGGGCCGGCGATCTTGCAGATTTCCTCGTACTGGGAATCCGGCGACACGGTGGAGATCAACCTGCTGCCCGATCACGACGCGCACACCTGGCTGCAACAGCAACAGACCGAGCGCCCCAACAGCGAGCTAAAAACCCTGCTGGGCGAAATATTCACGAAAAAGATGGCCAACCTGCTGGCCGATACCTGGTTTGTGTCCAAACCGATGAAGCAGTACACCCATGCCGAAATCGCCGACATCGCCAACAAGCTGGGCAACTGGCAATGGGTGCCGGCTGGCACCGAAGGCTATCGCACCGCCGAGGTGACGCTGGGCGGGGTGGACACGCGGGAAGTGTCGTCCAAGACCATGGAGTCCCTGAAAAGCCCGGGCCTGTATTTTATTGGCGAAGTGCTGGACGTGACCGGGCATCTGGGCGGGTTCAACTTCCAGTGGGCCTGGGCGTCCGGCTATGCTGCCGCGCAATACGCCTGACGCCGCTTAAACCTTGAAATGCAAAAAACCTGTGGGAGCTGGCTTGCCTGCGATAGCGATGGTGAATCCAACGCCGCTATCGCAGGCAAGCCAGCTCCCACATTAGATTTGTGGTGCCTGGAAGTTATTTTGCGCAATCGATGTGATCGCTACGCTTGCCCTGGCGTCCTTGATAGCTCAATTTAGCGACATCGCTCTGGAAGACGCCCGACTTCATGTCATCGACCTCGTTCAAGCACTCCCTGCGGCGCCTGTGGGCGCTGGATAAATTCAGCTACAGCATTCGGGTGTTCATCGCCCTCACCGGCAGCATGGCGCTGTGCTGGTATCAGAATGAAATGGCACTGCTGATTCCGCTGTTCCTGGGGATCATCGCCAGCGCCCTGGCCGAGACCGACGACAGTTGGCAGGGCCGCCTCAACGCCCTGGCGGTGACGCTGGTGTGTTTCAGCATCGCCGCGCTGTCGGTGGAGCTGCTCTTCCCCTACCCCTGGTTTTTCGCCATCTCCCTTGCCCTGGCGACGTTTTGCCTGACCATGCTCGGTGCGCTGGGCGAACGCTATGGCGCGATTGCTTCGGCCACGCTGATTCTGTCGGTGTACACCATGATCGGCGTCGACCAGCGCGGTGGTGCGGTCAGCGACTTCTGGCACGAGCCGCTGCTGCTGGTGGCCGGTGCGGCCTGGTATGGCGTGCTGTCAGTGCTGTGGCAGGCGCTGTTTTCCAATCAGCCGGTGCAACAAAGCCTGGCACGGTTGTTTCGGGAATTGGGGCGTTATCTCAAGCTCAAGTCGTCGTTGTTCGAACCGATCCGCCAGTTGGACGTGGAAGCACGCCGCCTGGAACTGGCCCAGCAGAACGGCCGGGTGGTCGCCGCGTTGAACGCCGCGAAGGAAATCATCCTGCACCGCGTGGGCAATGGTCGACCGGGCTCGAAAGTCAGCCGTTACCTCAAGCTGTACTTCCTCGCCCAGGACATCCACGAACGCGCCAGCTCGTCCCACTACCCGTATAACGCGCTGGCCGAGGCGTTCTTCCATAGCGACGTCCTGTTCCGCTGCCAGCGCCTGTTGCGCCAGCAGGGCAAGGCTTGCCAGGCGCTCGGCGAGTCGATCCAACTGCGCCAGCCGTTTATCTATGACGACAGTTTCGCCGAGGCACTCGGCGACCTGAACGCCTCGCTGGAACACCTGCGCCTGCAAAACAATCCGGCCTGGCGCGGACTGTTGCGTTCGCTGCGGGCGCTGGCGGCCAACCTGTCGACCCTCGACCGCCTGCTCGGCGACGCCAGCAACCCCGACGCCCTGGCCGACGCCACCGACAGCAACCTGCTGGACCGAGCGCCGCGCAATCTCAAGGAAATGTGGACACGCCTGCGCACCCAGCTCACGCCGACATCGCTGCTGTTCCGGCATGCGTTGCGTCTGTCCCTGGCGCTGACCATCGGCTACGCCACCCTGCACGCCATTCACGCGTCCCAGGGTTACTGGATCATCCTCACCACGCTGTTTGTCTGCCAGCCCAACTACGGCGCGACGCGGCGCAAGCTCGGCCAGCGGATCATCGGCACGGCCATCGGCCTCACGGTGGCCTGGGCGCTGTTCGACCTGTTCCCCAGCCCCCTGGTGCAATCGATGTTCGCCATCACCGCTGGCCTGGTGTTCTTTATCAACCGCACCACCCGCTACACCCTGGCCACGGCCGCCATCACGCTGATGGTGCTGTTCTGCTTCAACCAGGTGGGCGATGGCTACGGGCTGTTCCTGCCAAGGCTGTTCGACACCTTGCTCGGCAGCCTGATCGCGGGCCTGGCGGTGTTCCTGTTCCTGCCGGACTGGCAGGGTCGGCGCCTGAACAAAGTGCTGGCCAACACCCTGACCTGCAACAGCATCTACCTGCGCCAGATCATGCAGCAATACGCCGCCGGCAAAAGCGACGACCTGGCCTACCGCCTGGCGCGACGCAACGCACACAACGCCGACGCGGCGCTGTCCACCACCCTGGCCAACATGCTGATGGAGCCTGGGCACTTTCGTAAGGAAGCCGATGTGGGGTTCCGCTTTCTGGTGCTGTCGCACACCTTGCTCAGCTATTTGTCGGGGCTGGGCGCGCACCGCGACACCCAACTGCCGGCGCAAATGCGCGAGGCGTTGATCGATAGCGCGGGCAGCAGCCTGGCGGCGAGCATCGATGAGATCGCCAGCGGCCTGGCCGACAAACAACCGATTGCGATTCAGAGCGATGCCGAAGAAGCCCTGGCGGCGCAGCTTGAGCAGATGCCGGACGAGATCGATGAAGGGCAGCGACTGGTGCAGACGCAGTTAGCGTTGATTTGTCGGCAGTTGGGGCCGTTGCGCACGCTGGCGGCGCATTTGATCAAGGATACCCGCGCGGCTTGAATCGCTATCGGGAGCAAGCCCCTCCCACAGTTTGATGTGTGAATACCTTTCAAATGAGGGAGGGGGCTTGCTCCCGATTGGTCCTCAAGAACATTACATTCCGTGCTGTTTCATCAACCGCGCATAACTGCCATCAGCCTTCATTCTGGCAATCTCGCGATCAAATCCCGCCACAATCTGCGCATGCTCGGGATTCTTCAGGCTCACCAGAATATGCAGGCTGTTTTCACTCAGTGGCTTGGGCAGAAACTCCACCGCATTGCGCACCCGCGCCGACTCACGCGCCAGGTAAAAGCGCGCCACGTATTCATCCTCCACCGTCAGCCGCACCCGCTCGGCCGCCAACATGCGCACGGCCATGGCGAAGTTGTGCACCGGGATCTTCTGTAACTGCGTGTCGGCATCGAACGTCGCCGAATACGCATAGCCGCGCACCACCGCGATGGGCGCCTCGTGCAATTGCGCCAGGTTCTCGAACTCGATGGGGTCTTCACGGCGCTTGATGAATCGCACGCGATTGAGTAGGTATTCGGCGGAAAACTGCCCCAACTGCGTGCGCGCCTCGTCATACCAGGCATTGATCAGCACGTCATAACGCCCATCGCCTACGCCCTTGAGCGCGCGGGCCCAGGGCACCTGCTCGAAGTCACTGGCGTAGCCTGCGCGGGCCAGGGCAGTGATGACGATATCGGTGGCCAGACCGCCATTGACCAGCGTGGCGTCGGTAAACGGCGGCCATGCATCCGCAGCCAGGCGCAAGCGCTGCGCACACGCGGGCTGGGCCAGCAACAACACTCCAAATAAAGCAACGGCACGAGAGAATCGCGGCATGCTCAAAATCCTTGGCAGGCAGGCGGTGGCCTTGGCTCAGGGCAGTCCTGAGGTTGTAACAGTAGCTCAGATTACACAAACCAGGCGGTGGTGCATGCAGACAAAGATGGCAAATTGAGGTCACTCACAAAAAAAGACCCTTTAGACACAAACCCGCGCCGCGCTTACTATCGGTCGCAGGCATTTATCGGGATTTCACCATGACAGTGGATTGGCTCTGCAAGCATCACACCGACCTGGGCAAGGAGCAGCTGTACGCCATCCTGCGCCTGCGTTGCGAAGTGTTCGTCGTTGAGCAGCAGTGCGTTTACCAGGACATCGACGGACAGGACCTGGACGGGGACACCCACCATCTGATGGCCTGGAAAGACGATGAACTGATGGCTTATCTGCGCCTGCTTGATCCGCAGCTACAGGGCGGCGATGTGGTCATCGGTCGGGTGATCGTGGCGCCCTCGGCGCGCGGTACGGGACTGGGGCACCAGATGATGAAGGAGACGCTCAGGCAGATTGAGCATATCTGGCCGGATACACCGATTTACCTGTCGGCCCAGGCGCATTTGCAGGGGTATTACGGGCGGTATGGGTTTGTGGCAGAGGGAGAGCAGTATCTGGAGGATGGAATTCCACATCGGGGTATGCGCCGTGCTTGAGGGCGCTATCGGGAGCCCAACCACCGCCGGCTTCAGGGATACCCCAACACCCGCTTGATCGATGCCAGATTTGCTTCAATCCACTTACGGTCTATCGCCCCCCAACTGCGCACCCGATAGCACCCCGCGTGGTTACGGGCGCCGTCTTGCTGCTCGAACTCACACACAATATCCAAATCCGCCAACGCCGCGATCGTGTCCTGAGCCGTGCGCCGGGGCATGCCCGTCACCTCGGTCAACGCCGGCACGCTGCTGGCCTGCCCGCTGTCGATCAGGTAGGCCACGTACAAGCGGCGGTAGAAACTGCTCTTGGTCTTGCTTACGTCCATGGTCGGTTGCCTTGTGGTTAGGGCTTGCCCTGCAAGTCGCGCCAGGTGAGGTACACCCGCAGGTCGAATTCCACCTGATGGTAGCCCGGCATCATGTATTCGCAGAGTTTGTAGAACGCCTTGTTGTGGTCCGATTCCTTGAAGTGCGCCAGCTCGTGCACCACGATCATGCGTAGAAATTCCGGCGCCGCCTCTTTGAACAACGCAGCGATGCGGATCTCTTTCTTGGACTTGAGGTTACCGCCCTGCACCCGCGAAATGGTGGTGTGCAGGCCGAGGGCACGGTGCGTGAGATCCAGACGGTTGTCGAACAGCACCTTGTCGATGGCTGGCGCATTGCGCAGGTGTTCCTGCTTGAGCGCCAGGGCGTACGCATACAGCGCCTTGTCGCTCTGCACGGCGTGGCGTTCGGGATAGCGTTGCTCGAGGTAGGCGCTCAACTGATCCCTGGCGATCAATTGGCGGACTTGTTCCTGGAGGGCCGCAGGGTAGGCCTGGAGGTATTTCAGGGTGGTCATTGAGGTCTGCAACAGGCTTGGAATGGGCGCCAGTGTAGCGAATTCAACGTTGGCAGGCGCGTGCCCAGTCGACGATCTCGTCGGCCATCAAGGGCTTGGATGCCCATGCGCCCTGAATGAACCGGCAGCCATTGGCCTTGAGCCAATCGGCCTGCGCCTGGGTGTCAACGCCCTCGGCCACCACCAGCACGTCGAAATGCGCGCACAACTCGATGATGCTGCGGGCCATCGCCGCATCTCGTGCCGACTCCGGCAGCCGGGCGACCAATTGCGGGTCCAGCTTCAGGGTGTCGAACGCCAGGTCGCGCAGGTGGGCGAGTGAACAGTTGCCTAAACCGAAATCGTCCAGGGCAATCCGTACACCGATGCGGCGCAACAGCTTGAGCTGCTTGATGGACTCTTCAAGGTTGCTCATCAGACTGTCTTCGCTGATTTCCACCTCCAACTGACGGCCATGCAACCCATGTCGGTCAAGGACCTGCTGCAACTGGGTCGCCAAGTTGGGCATATTGAACTGACTGCCGCTCAGGCTCACGCTCAGCACCAGTTCATCGTCGAAGCAGGTATGCCAGGCCTGGCGTTGCGCGGCGACATGCTGGTAAATCCAGGCGCTCAACTGGCTGATCAGCCGCGCCTCTTCCAGCAGCGGCAGGAACAGCCCCGGCGGCACGTCGCCGACGCTCGGGTGCTGCCAGCGCAACAGCGCTTCAACGCCGCGCAGACGACCGTCGTCCAGCGACACCTGAGGCTGGTATACCAGCGTAAATTCCTTGTTGTGGATCGCCGTGCGCACGCTGTCTTCCAACATCAGGCGCGAGCGTGCGCGGCCGTTCATTTCCTGGTCGTAATAGCGATACTGCTGACGCCCCGCGCGCTTGGCTTCGTACATGGCAATGTCAGCCGCGCGCAGCAGGCCGTTCAGGTCAGAGCCACAATCGGGGAACGTGGCAATGCCGATGCTGACCCCAAGCATCACATCCAAACCGTCAACCTGGTGACACACAGATACCCGCTCGATCAGTTGCTCTGAAATCTTGGCCGCCTGCTCCGGGAATTCCAGTTCCAGCAACGCGGTGAATTCATCACCCCCCATGCGCCCGATAAGGTTGCACGAGCCCAGGCACACCTTGATCTGCTCGGACACCCAGCGCAGCACCCGATCACCGGCGTCGTGACCCAACGAATCGTTGACCCGCTTGAACCCGTCAAGGTCCAGGTACAGCAGCACCAGCGACGTCTCACCGCGTTCGCTGCGCAGCAGAATGCTGTCCACCGCCTGTTGAAAGCCGCGGCGGTTCAACAGCCCGGTCAACGGGTCGGTCACGGCCTGGAACTCCAGCTGCTGATGCAGGTGACGCACTTCGGACATGTCCAGCACCGTCACCACCATGGCCTTCTGCTCGACGGGCAGGCGCGCGCAGGACAGCGCCACCGGCACCTGCTGGCCTCGGCTGGTGCGCAGGATGGCGTCGTGCAGGCGCCAGGTTTCGCCGCTGCGATAACCTGCGTACATCTGCGAATCGAGCCAGGCCGGCACATGGGGTTTCTGCAGGAAGCGCAGAAACTCCTGGCCCTGCAGCTCATCCGTCTTGGCATTGAGCAGGCGCGAGATCGCCGGGTTGGCGTACTGGATCACGCCGTCTTCGCCCACCACCAGGATGCCTTCGGCGGCATTGTCGAGCACCGAGGCGTTGAATGCGCGGGCCAGCTCCAGATCATGACTCAGGCGCTGCAGGGCCCGGCGGTTGCGCTGGTGGTCGAGCAACGCCTGGACCTTGGGTTTAAGGATAAGCGGGTCGAAGGGCTTGAACAGGTAGTCGATGCCGCCGCTGGCATAGCCCTCCAGCACGGAGGCCGGTGACTGCGCGTTGGCACTCAGGAAGATGATCGGCGTCATGCAGGTGCGCTGGCTGCCGCGCATCAGCCGGGCGACTTCAAAACCGTCCATGCCAGGCATCTTCACGTCCAGCAGCACCAGGTCGACGTCATGCGCCAACAACAGTCCCAGCGCTTGCACCCCGGAATCAGCGGTTATCACCTGCCAGTCGTCGTGCTGCAACAGCGCGCGCATGCTGACGAGGTTTTCCGGGTAATCATCGACCACCAGAAGAACCGAACTGCCATCGCGGTGGTGTGGAGCGCATTCCATGCTACGTCTCTTCCTTAGGAACTGACCCGGTCACTTCCGACAGAAAACCCGGACAAATACTGAGGCCTCACTCTAGCCTTGGAACCTGCAAATCAGAAGTGACGCAGGTGCCATCATTGCGCCAAAGCCAGGGAAGCCGACTAACGGTCGAGCGCTACACCCCACGGCGTACGGGAACATGGCTTTTTGGTATTCCTTTGACGCCAGAAATTTGCCACAAAATAATTAACAACCTGGTGAGTACCGCCTATAAATAACCTCTGGAGCCCTCGGGCTAAAGCCTTCTCCTTCTTTAAAAGGCCAACACCATGATCGACCTTTCCACCTGGAACCTGAGCATTCCGGTAGGCTCGCCCCCCTCGACCATCGACACGCCCAAGCTGATGAACGGCTTCAAGGATCAATACTTCCAGGCCGAAGGCAGCAACGTGCAATTCTGGACACCGGTGACCGGCACCCGCACCGACAATGCCATCTACCCCCGCAGCGAACTGCGCGAAACCTACGCTGACGGCCGCCTGCGCAACTGGAACTACCCTGACGCCGATAACTTCCTGCGCGCTACCCTGGAAGTGAATCAGGTGCCCTCCAGCGGCAAGGTCGTGATCGGTCAGATCCACGCTTACGACAGCCAAAAACCGCTGATCAAGCTGGAATATCAGTTCAAGGAAAAAACCCAGAGCGGCAACATCGTCGCCAAAGTGCGCATGCGCCCGGATGACGGCGAAAGCCGGGTGATCACCGTCGCCACCAATGTGCCGATGGACAAGAGCTTTACCTACGTCATCAACCTCAATAAAGCCGGGCTGCTGAGCGTGGAGGCTGCGGATGGGCAATGGAACGATCGCATCGGTGCGGCGTGGGGCGCGAAGCCTTTGTATTTCAAGGCGGGGGTGTATGTACAGGACAACAGCGGGGACAGCAAGGAAGGCGCGCGGGTGACATTTGCGAAGTTGGATATTGATCACCAGTGAACTGATTTGCCCCTGGCGACGCCAAGCCTATTCGCGCGTGAGCGCCGGACATGTCCGGTGCTCACGTAGCGCCGCTTCAGAAAATCAACACTATGGCGCCACCAACGTTATCTGTTTTGGTTGAAAAAGATAAATCGTATTAGCGGAAATTGAGGTAAAGGTAGAATTAATCTCAATATCTCCCGGCCCGAGGGTGCGCATTGAGGGCATATCCACGACCACCCTCAGGCTACTCGGGGTGGTGCCAGCTATTACCGTGTATAAATAATTAAAAACCGCCAAAGGATTGCCTGTTGTTATATTTTGAACATTGACCTCCCATGTATCGCCTGCCTGTGGCTTAACCGGCAGTACACTGACGGGCACCTTCAAACCAAAGCCGCCATAATATTGAAACGTCGCATAGGGTTTATTATATAGGGTGTAGGCCACGTTTGATTTATCGGTGGGATCAAACCCTACTTGATCCTCAAGTTTATCCGCAAAAAAGTCCGAATAGTAAGCGTCGGGCTCAACCGAGAGCACTCTGTATTTGAACGGCATCGCGCACCTCACATTGCAGTTGGTTAACTCATGTCTCTTGAAAAAGGCAGCCGTGCGTACCGGACTTGTCCGATGCTCACATTGCCCTCCCCACCCCTACATCACTACGGCATCACCAACGTTAGTTGTTTGGTCGGAAACACATAAACAGTGTTCGTGGCGTTGGATGTAAAAAAAGACTCAATCTCAATAATTCCCGGTCCGAGGGTATACATTCCGGGCCTGATACTTACCCCCGTGGCAAAATACTGCGGCGCGGTGCCAGGATGCACCGTCGACATATGATTAAATATGGCCGAAGGATTACCCGTCGTTATATTTTGCATATCCACGTTCCATGTATCACCCGCCTGCGGATTAACGGGCAACATACCGACGGGCACCCTTAAACTAAAGCCGCCATGGTATTGAAACCTCGCATAGGGTTTATTGTATAAAGTATATGCAACGTTTAGAGGATCTTTATGATCAAACCCGGCATAATCTTCGAGTTCATCCTGAAAATAGTCCGAATAGTAATAGTCAGGCTCATTCGAAAGCAATTTGTATCTGAATGGCATCATGCACCTCACATTACGACGGGGCCAAGATCTCGCCTAGTGCAAATTGATCATATTAGCCCTGCGAGGCAACGCAACTGTCAACCTTGACAGTTGACAACGTCCACTCATTGTCTTCCAGCGAAAAAGGCGCATGATGCCTGTGAGTTTCTTCACAGGCATCATGCGCCTACATCATGTTATTCACTGCACATCAGCATAAAGCCCATGGAAGAATCACCTGCGGGTTTGTTATCACCTACCTTGAGGGTCAGAACGTTAACGTAATTGATAGCGGGCGCACTGCCCAGCTTGGCGTGACCGTAGAAAATGTGATCATTGGAACTGACGTCAATAACCGATACCGTGCAGAAACCCGGTTTTTCTTTAAACGTACCAGGGATAAATCTGACTTTGTAATCTGAAAAATAGTCAGGTTGGGCAGTCAACTTCACCTCCTTTATCCACTGCGGTGATTGCGTGATAATCGTGCCATCTGTATCAATAGACGCCGTGAATATCTGATTTTTTGCGAATACGGGCACAGCCGTAGCCATCGCCAGCAAGGCCATGATTGCGCCAGCAGCTTTGATAAATCTCATCATCAATGTTCCTTTATTGAATGGGGCGTAACGCGTTGTAGCCGCTACCTTAAACCACCCATTCCGGATAAGATCACCGTTTCAAAGACCGTCAGACAAAATAGAAATGACTGCAGGCATTGAGGATTTAAACTTACAAAAGCAATGGAACACCCAAGCCACTTCCCAGCATCACGAGGTTATTTACGTTTGCCAGTCCAGCAGGAGGACACAAAACCGGACCTTGTCCAGCCTTAGCCCTTACGACTCGCTATTCATGAATAGCAAAAACTAAGACAGTATTAAATTTATACTTCCCGGCTGAAAAACATAGACTGCATTAGCAGAATACGATTTAAAATTACAATTGATTTCAATCATACCTGCCCCCAGCGTTCTAATCGCCGGCATATTTAAAAAAACACGCACATCCTGTTTACTGCCAGCATCAATTGTGCCCTTAGCATTAAAGACCGCTGCGGGATCATTCGTCGTGACATTCATAACATCAAAAACCCATTCATCGCCCACACCGGGCTTAACTGGCAATACACTGAAGGGCATCACTAACCCCATCCCCCCCAAATACTTAACTGCCACATCGGTATTGTTATTTGGGGTGCTTGCAGCGTTCAACGTGTTCTCAGGATCGAAATCCATTCCATCTTCGAGTTTGTCCGTATAAAAATCCGAACCATACACATCGAGGGATATCGACAGCAATTTATATTTGAATGGCATCGTACACCTCACACGGTTACTTAAAAAACGCCGTCTGTTGAACGATGATCATAGAAGCCTTACCCTTGAAAACAACTGCCAACCTTGACAGTTGACAAGCCTCATAACACCTACAACTCACAGCCACCGCATGTATTCTGGAAACGTGTGATCATTCGCTTCAAGGCAAATCCGAATAGCACAAAAAGTCCTAGCGTCGCCACTCTCTATTTCTTATAAATCTAGAAACCTGTCATTGTTCACAGGTCATTGACTGCAACGATAACCATACACTCTTGAAAGCGGTTAATAACCTAACACTTATTACTCGTTTCTGACGGCAGACATTCCTGTTACCTCAACCGACTGAGAAGAGAAAGGATCAATGTTCATTACCCCCATCACGGCACACGCAGCGTTTCCTGCATCAGCGGTTATCGATCTATTTCCTCAGTATAAAACACCGTACACCGGCCCTGTTCTAGTGGCCCTCCGACCTAAAATATTAACGACTGCCAGGCTAGATGTATTTGATATCGAGGCTTACCTTCCAAGGTGCATTAGAGCAAATTACACCCTGGAACTCAGACTTGAAAACCTTGCCACTAACACGATCAGTATCCTGACCATCGTCCCGTTGACTGACCGCATTGTTTATGAAGACATGGAACATCAGGGAGGTAAGCATCTAATAAAAAATTTTGATATGCGCAATACGACGTTCTCTCCCGGAGATTACGAATTCAGCTTCGAATTACGAAACGCCTCAAATGCGACGATGGCTGTATCTCTGCCGCAAGCGTATAAAATAACTTAACCCCTTGGCAGCCAACGTCAGCGCCCATTCAGCGACCTCATTAAGACATTGGGCGGCTGCTTATCGAAAAGCACATCCGGAAAACAAAAAAACCCGCCTTCCGGCGGGTTTCTTTTAAATCAACTCAACGCTCAGGATCAATTCACCTTAGCGTTCAACTCACCCTTCAAATACCGCTGATACATCGCTTCCAACGAAATCGGCTTGATTTTCGAAGCATTGCCCGCCGTACCAAACGCTTCATAACGCGCAATGCACACATCACGCATCGCAGTCACGGTGGCGCCGAAGAACTTGCGCGGGTCGAATTCGCTCGGGTTGGTGGCCATCAGGCGACGCATCGCACCGGTGGAGGCCAGGCGCAGGTCGGTGTCGATGTTGACCTTGCGCACGCCATGCTTGATGCCTTCAACAATTTCTTCAACCGGCACGCCGTAGGTTTCTTTGATGTCGCCGCCGTACTGGTTGATGATCGCCAGCCACTCCTGGGGCACGGAGGAAGAACCGTGCATCACCAGGTGGGTGTTGGGGATGCGCTTGTGGATTTCCTTGATGCGGTCGATGGCCAGTACGTCGCCGGTCGGCGGCTTGGTGAACTTGTAGGCGCCGTGGCTGGTGCCGATGGCGATGGCCAGGGCATCGACCTGGGTCTTTTTCACGAAGTCAGCGGCTTCTTCCGGGTCGGTCAGCATCTGGCTGTGATCCAGCACGCCTTCGGCGCCAATGCCGTCTTCTTCGCCGGCCATGCCGGTTTCAAGCGACCCCAGGCAACCCAGCTCGCCTTCCACCGAAACGCCGCAGGCGTGAGCCATGGCCACGGTTTGCTGGGTGACGCGTACGTTGTACTCGTAGTCAGTGGGGGTCTTGCCGTCTTCGCCGAGGGAGCCGTCCATCATGACCGAGCTGAAGCCCAGTTGGATGGAGCGCTGGCACACGTCAGGGCTGGTGCCATGGTCCTGGTGCATGCACACCGGGATGTGCGGGAATTCTTCGATAGCGGCGAGGATCAGGTGACGCAGGAACGGCGCACCGGCGTATTTGCGGGCACCGGCCGACGCCTGGACGATCACGGGGGAGTCGGTCTTGTCAGCGGCTTCCATGATGGCGCGCATCTGCTCAAGGTTGTTGACGTTAAAGGCTGGGACGCCATAGCCGAACTCGGCTGCGTGGTCCAGCATTTGACGCATGCTGATAAGTGCCATTGTGTTGTCTCTCCCGGTAGAGGGTCGTTAATCGTGCAAGCCTGCCGTAGCGGCGGCTGCTATTCAAGTTATTGCAGATCAAGGGGTTAAGCTTGATCTGCTGAATCGTTATTGCAATGTCCGGCTCACACATAAGTCACTTTGGAACCGGATCAATGTGGGAGCTGGCTTACCTGCTCCCACACTTGGATCTCATTTATCTTGAGATCGTGTTCTTACTGCGCCTTACAGCCGCGCCCAATCAAATCATCGGTGGCGACCCAGTAAACCAGGCCTTCCTCACCTTTTGTGTGAAACGCCAATTGGCCGTCGCTATACAGCACACCCGAGGCAGCAACCTCTTGCTTTAGGCGATAGACCTGGTCCGAACCGCCGAGGCGTACATCCACTTCGGAGCGGGCCGCATTGGCAAAGCGCCAGTTCACCTCGGCCTTGCTGTCGCACGTCCAGGTCGTCCACTTGTCAGCCGGCTCAGCCTTGCTGAACATGTTCATGCTGCTGCAACCGCCCAATAGGGCCACTGCCGCCAGGGCGAAAACGCCTTTCATTGCCAATCCTCGCAGGGCGGCCAACGGCCGCCAGTTGATCAGACCCATCAAGGGCAACCCTGTTCCTGACCGTTGGGCGCGGCGTCATATTTCTCCAGCCGTTCGTTGCCGATGCGCTTGTTGATCACCGGCATGGTCTCGGCTTGCCAGTCGGCCTGGTAGCAGCTCTTGTTCTGCGGCGCATCTGCCTTTTCGGGCGCAGGCGGCGCGCTGGGCGTGCTGCCGCAGCCGGCCAGCAGGCCCGCTGCGATCACCAGTGCCAACGACTTGATCATGGGAATGCTCCTTTTCCGGATCATGACGGGGCTCAGCCCTTGGCCCGGCTTTCCAGCACTTCCACGGCCGGCAGGACTTTGCCCTCGACGAACTCAAGGAACGCGCCGCCACCGGTGGAAATGTAGGAGATCTGATCAGCAACGCCATATTTATCGATGGCCGCCAAAGTGTCGCCACCACCGGCGATGGAGAATGCCGAGCTGTCGGCGATGGCCTTGGCCAGCACTTTGGTGCCGTTGCCGAACTGGTCGAATTCGAACACGCCGACCGGGCCGTTCCACAGAATGGTGCGGGACGCCTTCAGCAGTTCAGCAAAGTTGGCTGCGGTTTGCGGGCCGATATCCAGAATCATGTCGTCATCGGCAACGTCGGCGATGAGTTTGACGGTGGCCTCGGCGCTTTCCGCGAACTCCTTGGCAACGACCACATCGACCGGCAATGGCACGCTGACCTTGGCGGCAATGGCGCGGGCGGTGTCCAGCAGGTCCGGCTCGTACAGGGACTTGCCCACCGGGTGGCCGGCTGCGGCGAGGAACGTGTTGGCGATGCCACCGCCGACGATCAACTGGTTGCAGATCTGGCTGAGGCTGTTGAGTACGTCCAGCTTGGTGGACACTTTCGAGCCAGCCACGATGGCCGCCATCGGCTGTGCCGGCGCGCCCAGCGCCTTGCCCAGTGCATCCAGTTCAGCCGCCAGCAATGGGCCGGCAGCGGCAACCTTAGCGAACTTGGCCACGCCGTGGGTCGACCCTTCGGCGCGGTGGGCGGTGCCGAAAGCGTCCATCACGAACACGTCGCACAGGCCCGCGTATTGCCGGGCCAGTTCGTCGCTGTTCTTTTTCTCGCCCTTGTTGAAGCGCACGTTCTCGAACAGCACGATGTCGCCGGCTTTCACCTCGACGCCATCCAGATAATCGGCCACCAGCGGCACGTCACGACCCAGGGCCTTGCTCAGGTATTGCGCCACCGGCTTGAGGCTGTTTTCAGCCGAGAACTCACCTTCGGTCGGGCGACCCAAGTGGGAGCAGACCATCACGGCCGCACCTTTTTCCAGAGCCAGCTTGATGGTCGGCAGCGAGGCCAGGATTCGCGCATCGCTGGTGACTACACCGTCCTTGACGGGGACGTTGAGGTCTTCGCGAATCAGTACGCGCTTACCTTGCAGATCGAGGTCGGTCATCTTCAACACGGTCATGGGTCGCAGTTCCTGAATTACTGTTGAGGTTGTTGGGGTGAGGCCACTTGCAGGTAGTGCTGGGCGACGTCGAGCATGCGGTTGGCAAAGCCCCATTCGTTGTCGAACCAGGCCAGGATGTTCACCAGCCGTGGGCCGGAGACGCGAGTCTGGCTGGCGTCGACAATCGCCGAATGCGGGTCGTGGTTGAAATCACAACTGGCATGGGGCAACTCGGTGTAGGCCAGCAGGCCTTTGAGCGGGCCGCGGGTGGCAGCGTCGCGCAGTATCCGGTTGACCTCCAGCGCATCGGTATCGCTGATGCTCTGCAGGGTGATGTCCAGGCAAGACACGTTCACCGTCGGCACCCGTACGGCTTTGGCCTGGATTCGTCCGGCAAGTTCCGGCAGCAATCGCTCGATGCCACGGGCCAGGCCGGTGGACACCGGGATCACCGACTGGAACGCCGAGCGCGTGCGGCGCAGGTCTTCATGATGATAGGCGTCAATCACCGGCTGGTCGTTCATCGCCGAGTGAATGGTGGTGATCGACACGTAATCGATGCCGATGGACTGGTGCAGCAGGCGCAACAGCGGCACGCTGCAGTTGGTGGTGCAGGACGCGTTGGACACCAGCAGCTCGGCGCCGGTCAGGCAGTCCTGGTTGATGCCGTAGACGATGGTGGCGTCGACATCCGCCTCGCTGGCCATCGGCTGGGAAAACAGTACACGCGGCGCACCGGCGTCGAGAAAACGCTGGCCGTCGGCGCGAGTGTTATAGACACCGGAACATTCCAGCACCAGGTCGACGCCCAGTGACTTCCAGTCGATGCCTTCGGGGGTGGCACTGCGCAGCACTTGCACGCAGTTGCCATTGATATGCAGACAATCGTCTTCAACCCGCACTTCGCCTGGGAAGCGGCCGTGGGTGGAGTCAAAGCGTGTCAGGTACTCGATGCTGGCCATGTCGGCCAGATCGTTGATCGCGACAATCTCAAACCCGGCTGCCGCCCCTCGCTCGAACAGCGCACGCAAGACGCAACGACCAATGCGGCCGTAGCCGTTGAGTGCAACTTTGTAGGGACGCGGTGGGGCCATGGGGTTCTCGATCAAGGTTAGTTCGGTGTTGAATGCACCATCGCCATCGCGGGCAAGCCCGCTCCCACAGTAGACCGCAATCCACCTGTGGGAGCGGGCTTGCCCGCGATAGCGCCAGTACAGACAACGCAGACTGACTTAGTCTTCCAGCAGCTCTTCAGCCTGACCCAGGATGTTTTCCAGGGTGAAGCCGAACTCTTCGAACAACGCAGGCGCCGGCGCCGACTCACCGTAGGTGGTCATGCCGATCACGCGGCCTTCCAGGCCCACGTACTTGTACCAGTAGTCGGCGTGTGCCGCTTCAACGGCGATACGCGCGCTGACCTGCAACGGCAAAACCGATTGCTTGTAGCCGGCGTCCTGGGCTTCGAACACGCTGGTGCACGGCATGGACACAACGCGTACGTTGCGGCCTTGCGCGGTCAGCTTGTCATAGGCCTGCACGGTCAGGCCCACTTCGGAACCGGTGGAGATCAGAATCAGCTCGGGCTCGCCGATGCAGTCCTTGAGCACATAACCGCCACGGCTGATGTCGGCGATCTGCGCGTCGGTACGCACCTGATGCTGCAGGTTCTGACGCGAGAAGATCAGCGCCGAAGGGCCGTCCTTGCGCTCGATGGCATGCTTCCAGGCCACGGCGGATTCCACCGCGTCGGCTGGGCGCCAGCAATCCAGGTTCGGCGTGGTGCGCAGGCTGGTCAGTTGCTCGACCGGCTGGTGCGTCGGGCCATCTTCGCCCAGGCCGATGGAGTCGTGGGTGTACACATGGATCACGCGCTTTTTCATCAGCGCGGCCATGCGCACGGCGTTGCGCGCGTATTCCATGAACATCAGGAAGGTGGCGCCGTAAGGCACCAGGCCGCCGTGCAGGGACACACCGTTCATGATGGCGCTCATGCCGAACTCGCGCACACCGTAGTACATGTAGTTGCCGCTGGCGTCTTCGGCCGACACGCCTTTGCAGCCTTTCCACAGGGTCAGGTTGGAACCGGCCAGGTCGGCCGAACCGCCGAGGATCTCGGGCAGCAGCGGGCCAAAGGCGTTCAGGGTGTTCTGGCTGGCTTTACGGCTGGCGATGGTTTCGCCCTTGGCCGCGACTTCGGCGATGTAGGCCGAGGCTTTTTCCGAGAAATCGGCAGGCAGGTCACCGGCCAGGCGACGCACCAGTTCGTTGGCCAACTCCGGGAATTCGGCGGAGTAGGCTGCAAAACGCTGATCCCACTCGGCTTCAGCAGCCAGGCCTTTTTCCTTCGCGTCCCATTCGGCGGCAATGTCGGCCGGAATTTCGAACGGGCCGTAGTTCCACTTCAGCGCTTCGCGGGTCAGGGCGATTTCCGCGTCACCCAGAGGGGCGCCGTGGCAGTCTTCCTTGCCCTGCTTGTTCGGCGAGCCGAAGCCGATGGTGGTCTTGCAGCAGATCAGGGTCGGCTGCACGCTCTTGCGCGCGGTGTCGATGGCAGTCTTGATTTCTTCCGGATCGTGGCCGTCGACGTTGCGGATCACCTGCCAGTTGTAGGCTTCGAAACGTTTAGGCGTGTCATCGGTGAACCAGCCTTCGACTTCGCCGTCGATGGAGATGCCGTTGTCATCGTAGAAGGCAATCAGCTTGCCCAGGCCCAAGGTGCCGGCCAGGGAAGCGACTTCGTGGGAAATGCCTTCCATCATGCAGCCATCACCCAGGAACACATAGGTGTGGTGATCGACGATGTCATGGCCAGGACGGTTGAACTGCGCGCCCAGGACTTTTTCAGCCAGCGCAAAACCCACGGCGTTGGCCAGGCCCTGGCCCAGGGGACCGGTGGTGGTCTCCACGCCCGGGGTGTAGCCGAATTCCGGGTGACCCGGGGTGCGGCTGTGCAACTGGCGGAAGCTCTTGAGGTCGTCGATGGTGACGTCGTAGCCGGTCAGGTGCAGCAGCGAATAGATCAGCATCGAGCCGTGGCCGTTGGACAGCACGAAGCGGTCGCGGTCGGCGAAGGAGGGATTGCTCGGGTTGTGTTTCAGGTAATCACGCCAAAGTACCTCGGCGATATCCGCCATGCCCATCGGGGCACCGGGATGGCCGCTGTTGGCTTTTTGCACGGCATCCATGCTGAGGGCACGAATGGCGTTGGCACGCTCACGACGGCTGGGCATCGCTGTTCTCCTGCGGATATTGAATCGAGAATGAATAAAAGAAACGAAAAAAGGACCGGCATTTTCCCTCAGCCACCGCCTGCGGGCAATGACAGATACTCACTTGAGGCCCTTTTTCCTGTGGCGGGTGTACCAATGCCCTGTAGAACAGTGCCACCCACTCGTTCAGAAGACAGAACGGCGTCTTATAACCGCCACTTATCGCTCAATATCAAAACTTTTTGATATTGGTCTTGCAGGGACTCCACCCCGTCACTAGACTGCTGGCCTTATGAACATGACCGTGCCTTCCCTGCGTCCCGACGATAGCGATGAGCTGGCCGCCCTGTGCAAGGCCGCCGGTGATCCGTTGCGCCTGAACGTATTGCGCGCGCTGGCCAACGATTCGTTTGGCGTATTGGAGCTGTCGCGGATCTTCGCCATCGGTCAGTCCGGCATGAGCCACCACCTGAAGGTGCTGGCCCAGGCCGACCTGGTGGCCACACGCCGCGAAGGCAATGCGATTTTTTACCGACGCGCCCTGCCCCACACCGAGTTGCTCGGCGGCAAGCTGCACGGCGCCCTGCTCGAAGAAGTCGACAACCTGCACCTGCCCGGCGACGTACAAACCCGCATCAGCGAAGTGCATGGGCAACGCGCAGCCGCCAGCCAGGATTTTTTCTCACGGGTGGCCGAGAAGTTCCGTGCCCAGCAGGACTTGATTGCCGGCCTGCCTCAGTACCGCGAAAGCGTATTGGCGCTGCTCGACAAGTTGAGCTTCAGTAACAAGGCCACCGCACTGGAAGTCGGCCCCGGCGACGGCGGTTTCCTGCCGGACCTGGCGCGGCGCTTCGTGCAGGTTACAGCGCTGGACAACAGCCCGGCGATGCTGGAGCTGGCCCGCCAGCTGTGTGAACGCGAGGCGCTGGGCAATGTCACCCTGCAACTGGCTGATGCGTTGAGCGACACGCCCCTGCAGGCCGACTGCGTGGTGCTGAACATGGTCCTGCACCATTTCGCCGCCCCGGCAGACGCCCTCAAACAAATGGCCGGGTTGCTGCACCCCGGCGGTAGCCTGCTGGTTACAGATTTATGCAGCCACAACCAGAATTGGGCCAGGGAGGCCTGCGGTGATCTCTGGTTGGGTTTTGAACAGGACGATCTGGCCCGTTGGGCCACCGCTGCGGGACTCGTTCCCGGGGAAAGCCTCTATGTAGGTTTACGTAATGGTTTCCAGATCCAGGTCCGCCATTTTCAGCGACCGGCTGGCGACACTCACCATCGGTAAATATCAGGAAATCATCGAGATGAGCGAATACTCCCTTTTCACCTCCGAGTCCGTGTCTGAAGGGCATCCGGACAAAATCGCCGACCAGATTTCCGACGCGGTGCTGGACGCCATCATTGCTGAAGACAAATTCGCCCGCGTGGCGTGCGAGACGCTGGTGAAAACCGGTGTAGCGATCATCGCAGGCGAAGTGACCACCACCGCCTGGGTCGACCTGGAGCAGATCGTTCGTGACGTGATCACCGACATTGGCTACAACAGCTCCGACGTTGGCTTCGACGGCGCCACCTGCGGCGTGATGAACATCATCGGCAAGCAGTCCCCGGACATCAACCAGGGCGTGGACCGCGCCAAGCCGGAAGACCAGGGCGCCGGTGACCAGGGCCTGATGTTCGGCTACGCCAGCAACGAAACCGACGTACTGATGCCGGCGCCGATCACCTTCTCGCACCAGTTGGTGCAGCGTCAGGCCGAAGCGCGCAAATCCGGCGTGCTGCCGTGGCTGCGCCCGGATGCCAAGTCTCAGGTCACCTGCCGCTACGAAGGCGGCAAAGTCGTCGGCATCGATGCCGTGGTGCTGTCGACCCAGCACAACCCGGACGTTTCCTACGCCGACCTGCGTGAAGGCGTGATGGAGCTGATCGTCAAGCACGTGCTGCCGGCCGAGTTGCTGACCAAGGACACCCAGTTCCACATTAACCCGACCGGCCAGTTCATCATCGGCGGCCCGGTGGGTGACTGCGGGCTCACCGGGCGCAAGATCATCGTCGACAGCTACGGCGGCATGGCCCGTCACGGCGGCGGTGCGTTTTCGGGCAAAGACCCGTCCAAGGTGGACCGTTCGGCCGCCTACGCCGGTCGTTACGTGGCCAAGAACATCGTGGCCGCTGGCCTGGCCGAGCGCTGCGAGATCCAGGTTTCCTACGCTATCGGCGTGGCCCAGCCTACGTCGATTTCGCTGAATACCTTTGGCACCGGCAAGATCAGCGACGACAAGATCGTCAAGCTGGTGCGTGAGATCTTTGACCTGCGCCCTTACGCGATCACCACCATGCTCGACCTGCTGCACCCGATGTACCAGGAAACCGCAGCCTACGGCCACTTCGGTCGTACCCCTGCGCAGAAGACTGTCGGCGACGACACCTTCACCACGTTCACCTGGGAAAAAACCGACCGCGCCAACGACCTGCGCACCGCCGCCGGCCTGTAACTTCGGCAAGCGGAAATACCCGGTAAAAAGCCCCGCCCTGTCGGGGCTTTTTTGTGGCTGGGGGAATCATTTAGGCTGAGGACCCTTTTCGAGCAAGGATGCTCATCATGCGTCTGGCGATTGTTCTCTTACTCTGTACCCTGGCCTGTCGAGCATGGGCCCAGGACTGCCCCCCACAAGCGCAAACGCAGGTTGGTACCCTGGCTGAACAGATACGATTGTGGGACGACAGCTACCATCGACTGGGTCAGTCGCCCGTCAGCGATGAACTCTACGATCAGGCCCGTCAGCGCTTGGCCAGTTGGCGCGAGTGTTTCCCCCAGACCACCACGGTCGCTGATCAGCCATTGGCCAGCGCACGGGGAACGTTGCGCCATCCGGTCGCCCATACCGGTCTGGAAAAGCTGGCCAACGAAGCGGCAGTCGCCGCCTGGCTGGGCAGCCGGCATGACGTATGGGTGCAGCCCAAGGTCGACGGCGTTGCAGTCACGCTGCTGTACCGCAAAGGCCGTTTAACGCAGGTGATCAGTCGCGGCGATGGCCTGCTTGGCCAGGACTGGTCGGTGTCCGCGCGCAGAATCCCCGGTATTGTCCAGCAACTGCCGGAGCCCCTCGACCTGCTGCTGCAGGGCGAACTCTACTGGCGCCTCGACGACCACGTGCAATCGGCGCAAGGCGGCCTCAACAACCGCGGCAAAGTGGCCGGCCTGATGAACCGGCGGCAGTTGAGCGACGCCGAGGCCGCCGGCATCGGCCTGTTCGTCTGGGCCTGGCCGGAAGGCCCGTCCTCCTTCGTCGAGCGCCTGACCAACCTTGAACGCTTGGGTTTCACCGACACCCTGCGCTACAGCCGTCCCATTCAGAGCATCACCGACGCCACACACTGGCGCGCCTATTGGTACAACCAGCCCCTGCCTTTCGCCAGCGACGGCGTGGTGCTGCATCAGGCGCAGCGCGCACCCGCCGAGCGCTGGAAAGCCAGCCCGCCTTACTGGGCGGCCGCCTGGAAATACCCGGCGGCCAAAGCCCTGGCGCTGGTGCGTGACGTGCAGTTCAAGATCGGCCGCACCGGACGCATCACGCCCATACTGGAACTCGAACCGGTGCGGTTGGAAGACCGGCAGATCAGCCGGGTGAGTGCCGGCTCGCTGAAGCGCTGGCAGGCCCTGGACATACGCCCTGGCGACCAGGTGTCGATCACCCTGGCCGGCCAGATCATCCCGCACCTGGATCAGGTCATCCTGCGCAGCACCCACAGGGAGGACCTGGCCATACCCGACCCGCGTCACTATCACGCCTTGAGTTGCTGGCAACTGGACCCGGGGTGCGATGAGCAGTTACTCGCACGCCTGACCTGGCTAAGCGGTAACCAGGGACTCGCACTGCCCCATATGGGTCGCGAAACCTGGAGCCTGTTGATCGAGGCAGGTCTGATCGCCAGCCTGCTCGATTGGTTGACCCTGGATGCGACAGAGCTTGCTAACATTGACGGCTTCGGTGATCGCAGCCGCGCGCGGGTCATTGACAGCCTGCACAGCGCCCGGCAACGGCCGTTCGCGCAATGGCTCAAAGCCTTGGGCGTACCGCCTGCGGCCCGCAACAATCTGGAAGGCGACTGGCAGACGCTGGTCGCCAGAGACCACCAGGCCTGGCTCGCCATCGATGGCATCGGTCCGGGACGCGCGGCGCAACTGAGCGCTTTTTTTCGCGACCCGCACGTGCTGAGTCTGGCTGAAACTTTACGGGTGGCCGGTATAGACGGCTTTTGAACCTTGCCAGCCCCCTTCGATTGCGACCCTGGAGTAATACATGAAATTTCTAGCCCCTTTCGCCCTGTTTACCGTCGCCAGTTTCATGACCATGCCGCTGCTGGCCGCGCAAGAAGCCGACCCACTCACCGGCTGCGCCGCCAAGCGCCAGGCCATCAGCACCCAGATCGAGCAGGCCAAGACCCAAGGCAACGGCGCACAGCAGGCTGGCCTGGAAAAAGCCTTGAGTGAAGTCACCGCCAACTGCACCGACGCGTCCCTGAAGAAGGAACGCGAAAACAAGGTGCTCGACGCCAAGCACGAAGTCAGCCGCCGTCAGGCCGATCTCGACAAGGCGATGAAAAAGGGCGATGCCGACAAGATCAACAAGCGCAAGGACAAGCTCGCCGAGTCACGCAAGGCATTGCAGGACGCCGTGGAAGAGCTCGACCAATAACAGCCGTCAGTGATCGCGAAATCGTTTTCAGGAAGTGCATGCATGAATGTCACCGTTAAACCCTGGGGCCGCCGCCTGGCGTGGGCCCTCCCGATGATCGCGCTGCTGGCCGGCTGCGACATGGGCAAAGACACCGGCAACGTCGCCGTTGAACCAGAGCCTGCCAAGCCGCACGCCATCGCCACGTATGTCGGCGCGCCGTGGGAGGCCTTGCCGGCCGTGTCCGACAGCGATCTGCTGGCCGGGTTCGAATCCTGGCGCAGCGCTTGCCAGCGGCTCAAGGCCGACCCGGTCTGGGGCACTACCTGCGCCGCAGCGGCCAGCGTGCCCACCGATGCCGTGGCAGTGCGCGGTTTTCTCAAGGAGCGCTTGGATGTGTTCGGCCTGCGCTCGGCGCAGGACAGCGCAAACGGCTTGATCACCGGCTATTACGAGCCGGTCTACCCCGGCAGCCTGACCGAAACCGCCAGCGCCCATGTGCCGGTGTACGGTGTGCCGGACGACCTGATCATCGTCAATCTGGAGAGCATCTACCCCGAACTCAAGGGCAAGCGCCTGCGCGGGCGCCTTGAAGGCCGCGTACTCAAGCCCTATGACGATGCGGCCACCGTTAACAGCCAAGGCTCCACGGCCAAGCCGATTGCCTGGCTGACCAACCCCATGGACCTGCAATTTCTGCAGATCCAGGGTTCCGGGCGCATTCAACTGGCCGATGGGCGCCAACTGCGCGTCGGCTATGGCGACCAGAACGGCTATCCCTACCGCCCCATTGGACGCTGGCTGGTGGAGCAAGGCGAGCTGAAAAAAGAAGACGTGACCATGGGCGCCATCAGCGCCTGGGCCAAGGCGAACCCGCAACGCATCCCCGAATTGCTGGCAAGCAACCCCAGCTACGTCTTCTTCAGCGCCCGTCCCGACAGCAACGAAGGCCCACGCGGCTCGCTCAATGTGCCCCTGACCGCCGGCTACAGCGTGGCGGTGGACCGCAAGGTCATACCGCTGGGCAGCCTGCTGTGGCTGTCGACCACAAAACCGGACGGCTCACCCATCGCCCGACCGGTGGCCGCGCAGGACACCGGCGGCGCAATCACCGGCGAAGTGCGTGCAGATCTGTTCTGGGGGACCGGCGAGGCGGCGGGTGAGTTGGCAGGGAACATGAAGCAGCAAGGCCAGATCTGGATGCTCTGGCCCAAGGGCGTAGCGTTGCCGCACGTACCGGATGCGCCGACCGGGACCTGACAACGCTATCGCCCAGCACAAACTGAGGCTTTGTTGAGAGCAGGTCTGTTGTGGCGAGCGGGCTTGCCCCGCGTTGGGGTGCGAAGCGCCCCCCCCCAATCCAGCAACACGCGGTGTACCTGATACGGCTCAGCGCCTGGTTGTGGGGCTGCTGCGCAGCCCAACGCAGGACAAGCCTGCTCGCCACAGGGAGTCTGCGCTTAACTGAACGGCATTGGGGCAAGCCCGCTCGCCACAGATCAGCCCCGCCAAGACAGGCAGGCTTGCATCAGGCTTCAGATCGAAACGAAGAAGAAGCTCGCGATCAGCGCCATACCCACAAGCCACACCACCGAACGCAGCATCGCCCAGTCCGCCAGGTAGCAAATGATGTACAACAGGCGACTGGTGATAAACAGCACCGCCAGCACATTGATGGTCACCAGTTCGGCCGTGCCGGCCAGGTGCGCGATGATCACCGCTGCAGCGAACGCCGGTGTCACCTCAAAACTGTTGAGTTGCGCACTGTGGGCGCGCTTGGCAAACCCATCGAGGGTGTCCAGGTAGGCGCGGGGGTCGTGGTTCTGCCGTGGGCCGAACTTGCCGCCGCTGAATTTGGCTACTCCCGTGCACAAATAAGGCAAAAAAATCGCAATCAATACACACCAGAACGCTACCGTCATCACTGAATTCCTTTTGTCGTTTTATGCAGCGATTAGACTTCTAGCACTAAAAATGCCCAATCGCACCTAATCGCTTAGGTGCCATGGCACGCAGAAAGGTTCTATCGCGCTTTCGCCCTGGCGACCTGCAACCTCATGTTGATATTGCGGTCCATGCCCCATCAATCACTTTGCTTCTCTTCCAAGGACCCCGGATGCTTGAACTTGTCGCCGCCTTCATTTGCCTCACCACCCTGCTCACCTATGTGAACTATCGGTTTATCGGGCTGCCGCCCACCATCGGCGTGATGGTCACTGCGCTGCTGTTTTCCCTGATTCTGCAAGGCCTGAGCTTTCTCGGCTTTCCTGGCCTGGAAGAACGCATCCAGCAGCTCATCGGCCAGATCGACTTCGGCGACCTGCTGATGAACTGGATGCTCTCGTTCCTGCTGTTCGCCGGCGCCCTGCACGTCAACCTCAACGACCTGCGCAGCTACCGCTGGCCCATCGGCCTGCTGGCGACCTTCGGCGTACTGATCGCCACCGTGGTGATCGGCAGCCTGGCTTACTACATCTTTGCCCTGTTCGGCTGGCACGTCAGCTTCCTGTACTGCCTGCTGTTCGGCGCGTTGATTTCGCCCACCGACCCGATTGCGGTGCTGGGCGTTCTGCGTACCGCCAACGCCTCGAAGCCGCTGAAGACCACCATCGTCGGCGAGTCGCTGTTCAACGACGGCACTGCGGTGGTGGTGTTTACCGTGCTGTTGGGCATCGCACAGCTGGGAGAAACCCCCACGGTGGGCGCCACCGCAATGCTGTTCGCCCATGAGGCGATTGGCGGCGTGGTGTTCGGCGGACTGATCGGCTACCTCGTGTACCTGATGATCAAGAGCATCGAGCAGCATCAGATCGAAGTGATGCTGACCCTGGCGCTGGTGATCGGCGGCTCGGCGATGGCGTCCGAATTGCACGTCAGCGCGCCGATTGCGATGGTGGTGGCCGGCCTGATCATCGGCAACCTGGGGCGCAAGCTGGCGATGAACGACATGACCCGGCGCTACCTGGACGGCTTCTGGGAATTGCTCGACGACATGCTCAACGCGCTGCTGTTTGCGCTGATTGGTATGGAATTGCTGCTGTTGCCGTTCAACTGGCTGCACGTGTTTGCGGCCAGTTTGCTGGCGGTGGCCATCCTGCTCTCGCGCCTGCTCACCGTGGCGCCGGCGATTCTGCTGCTGCGACGCTGGCGCACTGTGCCACGCGGCACCATTCGCATCCTCACCTGGGGCGGACTGCGCGGCGGCGTTTCAGTGGCCTTGGCCCTGGCGTTGCCGCTGGGCCCGGAACGCGACCTGTTGTTGAGCATCACCTATATCGTGGTGCTGTCGTCGATCCTGCTGCAGGGGCTGAGCATCGGCAAATTGGTCAAGCGCGTGACCCGGGGTGAACCCGAGGCCACGCCCGACGCTCACTGATCCTTCTTCTTCACCTGCTGCGGATGCCTGGGGTCCGCAGCCTGTTTGCCGGGCAGGCTGCCTTCGCTGCGGATCTGCGCATGGCTGATCAAGGCAAAAATAAAGCTGCCGCCGATGATATTGCCGGCCAGGGTCGGGCCGGCGAACACCAGCCAGAAGTCATGCCACGACAGCTCACCGGCAAACACCAGGTAGGACACCTCCGCCGAGCCGACGACGATGTGGGTGAAGTCGCCCAGCGCCATCAGGTAGGTGATGAGGATGATGATCCACATCTTGGCGCTTTCCATCGACGGAATCATCCACACCATGGTGGCGATCATCCAGCCCGAGATGATGCCCTTGGCAAACATCTGACCCGCGTCGTTTTCCATGATCTTGCGGCCGATCTCGAGGAAGGCCATGTCGGTCTTGGCGTCAAAGATTGGCAGGTGCAGCATCACATACGCCACCAGCAAGGTGCCGCACAGGTTGCCCACCAGCACCACCGACCACAGGCGCAACAGCCGGCCGACATTGGCCAGCGTCGGCTTGCTCATCACCGGCAGCACGGCGGTCAGGGTGTTTTCGGTAAACAGTTGCTGGCGCGCGAGGATCACCGCCAGGAAGCCTGCGCAATAACCGAAGCTGGCGATGACCTTGAAGGCTTCACCGTCCGGCAGGCGTGAGTTGAGCAACCCCATGGCCATCAGCGACAGGCCCATGGTCAAGCCGGCGGCCAGTGCTGACCACCACAGTGCGGCGACATTGCGCTCCAGTTCCTGGTCGCCCTGAGTGCGGATAATTTCGTGCAGCACCGCCGCGCGAGGCGGCTGGTTCTCGTCTACGTCCTGCTGCTCTTCCTGCGACAGGTTGGGAGTCTTGCCGTCTGCTTGCGTGGCCATGGTGATACCTGAACGGGGGGCGATGTTCAGGTACGACCTATGGCCATTCAATAGCGTTCACTGGCCCCGGCAGTATTATTCGCTGAGGCCATCTCCCTGGAATTGGTCCTTCACGTACTTGATCTCGGTACGCCCGTGCGGCGCGGGCAAACCGTCCTCGCCGAGGTTCACGAAGACCATTTTCTCGACGGTCAGGATGCTCTTGCGGGTGATCTTGTTGCGCACTTCACAGGTGAGCGTGATGGAGGTTCGGCCGAACTCGGTGGCCGTAATGCCCAGCTCGATGATGTCGCCTTGGCGCGAGGCGCTGACGAAGTTGATTTCGGAGATATATTTGGTGACGACGCGCTGGTTGCCCAGCTGGACAATCGCATAGATCGCCGCTTCTTCGTCGATCCAGCGCAGCAGGCTGCCGCCGAACAGGGTGCCGTTGGGGTTGAGGTCTTCGGGTTTAACCCATTTGCGGGTGTGGAAGTTCATGGGTGACGGGCTCCGAGGGGTTTGAACGATAGAGTTCACCCCCCAGCTTCAAGTTTCAAGCGACACGCTGCAAGTAAAAGCCGATTCGCTTTTACTTGCAGCGTGTCGCTTGTTACTTGCCACCGGCCGGATAAAGAAAGCTATAATCGCCCCCGATTCAGAACGGCCACCACCGTTCTCCCGCCACCTGTCCGAGGGGCGCTGCAGCAGGTTCACCCTGTCAGGCTCGGATGGGGCGTTGCCCGGCCAGGTTTCACGGCTGGATACCAAACGCACAACGGCGCCCATTCGCACACTACGAATGGAGGCTCTCTATGAGCGCTGTCATCACGCCTGCAGAATTCAATGACTACAAAGTCGCCGACATGTCCCTCGCCGCCTGGGGCCGTCGCGAAACCTTTATCGCCGAATCCGAAATGCCTGCCCTGATGGGTCTGCGTCGCAAGTACGCCGCTGAGCAGCCGCTCAAGGGCGCGAAGATTCTCGGCTGCATCCACATGACCATCCAGACTGCCGTGCTGATCGAAACCCTGGTTGCCCTCGGTGCCGAAGTGCGTTGGTCGTCGTGCAACATTTTCTCGACTCAGGACCAGGCCGCTGCTGCCATCGCCGCTGCCGGTATCGCGGTATTCGCCTGGAAAGGCGAGACCGAAGAAGAGTACGAATGGTGCCTGGAGCAAACCATCCTCAAGGATGGCGCGCCATGGGATGCCAACATGATCCTCGACGACGGCGGCGACCTGACCGAGCTGCTGCACAAGAAGTACCCGGCCATCCTCGACCGCGTCCACGGCGTGACCGAAGAAACCACCACCGGCGTGCACCGCCTGTTGGACATGCTGGCCAAGGGCGAACTGAAAATCCCGGCCATCAACGTCAACGACTCGGTGACCAAGAGCAAGAACGACAACAAGTACGGTTGCCGTCACAGCCTCAACGATGCCATCAAGCGCGGCACCGACCACCTGCTGTCGGGCAAGCAAGCGCTGGTGATCGGTTATGGTGACGTGGGCAAGGGTTCGTCCCAGTCCCTGCGTCAGGAAGGCATGATCGTCAAGGTTTCCGAAGTTGACCCGATCTGCGCCATGCAGGCCTGCATGGACGGTTTCGAAGTGGTTTCGCCGTTCATCGATGGCGTCAATGACGGCACCGAGGCAAGCATCGACAAGGCCCTGCTGGGCAAGATCGACCTGATCGTCACCACCACCGGTAACGTGAATGTCTGTGATGCGAACATGCTCAAGGCCCTGAAAAAGCGCGCCGTGGTGTGCAACATCGGCCACTTCGACAACGAGATCGACACCGCTTTCATGCGCAAAAACTGGGCATGGGAAGAAGTGAAGCCGCAGGTGCACAAGGTTCACCGCACCGGCGCCGGCCAGTTCGATCCACAGAACGACGACTACCTGATCCTGCTGGCCGAAGGCCGCCTGGTTAACCTGGGCAACGCCACCGGTCACCCAAGCCGCATCATGGACGGCTCGTTCGCCAACCAGGTACTGGCGCAGATCTTCCTGTTCGAACAGAAGTACGCCGACCTGTCGCCCGCCCAGAAAGCCGAGCGCCTGACCGTGGAAGTACTGCCCAAGAAACTCGACGAAGAAGTGGCCCTGGAAATGGTCCGCGGCTTCGGCGGCGTGGTGACCCAACTGACCAAGACCCAGGCCGACTACATCGGCGTGACGGTCGAAGGCCCGTTCAAGCCGCACGCTTACCGCTACTGATCGGCCTTGCTGGCGCCGGCTCTTCTGTGGGAGCCGGGCTTGCCCTCGATGCAGACGCCTCGGTGTTCCAGTAACACCGAGCTGATGCTATCGCAGGCAAGCCAGCTCCCACAGAAAGCCAGGCACCCGCATCGATTGCGTATGCCTTCCAGGCTTTCGAGTTTCCAAGGGTATTACCATGTCCCAAGACCGTCGCTACAGCTTCGAGTTCTTCCCGACCAAAACCGATGCTGGGCATGAAAAACTGATGGCAACTGCCAAGCAGTTAGCCAGCTTCAACCCCGACTTCTTCTCCTGCACCTACGGCGCCGGCGGTTCGACCCGTGATCGCACGATCAACACCGTGTTGCAGCTGGAAAATGAAATCAAGGTTCCCGCCGCGCCGCACTTGTCGTGCGTGGGCGACAGCAAGGCCGATCTGCGCGGCCTGCTGACCCAATACAAAGCCGCCGGCATCAGGCGCATCGTCGCCTTGCGTGGCGACCTGCCATCCGGCATGGGCATGGCCAGCGGCGAGCTGCGCTACGCCAATGAACTGGTGAGCTTCATCCGCGAGGAAAGCGGCGATCACTTCCACATCGAAGTGGCGGCTTACCCGGAGATGCATCCGCAGGCGCGCAATTTCGAACACGATCTGCAAAATTTCGTGCGCAAGGCCAACGCCGGCGCCGACAGCGCGATCACCCAGTACTTTTTCAACGCCGACAGTTATTTCTATTTTGTCGAGCGCGTTCAGGCCATGGGCGTGAACATCCCGATCGTGCCGGGCATCATGCCGATCACCAACTACAGCAAGCTGGCGCGCTTTTCCGACGCCTGCGGGGCCGAGATCCCACGCTGGGTGCGCAAGCAACTGGAAGCCTATGGAGACGACGTCAAGAGCATCCAGGCGTTCGGCGAGCAGGTCATCACCGAGATGTGTGAACAATTGTTGCAAGGTGGCGCGCCAGGGTTGCACTTCTATACCCTGAACCAGACCGAGCCCAGCCTGGCCATCTGGAACAACCTCAAGCTGCCACGCTGAAGTTTGCCCGACCGTGCCAAGGCCCTCGTCTTTACGAGGGCCTTTGACGTTTTACCTGCCCACGGAACCCAGCCGTCCATGAATACAGCGTCCCCGACTTCCCGCCCGCAACTGGTGTACCTGGTCTTCGGCTCCGAGACCTACCACCAGGAAGCCGTCTTCAGCATCGCCAGCGCGCTGGCTTTTCTGCAGGCCACTCCGGACGCCGTGGATATTCAGGTATTCAGCGATAACCCCGAGCCGTATCGCCTGCTACCGGTGCGTGTGCGCCCGCTGGACGAAGCCACGCGCAAACGCTGGAGCGAGCCCCACGGCTACCACTTTCGCACCAAACACGTGGTGTTGCGCCAGGTGCTCGAAGAGTCGCCGGTGGCGATGCTGATCGACACCGATACCTTCTTCCACCATTCGCCCCTGGCCCTGTTCGAACGCGTGCAGCCCGGCACCCTGCTGTGCAACGCCTTCTACACCCGATACGGCGACAACCACGAAAGCATTCTCTACAGCGCGCTGCACCAGCGCCTGCTGGACATGGGGGTGGCGGACGATGACATGATGACCCTCAACTCCGGGGTCATGGGCCTGACCCGGCAGGATGTGGCGGTGCTGGATCGCTCGATTGAACTGATGGACGAGCTGTTCCCCCACGCCCAGGGCGCCTACACCCTGGAAGAGTTCTGCCTGTCGATTGCCGCCTACCGCACCGTCAACGTGCGCGAATGCCCGGACCTGATCCACCATTACTGGAGCCGCAAGCAGCTGTTCCGGGCCAAGGTCAAGGCGTGGATCGCCAAGCACGCGGCAGCGCCCACCAGCGCGCAGGCGTTGGCCGACACGCGCCAGGTGTCCGCGCACCTGCCACGCCCGCCACGCGTGCAACGCCTGATGTATAAATTGATCACGCTGATGCTGCCCAAGCATCAGCAACAGTTCATCCGCGAAATTCTCTACGGCTGCTACGAACACGAAAACGAATTCGATCAGGCATGTGGCCCGGTTTGGTGGGACAAGGCACGACAGAATCAGGAAGAGCGCCAGAAACGCCCCCTCGATGCCCACGAGCTTGAACACTGGTTCGCCAACCCCGTGGTGCGCCTGATTCTGGGCCAGCGGCGCACGGCAATCTACCAGCACCTGATGACCACGCCGAGTCAATAGCCCTCGCCGCAAAAGCCCGTGCCAGCGCTTCTCTTTAGTGCTGGAGCGTCGTAATCTCAGGGCATGCCTGCCCTTTTCAAGCTGTTGAGCGCTGCCCTTTTCACTTGCCTGAGCCTGGCCGCTCACGGCGAGACATTGCGCATTGTCACCGAGCCCTGGGCGCCCTATGTGTACGACGACAAGGGCACCATGCGCGGGCTCGACTATGAAACCACGGTCATTGTGTTCGAGCGCCTGGGCGTGGAGGTGCAATGGCAGTTCCTGCCCTGGAAGCGCTGCCTGGCGATGCTCGAGCAGGGCCACGCCGATGGTGTGCTGGATATCTTCCGAAACCATGAGCGCGACGCCCAGCTGCTGTACCCCAGCGAACCGCTGTCGACCGTGGAATTCGTGTTGTTCTATGCCAACGACCGCCCGCACCCGGCCAGTTCCCTGGACGATCTTGCCGGGCTGACGGTGGGTACGTCGCCAGGTTACCTGTATGCCGACGGCTTCAATGACGCCCCGCAGTTCAAGCGCGAGCCCGCCGCGAGCCATGAAGCCAACTTCGGCAAGCTGCTGCTCGGACGCATCGACCTGGCCATTACCGACCGCCGTGTAGGGCAACACCTGATCAAGCGCCTTGCGCTGCAGGACAAGGTCAGCCAGGCATCCCTGGTGATCAACCGCCAGCCGCAGTTTCTCGCCGTGCGCCGTGGCGCAGGCATGGACCTGCTGGTACAGCGCTTTGCCGCCGAGCTCAAACGCTTCAAGCAGGAGCCTGCCTACGCCGCCCTAAGCGCCAAATATGCCGGGAGCCAGGCCATTTCTGCAGCGCAAGGCACCGTTGAGCAGCAGGAAAGCGGCGTAAAGTGATTGCTCTGTTATACTCCGGCCTTCCCGCCAGGCTTACGCCCGGCCGCTGAGGTCTTGAAAAAGGCACCCAACCCCGCTACAGCGCAGCTTTGCAGCCCGCGCGAGCCGGTGGAGTGCCCGCCAGACGCAGCAGGACCGGACGGGATTACGCTCCCCTAAGCGCCATTCACGCCCGGCAAGATTATCCCTTTGGGCCAAGCCCTAACTAAAACAGGATTACTCATGTCCTTTGCTTCCCTCGGTCTCTCCGAGGCTTTAGTCCGCGCCATCGAGGCAGCGGGCTATACCGAGCCTACTCCGGTGCAACAGCGGGCTATTCCCGCCGTGTTGCAAGGTCGCGACCTGATGGTTGCGGCGCAGACAGGTACTGGTAAAACCGGCGGTTTCGCCCTCCCGATTCTGGAGCGGTTGTTCCCCAACGGTCACCCGGACAAATCCCAGCGTCACGGCCCGCGCCAACCGCGCGTACTGGTCCTGACCCCCACCCGCGAACTCGCAGCCCAAGTGCACGACAGCTTCAAGCTGTATGCCCGCGATCTGAAGTTCGTCAGCGCCTGCATCTTCGGCGGCGTCGGCATGAACCCGCAGGTTCAGGCCATGTCCCGTGGCGTTGACGTGCTGGTCGCCTGCCCGGGTCGCTTGCTCGACCTGTGCGGCCAAGGCAGCGTCGATCTGTCCCACGTGGAAATCCTCGTGCTGGACGAAGCCGACCGCATGCTCGACATGGGCTTTGTCCATGATGTGAAAAAGGTCCTCGCCCGCCTGCCGGCCAAACGTCAGAACCTGCTGTTCTCGGCGACGTTCTCCAATGACATCACCGCCCTGGCTGGCAAGCTGCTGCACAACCCGGAACGTATTGAAGTCACGCCGCCCAACACCACGGTCGAGCGTATCGAACAACGCGTCTTCCGCTTGGCCGCCAGCCACAAGCGCTCGCTGCTGGCGCACCTGATCACCCACGGTGCGTGGGAACAGGTGCTGGTATTCACCCGCACCAAGCACGGCGCCAACCGCCTGGCCGAGTACCTGGACAAGCACGGCCTCACCGCCGTCGCCATCCACGGCAACAAGAGCCAGAACGCGCGCACCAAAGCCCTGGCCGACTTCAAGGCCGGCACTGTGCGCATCCTGGTGGCCACCGATATCGCCGCGCGCGGCCTGGATATCGACCAGTTACCGCACGTGGTCAACTTCGAGTTGCCAAACGTCGACGAAGACTATGTGCACCGTATCGGCCGTACCGGCCGGGCCGGTCGTTCGGGCGAAGCCATCTCGCTGGTTGCACCGGACGAAGAAAAACTGCTTAAAAGCATCGAGCGCATGACCAAGCAGAAAATCGCTGACGGCGACCTGATGGGCTTTGACTCCAGCGCCGTAGAGGCCGAAAAGCCAGAAGTGCGCGAGCGTCCAGACGTGCGTAACCCGCGCAACCCACGCGGTCCGAAGGGCGATGGCCCCAACGGTGGCGGTGGCGGCGGTGGCCGTCGCGACAAGGGCAAGGACAAGGGCGGCAAGGACAAGGCGCCGGCCAATGCCCGTGGCGAACGCCCGGCCCGCGAGCAGAAGCCCCGTGAAGGCACTCCGGCGCGCGAACAGCGTCAGCCGAGCCAGCCGCCACGCGCCGCGTCGGACCGTGCCCCGGACGAGTTCCTGGACGACGATGTGGACAACTTCGGTAACCGCGTCGACTACGTGCCTCAGGCCAAACCGGCTCAGGGCCGTGGTCGGCGTCCGGGTGCTCCGGCACAAGGCGCTGGCACATCTGCGCCACGTGGCGGTCAGCCCCAAGGCGCTCGCCAGAACGGCCCACGCAACAGCAGCGGTGGCACCACCGGCACCCCGCCGGCCAAACGCAGCGGCCCGCGCAACGGCGCACCGCGTGACGGCCAGGCCCGCCGCGAAGACTCGCGCAGCAACAATCGCCGCCCGGCCCGTGACGAGCCACAACGCTCCTCCGAGCCGGCCGTGCAGAACCCGCGCAGTGGCACGGCGCCGAAGATTATCCACAAGGAGTCGAAAGCCGACCGCTTCCCGACACCCGAGCAGTTGGATCAACTGCCAGGCCGTCCTCGTGGTGAGAAACCAGCGCTGCTGACCCGCAACCGCTGAGTTTCAAAACGCCATAAAAAATGCCCCGGCTCTTTGGAGACGGGGCATTTTTTTGCCTGTGACACAGATCAAAAATGTGGGAGGGGGCTTGCCCCCTCCCACACTGAACGCATTCAGGCGCGAAAATTACTTCTGCTTCACGCCTTCCAGCGAGATGTCCAGGTCGACGGTCTGCGACGTCGGGCCTGGGCCCTTGATGCCGAAGTCGGTCAGGTTAAGCGTGGTCTTGGCATTGAAGCCAGCACGTTCGCCGCCCCATGGATCCTTGCCTTCCCCGTTGAAGGTGGCCTTGAATACCACGGGCTTGGTCACGCCGTGGAAGGTCAGGTCGCCGGTCACGTCAGCGGTTTTCTCGCCGGTGGATTTGACGGCGGTCGACACGAACTTGGCATCGGCAAACTTGGCAACGTCCAGGAAGTCTTTGCTGGCGATGTGCTTGTCACGCTCGGCGTGGTTGGACCACAGGCTCGCGGTCTTCACGTCGACTGCGATTTTGCTGGCTTCAGGCTTGGCGGCATCCCAGCTGAACGAGCCATCCCAATCCTTGAAGGTACCGTGAATGTAGCTGTAGCCCAGGTGGCTGATTTTCCAGTCGATGAAGGCGTGCTGGCCTTCCTTGTCGATCTTGTAGTCAGCGGCCATTACCTGACCTGCGGACAGCAGCGCGGTACCGATTGCCAGAGCAGCGAGGGTCTTTTTCAACATGCTTTCTATTCCTTGTGAGTCGAGGTTGAACATCAGGCTTTGCGCCCCAGCATTCGCAGCAGGGTCACATCACGATCGATAAAGTGGTGTTTCAACGCAGCCACGCCATGCAAGCCGGCGAAGACCACCAACACCCAGGCCAGGTACAGGTGCACCCAGCCGGCGGTGTCTGCCTGGTCCGGTAGACCGGAAACCAGCGCGGGAATTTCAAACAAGCCAAACACCGGGATCCCGACACCGTCTGCGGTGGAAATCAGGTAACCGGCAATCATCACCGCAAACAGGCCCACGTACAGAAAGAGATGGCCGAAGGCGGCACCGATACGGGTCATGCGGCTGTAGCTGGCCAGCGCCGGTGGCGGCGGGCTGAGCAGGCGCCACACCACCCGGACCAGCATGATGGCGAACAGCGTGATGCCAATGCTCTTGTGCAGGTCCGGCGCCTCTTTGCGCCACGCGCTGTAATAGTCCAGGCCGACCATCCACAGGCCCAGCGCAAACAGACTGAACACCACCAGGGCCACGCCCCAATGCAGAACCATGCTGACCCAACCGTAACGGGCCGAAGAATTGCGTAACTGCATGTACTTAATCCCGTAAGTGCTGCGCCCAAGACTAGCGATTTACTTATCGAATTAAAGCCGAAAATTTCGCTTTGAAATATCGAAAAATACGATCTGGAGGGTATGAACAGTAAATTAACATCGGATTAAGGACTATCCGGAATAAACGTGACACACCGTCCCGCGTTTACTGCCAATTCATCCGTAATGGGTTGTGACACAGCCGCCCATTGCATAGGCTTGCGCGATTGTTTCACCTGCGCCAGCGCAGGACCGCTTCGAGGAGATCACCGATGGGCCTGAATAACCAGTGGATGCAGCGCGACCTTGCGGTGCTGTGGCATCCCTGCACCCAGATGAAAGACCACCAGCAACTGCCGTTGATCCCGATCAAACGCGGTGAAGGCGTGTGGCTGGAAGACTTCGAAGGCAAGCGCTACCTCGACGCTGTCAGTTCATGGTGGGTCAACGTGTTTGGCCACGCCAATCCGCGTATCAACCAGCGCATCAAGGACCAGGTCGACCAGCTCGAACACGTGATCCTCGCCGGTTTCAGCCACCAGCCGGTGATCGAGCTGTCCGAGCGCCTGGTGGCAATGACGCCCGAAGGCCTGACCCGCTGCTTTTACGCCGACAACGGTTCGTCGTGCATCGAAGTCGCCTTGAAGATGAGCTTTCACTACTGGCTCAACCGCGGCCTGCCGAATAAAAAACGCTTCGTCACCCTCACCAATAGTTACCACGGCGAAACCATCGCAGCGATGTCGGTAGGCGACGTGCCGCTGTTTACCGAAACCTACAAGGCGCTGCTGCTCGACACCCTTAAAGTGCCAAGCCCCGACTGCTACCTGCGCCCCGAGGGCGTGAGCTGGGAAGAACACTCGCGCACGATGTTCCTGGCGATGGAACAGACCCTCGCCGACCACCACGACACCGTCGCCGCCGTCATCGTCGAGCCGCTGATCCAGGGCGCCGGCGGCATGCGCATGTACCATCCGGTGTACCTCAAGTTGCTGCGCGAAGCGTGTGATCGCTACGGCGTGCACCTGATCCACGATGAAATCGCTGTGGGCTTTGGCCGCACCGGCAGCATGTTCGCCTGTGAACAAGCCGGCATCCGCCCGGACTTCCTGTGCTTGTCCAAAGCCCTCACCGGCGGCTACCTGCCGTTGGCGGCCGTGGTCACCACCGACGACGTCTACGACGCCTTCTACGACGACTACCCCACCCTGCGCGCGTTCCTGCATTCGCACAGCTACACCGGCAACCCGCTGGCCTGCGCCGCGGCCCTGGCAACCCTGGATATTTTCGAAGAAGACAACGTCATCGAGAACAACAAGGCCCTGGCCCAGCGCATGGCCACGGCCACCGCGCACCTGGTGGACCATCCCCACGTCTCGGAAGTGCGCCAGACCGGCATGGTGCTGGCCATCGAGATGGTGCAGGACAAAGCCACCAAGACCGCCTACCCATGGCAGGAACGCCGTGGCCTCAAGGTCTTCGAGCACGCCCTGGAGCGCGGCGCGCTGTTGCGGCCACTGGGCAGCGTGGTGTATTTCCTGCCGCCGTATGTGATTACGCCGGAGCAGATCGACTTCCTCGCAGAAGTAGCCAGCGAAGGCATCGACATCGCGACCAACAGCAACATCAGCGTGGCGGTGCCGACGGACTTCCACCCAGGCTTCCGTGATCCGGGTTGATCGACCCATTCCTTGCAGAGGCGAGCTTGCTCGCTGCTGCATAACCCTCTTCAGAGAACAGACATGAGACTGTCCCGCTTTTTTACCGACGCGCCGCTGAGCCTTGGCGAGCATGAGCTGCCCGAAGCCCAGGCGCACTACATCAGCCGGGTGCTGCGCATGGTCGAAGGCGACGCCGTGCAATTATTCGACGGTTCCGGCGAGGAGTTCCTGGGCAGCCTGCTGGATGTGGGTAAAAAACGCGTCACCGTGCAACTCACCGAAAGCTTCGCTGGCCAAGCTGAATCGCCCCTGCACATCCACCTCGGCCAGGGCCTCTCGCGTGGCGAACGCATGGACTGGGCGATCCAGAAAGCCACCGAGCTGGGCGTCAACGCCATCACGCCGATTTTCAGCGAGCGCTGTGAAGTGCGCCTTAAAGACGAACGCGCCGACAAACGCCTGCAGCACTGGCGCCAGGTGGCGATCAGCGCGTGCGAGCAATGTGGGCGTTCGACGGTGCCGGTGATTCATCCGCCGCTGTTGCTGGCGGACTGGCTGAAGCAGACCGAGGCGGATTTGAAGCTGGTGCTGCACCCGGTGGCCGAGCCGATGGTCAGCCATGCGAAGCCGGCGAACCTGGCGTTCCTGATCGGGCCGGAGGGTGGGCTGACCGACAAAGAAGTCGAAATCGCGCAAACCGCCGGCTACCACGCCGCCCGCCTCGGCCCGCGCGTGCTGCGCACCGAGACCGCGCCCGTAGTCGCGCTGGCCGTCGCCCAACAACTCTGGGGCGACTTCTAACCTTGCCTTGCAAACTCAATCAAACATGTGGGAGCGGGCTTGCTCGCGAATGCGGTGGATCAGTCGCCCAATACACTGGCTGACACTCCATCTTCGCGAGCAAGCCCGCTCCCGCATTTGGATTGGGTTATCACTCCACCGGGTCACTCACCGGTTTGGCAATAATCGCCTTCAGCTCGCTGGTCATCGGGAACTCCAGGTTCAAGCCCTTCGGCGGGATCGGCTGTTCGAACCAGCGCTGGTAAATCCCATTAATCTCGCCACTGCGGTACAGGTCGCCGAGCGCCTCGTTGACCACCGCGAGAAACTGCGGGTCGTCCTTGCGCACCATGCAGCTGTAGATCTCCCGCGATTGCTCTTCGCCCACGACCACCCAGTGATGCGGGTCCCTGGCCTTGGCACGCTCGCCGTAGAGCAACGCGTCGTCCATGTAGAACGCCACGGCGCGGCCTGTCTCGAGCATCTTGAACGCTTCACCGTGGTCCTTGGCGCTGATCACAAACATATTGGCCTCATGTTCGGCGTTATAGCTCTTGAGGAATCGTTCGTTGGTGGTTCCGGCGGTGGTGACCACGTTCTTGCCATTGAGGTCGGCAAAGCCCTTGATGCCGCTGTCCTTCGCCGTCAGCAATTGCCCCTTCACGTAAATAAACCCATAGGAAAACGCCACCTGCTTCTGCCGGTCGGCCGTCACCCCGGTAGAGCCGCATTCCAGGTCGACGGTGCCGTTCTGCACCAGCGGAATACGGGTCTGTGAGGTCACCAGGTTGTACTTGACGTTGAGGTTGGCCACCCCGGTTTTCTGCTGGATACGCTCGACGATCTTGCTGGCCAGGTCCACCGAATAGCCCATGGGTTTGCCACTGTTATCACCCACGTAGGAAAACGGCACCGACGCATCGCGATAGCCCAGGGTGATGGACTTGGCATTGGCGATCTTGCTTAGCGTGCCGTCCAAAGGGGCTTGAGTCGCATAAGCCTGCGCGCCAAACAAAAGCCCCAGGGTGCAGCCGGTCAACAGGATATTTTTCATTGTTATGCTCCGTTGGTCTTCGAGTTATTTACGTACGGCAATCACGCTGATTTCCACCAGCACATTCGGCCGCGCCAGCTCCGCTTGCAGGGCGGTGCGTGCAGGCGCCATCCCCGGCGACAGCCACGCGGACCACACCTCGTTCATCGGTGCAAAACCGCTGCCGATGTCCTTCAAGTAAATCGTCGCGTTCAGCAGATGATCCTTATCGCTGCCCGCCTCGGCCAACAGCGCATCGATCTTGGCCAGCACTTCGCGGGTTTGCGTCATCACGTCCAGCCCGTCGCCCGGCACCTGGCCCGAGAGGAACACCAGGTCCTTGAAAGTGACTGCGCCACTGAGACGCTCGTTGCTGCTGATTCGGTCGATGGTCATGGGGCATCCTCAAGCGGCGCGGGGCGTCAGGCCCTGCATGTCAATGGAAGGAACCTGTTGGTTGATCAGTTCAGCCAACAGCTGGGCGCTGCCGCTGGCCAAGGTAAAACCGAGGGCGCCGTGACCGAGGTTCAGCCACAGGTTGCGATAAACACTGGCACCAATCAGCGGCACGCCAGTCGGCGTGGCCGGGCGCATGCCGGCCCACTCCACCGCGTGGGCGTAGTCGCCGGCCAACGGAAAAGTCTCCAGGGCCTGGCGTTTCATCAGGGCCAGCCGTTTGGGCTCAAGGCTGGCATCAAAACCGACGATATCCACCATGGCAGCTACGCGCAGTTGCTCACCGATGCGCGCGTAGACGATCTTGCGGTCATAGTCGGTGATGCTCACATTCGGCGCCTGGTGCTGCGCGCCAATCGGCACGTTCAGGCTGTAGCCCTTGAGCGGATACAGCGGCAGTGATAACCCCGGCAAGCCCAATTGCGCGCTGCGATGCCCTGCCGCCAGCACCACGTGCTCGGTCGGCATTACCTCATCACCCAATTGGAGGGTGTGCACCACTCCGTCGGTGTGACGAATCCCGGTGACCCTGCGCCCCAACAAAAACGTGCAACGCCCCGATGCTTCAAGCCGCGCCGCCAATTGCTGGCAAAAGGCATGACAATCCGCCACTTCCTCGTTGGGCGTGTAGATCCCGCCGACAAAATCATCACCCGTCAGCGTCGGTTCCAGGCGCGCGCAATCGCTAGCAGACAACACCTGCTGTTGCAGAACATTGGCCGCTTTTCTGCGGGCATGTTCAAAGGTATTGGCGTTGCGAAACGTCACCAGCTTGCCATTGCGTCGCCAGTCGAAGTCGCCCAGGCAATCTTCCTCGCGCCATTGCTGCAAGGTGTCCTGGCTCAGGGAGGCCAGGCGCAGCAGGTGCGTGGCATTGCGCTTGTTCACCGATCCACGGCAGGCGCCGATGAAGGCGGCCATCCAGCGCCATTGCCGGGGGTCGAGGCGCGGGCGCAGCTTCAATGGCGAGTCACCGCGCAGCAACCAGCCGATCGCTTGCAGCGGCACCCCGGCGTCGGCCAGCGGGGCAACATAGCGATAGGACAACTGCCCGCCATTGGCGTAACTGGTTTCGCTGGCCAGGCTGTCGCGCGCCTCGATCAGCGTCACTTCATGGCCGGCACGCACCAACGCATAAGCGCTCGCCAGGCCGATAACCCCACCCCCGATGATGCAAACCTGCCTGGCCATCCCAGCCCCCAGCCGTTGATTAAGAGGCGCTCAGCGTAGGGCCAGGTGACAGGCCGCCGACAATGAATAAAGATGGTGCACCTATAAACAAAGGTTATGGACTCGCCATGCGCTTGCGTCATATCGAAATCTTCCAGGCTATCCGCCAGACCGGCTCGGTCAGCGCTGCGGCGCAGTTGCTGCACGTCTCGCAACCGGCCGTCACCAAGGTATTGCAGCATGCCGAACTGCAACTGGGCTTCCCGCTGTTTCTGCGGGTACGCGGCAAATTGCAGCCCACGCCGGAAGCCCTGGCGCTGGAGCGCGAAGTCGAGAAAGTGACCGAGAGCCTGCAGAGCGTGAGGCGCCTGGCCAGGAGTTTGCGCCGCGCGCCGGGACACAGCGTGCGTATTGGTGCGATCCCGGCACTGGCATTGTCGTTGTTGCCGCCAGCGGTTTTGGAATGGCGGCGCGACTACCCGGACATCGCCTGCGAGCTGTCCAGCGACCACAGCCGCGAGCTGGTGCAGAAACTGTTGATGCGCGAGATTGACCTGGCGCTGACGCTGAATTTTTCCGGCCATCCGGGGCTTACCACCCAAGTACTGGCCAACGGCGTGCTGGTGGCGCTGGCGTCCAAGGGTTACTGGCCCGACGCGCAGCTGAGCCAGCCATTGCCCCTGGCCGACCTGGCGGGAGCTCCGCTGATCGGCCTTTCCAGCGCCGACCCGTTGGCCACCAAACTCGACAGTTACCTGGAAAATGTCAACCCGCCACCGCACGTGACGATATCGGTGCAGACTTACTCGCTGGCCCGCGCCATGGTCGAGTCCGGCGCCGGCCTGACCGTGATCGACCCCTTTACCGCGCTTGGCGCATCCACCGCCACCACCTGCATCCGCACACTCACCCCGCCGCTGCCGATCACCCTCTACGCCCTGACCCGGGCCGACGAGCCGCCGCCGCATATGCTGGCGAAGTTGCTGAACATCGCCAGCCAATGGGCACAAAAACAGTTGGCTACGCTATAACGGCAGAAGCGAGCGCCTGCCGTCTATGGATCAGAGCACGTAATGCATGATCGCCACAAAATGCAGCAGGCTGCCGCCGATCACGAACAAGTGCCAGATCCCGTGGGAATGCCGCAGCCGATCTTCCAATGCAAAAAAGATAATGCCCACCGTGTACAGCACTCCGCCCGACGCCAGCCACGCAAACCCCGCCGTGCCCAGCGCGGCGAGCAGCGGCTTGACCGCCACCAGCACGATCCAGCCCATCACGGCATAGATCACAATCGACAGGATCCGTGCTTCGGAGCGCGGCTTGATCTCCTGCAGGATGCCGATCACCGCCAGCCCCCACACAATCCCGAACAGCGTCCAGCCCCACGGCCCGCGCAGCGTCACCAGGCAAAACGGCGTATAGCTGCCAGCGATCAATAAATAGATCGAAAAGTGATCAACCTTCTGCATGATCTCTTTTCGCCGGCCCTGCACGCTGTGGTACACCGTCGAGGCGCTGTACAGCACCATCAACGTAAAGCCATAAATCGCCACGCTGACGATCTTCCAGGGGCTGCCGTCCAGGCTCGCCACCACCAACATCCACACGGCGCCCACACTCGCCGCGACGGCTCCGAGCAAATGGCTCCAGGCGTTGAATCGTTCTCCGTGGTACATCTGTCGTCAACCTCACGTCACCCAAAAGAACAAGCTGGCAAGCGTCCAGCCTTGCGCATCAGAGTGCAAGTGCCGTGTGTTGTTCCTGACTGGGAGCGCCGCGCGTTTGCAGGCACAATCGAGCGCATTCGAACCCGAGCCATGGCCATGCTGATCGACGAAGAGTTCACCCTCAAGAAGCTGGAAATCTTTCTGGCGTTCATGCGCACCGGCAACCTGGCCCGCGCCGCCGCCGAGTTGCACACCAGCAACGTCAGCGTGCACCGCGCCATTCACTCCCTGGAAAACGCCCTGCGCTGCCCGTTGTTCAAGCACGAGGGGCGCAACCTTACGCCGCTGGAAAGTGCCTATGTGCTGGAAGAACGTGCACAAAAACTGGTGGCCGACGTGGTCGACAGTGTGCGCCTCACTCGCGAAGCCGCCGGTTTCTCCGCCGAGCGTTTCAAGCTCGGCTCGCTCTACTCGCTGACCGTAAAGACCGTGCCGCAACTGATCATGGGCCTGAAGATCCGCCGCAGCGAACTCAACATCGACCTGATCCTGGGCTCCAATTTCGACCTGCTCTACAAGCTCAAGAACATGGAAGTGGACGCGATCCTCATCTCACTGGACGAACACGCCAACGACCCCGACTGCGAGCAGATTGCGCTGTTTTCCGACGATATTTTCCTCGCCACGCCCGCCGACTCACCCTTCGACCGCGAGCAGGAGATCGACCTGGCCGATGTGCGCGACGCCACTTTCATCACCCTCACCCAGGGCTTCGCCACCCATCAGGATGGCAATCGCGTATTCAAGCAGGCGGGGTTCGAGCCGAAGGTGGCGATGCAGGTCAACGACATCTTCACCTTACTGAGCATGGTCAGTTCCGGCGTGGGTTATGCCCTGCTGCCCGGGCGGATTGCGGCGGTGTACGAGAACCGCGTGAAGCTGATACCGCTGCAAGCCAGGTACCGCTTGCAGCAGCAGATTGGGGTGGTGTTCTTGAAGGCCAAGGAGCGAGATCCGAACTTGCTGGCGTTGCTGGCGGAGTGTCGGATGTATGCCAATCGGCAGCTGCGAGCCTGATAGCGCCAGACCCGCCGCCACCCACCTCGAATTCAGCCCACCAGCCCCCGCACAATGAAGTACAACAACGAAGGCCCCAGCAAACACCCAAGCCCGGTATGGAACGTCGCCGTCAACGCCCCATACGGCACCAACCGCCGGTCCGTCGCCGCCAGCCCCGCCGTCACCCCGCTGACCGTGCCGGCCAATCCCCCAAAAACCATCGCCGAACGCGGGTTGTCCAACCCCATCCAGCGCGCCGCCACCGGCGTGCCCACCATCACCAGAATCGCCTTGATCAACCCGGTGGCAATCGACAGCGCCATCACATCCGAGGTCGCGCCAATCGCCGCACCGGTTACCGGGCCGACGATGTACGTCACGGCGCCCGCGCCGATGGTGGTCATGCTGACCGCATCGCGATAGCCAAACACCCAGGCCATGCTCGCACCGACGATAAACGGCAGGACTGTGCCCAGCAGCAGCGCGACCACACCGATCATCCCGGCCTTGCGCGCTTCGGTGGCCTGCACCTCAAACGCGGTGGCGACGATGGCGAAGTCACGCAGCATTGCGCCGCCCATCAGGCCGATGCCGGAGAACAGCGCCAGATCCGCCAGGCCCTTTTGCCCGCCGGTCAACGTGCCGCCCACCCAGGCCAGCACCAGGCCAATCACGATGGCAATCGCCGAACCGTGAATGCGTCCGAACGTGAGGCGTTTGGACAGCACCACCGACATCCACATGACAACGCCGACGAAGGCAAACGCGGTGATCAGACCGTTATGTTCCAGGCCTTTCTCGATGAGGTCCCACATGTCAGCGACCTCCCGCAGCGAGGATCAACGGCTCTTCGGGCGGCAACGGCTCGCCCTTGTGTGTGCGGCTGATCAGGGCGATGGTGCACCCGCATACCACCACTGAACCGATCGCCGCGAGTACCGCCACCGGGCCGCCGTGCAACGCGGTGACCACGTTCTGTTGCGCCGCCATCGCCACCACTACCGGGATGTACAGGGCGCCCCAGAAGCCCACGCCCATTTCGCAATCCTTGGTCATGCCGCCGCGCTTTTGCATCCACAAACGCGCGCAGATCAGCAGGATCATCGCGATCCCCACCCCGCCCACATTGGATTTGACACCCAGCAACACGCCCAGCATGTCGCCCATGATCACGCCCGCCAGCGTGCAGATCGCCAGCAATGCCACACCGTAGATAATCATTGTCGTTGTCCTCAAAGTGTCGTTCGAACGTTTTTGTTGTTGTGCTTCGAAAGCCTTGGGTGGTGCTTTATCGGTGGCGGCGTTCCTCCTCTTGCAGCAGGGCCTGAAGGGTGTCCAGGCGCGCACCTTCGCAGGCGATCACCGTGCCCTGGTCAAACACGCGACGTGACAGGCCGGTGAGCACGGCGCCGGGGGGCAGTTCGATCTGCAGGCGCACACCGCGCTCGTAGGCGCTTTGCACAGTGCCGCGCCAGTCGACGATGCGGCACATGTTGAAGGCCAGGTCATCGCGCAACTGCTCGGGGTTGTGAATGGGCCGCGCGCGGGTGCTGCTCAGGTAGGTGATACGCGGTTTGGTGAGGGGCACGAACGCCTGCGCCAGCGCCTGGGCTGATTGTTCAAGCAGCGCGCAGTGGGACGGCACGCTGACGGCCAGGCGCCTGGCAACGCCATTGCCCTTGATGCGGTCGGCGACGCGCTGCATGGCCTCATCGCTGCCGGCGATGACGGTCTGGTTATCGGCATTGATATTGGCCAGGTACACCGGCGTTTCGGCGCTGTGGATCTCGGCCAGCAGGGTTTCGACGGTGGATAACTCGGGGCCGATCAGCGCGGTCATGCCGTAGCCCTGGGGATAAGCGCTTTGCATCAGCTCGCCGCGCAGGGCCACCAGCCTGAGCGCATCGGCAAAGTCCAGGGCCCCGGCGATCACCGCCGCCGGGTAGGCGCCGATGGACAGGCCCGCGACGTAATCCGGCGTGTGCTGCAACAACCGAGCGTGGGCGACGCCTGCGATCAACAGGCACAGCTGAACGGCGCGGGTCGAGGCGAGGGCCTGCGCCGAATCGAGTTGGCGCACCTCTTCACCGAGGGCAGCGCTGGCCTCGTCCAATACCTCGGCGGGCAGTTGCGCAAGCATGCCCGACCGTTGCGCGCCCTGCCCCGGAAACACCAGCAGACTGCTCATGCCACGGCCTGCCAGGGATCGGTAACCAGCTGCGCACCGCCGCAGGTTTTGAGCAGCACGCGGCGCGACTCGCCGGCCCATTCGCGCAGGGCCACGGCGCCGGACGGGGTTTGCAGTTGCAGGTCGACGACGCACCCCGCTGTGTCGAGGACGGCCAGCAGGTCCCGCGCGTCGCCGCGCTCAAGCCGCTCGGGGCTGCGCAGAATCAAATCCAGATCGCTGTGGGCATGCAGTGCTTCAATGCCAGTCGCCAATTCAAAGCCGGCGCTGCCGGTGACGCCCCAGGCGTACTGACCCAACAGCGGGCGCAGGTGATCGAGCGCGCGCAGCGCCGGGAGGTCCCGGGGCGAAACCACGGCGCCGAGCGCTTCCGGCGCCACCCCCCGTGTCACCTGCGCAATGGGCATCAGCGTGGCAAAGCGCTGCTCGCGCAAACGCCCGCGCACACCGACCGCCACCTGGCCCGGCGCGACAAGGGCGCGGCGCACCACCACCGGATGGTCGGCGCTGATGGCCTCCACCGCCCAGGCTGGGGCGTCGGCGGGCAATTGCGCCGGGGTCATGCCCCAGAGCAGGTCGTGGGCGTTCACCATTGCTCCCGCAGCAACTGGCGCACATGGCTGGAGGCGGCGCGATTGCTGGCGCCCAGGCGGCCGCTCAAGTCACGACCGTCTACATCCCGGATGGCCTTGAGCAGGCAGTCACCGACCCGCGCCACATCGTCCGCCGTGGGCTGTTCGATCTGGCTGACCGACAGGGTCTCCCACAGCAGGCCAAGGCTGGCAAAGCTTTCGATGTCGTAGGCCATGGGCGGCACACTGGCGGCCAGGGCTTCGAGCTCCTCGACACTGCGCAACGTCACCCGCGCGGCCGAGGCCTTGCCCATGGCATGCACCATCACGCCCGGATCGCGCAGGGCAATCAACCGGTTGGCCTGGTAGCCGTGGGCGAGAAACGCGCCGGACATGGCCTTGCCCACCAGCAGCGCGATCACCGGGTGCCCGGCCAGGCGTGCGCGGGCATAACTGTCGGCGGCGGCGGCCAGGGCCTGGTGGATGCCGAGGGCTTCTTCGCGCCGGCCGTAGGCCTGGCTCGGCACATCGACGATGGCGATGATCGGGCGCTGGTCGCCACGGGCGATGGCATCGTCCACGGCCTTGGCCAGGCCCCAGCCCTCCAGCAGGCCGACCTCGCCAGTGCGTGCACGGGGGAAACGGTTATCCGGGTCGGTGACCACGGCAATAAAGCGCACCGGCTGCCCACCCAACATGCCATCAGCGACTTTCAGCGAGGCCGGTAACCCTGCGACCGCTGCTGGGCCGGCGCTCAGTGCGTTAAACCACTGCAACCCTCTCATGAGCGTTCTCCCTGATACAGCGCGCGAACCGTAGCCGCATCGATGTGCGGCGAGGCATCCAGCTCGTTCAAACGCGCCAGGTAATGCTCGGCCTGCCGGCTGCGTTGCTGTGCGGGCACGCCTTGCTGCAACAGCGCGGTGACGGTCTGCTGGAGCTGCGCCACATCGTCGGCCACGTAACGGTCGGCCAGGCCGCTGTTGAAGCGCTGCTCGCCACCGGTCAGGCTCCAGATAAAGGGGCGGTCGCGGGAGTCGTATTCTTCCAGGCCCGCTTCCTGCTCGATCACTTGCGGGCCATTCAGGCCCAGGCGTGCTTCGCGGGTGACCACCAGATAGCTGCACAACCCGGCCGCGATGGACATGCCACCGAAGCAACCCACACTGCCCGCCACCACGCCGATCACCGGCTGGTATTGGCGCAGGTCGACAATCGCCGCGTGAATATCGGCAATCGCGGCCAGGCCCAGGTTGGCTTCCTGCAGGCGCACGCCGCCGGTTTCCAGCAACAATACGGCGCGGGTCTCGATACCCTTGCGGTTGTCTTCAGCCGCCAGTTCCAGCGCCCCGGCGATTTTTGCGCCGCCCACTTCACCGAGGCTGCCGCCCTGGAAATTGCCTTCAATGGCGGCGATCACCACCGGCAGACCGGCGATGCTGCCCTTGGCGATCACCACGCCGTCATCGGCCTGGGGCACCACGCCCTGACGGCTGAGCCACGGGGACATGACGCGTTGAAACGGGTCGATCAATTCGCGAAACGTGCCGCTGTCCAGCAAGGCCCTGGCGCGCTGCCGGGCACCGAGTTCGACGAAGCTGTGTCTGCTCAGCAAGTCAGTCATGGCCGATCTCCTCGAAGCCTTGCTCCAGGCGCAGGCGCACCACGCCCGGGGTGGCGCCGAAATCATGGATCTCGATGTTCAACGCCGGGGGCGTAGGTTGCTGGAAGATGCGTTCGAACAAGTGCTGCCAACGCAGCTGCGCGCCGTTCACCGAGGTCTGCACCTGGATGCTCAGCGTGCCGGGCGTGCCCGGCTCCAGCAGCACTTCCAGGTCGCCCGAGCCGACGCAGCCCACCAGCGCACGGCCTTTGGGCGGCTGCCCGGCAGGGAATTCAAAGGACAGGGTTTCCATCACAACGCTCCGTCGAGGCGGTCGATAAACAGGCAGGCGGCCAACAGGTCGGCGGCGCCACCGGGGGAGGCGTTCAGCGCCAGCAGTTGCTGGTCGAGTGCGTGCAACTGGCGGCGCCCGGCGAGGGTGGCGCTGCCGCCAGCGTCGAGCACAGCCCGGGCGCCCTGCTGCATTGCCCGCTGACCTTCAAGGCCGGCGCGGTAGAGCACGCAGGTGTCGGCCAGGTCGGTCATGATCGCGAGCAGGGCGTCCAGGCGCGCGTTCTGTTCGCCGGCATGCTGCTGACGGCTTTTGTGCAGTTGCGGCAGGCCGCGTTGCATCACCGAAGGAAACCCAAGCTGGGCTTCTTCACGGGCCCCGCGCGCGCCGTAACGCTGGGCAACCTGGGCACCGTGGCTTGCGGTCTGCGGCGCATGGCGGTCGTTGAGCAGGGCCAGTCTGGCGGCGTTCAGCGTAATGGCGCGTGGCGCCAGCGCAGCGGCGGCGGTGAGCAGGCCGAGCGCCCAGATCGCCCCGCGATGGGTGTTCACGCCGCCCGTGGTGACGAGCATCGCCTGCTCGCCTTCGCGGCCGATACGACCGAGGGCTTCGCGCAGGGGCACGCCTACCTCGCCGCATTCCAGCGCCGCTTCAGCCATCGCCTTGAACATCGGCCACAGCGACAACGCCGACGCATGCATCAGGCCCAGGTGCAGATCGCGGTGGGCGCCGTTGCCACGACGGTCCACCAGTGCGGGTTTGGGCGACAGGTCGGCTTCATCGATCAGCGCATCGACGGCCAGATCGGCAAGACGATCGGCCAGGCTCAGTTCATGCAGTTTGAGAGCGCGCATTTACCAGCTCCTGAATTTGGCGGGCGGGTTGTACAGGCCACCGGACCAGTCCACCAGGTCGGCCACGCTCTTGGCGGCCAGCAGCTCGCGGGTGGCGTCGGTGCGGCGGATGCCGAGGTCTTCGGGCAAGGCGATCAAGCCTTCGCGGCGCATGCGCGCGGTGTCCTTGGGGTTGTGACGCAGGCCGATGGCGGTGACCCCGGCAACCGCGGCGATCATCGCCTGGCGCTCTTCGAGGGAGCGCGCCTTGTACAAGTAGGCGATGCCTTCTTCGGTGAGCAAATGGGTGACGTCATCGCCGTAGATCATGATCGGCGCCAGGGGCATGCCGCTTTTACGCGCCACGTCCACCGCATCGAGGGTGTCGACGAAGGTGGGCTTGCCGCCTTCCTGAAAGGTCTCGACCATTTGCACCACGAGTTTCTTGCCGCGCTCAAGCAACGCTTCAGGCGCGTCGCCGTGGCGCATGTCCAGCCACGCCGGGGTGCCGTGGCGACGACCGCGCGGGTCGTGGCCCATGTTCGGCGCGCCACCGAAACCGGCGAGGCGGCCACGGGTGACGGTGCTGGAATGGCCGTCGCCGTCCACTTGCAGGGTGGCGCCGATGAACAGGTCCACCGCGTATTGGCCGGCCAGCTGGCTGAACATCCGGTTGGAGCGCATTGAGCCGTCGCGGCCGGTGAAGAACACGTCCGGGCGGGCGGCGATGTAGTTTTCCATGCCCAGTTCGGTGCCGAAGCAATGCACGCTTTGCACCCAGCCGCTTTCGATGGCGGGGATCAGCGTAGGGTGCGGGTTGAGGGTCCAGTTGCGGCAGATCTTGCCCTTCAGGCCCAGGGATTCACCGTAGGTGGGCAGGATCAATTCAATCGCGGCGGTGTTGAAACCGATGCCGTGGTTGAGCGACTGCACGTTGTGTTTTTCGTAGATGCCACGGATCGCCATCATCGCCATCAGCACATGCACCGGTTTGATATGGCGCGGATCGCGGGTGAACAGCGGTTCGATGTAGAACGGTTTGTCGGCCACTACCACGAAATCCACCCAACTGGCGGGGATGTCGACGCGGGGCAAGTCACTGACGTCGTCCACCAACTGATTGACCTGCACGATGACGATGCCATCGCTGAAGGCGGCAGGCTCGATCAGCGCCGGGGTGTCTTCAGTACTGGCGCCGGTGTAGATGTTGCCAGCGCGGTCGGCCATGAACCCGGCCGACAGCACCACGTTGGGGATCAGGTCCACCACCAGGCGCGCGTAGAGTTCGATGTAGGTGTGGATCGCGCCGATTTCCAGCAGGCCGTCTTCCAGCAACTGGCTGATGCGCAGGGATTGAGTGCCGGCGAAAGAGAAATCCAGCTTGCGCGCGATGCCTTTTTCGAACAGGTCCAGGTGCTCGGAGCGACCGACGCTGGGCATGATCATGTGCAAATCGTGAAGTTTGGCGGGGTCGGTCTTGGCCAGGGAACGGGAGAGGAAATCGGCTTGTTTCTGGTTATTGCCCTCCAGCACCACGCGGTCGCCGGGGAGGATCAGCGCCTGGAGGGCTTCGACGATCCTGTCGCCGGGCAACACGGCCCCGTCTGCGAAGTGCGAGACCAGCCCGAGCCGCCGCCGCTTCTCGTCGCGCCGCCGCGTCCAGCGCGCGTTCGGGGTGCTTGTTGTTGTCATGGTTGCTCCACGGGTTTGCTGTCGTGGGCTTACCTTAGGAGTGAATGGGCGGGGCTATCAATCAAGCTGGGCGGTGGAACGTTACGGTTGGAGTAATGGAGTATCAGCAAATGCTGACTTGGGCTGAGTGAAGATCAAAATGTGATGTTCAGTGGATAGCGGTCGCAAGGCTGTGAGAGCCATGGCATGAGCGGCGTTGTAAGCCAGGTCAAAACGACTGGCGAACGATAGCTGCGCGGTCGCGGCGTCTTTCAACCGGTCACGGGCCGAGCGCATCAGCCCATCACACTCATTGCGATCCGGCGGCTCGACTTTCAAACCACTACGTTGCAGATTCTCCAGGTTTGCCTTGCTGTCCATCCGTGGATTCCAGGGGTGTTCCCCCAATCAGATTGATCTTGTCCTGCTGCAAGACCCGCTGCACAAAACTGTTGCCGGCATTCCATTTGCCGATCCAGTCTTGAGGGGTGTAAAGCGTCGGGTTGATGGTGCGGCCCAATTGCTCTTCCAGCGGCATGAGCTGCTCCATGACTTCACTGTAGTTGAGGCTTTCGCCGATCAGCATGAGATCTATGTCACTGGATGAGTGCGCCTCATCTTTGGCGATGGAGCCGTAGATAAACGCCCAAGTTATCCGCGCGGCGAACGGTGCCAGTGCGTTGCGCAATGGCTCGTCCAGGCCAAGCGTCTTGCGTACGATAGCCAGCAACTCCGAGTAGATCGGGCACAGAGGGTTGGCCTGGTAATGGGTCTGGTTGCCCTGACGCGTCACGCTCAAAATACCGGCGAGCTGTAAACGCGTCAGCTCGCGGGTGAGACTCCCCTTACCCACCTGAGCCCAGCGCGCGATTTCATTGGTGAAAAAACTTTTCTCGGGCTTGCCGAACAGAAGGCCCAGCACTTTTTGCTGAGTGACGGTGAAAAGCGCGGTGCTGAGCGATAGGGTTTGCATGGTGATGGCCAGAGAGTCCCAATAAGGGAACGATAGGACCCTTTTTGGGAACGATCAAGTGCAAATGCGGGATGGGCTTGCTCCCGACAGCAGGCGTTCAGTTGATGAACTGGTAACTGACACACCCCTATCGGGAGCAGGTTTCGGTGGTTTGCTGGGGGGTGAACAGTTTCGTCGGACTTGCACGTCCGTGTCACCGTTTTTTGCGATGACGGAGCGAAGACTAGGCGCGCGGGCCGTGCTCAACAAGTTCATGCACAGCCCAAAATCCTGCAGGAAAATTCCGAGAGCCGTATTCGAGCGCGATTGAGTGTCGCAGGCTCCTTTCGCGCAGCAAACTGGAGCTTCTGTGGCGAGCGGGCTTGCCCCGCGTTGGGGTGCGAAGCGCCCCCAATCCAGCAACACGCGGTGTACCTGATACGGCTCAGCGCCTGGTTTTGGGGCTGCTGCGCAGCCCAACGCAGGACAAGCCTGCTCGCCACAGGGAATCTGCGCTTAACTGAACGGCATCAGGGCAAGCCGGCTCCCACATTTGGATCTTCACAGGAATATGCACAGGTGGGTAATCAGGCCAGGCCGGACTCGACCAGCAGCGCTTCAAGCCCCATCAAATCCGGCACCCTTGCCACATGCTCGCCCACCTGCACCGCCGCCAGTTCCAGCGGGCACAGGGGCACGTCGACGTAGCTCAATTCGCTGTCGAGTTTGTACGAGCGGGGAATCCCCTGAATCACCAGCGCGATGAACTTCAGCGTTGGCCGACCGCCGAGGGCGTTCAGCACCACGATGCGCGAACGCTCGCCGGTCAGGCTGGCCTCGCCGCACACCGCTTCAAAGCTGATCAAGGGTATTTGCCGATCACGCCAGGTTACCTGCCGCAAATACCACGGCGGTGCGTCACTGGCCGGTTCGCCGCGCTGGAAGTCGATCAGTTCGGCCACGGCGACGTTGGGCAGTATCAGGTGCCGGTCGGCCAAGGGCAGCAGCAGGCCGGTGAGTTGGCTGGCGCGGTGGTCAAGCATGGGACGTGCTCCAATAGGCGATGCTTTCCAGCAGCACCGACTCCTGGTACGGCTTGCCGAGGTAGTCGTTGACGCCGATGGCCATGGCGCGGTCGCGGTGTTTCTGGCCGGTGCGCGAGGTGATCATGATAATCGGCAGGCGCATCAGCCGTGGGTCATTGCGCACCTGGATCGCCACTTCGAAGCCGTCCATGCGCGGCATTTCGATGTCGAGCAGCATCAGGTCCGGGGTGTGTTCCTCAAGCACGGCCAGGGCGTCGATGCCGTCCTTGGCGGTGAGCACGTTCATGCCGTTGCGCTCCAGCAGGCGGCTGGTGACTTTGCGCACGGTGACCGAATCGTCCACCACCAGCACCAGCAGCGGACGTTTTTTCAGCGGGTCGTTGAGCACCAGCGGTGCCTCCAGCGCCTGCGCCGGCAACGCCGGTTGCCGCGCGCGGATATGCGCCAACAGATCGATGATCAGCACCACGCGGCCATCGCCCAGGATCGTTGCGCCGGACAGCCCCTGCACCCCGGCAAACTGCGGCCCCAGGCCCTTGACCACAATCTCGCGCGTGCCGGCCATGGCATCCACATGCACCGCCACGCGCCGCTCATTGCAGTGCACCAGCAACACCGGTACCGGCTGGTACTCGCCCAGCAGCTTCGGACGGCCGACGGTGTGCAGCAGGTCGCCCAGGTAGAACAGCTCATAGCGCTGACCGGCGTATTCGTAACACGGCGGGTCCTGCTGATAATGCCCGGCCAGTTCATGGGGGGGCACGCGCACCAGACCTTCAATGGTGTTGAGCGGGATCGCGTATTGATCGTCCGCGCACTGCACCATCAACGCCCGGTTGACCGACACGGTGAACGGCAGGCGAATACGAAAATGCACGCCGGCTCCCGAGGTCGAATCGATCACCATCGAGCCGCCCAGCTGGCGCACTTCTTCATGCACCACGTCCATGCCCACGCCACGCCCGGAAATCTGTGTGATTTTCTCGGCGGTGGAAAATCCCGGCTGCAGGATGAACTGCAACACGTCGCGGTCGCTCATTTCCTGATCGGGTTTGAGCAGCCCGCGCTTGATGGCCTTGCGCCGCACCGCGTCGAGGGGTACGCCGGCCCCGTCGTCGCGCATGTCGAATACAATGTCGCCGCCTTCGTGGGTCAGGTCCAGGCTGATGCGTCCCGTCTCGGGCTTGCCCGCCAACAGGCGCGCCTCACGCGATTCCAGGCCATGGTCGACGGCGTTGCGCAACATGTGCTCGAGCGGCGCGACCATGCGTTCCAATACGTTGCGGTCCATCTCGCCTTCGGCATTGCCGACCACGAACTCCACATCCTTGCCCAACTCTTGCGCCACCTGACGCACGATGCGCTTGAGGCGCGGCAGCATGCGCTCGAACGGCACCATGCGCGTGCGCATCAGGCCTTCCTGCAAGGCGGTGTTGATGCGCGCTTGTTGCTGCAACAGGTCATGGGCGTCCTGGTTGCGGCGCTCAAGGGTTTCCTTGAGGTCGAGCAGGTCGCTGGCCGACTCGGACAGCGCGCGGGACAACTGCTGCAACTGGGAGTGGCGGTCCATTTCCAGCGGATCGAATTCTTCATAGCCCAGGCGTTCAGCCTCGGCCTGCTGGCGGCTGAGCAGGCGGCCCTGGGTTTCGCTGTCGAGCCGGCGCAGTTGGTCGCGCATGCGTTCGATGGTGGTTTCCACCTCGCTCAACGCGGCACGCGCGTCGTTGACCTGCTGTTCGATACGGCCCCGGAAAATCGAGGTTTCGCCGGCCAGGTTGACCAGGTCGTCGAGCAGGTCGGCGGAGATCTTCACCATGTCGGCGTTGGGGTCGACGGCCGTTTCGCTCTTGCCCGCCGGCAACGCCACCGGCCCCAGCGGTTGCGCGCTGGGCTGCACCAGGCTTCTGATGCGCGTGATCAGCTTGTCCACTGAGCCCACCGGCAGGCCATCGGCGACCGCGTCGATCATCTGCGCCAGGCGGTCGTGGCAGCCTTGCAGCAAGGCAAACAGTTCGGCAGACGGCGCAAGCAACCCGGCGGACAGCCCTTCGTAGAGAAATTCCAGCTCATGGGCCAGGTCGCCAATCGGCGCGATCTCGACCATGCGCGCGCCGCCCTTGAGGGTATGCAGATCGCGCAGCAGGGTTTCGACTTCCTGGCGGCCGCCCGGCTCGGCCTGCCAGCGCAGCAGCGCGGCGCCGGAGCTGTCGAGGATATCGGCGGCCTCTTCGAGAAAGATATCCAGCAACTCGGGGTCGGCACTGGCGGCCTGCGCAGCGGCAACCGGTGCGGCCGGCGCACTGGCCTGGCGCAGCGCACGCAAGGTGTCGATCAGTTCGCGGCTATCGCTCAACGGCTGGTGGTCGTGCAGCGCTTCCAGCTGCAAGGCCAACTGCTCGTGACTCGCCATCAGCAGGCGCGACAGTTCGGCCGAGTAGCTGTAGCGGCGGTCCACCAGACCTTCGTACACACACTCAAGCTCCTGGGCCAGATCGCCCACCGGCTCGATTTCGGCCATGCGCGCGCCGCCCTTGAGGGTATGCAGATCGCGTTGCAGGGAGGACAGCGGCGCGGCGTTTTCCGGGTCCAGCAGCCAGCGTTTGAGGGACTGGCCGGCGCTGTCGAGAATGTCCACCGCCTCTTCGAGGAAGATCTCGACGATCTCATCGTCCATCGCCGTTTCCTGCTCCAACCGCGCCGTGGCGGCGCCCAGTTCGGCGATGTTCGGGACGCTATGGCCGTCGCGGGTGATCAGTCCGGTGGCGGACGGGTCGAGCGCATCGTCAAGCAACTCGCGCAGAGCCTGCAAGCGAGCCGGCGCCGGGCTGATTTCCTGACCGGCGGCCAATTGGTCGAGCATGTTGATCAGTGCTTCGTGGGCCTGTTCGGCCTCGTGGAAAAACTGCGCGCTGACCGCCAGGCTGCTTTCTTCCACCGCGCCGTAGAGGTCGAGCAAGGCTTCGCACAATGCGTCGATGGGGTGCAGGTCGGCGAGGTGTGCGCCCTCCCCCAGCGTGGTCAATTCGTCCAGCAGTGCGCTCAGTTCCTGACGCTCGCCGGGGTGTTGCTGCCAGCGGCGCAGCAGGCTTTCGGCATCCAGCAGAATGTCCATGCCCTGGGCCAGGAAGTTGCTGATCAACTGCGGGTCGCGCTTGATGCGCAGGCCCGTGCCCGGAGCGTCGAGCAAGGCTTGAAGCTGCTGGTCGAGCAGAACCTGGGTGCGGTTGATCAGGTCCGTCGCGCCTTCGATCGGCGCCAGCGGGTCGTTGTGCAACTGGCGCAGGCCTTGCTGGAACAGGCCTTCGGCTTCCAGCAACAATTCCACTTCGTCCAGGTCCAGCGGCAAGCGGTGGGCCTTGTATTCGCGGGTCAGGTGATCGAGCGGGCGAGCCAGCTCGGCAATGGGCAACACACCGGCCATGTAGGCGCTGCCCTTGAGGGTGTGCAGCGCGCGTTGCAGGGCGTCGCTCACATGCAGCGGAACATGTTCGGCCGCCTGGTGCAGAAAGAGGTTGAGGCTCTCGAGGTGGCTCTGGGCTTCGTTGCGGAAAATCTCCAACAGCATCGGGTCGTGGGGTTCGACGGCGTGGGTTGGCGTGCCGCTGGCCAAGGCGTGGGCGCGCGCGGCCAGGGCGTCGACTTCATCGCGCTGGTGCTGGTCGTCGCTGGCAAAATCGGCGATCAGCTCCGGCAGCAGGGCCACGCTTTCATCCAGCACCTGTTGCACGTCGGCGCCAAGAACCACGCTGCGCTCCAGCACGCGGTTGAGCAGGTTTTCTACGGCCCAGGCCAGCTCGGCCAGTACCAGCGCGCGCACCATGCGACCGCTGCCCTTGAGGGTGTGGAAGGCGCGGCGCATTTCAGCCTGGGCGGTTTTGTCGGCACTGTTGGGCAGGTCACGGTGCAGCACCTCGAGGACTTCTTCGGTTTCTTCGAGGAAGACTTCGCGCAGTTCATCGTCGATGGGGGCTTCGTCGGCGGGCGGCGGCAACAGGCTGCCGGGGCGTTGTCGGGCCGGCGGGTTCAGGCGTGAGGTGGGGCTGGCCAGGGCGTCGAACTGCGACTGGCTCGGCGCTTCATCGCCCGCCAATGCACCCTCCGGCGCCACCAGCGCCTGGCGCCAGGGTTTGGCCGCAGGCAGGTAGCCCAGCGCGGTCAGGCCCTGGGTGGCCATTTCCAGCACCCGCTCGCCGTCGGCGTCGGGGTCCTGGAGCATGCGTTCGAGGTAATACTCCAGGCTGCTGATCACCTCGGCAAAATGCTCCAGCTGCACGGCGGACGGCGCGGCCTCGTTGACCATCAACTGTTTATTCACGTAATCGGCGCAGCCGCGCATCAGGCTTGCCGCGCGGGGCAAGGGGATCATGGCCAGCGCGCCACGCACCTGACTCAGCAGCTCCGGCAGCGACTCCAGGTGCTGGCGGTCCCAATCGGCTTCGAGGCAATCGATCACCAACTCCCGGGCTTGCTTGAGACACTGGCAGGATTCGCGGATCACCAGCTGGTGAATCTGCGTCAGGTCGGTGGTGGGCAGGCGGCTCTCTTCGCGGCCCTGCGCCTCCACGGTGCCGACCATGCCCGCCAGCGTGGCTTCGACGTAGAGCAACGCGCCTGCCACGTCCATCAGCACCGGGTCATTGGGCTCGCGCTGACCCTGGGCCAGGCTCTGCACCACGGCCAACTGGTCGATGATCACTTTGCGCGGCTGGCCGAAGCCCAGCACCGCCAGGGTGTCGGCGATCTGGCGCAGCGGCGCCAGCAGCGCGTCAAGGTCGCCGATGTGCTGGCGGTCGCTGCGCACGAACAGGTCCAGCCGCTCCTTGACCCGCACCAGCTCCTCACACAACGCACCGAGCACCGAGCCCATGGCATTGCGGTCCGGCCCCGCCAGGCGCGCGCGTTCGGCATCCACCAGCGCGCTGTCGGGCAAAGCGTCATCCAGGCCGTAGCGCTCCCGCAAACTCTGCATGCGCGGCGTAGGACGGGTGACCTTGGCGACGTAGAACAACAGGCTTTTGAGCAAGCCATCCGGGGCCAGTTGGTTGATCCCGCCTATGCCCTGGGCGAGCAGGCGTTTGAGTTGTTTGCCACTGGCCTTGAGCAGGCTGCGCAACGCCGGGCTGTTGGCGATCACGCCGGTGAGCATGCCCTCGACCAGCGCCGAGGTGACTTGCCACAAGGGCAGCAGCGGCGCGCCCTGGCACAGCGCTTCGAGGCGCGCGAACACCCGCGCCATGTCTTCCAGGTTGCTTGGGTCGTGGTCCTCGCGCAGCAACCCGGCCAGCGCCTGTTGCAGCCAGTGCTGCCACTGGCGCAATTGCTCGTGAAGCTCGGGCTGATCGCGCTGGGCCAGGGCGTCGTCGGGCAGCGGTGCAATCGACAGCAACTGCGGGCTGAACAGGCTGGTTTCCGACAACAGGCTTTCGCCACGGGCGCTGCGCAGGTCGTTGAGCAGCGGCAGCACCACCAGCGGCAAATCGCGCCGGGCGCTGTGTACGCGGTCCAGATACAGCGGCAGTTGGCCAAGGGCTTGTTGCAGCAGGCGGATGCTTTCGTCGCGCTGGCTGACGCGTTCGGCCTGCAGCGCCAGGGCCAGTTCCTCGATCTCTTCGGCGAGCAGCGCCGCGCCGTAGAACTCGACCATTTGCAGCGCGCCATGCACTTGATGGATGCACGCAAGGCACTCGCCCAGGGCGTCGGCGTCGCGGGTTTCGACAAACGCGTCCAGCGCCGAACGGGCCTGTTTCAGGGTTTCGGCAATGTCGCCCTTGACCCATTCGAGGGCCACGTAGTCGTGCCGATCAACCATAACTGCTCCGCTTAGAATTCGTGGGTTGCTGGTGGTGCCAAGAACAATGGATATCCCACATTTGAACTGTGGTGTTCTTGAGATAGCATTTCAATCGTCGACCGGCTTGGGCGGCGGAAGGGTGAAACCCGACACCGAACGCCGCAACTGGCTGGCCATTTTTGCCAGGTTGCCGATGCTCTCGGCGGTCGCCGTCGAGCCCGATGAGGTCTGGGTGGTGATCTGCTGAATCACGTTCATGGTCAGGGAGATCTGCCCCGCCGACGACGTCTGTTGCTGCGCCGCGTTGGAAATACTCTGGATCAACGCCGCCAGGGTCTTGGACACGCCTTCGATCTCCTCCAGCGCCACGCCGGCGTCCTGGGCCAACCGCGCGCCGCGCACCACCTCGGTGGTGGTCTGCTCCATGGAAATCACGGCTTCGTTGGTGTCGGCCTGGATCGCCCGCACCAGGGTTTCAATTTGCCGGGTGGCGGCCGATGAGCGCTCGGCCAAGCGTTGCACTTCGTCGGCCACCACGGCGAACCCGCGCCCGGCGTCACCGGCCATGCTCGCCTGGATCGCGGCGTTCAGGGCGAGGATGTTGGTCTGGTCGGCAATGTCGTCGATCAGGCTGACGATATCGCCGATTTCCTGGGACGACTCGCCCAGACGCTTGATGCGCTTGGCGGTGTCCTGAATCTGTTCGCGAATGTTGTCCATGCCGTGGATGGTGTTGTGCACCACCTCGTTGCCTTTGTTGGCGATCTCCACCGAGCGCTCCGCCACCGCCGAGGATTCGGCGGCGTTGGCCGAGACGTGGTCGATGGATTGGGCCATCTGGTTGATCGCGGTGGAGGCTTCGGCGATCTGCTGGGCCTGATGCTCCGAGGCCTGGGCCAGGTGCATGGCGGTGGCCTGGGTTTCTTGCACGGCACCGGCAACCTGGCCCGCCGTGAGGTTGATGGTGGCGACCAGATCGCGCAGCTGGTCCACGGAATAGTTGATCGAGTCGGCGATGGTGCCGGTGAAGTCTTCGGTCACCGAGGCCGTCACGGTGAGGTCGCCGTCGGCCAGGTCTTCGATTTCATCGAGCAGGCGCATGATCGCGTTCTGATTGCGCTCGTTCTTTTCGGCGGTTTCACGCAGTTGGCGGTTGGTTTCGCGCACCATCACCAGGCCGATCAGGATGATCGAGGTCAGCGCCAGCAAGCCCAGCACGTAGCCGCCGATGGTGTCGAAGCTGCGTCCGCTGGCGAGGTTTTCGAAACCGGTGGCCAGGTGCGAGGCTTCATCGAGCAGGGTCTGCGACAGGTTGAAGATGTTGCTCGCCGAGGCGCGCACCTGGAACAGCTGCGGCGAGGTTTCGAGGATTTCATCCACGGAGCCCGACACGAACTCGAACAGCTCGGCGATTTCCGTCAGCCGCGCGCGGGCGTCGCGGTCTTCGACCTGGGTGATGCGCAGCCCGGGGTTGCCGTTGAGCATGCCATTGAGCACCACGCCAAAGCGGTTGGCGTCGCGGCCAAACGCATCGGCGGCCTGCACGGCGGTTTCGTCGCCGGCGAGCACCGTGTTGACCGCGCCCAGAATACGCTCGGCCAGCAACGACTGGCGCTGGGCCAGGGCCACCTGACTGGCCGGGGCACCGCGCTGCAGCAGGATGTCGACGACCTTTTCCGATTCCATCTGCAACTGCGGCACGGTTTCGGCCAGGGTCGCGGCCACCTGGTGCAGGGACAGCACCGTTTGTTCGCTGGCGAGGATAGCGTCGGTGTTCTTCAGCAGCGCTTCCCAGTCGGTCTGCACCGCGCGCATTTCGTTGCGCACGGCACTGGGTGCGGCGGGCAGGCCGGTGTCCCGGTCACCTTTTTTCAGGTAGCCCCAACGTTGCGCGAAGTCGTTGCGTGCCTCAGCGAGCAGCTTGAAGGCCGCCGCCTTGCCGGCAGCGGCTTCGGTGGCGTTCTTGGCGATGCGCTGGGACAGCACGCGCAGCTCGCCGGCGTGGCCGATGTACTGCTTGTCGTAGGTGGACTGGGTATTGAGGTAGGCGAAGTTGGCGAACAGCAGCATGATAAACACGATCAACGCGATGAACAGCACGATGATCTGTGAACGGCTGCGCGACGCGGCCTGGGGCCTGGGCGTGGTCGGGGTGGTCATGCGGCAACATCCATAAAGCCCGAGGCATCGGCCAGGGCGAAGGGGCTGAACACCTGCCACTGCGACTCGCCGTCGAAGCGGCCCTGGATATACGGCGTGTCGGGGCGGGCATCGCTCACCAGCGCGTCTTGTGCGAAATGCTGCATCCCCACCACCTCGTCCACCAGCAGCCCGACAAACAGCTCGTTGAATTCCACCACCAGTACCCGCCGCTGCTTGCGCGCCCTGGACAGCGGCAGGCCGAGGAACCCGCCCAGATCCATCACCGGCAACAGTCGCCCGCGCAGGTTGGCCACGCCCTTGACCCAGGGTTTCACGCCGGGCATCAGGGTGCAGCGCGGTTCATGCAGCACCTCGGCGACTTCGCCTATGGGCGCCACATACCAGTGCTGCCCCAGACGAAAGCCGATGCCGCTCCAGCGCTGCAGGCGGGTTTCCTGGGACGGCAGGTCGGCGGCCAGCAGGCGACAGCGGCGGTCGATGTCCAGCAGCAGCTCGAAGGCGGTGTGCGACTCGGTCATGATGGCGTGCCGTCAGCCGGCCAGCACCTTGTTGAGGGTGGCGATCAGGGTGTCTTCGTCCACCGGCTTGGTCAGGTAATCCTTGGCGCCCTGGCGCGCGCCCCAGATCTTGTCGGTTTCCTGGTCCTTGGTGGTGATAATGATGATCGGGATGCCGTTGGTTTCCGGCTCCTTGGACAGTTGGCGCGTGGCCTGGAAGCCGTTGAGACCGGGCATCACGATGTCCATCAGCACGGCGTCGGGTTTTTCCTGACGGGCCAGGGCCACGCCGTCCGCGCCGTTCTCGGCTTTCAGTACCTGGTGGCCGTGCTTTTCGAGCATGCCGGTGAGTTTGTACATTTCGGTCGGCGAATCGTCGACGATCAGAACACGTGCCATGGTTTTCCCCACTACATTGGTCGGCGCCGGCCCTCGGGGGACGGCGTCAGTGTGCTTGTTCTACTGCGGCAAACCCCGGCACGCAGGCCTTGATCGCGCCCAGCAGTTCTTCCTTGCTGAACGGCTTGGTCAAAAACTGATCGACCCCCACGATGCGACCCTTGGCCTTGTCGAACAGACCGTCCTTGGACGACAGCATGATCACCGGGATCGCCTTGAACGCCGGGTTGTTCTTCACCAGCGCGCAAGTCTGGTAGCCATCCAGGCGCGGCATCATGATGTCGACAAAGATAATGTGCGGGTGATGATCGACAATCCGCGCCAGGGCATCGAAACCGTCGATGGCCGTGATCACGTCGCAGCCCACGTTCTTCAACAGGGTCTCGGCGGTGCGGCGGATCGTTTTCGAATCGTCGATCACCATCACTCTCAAGGCGTTGGAATGCTGTTCCATAGTTGCTCTACCATCGCCACGGCGAATCGGTTTTTCGTGCGTGCTGCCTGATGTCGCACAGCATGAGCGCCGCAAGCCTTGGAATTCAAGGGCTGGTGCGCTGTGGCAGTCTTTTTAGCACAGTCTCGGGGGTGCAATCTATCGAGGCACCCGCCCGGTGGTTTTTCCTTGACCCACAACAGCCACAGCGCCACTCTGACGCCACTTTTTATGCGCCCTATCTGCAGAGGAAAATCCCCCATGAGCGTTCGCGTCGGCATTGTCATGGATCCTATCGCCAGCATTTCCTATAAAAAGGACAGCTCGCTGGCCATGCTGCTGGCCGCCCAGGCACGCGGCTGGACTCTGTTCTATATGGAGCAGCGCGACCTTTACCAGGGCGACGGCGAGGCCCGTGCCCGCATGCGCCCGCTGCAGGTGTTCGCCAACCCCGAGAAGTGGTTCGAGCTGCAGGACGAAATCGACAGCCCGCTGAGCGATCTGGACGTGATCCTGATGCGCAAGGACCCGCCGTTCGACATGGAGTTCGTCTACTCCACCTACTTGCTGGAGCAGGCCGAGCGCGCCGGCGTGTTGATCGTCAACAAGCCGCAGAGTCTGCGCGACTGCAACGAAAAGCTGTTCGCCACGCTGTTCCCACAGTGCACGCCGCCCACCGTGGTCAGCCGTCGTGCCGATGTGCTGCGTGAATTTGCCGCCAAACATGGGGATGTGATCCTCAAGCCGCTGGACGGCATGGGCGGCACCTCGATTTTCCGTCACCGGGCCGGCGACCCCAACCTGTCGGTGATTCTGGAGACCCTGACGGTGCTGGGCACCCAGCAGATCATGGGCCAGGCCTACCTGCCGTCGATCAAGGACGGCGACAAGCGCATCCTGATGATCGACGGCGAACCGGTGGATTACTGCCTGGCGCGGATTCCGGCAGCGGGCGAGACGCGCGGCAATCTGGCGGCGGGTGGGCGCGGTGAAGCGCGTCCGCTGTCGGACAAGGATCGCTGGATTGCGCAACAGGTCGGCCCGACCCTGCGCGAGAAGGGCCTGCTGTTCGTCGGCCTGGACGTGATCGGTGAGAACCTCACGGAAATCAACGTCACCAGCCCGACCTGTATTCGCGAGATTGATAATGCATTTGGCACGAACATCGGCGAAATGCTGATGGCCGCGATTGAGCGCAAGCTGCAATCCAAGTGACATAGACCGCCGGACACACGCCAACATTGCGTTATCATGCCCCACCTGTGAAACGCGCGATGTTGGTTTTTTTGTCATGACGCTCCCGCCCGAACTGCCCCCCGAACTCTCCCACAACAGCGTGCGCCCGGCTGATCGGCTCGGATTTACCCTGTTTCTGGCAGCGTTGATTCACCTGGCACTGATTCTCGGCGTGGGCTTTACCATGGTCGAGCCCAGGCAGATCACGCGGACGCTGGAAATCACCCTCGCCACGTTCAAAAGCGAAAAAGCACCCGAGAAGGCCGATTTTCTCGCCCAGGAAAACCAGCAGGGCAGCGGCACACTCGACAAGAAAGCCGTGCCCAAGACCACTGAAGTGGCGCCCTTCCAGGACAACAAGGTCAATAAGGTCTCCCCGCCTCCGACGCCAAAGCCTGAGGTCAAACAGGCCACGCCCAAGCCTGCCGTCACCACCGTCGCGCCCAAACCGCAGAAAGCGCCGGTGCAACGTGAAAAAACCAGAACCGACCCGCAGCCCGAACCGGCAAAGCCGGCACCGACGTTCGACAGCTCGACCCTGTCCGACGAGATCTCCAGCCTGGAAGCCGAACTGGCCCACGAACAGCAGCTGTACGCCAAGCGCCCGCGCATCTACCGCCTCAACGCGGCCTCGACGATGCGCGACAAGGGTGCCTGGTATAAGGATGAGTGGCGCAAGAAGGTCGAGCGCATCGGCAACCTCAACTATCCGGAAGAAGCGCGGCGCCAGCAGATTTACGGAAATTTGCGTCTATTGGTGTCAATCAACCGTGATGGCACCCTGTACGAAGTTCAGGTGCTGGAGTCCTCCGGACAGCCGCTGCTGGACCAGGCCGCCCAGCGCATCGTGCGCCTGGCCGCGCCCTTTGCGCCGTTTTCCGGCGACCTGAACGACGTGGACCGCCTGGAAATCATCCGCACCTGGAAATTCGCCAAGGGTGATCGGCTGTACAGCAACTGATGACAATTGCCGTGTGCAATTCATCCCCGGCTTGTCAGGTCGCCCCTCCGCCGCCACACTACCGGACATGAAAAATGTCAGCCCGACCTACCTCAAGCACCACTTCCTGATCGCCATGCCCCACATGGCCGACCCGAACTTTGCGCAGACCTTGACCTACATCGTCGAGCACACCGCCAATGGTGCCATGGGGTTGGTGGTGAACCGCCCGCAGGAGCTGAACCTGTCCGATATCCTTGAGCAATTGCGCCCGGAGATCGACCCGCCCTCCAGTTGCCAGAGCGTGCCGATCTACATCGGCGGGCCGGTGCAGACCGATCGTGGCTTCGTCCTGCACCCGACCGGGCCGACGTTCCAGGCCACGGTGGACTTGGACGGTGTGTCGCTGTCCACCTCCCAGGATGTGTTGTTCGCCATCGCCGACGGCGTGGGCCCGGAGCAAAGCGTGATCGCCCTGGGCTACGCCGGCTGGGAAGCCGGGCAACTGGAGGCGGAGCTTGCGAGCAACGCCTGGCTCACCTGCCCGTTCGACGCCGACATCCTGTTCAATACAGCCAGCGAACTGCGTCTGGAAGCGGCCGCCGCCAAGCTGCGGGTCAACCTTAACCTGCTGACCAGCCAGGCGGGGCACGCCTGATGGCTTTGCGCTTGATCCTGGGGTTTGACTACGGCACCAAACAGATCGGCGTGGCCGTCGGCCAGGTGATCACCGGCCAGGCCCGCGAACTGTGTACCTTGAAGGCCCAGAACGGCGTGCCGGACTGGAATCAGGTCGAAGCGCTGATCAATGAATGGAAGCCCGACGCCGTGGTGGTCGGTCTGCCCTTAAACATGGATGGCACCCCCAGCGAGATGTGCCTGCGCGCCGAGAAATTCGCGCGCCGTCTCAATGGCCGCTACAACCTGCCCTTCTATACCCACGATGAACGCCTGACCACCTTTGAAGCCAAGGGTGAACGCCGCGACCGTGGCGGGCAGAAGGGCAGCTACCGCGACAACCCGGTGGACGCCATCGCCGCCGCGTTGTTGTTGCAGGGCTGGCTGGATGAAAACACGGCTTTATTTGCATCCTGACTGACGCGGCATGCCGCGTCTTTTTACGTTTGAGCCCGGACCTTGCCTGTGCGAGGCCAACCAAGGAGCCCCCCATGAGCCTGCCCAATCCCGCCGAACTGATCACCCAGATGGCGACACGCCTCACGGCCCACCTGAAACACCGTGGCATCAGCGAACCGCGCTTCATCGGCATCCGCACCGGCGGCGTGTGGGTAGCCCAGGCTTTGCTGACCGAGCTGGGCAGCGAGTCGCCACTGGGCACCCTGGACGTGTCCTTCTACCGCGACGACTTCAGCCAGAACGGCCTGCACCCGCAAGTGCAACCCTCGGCGCTGCCATTTGAAGTGGAGGGCCAGCACCTGGTGCTGATTGACGACGTACTGATGAGCGGTCGCACCATTCGCGCGGCCCTGAACGAGCTGTTCGACTACGGGCGCCCGGCCAGCGTGACGCTCGTGTGCCTGCTGGACCTGGACGCCGGCGAATTGCCGATCAGCCCGGACGTGGTCGGCGCCACGCTGTCTTTGGCAGCCCACCAGCGGGTAAAATTGTCCGGTCCCACGCCGCTCGAACTCGAACTGCAAGACCTCGCCCTTTAAACCGCCTTGTAAAGAGTCCCCGCGATGACGCCTCTAGATGCCAAGCGCCCGCTGCAGCTCAATGCTCAGGGTCAATTGCAACATTTCTTGTCCCTCGACGGTTTGCCCCGCGAACTGCTCACCGAAATCCTCGACACCGCCGACTCGTTCCTCGAAGTCGGCGGACGCGCGGTAAAAAAGGTCCCGCTGCTGCGCGGCAAGACCATCTGCAATGTGTTCTTCGAGAACTCCACGCGCACCCGCACCACCTTCGAACTGGCGGCACAGCGCCTGTCGGCCGATGTGATCACGCTGAACGTGTCCACGTCGTCGGCCAGCAAGGGCGAAACCCTGCTCGACACCCTGCGCAACCTTGAGGCCATGGCCGCCGATATGTTCGTGGTGCGCCACGGCGACTCCGGCGCCGCGCACTTCATCGCCGAGCACGTGTGCCCGCAGGTGGCGATCATCAACGGCGGCGACGGCCGTCACGCCCACCCGACCCAGGGCATGCTCGACATGCTCACCATCCGGCGGCACAAGGGCAGCTTTGAAAACCTCTCGGTGGCCATCGTCGGCGACATCCTGCACTCGCGGGTGGCGCGCTCCAACATGCTGGCCCTCAAAGCTTTGGGCTGCCCGGATATCCGCGTGATCGCGCCCAAGACGCTGCTGCCGATCGGCATCGAGCAATACGGCGTCAAGGTCTACACCGACATGACCGAAGGCCTCAAGGATGTGGACGTGGTGATCATGCTGCGCCTGCAACGCGAACGCATGTCCGGTGGGTTGCTACCCAGCGAGGGTGAGTTCTACCGCCTGTTCGGCCTGACCACCGCACGCCTGGCCGGCGCGAAACCGGATGCCATCGTGATGCACCCCGGCCCGATCAACCGGGGGGTAGAGATTGAGTCGGCGGTGGCCGACGGCAACCAGTCGGTGATTCTCAACCAGGTGACCTACGGCATCGCCGTGCGCATGGCGGTAATGTCCATGGCCATGAGCGGGCAAACCGCGCAACGTCAATTCGAGCAGGAGAACGCCCAGTGAAGCTCAGCATCCTTGGCGCGCGTGTTATCGACCCGGCCAGTGGCCTGGATCAAGTCACCGATCTGCACCTGGAGGCCGGCAAGATCATCGCCATCGGCGCCGCCCCCGGCGGCTTCAGCCCCAGCCAAACCATCGACGCCAACGGCCTGGTGGCCGCGCCGGGCCTGGTGGACCTGAACGTCGCCCTGCGCGAGCCGGGCTATAGCCGCAAAGGCAGCATCGCCAGCGAAACCCGCGCCGCCGCTGCCGGGGGCGTCACCAGCCTGTGCTGCCCGCCGCACACCAGGCCGGTGCTGGACACCTCGGCGGTGACCGAACTGATCCTCGACCGCGCCCGCGAGGCCGGCAACTGCAAGGTGTTCCCCATCGGCGCCCTGAGCAAAGGCCTGGACGGCGAACAACTGGCCGAGCTGATTGCCCTGCGCGACGCCGGTTGCGTGGCGTTCGGCAACGGCCTGGAGAGCTTTCGCAGCACCCGTACCCTGTGCCGTGCTCTGGAATACGCGGCCACCTTCGACCTGACGGTGATCTTTCATTCCCAGGACCGTGACCTGGCCGAAGGCGGCCTGGCCCATGAGGGCGCCGTGGCCAGCTTCCTCGGCCTGCCGGGCATCCCGGAAACCGCCGAGACCGTGGCCCTGGCACGCGACCTGCTGCTGGTGGAACAAAGCGGCGTGCGCGCGCATTTCAGCCAGTTGACCAGCGCACGCGGCGTTGCCCTGATCGCCCAGGCCCAGGCCCGTGGCTTGCCGGTGACGGCGGACGTGGCGCTGTACCAGTTGATCCTCACGGATGAAGCGCTGATCGACTTCTCCAGCCTGTACCACGTGCAGCCGCCGCTGCGCACATTGGCCGACCGCGAGGGTTTGCGGGCGGCGGTCAAATCCGGTGTGGTGTCGGCGATTTCCAGCCATCACCAGCCCCACGAACGCGACGCCAAGCTGGCGCCGTTTGGCGCAACCGAGCCGGGTATCAGCAGCGTTGAGCTGTTGCTGCCCCTGGCGATGACCCTGGTGGAAGACGGCTTGCTGGACTTGCCAACGCTGCTGGCGCGCCTGAGCAGCGGCCCGGCGCAGGCCTTGCGCCTGCCGGCGGGCAAGTTGGCGGTGGGTGCAGCGGCGGATCTGGTGGTGTTTGATCCGACAAGCTCCACGGTTGCCGGGGAGCAGTGGTTGTCCAAGGGCGAGAACTGCCCGTTTATCGGCCATAGCCTGCCGGCGACGGTGCGTTATACCTTGGTGGACGGTCGCATCAGCTACCAGGCCTGACACCGCTTTAACGTGGGCACAGTACATGTGGGAGGGGGCTTGCTCCCGATTGGGGTGGGTCAGCCACAGATGAGCTGACGGGTCCACCGCTATCGGGAGCAAGCCCCCTCCCACACTTGCATCTCTATCTGGCTAGAGAGGTTCAGCGTCCGCTGTTGCGCTCGGCATTGCGGATCGATATCTGCGTATTCAAGGTCCAGAAGTCATACAGCACGCCCACCAGAAACAATCCGCCGGTCAGCAGGTAGATCAGGCCGGTGATCCATTTGCCCTGGTACATGCGGTGCACACCAAACACGCCCAAAAACGCCAGCAGAATCCACGCAATGTTGTATTCGATAGGCCCGGCGGTAAAACGCAGGTCGGCTTCACGGTCCATGGCCGGGATCAGGAAGAAGTCGATCAGCCAGCCGATACCCAGCAAGCCCAGGGTGAAAAACCAGATCGTTCCGGTCACGGGTTTGCCGTAATAAAAGCGATGCGCGCCGGTAAAACCGAAAATCCACAGCAGGTAACCGATCACCTTGCTGTGGGTATCTTGCTGTTGGCCAATCTGTTGATAGGTATTCATCGCGTACCTCATTTGCCTCGATAGATAAATTTTTTCAGTTTCTTTGTGACTTTTTTACAAGCGCCCGACGTACGGCAAATGGTATCTTCCCTGCCCTGAAAGCCTTATGCCACCTGACTTGTGTCCGAAAATGGCAGTCAATCGTCGCCTTTTTCCTGATTTTGCCGTCAAGGTTGAGTCGACAAACGGCCTGAGATCGACACAAAAAGCTGTTATAAAGTTGCGCGCTAACCCATATGAGCCACGCCGAATGCGACCTTTCTTCAAGACATGGCTAACCATCTGCCTATTAATGCCACTGGCCGCCCACGCCACCAATCGTGAGCAACGTCTTCCCAACGTTAACGGTTTCACCCCTAAAGTTCATAGCGCTGCGGTCAACGCCAAATCAGCCAAGCTGACCGTCAAGCGTCCTACTCAACTGAGCAAGGCCCACGGCAAAGCCACTCCAGCGCTGATGGCCGTCAACACCAAGCAGAGCAGCACCGTGCTCAGCCGCGCCGTGAATGTGCTCGGTACTCCTTATCGTTGGGGCGGCAGTAGCCCAAGTAAAGGGTTCGACTGCAGCGGTTTGGTGAAATATGCCTTCAATGACGTCAAGGCGGTCGATCTGCCGCGTACGTCCAACGCCATGGCCGCCGGCCACGGGCAGAAGGTTGAACGCAAGGACCTGAAGCCGGGCGACCTGCTGTTCTTCAAGTTGAAGAGCCGCCAGGTGAACCACGTTGCCATTTACCTGGGCAACGATCGTTTCATCCACGCACCGCGCCGTGGCAAATCAGTGAGCATCGACACGCTGAAAAAGCCGTTCTGGAACAAGAACTACGTGATCGCCAAGCGTGTGCTGCCCAAAGAGCAGAACAACAACCTGCGGATCGTGCAGCGCTGATTTTCCCGGTTCAAATGCAGTAAATGTGGGAGGGGCTTGCCCCCTCCCACATGGGTTTCCATTGTTTTTGAGACCTATATGTCCCCAGGCACCGTCGCCTTCTCGCGCGCCTCTTCCCGGCTGACCAGCCCCTCGCCCACCAGCGCCCTCAAGCTCATATCCAGCGTCTTCATCCCCACCGCCCCGCCGGTCTGAATCGCCGAGAGCATCTGCGCCACTTTGTTCTCGCGAATCAGATTACGAATGGCCGGCGTGCCCAGCATGATTTCATGGGCCGCCACGCGCCCGCCGCCGAGCCTCTTGACCAGCACTTGTGACACCACCGCCTGCAGTGATTCCGCCAACATCGAGCGCACCATGGCCTTTTCCCCCGCCGGGAACACATCCACCAGACGGTCCACGCTTTTGGCCGCTGACGTGGTGTGCAGGGTGCCGAAGACCAGGTGCCCGGTTTCCGCCGCCGTCAATGCCAGGCGAATGGTCTCCAGGTCGCGCAACTCGCCGATCAGAATCACGTCCGGGTCTTCGCGCAGGGCCGAGCGCAGGGCCGTCGAGAAGCTGTGGGTATCGCGGTGCACCTGACGCTGATTGATCAGGGCCATGTTCGGCCGGTGGATAAATTCGATGGGGTCTTCCAGCGTGAGGATGTGCTGGCGGCGATGCCGATTCAGGTCATCGATCATCGCCGCCAGCGTGGTGGACTTGCCCGAGCCGGTGGGACCGGTCACCAGCACCAGGCCGCGCGGCAAGCGCGCGATGCGCTGGAAGACTTCGCCCAGCCCCAGGCTCTCCAGGCTCTGAACCTCGCAAGGAATGGTGCGAAACACCGCCCCCACGCCACGCGCCTGGCGGAACACGTTCACGCGGAACCGCGCCACGCCCGGCAGCTCGAATGCAAAATCCGTTTCAAGAGATGTTTCGAAATCCTTTTGCTGGTGCTGATTGAGCAAAGGGCTCAACAAGTCCGCCACTTGCGGCGGTGAAAGCACCGGCCAATCCAGTGGCCATACCTCGCCATCAACCCGCAACATCGGCACCAGACCAGCCGAAAGATGCAGGTCGGAGGCGCCACGGCGCACGCTGGCCGTCAGCAATTGAGTGATATCCATAGGGCTTTCCATTTCCAGTAGAATGCCGCGGACTCCATATCCACGGGTGCATCTTGAATGTCGACGATAGCAGACAACATCGGCCAGGTTAGCCAGCGCATCCGCGCCGCGGCCGACGCCGTGCAACGTGACCCGAGCAGCATCCACCTGCTGGCCGTGAGCAAGACCAAACCTGCCGAGGCTGTGCGCGAGGCCTATGCCGCCGGCGTGCGCGACTTCGGCGAGAACTACCTGCAGGAAGCGTTGAGCAAACAGGCGCAATTGTCCGACCTGCCCTTGAGTTGGCACTTCATCGGCCCCATTCAATCGAACAAGACTCGTGCTATCGCCGAGAACTTCGCCTGGGTGCATTCCGTGGACCGCCTGAAAATCGCACAACGCCTGTCCGAGCAACGCCCGGCGGACCTGCCGCCGCTGAATATCTGCATCCAGGTCAACGTCAGTGGCGAAGCCAGCAAGTCCGGCTGCACACCCGCCGACCTGCCGGCCCTGGCGAACGCCATCAGCGCCCTGCCGCACCTGAAGCTGCGCGGCCTGATGGCAATCCCTGAGCCGACTGAAGACCGCGCGGCGCAGGACGCGGCGTTCGCCAGTGTGCGCGAACTGCAAGCCAGCCTGAATCTGGCGCTGGACACACTTTCCATGGGCATGAGCCACGACCTCGCGTCGGCCATCGCCCAAGGCGCCACCTGGGTGCGGGTCGGTACCGCGCTGTTTGGCGCCCGCGACTACAGCCAGCCGTCACATGGCTGACGTTCATTTAGCTAAGGACCTGTCATGAAAGACACGCGTATTGCCTTTATCGGCGCCGGTAACATGGCGGCCAGCCTGATCGGCGGCCTGCGGGCCAAGGGCCTGGACGCCACGCAGATCCGCGCCAGCGACCCGGGCGAAGAGACCCGCGCCCGCGTCAGCGCCGAGCACGGTATCGAAACCTTCGCCGACAATGCCGAGGCCATCCACGGCGTCGACGTGATCGTGCTGGCGGTCAAGCCACAGGCCATGAAGGCTGTGTGCGAAAGCCTGCGACCAAGCCTGCAGCCGCATCAGCTTGTGGTTTCGATTGCCGCCGGTATCACCTGCGCCAGCATGAACAATTGGCTCGGCGCCCAACCGATCGTGCGCTGCATGCCCAATACCCCGTCGCTGCTGCGCCAGGGCGTGAGCGGCCTGTACGCCACCGCCGAAGTCAGCGCCACACAGCGTGACCAGGCCCAGGCGTTGCTGTCTGCGGTGGGCATCGCCGTATGGCTTGAGCAGGAGCAGCAACTGGATGCGGTCACCGCCGTGTCCGGCAGCGGCCCGGCGTACTTTTTCCTGCTGATCGAAGCCATGACCGCCGCCGGCGTCAAACTGGGCCTGCCCCATGACGTGGCGGAACAGCTGGCTGAGCAAACAGCGCTGGGCGCGGCAAAAATGGCTGTCGCCAGCGAGGTGGACGCCGCCGAACTGCGCCGTCGCGTGACCTCGCCGGGCGGCACCACGCAAGCGGCCATCGAATCGTTCCAGGCCGGGGGCTTTGAAGCCCTGGTGGAAAAGGCACTGGGTGCTGCGGCACACCGTTCGGCCGAGATGGCCGAGCAACTGGGCAAATAGTCGTCCCTTACCAAGGTAATCAAACATGCTCGGAATCAATGACGCTGCCATTTTCATCATCCAGACCCTGGGCAGCCTGTACCTGCTGATCGTGCTGATGCGCTTCATCCTGCAACTGGTGCGGGCGAACTTCTACAACCCGCTGTGCCAGTTCGTGGTCAAGGCCACGCAACCGCTGCTCAAGCCGCTGCGCCGTGTGATCCCGAGCCTGTTTGGCCTGGACATGTCGTCGCTGGTGCTCGCGCTGCTGCTGCAAATGCTGCTGTTCGTGGTGATCCTGATGCTCAGCGGCTACCAGCCCTTTACGGTGCTGCTGTTGCCGTGGGCGCTGATCGGGGTGTTCTCGCTGTTCCTGAAGATCATTTTCTGGTCGATGATCATCAGCGTGATCCTCTCGTGGGTTGCACCGGGCAGCCGCAGCCCGGGCGCCGAGTTGGTGTACCAGATCACCGAGCCGGTGCTGGCGCCGTTCCGTCGTCTGATCCCGAACCTGGGCGGTTTGGATATTTCACCGATCTTTGCGTTCATCGCGATCCAGTTGCTGCAAAGCTGGGTGATTCCGCGTTTGGCGTTCTATGCGTTCATGCCCAAAGAGCTGTTCGGCCTGATCTGACAGGTGGGAGCTGGCTTGCCTGCGATGCAGGCACCTCGGTGCGTCAGTCACGCCAAGGTGATGCGATCGCAGGCAAGCCAGCTCCCACACAAACCAGCACTGAAATTTGTATCTGCGTACTGGCGCAGGCCTTTGCTTGCCGCTGGCCCCACCGCTCTTTAGACTTACGCCTCATTTAAACGAGAGCAGGGTCGATGTCAGCTGCCTTCCCCCCCGATTCTGTTGGACTGGTCGTGCCCCAGGTGGCGCACTTCAGCGAACCGCTGGCCCTGGCCTGCGGCCGGTCGCTGCCGGCCTATGACCTGATCTATGAAACCTACGGCCAGTTGAATGCCACGGCGAGCAACGCCGTGCTGATCTGCCACGCCCTGTCCGGCCATCACCACGCCGCCGGCTTCCACAGCGCCGACGAGCGCAAGCCCGGCTGGTGGGACAGTTGCATCGGCCCCGGCAAACCCATCGACACCCATAAATTCTTCGTGGTGAGCCTCAACAACCTCGGAGGCTGCAATGGCTCCACCGGCCCGAGCAGCCTCAACCCCGAAACCGGCAAGCCGTTCGGCGCCGACTTCCCGGTGCTCACCGTGGAAGACTGGGTGCACAGCCAGGCACGCCTGGCCGACCTGCTCGGCATCACGCAGTGGGCGGCGGTCATCGGCGGCAGCCTGGGTGGCATGCAGGCCCTGCAATGGACCATCACCTACCCGGATCGCGTGCGCCACTGCCTGGCCATCGCCTCGGCGCCAAAACTGTCGGCGCAGAACATCGCCTTCAACGAAGTGGCACGCCAGGCGATCCTCACCGACCCCGAGTTCCACGGTGGTTCGTTCCAGGAAGCCGGCGTGATTCCCAAGCGCGGCCTGATGCTCGCACGCATGGTCGGGCACATCACCTACCTGTCCGATGACTCCATGGGCGAGAAATTTGGCCGTGGCCTCAAGAGCGAAAAGCTCAACTACGACTTCCACAGCGTGGAATTCCAGGTGGAAAGCTACCTGCGTTATCAGGGCGAGGAGTTCTCCGGACGCTTTGACGCCAACACCTACCTGCTGATGACCAAGGCCCTGGACTACTTCGACCCGGCGGCCAACCATGACGATGACCTGGCGAAAACCTTCGAACACGTCACCGCCAGCTTTTGCGTGATGTCGTTCACCACCGACTGGCGCTTCTCGCCAGCGCGTTCGCGCGAGCTGGTAGACGCCTTGATGGCCGCCAAAAAGGATGTCTGCTACCTGGAGATCGACGCACCCCAAGGCCATGACGCCTTCCTGATCCCGATCCCGCGCTACTTGCAGGCTTTCAGCAACTACATGAACCGCATCATTTTGTGAGAACGCCATGAGAGCCGACCTGGACATCATCCAAGACTGGATCCCCGCCGGCAGCCGCGTGCTCGACCTGGGCTGCGGCGATGGCGAATTGCTGAGCTGGCTGCGCGACCACAAGCAAGTCACCGGCTACGGTCTGGAAAACGACCCGGACAACATCGCCCAGTGCGTGGCCAAGGGCATCAACGTGATCGAACAGGACCTGGACAAGGGCCTGGGCAACTTTGCCAGCAACAGCTTCGATATCGTGGTGATGACCCAGGCCCTGCAAGCAGTGCACTACCCGGACCGCATCCTCGACGAAATGCTGCGCGTGGGTCGCCAGTGCATCATCACCTTCCCCAACTTCGGCCACTGGCGCTGCCGCTGGTACCTGGCGACCAAGGGCCGCATGCCGGTCTCGGATTTCCTGCCCTACACCTGGTACAACACGCCGAACATCCACTTCTGCACCTTCGAAGACTTCGAAGCGCTGTGCGGCGAGCGTGAAGCCAAGGTGATCAACCGCCTTGCCGTCGATCAACAACACCGCCACGGCTGGGCGAGCAAGCTATGGCCCAACCTGCTGGGCGAAATTGGTATCTACCGGGTCAGCAGTCCTGGCCTGACCGACCACAAGATTGCCGTTTAATCATTTTCAAGAGGGACGCTCATGAGTCGCCTTGCTGTTTTTCTATTGACCGCATGCCTGGGCGCCAGCGCCATGGCCGCCGACGTTATCGACCCCAACCGCACCAAGGAATTCGGCGATATCACCGTGCGTTACAACACCTTCACCTCCAGCTTCCTGCAACCTGAAACCGCCCAGAAAGTTGGCGTGGTGCGCAGCAAGGAGAAGGGCTTGATCAATGTGACCGTGATCAAGGGTGTAACCCCGGTCGCAGCGCAGGTGACCGGCACCATCAAGGACCTGGGTGGCAAAAGTGAAATCCTGACATTCAAACAAGTCGAAGAGAAAGGCGGGATCAGCTACCTGGCGCCTTACTCCGTGACGCAGCGGGAATACAAGACGTTTACCATCAATGTTGAAACCGGCGGCAAGGCCCATGGTTTCCAATTCAACCAAGAACTGTTTCCGGCCGAATGATGAACCTCTCCCAACTCGTACTGGCCAGCCATAACGCCGGCAAACTCAAAGAACTCCAGGCCATGCTCGGCGAATCCGTGCAACTGCGCTCGATTGGCGAGTTCAGCCAGGTCGAGCCGGAAGAGACCGGCCTGTCGTTCGTCGAGAACGCCATTCTCAAGGCACGCAACGCTGCACGCATTTCGGGACTGCCAGCGCTGGCCGATGATTCGGGGCTGGCGGTGGATTTCCTGGGTGGCGCGCCGGGCATCTATTCGGCGCGCTATGCCGACGGCAAAGGCGACGCGGCCAACAACGCCAAGCTGCTGGACGCGCTCAAGGACGTGCCGGACGCGCTGCGTGGCGCGCAGTTCGTCTGCGTGCTGGCGCTGGTGCGCCATGCCGATGACCCGTTGCCGATTCTGTGTGAAGGCCTGTGGCACGGGCGCATCCTGCACGCCGCCAGCGGCGAGCACGGTTTTGGTTATGACCCGCTGTTCTGGGTGCCGGAGCGCAATGTCTCCAGCGCCGAACTGAGCCCGGCCGACAAGAACCAGATCAGTCATCGCGCCCGTGCCATGGTGTTGCTGCGCCAGCGTCTGGGCTTGAAATGACTCTGAACACCTCTGCGCAGCCGCTGATCCACGGCGGTACGCAAACGCCCCGGGCGGCCTTGCCGGTGCTGCCACCCCTGGCGCTGTACATCCACATTCCGTGGTGCGTGCGCAAATGCCCGTATTGCGACTTCAACTCCCACACTGCGAGCACAGTGCTACCGGAAGAGGAGTATGTGGACGCCCTGCTGGCCGACCTCGACCAGGACCTGCACGCCGTTTACGGTCGCGAGCTGAGCTCGATCTTCTTCGGTGGCGGCACGCCCAGCCTGTTCAGCGCAGCGGCGCTGGGCCGCCTGCTCGAAGGCGTGCAGGCGCGCATCCCGTTTGCGGCCGATATCGAGATCACCCTGGAAGCCAACCCCGGCACGTTCGAGCAAGAGAAGTTCGTGGCGTACCGCAAGCTGGGGATCAATCGCCTGTCCATTGGCATCCAGAGTTTCCAGCAGCAAAAGCTCGAGGCTCTGGGCCGTATCCATAATGGCGACGAGGCGGTACGCGCGGCGGGCATGGCGCGCCAGGCCGGCTTCGACAACTTCAACCTGGACCTGATGCACGGCTTGCCCGATCAGTCCCTGGACGACGCCCTCGGCGACCTGCGCCAGGCCATTGCGCTCAAGCCAACGCACCTGTCCTGGTACCAGCTGACCCTGGAACCCAACACCGTGTTCTGGAACCAGCCGCCCGCGCTGCCGGAAGACGACACCCTGTGGGATATCCAGGAAGCCGGCCAGGCACTGCTCGCCGAACACGGTTACGCACAGTATGAAGTATCGGCCTACGCCCAACCCGGCCGACCGGCGCGGCACAACCTCAATTACTGGAGTTTTGGCGACTTTATCGGCATTGGCGCAGGCGCCCACGGCAAGCTCAGCCACCCTGATGGACGCATCGTGCGCACCTGGAAAACCCGCGCGCCGAAGGACTACCTCAACCCGGCCAAAAGCTTCCAGGCCGGGGCAAAAGAACTGACCAACGACGAGCTGCCGTTCGAGTTCCTGATGAACGCCCTGCGCCTCACCAAAGGGGTCGACGCCAGGCTCTATCCCGAACGCACCGGCCTCGACCTGGTCAGTCTCGATGCAGCGCGGCGCGACGCAGAACAAAGTGGCTTAATGCAGGTCGAACCGTCACGCCTGGCGGCGACCGACCGTGGGCAACTCTTTCTCAATGACCTGCTGCAGAAATTTCTGAGCTGACGCTTCTTAAGGAAATCGAATGGATCTGGTACTCGACCTGCTCGCCACCGCATCCCGCTGGAGCCGCAGCAACCTGTCGGAAATATCCCTGGCCCTTGTGGGCTGCCTGCTGGTGCTGTTCGGCGCCGACATCAAAGGCTGGGTGGAAGCCCGTCTGGGCAGCATCGCCGGCGCGTTGCGCGTGCCCTTGATGGCGTTGCTTTGCCTGATCGGCAGCGGCGCCGCGCTGATCTACGCCACACCGTGGATTGTGCGCGGGCTAGGCCAGTTCAATAACTACAGCCTGGCGCCAGTGCTGGTGGTGGTGCTGGTTTTGATTGGGGTTGTAGCGGATCGTCGCTGACCTCAAGTACACCGCCAAACAACTGTGGGAGCTGGCTTGCCTGCGATGCAGGCACCTTGGTGTATCAGTGATACCCAGGTGATGCTATCGCAGGCAAGCCAGCTCCCACATTGGACTGCATTTCAAATCAGGCCAGCTTTTCGAACTTCAAATCCCACACCCCATGCCCCAACCGCTCACCGCGCCGTTCGAACTTGGTGATCGGACGCTCGGCCGGGCGTGGCACGCATTTGCCGTCTTCAGCGATGTTGCGATAGCCAGGCGCGACGTTCATCACTTCCAGCATGTATTCGGCATAGGGCTCCCAGTCGGTGGCCATGTGCAGGATGCCGCCGACTTTCAGCTTGCTGCGCACCAGCTCCGCGAAGGAGGCCTGGACGATGCGACGCTTGTGGTGGCGGGCTTTGTGCCATGGGTCAGGGAAGAACAGCATCAGGCGGTCGAGGCTGTTGTCGGCGATGCAGCGGTTGAGCACTTCAATCGCGTCGCAGTCATAGACTCGCAGGTTGGTCAGGCCTTGGGTGAGCACGCCGTTGAGCAGCGCGCCGACACCTGGGCGGTGCACTTCAACACCGATGAAATCCTGCTCCGGCGCGGCGGCGGCCATTTCCAGCAGGGAGTGGCCCATACCGAAGCCGATTTCCAGGGAACGCGGGGCCGAGCGACCGAATACCTGGTCGTAGTCCACCGGCGCATCGGCCAGGGGCAGCACGAACAGCGGCGTGCCCTGCTCCAGGCCCTTTTGCTGGCCTTCGGTCATGCGGCCGGCGCGCATCACGAAGCTCTTGATGCGGCGGTGCCTGGAGTCGTCGGCAGCGTCCACGGTGTTCGGCGTTTCGTTTGATTCAGTCATCAATGGCTCTTACTTGATCAGACCATCCAGCGGCGAAGAAGCGCTGGCATAGAGTTTTTTCGGCATGCGCCCGGCGAGGTAAGCCAGACGGCCCGCGACAATGGCGTGTTGCATGGCTTCGGCCATCATGATCGGTTGTTGGGCATGGGCGATGGCCGAGTTCATCAGCACCGCGTCGCAGCCCAGCTCCATGGCGATGGTCGCGTCGGAGGCGGTGCCTACGCCGGCATCCACCAGCACCGGGATCTTGGCTTCTTCAAGGATGATCTGCAGGTTGTACGGATTGCAGATACCCAGGCCGGAGCCGATCAGACCGGCCAGCGGCATCACGGCGATGCAGCCGATTTCCGCCAATTGACGGGCGATGATCGGGTCATCACTGGTGTAGACCATCACGTCGAAGCCTTCCTTGACCAGGGTTTCAGCGGCCTTGAGGGTTTCGATCACGTTGGGGAACAGGGTTTTCTGGTCGGCCAGCACTTCCAGCTTCACCAGGTTGTGGCCGTCGAGCAGCTCACGGGCCAAGCGGCAGGTGCGCACGGCTTCGATGGCGTCATAGCAACCGGCGGTGTTCGGCAGGAAGGTGTAGCGATCCGGCGACAGCACTTCGAGCAGGTTCGGCTCGCCCTCGATCTGGCCAAGGTTGGTGCGGCGCACGGCGAAGGTCACGATCTCGGCACCCGAGGCTTCGATGGCCAGGCGGGTTTCTTCCATGTCGCGGTACTTGCCGGTGCCGACCAGCAGGCGGGACTGGTAGGTACGACCGGCCAGGACGAAAGGCTTGTCGCTACGAACGATGCTCATGGGAAATCCTCGTAATGGGGTGAGGTTCTGCAGAATGCGAGGTGGCGACTAGCCGCCGCCGATGGCGTGGACCACTTCGACCTGGTCACCGTCGGCGAGCGCAGTGGCGGCGTGCTGACTGCGCGGGACGATATCCTGATTGAGTTCCACTGCGACACGGCGCCCGGTCAGTTCCAGGCGGGTCAACAGGGCCTCGACGGAGGCACCGTCGGGCAATTCAAAGGGTTCGCCGTTCAACTGAATGCGCATGCCAGGGGCCGCCATCGTTTTTAGGGGCCAGCATTCTAGCGTGATTGGGACCTGAAGGTCAGCTCCAAGCGTCAAGCGGTCAGCTGCAGGCGCCACGCCGCCAAACCGAGGAAGAACCAGCCAAGCAGAAACGCCAGCCCGCCGAACGGGGTGATGATGCCCAGCTTGCTGATGCCGGTCAGGGTCAACGCGTAGAGGCTGCCGGAGAACAGCAGGATGCCGACCACAAACGCGATGCCTGCCCAGGTCACCATGCGGCCGGGGATATGGGCGGCCAGCAGCGCCACGCCGAACAGTGCCAGGGCGTGCACCAACTGGTAGGTCACGCCGGTTTGGAAAATCGTCAGGTACTCGGCGCTCAGGCGGCTTTTCAGGCCATGGGCGGCAAAGGCCCCGAGGGCGACACCGGTGAAGCCAAAAAAGGCAGCCAACATCAGAAAGCTACGCAGCATGTGGAACTCCAATCAGACGCATCGGGCAGGGTCTGTATAATGGCCCGCTCAACGGGTTCGGCCAAGCCATCTCTATGCTGCGTATCCTCTTCAGTCGTTTTCTCAAAGTCGTGAAATGGTTTGCCGTCGGCAGCGTTTTGCCGGTGCTGCTGTTGCGCGTCGTGCCGCCGCCGTTCACGGCGCTGATGGTGGAGCGCAAGATCGAGTCGTGGTTCGACGGCGAACCCATTGACCTGCAACGCAGCTGGGTGGCGTGGGATGACATTTCCGACGACCTCAAGCTGGCGGTGATGGCCGGTGAAGACCAGCGCTTCCCGCAGCACTGGGGGTTCGATTTCGGCGCGATCCAGGCAGCCATCGTGCACAACGAGCGCGGCGGGTCGATTCGGGGCGCCAGCACATTAAGCCAGCAGGTGTCGAAGAACCTGTTTCTGTGGTCTGGCCGCAGTTATCTGCGCAAGGGGCTGGAGGCCTGGTTTACCGGCCTGATCGAGGTGCTATGGCCCAAGCAGCGAATTCTTGAGGTGTACCTCAACAGCGTGGAATGGGATGACGGCGTGTTTGGCGCAGAGGCGGCGGCGCGGCATCATTTTGGGGTGAGTGCCAAAGGGCTTTCGCGGCAGCAGGCCAGCTATCTGGCGGCGGTGCTACCCAATCCAAGAGTGTGGAGCGCGAGCCATCCGACGGCGTATGTGGCGCGGCGGGCAGCCTGGATTCGCCAGCAGATGAATCAACTCGGTGGTGATGGCTACCTGCTTGAGCTGAACAACTCCCGCAAGGCCCCCTGGTCCGACTGACCCAACACACAAACAAATGTGGGAGGGGGCTTGCTCCCGATAGCAGTGAATCAGCCAGCTTATCTGTAGCTGACCCACTGAAATCGGGAGCAAGCCCCCTCCCACATGGTTTTAAGCGGCGATCGACAGCTTCAGCTTGTTCATCGCGCTTTTCTCAAGCTGACGAATCCGCTCGGCCGACACGTTGTACTTCTGCGCCAGGTCGTGCAGCGTGGCTTTTTCTTCCGCCAGCCAGCGCTGGTAGAGGATGTCACGGCTGCGGTCGTCCAGCACTTCCAGCGCTTCGTGCAGGTTGTGATTGGCGTTGTCGCTCCAATCGGCATCTTCCAGTTGACGCGCCGGGTCGTACCGGTGGTCTTCCAGGTAGTTGGCCGGCGACTGGAAAGCACTGTCGTCGTCCGCTTCGGCGGCCGGATCGAAAGCCATGTCATGGCCGGTCAGGCGGCTTTCCATCTCGCGCACTTCACGGGGCTCAACGCCGAGGCTTTCGGCCACGCGGTGGACTTCCTCGTTGTTCAGCCACGCCAGACGTTTTTTCTGGCTGCGCAGGTTGAAGAACAGCTTGCGCTGGGCCTTGGTGGTCGCGACTTTCACGATGCGCCAGTTGCGCAGGATGAACTCGTGGATTTCCGCCTTGATCCAGTGAACGGCAAACGACACCAGGCGCACACCCATCTCGGGGTTGAAGCGCTTGACCGCTTTCATCAGGCCGACATTGCCTTCCTGGATCAGGTCAGCCTGGGCCAGCCCGTAGCCGCTATAGCTGCGGGCGATATGTACGACAAAACGCAGGTGGGCGAGCACCATCTGCCGAGCCGCCCCCAAATCCTGCTCATAGTAGAGACTCTCGGCCAGTTCACGCTCCTGCTCGGGCGTCAGCAATGGAATGCTGTTGACCGTGTGCACATAGGCTTCCAGGTTTCCACCTGGAACCAGGGCATACGCAGGTTGCAAAGAAGTGGTCATACGAAAAAACCTCCGACTCACATAACTCGTGCAGTTCAGCACTGCGAAAATTGACCGGGGAACCGTAGGACAAGTTCCCTATACCGCTGATACGGTCAATACAAACGAAACCACATTAATCTGGCATTAACTACTTGGGCGCCAGCTCACGTAAATGCCGCGCCACGGCAATCCAGGCACCGATATAACCCAACAATACCGCGCCAAGCAAGAGCGAGAGACCATCGGCCACAGGCACCCCGGCCAGGGCAAAATCACTGCCGTACAAGCCGGCAAGGCCCGTCACCGCGTCGTTCAGCCAGTCCAGGCCGAAAGCCAGCACGCCCCAGGACAAAAACCCGGCACCCAGGCCATAAAGCGCGCCCATGTACAGAAAAGGACGACGCACATAGCTGTCCGTGCCGCCGACAAGTTTAATCACTTCTATCTCGGTGCGACGGTTTTCAATATGAAGACGAATGGTATTGCCTATCACCAAAAGTAATGCAGACACCAACAGCACCGTCAAACCGAACACAAAACGGTCGCCCAGCTTGAGGATCGCGGCCAGGCGCTCTACCCAGACTAGATCAAGTTGCGCCTGTTGCACCTTGGGCATCTGCGCCAGTTTCTGGCGCAGGGCTTCCAGGGTCGGCTTGTCGACTTCGTCCGGCGTCACCAGCACCACGCCCGGCAGCGGATTCTGCGGCAGCTCCTTGAGCGCCTCGCCCAGGCCGGATTGCTGCTGGAATTCTTCAAGGGCCTGGTCGCGGCTGACGTACTCGGCATCCGCCACGCCCGGCATGTTCTTGATTTCATCGCGCAGCGCTTCGCCCTGCTGGGTGCTGGCATCCAGGTTCAGGTACAGCGAAATCTGCGCCGCGCGCTGCCAGGACCCGCCCAGACGCTCCACGTTATTGAGCAGCAGCGACAAGCCCATCGGCAGGCTGAGGGCCACGGCCATCACCAGGCAGGTAAAAAAACTGCCGACCGGCTGCTTGCCCAGCCGACGCAGACTGTCGAGCAGGCTGGCGCGATGGCTTTCGATCCAGGCGTGCAGCAGCGTGCTGAAGTCCGGGCCGTCATCGTCGTCGCGTTTTTTCTTCTTCGGTTGCGGGTCGGCCGGTTTCGGCGCCACCCGTTCGGATACTTTTGGACTGCGTGTAGCACTCATACGCCTGCCTCCCCGTCACCGATGAGGCGACCGCGTTGCAGAGTCAGCATGCGGTGGCGCATGCGCGCGATCAGCGCCAGGTCGTGACTGGCAATCAGCACGCTGGTACCCAGGCGATTGATGTCTTCGAATACGCCCATGATTTCCGCCGCCAGACGCGGGTCGAGGTTACCGGTGGGTTCGTCCGCCAGCAGCAGGGCCGGACGGTGCACGATGGCGCGGGCGATGCCGACGCGCTGTTGCTGGCCGGTGGAGAGGTCGCCGGGGTAGAGGTCGGTCTTGTCCGAGAGCGCCACGCGCTCAAGGGCCGAATCAACGCGTTTGACGATCTCGGCCTTGGACAGCCCGAGAATCTGTAACGGCAAGGCAACGTTGTTGAACACCGTGCGATCGAACAGCAACTGGTGATTCTGGAACACCACGCCGATCTGGCGGCGCAGAAACGGGATTTGCGCATTGCTGATGGTGGCCAGGTCCTGGCCGGCCAGCAGCAGTTTGCCGGTGGTCGGGCGCTCCATGGCCAGCAGCAGACGCAACAACGTACTTTTGCCGGCCCCGGAGTGACCGGTGACGAAAAGAAACTCGCCGCGCCGCACCCGAAAGCTCAGCTCATGCAAGCCCACATGCCCGTTGGCATAGCGTTTACCGACCTGTTCGAATCGAATCATGAACGCTCCCGCTCGGCAAACAGCGCCTGTACAAAGGGTTCGGCTTCAAAGGTGCGCAGGTCGTCGATGCCTTCACCAACGCCGATATAACGAATCGGCAACCCGAACTGCTTGGCCAGGGCAAAGATCACACCGCCCTTGGCCGTGCCGTCGAGCTTGGTCAAGGCCAGACCGGTCAGTTGCACCGTCTGGTTGAATTGCTTGGCCTGGCTGATGGCGTTCTGACCAGTACCGGCGTCGAGCACCAGCAGCACTTCATGGGGGGCGTCGGCGTCGAGCTTGCCGATCACGCGGCGCACCTTCTTCAGCTCTTCCATCAGATTGTCTTTGGTGTGCAGGCGACCGGCAGTGTCGGCGATCAACACGTCGATATTGCGCGCCTTGGCGGCCTGCACCGCGTCGAAGATCACCGAGGCGGAATCGGCGCCGGTGTGCTGGGCGATCACCGGAATCTTGTTGCGCTCGCCCCACACCTGCAATTGCTCCACCGCAGCGGCGCGGAAAGTGTCGCCGGCGGCCAGCATGACTTTCTTGCCTTCCAGCTGCAGCTTCTTGGCCAGCTTGCCGATGGTGGTGGTCTTGCCGGCGCCGTTGACGCCCACCACCAGGATCACGAACGGCTTGTTCGGAGTGATCACCAACGGTGCTTCCACGGGTTTGAGCATCGCCGCCAGTTCGGCCTGCAAGGATTTGTACAGCGCGTCGGCGTCGGTGAGCTGCTTGCGCGCGACCTTCTGGGTCAGGCTCTGGATGATCACTGCTGTGGCTTCGACGCCCACGTCGGCGGTGAGCAGACGGGTTTCGATGTCTTCCAGCAGTTCGTCATCGATGGTCTTGCGACCCAGGAACAGGCTGGCCATGCCTTCGCCGATGCTGGCGCTGGTCTTGCTCAGGCCTTGCTTGAGGCGGGCGAAGAAGCCGGTCTTGCCGGTTTCGACGGCAATGGGTGCCGGCTCGATGACGGCAGGCACGGCGGCTGCGACGATGGGCGCCGACTCAACTACCGGTTCAGCCACCACGGGAATCGGCGGCGCGACGTGCTCAGCGTGCACGTCTTCAACCAGCGCCACGGGCTCTTCGGCCACGGGCAGCTCGGGCCACGGCTCGGGCTCGGGTTCAGATTCCGGCTCGGGTTCCGGCGCCACCTCGGCCACCGGCTGCAACACCGGCTCAACGATCGGCAACACCACCGGCGCCGGGACGTGGTCAACCGGCTCGGCTTCTACTATAGGCTCGGGGATCGGCTCAGCTTGAACCTGCGGCTCTGGTTCGACGGCATCCTGCGGTTTCTTACGCAGCCAGCCGAACAGGCCTTTCTTCTCGCCAGCCGCAGCTGGGGTCTTCTTGTCGTCGTTGGAACCAAACATGGAGACGGCTATCTCAAGGTAGCGATGCGCCAGGGGGCACGTCGGTAAATAAAATTCGATGCGTAACAGACTGTTTTTCAGCCAGCTCGTTCATGCGCAACATTTTGTAAGGCCTAAACAGGGCCTTAACTGGACCGCCACAGTGGCCGTCCGCAAATCCGATCAGTATCCTAGCACCTCCTCGCCCGCCGACGCTAAGACCAAGCGGGCAGCCCAACAGGTTTAAAAACGAATGAATGCTCTAGCCCGCCGCGCCGCAGGCCTGCTGTTCGGTACAGTTTGTCTGCCTCTTTCAGCTTTGGCTGCCGATCCCCAACCCACCCATGAATTCACCCTCGACAACGGCCTCAAAGTGGTCGTGCGCGAAGACCATCGCGCGCCAGTGGTGGTTTCCCAGGTCTGGTACAAGGTTGGCTCGAGCTACGAAACCCCGGGCCAGACCGGTTTGTCCCACGCCCTTGAGCACATGATGTTCAAGGGCAGCGCCAAGGTGGGGCCGGGCGAAGCCTCGCTGATCCTGCGTGATCTGGGCGCTGAAGAAAATGCGTTCACCAGCGATGACTACACCGCCTATTACCAGGTGCTGGCCCGCGACCGCCTGGGCGTCGCCTTCGAGCTGGAAGCCGATCGCATGGCCAGCCTGCGCCTGCCGGCCGACGAGTTCAGCCGCGAGATCGAGGTTATCAAGGAAGAACGCCGCCTGCGCACCGACGACAACCCGATGTCCAAGGCCTTCGAGCGCTTCAAGGCCATGGCTTTTCCGGCCAGCGGCTACCACACGCCGACTATCGGCTGGATGGCCGACCTGGAGCGCATGAAGGTCGAGGAACTGCGCCACTGGTACCAGGCCTGGTACGTGCCGAACAACGCTACGCTGGTGGTGGTCGGCGACGTGACCCCGGACGAGGTGAAGACCCTGGCCCAGCGCTACTTCGGCCCGATCCCCAAGCGTGACGTGCCCCCGGCCAAAATCCCCATGGAGCTGGCCGAACCCGGCGAGCGCCTGCTGACAATGCGCGTGCAGACCCAACTGCCCAGCGTGCTCCTCGGCTTCAACGTGCCCGGTCTTGCCACCGCTGAAGACAAGCGCTCGGTACAGGCCCTGCGCCTGATTTCGGCCCTGCTCGACGGCGGCTACAGCGCGCGTATCTCGGCCCAACTGGAGCGCGGTGAAGAACTGGTGTCTGCGGCCTCCACCCGCTACGACGCCTACAGCCGTGGCGACACCCTGTTCATTCTCTCGGCCACGCCCAACCAGCAGAAGAAAAAGACCATCGCCCAAGCCGAAGCCGGCCTGTGGCGGCTGCTGGAAGAACTGAAAGCCAAGCCACCGACCGCCGAAGAGCTGGAGCGTATTCGCGCCCAGGTCATCGCCGGGCTGGTGTACCAACGAGACTCCATCACCAGCCAGGCCACGTCCATTGGCTCCCTGGAAACCGTGGGCCTGTCCTGGCAGCTCATGGACACCGAACTCGCCGACCTGCAAAGCGTGACCCCGGAAGATATCCAGAAGGCTGCGCGCACCTATTTCACCCGCGAGCGTCTGAGCGTCGCCCATATTCTGCCCGAGGAGACCGCTCATGAGTGATCGCAAAAGCCTGATCCTGCCCGGCCTGATCGCCGTCACGCTGGTGGCAGCGAGCGCGGTGTACGTTTTGCGCCCAAGTGAATCAGTGGCCAGCCCGGCGCTGGAAAAAGCCCAGTCCGCCAGCAAGCTGCAATCGCTGGCCGAGCTGGACGGCAAGGCGCCGACCAACCGCACGCTCGATGTGCAAAGCTGGACCACCGCCGAAGGCGCCAAGGTGCTGTTCGTCGAGGCCCATGAACTGCCGATGTTCGACATGCGCATCCTGTTCGCCGCCGGCAGCAGCCAGGACGGCGACGTGCCAGGCCTGGCGCTGATGACCAACGCCATGCTCAACGAAGGGGTGCCGGGCAAGGACGTCAGCCAGATCGCCAGCGGCTTTGAAGGCCTGGGCGCCGACTTTGGCAATGGTGCTTACCGCGACATGGCGCTGGTATCCCTGCGCAGCCTGAGCGCCAGCGACAAGCGCGATGCGGCACTGGCGCTGTTCGACGACGTGATCGGCAAGCCGACCTTCCCCGCCGACTCACTGGCGCGGATCAAGAACCAGATCCTCGCCGGTTTCGAATATCAGAAGCAGAATCCCGGCAAGCTGGCGAGCCTTGAGCTGTTCAAGCGCCTGTATGGCGACCACCCTTACGCACATCCGAGCGAAGGCAACGCCGACAGCGTGCCGAAGATCAGCCTGGCGCAGTTGCAGGCGTTCCATGCCAAGGCCTACACAGCAGGCAACGCGGTGATTGCGGTGGTGGGCGACCTGACCCGCGCCGAAGCCGAAGCCATGACCGCCAAGGTGTCTGCCTCACTGCCCAGGGGACCGGCGCTGGCGAAGATCGCCCAGCCGACCGAACCCAAGGCCGGCCTGAGCCATATCGAGTTTCCGTCCAAGCAGACGCACCTGCTGTTCGCGCAATTGGGCATCGACCGGGCCGACCCGGACTACGCGGCCTTGTCCATGGGCAACCAGATCCTCGGTGGCGGTGGCTTTGGCACTCGCCTGATGAGCGAAGTGCGCGAAAAACGCGGCCTCACGTACGGCGTGTACTCGGGCTTCTCGCCGATGCAGGTGCGCGGTCCGTTCATGATCAACCTGCAGACCCGCGCCGAAATGAGCGGCGGCACCCTGCGCCTGGTCGAGCAGGTGCTGGCCGATTACCTCAAGACCGGCCCGACGCAAAAGGAGCTGGATGACGCCAAGCGCGAACTGGCCGGCAGCTTCCCGCTGTCCACCGCGAGCAACGCCGATATCGTCGGACAGCTGGGCGCCATGGGTTTCTACAACCTGCCGCTGAGCTATCTGGAAGATTTCATGAAACAATCCCAGGCCCTGACCGTAGACCAGGTCAAGGCGGCCATGAACAAACACGTGAGCGCCGACAAGATGGTCATCGTGACCGCCGGCCCGACGATTGCGCAAAAGCCACTACCGCCCCCCACTGATAAACCCGCCGAGCAGCCGCTCGGGGTTCCGGAGCATTAATGGCCAGTTCATCTCGCCCGAAAAAACCTGTCCACAACGTGCATAACGGTGTGGGCCAACTGCGCATCATTGGCGGTGAATGGGGCAGCCGCAAGCTGAGCTTCCCCGACGTCGTGGGCCTGCGCCCGACGCCCGACCGCGTGCGTGAAACCCTGTTCAACTGGCTCGCGCCTTACATCGCGGGCGCCAAGGTGCTGGACCCGTTTGCCGGCAGCGGCGCGCTGTTCCTGGAGGCGCTGTCCCGTGGCGCGTCCCAGGCCCAGGCGCTGGACGCGAGCAACGTGGCGGTTTCCAGCCTCAAGGAACACCTGGGCACCCTGCGCTGCACCAACGGCCAGGTGCAGACCGCCGATGCGCTGCGTTACCTGGAAACCCAGGCAGCCAGCGAATACGACGTGGTGTTCCTCGACCCGCCGTTCAACCAGAACCTGCTGCCGACGGTGTGCACGCTGCTCGAAGATCGCCAATGGCTGGCGCCGGATGCGTGGATCTACACCGAGAGCGAAACCGCGCCGTCCACCCTCGGCCTGCCGGGCAGCTGGCGCTTGCACCGGGAACAAAAGTCCGGCCGGGTGTATTACGCGCTGTGGCATCGCCTGGTCGAAAGCGCGGTCTGAGCCGGCGGTTACTTTTTGTGGCTGGCGGGCTTGCCCTGGCGAGCCCGCTCGCCATAGTGAGCCGGTTCGCCACAAAAAAGAGAGTGCAATGACCCCCTCCCCCAACCTGTTCAAACCCGCTTTCGGCCTCGGCAACCCCCACCTGCAAACCTTGTGGGGGCCGTTATGGCGCCCCACCACTCACCTCGAACGCCAACGCGAGCGTCTGTGGCTGGACGATGGTGACTTCCTCGACCTCGACTGGCATGGCCCCCACGACGCCAAGGCACCGCTGGTGCTGGTGTTGCACGGGCTCACCGGTTCATCCAACTCGCCCTACGTCGCTGGCCTGCAAAAGGTCCTCGCCGCCCAGGGCTGGGCCAGTGCCGCATTGAACTGGCGCGGCTGTTCCGGCGAGCCAAACCTGTTGGCGCGCAGCTATCACTCGGGGGCCAGCGAGGATCTGGCGGCAGCGATTGCCCATCTGCACGCCAAGCGACCGCTGGCGCCGTTATATGCGGTGGGCTATTCGCTGGGCGGCAATGTGCTGCTCAAGCACCTGGGAGAAACCGGCGCGGCATCTGGGCTGCAAGGCGCTGCGGCGGTGTCGGTGCCGTTTCGCCTGGACCAGTGCGCCGACCGCATCGGCCTGGGTTTTTCGCGGGTCTATCAGAAGCACTTCATGCGCGAAATGCTGGCGTATATCCGCGTCAAGCAAAGCCGCTTTACGCAGGATGGCCGCACGGACGACCTGAAAACCCTGGAAGCCCTGGGTTCCCTGGAAAAGATGCGCACGTTCTGGGACTTCGATGGGCGGGTGACTGCGCCGCTGCATGGTTTCGTGAGTGCCGAGGATTACTACCGCAAGGCGTCGAGTCGCTATTACCTGGGCGGTATCCGAACGCCGACCCTGATTATTCAGGCGGCGGACGATCCGTTCGTGTTTGCCCATAGCCTGCCCGAGGCCAGCGAACTGTCCGATTGCACCGAGTTCGAGTTGCTGGCCAAGGGCGGGCATGTGGGGTTCGTGGACGGCTCGTTGAGGCGCCCGACCTATTACCTTGAACGCCGAATCCCCCAATGGCTGCTGACACAACAGCGCTAAACGTGTGGGAAGGAGCTTGCCCCCTCTCACCATTGATTGGGTTTACAGGCCAAGGGGCTCATTCGCCCGTGGCGATGCCCCGCGCGGGATCCGTGATCCACTCACTCCACGACCCCGCATACAACTTGCCCAACGGGTAACCCGCCAACCCCAGGGCAAACAGGTTATGGCAGGCGGTGACGCCGGAACCGCAGTACGCCACCAGTTCCTGGGGCGAACGCCCCTGCAACTGCGCGGCAAACCGCTGCTTGAGCTGCTCGACCGGCAGAAACCGCCCATCGCTGCCCAGGTTCTCATTGAACGCTGCGCATTGCGCGCCGGGGATATGCCCGGCAATCGGGTCGATGGGCTCAACGTCGCCACGAAAACGCGCCGGAGCGCGCGCATCGATCAGGGTCAGGCCCGACTGCCCCAGACGGTTTTGCAGATGCTCGGCATCCACCACCAGGCCGTTATCAGGCGCGCCCGCAAAGTCGCCCGGCTCGATCATCGGTGCGTCCAGGCTCAAGGGGAAACCGGCGGCATGCCAGGCCTTCAAGCCACCGTCCAGGATATACACGCCGTCCCGCTTGCCCAACCACACCAGCAACCACCAGGCGCGGGCGGCAAAGGCACCAGGGCCATCGTCATACAGCACCACCTCGGTGTCAGCACTGATGCCCCACGCGCGCAGTTGTTCGACGAAGGTCTGCGCTGTCGGCAGCGGATGACGCCCGGTCACGCCCTTGGTCACCGGGCCGCTGAGATGGCGCTCAAGGTCGGCATATTGCGCGCCTTCGATATGCCCTTCGGCATAGCTGCAACGCCCATAGTCCGGGTCTTCCAGGGCAAAACGGCAATCGAGGATCACCAACGCGCCGCGCGTTTGGCGCTCGGCCAGGTGCTGAGGGCTGATCAGTTGGGCAAGCGGCATGACAGACTCCTGTAAACAGATTCGGGAAAGGTCCTACTTCACTTCATCCAGCGCCTGATTCAGCGGCACGTAAAACTCCTTGAACAGCCCATCCACCGCTTCCTTGGCCTGGGGCGTGACGAATCCCGCCTCCAGCACCAGCACCTGATACACACCGCGCTTGATCGCTTCGGCACTCAAATGGGTGGAATTTTCGTTGGTGGTGCACAAAAAGCGCACCCAGGAAGTGAGGATAATCCAGGCGTTGAGGGTCAGGGCTTCGGTCTGGATCGGGTCCATATTGAGGATGCCGGCATCGACGAACCCCTGGTAGATGGCCCCGCCCTGGGTCAGGCAGCGCTGGGAAAACCGCCGGTAGCCGGTGGCCATTTCGGGGTCGCTTTCCAGCAGGTGCTCGAGGTCGCGGTGCAGGAAACGGTAGCGCCACATGCCGGCCAGCACGGCCTGCAGGTAGAAGCGCTTATCTTCCACACACATCGCGCGGCCCTGGGGCGGGCGCAGGAAACTGTCCACCAGCGCTTCGTACTCGCGAAACAGTACGGCGATGATCGCCTGCTTGTTGGGGAAGTGGTAGTACAGGTTGCCCGGTGAAATTTCCATATGAGCGGCGATGTGGTTGGTGCTGACACTGCGCTCGCCCTGCTGATTAAAAAGCTCCAGGCTGGTGTGCACAATGCGTTCGCTGGTCTTTACTCGTGGTGCCATGGGGGATCAGCTTCCATACACGGAATGGGCCATCTTACGGCCTAACCGTGGCGGGATAAATCCGCATGTGGCTGCAATGATATTTGACAATTTAGAGCAATGACTCTAAAAGTCCAGGCAGACCAATAACAATCGGGGCTGCACCATGTCTGCCACTGTTGCCTACCTGCAAGACTCCCAAGCGCTGGATCAGCTTCAGCCGCTGTTCGACGCCCAGCGCCGCGCCTACGCCGCCAACCCGATGCCGCCCGCCGCGCAACGCCAGCAATGGCTCAAAGCCCTGCGCGAGTTGCTCAGCGACGAACGCCAGGCGTTGATCCGCGCGATCAGCGAGGATTTCAGCCACCGCAGCGCAGACGAAACCCTGTTCGCCGAACTGATGCCCAGCCTGCATGGCATCCACTACGCCAGCAAACACCTCAAGGGCTGGATGAAACCGTCGCGCCGCGCCGTAGGCATTGCCTTCCAGCCCGCGTCAGCCAAAGTCATCTACCAACCGCTGGGCGTGGTCGGCGTAATCGTGCCCTGGAACTACCCGCTGTACCTGGCCATCGGCCCGCTGGTCGGTGCGCTGGCGGCCGGTAATCGGGTGATGTTGAAGCTCAGCGAGTCCACTCCCGCCACCGGCGAACTGCTCAAAAGGCTGCTGGCGAAGATCTTCCCCGAAGACCTGGTGTGCGTGGTGCTCGGCGAAGCCGACGTGGGCATGGCGTTTTCCAGGCTGCGTTTCGATCACCTGCTGTTCACCGGCGCCACCAGCATTGGCAGGCATGTGATGCGCGCGGCCGCCGAGCACCTCACGCCGGTCACGCTGGAGCTGGGCGGCAAGTCGCCGGCGATTGTCTCTGCCGATGTGCCGCTCAAGGACGCCGCCGAACGCATCGCTTTCGGCAAAGCCCTGAATGCCGGCCAAACCTGCGTAGCGCCGGACTACGTGCTGGTGCCGGAACACCGCGTGGATGCGTTCGTCGAGGCCTATGGCAAGGCGGTTCGCGGGTTCTATCCGACGCTGGTCGATAACCCGGACTACACCGCGATCATCAACGAACGACAATTGGCGCGGCTCAATGCCTACGTAAAGGACGCCACCGACAAGGGCGCCACGCTGGTCCCCCTGTATGAACAGGGCCAGGCACGGCGCATGGCCCACAGCCTGCTGCTGAATGTCAGCGACGACATGACCGTGATGCAGGATGAAATCTTCGGCCCGGTGCTGCCCGTCGTGCCCTATGGCGACATCGACCAGGCATTTGCCTACATCAACCAACGCCCTCGCCCGCTGGCGCTGTATTACTTCGGCTACAACAAGCGCGAACAGGACCGGGTGCTGCACGAAACCCATTCCGGCGGCGTCTGCCTGAACGACACCCTGCTGCACGTGGCCCAGGACGATCTGCCGTTTGGCGGCGTCGGCCCATCGGGCATGGGCCACTACCACGGCCACGAGGGCTTTCTCACCTTCAGCAAGGCCAAGGGCGTGCTGGTGAAACAGCGCCTGAACGCAGCGAAGCTGATCTACCCGCCCTACGGAAAATCGATCCAGAAGCTGATTCAGAAGCTGTTTGTTCGCTGATTCCGCCACCCACGGGACAACAATAACAATGAACCCCAGCCTGACTGATTCACCCGCGCTGTCACGGCGCGGCATCCTGAAGATCGGCCTGTGCGCCAGTGCTTTCCTGGCCACCGCCGGGTTGGGCGCCAGCCTCAGTGGCTGCTCTGCCAGCACCCCGGCCAGCGGCTTTGTCATGCTGCGCAGCAGCGACCTGCCGTTTTTGCGGGCGGTGATGCCGGTGTTGCTCGACGGTGTCGCCAGCGCCCAGGAGGTCGCCGCCGGCATTGAAGACGCGCTCAAAAAGCTCGATTACAGCCTGCAACACCTGTCGCCGGAGATGATCAAGCTCACCCGGCAGTTGTTCGACGTATTCGCCATGGGTATTACCCGCGGCCCGCTGACCGGCATCTGGGGCAGTTGGGAAAACGCCAGCAGCGAGCAGATCCGCCACTTCCTGCAGCGCTGGGAGAACAGCAGCCTCAACCTGCTGCGCATGGGTCAGGGCTCGTTGCTCAAGCTAGTGATCATGGCGTGGTATTTCCGGCCGGCGTCCTGGGCCCATTGCGGTTACCCCGGCCCGCCCCACATCTGATTCGCGCAACAAAAACAACGCACAACAAAAACAAGAGTGCCCACCTATGCCCGTACCCGATCTGTTCCGCGACGGCCTGGCCCGTGGCTGGAAAACCCACAACGGCGCCGCCCTCGACCGCGACCTGACCCTGGAAGCCGATGTGGCGATCATCGGCAGCGGCGCTGGCGGCGGCACCACTGCCGAGATTCTCAGCGCTGCCGGTTACAGAGTGCTGCTGATCGAGGAAGGACCGCTCAAGACCAGCAGCGACTTCAAGCTGCTGGAGGACGAGGCCTACGCCAGCCTGTATCAGGAAGGCATCGGACGCATGAGCAAGGACGGCGCCATCACCATCCTGCAGGGCCGGGCCGTGGGTGGCACCACGCTGATCAACTGGACCTCCAGCTTTCGCACGCCGGACGCCACCCTCGCCCACTGGGCCAGCGAATACGCGGTGACGGGCCACAGCAGCAGCGAGATGGCGCCCTGGTTCGAAAAAATGGAGCAGCGCCTGGGCATCGCGCCCTGGGCACTGCCGCCGAACGCCAACAACGATGTGATCCGCAAGGGCTGTGAAAAGCTCGGCTACAGCTGGCACGTGATCCCGCGCAACGTGCGCGGCTGTTTCAACCTGGGTTATTGCGGCATGGGCTGCCCGGTGAATGCCAAGCAGTCGATGCTGGTGACCACCATTCCCTCCACCCTGGAGCAAGGCGGCGAGCTGCTCTACCTGGCGCGCGCCGAGCAGTTCAACTACAGCGGGGACGCCATCAGCAGCCTGGAATGCGTGGCCATGGACGCACGTTGCGTGGCGCCCACCGGGCGCAGGGTCACGGTGAAAGCCAGGCATTACGTGCTGGCCGGCGGCGGCATCAACAGTCCGGCGCTGCTGATGCGCTCCAACGCGCCGGACCCGCATTCGCGGCTCGGCAAGCGCACCTTTCTGCATCTGGTGAACTTCTCTGCGGGTCTATTTGATGAGGTGATCAACCCGTTCTACGGCGCGCCGCAGTCGATCTATTCCGACCATTTCCAATGGCAGGACGGCGTTACCGGCAAAATGTCCTACAAATTGGAAGCGCCGCCCCTGCACCCCGGATTGGCCAGCACGCTGTTTGGCGGCTACGGCAGCGCCAACGCGCTGGACATGAGCCAACTGCCCAACACCCACGCCATGCTCGCGCTGTTGCGCGACGGGTTTCACCCCGACAGCACGGGAGGCACCGTCGGTTTACGCGGTGACGGCACGCCGGTGCTCGACTATCAGGTCTCGCCCTACGCCTGGGACGGCCTGCGCCGCGCGTTTCACAGCATGGCCGAGATTCAGTTCGCAGCGGGCGCAAGGTCCGTGAAGCCGTTGCACCATGATGCGCGTTACGTAAACACCCTGGCCGAGGCTCGCCGCATGATTAACGAGCTGAGCCTGGAACTGCACCGAACAACCCTGGGCAGCGCCCATGTGATGGGCGGTTGTGCCATGGGCGAAGACCCGAAGAATGCGGTGACCGACAGCCTCGGCCGTCATCACCAGCTGCGCAATCTGTCGATCCACGATGGCTCGCTGTTCCCCACCAGCATTGGCGCCAACCCGCAATTATCGGTGTACGGCCTGAGCGCCAAACTGGCGACCGCGTTGGCCGAACGTCTGAAAACGGCATGAAAAAACCGCCGATCAGCGGTATGTATCTACATAAGGCGACTTTCCCGACCGGGATGGCTGCGATACCATCCGGTTCCCCAACGGACTCCGCCAGGACGACGCGATGAACCGAGTGTTGTATCCAGGAACCTTCGACCCGATTACCAAAGGCCATGGCGATCTGGTCGAGCGCGCCTCTCGCCTGTTCGACCATGTGATCATCGCGGTCGCCGCCAGCCCCAAGAAAAACCCGCTGTTTCCTCTGGAGCAGCGCGTTGAACTGGCACGTGAAGTCACCCGACACCTGCCCAACGTCGAAGTGGTGGGCTTTTCGACGTTGCTGGCGCATTTCGCCAAGGAGCAGAACGCCAATGTGTTTCTGCGTGGCCTGCGCGCCGTGTCCGATTTCGAATACGAATTCCAACTGGCCAACATGAACCGCCAGCTGGCGCCGGACGTCGAGAGCCTGTTCCTGACCCCTTCTGAGCGTTACTCGTTCATTTCTTCGACGTTGGTGCGAGAAATCGCCGCGCTGGGCGGAGATATCACCAAATTCGTTCATCCTGCCGTGGCGGATGCGCTGACGCTGCGCTTCAAGAAGTAGGGGTCGACAGGTCGCGTTGGTCTGTTGCCGCAGGTCATGTGCGCTCGCACTGCGGGCGCCAATGCGGCACAATTGCGCGCATTAGTCGTTTTCAGTTGCCTTGGCTGCGGCCCTGGCAGGAGTTTTCATGTCCCTGATCATCACCGACGATTGCATCAATTGCGACGTCTGCGAACCCGAGTGCCCGAACGCTGCGATTTCCCAGGGCGAAGAGATTTACGTGATCGACCCCAACCTGTGCACCCAGTGCGTCGGCCACTACGACGAGCCGCAGTGCCAGCAAGTGTGCCCGGTGGATTGCATTCCGCTGGATGAGGCACACCCTGAAACCGAAGAGCAGTTGATGGAGAAGTACCGGTTGATTACCGGCAAGGCCTGAACAGTTGTGTTGCCCCTGCCGAGCCTCGTCGGGGAGTTGAACGCGATCCACTGTGGAAGGGGGCTTGCTCCCGATGGCACTCTCAGCCAACACCCGGCAATCAGCGCTGGCACTTGGGGCAAAACACACTCGCCCGCTGCCCCAACAGCACATTGCGCAACTCGGTCCCGCACACCTTGCATGCTTCGCCGCCCCGGCCGTAGGCGAACAGCTCCTGCTGGAAATACCCCGTCTGCCCGTCACCGCCAATAAAGTCGCGCAACGTGGTACCGCCGCGCTCGATGGCCGCCGCCAGCACTCGCTTGATCTCGATCGCCAATTTCACATAGCGCGCCCGCGAAATGCCGCCCGCCGCGCGACGCGGATCGATCCCCGCCGCAAACAGTGCTTCGGTCGCGTAGATATTGCCCACGCCCACCACCACCGCGTTGTCCATGATGAACGGCTTGATTGCCATCGACCGCCCGCGAGACATCTGGAACAGCCGCTCGCCGTCAAACAGGTCGGTCAGCGGCTCCGGCCCCAGGCTCAGCAGCAAGGTGTGGTTGTGCGGGTCCTGGCTCCAGAGCATGGCGCCGAAACGTCGCGGGTCGGTGTAGCGTAGCGCCAGGCCCGATTCCAGCTCGATATCCACATGCTCATGCTTGGCTGCCGGCAGCCCGGTTTCGACCATGCGCAGGTTGCCCGACATGCCCAGATGGCTGATCAGCGTGCCCACTTCGGCATTGATCAACAGGTACTTGGCGCGCCGCTCCACCCCCACGATGCGCTGCCCGGACAGGCGCACATCCAGGTCCTCCGGGATCGGCCAGCGCAGGCGTCGCTCACGCACCACCACACGGCTGACGCGCTGGCCTTCCAGGTGCGGCGCAATCCCGCGACGGGTGGTTTCGACTTCGGGTAACTCGGGCATGTGTACCTCTTGGCTGACGGGTCAGTTCGCGCCCAGCTCGCGGATCGACAACTTCATGCTTTCAAAGTCGTAGTCCGACAGGCCGACGTAATCGAGCACCAGGTGACCGATGGCATTCCACTCATGGTCTTCTGCCTGACCGCCCAGTACGCGGTGAGAGGAACAGATGTGCTCGGCCATCTTCAGGATCGCCAGCAGGTTTTTAAGCGGCGGGGTGCGCGACGACTCATCGCTGAAAATCGCCAGGGCATTGTGGTGGTTGGCGATGGCGTCGGTCACATGCTCCGGCAAACGCCAGGATTTGGCCGTGTAGTAGCCAACCACTGCATGGTTGGTGTTGAACGCGTTGTTCTCTGTGTCGACCACCCGGCAGTCGGGGCCGGCATTGGCGTAGGCCTGCTCGAGCACCGTCATGTAGTCGGGGAAGCGCTTGAGCATCAGCGGCACGCCGCAATCGTGGAACAGGCCCAGGGCATAGGCTTCATCGACAGTCTGCGAGCCGGTGCGCTTGGCAATGGTGAGGCAGGTCATGGCCACGTCCTGAGCGGTGTCCCAGAAGCGATTGAGGGTGACGATGGTGTCATCGCTCATCTCGCCCTTGATCGACTGCGCATTGATCAGGTTGATGATCGAGCGGCTGCCCAGCAGGTTCACCGCGCGCTGGATCGAGGCGATCTTGTTGCTCAGGCCGTAATACGGCGAGTTGACGATTTTCAGCAGCGCGCCGGACAGGCCCGGGTCCTGGGAGATCAACCGAGCGATCACGCCCAGGTCCGGGTCAGGCATATACTGCTCCATCTGCAGATCCACCATGATCTGCGGTTGGGGCGGTACGCTGATGCCTTGCAGGGCCTGCTGGATCTGCTCGGCGGAAAGCTCTTGGGACATAAGTACACACTCTTGGCTGAGTGGCGATTCTAACCTCTAAGCAAACCTGACCGACACCTCAAAACCGGATCAAATGTGGGAGCTGGCTTGCCTGCGATGGCATCAATGTGGGAGCTGGCTTGCCTGCGATGGCATCAATGTGGGAGCTGGCTTGCCGGCGATGGCATCAACGCCGTTTGTCAGATACACCGCAGTGCCTGCATCGCGAGCAAGCCCGGTCCCACATGTCCGGCAGCGGGGCGAGTTCCTGCACAACACGGTATACTCCCGCTCTTTTTTCCGGAGCGACGTCATGTCCCTGCCAAGCCTGCGTCTCAAAGCCAACGCTGATCGTCGTTTGCGCAACGGCCACCTGTGGGTCTACAGCAACGAAATCGACGTGGCTGCCACCCCACTTCACGGCTTCCAGGCGGGCGACCAGGCCATCCTCGAAGCGGCCGGCGGCAAGACCCTGGGCATCGTGGCCATGAGCCCGAACAACCTGATCTGCGCCCGCCTGCTGTCGCGCGACATCAAGTTGCCGCTGGACAAGTCGCTGCTGGTGCACCGTCTCAACGTCGCCCTGTCCCTGCGTGATCGCCTGTTCGACAAGCCGTTCTACCGCCTGGTCTACGGCGATTCCGACCTGTTGCCGGGCCTGGTGGTCGACCGTTTCGGCGACATTCTGGTGGTGCAGATCGCGTCGGCAACCATGGAAGCCCATAAGGACGACGTGATCGCCGCCCTCACCCAGGTGCTCAAGCCCAGCGGCATCCTGTTCAAGAACGACTCCGCCGCGCGCGATGCCGAAGGCCTCAACCGTTACGTCGAAACCGTGTTCGGCCTGGTGCCGGAGTGGGTCGCACTGGAAGAGAACGGCGTGAAATTCGAAGCCCCGGTGATCCAGGGCCAGAAGACCGGCTGGTTCTACGACCACCGCATGAACCGCGCCCGCCTGGCCCCGTATGCCAAAGGCAAACGCGTGCTCGACCTGTACAGCTACATCGGCGGCTGGGGCGTGCAGGCTGCGGCCTTTGGCGCCAGTGAAGTGTTCTGCGTCGATGCCTCGGCCTTCGCCCTCGACGGCGTAGAGCGCAACGCCGCGCTGAACGGCGTGGCCGAGAAAATGACCTGCATCGAAGGCGACGTCTTCGAAGCGTTGAAAGAACTCAAAGCCAGCGAAGAACGCTTCGACGTGATCGTCGCCGACCCACCGGCCTTCATCAAACGCAAAAAAGACATGAAAAACGGCGAAGGCGCCTACCGCCGCCTGAACGAACAAGCCATGCGCCTGCTCAGCAAGGACGGCATCCTCGTCAGCGCTTCGTGCTCCATGCACCTGCCGGAAGACGACCTGCAAAACATCCTCCTCACCAGCGCCCGCCACCTGGACCGCAACATCCAGATGCTCGAACGCGGCGGCCAGGGCCCGGACCACCCGGTGCACCCGGCGATTGTCGAGACGCGGTATATCAAGAGCATTACGTGCCGGTTGCTGCCTAATAGCTGATTGAAACCGAATCATCTGTAGGCGCAAGCTTGCTCGCGCCTACAGGCAGACGGCCATTCCCTCCAGCCGCCAGCGGTGTAGAATCGGCCCTATTCATCGCCAGTCATCCCCCGGCGGGTTTATGAGCTCGAGGCCCAGGCATGCGGCGATCCCGCGATGCGAGAGGCAACTTTTGCGCACACAGCCATTTTCTGAGTGCGTCAGACGTCCATAGAAGCTCACTCCCCTCAAGAACCTGATTAGCCGCCCGGAGTGCTCCATGCCAGATTACCGCTCGAAAACATCCACCCATGGCCGCAACATGGCCGGCGCGCGCGCGCTGTGGCGTGCCACGGGGATGAAGGATGACGACTTCAAGAAGCCGATCATCGCGATTGCCAACTCGTTCACCCAGTTCGTGCCCGGCCACGTACACCTCAAGGACCTGGGCCAACTGGTCGCCCGCGAGATCGAACGCGCAGGTGGGGTGGCCAAGGAATTCAACACCATCGCCGTGGACGACGGCATCGCCATGGGCCATGACGGCATGCTGTATTCGCTGCCGAGCCGCGAGATCATCGCCGACTCCGTGGAATACATGGTCAACGCCCACTGCGCCGACGCCATCGTGTGCATCTCCAACTGCGACAAAATCACCCCTGGCATGCTGATGGCCGCCCTGCGCCTCAACATCCCGGTGATCTTCGTGTCCGGCGGGCCGATGGAAGCCGGCAAGACCAAACTGGCCTCCCACGGCCTCGACCTGGTTGACGCCATGGTGATCGCCGCCGATTCCAGCGCTTCTGACGAGAAGGTTGCGGAATACGAGCGCAGCGCTTGCCCGACCTGCGGTTCGTGTTCCGGCATGTTCACCGCCAACTCGATGAACTGCCTGGTCGAAGCCCTGGGCCTGGCCTTGCCGGGCAACGGTTCCACCCTGGCCACCCACAGTGACCGCGAGCAGTTGTTCCTGCAGGCCGGCCGCACCATCGTCGAGCTGTGCAAGCGTTATTACACCGACAACGATGACTCGGTACTGCCGCGCAATATCGCCAACTTCAAGGCGTTCGAAAACGCCATGACCCTGGACATCGCCATGGGCGGTTCCACCAACACCATCCTGCATTTGCTCGCCGCCGCCCAGGAAGCCGAGATCGATTTCGACCTGCGCGACATCGACCGCCTGTCCCGCCATGTGCCGCAGCTGTGCAAGGTCGCGCCGAACATCCAGAAGTACCACATGGAAGACGTGCACCGCGCCGGCGGGATCTTCTCGATCCTCGGCTCCCTGGCCCGTGGCGGCCTGCTGCACACCGACCTGCCGACCGTGCACAGCACATCCATGGCCGAAGGCATCGCCAAATGGGACATCACCCAGACCGACGACGAAGCGGTGCATCACTTCTTCAAGGCCGGCCCGGCGGGCATCCCCACCCAGACCGCGTTCAGCCAGTCGACCCGTTGGGACACCCTGGACGACGACCGTGAAAACGGCTGCATCCGCAGTGTCGAGCACGCCTACTCGCAAGAAGGCGGCCTGGCCGTGCTGTACGGCAACATCGCCCTCGACGGTTGCGTGGTCAAAACCGCCGGCGTGGACGAGTCGATCCATGTGTTCGAAGGTCGCGCCAAGATCTACGAAAGCCAGGACAGCTCGGTACGCGGCATCCTCGCTGACGAAGTGAAGGAAGGCGACATCGTGATCATCCGCTACGAAGGCCCCAAAGGCGGCCCGGGTATGCAGGAGATGCTGTACCCGACGTCGTACCTCAAGTCCAAAGGCCTGGGTAAAGCGTGCGCATTGCTCACCGACGGCCGCTTCTCCGGCGGCACCTCGGGCCTGTCCATCGGCCATGCTTCACCGGAAGCCGCTGCCGGCGGCGCGATTGGCCTGGTGCAGGATGGCGACAAGGTGCTGATCGACATTCCGAACCGCTCGATCAACCTGTTGATCAGCGACGAAGAACTGGCGGCGCGACGGGTGGAGCAGGACAAAAAAGGTTGGAAGCCGGTTGAGAAGCGTCCACGTAAAGTGACGACCGCCTTGAAGGCTTATGCCCTGCTGGCCACCAGCGCCGACAAGGGTGCTGTGCGTAACAAGGCGATGCTTGACGGTCTGTAAGCCGCGCTCGTAAAAATGCCCCGCCAAGTGCGGGGCATTTTTTTGCCTGGAGCAATTTTTCAGAACATTGCAGACCAAAAAGTGGGAGCTGGCTTGCCTGCGATAAGGGCAACTCGGTCTTACTGAATCTCCTCCGGCTTGACGATCACCCAGTTCTTGTCCGCCGTCACCGGCAACCCTTCCTTGGCCTGCGCCGCTGCGTGCTTGGCCATCATCCCGTTGAGTTGGGTCATGTATTTGTCCTTGCGGTTGATCCACAGGTGGATGCCGCCCTTGGCCACGTCCACGTCGTGGAACAGCATGTAGCCATCACTGGTCGGCGTGTCGCCGCCGACGATCACCGGTTTTTTCCATTCATCGATATACGTGAGAATCGCTGCGTGCTTGCCGGCCATCCAGGTCGCCGGGGTCCACAGGTAGGGGGTGAGCTCCAGGCCGAGGTTGGCCTTCTCGTCATACTTGCCGGCAGCGATCTGTTTGCGTGCAGTGGTCAGCTCGCCGGTCTTGCGGTCCTTGAGCAAGGTGCTCACGCCGATGACGTTTTCGGGTTTGACGTTATAGCCGTACTTCGGATCGGCCGCGACCATGCGCACCAGCTCCTCGGACGCGGCCGTCATAACGTACACCTCGATGCCGTTCTCCATCAGCTTGTTGAACAGCTCGGCCTGGCCGGTGAAGACCTTCGGCGGCTGTACCTCGGATTGCTTCACCGCATCGCCTTCGAAGTAGCTGACCGGTACCGGCTTGCCCGACGCCATCAGCTCATCCACCTGCACCTTCAGCTCCTTGAGGGTGAAGCCAGAGAACACCTGGGCCACCCACGGGTAGCAGACCATGTCGTCCACTTCGCACAGGCGATAGTAGTAACTGAACAGGCTTTCCTTGTGATCGGCGGTGTCTTTGAACGGCATCAGCTTGAGCGAGGGGTCGAGACTGTCACGCGTGATCAGCCCCTTGTTCTCCATGTACGGCAGCAGGGATTCTTCGAGGTCGTAGCGGTAACTGGTGTTGTCCATGTCGAAGACCGCGTAGTTACCCTTGTTGGCGTTGGCCGCGATCATTTCATTGAGTTGCTTGGCGGCCGGCGCAGGCCAGTGTTTCAACTCGGTGGCGGCGAACGCCTGAGCGGCGAGGCCGAGGCAAAGGGCGGCGGCAAGAAGTTTCGGCGCGAGCTTCATAGGCGTTGGTTCCCAGAGTGAAAGACACCGACCCTAACAAATCCCTGTGACAGTTCCCATGTCGTGCACGACCGTGCGCATCGTGATTGCGCCAGGCGCATACGCCTGAACGTCACTCGCTTATTCCAAAAACGACAGTCACCATTCCATATCGGTATTAAATCAATATATTTCAAGGTGTTAGCCTTCCCGGTTCGCAATCGCAGGCTCTCGCGATTGGCTGCCTTCTCATTGGAGCTTCAATGAATCTGCCCCTGATCCTCAATTTGCTGGTGTTCGTGGCCCTGCTGCTGGGCCTGGCACAAACCCGTCGCACCCACTGGAGCCTTGCGAAAAAGGTGCTGTTTGCCTTGGCGCTTGGCGTGGCGTTCGGTGTGGTGTTGCACGCTATCTATGGCGCCGGCCACCCCGTGCTCAAGGCCTCGATCGGCTGGTTCGACCTGGTCGGCAACGGCTACGTACAACTGCTGCAGATGATCGTGATCCCGCTGGTGTTCGCCTCGATCCTCAGTGCCGTGGCGCGCCTGCATAACGCCTCGTCCCTGGGCAAGATCAGCTTCCTGACCATCGGCACGCTGCTGTTCACCACCGCGATTGCCGCCTTGATCGGCATCGGCCTGACCAACCTGTTCGGCCTCACCGCCGAAGGGCTGGTGGCCGGCACCCAGGAAATGGCGCGCCTGCAAGTGATCCAGAACGATTACGCGGGCAAGGTCGCCGACCTGAATATCCCGCAATTGCTGCTGTCGTTCGTGCCGGCCAATCCGTTCGCCGACCTGGCGCGGGCCAAGCCGACGTCGATCATCAGCGTGGTGATCTTCGCCGCGTTCCTCGGGGTTGCCGCGCTGCAATTGCTCAAGGACGACGTGGAAAAAGGCCGCAAGGTCGTCAACGCCATCGACACCCTGCAAGCCTGGGTGATGCGCCTGGTGCGCCTGGTGATGAAACTGACGCCCTACGGTGTATTGGCGCTGATGACCAAGGTGGTCGCCAGCTCCAACCTGCAGGACATCATCAAGCTCGGCAGCTTCGTGGTGGTGTCGTACCTGGCCCTGGGCCTGATGTTTGTGGTGCACGGCCTGCTGCTGTCGCTGGCCGGGGTCAACCCGCTGCGGTTTTTCCGCAAGGTGTGGCCAGTGCTGACCTTCGCCTTCACCAGCCGCTCCAGCGCGGCGGCGATTCCGCTGAGCATTGAAGCGCAGACCCGTCGCCTGGGCATCCCGCAATCAATCGCCGGCTTTGCCGCCTCGTTCGGTGCGACCATCGGCCAGAACGGCTGCGCCGGGCTCTATCCCGCAATGTTGGCGGTGATGGTTGCGCCGACCGTGGGCATCAATCCACTGGACCCGCTGTGGATCGCAACGCTGGTGGCGATTGTGACCTTGAGTTCGGCCGGTGTGGCCGGCGTGGGCGGCGGCGCGACCTTTGCCGCGCTGATCGTACTGCCGGCGATGGGCTTGCCGGTGTCACTGGTGGCGCTGCTGATTTCCGTGGAACCGCTGATCGACATGGGCCGCACGGCGCTGAACGTGAATGGCTCGATGACCGCGGGTGCGATTACCAGCCAGGTCATGGGGCAGACGGATAAGGCGTTGCTGGAAGCCGATGAGCATGCGGAGTTAGCGCAGGCCTGATAGACCGCTTTCGCAGGCAAGCCAGCTCCCACATTTGAATGTATTCACAATTCAAAATGTGGGAGCTGGCTTGCCTGCGATGCTTTTAGGCTTTTTCCCACACTTCGAAGTTGTACGCCGGCTTATCCCCCTCGGCCGCATTCTCGACATTCGACACCAGCGTCCACTGGCTGCGATCAAACGCGGGAAACCAGGCGTCCCCCTCCGGGCTCAGCGCCACTCGCGTCAGATAAAGCCGATCCGCCTGCTCCAGTCCCTGCGCATACAATTGCGCGCCGCCGATCAGCATCAGCTCATCCACGCCCTGCTCCAGCGCCCATTCTTCAGCGCGCTGTACCGCTGCTTCCAGTGACGGAAAAACTTGCGCACCTTCAAGCGCCAAGTCGGTCTGACGGCTGACCACAAGGTTCAAGCGCCCCGGCAACGGTCGGCCCAGGGAATCCCAGGTCTTGCGCCCCATGATGATCGGCTTGCCCAGGGTGGTGGCCTTGAAATATTTGAAATCCCCCGGCAAGTGCCAGGGCATGCTGTTGTCGACGCCGATCACGCGGTTTTCACCGAGGGCTGCGATCAGGCTTAAAGGGAGAGTTTTTTTCATGGCGACGAGAATACCAGAGCCGCCAGACTGCGGTTATGCTCCAGGCTCACTTGTTCAACAGGACCACGCGTGACAGCACTGACCCCCCTGCAAAAACTCTGGCTGACGGAAGCCGTGCGCCTGCGCGAAGAACACGCCGGCCCCCTGGAAGACCTCGAAGCCAACCGCCTGGCCCGCACGGCCGGTGGCGACCTGCCAATACGCATTGTGCACCGCGCCCTGCGCCTGGCCGAACGCGACGGGCTGAGCGCCGCCCTCACCCGCTGGCTGCAAGGCGCGCGCCTGGCGCTGGTGTTGCTGGCGATAGTCGCCGTGGTCAGCGGCGCCGGCCTGGGGTTTGCCGCACTGGGTAACGGCCTTGTGCCGGTGAATGTGTTCTGGGCCCTGGGCAGCCTGCTCGGCTTGAACCTGATCCTGTTGATGAGCTGGGCGCTGGGCCTTTTGTTTGCCGGCGAACACAGCGCCAGCCTGGGGCGCCTGTGGCTGTGGCTCAGCGAAAAACTCGCCCGCGACGCCAGGGCCGCCCAACTGGCGCCGGCCCTGTTGCTGCTGTTGCAACGCCGCAAACTCAATCGCTGGGCGGTCGGCGTGCTGGTCAACAGCCTGTGGCTGCTGGCCCTGCTCAGCGCCCTGGTGATTGTGCTGACCCTGCTCGCCACCCGCCGCTACGGCTTTGTGTGGGAAACCACCATTCTCGGTACCGACAGCTTCGTCGCCGTGACCCAGGCCCTCGGCGCCCTGCCCGCCGCGCTCGGTTTCAACGTGCCGAACGTCGAAATGATCCGTGCCAGCGGTGACGCCGCACTGACGTTCGAAAGCGCCCGTCAGGCCTGGGCCGCCTGGCTGGTGGGCGTATTGCTGGTCTACGGCGTGCTGCCAAGGCTGGTGCTCGCCGTGCTGTGCCTGTGGCGCTGGAAACGCGGGCGCGCGGCCCTGAGCCTGGACCTCAACCTGCCCGGCTACAGCCCACTGCGTGAGCGCCTGATGCCGAGCAGCGAACGACTGGGCATCAACGATGCTGCACCGCCACAGCTGCATCACGTCACCGGCGGCATCAGCGACCTGGCGAGCGACGGCGCCCTGCTGGTGGCCATCGAACTGGACGATCAGCGCAGTTGGCCGCCGAAACTGCCTGCCAACGTAAAGCACGCTGGCGTCCTCGACAGTCGCGAATCGCGCAACACCCTGTTGGAGCAACTCACCCGCTTCCCGCCCAAGCGCCTGGTCATCGCCTGCGACCCCCGCCGCTCACCGGATCGCGGCAGTCTGGCGCTGATCGCCGAACTGGCGCGCAGTGCCACCGCCACCCGTGTTTGGCTGCTGCAAGCGCCGCCCGGCCAGGCGCTGGACGCCGAGCGCCTGGGCGATTGGCACAGCGCGCTGCAACAGCTGGAACTGCCCTTCGCCGACAGCGCGCCACTGAACTGGCTGGAGACCGGTCATGACTAAACCGCTGAGACTCGCCGTGGTCGGCCACACCAACGTGGGCAAGACCTCGCTGCTGCGCACCCTCACCCGTGACGTGGGGTTCGGCGAAGTCTCGCACCGCCCCAGCACCACGCGGCATGTGGAGGGCGCGCGCCTGTCGGTGGACGGCCAAGCCTTGCTGGAGCTGTACGACACGCCCGGCCTGGAAGATGCCATCGCGCTGCTCGACTACCTGGAACGCCTGGACCGCCCCGGCGAACGACTCGACGGCCCGGCGCGCCTGGCCCGCTTCCTCGACGGCAGCGAGGCCCGCCAGCGTTTCGAACAGGAGGCCAAGGTGCTGCGCCAATTGCTGGCCTCGGACGCCGGCCTGTATGTGATCGACGCCCGCGAGCCGGTGCTGGCCAAGTACCGCGACGAGTTGCAGGTGCTGGCCAGCTGCGGCAAACCGTTGCTGCCGGTGCTCAACTTTGTCAGCAGCAGCGAGCACCGCGAACCGGACTGGCGAGAAGCCCTGGCGCGCCTCGGCCTGCATGCGCTGGTGCGTTTCGACAGCGTGGCGCCGCCGGAAGACGGCGAGCGGCGTCTGTATGAAAGCCTGGCGCTGCTGCTGGAAAACGCACGGCCACAGTTAGAGCGCTTGATCCTCGATCAGGAAGCCCAACGTCAGGCTCGCCAGCAAAGCGCGGCGCGCTTGATCGCCGAGTTGCTGATCGACTGCGCGGCGTGCCGGCGCAGCGTGGTCACTGAAGATGAGCAGCGAGCCATCGGCGATTTGCGCAAGGCCGTGCGCCAGCGCGAACAAAAATGCGTGGAGGCGTTGCTCAAGCTGTTTGGCTTTCGCCCCCAGGACGCCGCCGCCAGTGACCTGCCGCTGCTCGACGGGCGTTGGGGCGATGACCTGTTCAACCCGGAAACCCTCAAGCAGCTCGGCGTGCGCGTGGGTGGCGGGATTGCCGCCGGCGCGGCGGCCGGGGCCGGGGTGGACCTGCTGGTCGGCGGCCTGACCCTGGGCGCCGCCGCCCTGGCGGGCGCCATCGCCGGCGGCGCGCTGCAAACCGCGCGCAGCTACGGCAGCCGCCTGCTGGGCAAGATCAAGGGCCAGCGCGAACTGACCGTCGACGACAGCGTGCTGCGCCTGCTCGCCCTGCGCCAGCGCCAGTTGCTCAAGGCCCTGAACCTGCGCGGCCATGCGGCGCTGCACAGCATCAAGGTGGACACGCCTCAGGACAAGACCTGGCGCGAAGGCAAGCTGCCAGACGCGCTGCACAAGGCCCGTGCCCATCCGCAATGGTCGTCGCTCAACCCCGGCGCCAAAGTCAGCCAGGCCGAGCGTCAGGAGCAGGTCGAAGCGCTGGCCAGGCGGCTGGACGAAACCTGAGTCGCCAACACTTGCCGGGCCTTGGCCTTGAGCAGGTCGAGATCGAGCACCGGTACGTGCATCACTTTGGCCTGCTCGTCCCAATGACGCAGGCGCAGGCTGATGTGGCACAGCGGGTCCTGTTCAAAAGCCTGGGCCTCTTCGGCGCTCATCACGCCGCCCTGATACGCCAGGGTGCGCCGGCTGGCTTCGCTTAGCCGCGCGTAATAATCCGGCTGGATGAAGGTGAGGTAACGCTTGGCCTGCACGTGGTATTCCACCAGCCGGGCCAGGCGTTCGCCGAAGCCGGCACGGCGCAGGTAGTCCGCCCCCAGCCGCTCATGGCTGACCACGCCATAGCCGCCCATGTTCTCGCGATCCTGCCCGCACAGATGGCCGATATCGTGGAAGAACGCCGCCAGCACCACTTCATCGTCAAAACCCTCGGCCATCGCCCGTTGTGCGGCCTGGGACATGTGCTCGAGCTGCGACACCGGCTCGCCGATGTAATCCGCCGTGCCGTGTTGCTCGTAGAGGCCGAATACGTCGGCTATCGCCTGCTCCGGGTTCATCACGCCGCACCCCACAACGTGGCGATATTGCGCTCGCCAAGCGCCGGCCCCACGCTCATGCCCACGCCGGTGTGCATCAACGCCGCGCTCACGCCCGGCGCCGCGCGCAGAAATGAAAATGGCCCCGGCCCCCGCGAGCCATAGACGCCCTGCCAGCGCTCCACCACCCGGACCTTGCAACCCAGGGTCTGCTCGGCCAGTTCGATCAGCCAGTCGTCGACCTGTTCGGCGTTGAACGGCGAGGCATCGCTGCCGTAGTCGTGGGAATCGCCGATGATCAGCTCGCCGTGGGGCGTGGGACTGATCAGCAGGTGAATGCCGTGTTCGTGCAGGTGCGGCGCGTCGCGCAGGATCTGCGCCTGCACCGGCGCGGCCTCTGGCAAGTCGGCAAACGCACCGTAATGCACGCAACTGAGACCCGTGAGCAAGGCGTGTTGCAGGTTGAGGTTGTGCGCAGGCCGGGCGCGCAGCATTTGCAGGCGGCAGATATGCGGGTTGAGCTGGGCCAGCGGTTCGGCCAGCAGGGTCTGGTAGTCGTGGCCGGAGCAGACAATGATCTGCTCACCGCGAAAACTCCCCGCCGTGCTGTGCAACTGGCCGGGTTCGACGTCGCGCACCAGCGTGGAAAAATAGAACTCCACGTTCAGTGTTTGGCTGAGGTAGTGGATCAGCGCCGGGATCGCTTCGCGCGAATACAACTGCTGATCGTCCTTGCCATGCAGCGCGGCGCGGTGGTGGCGGAACTGGCCGTCGTACAGGCCGCGCATCGCGGCGCCCTGCAACAGCTCGACGTTGTAGCCGTGCTCACGGGCACGCCCGGCACAGAAGGCTTCGAGCAGATGCTCTTCGGCCTCGGTGCGGGCGAACAGGTAAGCGCCATTGCGCTTGAGTTGCAGGCCGGCGACCTCAGCCCAGTGGCCCCAGATGGCGCGGCTGTCGCGCGCCAGGTCGAGCATCGTACCCGGCGGCTGGCCGGTGACCAGGGCCTGGCCGAAGTTGCGCACCGAGGCGCCCGAGGGCGTGGCGCTGCGCTCGAACACCTTGACCTTGAGGCCGCGTCTGGCGGCGGCGTAGGCGTGGGACAGGCCGAGGATGCCGGCGCCGACGATTAACAGATCACTGTGTTGTGTCATGGAGTGATGTCCTGAATTGAAGACCGCCATCGCAGGCAAGCCAGCTCCCACAGGGGAATGCATTCCAACGGTGGAAGATCACTGTGCAGTGTCATGGAACGATGTGCTGAATGTGAGAAAGCTATCGGGAGCAGCCTAAAAAAAACCTTATTGGCCCGCCACCTTCTCCGACTTGCCGTCATAGCGCTTGCGCCATTCGGTCAGGATGCTGTCGCGGTTCTTCGATGCCCATGCAAAGTCATTCTTGATCAAGCGCTGCTCGTAGTCCGCTGGCAATTCGGTCTGCGGTTTGGCGATACCCGGCTGGGCGAGCACGGCAAAGTTGTCCTTGTAGAGGTCCATCGCTGCCGGGCTGGCGGAGAAGTCGGCGAGCTTTTTGGCCGCGTCGGCGTGGGCGGTGCCCTTCATCACAGCGGTGGCTTCAATGTCCCAGCCCAGGCCTTCCTTGGGCAGGATGATGTCCAGCGGCGCGCCCTGGCGTTTCAACTGCACGGCCGGGTATTCAAACGAGATACCAATCGGGAATTCCCCGGAGGCGGCCAGCTTGCACGGCTTGGAGCCGGAGTGAACGTACTGGCCGATGTTCTGGTGCAGGTCGTCCATGTACTGCCAGCCCTGCTTCTCGCCGAAGGTCTGCAGCCATGCACTCACGTCGAGGAAACCGGTGCCGGAGGACGCCGGGTTGGGCATCACGATCTTGCCCTTGTACTCGGGTTTGGTCAGGTCCTGCCAGCTCACTGGTTTGGTCAGGCCCTGCTTCTCGGCCTCGACGGTGTTGAAGCAAATGGTCGCGGCCCACACATCCATGCCAACCCAGGCCGGCGGGTTGGCGGCGTCGCGGTAGTGTTTGCCGATCTTGTCCAGATCCTTCGGCGCGTAGTTTTCAAGCATGCCCTGCTGATCGAGGATCGCCAGGCTCGATGCCGCCAGGCCCCACACCACGTCAGCCTGCGGGCGGGCTTTTTCGGCCAGCAGCTTGGCGGTGATGATGCCGGTGGAGTCGCGCACCCATTTGATCTCGACGTCAGGGTTGGCTTTTTCGAAGGCTTGCTTGTAGCTCTTCAATTGCTCGGCTTCGAGGGCCGTGTACACGGTGAGTTCGGTCTTGGCGAAGGCATTCAGGCTGAATGCGGTGAGGACGGCAGCGACCAGCGTCAGGGGCTTGAACATGGAACACCTCCTTCAAGGGTTATTGGCCGGGCGCGCTTTGGCGCCAGGCTTGGGAGCGGCGCAATGCGCCACGTGAGGCCCACGCCAGCAACAGCGAGACGCTGCCTGAAGTGAACAGAATCAGGGTCGACATGGCCGCCGCGCCGCCTACATTGCCGGCGTCGTCCATGTTCAAGACGGCGACGGCGGCGAGGATGGTGTCGGGGCTGTAAAGGAAGATGGCGGCGGACACGGTGGTCATCGCCGACACAAACAGGTAGCGCACGATGTCCAGCAGCGCTGGCAGGCAGATCGGCACGGTCACGCGCAAATAATGGCGGTACAGCGGCGCCTTGAGGGACAGCGCAGCGGCTTCGAACTCGGCGTCCAACTGACGCAGCGCAGTGGTGGCGGTCATCTGGGCAGTGGTCAAATAATGAGCAATGGTGCACACCACCAGCAGGGTCATGGTCCCGTAGAACACGTGCAGCGGATTACCGTTGAGGTTGAAAAAGAACACGTAGCCCAGGCCCAGCACCAGGCCCGGCACCGCCATCGGCACGAAGCTGAGCAGGCGCAGGGCCAGGTTCAGGCCCTTCTGACCCTTGGTTTTTTCCATCAGATAAGCGCCGGTGAAGATCAGCATGCTGCCGATCAATGCGCTGCACAGCGCCAGGGTCAGGCTGTTGCGATAGGCCAGCCAGCCACCGCCGGCGGTGTCTTCGAACTGGTAGTGACTGAGCGACAACGACAGGTTGTACGGCCAGAATTTCACCAGCGAGGAGTACACCGCCATGCCGAAGACCAGCAACAGCGCGGCGCAGATCAGCACCACAATGGCCAGGTAGCAGACGTCCCGTGCCCGCGATGGCGCCGGCCGGAAGACCTGGGCGCGGCCGCTCATGGCGTCGCCGTGGCGACGGCGCAACCAGGCATCCATGCCAAAGCTGAACAGCGCCGGCAGCAGGAGTACCATGCCGATCAACGCGCCGCGCCCGAACTGTTGCTGGCCGACCACGGCTTTGTAGGCTTCCAGCGCCAGCACCTGGTAATCACCGCCCACCACCACAGGCACGCCGAAGTCGGTGATGGTGAGGGTAAACACCAGGCAGAACGCGGCGAACACGGCCTGGCGCGTGGCCGGCCAGGTGATGCTGCGAAACGCCCGGGCGGGACTGGCGCCCATGCTTGATGCGGCATCGAACAGCCGCGCATCCGCCAACGAAAGCGCCGACAGCAGAATCATCAAAGCGTGTGGGAAGGTGTAGATCACCTCCCCCAGCACGATCCCCCAGAAACCGTAAATATTGTCTGCGAGCACGCCACGCAGCAGGCCCTGGTTGCCGAACAGGTAGACCAGCGCAATGCCCGGCAGCATCGACGGTGCCATCAGCGGCAGCAGCGACAGGCCACGCCAGATCGGCTTGGCGGGAATCAACGTGCGTTGCAGCGCGTAGGCAAACAGGTAGGCCAGCGGTACGACAATCGCCGCGACGCTGAGGGAGACTTTCAGACTATTGCCCAGCAGCCAGTGGAAGGTGTCGCTGGTGAGCAGTTCGCGCGCCGCCACCAGCCCGCCGCCCTGCCCGGCCTCGCTGCTGAAGCCGCGCCAGAAGATCGCCAGCAACGGCAGCAGGACCGCGACGCCCAGCAGCAGCAACCACACCAGCTTGCCGCCGAGTACGAACAGGCGATCACCGGTTTCAGTACGGGACACCTGGCGCGGCAACGTCATGACCGCCGCCATCTCAGGCGAACACCTGCAGGCTGCGCGGCGGCAAGGCCACCCAGATGTGCTGGGCGCCCAGGCGCGGCATGGCTTCCGGGGCCAGTTCGGCCAGCAGCGGGTGGCCGGGCAGGTGTTCCAGCTCGAAGCTCATACGGCAGCGGTTGCCGAGAAACGTGATCTCGCGCACCTTGGCCGGGAACAGGTTTTCTTCATGCATGGGCGGGTTGACGCTGATGGCTTCCGGTCGGCAGAACAGCCGCCCGGAGGTGGCCACACCCGCGTCCTCGGCCAGGCGCATGTTCAGCCCGCCGACCTGGGCGTGGCTGGCGCTGTTGCGGCTGAACGGCAGCCAGTTGCCCTGACCGACAAACTCCGCCACAAACGGCGTGGCCGGGCGGTCGTAGATCGCCTGGGGTGTGGCGTATTGCTCGACCTTGCCGTTGTTCATCACGGCAATGCGGTCGGCCATCAACATGGCTTCGTCCTGGTTATGGGTGACCATCAGGGTGGTGACGCCCAGGCGTCGTTGCAGTTGGCGCAGCTCGGTGCACAGATGCTCACGCACACGGGCGTCGAGGGCCGACATCGGTTCGTCCAGCAACAGCAACGACGGCGCCGGGGCCAGGGCGCGCGCCAGGGCCACGCGCTGCTGCTGGCCGCCGGAGAGTTGGCCGGGGTATTTCTTTTCGCTGCCGATCAGGTCCACCAGTGCGAGCATCTGACCGACGCGCTGACGCACCTCATCGCGGCCGCTGCCGGTAAGGCCGTAGCCGATGTTCGCTTCGACGGTAAGGTTGGGAAACAGCGCGTAGGACTGGAACAGAATGCCGTAGTCCCGCGCCTGGGGCGGCAGCAGCGACACATCGCGCTCGCCCAGATAAAGCTCACCGCTGTCCTGACGCTCAAGGCCAGCGATGCAACGCAGCAAGGTGGTCTTGCCGCAACCGGAGGGGCCCAGCAGGCACACCAGCTCGCCGGCGGCGACGTCCAGGGACACGTTGTCCAGCGCGGTGAAGGCACCGAAGCGCTTCTGGATACCGCGCACCCGCATCGGCGCGCCGGGGTTGTTCAGGGCTGTGGTCATGGGGCACCTCATCAAACGGATGAAGGCCATGCTAGGGGGGCAATGCGTCGCGGGTGTGGCAGGAAGGCAAAACCCGGTGATAGTGGTATTGGTGGGTTTGGGTAGGCATAAAGAAACGAGTTGTCTGGGCCGCCGTCATCGCAGGCAAGCCAGCTCCCCTGTTGAAATGCATTCCCCTGTGGGAGCTGGCTTGCCTGCGAAAACAATTCAAAGGCCACCACCAGACCTCAGAGCGGCGACATCTCCTGCGCCAGCCCGAGAAACGCCGCGGGCAAGCGCGCGACTTTCCTCTCCTTGAGGCAGTACAGGTACTCCGGAATCTGCGGCGCATTCTCGATGGTCAGCACACGCAACTGCGGGTCATGGGGCACTTCCTGTCGCGCAATGATGCTGATACCGATATTGCGCAGCACCGCCTCGCGGATCGATTCGCGGCTGCCGATTTCCAGCAACGGGCCGTAACTCACGCCGGCGTCCTGCAACATCGCTTCGGTCAGCCGGCGCGTGGTGGAGCCCGCTTCGCGCATCAGCAAGGTGTGCCCGGCCAGCGCCATGAGCGGCACATGATCGAGCGCGGCCAGCGGATGATTGCGATGCACCGCCAGCACCAGCGGGTCGCTGCCCAACACGCGGCGAATCAGCCGAGGGTCTTCCAGCAGTTGCGAGGACGCGGCGACGTCGACACGGTAGTCATCCAGCGCTTCCAGCACGTGCTGCGAGTTGCCGATTTCCACTGACACGTCCACCAGCGGCAGGCGCTCGCGGAAGGCTTTGACCAGATCGAGGATGTAGTACGGCGCCGTGGCGGCAATTCTCAGCGCGCCCTGCACCTGGCCGTTGTTGCGCAGGAAAAACTCGATGTCCGCTTCCTGCTGCAACAGCGCCTTGACCATTGGCAGCAAGCGCGCGCCGTCGTCGCTGACCGTCAGGCGGCGCCCGCCACGGTAGAACAGCTCAACGCCGTACTGGCTTTCCAGATGACGAATCTGGGTGGTGACCGTGGGCTGGCTCAGGCCGAGCTTTTTCGCCGCCTGGGTGATGCTGCCCAGGCGGGTGACCATGAAAAACGCTTTCAGCTCGGCACTCAGCACACCCGTCCCTCGTCGTTTATTTGCGCAACAGGCGCAGGCCATTGAACACCACCAGCAGGCTCACGCCCATGTCGGCGAACACCGCCATCCACATGGTGGCCATACCAAGAAAGGTGACGGCCAGGAAGATCGCCTTGATCACCAGCGCCAGCGCAATGTTCTGCTTGAGGATACTCGAGGTTTGTCGCGACAAACGAATGAAGGCCGGGATCTTGCGCAAGTCATCATCCATCAGCGCGACGTCGGCGGTTTCGATGGCGGTGTCGGTGCCCGCAGCCGCCATGGCAAAGCCGATTTCCGCGCGGGCCAGGGCCGGGGCGTCGTTGATGCCGTCGCCGACCATGCCGACGCGATGGCCCTGCTGGTAGAGGGTTTCGATGGCTTGCAGCTTGTCGGTGGGCAACAGGTCGCCCTGGGCCTGATCGATCCCCACCTGGGCGGCAATCGCCTGCGCTGTGTGGGTGTTGTCGCCGGTGAGCATCAGGGTCTTGATGCCCAGCTCGTGCAATTGCCGGATGGCTTCGCGGCTGCTGTCTTTCACCGTGTCGGCCACGGCGAACAACGCCAGCGGGCCGGACGCGTCGAGCAGCAGCACCACGGACTTGCCTTGTTTCTCCAGAGCGAACAGTTTTTCTTCCAATGCGGGCGAGCACAGGCCCAGGTCTTCCACCAAGCGGTGGTTGCCCAGGTGGTAGGTCTGGCCGTTGATATCGCCGCGCACCCCGCGACCGGCCAGGGCTGCAAAGTTATCCACAGCGTGTACCGGTAGCTTTTTATCCACAGCCGCGCTGGCGATTGCCTGCGACACCGGGTGGTCGGAACGCCCGGCCAGGCTGGCGGCAAGCGCGGGGGCGCTGTTTTCGACGGTGGGGAACAGCGCAAGGTAATCGGTTTGCACCGGTTTGCCGTGGGTGAGGGTGCCGGTCTTGTCCAGCGCCAGGTAGTCGAGCTTGTAGCCGCCCTCCAGGTACACGCCGCCCTTGATCAGAATGCCTTTGCGCGCTGCCGCCGCCAGGCCGCTGACGATGGTCACCGGGGTGGAGATCACCAGCGCGCAGGGGCAGGCCACCACCAGCAGCACCAGGGCGCGGTAGATCCAGTCGAACCAGGCGCCGGCCATGAACAGCGGCGGGATGATCGCCACACCCAGGGCAAACAGGAACACCACGGGGGTGTAGATCTTCGAAAAGCTGTCGACAAAGCGCTGGGTCGGCGCGCGGGCGCCCTGGGCCTGCTCCACGGCGTGGATGATCCGCGCCAGCGTGGAATTATTGGCTGCAGCCGTCACCTTGTACTCCAGGGAACCGGCCTGATTGATGGTGCCGGCGAAGACTTTGTCGCCCACGGTCTTTTCAATGGGCAGGCTCTCACCGGTGATCGGCGCCTGGTCGATGGTGGACTGGCCGGCGGTGACTTCACCGTCCAGGCCGATGCGCTCGCCGGGTTTAACCCGCACGATGGCGCCTAGATCAATACCTTTGACGTCCTTTTCGACCCAGCTGCCGTCCGCCTGCTGCACCGTCGCCTGCTCTGGCGTCATCTGCATCAAGCCGCTGATGGCATTGCGCGCGCGGTCCAGGGATTTGGCTTCGATCAGCTCGGCCACGGTGAACAGGAACATCACCATCGCCGCCTCCGGCCACTGGCCGATCGACACGGCGCCGGTTACCGCGATGCTCATCAGCGCGTTGATGTTGAGGTTGAGGTTCTTCAGGGCAATCCAGCCCTTTTTGTAGGTGGTAAGGCCGCCGCTGAGGATCGAGACCAGGGCCACCAGCGCAATCAGCCAGGTCGGCGCCACGCCGGAAAAATGCAGCACCTCGGCGCCCAGCGCACCGACGCCGGACAACGCCAGCGGCCACCAGTGTTTCTTCGCTGGCGGCTCGGCAACCGGCGCGCCCTCTTCAATCGGCTCGGCCTGCATCCCCAGGGATTTGATCGCTTCGACGATTGGCGCGGTGCTCGGCAGGTCGTGGGTGACGCCAAGGATGCGGTTGATCAGGTTGAATTCCAGCTGTTGCACGCCGGCCAGCTTGCCCAGTTTGTTCTGGATCAGCGTCTGCTCGGTGGGGCAGTCCATCGCTTCGATACGAAAGGTGCTCAGGCGCGAGCCTGCGGTGGGTGCCCCGCTCAGTTGCACCCGCGCCGGGGCCGGCGTGCCGGAACAGCAGGCGCCGCCGTGGTTGTGCACGGGCGTGAGTTTTTGGGGTTCGTGATCGTGGGTGTGCAGGGAGTCGCTCATTCTGTCGCGTCCATAAAGGTGCCTGTTGCCAAGTAAAGACCCTGTAGCCACTATAGGGTCAAGCACCCATTTGGAGATTGCTGCCATGAAGATCGGCGAACTGGCCAAACACACCGACTGCGCGGTGGAAACTATCCGCTACTACGAGAAAGAAGGCCTGCTGCCGCCCCCGGCGCGCACCGAAGCCAACTACCGCGTGTACACCCAGGCGCACACCGAGCGGCTGGTCTTCATCCGCAACTGCCGCAGCCTGGACATGACCCTCGAAGAAATCCGCAGCCTGCTCGGCCTGCGCGACAGCCCGAAGGACCAGTGCGAGAACGTGAATGCGTTGATCGATGAGCATATCCACCATGTAAAAGCGCGGATCGACGGGCTGCTGGCGTTGCAGGAACAGTTGCTCGACCTGCGCCAGCGCTGTGGCGGCGGGCCGGAATGCGGGATTCTGCAAAGGCTGGAGGTGAGCGGGAGTGTGCAGACCAGCGAAGCCGAGCCTTCACATGTGGGACGCAGCCACGGGCACTGATCCAGAACTGCACATCCAATAAAAATGTGGGAGCTGGCTTGCCAGCTCCCACATTCCTTACCAATACATCGCGCTTAAATAGCGACGTCAGCCTTGATGCTCGGATCGGCGTCGTAGCCCACGATCTCGAAATCTTCAAACCTGTAATCGTAGATCGACGCAGGCTTGCGCTTGATCACCAGCTCCGGCAGCTTCTTCGGCGTGCGTGCCAGCTGGGTGCGGATCTGCTCCATGTGGTTGCTGTAGGCGTGAGTGTCGCCGGTGGTGACGATGATCTCGTGGGGGATCAGGTCGCACTGCTGAGCCAGCATGTGAGTGAGCAACGCCAGCGCGGCGGTGTTGTACGGCAGGCCGAGCAACTTTAACCCTTGGACATTCTGCACATTACCGCTAGCTTAAGCTTGTTCCGAGCTGCTTAGCATATGTGAATTATAACTATCTGCACATTTCCTTGCAAGCGTTTCATTGAAAAAATTCATCATCGCCCGTGTAAGGTGATTCGTTTCAAATTACGGTGATTGGAGGTGCGGGTGAAGATAGCTAGCCGGATATGAGAAACCAGTGACAACCCATGATCTTTGCGTTCCCCAACAGGCCCCGCTATGTAGTCTAGATCCCCTCAGATTCACATTTCGATGGAGCGTGAGGCCAAGGGGCTCGCGCGCCCCTCCTAGAGGGACGGCTGTCGTGAACCGGGCCCTACGGGCCTCCATCCTCACTCCTTCGAGCTTGCGGCCTGGCGCTCCGCTTGCCGCCCACTGGCCAACGATCATGGACTACCTCCCTAGGCTTCGGCTAACCTCGTGTAGACAGGTTGAACGGGAGAGAGATGGTTGGCGGTTTCGGGGGCTTGGAAATATCCACTTGCGCTAAACATCGACACCGAAAGCCGACATGTCCGCGCCGACTCAGCCCTCCATGCGCATTCACAGTTCCCACAGAGCACTGGCCCGCCTCCCCCTTTCGAGAGCCTATCTTGAATCAGCACTCCATCTTGGCAATCGGGCCCATCACGGTCGCCAGGTTTCGGAAAAGACCTATGGTTTTTGGATTGCGCACCGCCCTGAAGTCCTTAAGCTTGCCCTAGATCACTTTTTCAGTGATCGGGAATTCACTTTAGGATGAAAACATGCAGAAACCGGGTCTCCCTCGTCAGCTCTTCTGGGTAGCTTTGCTAATCGCCTTCGCAGGCGCCTCTTTGGCGATAGTCAGTCGCTTCCGGCTGGATGCGACCGTCAACACGATCTTCAAGGCAATCACGCTCAACAATCAGAGTCTCATCGAGCATTTCCTTTCATCCCTGGCCTCGTCTGGGATTGCGTTGCTCATGATTGCGCTGTTCTTCGCCAAGGCCAGAAAGCTACCCTTTCGCAAGAGCTTGATTCGCGCTCGGTGGATAACCGGGGTGCGCAGACAGGTTCTACCCCTCATTTCCGAAGTGTTCATCACCCAGTGGCTGGTGGTGCTTGTTTCGATGTACGTAGCAGCATCATTTCGCTGGGAGTACGCCCAGATGCAGACACGTGGCATCTTCCAAGGCGGGCAGTTCTCAATGGACGTACTGGGCAGCGTGGTGTTTTGCGGTGCCGTATGGTTATGCGTGCGAAAAAAGTATGCCCATGCGCGTATGCGCCGCAAGTTATCATTCGCCTGACCATCGCTAACAGATAAATATTAGGGCCCGTCTCTGATGCAATAAGCGTAGTGAAACAGACGGTAAAAGAACTCGCGCTTGCGTACCCCTCCAGGGACGGCTGTCGCAAGCCAGGCCGCCGGCCTCGCCGTCGTCCTGGCCCTTTGGGCTTATATCCTCACACCTTTGGGCTCGGGGTTTGTGCTCCGCTTACCCCACTCATACTCCTTGAACCTACCATTCTCAAGACACGCTTAACTCGCGTAATCAAGGCATCCGCCCCACTATCCCTTAACCACCACAAGCTATCTCGCATCCTCATATTCGATAGCCATTTGCCACACACCAACGTATCTTTTACGTTTCTTTTCAGCCTCACCGCACTGCGGTTTCAGCTACTAATATTACGCCTCCTCGGCTGCCAAGCAGACAGCGCCTGGGCGTCCACACCGGCAGCCGCATCAGATACAAAGGACTGTATGGATATTCTGAGTTTTCAAAGTGAAAACCCCGCAGAGATCGATGCCTTCAAGGGCGCGAGTCATGACCGCGTTGCTACGGCGATCAACAACTATCTGCGAGACCCGAAAAACCACAAGGTAATCGGCCTGGATGGTGAGTTCGGTTCGGGTAAGAGCTCGATCCTGCAGATGCTGGAGAAAAAAATCACAGCCCAAGACCCGGCGACCAGGCTGTGGCTTTTTGATTGCGAGCAAAATTACCAAGGCTCAATAAAAAGTAATTTCATCGAGCTGTTCACAGATCAGGTGCTTGCAGCAATCCCCGCTCGTGAGAAACCTTCGGTAAGAGATCGCGTGCTGAAGAGCAGAGACATCGCGCTCGGTCGACATGTCAGTTACACCAAAGACACCCGAAGCCACATCAGCCTCTGGGCCATCCTACTGATCGCAGGCGGGGTGCTCAGTCCGACACTGCTTCGTGACTACCTCGGGCAACTCCATCAACAGTTACCCCTGGACACCTGGAAGCACTGGGCCTATGCACTCGGCATACTGTTTCCAGGCCTGGTTCTCGGTGCTGCAATGATCGCCAACCGCTGGAAAGGCAATAAAGGCAAAAAGCGGTGGAATCTGTCGAGCATTCTAAAAGGCAGCTCCGATGATCACATCACCGAGACTATCGAGATCAGCAAAGAAGTCAGCCCGCTTGACCTCAAGCGAACCCTTGCTCAACACCTGGCGGCGGTCTCGGGGACTCATTTCATCATTGTGATCGACAACCTGGACAGGCTTCCTCGCGAGACTTTGCGCTCAGTCTGGAGTGACCTTGAGATTTTCACGTCTGTCTCGACCAGCACCAACCTGAGCATCATCGTTCCGTTTTGCTCGACCAAGGTGTCGAAGTACCTCAATGGCGACGAAGAGAAAAGCTACGATTCGAAGGACTTCATTGCTAAAAAGTTCCCTGTCGTGTTCAGGGCACCTCCTGTCATTACATCGGGATGGAAAGATGCCTTCCGCTCTCTTTGGGTACAGAGCTTCGGGTCAGTGTCACTTGATCAAGCTGACGCCTGCAGCTTGATCCTGAAGCGACACAGCCCTATGGCGAACGGCTTGGTCACCCCGAGGCTGCAGAAGCGTTTTATTAACGATCTGGCCACAACCGTTCTTGTGACGGCAGGTGAGCCGAAGTTAGAGGTCATCGCAGCCTACATCGCTGTCTGCAAGTACAACGCGGTGCCTATCGAAACGCTGCTGCGCACAGGGACTGAAAACCTGGCAGCCGATGAGCAGGCCCAGAGCACGGAAAACGATCCTGTCAGCGCCGAGAGCCTGCGCAAGACACGTCAACTCCTTACCAGCCTTTATGGCCTGGATGTAGACCACGGGTGGCCGATTCAAGTACTGCAGGTGCACTTCCAGACTTCAAAAGACATCGCGGTCGCGGAGCTCATAGACCAGCCACTGGCAACTGCGATCGAAGCACAGGACGGTAAGAAATTCGTAGAACTCACCCACTTCTTTGGTTTCATGGATTCCTTCAACCGCTATCTGGAGGGAGATGTCTCTGTCAAAGAATTCCTGCTGACACTGCATCAGGCCTTGCTGGTGGAGGGTTTTGATGCTGCTCCATATTTGGCGAAGGCTTCCATCCGCTTGAGCGGTGATGCCCGCCTGAACACGATCCAAGGCGATGATGCCTACTATTCGGCAATCAAGGCTCTGACAAAGGCGGGGCTGAATAAGGCGCTCTTCAGGGACAAGCTGCAAGCCTTGGCATCAGAATTTGATGCGTTGCACGGATTCACGTATGCCCCAGAAGAAGCGGATGGGATGACCGCGACCATTTCGACCTATGATGCCTACCTTGACGCTCTTGAAGCGCCATTTGAACCTCGAACACTCAGTAACTCCGAAATTCTGTTCCACCTTATCCTCAGTCGTGAGGATCTGAAGGTCATTGATGTTGCAGAGCTTGCGCTCGATGATGATGGGATTGGGGACGCGATCCGCCAGGTCAGCTCAACAGCCGCTATTCCATATGACCTGACACCGCTCGATGACAATGCATGGGAATCCTGCTTCGTGGAGTATTTTGGCCGACTGAAGCTGGAAGGTCGCGACAGGAGTTTCCAATTTGACGAGACCCAAGTACTTCAGATCATCACCCATCTGCCTACAAACATAACTGATGACAGATACTGGGTAGCGTTGGCCTTCTATAGGAAATACGTCATCCAAATTGGCGCTACGGTTGCTGCTCACATCGGGGCCATCAAGTCCACCCGGAGCAAGCTCGCTATCGCGACCATTTTCCTTCGCCAGGGGATGTTCACAGAGTTGGCGGGTATTCCAGGGATCGAGGATGCTCTCTCCAACTCCCCTGACTTTTTCAACGCACTGGTCAGGTCTAACGTGACTAGCGGCGAGCTCATCGAGGCCTGCCTGAAGTCCGAGGTTGTCAACCTGATGGCACCGGTAATGGTACGACAACTGAGGGCAGGCAAGATTGCATGGCCGTATTCACGACCGGTGTACAACCATTATGAGGCGCTGACCAGGATCCTTGACACGTTTGGCTACAGCGAAGGGGACTTTCTCAAATGGTTTGCCGGCAGGACGTTGGCGACAGCTAACCTTCCCGAATTCAAAGATATTGACCCTCTGATCCTCACCAGAATCCTGGATGGTGACTATCCATCGCTGGTGAAAATGCGGGAGTTCGTCTTCGATGAGCGCTTTGCCAAACTTGATGCTGCGGGCTGGAGCAATGTCATCACCGAGGATTTGGCACAAAGAACTCAGGCGTTGGTTCGGATGATTGAGTTGGATTGGCCGTTCAGCACAACCAACCACGCCTACGACGCAATGCTTGCGCACCTTTCGGGTGTCGCCAAGCAAGCGCCCTTCACTGTCCCGCCTTCTCACCAGATTGATGCGCTGCGTCGTGTGTTGAAACTTCTGCCCGAGAATGACCGTGCTGTGTTGGGTACTCAGCTCCGTTCAATATTTTACGAGCCTGAGTGCACTCCGGCGGCAGGGCTATTCCTGCTGGGGTATTTCGGATCACTGATCCCGACATTCACGCCAATCAATGAAGTCGAGGGCGGTCGTTTGCTTCAAGTCTTCAACTTGATCGGAACGCAGGCTCCTTGCAGTGAAGAGGCAGCCCAATTCCTGGATAGTCGTCACCAGCAGCTGACTCTATGGGCCCCCGGAGATCTGGTGGACGCTTACATGACGGTTGTGACCACGCGCAAAGAGGATTTGCCGAATCTGTACGCAGGCTTGGCCAACAAAAAAGGAATCAAGCGGAAAATGAAGCAGATCGCTGCTGCTCTGTTCTCCTGATGGGCCTCCGATGATTTAGTAACAAGGCACCGGGCGGGCTGCCGCAGCTAGTCTTAGATAGACTCTGCGGTCTATGAGGACGATGGGGTACCACGGTGGGTGGTGAAAAACACAGGTGGCGAGTCTAGCAGCGATGAAGGAAACACCTTGTGGCACGAGGGAACGATCCTATCGAAAAACCATGGCAGGATCGTCGTGCTTCCCTATATCAAGGAGAACGGGGAGAAGGTTCAAGGTCACACGAAGAACGCACCGCACGATGGAAACGCGCTGCCTCGGCATCCTGACCAGTACGTCACCCTGCCTTCTGAGATTCTGAACGGCGACCTCATGATTGGACTATTTGGTGAGCTCCACTATGAGTAATGCACCGACTAATCGGACATGCCATTCACCTAAGGAGAGCAGATGATCACGAAGATCAAAATCCAGGGCTATCGGATCTACTCAAGACTGCTCGAACTGCCGGGCAAGGAAACGAAGCACTGCGTGTAAATTCTCAAGCCCTTGCGGGGAGAAGATGCCCGCGCGTGCTCCCGCTTTATGGTACTGCTCGGCGAGATACAGCCCATACTGATCCTTGCTGGGCAATGTACTCAAGCTCAGCTTGTCTTGGACAATCCTGAGACTGTCCTCACCCACAAGGAACTCCAGCGCTCCGGTCTCATAGGCCGTATCAATATCGGCATAAGTAATGACGAGCCGATCAGGTAGGAGATACTTTTTCCGGTATCGCTCACGCTCTTGTCGACCGGCTTTGTCGTCATCTAGGAGAACGATGAATTTCTCGTCTCGCCCCATCAGAAAGCTGATCAGATTCCCAAGCGCACTCGAACCGACGCCAGGGACGATCGTGAATTTTATCGGGATGTCACACGTGACCGATGCCGTTTTGAAGGCGTAGTAATCCGAGATTCCCTCCAAAATTACGAAAGGGGCTGAGCCGACTATCTCTGGAACGACATATTGCAGCCTCTCCAAGACCGGCTGGAAGTGATACGTCCGGCCCGGAAAATTGTTTATGAACTGTTTGTACTTGATCGCGGCGATTTTTGCCGGCAGGAACTCCAGATCATATCCGTCTGCTTCATCATGCTTGGCTGACTGGTTCTCAACGATGTAAGCGCCTGAGAGCCACCTCGGATCGACCATATGATGACTGTGGGTGGAGTAGATGATTTTGTCTCCACTGCCGACCATCTGATCAAAATATTTTAACAGCTCAGCTTGCGCACGGCTGTGCAAGTTGGCGGCAGGTTCATCGAACACATAAATTGTCTTTTGCTTGCTGCTTTCACCCTTGAACTGTGTCAGTAGCAGGAAGGTGAAAAACCATCTGAAACCAATCGAACGCTCACTGACTTTGTAATCGGAGTCTCCATTGCTCACAGCAAATGAAACCATTGCCGTGGGTGTGTCAGCCCCCGTAACAGACCACTGCAGTTCGATTCGTCTTGCTGTCGTCTCGCGCGAAAACACACGCTGCCAGCCACCTATGACCTCAGTTGTCAGCGCTTGCGAGACCTTCTTGAACACTGCGTCGATCTGATTCTTTTCATGGCTTCGATAAAAGGTATCGAGCCATTGAGGGCCATTTTTCTCACGGTACTGCGCAATGCGCCTGTTGATATGTTCGTCTACATCTTGACTTGTAGACGCTATGATCTTTGCTAGGATCTCCCGATAGTGCCGTTGCTCATAACTTTCCCCTTGAAACGGGGCCAGTTCAATTTCCTCAGGCACATTGATCAGGAATGTTGGAAAGTAGGCGACCGTTGGCACACCCTCAACCACCAGCTCGGCGACCCGCTCCCACAAATCCTCGTCAGGTTTATCAGGGTGCGCATAAGGCTCAAACTCAGATTCCCTTGGCCGTTTGGCATTTAGCTCCAAGCCGAGGCTGCCCGTGCTTTCGCCTTTCGGATTCTTCGCAAAGCTGATTTCTTTGGTGATCCGAAACTTTTTGCCCAAAGCCTCTCTGTCGACTAAAAGCCCGAATTCTTCTGCCATCTTCTCGATCGCAGTTATTTCGTCTTCGTCCAGCTGCACCGTGGCAGCGACAGAAACGGTTCCCTTGAACGAGCCCTTCTGGCTGGCGGGAATGAAGGTGAACTCTTCGTTATTCTCAGGACTGAATTCGTAGAGACTGGAGACCGACTTATCGCTGCTGACGAACTGCGATATCGCTTCGAGAATGGTAGTTTTACCACTTTCGTTTAGGCCGATCAGCATCACAATCGGCGTATCACTCTTGCCTGAGAGCTCAATGCGCGTACTGACTATGCCTTTGTAGTTCTTAATCTCAAAATCGAGGATTTTCGACATCAGCAAACACTGCCCTGTGTTAGCACGAACTGAGCCATGCTAGCGTTCACCGCTGAACTTGGCATGCTTGAGCCCTGAGCGTAACGCCAACAGCTTTCGGTAGCCTATTGGCAAATTGGAGCCGGCAGGGTTAGAGTGCTGGCACTCTAGCATTAGTCATCCCGCTGTCAACAGCCATCGGTTTGACGCCAAGATTAGCTGCGTTGTTTCACATAGGGATATTGGGGAACGTAATGTCAGGTTCAGATGGCAAGCTTTTCCGGGACTATATAGCGGGAGCTCCGACAGAGACCGCCTGTGACAGGCTCTACCTTCAGACTCACCTTGCTTCTCCGAAGTCCGATGTGGTTGAGCAGATCAAAGTCGGCGACACCCTGCAAATGACAGTAGGCGTCGCAGGCAGTGAACTTTCCGCCCTTGCTGTCTGGAATGGACACGTTGCAGGAGGTATCGCATCCCCGAAAGCGATTCGGCTGATCGCCTGCATTCAAAACGGTACGCAGTACCGCGCGCTTGTCACGTCCAAAGTGGGTGGCCAGATTGCGCTCAAGATCTCTCCGGTCAAGCAGGAGTGACTTAATGATCAACGTCGTTGGCGGGGTTTACTACGAACAGTGCATGTGCCCCACATGGCAGGAACTCTTCGGCTCGGGCGGTCGAGGCGCTACAGCGATAGCGCGCCTGGGCGGAACGGTTAACCTCACGACCTATGTAGACAGCACCGCAGAGTCGATTCTTCGCCTGAGGTCGGCTTTGGAAGGCTTCACGCTAGAGCCCCATGCCATTGATCGCAGCCTGCAATTCCGCTATACCCACGGACTGTCTCATCCATCTCTACATCCCTCGCCCAAGCAACAGCACAGCCTGCAAGTATGTGCAGCAAACGTCGTACGCTTTGGCTTCCTGGAAGGTGACTGCGTTGTGGATGCACGCCAGGCGGTGTATGACCCACAGAGCGCCACCGCCCCAGCGCCGTTCCATGAGAACGGCTCCAAGGCAGAGCGACTGGCACTTGTCCTAAATAGAAACGAAGCTGAAGCGTTGCATGACAGCAGTGATCTGAGCGCAACTGACTTGGCCCGCGCCCTTGCCAAGTCGCAGCGCGCCGAAATCGTCATCATCAAGATGGGCCCAGCCGGCGCACTGCTGTTGCATGAAGATCGGACACACCACATCCCCTCATTCGTGACGCCTAAGGTCTGGAAGGTCGGGTCAGGAGACGTCTTCGTCGCGACCTTTGCCTACTTCTGGATTGAGGAGGCGCTGCCCCCACTGGACGCGGCGATGCTGGCTTCACGGGCAACCGCCTTTTATTGTGAGTCCCAAGGCTTCGCGTCGAAGGCTGAACTCAGCGCGTACAACCCCGACGCGGCCAGCATGCCGAAGAAGTCGAAAAGCGGTAGAGCCCCTCTGGTATATCTGGCAGGCCCCTTCTTCTCGTTGTCACAGCTTTGGCTGGTCGAAGAAGCGCGGAGTCAGCTCCTGGCGATGGGGCTGAATGTGTTCTCTCCGGTGCATGACGTCGGGCACGGGCCCGCAGAGGAAGTCGTGCACCAGGATCTTGAGGCCATTCATGAGTGCGACCTCATGCTCGCTATCGGTGATGGTCTCGACGCCGGCACGATCTATGAGATCGGCTACGCGCGAGCACTCAAGAAGCCCGTCATCCTGTACGTGGAAAACGAGTCGGAGGAGGATCAGAAAATGATGGCCGGATCCGGCTGTATCATCTCCGATGACTTCGTGACTGCCATTTACCAGACCGCTTGGGAGGCAGCAGAACTATGAAGCGCGCTCTTCTATTGTCAGGTGGCATGGACTCACTCGCCATCGCCTGGTGGCTGCGTCCCGAAGTCGGTATCACGCTGAATTACGGCCAGTTGGCCGCAGAGGCCGAGATCTCCGCCTCCACCACCCTCTGTAAACAGCTCGGTATTGAGCACCATGTCATCTCGATCGATTGCCGCGCTGTCGGCTCCGGCGACATGGCGGGCGACAAGGCTGATGCACATGCACCTGCAAGTGACTGGTGGCCCTATCGCAATCAGCTGCTCGTAACACTGGCGGCGATGAAGGCAATCAGCCTGGGTGTGAACACGCTCTACCTGGGCACTGTGAAGTCGGATGGCTCACACCGCGACGGCACACCGGAATTCATCGCGGCGATCAACCAGCTGATGGTCATCCAAGAAGGTGAGATGACCGTCGAGGCGCCTGCGATTCATCTGAGCACGTTCGAGTTAGTCAAAGAAGCCAACGTCCCATCCTCAATGCTCGCCTGGGCTCATAGCTGCCACAAATCAAACGTGCCCTGTGGTAACTGCCGAGGCTGCTACAAGTATTTTGAGGTTTGGCACGAGATCGAGCATGGACTGGATCACGCTGAGTAGCCCAACCGTAAGGCCAGAGCCAGGGCACTATCAGCCGTACGCCTGGCCTGATGGCCGTTTTCATGCGTTGCCCGAGGTAGAAGGTGTCCGCGAGCGGGACATCTTCTACCTTCTGGAGAACAGACGCACCAGGCGAACGTTCCAGGCCTTGAGCGATGATCAGCTGAGCCAGCTACTGTGGCGCAGTACACGTACACAAGCCATCGCCGAATCCGACTACGGCTTCGATCTGGAGCTTCGGCCCACCCCATCTGCCGGCGCTATCCACCCCATCCACATCCTGGCCCACCTCCCGGGCGCGGCGAACTGGTGCCGCTACGACAGTCGCCGGCACGGCCTCGTTGCGATACCAGGGTCATTGGAGGCCCTCGCAGGATTGACTGAGCAGTGTCAGCAAACCCTGCCCAGCGAGCAGGCGACGCGGTTGCTTCTGGTGGCCGAGCTTGGGAAAACAGCTGCCAAATACCAACACGGCGAAAGCCTGATCTGGCGGGATGCCGGGGCACTGTTAGCGGTGATGGCAGTGGTAGCTGAGGCATTAGACTGCGTGCTCTGCCCACTGGGTATCACGGGGGAGCCCTGGGCCAGTCGACTTGCCCCGCCAGGGGTGCTTACCGGCGTGGGACTTGTCCTAGTGGGCGGGCCGACACTGAGGGACTAGGCTGCCTTCAAGCCGGTCTGGTTCAGCAGGCTGTGCACGACGGAACGCGCGGACATCATCTGGTACCACATCAGCGCGTCGAGCTTGGATGGCCGAACCTCAATCGCTTTGCTCAGCGCAAGAAACTCTGCTTCCAGCTTCAGGTAGTGCCGCTCCACCGTGAGGCCAGGCGTAAAAAAGCCCGCTAACGCCCCTGCGCGCAAAATGTGGATATCCAGGATCGCGACATCGTCGGCATCGAGCCAGTTGCGAGCAATCCAAGAAGCGGTTTTGTAGCCAATGCCCGGCAACTTGAGTAGCCAGTCCCGAAGCGCCCGCCCGGAACTCAAGGGATAGCCCCCTGCGGCCAGAGCAGCGAGCGCAGCGTGCAGGTAACGCGCTTTCTGTTTGGCAAAACGGTAGCGTACCGAGCGGCTACCGATATTCAACGGAACGGTTAGCCACGCCTGCAGCTGCTCCTCACTAGGCAGGCCCCCTTCAAAAGCGCCATGGTTTCTCAGGTGGGCGAATGCTGCCAGTCCGACGTTCGCTGGAATTCCGTGGCCGCCCAGTACGCATGCACCGACCTCCTCTGCCAACGTGGCTCCCAGCTTGTAGTTGAGCGGCTCAGGTTCCTGGTCGTTTGCCCATACTTGATAGGCCCAGTAAGCGGGGGACGGGAATGCTTCGATCAATCCCCACGCAACGCCCGGGAGCACTTCGATCTTGGCATCAGGAAAGTCGCGCTGGTACAGCGTGGACTCAACAAACACTACGCCGCTTTGCATCATCGTGCCTCCTGAGCGGGGCCATAGGTCTGCGCGATCCAGTGCAAGAAATCGTTGCGTTCCACGGACTCCATCGCCGCGATACGATCACGCAGTCGTGACTGACGCCTGGCGATGGTCTGACGCTCCCGGAACGTATCGCCCAGGTAACGGCTATCGTGCAGTTCCTGAGGGGCAGCGTAGTTCATCCATACGCATTCCTCCCGCAGATCCGTGTGCGTTTTGGCCGTAAACGTGACCTTCCTCCATCCATGGAGCATGTCGTTGTACAAGGCGCTGTCGTAGCCGGAGATCATCACCTTGCACGGCACGCTGCACAACGTACACAGCAGCTGTTCATGCTGGCTCTGATCATATTCGTACCGGTAGATCTTGGGGCGACGACGCGTCTCTGTCACATACGGAGGATCAGCATAGATCAGCTCGCTGCCGTCGTAAGTGAAACTGTTCAGATAGCTCGACGCGTCACCCAGGATGAGCTCAAGGCCTTCAATCTGGTGATCAGTCCACGTGTCATGAACGGCAGGATCAACGTCCACCGCGATGTTTCGAGCTGCAGTTTTTTTGTGACGCAGGACTGCGCCCGCACCCAAGTGCGTCTCGATGTAGGTCTGATGCGGAGGCATCAAATTGATCAAGCGCTGATAGCACTTGCCCTTCCCGCCTGGATATCTCATGCCCCCATCATCGTCAAAAGTGACGATGATGTCAATCGAAGGCTTGGGTTGGGCGAGTCTCGCGATTGCGAACATTGAGAAGACGCGCCCTGGTGAGCGCCCGCAGTCCCTCAGCGAATCTTCTCTTCCACAAACCTGTCTTCGGGGAAGAAAGAAGCGATCTTGGTGATCGCGTTGGCCAGGAAAGGCCGAGGATTGGTGTAGTCAAAGCTGTAGCGGCCTGAGCCGTAATTCACGCCCCACACGCCTTTCCTCCCTCCCTTGGGTCGCCACCACATTTCCCCGGCGATCCGGGCTGCCTGTAGGCCTGTCATGCTCGGGTGACCGCGCTTTGGATCTTTCAAATCTTCAGCGACGAACACGCTGCCATCTTTCCCGATCGCCCATATCAGGTTTTTCGTCTTTGGATTTTTGACGACCTGCGGGAATTTCCGCACCAAGGTACGCTCCTGGGCCAGCGGGTCGAATCGCTCGATCGCGGTATGGTTGGCGCCTTTCCCCTCAGCAGTGATTTCGCTTTTCTCCAACCGCTTGGGAGCGCGCAATTTGCCGTAGGTCGTGTTCAAGTAATTGGCGTAGTCCTGGTCTTGCTTGGCCAACACCTTCAAGAACGAGCTGTAGAAATGCTCAACATCGACGTACTGAGCATTGGCCTTCTGATCCCTGAACCACCTAAGGAACAGGGCACCGAACAACAAGTCGTGTTCATAAATCGCTGAGACAGCATCCCCCAAAGGCGTGTCCGTGGCATCGAGCAACACCTTCAACACCTTTCGATCTCCCCAGTACAGGTCAATGCTCCACTGGAGGCGGGCCATTGGTGCGGTGAGGACGCTCAACTTGTGTGCGTTCCAACGCTCGATGGCCTCGGCGGTCGCGACAGGGGTCTCGGCGCCGGCATCAAGGGTGTCGCCTACTTCATAGCCAATGGGTCGACCGGTAATCTCATCCCGAACCTGAGAAATGGACGCCAGCTTGATCGAGTGCCAACATTTCTCAGGCTTGAGTGTTGATTCCTCGCAGATGCCCACCATCCAACGTTCGAGGTGGCTGAGGATGGTTTCTGCAGTCCCGTACGCGTACTTGAAGTCGAGACGGGCCTTTTTGTCAGCCGGAACGATACCGAGGTCAGGTACGAGGATTTCATGTGGCGGCAACCAGTCTTGTGCTTTTTCGCTCCACTGACTGAATTCCAACGCCCAGCGCTCGCAAAGCAACGCCTTCACCTCTTCAGTGGCCACAGAGCCAATGTCTTCTTGAGCCTTGATGAATGCTTGCGCAGGGACAATTTTCGCCCGCGCATAAGGGCCTAAACGGTCATCGTGAACGTAGAGCCATTCTTTGCCGTCTCGGAAGTCATATCCCACCAGCGTCACCGCATGGCCACCTTTCAAGCACATCGGTTGGCAAGTCGAAGTCGTCATTGCGAGCTTCAGTTCTTCGCGCTCAGTTTCGTCGAGCTCATCGAACTCCCCCAACACCTCCAGCGCTTCAGCTTCCTTCATCTGCTTGTCAGCAGCCGTGCTGCTTTCCGGCCCGTACACGACGCCTGCCAGAATGATCGGCAAGTCACTGTCGATATGCGAAGAGGCGTAGCTGTGGAACCAGCCCTGGGTTTCAGTAGTGAGTGTGGTGGAATGGTACCGAAAGCCCTGAACGTCGAGCGATCGCTGGATCTGTTTGTGTGTGAGGTGCTTGTTCGGGAAACCGTTGTGCGAGCCATCCACAAAATTGAGTGCAGCGGTGGTGATCTCACTGCACGATGGGACAGACTTCACATCACGCCCTGGCAGCGCATGCAGCGCAGCCCAGATCGCAGTGGTCGCGCAGGCGGCGACGACCTTGTCCTGCTCCTGGAAAGCAATCGAATTCACATGTAGCTTGATGCCGAACAGATTGACGTCATAGCGCTTGGCAATTTTTTTCTTCGTGCCTGGCCCGGTGCCGTGATCACCGGCAATGCGTAAGCATGTCTTGCCGATGAAGGTCTTTTCGAGCGGTTTGATCACCACAAAGCCGAGGTAATTGTCCTGCAGCGAAGCCCGGGACAGGTCTTGGCGCGCGCTGTCGATCATCATGCGATCAAGCGATTTATGGTCAAGCTTGCAGCTGAAAAAATGAAGCCGCCCGCAGACCTGACCGTCGTTACGGAAACGCTTCAGATAGTAGCGCGAATAGTCTTCCAGGAAGTCACGATCGGTGTACCGAGGCTCAAGCAGGATCGACTTGGCACCGATGTGACAGAGGTAGTTGTAGAGGTACTTCACCTGCTCTTTGTCAAAGATCTGCAGGTATTCGTAGCCAAAGCATTCGCGAATCAGGGCGCTCAGCGTTTCGGCCTGAAATTCCGTGACGAGGTATGGAGTCATTGTTCTATGCGCAAAAAAAAGCAGCCACGAGGGGCTGCTTTCAGGTCAGAAAAACTCAGAGGCTGCAGGTACGAGCAAGCATCTCATCAGTCACGGCTTGGGCTTTGGCTTGCTTGGCTAGGATTCTGGTCATCACGAAGGTACGGGCTCGCGCTTTTCGTAGGCGCTCCTCTTCCGTCGCGCCCATGTGTTTCCTGGCCTTATCATACAAAAGCTCAACGCTCATCTTTCTGTCCTCTTTTTGCCCACGTTCCCGGTGGTGCGGTCTTGCTGACTTACGGACTTTCTTAACGTTAGACACTTACGACGCCGAAGCGGGTACAGCTCGCCATGGTTCGTGAAGGTGCGGATTATACGAATCCGCCATCAACAGCGTGAGCACCCCAAACAGATGTCCGACAGACGGCTTCACTCACTACTTCGACTCAAAGCTTACGATTACGTTCATCTCAAGCACCTGCCATGCAGATACCTTTGCCACGTTTGTTCCGGATTCAGGAAGCGAAACGCCTCCGTCACTACTGGGTGTTGATCGTGAATTCTGCGCCTTTCACGCAGCCGATTTGGAGCGGGATCAACCGGCGAAAATAGCCTAGTGGATTGAGTATGGCATAAAAGAATCATGCAAAGCGATACTCCTTTGTGACATGTCACACGATTCTTCATCCATTTGCTGCGGTGATTCGAGACTCGATTTTGGCGCTGATCAGCGGAAAAAACTTCGCCTAGATCGCTTCGATCTTAGCCTAGCTTAAGCATTCGGATTTGCACCCTCGGATCAGTTTTCGGATCGCAGCGCCCGTTGCTTGTGAGGCTTCATGCTTGCATTACGCTATCACGCCCAGCAAAATCCGCGATCGAAACGGAATTCACAAGGTAGACGTCATGTCACTGTCCGGTATTTTCAGCTCGGCTCATCAGCGCCGTAGCTTCCTGATCGCCAGCTGCACGCTGCTCGCCTTGTGCTTCCTGGCCATCCTGTGGATCGCAAGCATCCCGTCACCCTCGCCCGCGCTAACCGCGTTCAACAGCTTCTTGACGTCTGTGGTGGCGAGTGGTGCATTTGCGATTCTATCCACGCTCTACATTTCGTTTTTCGTTGACCCGAATGAAGTCCAGAAGGCGGCGGTCGTTCTGCCTCAGGACATCTCGCAAAATCTTGATCGCATCGTTGCCGAATCCGTGGACTATCAGATCAGCGTGCGGACGGGCCGGCATTTTCGCGCTGACACCCTTCCGAAGCTCTTGGAACAGGCCAAACGGCATCGCCAACCTATTCGGATTGAAGTCATCTTGCTCGACTTCAGGGACGATGCGCTGTGCGAGCAGTACGCTCGTTTTCGGCAAAGCGCGACCTTCGACAGCAAGCTGTGGAGCGTGAATTACGTTAAGTCTGAAGTACTGGCAACCATCCTCACCATTGCCAGGGCCCAGATGGACTACCCCTCTCTGCTCATCGTGCATCTCTATCTAAGCAAGCGGCTGTCGACATTCCGAATCGAAGGGTCGTCTCAAGAGCTGATCATCACACGCGAAGACCCCAAAGACTTCGCCTACCGCTACCACCGCACCCATCGAGACTATGCGGCGTATGCGCATGAGCTGGGGTTGATCCGCAGAGAGGCCGCCAGCGTGGAGATACCTACTAAGGTCGCCCCTAGCGAGGTACTCCAGTCCATGTTTGGTTTGGGCATCATACCGTCGGACGTGGTGACGGCTGCGGAAGCTTCGGTAAAGGAAAGCTCCCCGTATGTCAGCTGATCTGGACTTTCTCAACCGCCATGATCTTGCCGGTCTCTCAAATGCTTTCATCAAGGACAACTTGAAAGCCTGGATCAACCAGGAGCCCCCCAAATGCCTCAAGCATCCGCACGGCTTCTACGTCATGTTGCTCAAACGCTCGGACGTTGAGCAATGGCGCCTGCATCTCTGGCCCAACGGCGTACGCCAGATCACGGGAATGCCCGCTCGCATCCACCTGCACGATACGCATGTGAGCAGCAGAATACTGGTCGGCACGCTGACTAACATTCAGTACATCAGCACGCCCGTTACCGATGGATCTACTGCGGGCCACCCGGTGTACGAAGTGATCTATGGAGGGAATCGCTACCTTCAACAGACGGCGAATACCCTGCGTAAAACTCAGCTGCGTGAAGCGGTAGTCGAAACACATCGCCTTTACCTTCAAGCCGGCGATACTTACCACATCCCACGCTATAGCCTCCATGAAGCCGAGGTCGCCGCCGAGGTTGCGACGTGTACTCTGGTTTGCATGCACGAGCGTGCGGACGGTGTAGTCAAGCTGATTGGCGTCGATGGATACCCCGAAGAGCTGTCCTTTGTGCGCAAAGAGCACGATGGATCGATCTTCCTCGACTACCTCTAGGCAGCCCTGGCCCCATCGACGCCAGTTCAGCATACATGAGCGTTTCAGAGCCTCACGACGAATCACGTAATGGCCAGCGGAAAAAAGTTCGAAATTTTTGGGGCTCGCTGCGAGCCAAGCGGTATGCAGCTTGGGCTCTACGGCCAACAGGATATACACACATTATCCACAGGGCATGTGTGTCTTCAACGCTTGATAACTGCGCGGAAATCGCTCATCTTGTGGGTGCTGCGCCAAAAACACCCAAGATATGGTGTTTGCAGTACCGTATCCCTATACGGGAGGCGAGTTCAGCGAGTGGTCACGTTAGGTCGCCAAACGTTCCGTGACCCACCCGCTCTCAAAGCCATACGGTTAGTCAACCTGACTTGAGTGAACGCATTACATCGAATTGCGAACTGCCGCGTCAAATAAAGGTGACGCGTGGTTCGATGCGCTAGCGCTGAGTCGGGGCACTTAATCTCTGATCAGAAGGTAAGAATATGAGCTTTAACGCGAAACAAACCAGCAGTTCGATCGCCAGCCTGGCCTCGGCTGTATTGCTTGATTCTAAATCCTCGGCTTTGGCCAAGGAGCTGGCTGGCTCGGCGCTTTCTCAGGCCTCAACTACCAAGCAAACCAGCGCTCGGATGGAGGAGCTCGCCAGCAAAATTCTGGGTGAGTCGGGCCATAGCCAGATGGTGTTGAGCCTGGCCGGCTCCGTGCTCTCACAGGCGAACAAAGAGCGCTGAGTTCGGCGCTGGTAACCACGCCCCGCCCATGCGGGGCGTTTCTCTTTCTCTTGCGGAGACGCAGAACAAGAAAGCTCCGGAGCCCCTGACACTAATGGGGTTCCGCAGAAATGATGCAAGAGTTCAGCGACGCGGGCGAGTGGATGTCCGAACAGCAGCGATTGATGTCGGGCAGAGAGGCCGACACGACTGATGACGATCAGGATCGTATCAACCCAATGGTCGACTAAATGGTCGACTAAGTGTCTCAACGGGACAAGGTCAAAGCCCCAGGTCTGCCGTAAAACGCTGGTCACGGATTGAAGCAGGGGCATGCCCATCGATTATCAGCTTCTGCTGCAGATGGCGTACGAGATGCCAAGCCAAAGGTTCACGGTTTTCCAAGTAACCGTCGAGCTGATGGAAACCATTGGAGCGCTGTGTAACAAGGGCCTCTCGAAGCGCTGTGAAGCCATCAACGCCGATAACCGACCTGTGAACACGGATAGGATTATTCAGCCCAGGACGACGCTCGTAGGCGCTTAATAGCGATCGAAGGATTACAGGGAGATCATCCCCATAGGCTTCGCAGGCAAGAGACCAGAGCTGACCATCAGACAGAGGGGTCATAGGATCCGATGTCGGGCTCGCATTATCCATAAATTGGCAAAATAGCCCCAAGCGCGGCCAGAATCCAGATCAACCTGTAAACCAATTTTTTGACGTGTTAACCGCCGAGGTTTACAGATCAAAAATTTAGTTTACAGATCCGAATTTTCGAAGCGCGCAGTAGGCCACCGAGTGCGTCTTGCTAGAACATTGAAGGCGACGGACGCCAGCCGAGCCTGTTGTCCGAGACGGGTGGAATTTCAGACGGACTGATCCCAGCAAAAAAAACCTATTGGTTTGACGTCAAAGCGTAAGCAGCAGCCTGCGGCTGCAAAGAAAAGCGATTTCTCCTTGGCCCCCGGCCCACCCATTCCAACCTCAAATTCACCTTCAGTCCTCAAAACCGTGTGATCTAGAAGCCGTAAATATCAGATGTAAAAGCCGGCGAAATCCTGTGAGAAAAGCGGTGCCTGGGCCACTGCCGCTTTTATCTTGCTCTCAAATATAAGAACTCCGTCTCGCTTAAAAATTTTCAAGAGGGGGGGGTGAAAATAAAATGGACATTGCCGACGAACGGTAAATAAATTGCCTGTTTGTCAATCTGAGTTTTCACTCAAAAATCCTCGAAAACCTATAAAAAATGCTTTAAAGCAGGCGAAAACGCTAACATTTATGAGTTTCGATTCACCAAATGCGAATTTTGATCGCCTACGAGCGCGCCCAGCAGGTACATTGGCCATGCCGGTCGTTTCTGCCTCTAAGTCATACCAGTCACCGGCTTCAGTCAGAAATGCATCGCTGCGGCGAGTGTAGTTAGATTCCGAGTGCCGAACGACGGCTATTCAACGAGAGATCATTCACGATGGCTGTAAAGGGTTTGAAAATTCGTACGGCAGTAATCACCGACGCAGAAGCCATCCAGCGCATTTATGCTCCCATTGTTCTAAATACAGCGATCTCATTCGAAGAGACCCCGCCAAGCGTTGAGGAAATTGCTCAGCGGATAGCGACGACACTTCAGACATATCCCTACCTAGTGGCTGAAGAGGATGGCGAGATCAAGGGCTACGCCTACGCAAGCCAGCACAGGGCTCGTCCGGCCTACCGATGGGCTGTTGACGTGACGGTGTACATAGCAGAGTCAGCTCGCCGTCAGGGTGTTGGCCGTGAACTCTATGAGACCTTGCTTCCGATTCTTGATAAGCAGAGATTTCGCGCAGCGTACGCCGGAATTGCGCAGCCCAATGAAGGAAGTGTGGGCCTGCATGAGTCGCTGGGGTTCGTCCAAATCGGCACATATCCGGAGGTAGGCTTCAAGCTTGGAAAATGGCACGACGTCGGCTACTGGCGGCTCGGGCTGTGTCCGGCAACTCCTCCACTGGAGCCTATTCTCTTTCCTGAGCTTGAAGTCGCATCACAGTAGGCACACTCGATTTGCGTCGCGAGACATCAGGGTTCGCTAGTGAGATAGCTTTGGACTTGGTTGACTACATCCCGAGCGGTGCGGGTTACTCCGATCAATGTCGCAGAGGCGAGCCCTGTCCAATCGCCGTAACCCACCAGCCACAAATTGGGTGACGCAACACTTCGATTTTCGTCCACAGCCACTTTACCGTCCAGGCCTACAACGCCCAGGCTGCTCAGGTGGTCGAGCGCGGGAGAAAATCCCGTGCACCAGATGACAACGTCCACCTTTGTTTCGTCTCCTGATGACCACACAACGCCTGTCGAAGTGAAGTGCGTGAATGGCCGTACTGCGCTCAATACACCGCGTTCACGAGCGTCTTTCACCGATGACACCATTACGATGTCGCCCAACCCTCCAGCGGGCTGCTCAGGCTCCACACCATCCTGTTGCGCCTTCAATCGAGCAGTAGCTCGTTCGAACAGGACGCGCCCATCAACCTCATCAGGTAGAAACTTTGGGACTTCTTGAGTTACCCAGGTTGCCTGAGCCACTTTGGAAACCTCGGCGTAAATCTGGGCTCCCGAGTTGCCACCACCGACGACAAGGACAGTTTTCCCCTCAAACTCATCCGGCCCAACGTAATGAGCGGAATGAAGCTGCTGCCCTAAAAACAACTCCTGTCCGGGATAGCTTGGGATAAATGGGTGGCTCCAGGTGCCTGTTGCACTGATAACCGCTTTGGCCTCCCAGGCTCTTCCCTCGGCGACAACCCGTAATCCGTCTTCGATTTTCTCGACACGGTTTACCCGCGTGGATCGGATGATGGGAAAGTCATATCGGCGTTCGTACTGAGTTAGATAGTCGACAACATCGTCCCGCCCAGGAGTCCCCTCGGATACTGCTGGCATGGGCCAGCCGGCAATAGAGCTCCAAGCAGACGGCGAGAATAGTCGGAGAGAATCCCACCCATGCCGCCAGGCCCCTCCCGGTGCTGACTCGGCGTCGAGTAATACATAGGAAAGGCCTGTACGCCTCAAGAAATAGGCTACGGTGAGCGCGGATTGGCCACCGCCAATGACCACTACATCAAATTTCGAGTTTTGATTCACCAGCGTCCCCCCAGGCCCATCTGCTTTACATCGGTTTAAACCCTGCGGCCATTCTCATCAATGACGACTTGTCCGTCTTCTTTGACGAAGCTGCCGCGCTGCTCTTGCGGCATAAGGTCGAGGACTGCCTCTGACGGTCGACACAAGCGTGTACCCAAAGGCGTCACGACGATGGGGCGATTGATCAGGATAGGGTGAGCCATCATGGCATCGATGAGCTGTTCGTTCGTCAGCGATGCATCGCCCAATCCCAGCTCTTCGTACGGAGTGCCTTTGATACGCAAAAGAGCGCGCACCTCGATACCCATATCCTTGATCAATCTGACAAGCGTGGGGCGGTCAGGTGGGCTCTGTAGGTACTCGATAACAGTCGGCTCTTCTCCGCTGTTGCGGATCAGCTCCAAGGTGTTGCGAGAGGTGCCACATTGCGGGTTGTGATAGATCGTGATCTGGCTCATACAGTTTCCTCGCACTGACGTTAGATGGAGCGCTGGTTGACGCGTTTGGAAAGCTCTTCGGCGGACTCTTTACGCTCGGAGTACCGATCAACCAAGTAGTCCTGGCGACCCCGCAACAGCAGCGTGAACTTCATCAGCTCTTCCATCACGTCCACGAGTCGGTCGTAGTACGAGGACGGCTTCATACGACCTGCCTCGTCGAACTCGGTAAACGCCTTGGCCACCGAAGATTGGTTTGGGATGGTGAACATCCGCATCCATCGGCCCAGTACGCGCAGCTGATTGACCACGTTGAAAGATTGCGAGCCACCGCAGACCTGCATTACTGCAAGGGTCTTTCCTTGCGTAGGTCGAACTGCACCAATCGCAAGCGGAACCCAGTCGATCTGGGCCTTGAATACTGCGCTCATGGAGCCGTGCCGTTCAGGCGAACACCACACCTGTCCTTCAGACCATTGCATGAGTTCGCGCAATTCCGCCACTTTGGGATGGGTATCCGGAGCATCGTCCGGCAGCGGCAAACCCGAGGGATCGAAGATTTTGGTTTCGGCGCCAAACTCCTCCAACAAGCGGGCTGCTTCCTGAGTCACCAACCGGCTGAATGAGCGCTCTCGCGTTGATCCATACAGTAGAAGAATGCGCGGTCTATGGAGCGAAGGCGTACGCGGCTCCAGTTGTTCCAACGAAGGAATGTCGATCAGGTCGGCGTGGACGTTCGGCAATGTGTCTTGCATATAAACTCCTACAGCGGCGCCTGGTTGGGTGCCGCCTCGGTTGATCTTTAAAGCGAACCGATGCGGTTCAGTTCAGCTTTCAACTGGTCAGTGCTGATGGTCTTCAGTGGCAGCGCAAGAAATGCGCTCACGCGCTCGTGAATTTTGGCTAATGTGGTTTCAAACGCAGCGGTGATCTCGGCTTCCGACCCGCTAGCCTCAGACGGGTCGGCCAGCCCCCAATGCGCCTTCAAAGCTGGCCCGAAGAAGATTGGGCATGCCTCACCTGCAGCCCGGTCACAGACAGTGATCACGATGTCTGGCGGCGAGCCTTCAAAAGCGTCCGAAGCCTTGCTGCTTAAGCCCGCAGTAGAGATACCCGCCGCCTCCAGTGTCTGCAGTGCCCTTTGATTCACCCGGCCACTGGGAAAGCTTCCTGAACTGACAGCTTCTACGCCCTCGGGCGCCAAGTGGTTGAAAAGCGCCTCGGACAGAATGCTGCGGCAGCTGTTGTGGGTGCACATGAACAAGACTTTCATCAGAAGATTCCTTGATTCAGAAACTGAGGCGCAATGCCAGGGCAGACAAGGTGGCGACGAGGATAGGCAAGGTCAGCACGATCCCAGTCTTGAAGTAGTAACCCCAACTGATCTTGATGTCCTTCTTGGCCAGCACATGCAGCCACAGCAGCGTGGCCAGACTGCCAATTGGAGTGATCTTCGGGCCTAGATCGCAGCCAATGATGTTGGCGTACACCATTGCTTGCTGTACGACGCCATCAACTTCGGCGGCATGGATGGATAAGGCACCAACCAGAACCGTGGGCATGTTGTTCATGATCGAAGACAGCAATGCTGTTAGCAGCCCTGTACCCAGGGACGCGCCCCAAACGCCATAACCGGCGAACACGTTCAGGATCTGCGCGATGTGGTCGGTCAGGCCGGCGTTCTTCAGGCCATAGACGACCAGGTACATACCCAAAGAAAAAATCACTACTTGCCATGGGGCCTCTTTGAGCACCTTGCTTGTGTTGATGGCGTGACCACGAGCCGCGATGACATAGAGAATGAACGCACAGACCGCTGCAATGGCGCTGATTGGCACCCCCAACGGCTCAATGACAAAGAAGCCGATCAGGAGTAGTGCCAGCACCCACCAGCCGGCTACAAACGTGGCCCGGTCGTGGATTACCTCGTCCGGATTGTTCAGTTGGTTGAGGTCATAGGTCTTTGGTAAATCTTTGCGGAAAAACCACAGCAGCATGGCTAATGTCGCTGCCACGCTGACGATGTTTACCGGCACCATGATCGAAGCATATTCGTTGAAGCCGATATCGAAGTAGTCGGCAGAAACGATGTTGACCAGGTTGGAAACCACCAGCGGTAAGCTCGCCGTGTCGGCGATAAAACCGGCTGCCATGACGAATGCCAAAGTAGCCGCAGGAGAAAAACGCAACGCCAGCAACATCGCGATCACAATGGGTGTGAGGATCAATGCTGCTCCGTCATTGGCGAACAGGGCCGACACCGCTGCGCCAAGCAGGACGATAAATGCGAACAGCTTGCGGGTGCTTCCGCCTCCCCATCGGGCCACATGCAGCGCAGCCCATTTAAAAAAGCCTGCCTCATCAAGCAGCAAACTGATGATGATGACCGCGATGAAAGTTCCGGTAGCATTCCAGACGATGCGCCAGACCTCGGGTATGTCTGCAAGAGTAACGACGCCTGCCAGCAACGCCACGATGGCACCCAACGTGGCACTCCAACCAACTCCGAGCCCTTTGGGCTGCCAGATGACGAGCACGATGGTGGCGATAAATATCAATACGGCAATCAGCATTTCGTTAATCCGGTTGGGCGTGAATCAGCTGCACACGGCCTGGTTGATCGGACGGTCGTTCATACCGCACAGGCGTTTAGTCTCGGTTTCCAGCCATTGCTGATTGGCGTCTACGACTTCTTTCAAAACCGCAGTTACCCACGCAGGCAAATCGGGGTTCAGGCGGTAGTACACCCACTGACCTTGCCGGCGATCCATCAACAAACCAGCAGAACGCAGCAGGGCCAAATGACGAGAAATCTTCGGCTGGTTCAGGTCGAGTGCCGCCGTCAGCTCGCAGACACACAGCTCGCCTTCGCTCACGACAAGCAGGGAAATTTTGGCTCGGGTGTCATCCGCCAAGCACTTGAATAACGTGGTGGGGTTCATGGGTTCTGTCATAGATCCTCCAGGTGTTTGGTCTTGACCAAAACGAAGAGCTTGATGCGCTCGTGGATGTCGTGGAGCGTGTGGCGAAATGCACCGGGATCATCGTTCGTTACTGGGTCAGGAAAGTCCCAGGCAATGACTTCACCTGCACTGGGCATTGGTAGGCACTCGCTGGCGGATTTATCGCAAAGAGTGATTACGTAATCGAATCGATCAGCTTGAAACTCGCTGATGGACTTGCTTCGCAGGCCCGTCGCATCGACTCCAACTGCCTCCAACGCCTGAATCGTGCGCGGATCAACCTCAGAGGGTTGGGATCCTCCGCTGAAGGCCTCGAAGCGCGGGTCGGTGTGACGCAGCAAAGCCTCTGCAAGCTGGGAGCGGGCTGAGTTGGCAACGCACACGAAAAGCACTTTGATAGCAGGGGTCATGACTAGACTCGATGCATATGGAAAATCGAATATACGCTTTGGCAGATATTCGGTAAAGCGAATATGATGACTACGGCTTCGGCTTGGGCCGTAACAGTCCATGCAAAGCAGCACAAAGGAGATGGAAGGATGGAGTGGGAGATGATGATCCAGGCAACGGAAATAGCCGGTGGGCAATGGCAGCGCTTTCGCGATGCACTGAAATCTGCTGACCTTCCATCAGACGATATTGATCTTCCGGGCCGAACCTTTTTTGAGTTCACGCTGGACAGTAAGACGGTCGCATGGGGAGGATTCGAAACGCATGGTACGGACGGGTTGCTGCGTTCCCTGGTCGTGGAGCCGGCATGCAGATCGAAAGGGGTTGGAGCTGAAATGCTTCGAGTCATTGAAGCGATAGCCGCCGGGCAGGGAATCGCTCGATTTCATTTGCTGACAACAACAGCACCAAGATTTTTTGAGCAGCAGGGCTACGCGCTACACCAGCGAGGCTCTGCGCCGCCTCTGATCTCACAGACGGAGCAGTTCAGGGGGCTTTGCCCTGGCTCGGCTTGCTACATGTGTAAGGCGTTACCATTCGTCAATGGCTGATAGTCTGCCCAACGATAGCCTGAGAGGCCAGATCGGAAAAATGTGGCAGTGAGGCTCGGCGCACAAGACCACGAATCGCACAGCTTCTGGTATGGCGCCCCCACTCGATAGAACGCAACGACAGGCTAGATGGGATTAGGCTCGTATGCCGTGGTCAAGTCGCATAAGCTCACATCCTTGTAGAATTGTTTGAGTTAATTGCTTCTCCATCGAGATGTTTTATGAGCGCTGATTTAACTGAAGAAGAAATGCGTCGTGCCTTGTTTGGTGAGGTTCCGCCTGAAGTGCAGATTTCTGCTCCTCCAGTTCTGGAGTCAGTGCCAAAGGTTGTGTTCACAAAACCGGTGGTTGCTCCAGCAGCCAAGAAGAAAGCGGCCAAATCGTTCACGCCCAGGCTGAGGGTCACGCTACGAGTGGGAAACGAATTTGAGGGGGAAGTGCACGAGTTGATTCACGAGGCCGATATCTTGAGCTCTCTACTTGCCGAACATGATGCAGTGAAGGCGGCTAGGAAAAAGTACAAGTACGTGGACGTGGTTTCGGTCAAACCGATGTAGTCGCTCCCGAGCTCGCTAATCAGTCAGGGCATTTATGAGTGCCCTCAGCGCTGCGGGTAGATTACTTGTTTGGACTGTCACATCCATCCCGATAGCGCTGAGTATCCTGTGGATGACCTTTTACTACTCACCCCCGTCGAGAGGCTGTCGCCGGACTTGACTGTAGACCGGCTTGAGGTTGGTCGGGGTATGTAGTTCGACAACCCGCTAATCAGTAGCCAAAAGTTTTTTAACTTCGGCAATGATGGAGTCAATGTTGAATGGCTTCTCCAACACAGCATCAAACAGATCCGATCTCTGCATACCGATGTGTGCCTGAGCACCGCTCATCAGGATGATCGGCAATTGACTAGCCGAAGGCAAAGCTCGAACGGCAGTGGCGAATTCCAGGCCGTCCATGACCGGCATCATAAAGTCGGTAATGATCAAAGCAGGCCGCTCTCTATCGAGCACTTCAAGCCCTTTCTGACCGTTGCTGGCCGTCACCACCATGAACCCCTCATCCTCCAGCGCGAAACTGAGAATATCAGCGATCAAATACTCGTCGTCGACGACCAAGATGGTGGTCATGTTAAATTCAACCCGCACGAAGGCTTAAGATTTTGAACCGGGCAATGTCTCAGTCGGGACTGAAGGTTCATGTCTTGAGGCCTTTTTCAGGAAAACATCTTGATCACGGATGACGACCTCAAAACGCGTAGGGTCGTAAGAGCTGTCTCGTACTTTAAGAATGGAAAGCGTCCTGCTTAGTTCAGAGTGATTCTCAGAGAACCGCATCAGAACCAAATTGTCGACGATGCTGGAGAGGTCAGAGTTCGGTGCGCTGACCTCTGAGCCAAACAGATCGCGCATTTCCCAGGATGCAAATACCGTAACGCCTCTGGATCGTAGTTCGTTCATCAGAGCACTGAAGAAGTCAGTAATCCGCGCTGGATTTGTCGTGACTCGCGTCATGCCGCTCAGGCTATCGATAAATAGACGTTTGATGCCCTTTTCTTCAACGATGCTCAGCAGTCGGGCGCCAAGCCCATCTAGGAGACCCTCTGTGGTGGGCTGCCAGGCAATGCTCAACGCGCCGCTATCTTCCATGCCTTTGATATCGATACCCAGTGATTGGCCTTTGAGCCGCAGCCGTTGTGGGCTTTCGTAGAAACCAAAATGAAGGCCCGGCGCTTCCACAGTCGACTCGGCCAGGAACTTAAGGCCCAGAGTCGTCTTTCCGATCCCAGAAGGGCCTATGACCAGAGATACACTGGAGCTGTGCAGACCTCCGCCTAATATGTCGTCCAGTGATTTGATGCCACTGGCGATACGCGTCATGTCAGCGCTGTCGGGAGAAGACGGGTGGCTGTAGAGACTTTCGAGTCGCGGGTAAACCACCAAGCCCTTGTCGGTAATTTCACACTCGTGAAGACCGGTCATGGCTCCGCTGCCGCGAGTTTTGCGCAGCTGAATTCGACGCACTGAGCGAGTGCCATATAGCTCTTCGCCCATCTCTATGACGCCATCAACCATGGTGTGCTCAGGACTGCCGTCGTCAAGGCGGGAGCTGGTAAGAAACAGCACCGTGCAACCAGCAAAAGCGGCATGCCCTTGCAGTTCAGAAATGAATTTCTTGGTGTCGATGTGTGAATCAGCTTTTGAGCGCGCATTGAGCAAACCGTCTACCACCATCACTGTGGCTTTCTGACGGCTTATCTCGCGTCGAAGCAGTTTCACAACTTCATCCAAACCTTCGTTTTCCAGCGTGTCAAACGCGCTGACAAACTGAATTTCGGCGCCTACTTTGGAAGAGTCGAAAAAGCTCAGCGTAGAAAGGAACTGAAAGAGACGGTCATGCGATTCGGCCAGCAGCGTGGCGACCAGAACCCGGCCTCCATTGCTCGCATGATGGAACCCAAGCTGGTTCGCTAGGATCGTTTTTCCAGACCCTGGGCGCCCTTGGATTATGTATGAAGAGCCTGCTACCAGTCCGCCCTTGAGCAGAGCGTCGAGCCCTTCGATTCCACTTTCGAGGCGTTTTAGCTTTTCCACAATGCGACCCTGATCTGAAAACAGGCTGTTTAAGCCGAGTGGACGGAATGCTAACGCCATTTTCGTTCTAGAGCCATTGGGCCTAGAGCATGGTTGGCTAAGAAAGTTATCCGTCCGAACCAAGGCAGTCTTTTACTCAAACTTCATCCAGTTAACTCTCTTGTGAAATCAACCTTGCTAGCAGATGACCCTCTGATCTTGCAGTGATTCAAATGCAGCAGCCGGCTGCGTGCATTTACCTCAAACATGCCTGATGCGTACCACGTGCCTGGATTGCTTAGAACCGCTTGAAGCATTGCTGGTCGCTGCTATAGGATGAAGAAAGGAGATGGCATTCCTCCTTTAACCGCCTTCGTGCTGATGATGCCTACGTGAACCCTGGACAGGGTGCGTAGGTGCGTCTCCCTGTCCCCCATTTTAGGACAGGCTATGATCTTACCCTCCGACTTTCCTTTTTCTTTCGGCGCGAGCCGCTTGCCAGTTAGTCCACTCAGGTCTGATGAGGTGGGCTCGCCATGCTGAAGTCATTAATGGTCATCGCCGTTGGCGCTTCACTTGGAGCCTGGTTGCGCTGGATATTGGGCATGAAACTGAATGCTCTGTTTCCTACGATTCCTCCAGGTACTGTGGTCGCGAACATGGTTGGGGGCTACATCATCGGCGTGGCCATCGCCTTCTTGGCCGCTTCTCCTACCCTCAGTCCAGAGTGGCGTCTCCTGATCATCACGGGTTTCTGTGGTGGGCTTACCACCTTCTCTACATTTTCAGCCGAAACGGTTGCCTTGATTCAGGAGGGCAGACTGGTCTGGGCGCTTGGCTCAATTTCGTTGCACGTTGCAGGCTCGTTAGCGATGACCGCTGCCGGGCTTCTGTCCTACCAAATGATTGGTACTCGCTGAGGAGATAGAAATGAAAGGCTATATGGTCGTTTTCTTCACCCAACAAAACCGTCGTTATCAGGGAAAGATGCTAGGCGGGGCTGGGTAGATGACTTGGCCAGACGCATACAGAGCAACGACAGGCTAAATGGGATTAGGCTCGTATGCCGTGATCAAGCCGCATAAGTTCGTCATGGATAATTGTGAATCCCATAGGTGTGTACAGCACCCAGCAGGGTGCCTGACGGCCTGTACCTACCACAGATCTTACAAGCCATCGCTGCGCCTTCTTTCGGCTTCCAAACACTTCAAACGCGATTGAGAAGACCTGCTCGTAACGCGCCCGACAGCAACGATGTCTAGCACTCCAGCAGCCGATTGGGGAGCGAACGCATTGCCCGACAATCTTAAGCGCATTCATGCTTTACCCTCTTGTGATACTGGTCTGGTCGCCCCTCGTACACTGTGCAGGGGCATCCCGGCCCCTGTACAACGGCTTCAACACTTCAGCGATTGTGCCGGACAGCCATGATCTGCACGCATGCGGTCTAGACACACTCATTGTCCTGGCTTGGCTGTTGATTGAAGTCATAGTGGTGTGCATCGGAGCGACCCTGATACACATCCGGGGCTACCAGCGCGCTTTCAAACCTCGTTCTAGGCATAAGCCTCCCCACCCACTGACCGTTCGTACGCATGGACAGGGCCACCTCGTGGCGCGGCCCTTTAGCTCAGACGCAACGCTTACCATCGAATTGAGGATCTGCTAGCAGCTACGTATCACTCAGCACTGATTGTGCAAAATGGGAAAGATTGGAAGCCCCGCCTCCATTCCTGCGCAACAGGTAACCCTTGATACCGACCAGGGCAGGCCCATCCCGATCACACCTTTCTGAGTCGCCAATCATGACGATCCGTCTCTTACCACTGAGCTCATTTTCTGGCCGGACATTAAGCAGATCGCAGGTGTGCTGGTAGATGCCGGCTTGCGGTTTCATAACACCAATGCGATAGCTGAAACCATAGGCCCCAAGGTGCGGGAAAATCCTTTCCACTACGGGGCCGTAGGCCATTGCCAGATTTGAACATACGGCCAGTCTCACCCCTGCAGCTTGCAGTAGCCCAACGGCCTCAACCGCGTCTGGATAAGGCTGAATGCTTGCCAGCTCTTCCTCCAAGCATTGATCAAGAAATGCGAGTTGGGTGGGCGAGATCTTGATACCAAAGGCCAGCGCAGCCTCGCTTAGAGAAAGGCAACGGGTCATGATCGTTCGAATGTCATCAGCGCGAGGCAAGCGGCCTTGGCGTCGCCCCTCTCGAAGCAACTGTCGAAACGGATGTGTCGGCTGCTGTATCTCTACCAGCGTTCCGAAGGCGTCAAAGATTACGGCACAGGTCTTCATCTGAGTTTCCTTCGCTGGTCACCGTCAGCGAGACAGCCAGCCACTCTAACGAGAATCAAGTTCAACAACCAAAAAACCAAGCTACCGAAGAGTAACGCCAAATTTTGAAAATTCATCCACCAGCGTTTTTCGACCCAGCATTTTCGGAAGCTTGAAGACGTTCCTGTACCCATACCACAAAAACATAGGAATAATGACAAGCCCAACTCCAAAGGTTGCCGTTGCAGCAATAATCCCAGCTGGAACCGCTGCTAGCGAAATAACCACACCCTTTACCAAAGTCGACCTTGCAATAATTCGCAGATCATCCAAGTCGCACTCAACTTTCCCACCAGCCTTCTCAAAAGCGACAACAATTATCGATTTCTTTGAGGCATGCTTATAGTACCAAGTTCGCGGAACATCAGTCGCCAAAGCACCATGTTTCACAAGGTACTTCAGCATCACAACCTCTTTGAAATAGAGAGTAGCGCCGTGCTCATCTTCATATCTAACACGTCGATAGAGAGCGTCTAGATCACCGCTCCCTTGAGCATCATAGTTCTTAACAGTCAATGTCAGTTTCTTTAACTCGGACATGCTTCTTCCCTTAAACACACATTAACTATTAATGGATTAGATGACGGTGGGGCCTAATTAAGTAGGCTGAGACAGCGGCCTCGACAACGCGGGGGCACTCAAGCGGCGGCAGGCAATCGGCTGACCATGACGTAATGATCGTTGCCTGACACTGTCCGCAATAACGCCATGCCTTCGACCTCCGCTATCACCTCACTAGGGGGTGTGACAATTGTCATCCCATCAACCAGTTGCCCTGAAAGATCGCCATACACATACGCAACGAAACGATCGCCAACTTCAGCTGCATCTACCAAGTACGCGTCCACTAGCGCACCCCAATCATGGGCCTGCGCAATCGCCAACTTAGCTGACACCAGACTGGGCAGTCGTATTACGCCCTCAACCATCCAGCCCTGGGAATTCAGACAACTCATGGATTCTCCATCACGTTCGAATTTGAAACCTACTCACTTACTGAAAAAGCTAAACGACGGCAGCCCAATCAGTCTTCATACACTGACAACTAGGTCTGGCCGAAAGCCAGTTTCTTCGGTGGGATAACCACGAGGATTACTCACAAACCGGACGCCATTAACAACCTCATCCACAGCTTCGTGGGTATGGCCAAAGATCCATAGATCGATCTTGAAATCCATCAGGCCATCCCAATTGTTGCCATAGGCTGCTCGCAAGTGAGGATCGGCTCCTTGGTCACTCACGAACTTCATAAGGGGCGGATGGTGAGTCACAACTACACGCTTACCGTTGAATGGCAGCGACAGCTGAGCCTCTAACCACTCCTTCGTCTCTCGATTTCTCGCGATCAGGTCATCAGGGCGCAAACGCCGATACTGTTCACCGACACGGATAGCGCGAAAGTCATTCAGTGAGTCACGAGCACACCAAGAAGCAGCTACTGGGTCTCCGGTCGCGGCCAGGCTTGTCCAAGCCGTAGCACAGAGAAACTGCACATCACCGTACTCTAAAACCTGATTTTCCAAGACGTGGACGTGCGCCTCAGCAGCGTCAAGCAGCTTGCTGTGAGTTCGATCTATATTCCCGCTGTAGTGCTCATGATTGCCCATGGCGTAGACGACAGGCGTGCTGAAGGCCAGGCTGGCCCATCTGGCCCCCCTGGACTTCACATGGATGTCGCCGGCTAATACGACCACGTCACAGTCCACCACAGGGGGGACGAAATCGGCGAACTCACAATGTAAATCAGACAGTATGTGAAGCTTCATCCCTAGCCTGCTGACGTCGACTTTCTAATAAATTGATCACTCCCTGGCCGGTCGCCCGGACGCGGCGAGGCTGTCATCTGTAGGCCCACGATAAACGATGAGCGCCATTATTGCCAGCTTTCGATATTTATCGACGCATGGCGCTGTGGCCCTATTCTTCGTTTTGAGCGCTCAGCATGCAGAACGAGATAGCAGCAATAGTCCGAGCTCTGCGCGACCTTAGAGGATCGGCCCAGGAGGAGCTCGCCGAGATCAGTTCCCAAGCCAATCTGTCGCGATTGGAGCAAGGGAAAACGCAGGTATCTTTGGTCAAGCTGAGCAAGATCGCGCTGAGCCTGGACTTCGACCTCGTGGCTCTGGTCGCACTGTGTCAGGCCCTCCAGGATGGGTCATCACCTATCGATGTCATGGCGAAGGCTTCGAAGGATTTGGAGGGCTTCATAGCCGAGGGAGGCTTGCAGGGCCTGAAGAGGCACTGGGACGCTGGTGAAGGGCTGGTAAAGCGCACGCGAGGCAAACCCAGCAGTCCAGACCGAATCCGAGCTGTACTAGAGCTCAAGGCCAGTGGCATGTCGAAGGCGGAGGTGAGTCGAGCGCTTGGTTTGCCTGAAGCGACTGTCAGGCGTTACTGGCTCAAAGAACTGCCTGGCTAAAAAGGGAATTGCGGGTAAGAGCAGAGAAACCCTCCGCTTGTCCGATTCGATTTAGCGCGGCGGCAGATCCGTGAAGCGCAGCCTGGGATAGATCCGCCTTTCCTCAGCGCATTTGGAAATCTGGAAGAACGCTGACAGCAGTGCATCTTCCGAAGGGCAGTGGCGGGTCATGACCTCGAACTCGTTGTAATCGAACGCGAGGACGCGGACACCGACCTCATCCATGAACTTCAAAATCATGGTGGTGTATTCATCGTAGTTGTCGATAAAAAACTCTCTGACCACGACAACTCCCACCAGGGGTCGTGCAGCAAGATCAATGTCCAAGGGCGTGCCGTCCACAAGCGCCAAGGCTGGATTGCCTTCTCGCTTGATCGTTGAAATAGCGCCACGTAGTTGCTGAAGGCCGTTCTTCAACTGACCTATGGCCTTCTTTCGCTTTCTCTCAAGCGTTGTGTTCAACGTCGCTGGGGTATTGGGACTGTCCTTCGCCTGCAGCAGTAAAGTCACTTCATCGCCCATTACCACTACGTCAGCCAGCTCCTCGCCATCGGAGACCTTCAAGGGGCCATGGATGATCCGCTCGGAGGTATATGCCCGCTGGAGCAGATAGATGATATCCAGTTCCTGAAACGTACCCGGCTCAGTGCGCTCCAACTGTGTATTGGAAAAGCCTTTGGAGCCTCGAAAGTCCTGGCGGGTAAGGTCGGTGATCAAATAGTCCGAAGGGAACAGATCCTCTTGTAGGAACACCGTTATGGCACGAGCGTCGTCCTCATAGGTCGTGAGGCTGAACCATCTGTCCGCCTGCTCATACATCTTGGGCCAGTGATCTGCTTCAATGGGGCTGAGTGTACCGAGCTCCTTGCGGAGCTGACCAAGCTTCGCCTGGGCCTTACAACTGAACAGCTCACGGTTGTGCTCGTCGAAAAAGCACACACTGAACTCGTCAGGTAAACTCTGCAGTGCCTCGGTGAGAGGGTCACCAGGGATGAGTGGGGTTTTGATCAATAGCGGGCTTTGTGGGTCATCAAAGCAGGCTGTGAGAAGCGTAAGCCCCGTCGTCTCGTCTGCCTTGTATGGCGCGAGGTAAAGCTTCAATTCACGCCTTTGCTGAGCGGCCAGGATCAGCTCTTTCCCTGCCTTGATTACAAGCACGAAGCCTTCAGGGCCTTCAACGATCCACAATCCACGGGCTAACACCGCGATTTGCTGAAGCGCTTGTGGCTTCATGATCGTGAGGTACATGTGAACTCCTTGGCGGTTGCCTGATTGCGTCCTGCATAACCTGAAGCCTACGCTGGAGGTCGCCCGAGAGATAGCAGCTCACTGGTATATCAAGATCGAAGTAGCCACTTGGAGCAGGCCTGCCCGGCTACCGCCATTGATCCTCAGATCTGTTGGACGGAGACAACGTCGATGTACTTGTACTTCTTCTTACGCGCCGCGTTCTTGGCCTCCAATTCAGCGACCAGTCGGCTCAGTGTGTTCGATTCATAAACGAAAACGTCCATATGCCCTTCGAACACCTTGGTGACGTGAAGGGTAACCCGCAATTTACTTGGACGAGGTTGCTCAGAGGCCTTCGGTGCTGCAGGGCTTTGCCTAGGTTTGAAGCTGCTAGGTGGTAAGCCGCTGAAAAGCGCGTCCCGCATCTGCTCTTCTGTGAGCACTTCAGACATCCACAAACCTCCAGTTCGCTGGGCAATGACAGACAACATGTCCTGACCTGCCTGGAGATAGGTTCGGCAGGAAGGTGCTTGGATCAAACGGTTTTTAAGCGCTTCCAAGGCCGCAGCAGGAGCGACGTCTAAAGCGATGAGGCTAGGCCTGGTCTTCCCCACCGATATCCCATCCTGGCCAACCAAGATTTGGCTAGCCAGGCATTGACTCAGTTAGATCGATACAGGAGCGGGGATATGAGGATGTGGGTCATAGCCCACAATCTCAAAGTCTTCAAATTTGTAGTCGTAGATGCTCTCTGGCTTACGCTTGAACACCAACTTCGGAAGAGGGCGTGGCTCACGAGTAAGTTGCAGCTTTACTTGCTCAATATGATTCAAGTAAATATGCGCATCACCCATGGTAACTACAACTTCGCCAACTCCCAAATCACATTGCTGTGCGAGCATATGAGTTAGAAAACTAACCCCAGCCAAATTGTAGGGATTGCCAAGCAATAGGTCACTAGACCGAATATATAAGTGCGCGGACAACTTATTATTTGCCACATAGAATTGATAGAGCAAATGGCATGGTGGCAGTGCCATCTTCCCGTTCCGCGCATTCTCTTGTGGGCTTACCGACTCATCCGGAAGGTACTCAACATTCCACCCGTGGAAGAGAATGCGACGACTATTTGGGTTCGTTTTGAGCGTGTTGATGACGTAGTCAATCTGATTGATGGTCTTGCCGTCCTGGGTAGGCCAGGCCGTCCACTGCTTGCCGTAGATCGGGCCGAGGTCACCGTCTTCAGTCGCCCACTCATCCCAGATGCTGACACCGTGCTCCTTGAGCCATTTGGTGTTGGTGTCACCATTCAGGAACCAGATCATCTCGTTGATGATGCTCTTGAAATGCAGCTTCTTGGTGGTGAGCAGCGGGAAGCCATCTTCCAGGTTGTGGCGGAATTGGCGACCAAAGACACTCAGCGTGCCTGTGCCGGTGCGATCGCCTTTCTCGACGCCATTGCTTAGCACGTCAGCTAGCAGGTCTTGGTATGCTTTCAATTCGCTTTCTCCGCGTTTTCGGCCTCCAGGACGGCAATGACGTCCCGGAGCCGCTCAATCTCGTGTTCAAGAGATCCAATTTTTGACAGGTGTCCATTGGAATCCTGTAGAGCCATGTCTCGTGCATCACGAACCTTAGCCAAACGGGCATCCAGCACAGCAGCCGTCTCTTGAGAGTCTCTATACTTATTGAACCAGTATACAACTTCTAGACGACTTTTTTCTAGACGGTCTTCCAAGATACTGACTGGATCTTGGCGTTTAACTTTTTTACGCGCAATTGCTAACTTCTTTAGAGCGCGTTGCTCTTTAATAAGTGCAAGCTTGTCCAGAGGAAACTGACGCAGGTATATCGTATTGCGATGGACTCCAGAAATCCTGCTTAACTCAGAAACAGTTGCCTTAATTGAGCCATCTCTTGAAATAAGGGCCAGCGCTTCTGTTAGAACAGCTGTGATCCGGTCGTAATCGGCGGAATTGCGCGCATCAAATGGTTGACTGCTCATACTTCAAGCTCCGTAGCTTCGCCAAGCCAATCCAGTACCCCTTTGGCCTCGTTAATGACTTCATTGATTTGATCCAAGCGATCCTGATAGAACGGGTCAGTGAGCAACGCGCGATTCTGGGTATAAATCTCTCTCCACTTTGGAGCATGAGCCTTAGTAATCACAGAGTTGGCGCAGCGGTTAGGATTACAGCGAAGCCCACCGATACAAGGCAAGCTTTCATCAAACTCTTCAACACGACCTCCGTAGCACATCCCCATACCCACGTTCACTACTGCGATGCCTTGGGCTACAAGGGCATTGATGACTTCATCGTAGGTGTAGCCCGCGTCTTCGTACATTTTAAAAATCGCCTTGTTCTTCGCTTTGTGCGCAGCGCCGTTTGCCCCAGCATATGTGCCCTCCGGATCGTAGTGAAGCCGCACTACTTCCCTCTCTGCCATAAACCGGTATTTGTTGCTCTTGCCGGCCTGACGACCTCCCATCTCGATTAAATCGCCAATATGCCCATAAACCAAAGTGACAGCACTAAAACCCCGATTATAATAGCCACCGATAATATCGCCAAAATGCTTTAATTGATGGCTGATGAACGGCAACCCTACCTCAGCACGGTATAGCTGATAAGCCAGGGTGTGGCGCAACATATATGGATAAAAACCAAGCGCCTTATACTCATCCTCAGGAAGAATATATTCAAAAAAGGACATCAAGTGGTACTTCATTCCCACACTGCTGACCTCTACCGGTTTCGCGCCTGGCGCTACTGTATCTGTAGGAGCAAATAGGAAAGGCGTCTGCTTATATTTAGCCAGAATTTTGGCTGCAGCCACCGCATCGCGAACAATCGGGATAGCCACCCAAGTATCATCGAACAACTTTCCGTAGGCGTTGCGGTGCTTTACGACATGACTATTGAGCACCCAGTACTGGCCACTCTCAGAAAGCGCACGTTCAAAGGTGATTTGAGACAGCTCTGAGGGCCTCATACCTGAGTACTGGGCCACAATGTAGCAGCAGCTGTAGTAGACCTGGTCAAGATACTTACGAAGTGTACGATTGATTAGACCGCCCGCGATCTTTTTCACTGTCGAAACGGAGATCAGTGATGCACCCTCCTGTTGAAAAGGCGACATCAACTCATCCGGTACCTCGCCCATGACCGATGAGATAGTATTCTCCGGATAGCCAGCCTGTTTGAGACGCATAAGCGTGTACATGTTGAGCAAGCGAGGGGTCAGCTCATGCTCGTCTGCACGGTTGAATGCCCTGGCGTCACGACGCCGAAGGCTATCGATGTCCACTACCGATTCACCAAGTGTCGCCAAGAAATCCACAATCAACATGGAGGCTGTTAACGAAGAGTGCTCGAAGACTTTGTTCGACAGCACCTCACTTACCACCTTGTCGGTCGCCCCAGATGCCTTTTCTGTAGCGATATGCGCCCACTGAAGCTTGTTCAGATCGACATGTGGCAGAAACCCGCCGAACACGTTTTCAGCAAAATACGGGGCACGAATAACGTTAAAGAACACTTTCAAGGCAGAGTTAAAGATAAAGTCGTATTGTTTTGCGGCTTCACGATAAGAAAGGGTGTCAAACCCCCGCACGCCGGTCTCAATACGCTGGACATAGTCTCGCCCAAACTCCTCTTGATCGCAGAGAGACATTTGATCCAGAAACCTCATGCCCGCTGAGAAATTCATGATGATCGAAGTGGCTTTCTTGTTCTTAGATTTTCGGCCACCATAAACATGCGACGGGGCTAGGTAATAAAGATAGAACGCGACTTTCATCTCAAGCAGTACCAACGCGCTTACTGCAGTATACTTAGACCAGTCCATTCGTAGCGCCGCCCCTCTAACGCTACGGGGAGAGTTGGGATAATCGCCATTGAAATCCCAGACCATATCCTTAATCAACGAACGGACTCCAGTTTCTGGGTTCGGCCTCGCTACCGGCAGCATCAACAATGCCTCATAGTACGCGGCGGCATCCACTCCACTCGTGGCCGCTAACGTCTCGTCTGCAGCCCGCTGCCTGAACACTACTCCTGTAGAGTCAGCGTGAGGAGCGAACCAAGAGCGCAAAGAGCTGAACTTTGACAGCAAATCAAAATGTGCTTCGTTCATTGGAATGTCCCCTCAACCATCACGCTCGTTTCAATGTATTCCGACAGCTGCTCTGCCTCTGCCAGCTCTTCAGGCGTAAAATCTGAGAACTTTGGATCGAGGATCTCTTCGAGCAATGCCAGGTTCTCCAAAATTACTGCACCGTAAGGAGTGTCCAGGACTCTCGATGACTCAATGGCATGGAGATAATCTCGACGCATCGCAAAAAGATCGGGCAGATTCGCTTTCGTGATGAGTCGGTTATCGCAACCCAGGCACTTGTTATAGAGCGAACAAGGTCTGCCCGGAATATAGCTTTTGAGCTTCTTGATGAAGTCAGGAGGGTTCAGGATATTGCGACACCCACCCAAAGGAGTTTTGAAGATAATGACATCTGACGGCGTCGCACGCGGCGCGGCCATCGGCTCGGTATTCACCGTTCGCTTGTGGATGTCTCGCAGGGCTTCGTCGAGCACCTTACGCGCCATGCGATTGAGATCGAGCCTGTCCAGATACACCACAGTGGTACGCATGCTTTTATGACCAAGTAGCACCTGGATCTCGCGCAGACTGACACCCTTTTCGATTAACCCACTCACAAAGCTTGGACGCAGCCTGGAGGCGGTTAGTTGGAGAGGCTCCCCCTCATCGGTGAGCAAGCCATGACTTTTCGTGAAATGGTTAAACATTTTGTTTAGGATCGTTGGGCCAGCCCCATCTAGCGCTTTGATCTGGTCGCGCCCTCTCGTTGATCCATCTCGGAAGATGAAAAGGCGAGTCGCCACCTCAGGGCTTGCCTCGGCACGCAGCTGCGCAGTAAGCGCCATCACGTCTGCAAAGATTTTCCGGACTTCTCGACCCTGCGAGGATGTGAGCCAGGAGATTTCCGCTTGGAAAATGTCGAGCGGATATTCTTTTGCACCAGTGGAGCGCTCCTTCCAATATCTGAGGCACGGTCGATTAGAAAGGCGATGGCGCTCTTCGAAGTCCTCACAGTCCAACCCAAGCAGTGAGTCGGCGTTAAGGCCTGTGACTTGGGCCAATCGGGCAACATAGGGCGCCAGAGTGTTCGCGTTAAGCGTGTAGAGCACTCCCCAGCTTTGGTAAATGTCGTGAATCGACTGATCCGACCTATTGATGATGCGAACAAAGGCAATCTGATAACGGTCTTCGCTACCCTTTAAATTGAAACCGATAGGTTTGCAATCCAGCTTGTTCTCAAAGATCCACCGCGCGTTCTCCAGCGTGCCATAACCCCGCCTCACATGACCCAACACATCAAGAGGGTCTTCCCCTCGACCACTCGGCTCATAAGGCCGCACCAGCGCGTTTGTATGATCAATCGCACGGGCCAGAGACTCGCTGATACGATTCCTCTCGTTTGGGGTGTAGGGGCGGTACCGATCAGTTTCAGCAGCCTTTTCAAACTCCGAAACCGGAATGTATGAAACGATTCCTAGCCCCTCCGTATGCTTTGCAGTCTCCATGACATTCCTCGCACTACTCAAGATCGTATTGCACGTGAGCGTGGCGAGCCTCCCCTCGATAAGCTGGGTTTCAAGGTACTTTTTGAACCTTGCGAGCGAGTAAACACCGACCATCTCGGTGAGCAGTTCGTGTCCCTCAAGACCCGACTCCAAGAGGCTGGCGCGGTAGTGTGAATATGCAAGGCGATAGTTCGTGACCCCGGAGTCGCGGTGCGATCCCAACGAGGCAACGGAAAAAAGGTGCAACAGGGGTGAGAATGGCTGACCGTCCGTGGGCGCCAAGTCCGCACTACTTTCGACCAGCATCTTGCGGTAGGCATACATACGCTTCAGCGTCGATGATTCCTCAGCCTCCGCATCTGCCACTGCCTCATCCGCGAGACGCTTCTCTCTGTCGCGCTCAGCGACGGTTTTGTACTCGCTCGCGAGAACGCCGAGGGACAAAAGATCAGTTGTGATCTCGTCCATAGTGATAGCGATCAAGGGAAGCTTCCAGTTGCCCTTGAGATTGGCGAACTCTTCAATTTGATCAAGGTAACCCTTCCGCTTGATCTTGTTGGCAAATGTGGGGATGGCGCGCTTTTGCTCCTGATCCAGCCCCTCATACCAGCGCAACAACCGTCTGCGCCCGTCACACTCAAACGAGCTGTGGCCAGGGAAGACGATCAACTGCTCGGCCATGGCTTGAATGACGCCTTCCGTAAGGTGTCGTTGATTTCTTACGGCGGCGGCAGACACGCCAATCTGCTCGGCAACGAAATCCACCAGTATCCGAGGCTCACCCTCACGCGGAACCAAAGGAATCTGGAGCAGCAAATCACGGCTTGCACTGACTTCGGCAACCCACTCTTGAATCAGCTCAGCGATCGCAGCCGAGTTCTTCCTCCGGCCAGGGAAGCTTTCTGGGATCTCAGCGCCTTGGAGCTTCAAGACCTGAGTAGAAATGTCCTCCCAGGTAGACATAAACAGCTCAGAATCACGCCCGCGATACATACCAGGGCCAGCGTTCTCAACCGCACCCGCGAACGCGATTTTCCCGTTGATAAAAGGCAGATTTCGCTTATCGTCATCTGAGAGCGGTTCAAACCAATTCAACAACCTCCGACGCAGCTCGTTGTCTCGGATGGGGTACGACTCGATAACGATATTTTCGGCAACCATGGCCTGATAAACGCACGCGATAGAGGGATCCTGAGTTGATAGCAGCAACGGATCTACCCCCAAGACCTCGGAGACGTACTTTGTGGAAATATTTCCGAGGCTCCGAGGTTGCAGCATGACCTGCAGGAGAGCTTGGCGGTCATCTACCACCGATTCTGCCCAGTCACGGAGCTTGGCGCTCACTGCCTGTAGCGCAGCATCCTTCGCACTGAGCTCGGGGAAAGCCGGATTGGTACTTACGATACTTTCAGAGATTTTCAGTTGTTCACACATGAATTCATCATCCACAGCGGCACCACAGCCCTATAAAGGGCGCTGCCAAATATTCGGGAGGAGGATGCGATCCTGGTCTCAGCGGTCAGGAAGCAAGGAGGCTGAATTGTCCCGTCCAAGCCTTGAGCGTCGTGAAAGCTAGGTGGATCGCATCAACTCGATCACTTCCGATCGGACGGGCGTATTCGAAGCCAGGTCTTTACGATCAACGCTTCCATTTCCTGCGCCCGAGTCACTGTTATCGCGTTGTCATCGAGTAATTTTCGATAGAGATCCATCGCGATTTGGTTGTACTTCTCGGTCGTAGATAAATGAGCATGACCCAGGCTTTTACTGGTGATGGTTAGACGCTCTAAGTAATCCGTGCCCAGGTCTGGGCTTGAAAGGATTGCGTACGCGTTACCGTGCCTGAGCTTGTGAGGAGAGATGGGACGGGCGATGCGGTTGGCCGCTAAGGCGCGCTCACAGAGCCTTTCAAACAGACTGCTGATGGCTCTGGCACTGAAGGCCTCGCCGTGTGTGTTGAAAAAGGCAGGCGTGTCTTCAGGCTTGCCGTATTTCCGGGAATGGGTGCGGTATACCAACGAATCGTGGTAACGCTTGACCCTCTCCAGCGTGGCGCGACTGACAATGCTGTATCGCGCCTTACGTTGGTTGCCACGCCCCTTACTGCCGCTGATCCAAATGGGGCAGTAATCGACATGCAGAGGAAACTCCTCGTCCTGAGAGATGAACTTAGCCTTGCTGAATTTCAGGGCATCAAGGACGTTCTTCAAGCTAACAAACTCAACCTCGGAACGTCGCAGCCCCACATCGAAAATGAACTGCACTAGGCACCGTTCCCTTTCGTAGGGAGTGGACTCAATGAGCGCCATCAGCTCTTCGGTACTGCAGCCTTCGATGAGTTTCGACTTCGGGGAAGGAGTGAACATCCCTCGGTCATATGGGTTGCTCTGGCGCAAAGGAGCTCGCCCATCCACTGATGCGCAGAGGTAGTTAGCCATGAATGACATGAGGGTGGCATCACGGTTCCGGGCTGTGGCGCTTTCCAGGTCACTCTCTTCAATAAGAGATCGGAAGTACTCACGATAAATATGCGTGCCTGCGTCGATGAAGGCTTCATCAAGCTTGCAGGATTGCAGTTCAGGACGCGACTGCAGGAAGTCATAGATGTAGCCAAGGTTATGGCCGTAGGTCTTTACGGATTTGATGGAGAGGCCATCCGTAGACGCTCGCTCGGAAAGGAAACAGGAGACGTGAGGCAAGAGACGCTCATCATCATCGAAGACGCCACAGCCGGTAACACGAACCACTCCCTCTGTGGTCAGGCTCACCTCGTTCAGCAGGGACTCTCCAAGATCCAGGACTTCAGCCCTAGCAGCTACTACCTTCATTTCCATCTCTCTCCAAGCCCTTCACACACCCTAAACGGAATGTGCAGATTTGACTAGTCACTTTAAAAACGCTCGGAAAGGATTTGGCTCTACGCAACCATTGCGTAATGTGCAGTTTCTTCGAGGGGGTATAAAAGGAACACGTCGGAGCTGCGGATATACAACTGCATCGACAGGTGGCCGTCATGCACGAACGCCTGATACAGCAGGTGGCACGGCGGCAGGGCCTGCTTGCCGTTGCGCGCGTTTTCCTGGGGGCTTTTGGTTTCGTCGGGCAGGTACTCGACGTTCCAGCCGTGGAACAGGATGCGGCGGCTGTTGGGGTTGGTCTTGAGCGTGTGCACCATGTAGTCGATCTGGTTGATGGTGCCGCCGTCCTTGGTCGGCCAGGCGGTCCACTGCTCGCCGTACACCGGGCCGAGGTCGCCCTCTTCGGTGGCCCATTCGTCCCAGATCTTTACGCCGTTCTCGTTCAGCCACTGGATGTTGGTGTTGCCGCTCAACATCCAGATCAGTTCGTTGGCGATACTTTTGAAGTGCAGCTTCTTGGTGGTCAGCAGCGGGAAGCCGTCGGCCAGGTTATGTCGATACTGACGGGCGAACACGGCTTTGGTGCCGGTGCCGGTACGGTCGCCCTTGGTCAGGCCATTGGTCACGACGTCGTTCAGCAGTTCGAGATATTGCTTCATGTGCTTACCTGTATCGTTGAAGCCGAGGCGCGCCTCGGCATTCGTGTTTAAAGCGCGGCGTTCTTGATGCCTTGCGGACGATTGTAGGCCCACCACAGCATGCCCAGGCCGGCAATGATCATCGGCAGGCTCAACACTTGCCCCATGGTCAACCAGCCCCACGCCAGGTACCCCAACTGGGCGTCCGGCACCCGCACGAACTCGACGATGAAGCGGAAGATCCCGTAGAACAACGCGAACATCCCCGAAACGGCCATGGTCGGGCGTGGCTTGCGCGAGAAGATATAAAGGATAAGGAACAGTGCCACACCTTCCAACGCGAACTGGTACAGCTGCGACGGATGGCGCGGCAGTTGCGCCGGGTCGCTGAAAGGCGGGAACACCATGGCCCACGGCACGTCGGTCGGCTTGCCCCACAATTCGGCGTTGATGAAGTTACCGATGCGCCCGGCGCCCAGGCCGATCGGCACCATCGGCGCGACGAAGTCCATCAGTTGGAAAAACGACTTGCCGTTGCGCCGCCCAAACCACCAGGCGGCGATCATCACGCCGATAAAGCCGCCATGGAACGCCATGCCGCCCTTCCACACCTCAAAGATCAGCGTCGGGTTGGCGACGTACGCCGGCAGATCGTAGAACAGCACATAGCCCAGTCGCCCGCCGACGATCACGCCCATCGACAACCAGAAGATCAGGTCGGAGAGCTTTTCCTTGGTCCAGGTCGGGTCGAAACGGTTCAGGCGACGGGACGCCAGGAACCAGGCACCGCCGATGCCGACCAGGTACATCAACCCGTACCAGTGGATTTTCAGCGGACCAATGGCCAGGGCCACCGGGTCGATCTGCGGGTAAGGCAGCATTGCGACTCCTCGTTAAACAGTTAGTCATGACGCACCGGACCATGCCGATGCGCGATTAAGCCTGCGTTACAGCGGCCAGATCAAATCAGGAAGTTCACATACACGCCCAACAGCCCGGCATGTTAACGGATGGAAGGTGCACGGCCCAACTGCGTTGTCATGGAACGGCTGCGGTTGTGTGGGTAGAGTGGCAAAAAACACAAAAGAGAATCGCCCGATGTGCTTGATTGTCTTTGCCTGGCGGCCCGGCCATGCCCAGCCGCTGATCGTCGCGGCCAACCGTGATGAGTTTTACGCCCGCCCCACGCTACCGCTGGCCCAATGGCCGGATGCGCCCCACGTTTACGCCGGCCGTGACCAGGAAGCCGGCGGCACTTGGCTGGGAATCAGTGCCGATGGGCGCTTTGCCGCCCTGACCAATATCCGCGAGCCGCACCAGCCGCCGGCACGTACGTCGCGCGGAGAACTGGTGGCGCGGTTTCTCAGCGGTTCGCTGCCCATTGACCAGTATTTGGCCGAGGTTAACGGCCGTTCGATTGAATACGCCGGGTTCAACCTGCTGCTGGGTACGCGAGACGAGATGTGGCACTACAACGCCCATGAGAGCCAGCCGACCCGCTTGAAGCCTGGGATTTACGGCTTGTCCAATGCCACGCTGGACACCCCCTGGCCGAAGTTGCTCAAGGCCCGGGCAGCGCTGGGCGAGGTGCTGGAAGATCCCCAGCCGCAAGCCTTGCTGGCGATCATGAGCGACCCGCAGACCGCACCGTTTGCGCAGTTGCCGGATACCGGCGTGGGGTTGGCCACCGAGAGTCTGTTATCCAGCGTGTTTATCGCCAGCGCCAGTTATGGAACGCGAGTGAGTACGGCGCTGATTGTGAATGCCGACGGTACGCGGCGCATGGTGGAGCGCAGTTTCGGGCCGCAGGGTGGGCGGTTGGGTGAGGTGGAGCTGAATATTTGAGGGTGTCTGGACTGGCGCCATCGCAGGCAAGCCAACTCCCACAGTCGGAGTGCATCCACCTGCAAAAGCTGACTTTCCCCCCCTTTGGAATGCATTCACCTGTGGGAGCTGGCTTGCCTGCGATAAAGGCGCCTCGGTTCAGAGCGTCTTGGCAGAACCCGGGTTGATCATCCGCGTCAGCCCCAGGTTTTTCAGCGCCAGTTGCAACGAGCTGTGGATAACTTGCGGATTATCGATGGTCATCAGCTCGGCCAGCAGCTCCCTGGCCATGCCCAACTCAACCTGACGCAGCATCCACTTCACCTTCGGCAAGTTGGTGGCGTTCATCGACAGGCTGTCAAAGCCCATCGCCATCAACAGCACCGCCGCCGCCGGGTCGCCGGCCATTTCGCCGCAGATGCTCACCGGCTTGCCTTCGGCATGGGCGTCGCGCACCACATGTTGCAGGGCTTGCAGCACCGCCGGGTGCAGGTAGTCGTAGAGGTCGGCCACGCGCGGATTGTTGCGGTCCACGGCCAGCAGGTATTGGGTGAGGTCGTTGGAGCCGACCGACAGGAAGTCCACCTGCCGCGCCAGCTCCTTGGCCTGGTACACCGCCGCCGGGATTTCGATCATCACGCCGATCGGCGGCATCGGCACGTCCGAACCTTCGTCGCGCACTTCGCCCCAGGCGCGGTGGATCAGGTGCAGCGCCTCTTCCAGCTCATGGGTGCCGGAAATCATCGGCAGCAGGATGCGCAGGTTGTTCAGGCCTTCGCTGGCCTTGAGCATGGCGCGGGTCTGCACCAGAAAGATTTCCGGGTGGTCAAGGGTCACGCGGATGCCGCGCCAACCGAGGAAGGGGTTGTCTTCCTTGATCGGGAAATACGACAGGGATTTATCGCCGCCGATATCGAGGCTGCGCATGGTCACCGGCAACGGGTGAAACGCTTGCAATTGCTCGCGGTAGATCGCCAGCTGTTCCTTCTCGCTCGGGAATCGCTGGTTGATCATGAACGGCACTTCAGTGCGGTACAGCCCAACGCCTTCGGCACCGCGCTGTTGCGCGCGGGCAACGTCGGCCAGCAGGCCGGTGTTCACCAGCAGCGGCACGCGGTGGCCGTCGAGGGTCACGCACGGCAGTTCGCGCAGCGAATCGAGGCCCAGGGCCAGCTGTTTCTCTTCCTCCACCACTTCGGCGTACTGCTTGCGCAGCAGCTCGCTGGGGTTGGTGAAGACTTCACCACGATGGCCATCGACGATCATGTCGATGCCGTCGACTTTGGAGTAAGGCAGTTCCACCAGGCCCATCACCGTCGGGATACCCATGGCCCGGGCCAGGATCGCGACGTGGGAGTTGCCCGACCCCAATACCGAAACCAGGCCGACCAACTTGCCCTCCGGCACTTCGCCGAGCATGGTGGCGGTCAGTTCTTCACTGATCAGGATGGTGTTGTCGGGGTAGACCAGGTTGGTGGTGCGGTCTTCCTGCAGATAGGCCAGCAGACGGCGACCAAGGTCGCGCACATCCGAGGCGCGTTCGCGCAGGTAGGCGTCGTCCATCAATTCGAAACGGTTGACGTGATCGGTGACCACCTGGCGCAGTGCGCCCTGGGCCCACTGGCCGGTCTTGATCACTGTCTTGACTTCGTTACCCAGGGACGCGTCATCGAGCATCATCTGGTACACGTCGAACAGCGCACGCTCTTCGGGGCGCAACTGGGTAGCCAGCTTGGTCGACAGGTTGCGCATGTCGGCGCGCACGCCTTCCAGAGCGGTCTTGAACAGTTTGATTTCGGCGTCAATGTCCTTGACGGTCTTGTCCGGCACCACATCGAGGTCGGCCGGAGGCAACATGACCACAGCCGTACCGACCGCCGCGCCCGGCGAACCCGGCACGCCAATGAACTTGGCCTCCTGGATGCCCTTGCCCTCGCGGCCCAGGCCACGAATCGAGCCCGTCGCCTCGGCGTGGGCGATAACTCCGGCGAGCTGCGCGCTCATGGTCACGAGGAAGGCTTCTTCACCTTCGTCGAACTGACGACGTTCTTTTTGCTGGATGACCAACACGCCGACGACGCGGCGGTGGTGAATGATCGGTGCGCCGAGGAAGGACGCGTAGCGCTCCTCGCCGGTTTCGGCAAAGTAGCGGTAACGGGGGTGATCGGCTGCGTGTTCAAGGTTGAGAGGTTCTTCACGCGTCCCCACCAGGCCCACCAGACCCTCATTGGGCGCCATGCTGACCTTGCCGATTGAGCGCTTGTTCAAGCCCTCGGTGGCCATCAGCACAAAACGGTTGGTCTCGGGGTCCAGCAGGTAAACCGAGCAGACCTGGCTGCCCATGGCTTCCTTGACGCGCAACACAATAATCCCCAACGCCGCCTTGAGATCCTTAGCGGAGTTAACTTCCTGGACGATCTTGCGCAGCGTATTGAGCATGGCTCGGGGTCGAACTCCGTCGTCAGTCGCGCGATAAAAGGCGCGGGGCAAGCTCTTTGAGCGCGCGACGATACACTTCGCGCTTGAATGTCACCACCTGGCCTAACGGGTACCAATAGCTGACCCAGCGCCAGCCATCGAACTCCGGTTTACCGGTCAAATCCATCCGCACCCGCTGCTCGTTGGAGATCAGGCGCAAAAGAAACCATTTCTGCTTCTGGCCGATGCACAGCGGCTGGCTGTGGGTACGCACCAGGCGTTGCGGCAAACGATAGCGCAACCAGCCACGGGTGCAGGCCAGAATTTGCACATCTTCGCGTTCTAGGCCCACTTCTTCATTCAACTCACGGTACAAGGCATCTTCAGGGGATTCGTCGGGGTTGATTCCGCCTTGAGGAAACTGCCAGGCATCTTGGTTGATTCGGCGAGCCCATAGCACCTGTCCGGCATCATTCGTAAGAATGATCCCGACATTAGGACGGAAACCATCGGGGTCGATCACGGCAACAACCTCGCAAACGCATGTCGCCGCATTGTTCCACAAAGGTTGATCAAGCGGCAACGAGGCTTCTTAGCTTATGTGCACTCTTGTGAAAAGTCCGTATTCTGGACGCCTTTTTACAGACTTTTCAGCGAGTAACTGCAATGCGCCTGGCTTTATTCGACTTGGACAACACCCTTCTCGGCGGTGACAGCGACCACGCCTGGGGCGATTACCTGTGCGAGCGCGGGATTCTCGACGCGGTGGCCTACAAGGCGCGTAACGATGAGTTCTATCAGGACTACCTGGCCGGCCGGCTCGACAATGCCGCCTACCTCAACTTCAGCCTGGACATCCTCGGCCGCACCGAGCGGGCCCAGCTGGACGAGTGGCACCGCGACTTCATGCGCGACTGCATCACCCCGCTGATGCTGCCGCTGGCGGCACAACTGCTGGCCAGGCACCGCGCCGCAGGTGACAAGCTGGTGATCATCACCGCGACCAACCGCTTCGTCACCGCGCCGATTGCCGAACTGCTGGGGGTCGAGACGCTGATCGCCACCGAATGCGAAGAGCTTGAAGGGCGTTACACAGGGCGCAGCACCGACGTGCCGTGCTTTCGCGAAGGCAAGGTGACGCGCTTGAACCGTTGGCTGGAAGAGACCGGCTACAGCCTGGAAGACAGCTACTTCTACAGTGATTCGATGAATGATTTGCCGTTGCTGGAGCAGGTGACACACCCGGTAGCGGTAGACCCGGACCCGAGTCTGCGGGCTGAAGCCGAGAAGCGCGGTTGGCCGGTGATTACCCTGCGCGGCTGATATGGCTCCTGTGGCGAGCAGGCTTGTCCTAGTGCCGTTCAGTTAAGCGCAGATTCCCTGTGGCGAGCAGGCTTGTCCTGCGTTGGGCTGCGCAGCAGCCCCAAAACCAGGCCCTGAGCCGTATCAGGTACACCTCGTTTTGCTGGAGTGGGGGCGCTTCGCACCCCAACGCGGGGCAAGCCCGCTCGCCACAAAAAAGCTCAAACCGGCTTGGCACCCATCAACCCGGCAATCGCCACAAACCCCACCAGGCTGACCACCGCCAGCACCAGCGTAAAGTTCAAGCTGCCACCCTCGCCCCTGCGCAGGCGATTGAGCCGCGCCACCAGCCAGAACCAGGCCAGCGCCGCCACGGTATACACAATACCCGAGCCCAAAATCCAGGTTTGCCCCAGCGGCCAGCCCGTCAGGTGCGCCAGCCACCAGCCGGTGAACGGCATGCTCACAAGGCACACACCCATCAACAACCACACAAACACCCACGGACGCTGCAGGGTCACCGCCGGACCCGCGCTGCGTTTACGCCAGGCCAACAGCGCCAGGCCTATACCGCTGAGCAACAGCAACGCCGTGGCGGCAATGTGGATAACTTTCAGGGTGATCAGGGTTTCCATCGCTCATATTCCTTAAAAGGTCGCGCCTGCAGAGTAGTCGCTAACCGAGGAAGAGTGTGTAGGCCGGGTTCTCGCTTTCATCCCAGTACGGGTAGCCAATCGCCTCAAGAGCCGCCGGCACCAGGTGGCGTTCGTCCGCCGGCACTTGCAAGCCGGCGACCACACGGCCGTCTGCCGCGCCGTGGTTGCGGTAGTGAAACATCGAGATGTTCCAGCGCCCGCCCAGCTTGTTAAGAAAGTTGAACAAGGCTCCCGGCCGCTCCGGGAACTCGAAACGGAACACCAGTTCATTGCTGACATGCGCCGCATGCCCGCCGACCATATGGCGAATGTGCAATTTGGCCAGTTCGTTTTCGGTCAGGTCCAGCACCGGAAAACCCTGCTGGGTGAGACTGGCAATCAGCGCGCTGCGCGGGTCGTTTTCCGGGTGGGTCTGCACGCCGACAAAGATGTGCGCCTCGCTGCCGGAGTGGTAGCGGTAGTTGAATTCGGTGATCTGCCGCTTGCCCACGGCTTCGCAGAACGCCTTGAAGCTGCCCGGACGTTCGGGGATGGTCACGGCGATGATGGCTTCGCGGCCCTCGCCCAGTTCGGCGCGCTCGGCCACATGGCGCAGGCGGTCGAAGTTGACGTTGGCACCGGAGTCGATGGCAACGAAGGTCTGCCCGCTGACGCCACGGGTCTCCACGTATTTCTTGATACCGGCCACGCCCAGCGCGCCGGAAGGCTCGGTAATGGAGCGGGTGTCGTCGTAGATGTCCTTGATCGCCGCGCAGATTTCATCGGTGCTGACGGTGATCACTTCATCCACATAATCCTTGCAGATCTCGAAGGTGTAATGGCCGATCTGCGCCACCGCCACGCCATCGGCAAACAGGCCCACGGTCGGCAGCACCACGCGTTCGCCGGCGGCCATGGCCTCTTGCAGGCAGTTGGAATCGTCCGGTTCGACGCCGATGACCTTGATCTCCGGGCGCAGGTATTTCACGTACGCCGCAATGCCGGCAATCAGCCCGCCGCCGCCCACCGGTACGAAAATCGCGTCCAACGGCCCTGGGTGCTGGCGCAGGATTTCCATCGCCACGGTGCCCTGCCCGGCAATGGTGTGCGGATCATCGTAGGGGTGGATGTAAACGTAGCCTTGTTCGTCGACCAGTTTGAGCGAGTAGGCCAGGGCCTCCGGGAAGGAGTCGCCGTGCAGCACCACGATGCCGCCACGGGAGCGCACGCCTTCGACCTTGATCTCGGGGGTGGTCTTGGGCATCACGATAGTGGCTTTGACCCCCAGCACCTTGGCCGCCAGGGCCAGGCCCTGGGCGTGGTTGCCCGCCGACGCGGTGACCACGCCACGCGCGCGCTCCTCGCTGCTGAGCTGGGTGAGCTTGTTGTAGGCCCCGCGAATCTTGAACGAGAACACCGGCTGCAAGTCTTCGCGCTTGAGCCAGACCTTGTTGCCCAGCCGTTCGCAAAGCTGGGGGGCGATCTGCAACGGGGTTTCTACGGCAACGTCGTAAACGCGCGAGGTGAGGATCTTTTTGACGTAGTCTTCAAGCATCGGCGGCAATCACTGGGCGAGTGGGACAGGACCGGTGAGTCTAACCCGGCCTTTGACCGTACGACCACACGAATCCCGAGGTTTTGTTGGGTTATACTCGCCGCCCTCGATAATTCCCCGCCCGCTCCGGAGCCCGCATGACCCAGGATCAACTCAAACAGGCAGTGGCCCAGGCCGCCGTCGATTTAATCCTTCCCAAACTCGACGACAAGAGCATCGTCGGTGTCGGCACCGGCTCCACCGCCAACTGCTTTATCGATGCGCTGGCCCTGCATAAAGGTGCGTTCGACGGCGCCGTGGCCAGCTCCGAAGCCACCGCCGCGCGCCTCAAGGGCCATGGCATTCCAGTGTACGAGCTCAACACCGTGAGCGACCTGGAGTTCTATGTGGACGGCGCCGATGAAAGCGACGAGCACCTGAACCTGATCAAGGGCGGCGGCGCAGCCCTGACCCGCGAGAAGATCGTCGCGGCCGTGGCCAAAACCTTTATCTGCATCGCCGATGCCAGCAAGCTGGTGCCAGTACTCGGCGCCTTCCCGCTGCCGGTGGAAGTGATCCCCATGGCCCGCAGCCACGTGGCCCGCGAGCTGGTGAAGCTGGGCGGCGACCCGGTGTACCGCGAAGGCGTGTTGACCGACAACGGCAACATCATCATTGACGTGTTCAATATGCAGATCACTGATCCGGTGGCGCTGGAAACGCAGATCAATGCAATTGTCGGCGTGGTCACCAACGGGCTGTTCGCTGCTCGCCCGGCGGATGTGTTGCTGCTGGGCACCCCTGAAGGCGTGAAAACCCTCAAAGCCTGACATTGCCTTGCTGTTGTTTTATGTGGGGGCTCAGGGATTGGGTTTCTTGAACACATAAAACAGGTTCGGCTCGCTCACCAGGTACAGGCTGCCCTGGTCGTCCATGGCGATCCCTTCGGCCTGGGGCACGCGTTTCTTCAGGCCGTGGCGTCCATTGAGCAACGACAAGGTGCTCAATGGACGACCGTCGATATCCAGTTCCAATACCAGAAACGACTCATCCGACAGTGCCAGCAGATGGCCGCTGCGCTCGTCGTATTGCAGGCTCGACAGGTCACGCACGAACAGCCCGGCATCGCGCTTGGGGTTGTTGATCACATGCACCGAGTAGGTTTTTTCCGCTTTGAAATGGGGAAACCCGTGGACCTCGTAGATCAGCATCGGGTCGCGCTCCTTGGCGACGAACAGGCGCTTGCCCACCGAATCGTAAGCCAGGCCTTCAAAGCCCTTGTTGCTGCCCATGTGCACGCCCAGGGTCATCTGCTCGGCGTCGGCCGCGTCGAGAAATTGTGTTTCATCGTCCACGTGCACCTTGATCAGCCGTTGCTGGCGCTCATCGCTGATCACGTAGATGTTGTCACTGATGAACTCTACCGCCTCGGCATCGCCAAATCCCACCAGCGCAATGCGCCGCAGGATTTTGCCGTCCAGGGACAGCTCGATCAGTTCGGCGTTTTTGTTGGTCACGGTAAACAGGCTTTTGCGCACCGGGTCGTAGGTGAGCGCAGAGACATCATCGTCCAGGCCCTCGATTTTCTGCGCTTCGAGGGTGACCTGGTAATCGGCCAGGCCGATGGAGCGCTGGTCGGCCGGCTGGCGCCACACTTGCCAGTTGAACCAGGCCCGTTCGAACAGGCGAAACTGCTGGGCGACGATGACGCCGGCCACGAGGGCGACCAACAACAGGATGAGAAAAGCAGGTTTGGGACGGGCAAGTCGACGCATCGGGACGGGCTCGGAGAAAAAAACTGGCGAATAGATATCAAGGTCGCCTGAATTTAAACTTAAACGCGCCCGGCTGTCTGGCGAATGCCGTTTACGGGGATCAAACCGACGCAATCCGCCGGTTATTTATGCTTTTCGAAACGGTAGAACAGGTTGGGCTCACTGACCATGTAGAGGTTGCCCTCGTCATCCATGGTCACCCCTTCCGCGCGGGGGATGGTGTTTTTCAGGCCATTGAAACCACCGAGCACGGTCATGAAGCTGACTTGCTTGCCGTGCTCGTCCAGTTCCAACAGCAGGTGCGAGTCGGCCGACAGCACCAGCAGGTGCCCGGTGCGCGGGTCGACGGCCAGGGCCGAGAGGTTGCGTACGTCCAGTTCGTTGCTGGTCAGCTTCTGTTTGTCGCCAACCAGGGTCTGGCTGCCGTCGCTTTTCCAGGTAAATAACGCAGGCGGACGCTCTTCGCCGAGTACCAGTTGCTGGTTGCGCGGATCCCAGGCAACGGCTTCAAAGGCTTTGTTCTGGTCCCTGGACGGGCCCAGATCGTAACTGGGGAAATCGGCTTTGTTGAGCGCGGTGGTGCTGGCATCGACCTTGACGATGGTGAGGCTGTGCTGACGCTCATCAACCACGGCCATCAGGCCGTTTTCCATCACCGTCAGGGCTTCCGGGTTGTTCCAGCCATTGAGCGGCATCTTGCGCAGCACATCGCCTTGCAGGCTCAGCTCGACGAGAAACGGGTTCTTGCCCATCACCGAAAACAGCGTTTTGCTTTGGGGGTTGTAAGAAACGTCCGAGGCCTCATCCCCTTCCATGCCGGGCAGCAACTTGGCGTCGATCACTGCGTGATAGTCCGGCAGCCAGATACTTTGCTGGCGTTCTGCCGGGGACTCGAAGCGTTCCAGCACCCACAGCACACCCCGGTCGTCCCAATGCATGGCCCAGGCCACGCCATACAGAACCGCAGCGGCCAGGAATACCCAGGAATACCAGCGCATGAAACGGCGGGGGCGAAGCGTAGGTTTGGAGGTAGGCAGGGGCACGGCCATGGGTCGCTTTTCCGGAAAGTCAGCGGTAGGGAATAGCACAGGATGCGAAGAGCTGCGCGTTGGAAGCGCGGATTATCCAGACGGGGTGTGAAAAAAATGCAAAGACGGTAGGGCACGCTGTGGCGAGCAGGCTTGTCCTGCGTTGGGCTGCGCAGCAACCCAAAACCAGGCGCTGAGCCGTATCAGGCACACCGCGTTTTGCTGGATGGGGGGCGCTTCGCACCCCAACGCGGGGCAAGCCCGCTCGCCACAACAAGCCCGCTCGCCACAACGGGCCCGCTTGCCACAGAGGCTCCAGTTTGCTGCGCGACAACGCTTGCGGAGCCTCCCACAGTTTTTAACCGCGTCCTTTCAGCGAACGACGCTTTCGAAGCGGGTGCCGCCCGCCAGTTCCAGCACCAGTTCATCGCCCACATTCAGCGGGCCCACGCCGGCGGGGGTGCCGGTGAGGATGACGTCGCCGGCCTGCAGCGAGAAACAGCCGGCCATGTGCTGGATCATCGGGATGATCGGGTTGAGCATCAGCGCGCTGTTGCCGTCCTGGCGCACTTCGCCGTTGATGGTCAGGCGGATGCCGATGTCGGTGACGTCCGGGTACGTGCTGCTCACCACGAAGGGGGCAATCACCGCCGCACCGTCGAACGACTTGGCGATTTCCCAGGGCAGGCCCTGGGATTTGAGTTCGGCCTGCTTGTCGCGAAGCGTCAGATCGAGGGCCGGGGCGAAGCCGGAGATGGCGTCCAGCACTTCTTCACGGCTGGGATTGTTCGACAGGGGCTTGCCGATCAGTACCGCGATTTCCGCCTCGTAGTGCACCGAGCCACGCTCGGTGGGAATGGCGAAACCGCCCTCCAGCCCGACCACACAGCTGCCCGGTTTGATGAACAGCAGCGGCTCGGTGGGCACCGGATTGTTCAGTTCCTTGGCATGTTCGGCGTAGTTACGCCCGATGCACACCACCTTGCCCAATGGAAAGTGGATATTGGTGCCGTCGATATACTTGTGCTGGTAGCTCATGGAACGACTCCTTCAGGTGCGTTTAAACAGCGAAGATCTTGCCGGGGTTCATGATCCCGTTTGGGTCGAATACCGCTTTCACGGCCTTCATGTAGTCGATTTCAACCGGTGAGCGGCTGTAGGCCAGGTAGTCGCGCTTGGTCATGCCCACGCCGTGTTCGGCGGAGATCGAGCCGTTGTACTTCTGCACGGTTTCAAATACCCACTTGTTCACGGTGGCGCACTTGGCGAAGAACTCATCCTTGCTCAGGGTTTGCGGCTTGAGGATGTTCAGGTGCAGGTTGCCGTCGCCAATGTGGCCGAACCAGACGATTTCGAAGTCGGGGTAGTGCTCGCCAACGATCGCATCGATTTCCTTGAGGAAGGCCGGCACCTTGGAGACCGTCACCGAGATGTCATTCTTGTAGGGCGTCCAGTGGGAAATGGTCTCGGAGATGTACTCGCGCAGCTTCCACAGGTTGTGCAACTGGGTGTCGCTCTGGCTCATCACGCCGTCCAGCACCCAACCCTGCTCCACGCAATGCTCGAAGGTTTCCAGCGCATGGTTGGCGACGTCTTCGGTGGTGGCTTCGAATTCCAGCAACGCGTAGAACGGGCAATCGGTCTCGAACGGCGCGGGCACATCGCCCCGGCCCATGACCTTGGCCAGGGCCTTGTCGGAAAAGAACTCGAAAGCGGTCAGGTCCAGCTTGCCCTGGAACGCGTGCAGCACCGGCATGATCGAGTCGAAGTCGGTGGTGCCCAGCACCATGGCCGTGAGGTTTTTGGGCGCTCGGTCCAGGCGCATGGTGGCCTCGACCACAAACCCCAGGGTACCTTCGGCGCCGATGAACAGCTGGCGCATGTCATAGCCGGTGGCGTTCTTGATCAGGTCGCGGTTCAGTTCCAGCACGTCACCCTTGCCGGTGACAACTTTCATGCCCGCCACCCAATTGCGGGTCATGCCGTAGCGAATCACCTTGATCCCGCCAGCATTGGTGCCGATGTTGCCGCCAATCTGGCTGGAACCGGACGAGGCGAAGTCCACCGGGTAGTACAAGCCGTTTTCTTCGGCGACGTTCTGCAACTGCTGGGTGACCACGCCCGGCTGGCACACGGCCGTGCGGTCGGTGAGGTTCACGTCGAGAATCTGGTTCATGTAGTCGAACGACACCACCACCTCGCCATTGGCCGCCACTGCCGCCGCCGACAGCCCGGTACGCCCGCCGGACGGCACCAGCGCGACCTTGCGTTCATTGGCCCAACGAACGATGGCCTGCACCTGTTCGATGGTCTTGGGGAAGACGATGGCGGTGGGTGCCGGGGCGAAATGCTTGGTCCAGTCCTTGCCGTAGGTTTCCAGGGAGTCGGCATCGGTCAGCACCTTGCCAGGCTCAACCAGGGTCTTCAGCTCATCAATCAGGGCAGCCTGGGTCATCGACAGAACTCTCGAACAATTCATGGTCATCCTGAGAACGCTTCACGTCGCAGGAATAGGTGTTTAGCGGGGTGCGTATGCTAGCATACCGCCCCCGCAGGACAGACCCAAAGGGCGTTTCTGCGGCGACGGCTTTCCTGCCGTCCGGGTCAGCTTGCGCTGCTCGATTCCCTGCCATTTTTCTCCGGGATACAGGTTTACGCAGATGAGCAAGACTTCTCTCGATAAGAGCAAGATCAAGTTCCTTCTTCTGGAAGGCGTCCACCCATCGGCCGTCGACGTGCTGAAGGCCGCCGGGTACACCAGCATTGAGTACATCACCAGTTCTCTGCCGGAAGCCCAACTGAAGGAAAAGATCGCCGACGCGCACTTTATCGGCATTCGCTCCCGCACTCAGCTGACCGAAGAGATCTTCGATCACGCCAAGAAACTCGTGGCGGTCGGCTGTTTCTGCATCGGCACCAACCAGGTTGACCTGAACGCTGCGCGCGAGCGCGGTATTGCGGTGTTCAACGCCCCGTACTCCAACACCCGTTCCGTTGCGGAACTGGTGCTGGCCGAGGCCATCCTGCTGTTGCGCGGTATCCCCGAGAAGAACGCTTCCTGCCACCGTGGCGGCTGGATCAAGAGCGCGGCCAACTCCTTCGAAATCCGTGGCAAGAAGCTGGGCATCATCGGCTACGGCTCGATCGGCACGCAGTTGTCGGTGCTGGCTGAAGGCCTGGGCATGCAGGTGTTCTTCTACGACACCCTCACCAAGCTGCCACTGGGCAACGCCACTCAGGTGTCGAGCCTGACCGAGCTGCTGGGCATGTCCGATATCGTCACCCTGCACGTACCGGAAACGTCCGAGACCCAGTGGATGATGGGCGAGAAGGAAATCCGCGCGATCAAGAAAGGCGGGATCCTGATCAACGCCGCGCGCGGCACCGTGGTCAAGCTGGACGCCCTGGCCGACGCGATCAAGGACAAGCACCTGATCGGCGCCGCCATCGACGTGTTCCCGGTAGAACCGCGCTCCAACGACGACGTCTTCGAAAGCCCGCTGCGTGGCCTGGACAACGTGATCCTGACCCCGCACATCGGCGGTTCCACCGCTGAAGCGCAGGCCAACATCGGCTTGGAAGTGGCCGAAAAGCTGGTCAAGTACAGCGACAACGGTACGTCGGTGTCGTCGGTGAATTTCCCGGAAGTGGCCTTGCCGGCTCACCCTGGCAAGCACCGTCTGCTGCACATCCACCAGAACATTCCGGGTGTGATGATGGAGATCAACAAGGTGTTTGCGGAAAACGGCATCAACATCTCCGGTCAGTTCCTGCAGACCAACGAGAAGGTTGGCTACGTGGTGATCGACGTCGATGCCGAGTACTCGGACCTGGCGCAGGAGAAACTGCAGCACATCTCCGGCACTATCCGCAGCCGCGTATTGTTCTGACGTTTTACGCTGCACAAAAAATGGGAGACCCGCAGGGGTCTCCCATTTTTTTAGCCGAGCAACGCTTACTTGACGTTAACGGTAATGACCTTGGACACCACGGTCGGGTTGAACTGCATGTGCAGCTTGTCGCCCGCCACCAGTTGCAAGGTGTGCTTGCCCGGGGTGAGGGTCAGTTCGGTTTCGGTCTGAGCCTTGCCGTAATGGATCACGGTATCGGTGGCCGGGATCGGCAGCTTGGCGTCGGGCAATTCCTTCTGATCGATCAACAGGTGATGGTGACCGGTGCCGGCGGCCTGCTCGGTGGCTGGGGCCAGCTTCAAGCCTTCCATGCCGAATTTGACGGTGAAGGTTTTGTCGACGGTGGCGCCGTCCTTGGGCGAGACGATAAACACCTTGGCGCCTTCAGGTGGAGCGCTGCGCGGGATGCCGTCAGCGGCGCCAGCCAACATCGATGCACCCAGCAGCAGGCTGGCCAGGGCGGTACGAGACATAAGGCCTTTCATTCGCTTCTCCAGTTTTGTATGAAATCTGTAGGTTCGGGACAACTTCGCGACATATTGCTGTCCAAGGCACTCGACACCCTGACAAAGCGATGCTGATCGGCGCCTCGCACATTCGAATCTAGGAGTGACCATGCGCTTCTCGCCTGGCCTGTTACTGTTGCTGCCCCTCTTGAGCCCCTTGGCTCACGCCGAGTTGATCGACGATATCAACGATCGCGGCGAACTGCGCATCGTCCTGCAAGCCAATACGCCGCCTTACAACTTCAAGGACGGTGACAAGCTCACCGGTTTTGAAGTGGAGCTGGGCGAACAACTGGCCAAGGAGATGGACCTGCGCCCCTCATTTATCACCACCGATGACGCCGATATGCTGCCCGGCGTGGAAACCGGCAAGTACGACGTGGCCATCAACCATATCGCTATGACTGCCGAGCTTGAGGATCGTTTCGATTTCAGCGAGACGTATAGCGAGAAACCCGCGCTGGCGATTCCGTTTCAGAAGGGCAACCCGGCGTTCAAGTTGAGCCTGAACAACGCATTGCATCGAGTGCAGGCCGATGGCCGATTGAAGGCGCTGTCGCAGAAGTGGCTAAAGCCTGAGTAACACGCAGTGAATGTGGAAGGCGCTGCAGCCTCTGTGGCGAGCGGGCTTGCCCCGCGTTGGGGTGCGAAGCGCCCCCAATCCAGCAAAACGCGGTGTACCTGATACGGCTCAGCGCCTGGTCTTGGGGCTGCTGCGCAGCCCAACGCAGGACAAGCCTGCTCGCCACAGGGAGTCTGCGCTTAAATGAACGGCATTGGGGCCCGGCCGAATCAATGCTTAGAACGGCTCATTGCCCCGCCGGCGAAACCAGCCTGTGAGCGACAACCGTTCGCGGGTGGCGGGCAACACTTCATGGGGCACCTCGCCCGAGAGGAACACCACCAGGCTGCCGCCCGTGGGCACCACATCGTGTTCGATGCCGCCCTTGAGGTACATGCGCAACTGGCCGCCGTGCTCGGGCAGCCAGGCGTCGTTCAGGTAGATCACGGCTGACACCATGCGCCGATCATCGTCGCGAAAGCGGTCCACGTGCTTGAGGTAGAACGCGCCGGGCGGGTACATCGCAAAATGACTTTCGAAATCTTCCAGGCCCAGGAACAGGCCACGGTTCATGGCCAGGCGCAGGCTGTCCATCACGGCCATGTAAGTGTCGCAGACGGCAGCGTCGCCCTCCTCCAGCCACTGGATATGGTCACCGCGAATCCCCTCGCGAATCTCCTGCGCCGGACCGCGCCCCACGGCCGCTGGCGCCAGCTCACCTTCGGCCGCACGTTTACGGCACTCAGCCGCCAACTCCAGCGTCAGAACCTGGGGCAGAAAGGCGTGCTGCTGCGACCAGCCTTTTTCGGCCAGGTCGTCGACAATGCGCTGCAGCAAGGGGTGATCGTGGGGTATTTGCATGGCGCGCATAGTATCCATACGCCTGGGAATCCGACAGCGCCGTCGAGCGACTGAACTCACTTTAGTCAGGTGACTGATAGGACTTCTCGACAAATCCTACGCCCGACACGGACAATAGTGGCCGACTGACAGGAGTCCTTATGCGTCGTTTGTTTTTTTCCTTGCTGATGTTCTGCGTGTTGCCCGCCTGGGCAGACGGCCATGACCAGTTGTACAAGGTCGCCGGCTGGGCCGAACAACGTGCGCATTTCAATGACGCCCTCAGTGCCGCCCAGCAGCGCTACCGCAACAGCCTGCCGCCGGCGGTGTACCAGACGCTGGTGGACAACAGCAACAAACGCTTCGCCGCCCAGGCCATGGACCAGCGGGCCGAGGCGCAGTTGCGCAAGCACCTGGCCGACCCGCAACCGGCGCTGGGGTTTTTCCAGTCGCCGCTGGGCCGCAAGATCGTCGCCGCCGAGTTGCTGGCCACGCGCCGCGACCAACTGGCGAAAAACGCCCATGGCTTGCCGAAAATCCAGGCCGACGCTACCCGCAGCCTGATCATCGGCCACCTGGCCCAGGCGTTGCCCGCCCGTGAAGCCGGCGCGGAAGTCAGTCTGGCGATTGCCGGGGTGGCGGCCGACAGCCTGAGCCAGATGATCCCCGGCCTGCTCGGCGGTGGTCAGGCCCAGGGCATGTTGAACGGGCAGCGCGAACGGTTAATGCAGCAGATCGATAAGGACCTGAACAACACCCTGCTGTACGTCTATCGGGATCTGTCCGACCCGGAGCTGGAAGAATTCGCGACCTTTGCAGAGTCGCCACAGGGCAAGGCGTATTACCAGGCGGCGCTGGCGGCCATCCGGGCAGGATTGGCAGTGGGCCAAAGCACTTCAAGCCTGGCACCGTAAACAAGGTGGGAGGGAACAAGCCCCTTCCCAGCTTGCGACCTGAATTACTTCAAGTGGTCCGTCAAATAACGGAAGTACTCTGCACGAATCGGCGCAATCTCATTGGCCAGATGATGCCTGCCCCTGGGCAACATCAGCACCTCGGGTTGTTCGAACTTGCTGCGCAGCACCTGCAGGTTGTGCTGCCAGTCCACCGTCATGTCTTCCTCGCCCTGCACAATCACCACGCGCCTTGCGCTGCGTGGCGCCGCTTCGATGCGCTTGATCCATTGCACCAGCGCCCCCACCCAGGCGGTGGGCAATTGCCGGGGTTGCAGCGGGTCGGCCTCAAGAAACGGTTTGAATTCGGGGTCGTGGGTGTTCTCGCTGAACCGCCGCGCGATGCCTTTGACGAACGGCCGCAGCAGGTAATAGCTGAGCTGCGACCAACCCCAGGCGCGCGGACGCACCAACGGCGACAGCAGCAGGACCTTGCCTTGGGCCGGGCTGTCGGTGCCGTGGCTGAGCAAGTGGTCCACCACCACCGCGCCGCCGGTGCTTTGCCCGAACAAATGCCAGGGCTGCGGCAAATGCAACGCCCGGGCCTGCTCGAACAACCCGTGCACCACGTGCTGATACACCGCGAAATCATCGATGCTGGCGCGCATGCCGCTGGACAAACCGTGCCCGGGCAGGTCGCAGGCGATCACCACAAAACCCTGTTCCAGCGCCCAGTCCACCACATGCCGATACAGCCCCATGTGGTCATAGAAGCCATGAAACAGAAACATCGTCGCCACCGGCACCGGCGGCCACCATACCTGCGCCACCACCTCGAACCCGTCCACGTCGAAGCGCCCCAGACGGCTCGCCACCTTGCGCGCAGGCAAGTCGAGCCCGTAGAACCGCTGGTACACCCGCGCCTCGGCTGACAGCGGTTGCGCATCCACCAGCGGGCGCAAACTGGCGCGCAGGTGATCGGGGTCAAAGGTGACAGGCATAAAGGGTTCCAGACTCACGGTGAAGATGAAGATCGAGCCGCGATATTCATCTGTCGGGGCAGGCATGGCAAGCTACGCGACCCTTGAGGATCAATCCGAATGCGACAGACCCACCGTTCCGCCCTGTTCGCCGGCCTGTTGCTGGTCCTCTGCGCTGGCGTGCTGTGGGCGGCGTATGCCTGGTTTCAGGGCCGCTACCTGCGCGCCTTCAGCGCACACACGACGGTGTTCTCCGGCGATTCGCTGCGCCTGCCCGCCGAACTGACCGGGCCCGGCCCGATTCGTCTGGTGCACTTCTGGGACCCGGCCTGCCCGTGCACGGTCGGCAACCAGCAGCACCTGGGCGAACTGATCGAGCACTACGCGCCCAAGGGCGTCGAGTTCTACGCCGTGCAAAAGCCCGGCAGTCAGGGCCGGTTGCCCGCCAACCTGCTGGCGCTCAAACCGCTCGACTCGCTGCCCGGCGCCGACCAGCTGCCGGCCAGCCCGGCCGTGGGTATCTGGGACCGCAGCGGCAAGCTCGCCTACTTCGGGCCCTACAGCGAAGGGCTCACGTGCAACGCCGGTAACAGTTTTATCGAACCGATCCTGCAGGCGCTGGAGGGCGGACGCGAGGTCAACGCCACCCACACCCTCGCGGTGGGCTGCTATTGCCAATGGAGTTCGGCCGGCGCTGCACCCTGAGCAGGCAACCTGAACGTAGGCTGTTGCGCCAGCGAACTTCGAAAACCGTGTCGACCGGCTGCGGTATGTTGGCCGCTCCAAGACCACCGCACAGATCCCATGAGCCAACTGACCTTCATCCTCTGGATCCTCAACGTCATCGTTGACACCTCCGGCCAACTGGCCTTCAAGGCCGCCGCCACCAACAGCGCAGAGTTTTCCGGCATGGCCCACTGGCGCCACATGCTCGCGCGCCACTGGTTCTGGATCGGCATCGGTCTCTACGTGATCGAGTTCGTGCTGTGGCTGGCCTTCCTGTCGCTGGTGCCGTTGTCGGTGGCAGTGATGCTGGGCTCGTTCAATATCGTGGTGATCATGATTGCCGGCCGCCTGTGGTTCAAAGAAAGCCTGACCAAATGGCGCTTGATCGGCATCCTGCTGATCGCCCTGGGCACTGTCGTTGTGGGGTTCGACTGATGAAGCGTTTTTATATCCTGGGTTTTCTCTCGCTGATCTTTTTCGACACCCTGGCCCAGGTCAGTTTCAAGTATGCCTCGATCCACGCCGAGCCCCTGGCCATGGACGTGGCCTGGCTCGCCAGGGTGTTTGGTCACCCCTGGATCTACGGCGCGTTTGTCGGCTACATCGGTGCGTTCTTCACCTGGATGACCTTGATGAAGCACGCGCCCATCGGCCCTGCGTTCGCGGCGTCCTACCTGGAGCTGATCAGCGTGACGCTAGTGTCGGTGTGGCTGTTCGACGACACGCTGACAATTGCCAAGGTCATCGGCGGTCTGCTGATCGTGGCGGGTATTCTGTGCCTGGCGCGCCAGGAAAGCCCCGAGGAAAAGGGCGTTACCTGGCAGCCCAACCTTGATGAATCTGCCTGACCAGCCGCGCGTTCAGCGCGTTCTGTTGCTGCTGCCAGATCCGCACCTGATCCGGCGGTAGCGCCACCTGGCCGTCCGACGCACTCAGCCAGCGCTTGAACGCGCCCTGATAATGGTATTCGGACACGTCGCCAGTGATGTCGGCCCCGATAATCCGGCCCTGACAGGCCTCGATCAATGCGGCCAGGTGATGCTCCAGAAACTCACCCTGATCCCAGTTGGTGTTCACCACGTCCGGGCTCAGCACGTCCTTGTCGATGGACAGGTACACCGGCAGCGCGCGATCAAACTGTGCCAGAAATGCGCTCATCAGCTCATCGGCATCGCCAAAGGCGCGATTGCTGCGGCCACAGCCAACCCAGTTCATCCAGCGCGTGTCGACGTTGACGTTCCAGTAGGTCAGCTTGCCCTTGAGCAGCGGCGACCAGTGATTTTCCCAGGCGTGGCCCCGGCCGATGTCCTGCGAGCCGATACCCAGCACATGCACATGCTCGACCTGCGGCAGACGGCTGGCCCAGTACACCCATGAACCACAGTGGATGCCGAACGGGTAGCGCATGTTGTCGGGGTGGTTGTCGCAGATGATCAGCTGAAATGTCGGCTGCGCGGGCAGGCGCTTGAGCAGCAGATGACTGAGGTGGTGATAGTCGCCGCTGCCGGTAAATACACAGCCATGCTGGCCGGGCATGCGCGCATCCAGGGCTTTTTCCAACGCGTTGAACTGCTTCCAGCGACAGCCGAAGCGGATGGTTTCCTGCCAGGCCTGCAACGGCAGGTGCACCGCGTCGGGAATGTCACTCACAGCCGCGTCGAAATCGAGGATCAGCGGTACCAGGGCCGTCATGAGATGTGCTCCCGATGCCATTGGGTGTCGCTTTCAAAGTGATGACGCCAGTGGTTGCCCAGCTTGCGCAGCAACGGGTTGCGCACCCACACCAGATGGCGGGTGAAGGTGAAGCTGGCGCCGAGGCTGGCCTTGACCTCAGGGTCGGTCCAGCCCGCCACGTAAAAAGCCAGGCCCTGGGCGATGGCGTATTCCAGGTTCACGAACCAACTGACCACGTACAGGTTGAAGTCCAGCGCCAGCGGGTAGTTGAGGCCGATGTACTTGTCGAGCAACTTGCCGTCCTGCACGTAGCACAGGTTGTAGCCGACCAGTTCGTCGCAGTGCCAGTAACAGAACACGTGCCCATGGCTGTGGGCGTCGCGCAGCAGCTCGGTGAAGAACGCCGGCGTGAGCAGGTCAAAATGGATGTCGCTCTGGTCGTAAACCGCGCGATACAGCGCATAGAGGCGCGCCAGCCAGGCGTCGTCGTTGAAGCGCGCGTCGCCGGTGTGCAGCACCTCGATCTGCAGCGCCTCGCGGCTGCGCAGTTTGCGCCGGATATTGCGGCGACGGCTGTGGGACAGGCGCGCGAGGTAGTCGTCGACGCTGCTGAAGTCGATCGGCACATATGCCAGCGCCTGGCCTTCCACGCTGATGAAGCCGCGGCGCGTGCAGTCATCGATCAAGGCTTGCGCGTAGTGATTGTCTGCCTCGCTCAGCAGCGGCGATTGGCACGGCACGTCCTTGACGATGGTGAGCGCACGCTGCGGCGCGCATTCATATTGCAGCCATTGGGCAAGGTCCTGGGGCGGCACACCCTGGGGAAACGGCGCATATTCGCTGACGGTGGTGCCCACGAAGCAGCTGTCGATCCGCAGCCAGGCCTGCCAGAGCCCGTAGCCTGGCCAGCCGCGCACACGTTCCACGAATGCGTCGTCGGCGGTGGTCAGCAGGTCGAAGGGCGTAAAAAAGTGCGGCAGGCCCTGGCGGGAAACCTGCGCGTCAAACCCAACAGGCGGGTGTCGCAAAAAACCGGCAATCAGCGAAGGCGACTCCAGGCAGCCGGTGTAAGCCAACTCGGGACGCAGCGGGGCAGGCAAAGGTTGCAGGGCGCAGGTCATGGTAAAAAGCTCGAAAGTATCCCGCGCCATAGTGCCCCAGCGACGTGCGGCCCACTTGAACCTCGGCTGTCGAGGTGGCGTTCGGCATTTCATCGCCAAACCCATTAGACTTCGATGACCTTTGAAGGCGACTGACCAAGGACCGTCCATGAAACGCAGCCTGATCGTGCTTGCCCTGCTGATTGTCGCCGTCATGGCCGGCGTTGGCGGGTATGTCTACAGCAAACAGCCGACCCGCCAGGGCACGGTGACACTGGCCAACCTGCAAGGCTCGGTCACCGTGCGCTACGACGAGCGCGGCGTGCCGCACATTCGCGCTGGCAACGAGGCAGACCTGTATCGCGCCCTCGGCTATGTGCAGGCCCAGGACCGGCTGTTCCAGATGGAGATGATGCGGCGTCTGGCCCGTGGCGAACTGGCCGAGGTGCTGGGGCCCAAACTGCTGGAGACCGACAAGCTGTTTCGCAGCCTGCGCATTCGCGAGCGCGCCGCTGACTATGTGGCGCACATGGATCACGAGTCCGCGACCTGGAAAGCCCTGCAAGCCTACCTCGACGGAATCAACCAGTATCAGGCCGGCCACCCCAGCCCCCTGGAGTTCGACGTGTTGGGCATTGCCAGGCGACCGTTCACCGCCGAGGACAGCGTCAGCGTCGCCGGGTACATGGCCTACAGCTTTGCCGCCGCGTTTCGCACCGAGCCGTTGCTGACCTATATCCACGACCAGTTGGGCAGCGACTACCTGAAGGTCTTCGACCTCGACTGGCAACCCAGGGGAGCGCTGAACCTGGCGACCCGCGACTGGCAACACCTTGGCGCCCTCGCCCGGTTGAGCGACCAGGCCCTGGCCGACAACGGTTTGCCGCAGTTCGAAGGCAGCAACGCCTGGGCCATCAGTGGCAGCCGCACGCAGAGCGGCAAGCCGTTGCTGGCGGGCGATCCACATATTCGTTTTTCGGTGCCGTCGGTGTGGTACGAGGCGCAGCTGTCGGCGCCGGGTTTTGAGCTGTACGGCTACCACAACGCACTGTCGCCGACGGCGTTTCTGGGGCACAACCTGGACTTCGGCTGGAGCCTGACCATGTTCCAGAACGATGACCTCGACCTGATCGCCGAGAAGACCAACCCGGACAACCCCAACCAGGTCTGGTACCACGGCCAATGGGTGGACATGACCAGCAGCGAGCAGCAGATTGCGGTCAAGGGCCAGGAGCCGGTCACCCTCACCCTGCGCCGCTCGCCCCACGGCCCGATCATCAATAACGTGCTCGGCGATAACACCGGCACGACGCCGATTGCCATGTGGTGGGCATTTCTCGACACCGACAACCGCAGCCTTGAAGGTTTCTACGAACTCAATCGCGCCGACACCCTGGACAAGGCGCGCGCCGCGTCTTCCAAAGTGTCGGCGCCGGGCCTGAATATCGTGTGGGCCAACGCCAAGGGCGACATTGGCTGGTGGGCGGCGGCGCAATTGCCGATTCGCCCGCCGGGCGTGAAGGCCGGGTTGATCCTCGACGGCAGCACACACGAGGGCGACAAACTGGGCTTCTACCCGTTCAGCGCCAACCCGCAGGAAGAAAACCCGGCGCGGGGTTACGTGGTGTCCGCCAATGCCCAGCCGGTATCGCCCACCGGCGTGGAAATCCCCGGCTATTACAACCTGCCCGACCGGGGTCAGCAGTTGAATATGCAGTTGAGCGACAACAGCGTGAAGTGGAACGTCACCAACAGCCAGGCCCTGCAATTGGGCACCACCACAGCGTTCGGCCCGCGCCTGCTGGCGCCGTTGTTGCCGGTGCTGCGCGAGGAGGTCAAGGACCCGGCCCAGTTGCGGTTGGTGGAGCAACTGGCGGTGTGGAAAGGTGATTACCCGCTCGACTCCACCAGCGCCACGCTGTTCAACCAATTGCTGTTCAACCTCGCAGAGGCGGCGTTCCAGCCGAAACTCGGCGACGCACTGTTCAAGACCCTGCTCAGCACTCGCGTGATCGACGCCGCGCTGCCGCGCCTGGCCGCGTCAGCGGACTCGCCCTGGTGGGACGGCAAGCGCGCCGACACCGTCAAACGCGCCTGGGACAACAGCCTGAGCCATTTGAAGGCCACCTTCGGTGAGGATCCGACGCAGTGGCAATGGGGCAAGGCGCACACCCTGACCCACGGCCACCCGCTGGGCTCGCAGAAACCGCTGGACCAGATCGTCAACGTCGGCCCCTTCCCGGCGCCCGGCACCCACGAAGTGCCGAACAACCAGTCAGCCCCTATCGGCCCGGCGCCCTGGCCCGTCACCTACGGCCCCTCTACCCGACGCCTGATCGACTTCGCCGACGCCGCCCACGCCCTCACCATCAACCCGGTCGGGCAAAGTGGAGTGCCGTTCGACGCGCATTACAGCGACCAGGCACAGACCTACATCGAAGGCGGTTACGAACAGGCGCATTTCAGCGACGAGGAAGTCACCGCCAACACGCGCGGCACGCTCAAGCTGCTGCCAGCGCGGTAGGCATTGGTCGAGCGGCACTCTCAAACCGGTGCCTCAAACCGGTGCGGCGAAGTTGAGCCTGAACCGCTGCGGCGTCACCCCCAGCCGGCGGCTGAACACCCTGCGCATGTGCTGTGCATCGCGAAAGCCGCATTGATAAGCCACCGTCTTGAGCGGCGCGCGGGTGCTTTCGAGCATCACCCGCGCGGCGTCCACGCGTGCACGCTCGACGAACTCCGCCGGGGTGATGTGCGCTTCACGGGCGAACACCCGGGAGAAATTGCGCGCACTCATGCTGGCCGCCCTGGCCAGATCGGCGATGGTCAAATCCCCGGTTAAATTGGCCAACACATACAACTGCACCCGAGCCACCGCCGAGGACGTGTCGGCATGGGGTGTGAGAAATGGGCTGAACTGCGACTGCCCGCCCGAACGCTGGGTGAACACCACCAGGCGCTTGGCCACGCTCAAGGCCACCTCCGGCCCGTGATCCTGGGCCAGCAGGTACAACGACAAATCGATACCCGCCGTCACACCGGCCGAGGTGTAGAGGTTGCCGTCCTGCACGTAAAGACGGTCGGCCTCTACCCGCGTCGAGGGGCACAGACGCGCCAGGTCAGCGGCATCGTTCCAATGCGTTGTCACGGTTTTCCCGCCCAGCAAACCGGCACGCGCGAGCATGAACGCGCCGTTGCAGATCGACCCGAAGCGCTGCGAGCGGGCCGCTGCGCCGCGCAGCCAATCATAGAACTGCGCGCCGAAGTCCTCGAAGGGCAACTGCGGGCCGCCGGCGACCAGCAGCAGGTCACAGGTTTGCAGAGCTTCGCTGTAGTGTTTGTGGGCTTGCAGCGACAACCCATTGGAGGCGGCCATCACGCCGTGACCCACACCGATCACTTCCAGTTGGTAATGGTCCTCGGGCGCGAGGAATCGGTTCGCCTCGCAGAACACATCCATGGGTCCGCTCACGTCCAGGGACTGGACGCCGGGGAAGATGAGGATGGCGACGGTTTTGTGCATGGGCGAACCTTATATCTCGGGCTGACGTAAAACCCCTGTGGGAGCTGGCTTGCCTGCGATGCAGACGACTCGGTCCATCAGGTATACCGAGGTGATGCTATCGCAGGCAAGCCAGCTCCTACATTTGATCGTGTACGCCTTGGCACGATGTCGCGCCAGATTGGCCGGGATCGCACCCTCGTCACCCTGGCCGCTTCGTGGGCGCGCGACCAGACTGGATGCATTCCACAGGAGAACCACCATGACCACTACCATCGCCGGCATCAAGATCCCCGACAGCGCCCTGGCCAAGGCCACTACCGAGTATATCCGCGACATCGAAACAGACCTGCTCTACCACCACTCGCGCCGGGTGTTCCTGTTTGGCGCATTGAGCGGTGAACGCAAGCAGTTGGCGTACAACCCTGAGCTGCTGTACGTCGGCGCGATGTTCCATGACCTGGGCTTGATGGAAGGCCATCGCAGCGACGACGAGCGCTTCGAAGTGGACGGGGCCAATGCGGCGGCGAAATTTCTCAAGCCTTACGGACTGAGCGATGACGATATCGAGCAGGTATGGCTGTCCATCGCCCTGCACACAACCCCGGGGGTGCCGCAGCATCTGCGCCCCACGGTGGCGCTGGTAACCGCCGGTGTGGAAATGGACGTGCTGGGCATGGACTACGCCGCGTTCAGCAGCGCGCAGCGCGAGGCTGTGGTGCATGCGCATCCACGCGGTGAGGGGTTCAAGGAGTGCATCATCTGCGCATTTGCCGACGGCTTGCGCCATCGTCCGCAGACCACGTTTGGCAACGTAAAGACCGATGTTCTGCTGGACCAGGTGCCGGGGTTCAAGCCGACGAATTTTGTGCAGGTGATTCGCACGTCGCCGTGGGCAGCGTAATCAACTTGAAATGTAATTAAATGTGGGAATGGGCTTGCCAGTTAAGCGCACATCCCATGTGGGAGCGGGCTTGCCCGCGAAGGCGGTGGGTCAGTCAATATCAATGTTTGCTGGACTCCGCCTTCGCAGGCAAGCCAGCTCCCACATTTGATCGCGTTCACACCCCATACCGGCCCGCTCTCAGGCCGCCGGGTTAGCCGCGCTGGGCCAGGGATGGCCCAGCGCTGCGGCCCACGGTCGCCTTCGCGGGCAAATCGAATCGTCGAACCGCCGCTCCCACAATTGACTGACACCCTGCAATCGGGAGCAAGCCCCCTCCCACATTCTAAACCGGAGCCGGCGCCCGACGCTTGTCCGGCTGTTGCCAGCTATCCGCCGCTGCTTCTTCGATGGCTTGCTGGATCGCCTTCTTGCGATGCTCTTCGGCGCGCCGGCTGAAGAACCACACCAGGAACGTCACCAGCGACACCGCCAGCAGAATCAAACTCGCCACGGCGTTGATCTCGGGTTTGACCCCCAGACGCACCGCCGAGAACACTTCCATCGGCAAGGTGGTCGAACCCGGCCCCGACACGAAGCTGGCCAGTACCAGGTCGTCCAGCGACAGTGCAAACGACATCATGCCGCCCGCCGCCAGCGACGGTGCGATCATCGGGATGGTGATCAGAAAGAACACCTTCCACGGCCGCGCGCCCAGGTCCATCGCCGCCTCTTCAATCGACAGGTCCAGCTCACGCAGCCGCGCCGACACCACCACTGCCACGTACGCCGCACAGAACGTGGTGTGGGCGATCCAGATGGTGACGATGCCACGCTCCTGGGGCCAACCGATCAGTTGCGCCATGGCCACGAACAGCAGCAACAGCGACAGACCGGTGATCACTTCGGGCATCACCAGCGGCGCGGTCACCAGGCCGCCGAACAGCGTGCGGCCCTTGAACTGGCTGATGCGCGTCAGCACGAAGGCCGCCAGGGTGCCCAACGCCACGGCCGCCACCGCCGTGTAGCAGGCGATCTCCAGCGAGCGCGCCACCGAGCCCATCAGTTGGGTGTTGTCCAGCAGGCCCACGTACCACTTGACCGACCAACCGCCCCACACCGTTACCAGTTTGGATTCGTTGAACGAGTAGATCACCAGGATCAACATCGGCAGGTAGATGAACAACAAGCCTGCGACCAGCATGAAGCTGGAGAAACGAAAGCGCTTCATATCTTGCCCTCCAGCTCTTTGGCCTGGCTGCGGTTGAACAGGATGATCGGCACGATCAGGATCGCCAGCATCACCACCGCCAGGGCGGACGCCACCGGCCAGTCACGGTTATTGAAGAATTCCTGCCACAGCACTTTACCGATCATCAGGGTTTCCGGGCCGCCGAGCAGTTCCGGAATCACGAACTCGCCCACCACCGGGATAAACACCAGCATGCACCCGGCAATGATGCCGTTCTTGGACAGCGGCACGGTGATTTTCCAGAAGCTGTTGAAGGTGCTCGAACCGAGGTCCGATGCGGCTTCCAGCAGGCTCTGATCGTGCTTCACCAGGTTGGCGTACAGCGGCAGGATCATGAACGGCAGGTACGAATAGACCACGCCGATGTACACCGCAATGTTGGTGTTGAGGATCTGCAGCGGCTCGCTGATCAGCCCCATGGACATCAGGAAGCCATTGAGCAGCCCGTTGTTGCTGAGGATGCCCATCCACGCATACACGCGGATCAGGATCGCGGTCCAGGTCGGCATCATGATCAGCAGCACCAGCACGGTCTGCATCTCTTTGCGCGCGGTGGCGATGGCGTAGGCCATCGGGTAGCCGATCAACAGGCACAGCAGCGTACTGAAAAACGCCATTTTCAGCGAGCCGAGGTAGGCGGCGATGTACAGTTCGTCGCCCGCCAGCAAGCTGTAGTTGGCCAGGTTCAGCACCACTTGCAGCTTCTGCTCGACGTAGGTGTAGATCTCGGTGTACGGCGGGATCGCCACATCGGCTTCGGCAAAGCTGATTTTCAGTACGATGAAAAACGGCAGTGCAAAAAACAGGAACAGCCACAGGAACGGAATCCCGATGACGACCTGCTTGCCATTGGGGACGAGGCGGTTCAAGAGCCGCTTGAGTTTTTTGGTGTTCATGAGCGCAGTACCACGCCGCTGTCGTCTTCCCACCACACGTATACCTGATCACCCCAGGTGGGGCGCTGGCCACGGCGCTCGGCGTTGGCGACGAAGGACTGCACCAGCTTGCCGCTCGGCAGCTCCACGTAGAACACCGAGTGGCCGCCCAGGTAGGCAATGTCGTGCACCTTGCCGCTGGACCAGTTGTGTTCGCCCGTTGGCATCTCGGAGGTGACCAGCAGTTTTTCCGGGCGGATGGCGTAGGTCACCGACTTGTCTTCCACCGAGGTGGCGATGCCGTAGCCCACGTAGATATCGCGGTCCAGGTCCGGGCACTTGAGCACCGCGTGGCCTTCGGCGTCGTCCACCACCTGGGTTTCGAAGATGTTGACGTTGCCGATGAATTCGCACACCAGACGGCTGGTCGGCGTTTCGTAGATATCGATCGGGCTGCCGATCTGCGCGATCCAGCCCAGGTGCATGATCGCGATGCGCTCGGCCATGGTCATGGCCTCTTCCTGGTCGTGGGTGACCATCACGCAGGTCACGCCGACGCGCTCGATGATTTCCACCAGCTCGAGCTGCATCTGCGAGCGCAGTTTCTTGTCCAGCGCGCCCATTGGCTCATCGAGCAGCAGCAGCTTCGGGCGCTTGGCCAGAGAACGGGCTAGGGCCACACGCTGACGCTGGCCGCCGGACAACTGGTGCGGCTTGCGTTTGGCATATTGGCTCATCTGCACCAGTTTGAGCATCTCGGCCACACGGGCATCGACTTCGGCCTTGGGGATCTTGTCCTGCTGCAGGCCGAAGGCGATGTTCTGCGCCACGGTCATGTGCGGAAACAAGGCGTAGGACTGGAACATCATGTTGATCGGCCGCTCGTAGGGCGGCATGTCGGTGATGTCCACACCGTCGAGGTAGATGCGGCCTTCGGTCGGACGCTCGAAACCCGCGAGCATGCGCAGCAGGGTGGACTTGCCCGACCCCGAACCGCCGAGCAAAGCGAAGATCTCGCCTTTCTTGATTTCCAGGGACACATCGTCCACGGCAATCGTCTCGTCGAACTTCTTCGTGACCCGGTCGATTTTGACCAGCACCTTTTTCGGTGTCTGGTCGCCCTCGAGGGCTTTCTTGTAGGCGCCGGAGGCAACAGCCATTTACGAAACTCCCAAAAAAAGAGTGCAGCTCGCCCAATGCGGGCGAACCCTGGATAAGTTGAGCGCTACTTGCCCGTCTTGACCTTGGTCCAGCTACGGGTCATCAAGCGTTGCACCTTCGGGGGTAGCTCGAAGTTGACGAATGTCCGGTCGAGAACCGCCTGCGGTGGGTAAACCGCTGCGTCGGTGCGTATCGATTGCTCCATCAGCGTGTCCGACCCCGGGTTGGGGTTGGCGTAACCGACGTAATCACTGACCTGGGCGATCACCTCAGGTTGCAGCAAATAGTTGATGAAGGCGTGGGCCTCTTTGACGTTGGTGGCATCCTTGGGAATCGCCAACACGTCGAACCACAGGTTGCCGCCTTCCTTGGGAATCGCGTAGGCGATGTTCACGCCCTTGCCTGCCTCGGCCGCGCGGGCCTTGGCCTGGAACACGTCGCCGGAGAAACCGGCCGCCACGCAGATATTGCCGTTGGCCAGGTCCGAGATGTATTTGGAGGAGTGGAAATAGGTCACGTAGGGCCGCACTTTGAACAGCTTTTCCTCGGCCTTCTTGTAATCGGCAGGGTTGGTGCTGTTGGGGTCAAGGCCCATGTAGTTGAGCACCGCCGGCAGCATTTCATCCGCCGAGTCCATGAACGACACGCCACAGCTGGCGAGTTTCTTCATGTTTTCCGGCTCGAACAGCACTGCCCAGGAATCGATATGGTCGACGCCCAGCACCTCTTTCACTTTATCGACGTTGTAGCCGATGCCGTTGGTGCCCCACAGGTACGGCACGGCGTACGCGTTGCCCGGGTCATTCTTTTCCAGGCGTTTGAGCAGGGCCGGGTCGAGGTTGGCGTAGTGTGTCAACAGTGACTTGTCGAGCTTCTGGAACGCCCCGGCTTTGATCTGCTTGCCCAGAAAATGGTTGGACGGCACCACCACGTCATAGCCGGTGCGGCCGGCCAACAGCTTGCCTTCCAGGGTTTCGTTGGAATCAAACACGTCGTACACGGGCTTGATGCCGGTGGCCTTTTCGAAGTTGGCCAGGGTGTCGGGACCGATGTAGTCCGACCAGTTATAAATATGCACGGTGGGTGCAGCCTGCACGCTGACAGCCAGCGTGATACCTGCACCCACCAGCAAGGCTTTGCGAAATAAAGAAATTGGCAAGTGGAGGTCCTCTTCAATAGTTGGCCCTGAAGTTGTTGCCCGGCAACAAAACCGGCGCGCAACTTACCTTCGATAAATCGATCCGGCAAAACTTTCTTTCATTTAATTAATGTGTGGGAGGGCGTTTGCGCCCTCCCACAGGCAGCAGGGCTTACTTGCCCGATTTGATCTTGGTCCAACTGCGGGTCATCTCGCGCTGGGTAGCAGCCGGCAGGTCGGCAATCGCATACAGCTTGGCTTGCACGTCCGCTGGCGGGTAGATGCCCGGGTCGCTGGTGATGTCTTTATCGACCAGTGCGGTAGCCTTCTCGTTACCGTTCGGGAAACGCACGCTGTTGGTGATCGACGCCATCACTTCCGGCTTGAGCAGGTAGTTCATGAACTTATAGGCGGCATCGACGTTTTCGGCATCCTTGGGAATGGCGACCATGTCGAAGAAGCTGCCGGCGCCTTCCTTGGGAATGTCGTAGGCCACTTTGACCTTGCCACCGGCTTCGGCCGCGCGGGACTTGGCCTGCTGGATGTCACCCGAGTAACCCACGGCTACGCAGATGTTGCCGTTGGCCAGGTCCGAGATGTACTTGGACGAGTGGAAGTAGCCGATCGAAGGACGGATCTTCAGGAACAGCGCTTCGGCTTGCTTGAGGTCGTCTTTCTTCTGGCTGTCGGTTGGCAGGCCCAGGTAATGCAGGGCAATCGGCAGCATTTCGGTTGGCGAGTCGAGGAAGCTCACGCCGCAGCTTTTGAGCTTGGCGATGTTTTCCGGCTTCATCAGCACGTCCCACGAGTCGATCTTGTCCACGCCCAGCGCAGCCTTCACCTTCTCCGGGTTGTAGCCGATGCCGATCGAGCCCCACATGTAGGGGAATGCGTGCTTGTTGCCCGGATCGCTGACCGACACGGCCTTGAGCAGGGATTTGTTCAGGTTGCTGTAGTTGGGCAACTTGGACGTGTCCAGTTCCTGGTACACACCGGCCTTGATCTGCTTGGCGAGGAAGTTGTTCGACGGCACGACAATGTCGTAGCCGGACTTGCCTGCCAGCAACTTGGCTTCCAGGGTTTCGTTGCTGTCGAACACGTCGTACACCACTTTGATGCCCGACTCTTTTTCAAAGTTGGCGATGGTGTCCGGTGCAATATAGTCGGACCAGTTGTACACGTGCAGCACTTTGCTGTCTGCCTGGGCCGCGCCCGCCATTGCGCCCATCAAGGATAAGGCGAGAAGGGTCTTGCCAGCGTTTTTCAAACCTGATGCCTTCATTATTTTGATGCTCCAAATTTTTTTCTTTAATCGCCACAGCCTGCGTAAGTTGCTGCCTGCGGAGACTAGCACTTAGCCCTGCAATTGGGCCAAGGTCAGGTCCAGGCACTTGCGCGCTTTGGTGACCAACTCGTCGATTTCGGCCTGGCTGATCACCAACGGCGGCGAAATGATCATGGTGTCGCCCACGGCGCGCATGATCAGGCCATTGTCGAAGCAGAAGGTGCGACAGATCATGCCCGCGCCGCGGCCTTCATAACGCTTGCGAGTGGCCTTTTCCTGCACCAGCTCGATGGCACCGAGCATGCCCACACCACGCACTTCGCCCACCAGAGGGTGATCAGCCAGTTCCCGCAGGCGTTTCTGCAAATACGGTGCCGTTTCAGCCTGCACACGCTGGATGATTTTCTCATCGCGCAGGATACGGATGTTTTCCAGCGCCACCGCCGCCGCCACCGGATGCCCGGAATAGGTGAAGCCGTGGTTGAAATCACCGCCTTCATTGAGCACCGCCACCACGTCGTCGTGCACGATCAGGCCGCCCATGGGGATGTAGCCCGAGGTCAGGCCCTTGGCGATGGTCATCATGTGCGGCTTGAGCCCGTAGAAATCGCTGCCGAACCACTCACCGGTACGGCCGAAGCCACAGATCACTTCGTCGGCGACAAACAGAATGTCGTACTTCGCCAGAATTTCCTTGATGCGCGGCCAGTAGGTCGCAGGCGGCACGATCACGCCACCGGCCCCCTGGATCGGCTCGGCAATAAAGGCGCCGACGTTGTCCACGCCCAGCTCCAGAATCCTGGCTTCCAGTTGGTCGGCGGCCCACACGCCGAACGCCTCCGGGCTCATGTCGCCACCTTCGCCAAACCAGTACGGCTGCGCAATGTGGGTAATGCCCGGGATCGGCAGGTCGCCCTGCTCGTGCATATAGGTCATGCCGCCAAGGCTGGCGCCAGCCACGGTGGAACCGTGATAGCCATTCTTGCGGCTAATGATGGTTTTCTTGTTCGGCTGGCCCTTGATCGCCCAATAGTGGCGGACCATGCGCAACATGGTGTCGTTGCCTTCGGAACCGGAGCCGGCGAAGAACACATGATTCATGCCGGCGGGCGCGACATCGGCGATGGCCTTGGCCAACTCCAGGGCCGGCGGGTGGGCGGTCTGGAAGAACAGGTTGTAGTAGGGCAGTGCTTTCATCTGTTTGGCGGCAGCGTCGGCCAATTCATCGCGACCGTAGCCAATAGCTACGCACCACAGGCCGGCCATGCCGTCGAGGATCTTGTTGCCTTCGCTGTCCCACAGGTAAACGCCGTGGGCCTTGGTGATGATCCTCGGGCCTTTCTCTTTCAATTGCTTGAAGTCGCTGAACGGCGCCAGGTGGTGATCGTTGCTCAAGGCTTGCCATTCACGGGTTTGCGGGTTGTTGCTGGACATACCGGTCTCCTGGTTCGGTGTAGGGCGCGCCGTGTGCACGGCGCGCCCGGCGCATCAGACGGCGAAGAGCAGGAACTCCCGCTCCCACGAACTGATCACGCGCTTGAAGTTTTCATGCTCGGCCCGCTTGACGGCGACGTAGCCGGTGATGAATTTCTGCCCGAGGTATTTCTCGATGGTCTTGCTGTTTTCCATGCGTTCCAGGGCGTCTTCGATGGTCAACGGCAGCCGCAGGTTGCGGCGCTCGTAACCTCGGCCCACCACCGGCGCGCTGGGGTTGTGCTGCTCGACCATGCCGATGTAGCCACACAGCAGGCTGGCGGCAATCGCCAGGTACGGGTTGGCGTCGGCGCCCGGCAGGCGGTTTTCGACGCGGCGGTTCTGCGGGCCGGCATCCGGTACGCGCAGGCCGACGGTGCGGTTTTCTTCACCCCACTCCACGTTCACCGGCGCCGAGGTGTCGGGCAGGAAGCGGCGGAACGAGTTCACGTTGGGCGCAAACAACGGCAGCAATTCGGGGATGAATTTCTGCAGGCCACCGATGTGGTTGAGGAACAGCTGGCTCATGGTCCCGTCTTCGTTGGAAAAGACGTTCTTGCCGGTGGCGATGTCGATAATGCTCTGGTGCAAGTGCATCGCGCTGCCCGGCTCGCCGGTCATGGGCTTGGCCATGAAGGTAGCGGCCACGTTGTGCTTGAGCGCGGCTTCGCGCATGGTGCGCTTGAACACGAGGATCTGGTCGGCCAGGGACAGCGCGTCGCCGTGACGGAAGTTGATTTCCATCTGTGCGGTGCCGTCTTCGTGGATCAGGGTGTCGAGGTCCAGCTCCTGCAGTTCGCACCAGTCGTAGACGTCTTCGAACAGCGGGTCGAATTCGTTGGCCGCTTCGATGGAGAAGGACTGGCGGCCGGTCTCCGGGCGCCCGGAACGGCCAATCGGCGGTTGCAACGGGAAGTCCGGGTCTTCGCAGCGCTTGGTCAGGTAGAACTCCATCTCCGGCGCCACGATGGGCTGCCAACCTTTGTCGGCGTAGAGCTTGAGCACTTTCTTGAGCACGTTGCGCGGCGACAGCTCGATGGGGTTGCCTTGCTTGTCGTAGGTGTCGTGGATCACCTGGGCGGTGGGCTCGATGGCCCAGGGCACCAGGTACACCGCATTCTGGTCGGGGCGGCAGATCATGTCGATGTCGGCCGGGTCGAGCAATTCGTAATAGATGTCGTCTTCGACATAGTCGCCGGTCACGGTCTGCAACAGCACGCTCTCGGGCAGGCGCATGCCTTTTTCGGCGATGAACTTGTTGGTCGGCGAGATCTTGCCCCGGGTGATACCGGTGAGGTCGCCAATCATGCATTCGACTTCTGTGATCTTGTGGTCTTTCAACCAATCGGTGAGCTGGTCGAGGTTGTTACTCATAAATGCCTCTGGGCTGGGTTTCCTGGCGTCCATTAAAGGCCAGGCGTTGGTTGACGCAGCATCCGCGTCGTTTTTTCGTTCAGGTTGGGAGCTTACCTGCCATTTGCTGCAGCGGTGCAAACGAGGAGGCAAAAAAGAGGCCGGTCCGGGCGTCAAGAATATTGGCCGGTTCGCGGTGTTTCGCGAGGAATAAATGGACAGATGACAAGACTTGTCTGATGCGCGTCGAGACGCCGAGTGGCGGCAGGAGAGACATGAAGCACCCCGGTATTATTGCTGTTATGGGTTTGAATCGAGCTTAGCCTTGTTCATTTTTTTACACAACACCCCCGTAAAAAATACAACACGGCCCGCTTTAGCCTGCGACTGCATAGCCTTTCAAACCCAAAAAAACGCCGCAAAAAGCCCCAAAAAAGGCCACTCGGCGCTTTTTCAGGGCAAAAAAGGCCTCGCTTGACTTCGGCATGCCGTTCGGGTTGACTGAAACCAGAAAAGATCAATGATTGATATTTTTAACAACAAAGGTGTTGCATCATGTCGGTACCCCCGCGTGCCGTTCAGCTTAACGAAGCGAACGCGTTCCTTAAGGATCATCCTGAGGTTCTGTACGTAGACCTTCTAATTGCGGATATGAATGGTGTGGTGCGCGGCAAGCGCATCGAACGCACCAGCCTCCACAAGGTTTACGAGAAGGGCATTAACCTGCCTGCCTCTTTATTTGCCCTGGATATCAACGGCTCGACGGTGGAAAGCACCGGCCTGGGTCTGGACATCGGTGATGCTGACCGAATCTGTTATCCGATCCCCGACACCCTGTGTAATGAACCCTGGCAAAAGCGCCCCACCGCGCAACTGCTGATGACCATGCACGAACTTGAAGGTGAACCGTTCTTCGCCGATCCTCGCGAAGTCCTGCGCCAGGTGGTGAGCAAGTTCGACGATCTTGGCCTGACCATTTGCGCCGCCTTCGAACTTGAGTTTTACCTGATCGACCAGGAGAACGTGAACGGCCGACCGCAACCGCCCCGCTCGCCGATCTCCGGCAAACGCCCGCACTCGACACAGGTCTACCTGATCGACGACCTCGACGAATACGTCGACTGCCTCCAGGACATTCTGGAAGGTGCCAAAGAGCAAGGCATCCCGGCTGACGCCATCGTCAAGGAAAGTGCCCCGGCACAGTTCGAAGTGAACCTGCACCACGTTGCCGACCCGATCAAGGCCTGCGACTACGCGGTTCTGCTCAAGCGTCTGATCAAAAACATCGCCTACGACCATGAGATGGACACCACCTTCATGGCCAAGCCTTACCCGGGCCAGGCAGGCAATGGGTTGCACGTACACATTTCGATCCTGGACAAAGACGGCAAGAACATCTTTGCCAGCGAGGATCCCGAGCAGAACGCCGCATTGCGTCACGCGATCGGCGGTGTGCTCGAGACCCTGCCCGCCCAGATGGCGTTCCTGTGCCCGAACGTCAACTCCTACCGTCGGTTCGGCGCACAGTTCTACGTGCCGAACTCGCCGTGCTGGGGCCTGGACAACCGCACCGTGGCGATTCGCGTACCCACCGGCTCGTCCGATGCGGTGCGTATCGAGCACCGCGTGGCCGGCGCCGATGCCAACCCTTACCTGCTGATGGCTTCGGTCCTGGCGGGCGTGCACCACGGCCTGACCAACAAGATCGAGCCGAATGCGCCGGTGGAGGGCAACAGCTACGAGCAGAACGAACAAAGCCTGCCGAACAACCTGCGCGATGCCTTGCGCGAGCTGGACGACAGTGAAGTGATGGCGCGGTACATCGATCCCAAATACATCGATATTTTCGTCGCCTGCAAGGAAAGTGAGCTGGAAGAGTTTGAACACTCCATCTCCGACCTTGAATACAACTGGTACCTGCATACCGTGTAAGCGTTGGTTGTATTGAGAGAACGCCGCAGGCTTTTGGCTTGCGGCGTTTTTTTATGGGTTTCTTCCGGGCGACCGAGGTGTATCCATCGCAGGCAAGCCAGCTCCCACATTTTGATTTGTGAATACATTCAAAGGTGGGAGCTGGCTTGCCTAGACCCTGGCAGACAACACACCTTCCTGCTCATACAATGCCTGCTGCCTTGTAGGAGACTTCCATGCCCGCCCACCCCGCCGCCACTCGCAAACCCCGCGCTCGCAGCCAGGCACGGATCGACGTGATCCTCGACGCCGCCCGCACTTTGCTGGCAGCCGAAGGCGTGGCCGGGTTGTCGATCTACAGCGTGGCCAAGCGCGCGCAGATTCCGGCGTCGTCGGTGTACCACTTTTTCGCCAGTGTGCCTGCGTTACTGCAAGCGCTGACGGCAGATGTGCACGCGGCTTTCCGTGCGGCCATCGAGGCGCCCATCGAGCATGACTCACTCAAGCAATGGCGCGACCTGTCCTCTGTGGTCGAGCAGCGCATGCTCAGCATCTACGAGCACGATGCTGTCGCGCGCCAGTTGATCCTCACCCAGCACGGGCTCACTGAAGTGACCCAGGCCGACCGTCAGCATGATCTGGAGTTGGGGGATCTGATGCTGGCCGTGTTCAACCGCCACTTTGAAGTGCCAACGCTACCCACCGATATGGATGTATTTGCCCTGGCGCTGGAGTTGAGCGACCGCGTATATGCGCGCTCGGTGCATCAGCATGGGCGAATCACGCCGCGCATGGCGGAGGAAGGGATACGGGTGTTTGATGCGTATGTGGGGCTCTACTTGCCGCAGTATTTGCCCAAACGGGCCTCATCGCGGGCCAGCCCGCTCCCACATGTTGATGTGTGAACACCGTCGAGTGTGGGAGCGGGCTTGCCTGCGATAGCGATCTCACAAGCGACGCCACTCACAACTTGGCAATCGACACCTCAGTGGATTTCACAAAGGCGATTACTTCACTGCCGATCACCAGTTCCAGCTCTTTGACCGAGCGCGTGGTGATCACCGACGTGACGATGCCCGAGGCGGTCTGCACGTCGATTTCCGAGAGCACGTCGCCGACCACGATTTCCTTGATGGTGCCCTTGAACTGGTTGCGCACGTTGATGGCTTTGATAGTCATGGTGTTTTTCCTGTGTGGGTTATTGAGCCCAACGCAATTGCGTCGGCAGCGGTGAAACAGGTTCGGGCTCCGGCGGCACGCCGGGCAGGGACAGCACGCGGTTGAGCACTTCGGCTTCCAGTGCAGCCAGGCGATGTGAGCCACGGGCACGTGGGCGCGGCAGGTCGACGGTGAGGTCCAGGCCGATTTCGCCGTCTTCGATCAGGATCACCCGATCGGCAATCGCCACCGCTTCACTGACGTCGTGGGTCACCAGCAATACGGTGAAGCCATGCTTTTGCCAGAGGTTTTCGATCAGTTGCTGCATTTCGATGCGGGTCAGGGCATCCAGCGCGCCCAGCGGTTCATCGAGCAACAGCAGGCGCGGCTGATGAATCAGCGCGCGGGCCAGCGCCACCCGTTGCTTCTGCCCGCCGGACAAGGCCGCCGGCCATTCATCGGCACGCTCGGCCAGGCCCACCGCCTCCAGCGCGTCCAACGCCCTGGGGCGCCAGTTACCCTTGAGACCCAGGCCCACGTTGTCGATGATCTTTTTCCACGGCAGCAGCCGCGCTTCCTGGAACATCAGCCGGGTGTCTTCCATCGCCTCTTCGAGCGGCGCAGACCCGGCCAGCAGCTGGCCGCCACTGGCCTTATCCAGGCCCGCCAGCAGGCGCAGCAACGTACTTTTACCGCAGCCGCTGCGACCAACCACGGCGACGAACTGACCGGCGGGAATATGCAGATCGATCTCTTTGAGGACTTCCCGCGCACCAAAGGACTTGCGTAGTTTGCGCACTGCCAGCGGGATGCCCTTGAGCAGACGTGGAGGTTGTTGAGCCGTCATGCCGCACCTCCCTTGTGCACTTGATACGCCGGGTGCCAGCGCAGCCATACCCGTTCAAGGCCACGCGCGGCCAGGTCGGCCAATTTGCCGAGGATCGCGTACAACACGATGGCCAGCACCACCACGTCGGTTTGCAAAAATTCCCGCGCGTTCATCGCCAGGTAGCCGATGCCGGAGCTGGCCGAGATGGTTTCCGCCACGATCAGCGTCAACCACATGAAGCCCAGGGCAAAGCGCACGCCCACCAGGATCGACGGCAACGCGCCGGGCAGAATCACCTGCCAGAACAGGCTGAAGCCGGACAAGCCATAGCTGCGCGACATCTCTACCAGCGCCGGGTCGACGTTGCGGATGCCGTGATAAGTGTTGAGGTAGATCGGAAACAGCGTGCCGAGGGCGACCAAAAAAATCTTAGCCGTTTCATCAATGCCGAACCACAGGATTACCAGCGGAATCAGCGCCAGGTGCGGCACGTTGCGGATCATCTGCACCGAGCTGTCCAGCAGCCGCTCGCCCCAGCTCGACAGGCCGGTGATAAAGCCCAGGGCTAGGCCGATGCCGCCACCGATCACGAAGCCCAGGCCGGCGCGCCAGCCGCTGATGGCCAGGTGCGTCCAGATTTCGCCGCTGCGCACCAGGTTCACACCGGCCTCAATCACTGCGCTGGGCGCCGGCAAAATACGCGTCGACAACCAGCCCGCCGACACCGACAACTGCCACACCGCCAGCAATAGAATCGGCAGTACCCAGGGCGCCACGCGATGGCTCAATTGTTCGACATTCATGGCGCGCCCTCAGCTCTGTGACGCGGCTTTGGGAAGAATGTCGTTGGCAACCATTTCGCCGAACGGACTGACATAGCCGGTGCTTTTCGGCGGCTCGGCGCGCTCGATGTCCAGGTGCGGGAACAGCAGCTCAGCCACGCGATACGACTCTTCCAGGTGCGGATACCCGGAGAAGATGAAGGTGTCGATGCCCAGGTCCGCGTATTCCTTGACCCGCGCCGCAACCGTCGGGCCATCGCCCACCAGCGCGGTGCCCGCGCCGCCACGCACCAGGCCGACGCCGGCCCACAGGTTGGGGCTGACTTCGAGGTTGTCGCGGCTGCCCCCGTGCAAGGCGGCCATGCGCTGCTGACCCACCGAGTCGAAACGCGCCAGGGACGCCTGGGCGCGAGCGATGGTTGCCTCGTCCAGGTGGGAGATCAATTTGTCGGCGGCTTTCCATGCCTCTTCGTTGGTTTCACGCACGATCACATGCAGGCGAATACCGAAGCGCACGGTGCGCCCATGTTTGGCGGCCTTGGCGCGCACTTGCTCGATCTTTTCCGCCACTGCGGCCGGCGGCTCGCCCCAGGTCAGCACCATTTCCACCTGCTCGGCGGCCAGGTCCTGGGCGGCTTCGGAAGATCCGCCGAAGTACAGCGGCGGGCGCGGTTGCTGGATCGGCGGGTAGAGCAGCTTGGCGCCTTTGACGCTGATGTGCTCGCCGTCGTAATCCACGGTTTCGCCTTCCAGCACGCGACGCCAGATACGGGTGAATTCCACCGAGGCCTGGTAGCGCTCTTCATGGCTCAAGAACAAGCCGTCGCCGGCCAGTTCTTCGGGGTCACCACCGGTCACCAGATTGAACAGTGCGCGGCCGCCGGACAGGCGATCCAGGGTTGCGGCCTGGCGCGCAGCCACCGTCGGCGAAATGATGCCGGGGCGCAGGGCGACGAGGAATTTCAAGCGCTGGGTCACCGGGATCAGCGAGGCGGCCACCAGCCACGAATCCTCGCATGAGCGCCCGGTAGGAATCAGCACGCCGCCAAACCCAAGGCGGTCGGCGGCCTGGGCGACTTGCTGCAGGTAGCCGTGGTCGACGGCGCGGGCACCTTCGGCAGTGCCAAGGTAATGGCCGTCGCCGTGGGTAGGCAGGAACCAGAAAATAGTGAGGCTCATGGAGTTGTCTCCTGAAAAAGTCGAATTACGGCGCGGTGGCCACGGTGGCCGGCGGCGTCCAGATCACGTCCTTGATGCTCAAGGGCTTGGGAATCAATTTGAGCTGGTAGAAGGTGTCGGCGATTTTCTGCTGGGCGGCGACCACTTCCGGGGTCAGGAAGAGCGCACCGTAGCCCTGGCGTTTCACTGAGGTCAGGGTGATGTCGGCCGGCAGGCCTAGCAGCGGCGCCACCTGAGCGGTGACTTCCTGCGGGTTGGCCTTGGACCATTCGCCCACCGCGCGCACTTCTTCCACCAGCGCCTTGATCACGTCGGGGTGCTGTTGCGCGTAGGGTTTGGTGGCGAGGTAGAACTGGTGGTTGTCGGCGATGCCGGTGCCGTCACGCAGGGTGCGCGCCTGCAGTTGTTTCTCGGCGGCGGCCTGGTACGGGTCCCAGATGACCCAGGCGTCGACACTGCCCCGCTCGAACGCGGCGCGGGCATCGGCGGGCGGCAGGAATACGGTCTGCACGTCGGTGTATTTCAGCCCGGCATCTTCCAAAGCACGCACCAGCAAGTAGTGCACGTTGGAGCCTTTGTTGAGCACGATTTTCTTGCCCTTGAGCTCGGCCACCGATGTGATCGTCGACTCCTTGGGCACCAGGATCGCTTCGCTGGTGGGCGCTGGCGGCTCGTAGGCGACGTAGAGCAGATCGGCACCGGCCGCTTGGGCGAACACGGGCGGGGTTTCGCCGGTGACGCCGAAGTCGATGGCGCCGACATTCAAGCCTTCAAGCAGCTGCGGGCCGCCGGGAAACTCGGTCCATTGCACCTGCACGCCTTGGGCGGCCAGGCGTTTTTCCAGGCTGCCCTTGGCCTTGAGCAACACCAGGGTGCCGTATTTCTGATAGCCGATCCGCAGGGTTTCGGCGGCCTGGGCGTTAACAAAGGCGCCGAAGGACACAGCCGCAGCAAACAGTGCGACCAGACCACGACGCAAGATGACAGTGCGCATGGCGCTCTCTCCAAATAGTGCGATGAGGGGTTGGCTGCACCTGCTTGGCCGTTGGCGGCTGAGTAAGGTGAGTGTTACCGGATGTAGGGTGAGGCTTAAATGCTCCAGCGAGCACTCAACAAACGTTCATTCAATACGTCGGGATCCAGCGGTTTGGGGCGGCGGGCCATGGCGCTGTAGAGCTGCTCGACGGCTTCGCGCAGACGCGCTTCAAGCACCGGCACCAGCTGCGCCTGGGCACTGCCCTCGCCGTAAGCGATCTGGCTGTCCTCAGCGAAAATGCCGTGCAGCAATTCCTGGGCCTTGAGCGCCGACAACACTGGCTTCAAGGCGTAGTCCACTGCCAGCATGTGGGCGATGCTGCCACCGGTGGCCATTGGCAGGACGACCTTGTGCGCCAGGGCGCGTTCGGGCAGCAGGTCGAGCACGGTTTTCAGTGCACCGGAGAACGAAGCCTTGTACACCGGCGTGGCAATCACCAGGCCGTCGGCATTGGCCACCTGTTGCAACAGGTCGACCACCTTGGGGCTGTCGAAGCGCGCATGCAGCAAGTCTTCGGCCGGGAAGTCCCGTACCTGATAACTCACCACTTCGACGCCTTTGTCTTGCAACCACTGACGGGTTTTTTCCAGCAGCACCCCGGAGCGGGAACGCTGACTGGGACTGCCTCCGAGTGTTACGACCAACATGCGGGAATTCCTTGAGCAAGTGCCGACGAATCGCCGTAGGGCGATAGCGCCAAGATGGAACAGACCTTAGCAGCAGATTCATATATCTATAAATCTTATTTTTTCATTTGTTTATTCCATAAATACATATGCAATTTATAGAACACCAGACGAAAAAAAAGGCCGTCGAAACGGCCTGAAAAACCCCTGCTTTGATTCAGTGGTGTACTTACAGACGCCATCGCGGGCAAGCCCGGCTCCCAAGGGGAACGCAATCAAACTGTGGGAGCCGGGCTTGCCCGCGATGGCGGTATCAGCGGTTAGGTTGCGGGGTGAGGCGCAGGTACGGTTTCACTGCGCGATAGCCCTTGGGAAAGCGCTTCTGGATCTCTTCTTCGTCTTTGAGCGAAGGCACGATCACCACCTCATCACCGTCCTGCCAATTGGCCGGCGTGGCGACCTTGTGGTTGTCGGTCAGTTGCAACGAGTCGATGACCCGCAGGATTTCATGAAAGTTGCGGCCAGTACTGGCGGGGTAAGTGATAGTCAGGCGGATCTTCTTGTTCGGATCGATCACGAACAAGGACCGCACGGTGAGCGTATCGCTGGCGTTGGGGTGGATCAGGTCATAGAGGTCCGAGACCTTGCGGTCGGCGTCGGCCAGGATCGGGAAATTGACCACGGTGTGCTGGGTTTCGTTGATGTCTTCGATCCACTTGTGGTGGGAGTCCACCGGGTCCACGGACAGGGCAATGGCCTTGACGCCGCGCTTGGCGAACTCGTCCTTGAGCTTGGCGGTAAAGCCCAGCTCAGTGGTGCACACCGGCGTGAAGTCGGCTGGGTGGGAGAACAACACACCCCAGCTGTCGCCCAGCCACTCATGGAAACGAATGTTACCGACGCTGGAATCCTGTTCGAAATCGGGGGCGATATCGCCCAGTCTGAGGCTCATGGCATGGCTCCTGGTGAGTGCTTATGGAGCCCACTGTGCATGCTTCGACATTTATTTAAAAAGAATAAATAACGATTTATCCAGACGATAAAGGAATATTAAAAATCTGTTCACTGGACGCTGGGGCAGGCGGGGATCAACATCGATTTCAAGGTTCGAGAAGGCCTTGAGACGCTGCAAAGAGGGATTCAGGAAGGGCTTGCGGGGGTTGAGCCCGACTTGAAGCAACACACCTTGCCCGGCATTGCGCCGGGCAAGGCTTTACGCTGTTACTTGAATGCGTAGCTGTAGCTGACGATTACACGGTTTTCGTCCTGATCGCGCGCTGCGGCAACATCGTTGCGCCACATGGCGTTTTTCCAGGCGACGCCGAGGTTTTTCAGCGGGCCTTCCGGGATCACGTAGGCAACAGTGATGTCACGTTCCCACTCCGACTGACCGGTGAACTCGGCACGACTGCCGTTGACGGTATCGATGTCGGTACCTTTGAGGTAGACGATACCGGCGGTCAGGCCAGGTACGCCAACCTTGGCGAAGTCATACGCGTAGCGAGCCTGCCAGGTACGTTCGCCGGCACGGGCGAACTTGGCGATCTGCATGTCGGTGGTCAGGTAAGCCGACGAACCGTCGCCCTGGTTCAGCCAAGGGAAGTCGCTGTTACCGTTGCTGACCTGATAACCACCACCAAAGGTGTGACCGGCAATGGTGTACAGGAACAGGCCGCTGTACAGGTTGTTGTCAACCTTGCCACGACCGGAGTTCACGCCGCTGTAGTTGCCCGACGAGAAGTAGGCCGACTCGCTGCCATTCTTGCCGTCATCGGAGCTGTGGAAGTAACGCAGGTCAGACTTCAGGACGCCCGGGCCGATTGCCCAGTTGTGGGTCAGACCCAGGAAGTGCTGCTTGTAGAAATCTTCCAGGTTGCCGTAGTAGTACTGGGCAGTCAGGTCTTTGGTGATCTTGTAGTCACCACCGGCGTAGTAGAACTTGTTGCTGTCACGCCAGTTCACGCCACGGGTGTTGGCACCAGCGATCGACAGGTTGTCGACGTTGCTGGAGTTACGGCCCTTGGCCTTTTCGATCTGACCGGCAACCAGCGTCAGGTCCTTGATGTCGTTGGTGGTGATCTGGCCACCCTGGAAGGTCTGCGGCAGCAGACGACCGTCGTTGGTCACGATAACCGGCAGCTTGGGTTGCAGCGTACCCAGCTTCAGTTCGGTCTGGGAGATCTTGGCTTTGGCAGTCAGGCCCAGGCTCGAGTAGTTATCAACGGCTTCGCCATTGGACTTGCTCGGGAACACAGTGCCGCCGTACGAACCAGGGCTGGTAGCGGTCGCCGGGCTCGCGCCGTTGGTGCCGCCGCCCGAATCCAGGCGAATGCCCAGCAGGCCGATGGCATCAAGACCGAAGCCTACGGTGCCTTGGGTGTAACCGGAGATGAAGCGCAGATCGAAGCCCTGGCCCCATTCTTCCTGCTTGTTCTGTACACCAGCGGCCTTGTTGGCAGGAGTGCCGGCAGCGGCGTCACGGTTGTCGGTGTTGATGTAAAAGTTACGCACACCCAGCGTTACTTTACTGTCATCGATGAAACCGGCAGCGCCTGCTTGCTGGGCGATTGCGCCCAAAGCTACAGCCACAGCCAAGGTGGACTTCTTCATGTACCGCTCCTCTCGTTTCTAATTTTTGTGTTTCTTTGGTCGCGGGTCTGACGCCCTCGATCCACAGATGCGCGATTAGCACCGGTTAGTGACTGACAAGTCAATCGTAACCTTGTGTGTCTACTACCTTCGTCTAATCACAGTTGATTTGGTCCGTGCAGGGTAATGAGTTTCTCATACACCCAAAAAGAATTATTTCATCCCTTTTCATACGATTCGAGAATAAGGCTTTGCAGGACAGCGAACCGGTCAGAGTAGACGAGTTGCCGCACAACCTAATTCCTGAAGGGTATGATTCAAAGCTTTTTTAGATCGCTTAGTGACAGTGCTGACGTCAATCACGACCAGAAAGGCGGCGCCATCATGGCTAAGCGCTATCCTGGCGTCAATTTGTTACAGTTTTTGTGTCACTAATAATTTCTTTGGTTGTCAAAGCGGCCGATTCGAACGCCGACAATGGTTGTATCGGCGCGGTTCCACGGTTCTGAAGCAGTGAAACAAAATGTGGGAGGGAGCTTGCTCCCGATGGCAGTCGATCAGTCAACACATCAGCGACTGAGCTACGCCTATCGGGAGCAAGCCCCCTCCCACAGGTTGATTTGTACTGTCTTTTACAGCGCCTTTTCGAAAATCTTGGAGTTGCGCTGGTAGTTGTACAGCGACGCCCGCGCCGAAGGCAGGCGATCTACGCTGCTGGGCTCAAAGCCGCGCTCGCGGAACCAGTGCGCAGTACGCGTGGTAAGCACGAACAAGGTCTTCAAGCCCTGGGCCCTGGCACGGCCCTCGATACGCTCGAGCAACACATCACCGCGTGCGCCATGACGGTATTCCGGGTTTACGGCCAGGCAGGCCAGCTCACCCGCGTCGGAATCGGCGATCTGGTACAGCGCCGCGCAGGCGATGATCATGCCTTCGCGTTCCACCACGCTGAACTGCTCGATCTCGCGCTCCAGCACTTCCCGCGAACGGCGTACCAGGATGCCCTGCTCTTCCAGCGGGCTGATCAGGTCGAGCAAACCGCCGACGTCTTCAATTGCCGCCTCGCGTACCAGCTCGAATTGCTCCTGGGCCACCAGCGTGCCGCCGCCGTCGCGGGTAAACAATTCGGTGAGCAAGGCGCCGTCTTCCGCGTAGCTCACAATATGGCTGCGCCCCACGCCACCACGACAGGCCTGGGCTGCGGCGTCGAGCAGCTCGGCCTGATAGTTGTTACCCAGGCGTTGCAGGTGCGCCGGCACTTGTTGCGGGCGCAACTCACGTACCAGACGGCCATTTTCGTCGATCAGCCCGAGGTCGGCGCCAAACAGCAGCAGTTTGTCGGCGGCCAGGTCAATGGCGGCGCGGGTGGCCACGTCTTCGCAGGCCAGGTTGAAGATCTCGCCGGTGGGCGAGTACCCCAGCGGCGACAGCAGCACGATGGAGCGCTCATCAAGCAGACGATTGATGCCCTTGCGGTCGACCCGGCGCACTTCGCCGGTATGGTGATAGTCCACGCCTTCAAGAACACCGATGGGGCGCGCGGTGACCAGATTGCCACTGGCCACACGCAGGCGCGAGCCCTGCATGGGCGATGAGGCCATGTCCATGGACAGGCGTGCTTCGATGGCGATGCGCAGGTGCCCCACCGCGTCGATCACACATTCCAGGGTGGCGGCGTCGGTGATGCGCATCCCCTCGTGGTAAGCCGACGTAAGGCCACGCGCCGCGAGGCGGGTTTCAATTTGCGGGCGCGAGCCGTGCACCAGCACCAGTCGCACACCCAGGCTGTGCAGCAGCACCAGGTCGTGGACGATATTGCCGAAGTTGGGGTGGTCCACACCGTCGCCAGGCAACATGACCACAAAAGTGCAGTCGCGGTGGGCGTTGATGTAAGGGGAAGCGTGACGAAGCCAATTGACGTATTCGGGCATAACACCTGGGCCTGTAATAAAAAGCAGCCGAAAAAGGAAGGATCGTGAAAGCGCACGGCGGGCTGATGGTTATCGTCGGAACAGGCTTGGCGACACGCTCACTCTCCTTCTATGGACGTACAGGCAGGGGTTAATTTATGCAGGTTTCAGGCAGTAATGTTCGATCAGTTCGCGCAATAACCGCACTGTAGGCGTCAAGCGTGACATTTCGAGGTACTCGCCGGGCTGGTGTGCACAGGCGATATCGCCAGGGCCGAGCACCAGGGTTTCACAACCAAGGCGCTGAAGATAAGGCGCTTCGGTGCCAAACGCCACTGCTTCGGCACGATGGCCGGTCAAACGCTCCGCAACCCGTACCAGTTCGGCGTCCTCGGCCTGCTCGAAAGGCGGCACCTCGGGAAACAGCGGCGCGTAGTCGATCTTGACGTGATGGCGCTCGGCCAGAGGTTGGAGTTTCTGCCGAATAGCGGCACGCAGCACCTCAGGGTCCATGCCCGGCAAGGGGCGCAGGTCGAACTCAAGGGAGCACTGGCCGCAGATGCGGTTGGGGTTGTCGCCGCCGTGAATGCAGCCCAGGTTAAGGGTGGGCTGCGGCACGCTGAACTGCGGGTTGCGGTATTCGCGCTGCCAGGCCAGACGCAGGCCGCGCAGTTCGCCGATGGCATCGTGCATGGCTTCGAGGGCGCTGTGGCCCAGACTTGGGTCTGACGAATGGCCGCTGCGGCCAAGGATGTCGATGCGTTCCATCATCACACCCTTGTGCAGGCGGATTGGCCTGAGGCCGGTCGGCTCGCCGATCACCGCCGCGCGGCCCAGCGGACGGCCTGCTTCGGCCAGCGCCCGCGCGCCGGACATGGAACTCTCTTCATCGCAGGTGGCGAGAATCAACAATGGCTGTTTGAACGGCTGGTCGAGCAGCGGCAACACCGCTTCGATGGCAAGGGCGAAAAAACCTTTCATGTCGCAACTGCCCAATCCTACCCAACGGCCGTCGACTTCCGTCAGCTTGAGCGGATCGGTCTGCCACAAGGCGGCGTCATACGGCACCGTGTCGCTGTGCCCGGCCAGCACCAGCCCGCCGGGCCCGCTGCCGAATGTGGCCAGCAGGTTGAACTTGCCGGGGCTGACCTGCTGGATGTCGATGGCAAAGCCCAGATCGCCCAGCCAAGCAGCGAGCAGATCGATCACCGGGCGGTTGGTCTGGTCCAGGGACGCTTGCGTGCAACTGACCGATGGCGCGGCAATCAGCGCGGCGAATTGCTCTTTGAGGGTAGGTAATGGCATGCGCGGCCTCTCGACTTCCCGGATGAACCCCACTATAGAGCCATCTGCACGGCACAATAAACCGTTGCGGCGCGTTGCCGGGCTCAGTCCTGTACACTGCACGGCCTTGGCAGCCACTCTTTTCCCCGGCTGCGCTCCCGATCCTGGATTTTCCGGCCATGCAGAAAGAAACCGAAATCAAGCTCCGCGTCAGCCGCGAAACCCTCGCTGCGCTGCGCGAGCACCCGCTACTGAAAAAACGCAACAAAAATGGCTGGGAACGCCGTGAGTTGATGAACCAGTATTTCGACACCCCCGAGCGCGACCTGGCCCAGGCCAAGGTTGCCCTGCGCCTGCGCAAGGACGGTGACGAGATTATCCAGACCCTCAAGACCCGCGGCCAAAGCATCGCCGGCCTGTCGGAACGCAACGAGTACAACTGGAACCTGGCCAAAGCCAAGCTCGACGTGAAGAAACTCGACGGCGAATGCTGGCCCGAGCAACTGACCGATCTGGACAAAAAGACCCTCAAGCCGATCTTCACCACCGATTTTGTGCGCGAGCGCGCCGAAATCGCCTGGGGCCGTGGCAAGGCCAAGGTGGTGATCGAAGCCGCGCTGGACCTCGGCCATGTGGTGGTCGGCAAGCAGAAAGAAGAAATCTGCGAACTGGAACTGGAACTGCGCGAAGGCGAACCGGCAGCCTTGCTGGAACTCGCCGCCGAGCTGGCCGCCACCCTGGCACTGATGCCGTGCGATATCAGCAAAGCCGAGCGCGGCTACCGCCTGTACGACGCCGGCAGCTACTCCCTGAGCTTGCCGGCACCGCAGATCCACGCCGAAATGCCGCTGGACGACGCCTTCGCCGCGATCATGTGGCACTTGCTCGGCAGCAGCCAGCGTCTGGCCGAGCAATACCGGTTCAACGGCCATTGGCGCCTGTTGCAGGACTGGGTCGATCACCTCGGCGAATTGCGCGCCCTGATCGGCAGCCTCGGTCAGGCGGCACCGCGCCAGTCCACCAGCGAACTGCGCAGCGCACTCGACGCCCTGCTCGAGGACTGGCGCCCGCTGGTCCAGGCCGGTGACGACGACGAAGACATTCGCAAAGCCGCACCGGGGCAGTTCGCCGAAGAACTCGAAGACGTGCGCTGGGGCCTGTTCTCCTTGAACACCTCGCGCTGGCTGCTGGCCCGCACCTGGACCGCCGAGCGCACCGTGCGCGGCAACCGTCAGGGCGCAGCGCAACTCACCAACTGGCTGCCGCGCCTGCTGGCCGACGATGCCGTCGCCCTGCAACTGCCGCGCTACCAGCAGCAACCCGAAGACCTGGCCGAGCAACTGCCGCGCATCGAGCGCATCCAGGCCTGGCTGCACCATGCGCGTCAGGTAGTGGACATCGCCGAGCTGGACCGCTTGTACGGCGAGCTGAACAAGCTGGTGCAACTGGCTAACCAGCCGATCACCGATGAGTCGCTGGATGCGCGGATGCATCAGGCGATTGCGGTGTATCAGAACCGCGCGTGGAAGACGTTGCTGCGTCTGTAATTCACGGTTAACCGGTGGGAGCGGGCTCGCTCGCTCCCAAAGGTTTCAACGCAACACGGGCAGGCTGGTAGTGGACTTGATCTCGGACAACGCCACAATCGAATTCACCTCCTGAATCCCCGGCACCATCGACAACTTGTCGAAGAAAAACCGTTCGTACGCCTCGATATCCGACGCGACGATGCGCAGCAGAAAATCCACCGCCCCCATCAGCACATAACACTCCAGCACTTCGGGAAACCCACGAATCGCTTCGGTGAACTCCGTGAAGTTCGAGCGCCCGTGGGCGTTGAGTTTGACCTCGGCGAAGATCTGCGTGTCGAGGCCGATCTTCTTGCGATCCAGCAAAGTGACCTGGCCGCGAATCACGCCTTCGTCCTTGAGGCGTTGAATGCGCCGCCAGCACGGGGACTGCGACAACCCGACCTGCTCGGCGATCTGCGCGCTGGAGAGTGAGGCGTCCTCCTGCAGAAGGGCAAGGATACGGCGATCGTAGACGTCCAGCTCACTGCGCATATAAATACCTTAAATAGTCGTATGCTCGAATTGAATGAGTCTTAAATACCAAAATCGAGCCTATTCTAGATAAGAAATCTCCCGTAGCGCATGTAAAAATTTCTTCAGTCGAATCTGGAGATCCCGCATGCATATTGTCGAAACCGTCTGCCCTGTGACCCGCGTCGATGCGTGGGCCGTCAGCAGCGCCCACTGTCAGGCGCACTATCAGATCGTCGCCGAGGCGGAACCGGATGTGCTATGCCGGGTGCTCAATTATTTCGCGTTGCAGTTGCTCACCCCAAGCCAGGTGCGGATGGACCGCAAAGCGGACCTGCTGACTCTGGATATCGTGATCGACGGACTGAGCTGGCACCGCGCCCAGGTCATCGGTGAAAAGATTCGAAACCTGATCAGCGTCTGTACGCTGCAAGTGCATCAGGTTGATGCCGCAAGGCCCCAGGACCTGCTGGCCGCCGCCCGGTAAAAGGCTGAAATACACGCAATGAGGAAGAAACGGCGCCGCTGACTAGCCTGGATATACGTTCGCTTTTGCCAGGTAAACCTGCATGTCCGTAGATCACCGCTTGCACTTGAATTCGCTACTGCCGCCCCTGGTGAAGGCCGGTCTGGTCGCAGCCGACGTCGCGCAGCGCCTGTCGACATTGCCCGCTGGCCACCGGCATCCGCTGGAGCTCATCGCGGCCCAGGGGCCCGACCTTGAAGCGCTCACGCAATGGCTCGCCCAAGAGGCCGGACAACCTTATCTGCGCATCGACCCGCTGAAGATCGACGTGGCGACGGTGGTACCGCTGATGTCCCATGCATTCGCCCAGCGTCACGCGATCCTCGCGGTGGCTGTGGATGCGCAGACCGTCACCGTCGCCAGCGCCCAGCCCTATGTCACCGAGTGGGAAGCAGGCCTGGCGCAGGTGCTCAAACGTTCGATAAAGCGTGTGGTGGCCAACCCCCAGGCAATTGAGCATTGCATGGGCGAGTTTTACCGCCTGGCGAAGTCGGTTCGCGGTGCTGATCAGAACATCGCGTCGCCTGCCAATATCGAACTGCTCAACCTCGGCGGCGGCGATCAGGAGCCGGATGCCAACGACGCGCATATCGTCACGATCGTCGACTGGCTGCTGCAGTACGCCTTTGGCCAACGTGCCAGCGATATTCATATCGAACCTTGTCGGGACCAGGGCCGCGTACGCTTTCGCATTGATGGCCTGCTGCATGATGTCTATCAATTCCCGCCTCAGGTCACGATGGCCGTGGTCAGCCGTCTGAAAAGCCTGGGCCGGATGAACGTGGCGGAAAAACGCAAACCTCAGGACGGCCGCCTCAAGACCAGAAGCCCCGCCGGCGCCGAGGTGGAATTGCGCCTGTCGACCTTGCCAACGGCTTTTGGCGAGAAACTGGTCATGCGGATTTTCGACCCCCAGGTGCTGCTCAAGGACTTCGACCAACTCGGCCTGTCGCCCGAAGACCAGCAGCGCTGGCACGCCATGACCCGCCAGGCCCATGGCATCATCCTGGTCACCGGCCCAACCGGTTCCGGCAAGACCAGCACCCTCTACACCACGCTCAAGCGACTGGCGACCCGAGAGGTCAACCTGTGCACCGTGGAGGACCCGGTCGAAATGGTCGAACCGGCGTTCAACCAGATGCAGGTACAACACAACATCGACCTGACCTTCGCCAGCGGTATCCGCGCCCTGCTGCGCCAGGACCCGGACATCATCATGATCGGCGAGATACGCGACCAGGAAACCGCCGAAATGGCGATCCAGGCCGCGCTTACCGGACACCTTGTGCTGTCGACCCTGCACACCAACGATGCGCCCAGCGCCATCAGCCGCTTGCAGGAGCTGGGAATTGCTCACTATTTGATCAAGGCCACCTTGTTGGGGGTGATGGCCCAGCGTCTGGTACGCCTGCTGTGTCCCAGCTGCAAGCGTGTTACGGGCGCTACCTGCGAGGCTGCGGGGTGCGCAGAGTGTCGCGACAGCGGTTACCGCGGCCGGGCCGGCGTCTTCGAAATCATGGTGATGGATGAGACGCTCAAGGCGCTGATCACGCCCGGCACCGATGTGCAGATCTTACGCCAGGCGGCGCTGCGGCAAAACATGCACAGCCTGCGGATGGCCGGATTGCTGAAAGTACAGGCCGGGCTGACCACGCTGGCCGAGGTGTTGCGGGTCACCCCTGCAGATTCAGAAACAAATGCTTTGATTGTCGGACAATGAAACCGTCTTTATCGGTGGCAACACCGTTACAATCGGCCGAACGTCGTTTCACTGACACCATCAGATAGGGAATCGCAATGCAGATCGGAACCGTACTGCTTCTTTTCGTGGGTTTGGCCATCGCCATTCTCTTCATGGGATTCAAGGTGGTGCCCCAAGGCTACCAGTGGACGGTCGAACGTTTTGGCCGCTACACCAACACCCTCAAGCCTGGCCTCAATATCATCATTCCGGTCATGGACCGCATCGGTCGCAAGATCAACGTGATGGAAAGCGTGCTGGATATCCCGCCCCAGGAAGTGATCACCGCCGACAACGCCACCGTGCAGATCGATGCCGTGTGTTTCTTCCAGGTGGTGAACACCGCCCAGGCAGCCTACGAGGTCAACAACCTCGAACACGCGATACGCAACCTGCTGCAAACCAATATCCGTACCGTGCTCGGTTCCATGGAACTGGATGCCATGCTCAGCCAGCGTGACGGCATCAACGAAAAGCTGCTGCGCACTGTCGACGAAGCCACGGCGCCGTGGGGCATCAAGATCACGCGGATCGAAATCAAGGACATCAGCCCGCCGGCAGACCTGATGGCCGCCATGTCCGGGCAGATGAAGGCCGAGCGGATCAAGCGCGCACAGATTCTCGAAGCCGAAGGCCTGCGCGCCTCGGCGATCCTGACCGCAGAGGGCAAGAAGCAGGCGCAGATCCTCGAGGCCGAGGGTAGCCGACAGGCCGCATTCCTGGAGTCTGAAGCCCGTGAGCGTCAGGCCGAAGCGGAAGCTCGAGCCACGCAGGTGGTGTCAGAGGCAATCGCGTCGGGCAACGTGCAGGCGGTCAACTACTTTGTCGCGCAAAAGTACATCGACGCCCTGGGCAAGCTGGCTTCGGCCAACAACAGCAAGGTCATTCTCATGCCGCTGGAAGCCAGCCAGGTGATCGGCGCTGTCGGTGGTATCGGCGAGATCGTCAAGGCGACTTTCGACAACAAGAAAGGCTGAGGCCATCACCATGTGGGAATTCCTTCAGCATCTATCGTTTTGGGACTGGCTGGCACTGGGTACCGTGTTGTTGATTCTCGAGGTATTCGGGGCCGGCGGGTATCTGCTGTGGATGGGCATCGCGGCCGCTGTGGTGGGCGTGATCAAGTTCGTGGTGCCGTCGCTGGGGCTGGAGTGGCAACTGCTGCTGTTCGCCCTGTTGTCGATTCTAACGGCGGTGTATTGGTGGAAGCGCCAGCGCAGCAGCGCCAAGGCCAGCGATCAACCAGGTCTGAACGAGCGAGGCTCGGAGCTGATCGGCCGCACCTTTGTTGTGCATCAAGCCATCGTGGATGGCCGAGGCAAGGTGAAAGTCAGCGACGGTGTATGGATGGTGACCGGTCCGGATACGCCTGCAGGCGCTCAAGTACGGGTGATCGGCCAGGATGGCGTGGTACTGAAAGTTGAAACTGTTTAGTCATGATTGAACTCGATCGGTCTGATTACAATCAAACCCAACAGACAACCACCGGAGTCACCTACCATGCGTCTTAAATATGCTGTCGCAACCCTCGCTGTGCTATCCCTCCCCGTCGGTTCAGCCATGGCCGACAGCTTCTGGCGCAATGTCATCTCGTCGGGCGCCACGACCGGCTCGACGTACCTGACCTTCAAGGACCACAAGATGGTGGTCGCCGCTCAAGACGACGCCGGCAGCTTCGTTGCCAGCGACGGCGGTATTCGCGGCCCTTACCTGGAAGCCGCCATGCAGAAAGTCCGCGCCGACAACCCTGGCCTGCAGGCCACGGACATGCAACTGGCCAACGCCATTCTCGCGAAGAATGCCGTCACCGAGTGATAGCCGCTCCAAAAAATGCCGCTTTTTCAAGCGGCATTTTTTTGCCTGCCAGATGACAATTCGTTCACCAGCGACAGGCTATATTCAGTCGAACCGTGCAACCATGCCGGGCACTCACAGCCTTTTATTCGTCGCCACTCTGAAACGGATGCCTTCCTCGTCATGAGCCAACAGCCCTTCCTGCCGTTTTCCAAACCCACCATCGATGAAGCCACCATCTCGGCGGTTGGCGATGTGCTGCGCTCCGGCTGGATCACCAGCGGGCCGAAAGTGCAGGCATTCGAAGCACAGCTGTCGGAATACTTTGGCGGGCGCCCGGTGCGCACCTTCAACTCGGGCACCTGCACCATGGAGATTGCCTTGCGCATCGCCGGTATCGGGCCGGGTGATGAGGTGATTACCACACCCATCTCGTGGGTCGCCACGGCGAACGTGATCCTTGAGGTGGGCGCCACGCCGGTGTTTGCCGATATCGACCCGGTCACGCGCAATATCGATCTGACGCAAGTCGAAGCGGCCATTACCCCGCGAACAAAGGCCATCATCCCGGTGTACCTGGCCGGTTTACCGTTGGATATGCCGATGCTTTACGCGCTGGCCAACAAGTACAACCTGCGCATCATCGAGGATGCCGCCCAGGCTCTGGGCTCCAGTTGGGATGGCGAGCGAATTGGCGCCACCGGCGATTTCGTTTCCTTCAGTTTTCAGGCGAACAAGAACATCACCTCGTCCGAGGGCGGTTGCCTGGTATTGAACAACGCCGAGGAAGCCCGCCTGGCAGAAAAGTACCGTTTGCAGGGGGTTACCCGCACCGGCTTTGACGGCCTGGACGTGGATGTGTTGGGCGGCAAGTTCAACATGACCGATATCGCTGCTGCCATTGGCCTGGGCCAGTTCGCCCATATCGAAAAAATTACCGCCCACCGCCAGCATCTGGCGCGCCACTACTTCCAGTGTTTCGGCAGAGATTTTGAACAGACCTACGGCGCGCAATTACCGCCGGCGGACTTCGAAAACAGCAACTGGCACCTGTTTCAACTGGTGTTGCCGGAACGCCAGGACGGCCTGCCCGCCCGCGCTACGTTCATGGAGCAGATGCAGACCCATGGCGTCGGCATCGGTTACCACTACCCGCCGATCCACCTGCTGAGCCTTTATCGGGCGCAGGGTTTCAAGGAGGGCATGTTCCCGGTGGCGGAAAAGGTGGGACGTTTGATTGTGTCGTTGCCGATGTTTACGGCGATGACCGAGGCGGATGTGGAGCGATCGGTAGCGGCGGTAAAGGCGGTACTGAAAGCCGGCTGAAAAATCCGGCTCATCTCAACCAAGTGTGGGAGCTGGCTTGCCCGCGATGACATCACTGCGGTGTAACTCATACACCGAGGTGTCTGCATCGCAGGCAAGCCAGCTCCCACATTGATGTGTGCTGTTTCAACGCTTTGCGTTTACTCGCCAATAGCGGCCTTGTAGCCTGCGGCGTCCAGCAGTTTATCCAGGTCAGCCGGGTTACTTGGCTTGAGCTTGAAGATCCACGCACCGTAAGGATCGGAGTTCAGCAACTCTGGGCTGCCACTGAGCTCTTCGTTCACAGCGATCACTTCGCCAGCAACTGGCGCGTAGATATCCGAGGCGGCCTTCACCGACTCAACCACCCCCGCCTGCCCTTCGGCTTCGAACGTGGCGCCCACTTCGGCCAACTCAACGAACACCACGTCCCCCAGCGCTTCCTGAGCGTGATCGGAAATCCCGACGGTCACCGTGCCGTCGGCTTCCAGACGGGCCCATTCGTGACTTTCGGCAAAACGCAGTTCGGCAGGGATATTGCTCATATTCTGTGCCCTCTAGAAGTAATGTCAGCGGCCAAATGGCCTGCCGGAAATAGTTAGATCAGTGTCTTGCCATGGCGCACGAAGGTCGGCTTGACCACTCGAACCGGGTACCACTTGCCGCGGATCTCCACCTCGGCCCGGTCAGCCGTCGCCGTCGGTACCCGCGCCAAAGCAATGGATTTGCTCAGCGTAGGGGAGAAACTACCACTGGTGATCTCTCCTTCGCCAACATTGGCGATACGAACCACCTGATGAGCGCGTAAAACGCCGCGTTCCTCCAGTACCAAACCCACCAGCTTGAACTGCACGCCCGCCGCCAGTTCGGCCTCCAGCGCCGCGCGCCCGATGAAGTCGCGTTCGGCCGGTTCCCAGGCGATGCTCCAGGCCATGTTGGCCGCCAGGGGCGAGACGTCCTGATGAATATCCTGACCATACAGGTTCATGCCCGCTTCCAGGCGCAGGGTGTCGCGGGCGCCGAGGCCGATGGGGGAAATACCCGCACCGACCAGATCGTTGAAAAAACCCGGTGCCTGCTCGGCCGGCAGGACAATTTCCAGGCCGTCCTCGCCGGTGTAGCCGGTGCGGGCGATAAACCAGTCGCCGTCGGCCTGGCCTTCAAAGGGCTTGAGCTGGTGGATCAGGGTGCCGCGGGATTGGGTCACCAGCTCGGCTATTTTCTGCCGGGCATGGGGGCCTTGAATGGCGAGCATCGCCAGTTCCGCCCGCTCATGCAGTTGCACCTGATAGTCGCCAAGCTGCAGCCGCATCCAGGCCAGGTCCTGGTCACGGGTGGCGGCGTTGAACACCAGCCGGTAACCGGTTTGGGTGCGATAGACGATCATGTCGTCCACCACGCCGCCCTGCTCATTGAGCATGGCGCTGTAAAGCGCACGGCCGCAGCCATGCAAACGATCCACGTCATTGGCCAGCAGGTGCTGAAGCCACTCCCTGGCCTGAAGGCCTGTGACATCGATCACGGTCATGTGGGATACATCGAACACCCCGCAGTCGCGTCGCACCTGATGGTGCTCTTCAACTTGCGAGCCGTAGTGCAGAGGCATATCCCAACCGCCAAAATCGACCATTTTCCCGCCCAGGGCGAGATGCAGGTCATACAGAGGCGTACGCTGTCCCATGGGTTTCTCCTTCCGGGCTTGGCGAAGATGCGCAGGCTTGCCATATGCGCTGGACACCTTTATCTACAAGGTCTGCAGCCACGCACAGCGACCCGATCCGAAAGACGGCGCGCACCGAATGCCGCGCATTGTAGCCGCAAGCCGTAGGACTGACACCTAGCCGATTGGCCGGGCCGAGCGACGAATCAAGCCAATGACCGGCAACAGGCCGACACACACCAGCGTCAAGGCCGGCAGCGACGCTCGTGCCCATTCGCCTTCGCTGGTCATTTCAAAGATCCGCACCGCCAGCGTGTCCCAGCCAAACGGGCGCATCAGCAGGGTAGCGGGCATTTCCTTGAGCACATCGACGAACACCAGCAGCGCTGCACTCAGGGCGCCCGGCAGCAATAGCGGCAGATACACTTTGCAAAACAGTCGTGGCCCACTGACCCCCAGACTGCGCCCCGCTTCAGGCAACGACGGGCGGATACGCGCCAGGCTGTTTTCCAACGGCCCGTAGGCCACCGCAAGGAAGCGCACCAGATATGCCAGCACCAGGGCCGACAGGCTGCCCAGCAACAACGGCTTGCCTGCACCGCCCAGCCAACCGGACAGCGGCACCACCAGTACACGGTCCAGATAGCTGAACGCCAACATGATCGACACCGCCAGCACCGACCCCGGCAACGCATAACCGACGTTGGCCAGGCTGATGCCGGAGCGAATCGCCCGGGTCGGCGCCAGGCGGTTGGCGAACGCCAGCAGCATCGCCACGCTGACGGTGATAAGCGCCGCGATACCGCCCAGGTAAAGGGTGTGCACGATCAGCCCGGTGTAACGGTCATCCAGATCGAAGCGGCCACGCTGCCAGAACCACACGACCAACTGCAGCATCGGAATCACAAAGGCACAAGCGAACACCAGACCACACCAGGCCGTCGCGGCCGCCGCCTTGAGGCCACGCAAGTGATACAGCGCCTTGCCCCGTGGCCGTTCATTGCCGGGCCGGCTGGCGCCTCGGGCACGCCGCTCGCCGTAGAGCACCAGCATCACCACCAGCAGCAACAGGCTGGCCAGCTGGGCCGCGCTGGACAGGCTGAAAAACCCGTACCAGGTCTTGTAGATCGCGGTGGTGAACGTATCGAAGTTGAACACCGAGACCGCGCCGAAATCCGCCAGGGTCTCCATCAATGCCAGCGCCACGCCCGCGCCGATCGCCGGCCTTGCCATTGGCAACGCGACGCGCCAGAACGCTTGCCACGGCGATTGCCCGAGTACCCGCGCGGCCTCCATCAGGCCTTTGCCCTGAGCCAGGAATGCGCTGCGCGCAAGCAGATACACGTACGGGTAGAACACCAGCACCAGCACGATGATCACGCCGCCGGTGGAGCGCACGCGCGGCAGGCGCAAGCCGCTGCCGAACCCTTCGCGCAGCAGGCTCTGCACCGGACCTGCAAAATCCAGCAGGCCGACAAAGACGAAGGCCAGTACATACGCCGGAATCGCGAAAGGCAGCATCAATGCCCAATCGAGCCAGCGCCGTCCGGGGAACTCGCAGAGGCTGGTCAGCCAGGCCAGGCTGACGCCCAACAGGGTCACACCGACGCCAACGCCAAGCACCAGTGTGAGCGTATTGCCCAGCAGGCGTGGCATCTGGGTATCCCACAGATGGGCCCAGATTTGTGCATCAACACTTTGCCAAGACAGCAACAGCACGCTCAGCGGCAATAGCACCACAGCGGCGACGGTGAACACCGGCAGGTACCAGCGACGTTGGGCGGGGTGGGCCAAGGAAAAACTCTCTGGTGAGTGATAACTTTGAATTCACCACAACCACATTAGATTCGCGGTGCCCTGAAGATGTACTTAGTTCCAGCCAGCGCGGTCCATCAGGCGAATCGCTTCGGCCTGGCGCTTGCCCGCCACTTCCACCGGCAAGGTATCGGCCACGAACTTGCCCCAAGTCGCCACTTCGGCAGAAGGTGGCACCGCCGGGTTGGCCGGGAACTCCTGGTTCACGTCGGCAAAGATCTTCTGCGCTTCAGGCGTGGTCATCCACTCCACTAGCGCCTTGGCGGCTTCGGGGTGCGGCGCATAGTGGGTCAGGCCGATGCCCGACAGGTTTACATGCACGCCACGGTCGCCCTGGTTCGGCCAGAACAGCTTTACCGCCAGCTCAGGCTTCTGCTTGTGCAAGCGACCGTAGTAGTAGGTGTTGACGATGCCAACGTCGCATTGCCCGGCGTTGATCGCCTCCAGCACCGCAATATCGTCAGAAAACACGTCGGTGGACAGGTTGTTGACCCAGCCCTTGACGATTTCCTCGGTCCTGGCCGCGCCGTGGGTTTCAATCAGGGTGGCGGTCAGCGATTGGTTGTAGACCTTCTTCGCCGTGCGCAGGCACAGGCGGCCTTCCCATTGTTTGTCGGCAAGGGCTTCGTAGGTGGTCAGATCGCCCGGCTTCACCCGATCGGTGGAATAGGCGATGGTCCGCGCACGCAGGCTCAAGCCGGTCCAGGCGTGAGCTGAGGAGCGGTATTGCAAGGGGATGTTTTTGTCGATGACCGCCGAGGTGAACGGTTGCAGGATGCCCATGTGCTCGGCCTGCCAGAGGTTGCCGGCGTCGACGGTGAGCAGCAGGTCGGCGGTGGCATTTTCGCCCTCGGCCTTGATGCGCTGCATCAGCGGGGCTTCCTTGTCGGTGATGAACTTCACCTGCACGCCGGTCTTTTGGGTATAGGCATCGAACACCGGCTTGATCAGTTCGTCGATGCGCGAGGAGTAGATCACAACTTCGTCGGCGGCCTGGGCGCTGCTGCAGCCGATCAGGGTGAGTGCCAGGGCAGTCAGGAGGCGCTTGGGTGCCGACATGGGGGCGGTCGCTCATTTGCAAAAAAGAGGGCAAATGATAGGGACTCACATTTGGTAACGCTTGGCGGAGGCGTTACCAGATGTTGCACGACAACGTCAGGGTTTCGCCAACTCCGGCAGATCGCCGGTCAGCCCCAACGCCTGGCGCACGAACACAGCCTTGGCTTCGGGCATCTGATTGACCATCTTCAATCCGGCATTACGCAACCAGCGCAACGGCAGTTGATCAGCCTGGAACAGGCGCTCAAGACCCTCCATCGCCGCCATCAACGCCAGGTTGTGTGGCATTCGCCGACGTTCGTAGCGGCTCAGCACTTTCACCTCGGCCAGGCGCTCACCGCGTTCGCTCGCCCCCAGCAGCACTTCGGCCAGCACTGCGGCATCGAGCAAACCCAGGTTCACGCCCTGCCCCGCCAACGGATGAATCGCGTGGGCCGCGTCGCCGATCAGTGCCAGGCCTTCGGCCACATAGCGCTTGGCGTGACGCTGGCGTAAAGGCACACACACACGCGGGTCGGCGCTGACCACCGTTCCCAGCCGTCCTTCGAACGCGCGCTCCAGCTCACGGCAGAAGTGTTCATCATCCAGCGCCATCAAGCGTTCGGACTCAACCGGCGTGGTCGACCACACAATCGAGCACCAATCCTGCTGCCCGTCCCGATCCAGCGGCAGAAATGCCAGCGGGCCGGTATCGGTGAAGCGCTGCCACGCCGTGCGCTGGTGCGGCTGGCTGCTACGCACGCTGGTGACGATGGCGTTGTGCAGGTAATCCCATTCGCGGGTGGGGGTGCCGGTCAAGCGGCGCACGGCGGAGTTGGCGCCATCGGCGGCCACCACCAATGGCGTACGCAGCTTGCGGCCGTCGGCCAGGGTCAGCAGCCACTCGTCGCCGGAGCGACGCATCTGCTCCAGGCGTGCATTGGCCAGCAGGCCCAGGTCGCAGTCGTGCAGGCGATCGAGCAAGGCGTCCTGCACCACGCGGTTTTCAACGATATGCCCAAGTACATCGGCGTGCACGCTAGCCGCCGAAAAGTGGATCTGTCCGGTGCCGCTGCCGTCCCACACCTGCATCTCGCCATACGGGCTGGCGCGGCGCGCCACGATGCCATCCCACACGCCAAGCCGTTCGAGGATGCGCTGGCTGGCACCCGACAAGGCACTCACCCGAGGCTCGAAAACCGCGTCTGGGTCAAACGGTTTGACGCTCAGCGGGCTGCCATCGAGCAGCAGCACCTGCAGGCCACTACCCTGCAACGCCAGCGCCAGTGCGCTTCCGACCATTCCGGCCCCGACAATCAGCACATCTGCGCGCATGTCCATGATTTAAACCTGCCTCGCTGGCGGCGTGCGCCGCACGTAAAGGGTTTTGCCGACGCACCTGATCAAGCAAGGCATCGTCGATAAAGAATTCACTCACACATCCGAGCGCGTGCCCAGGCCCATGGCCTGACGGGCGAACCAGCGTTTGGCCGGCGGCAACAGGTCCAGGCCGAGCAGGCCCAGATTACGGCCCAATGCCACCAACGGCTGACCGCTGCCAAACAGGCGCGTCACCTGGTCGGAGAAGCCCACGGTCAGTTGCTGATCGCCGCGTTGACGCTCGCGATAACCCTGCAGGGTCGCGAGATCGCCCGGCACTTGCGGACCGGCCAGCAAGGCGTCGGCCAGGGCATCCGCATCGCGCAGGGACAGGTTGAAGCCCTGCCCGGCAATCGGGTGCAGGCTATGGGCCGCGTTGCCAAGGATCGCCAGGTGCGAGCGTACTTGCTCTTCGGCCTCCACCAGGGTCAGCGGGTACAGATGACGCGCACCGACTTGCTTGAACGTGCCCAGGCGGTAGCCGAACACGCTCTGCAGCTCGCCGAGGAAACTGCGCTCATCGAGGTCGACCAGGCGCTGGGCGTCCATGCCGATGCGGGTCCAGACCAGCGCGCAGCGATTGTCCGGCAGCGGCAGCAAGGCCATCGGGCCGTCATCGGTAAAGCGCTCGAAGGCCTCGCCGTTGTGGGCCTCGCTCGGGGTGACGTTGGCGATCAGCGCACTCTGGTTATACGCTCGGGTTTTGACGCTGATGCCGAGCTGTTCACGCAGGCTGGAGCGGCCACCGTCGGCCAGCACGGCGAGGTCGCACGTCAGCACCGTTTCATCGTTGAGGGTCAGGCGGTAGCCGTCGGGCAACGGCTCCATGCGCGTGACTTCCGCCGGACAGCGCCAGCTCACCACGTCTTTGTCCAGGCTCTGCCACAGGCACTGGCCGAGCCAGGCGTTTTCCACCACATACCCCAGAGCCGGCACGCCCTCTTCCAGAGCGGACAGGCGCGTGGTGGAGAAACGGCCACGGTCCGACACATGGATCTGTTTGATCGGCTCGGCGCGGCGGGCAATGTCCTGCCAGACGCCCAGCCGCTGATAGATCTGCCGCGCGCCGAATGACAGCGCCGAGGACCTTGCGTCGTAGCTTGGCTGATAGCTGTCGCCCGGTGCGAAGGGTTCAACCAGCATGATCTTCCAGCCCCGCGCCTTGGCACCGGCCTGCAATGCCAGCGCCAGGCTCGCGCCCACCAGACCGCCGCCGACAATGGCCAGGTTGACCCGGCTCATCGGGCAGCCGCCATCAGCGCTTCGATTTCGGCCACGGTCTTGGGCACGCCGCCGGTCAGGATTTCACAGCCCTTCTTGGTCACTACCACGTCGTCCTCGATGCGTACGCCAATGCCACGCCATTTCTTTGCCACGTTCTGGTTGTCCGGAGAAATATAGATACCCGGCTCCACGGTCAACACCATGCCTACTTCCAGCACCCGCCATTCACCTCCGACCCGGTACTCGCCCACATCGTGCACGTCCATGCCCAGCCAGTGTCCGGCGCGGTGCATGTAAAACGCGCGGTAGGCTTCGCTGGCGATCAGCTCGTCGACATCCCCCCGCAGCAGCCCGAGGCTTACCAGCCCGGCGGTGATAACGCGCACGGTCGCCTCATGGGCCTGGTTCCAATGTTTGTTCGGCGCGATTTCGGCAAAGGCGGCTTCCTGGGACGCCAGCACGATCTCATAGATCGCCTTTTGCTCGGCCGAAAACCTGCCGTTGACCGGCCAGGTGCGCGTGATGTCGCTGGCGTAGCAGTCGATCTCGCAACCCGCGTCGATCAACACCAGGTCGCCGTCCTTGAGCAGCGCATCATTCTGCTGGTAATGCAGGATGCAGCTGTTGCGCCCGGCGGCGACGATGGAGCCGTAGGCCGGCATTTTCGCGCCCCCCTGGCGGAACACGTAATCCAGCTCGGCTTCGAGGCTGAACTCATGCAGACCGGCGCGACTGGCCTGCATCGCCCGCACATGGGCAGCGCAGGAAATGCGTGCGGCCTCGCGCATCACCTTAAGCTCTGCCGCCGACTTGTACAGACGCATGTCGTGTAACAGATGATCCAGGGCCACGAACTCTTTGGGCGGCTGGGCGCCCAGGTGGGCTTTGGAGCGGATCACGTTGATCCACTCCATCACATGGCGGTCGAACTCGGCATTGCTGCCCATGGCCGAATAGACCCGGTCGCGGCCTTCGATCAGGCCGGGCAGGATGTCGTCGATATCGGTGATGGGGAAAGCGTCGTCGGCACCAAAGTCGCGGATCGCACCTTCGGTACCGGCGCGCAGGCCGTCCCACAGTTCGCGCTCGGCGTTGCGCTCGCGGCAGAACAGCACGTACTCGCCGTGTTGACGACCAGGCATCAGCACGATCACCGCCTGCGGTTCGGGGAAGCCGCTCAGGTACTGGAAATCGCTGTCCTGACGGTACACGTGCTCGACATCGCGATTACGAATGGCCACGGCGGCGGCCGGCAGAATCGCGATGCTGTTGGGTTCCATCTGCGCCATGAGCGCCTTGCGGCGCCGGGTGTATTCCGCTTTGGGGATATGGATCATGGGCAGAGGAGCTTCCTTTTTAGTGCAACGACGGCTTGGGTGCGGCGGGCTCAGCGGACTTTCTGGTCTCGGTGAACAGCAGCAGCGGCGCCACGCGCAGGTATTCCATGACTTCCATGTAGTCGCCTTCGCCGTCTTCGGATTCTTCCAGAGCGTCTTGCACCTGGGAGATGGCGGCGAGGTCCTGCAGCACTTCCTTGGCGTCGGTGCTCAGCTCCAGACCGCCGGCGTTCACGCCGAAACCGTGGAGAAAGCCTTGGCACCATTGGCCCAGCGCAGCGGCGCGGTCGGCCAGCGGTGCGTCGTCGGAGGGCAGCAGCAGGACGACGGTGACGTCATCGCCGGTCAGCTCGCCTTTGACCATCTCTTGCAGGCCGATCAACGCGTTGCGCACGTTGTCGGTGGGTTCGGTTTCCAGCAGCTCGGCCACATCGGCCAGCCAGTTGTCGGCATCGAAGCCGACACCGGTGCAACTGCGCCCCAACAGCACGCCATGCAGTTCGGCAGGCGAGCAAGGGTGGCCGCTGGTGCTCAGCAGTTTGGAAAAGGCATCGTACGGGGAGTTCTGAATAGGCATGGTGAGCTAGGCGCCAGACGGCGCAATGTCTAGAATGGAGCGCTGTATCCTAGCACCGGCAGACGTACCAAGACTATCGAGGGCGTCAGATCGTTTACCCTGCAGTTGCCATTCATCAGACAAATCCAGTGGAACCCAATGGAAGACACCGACCTGCAAGCGCTGATGGCCAGACTCGAACTGCTAATTGATCGGGTCGAGCAACTTAAGAGTCAAAACGGACTCCTACTAGCTCAGGAAAAGACCTGGCGCGAGGAACGCGCTCACCTCATTGAAAAAAACGAAATCGCCCGGCGTAAGGTCGAATCGATGATTTCGCGCCTGAAGGCCCTGGAGCAAGACTCATGAGTTCAAGCAATAGCGTTACCGTGCAGATCCTCGACAAAGAATATTCGATCATCTGCCCCCAGGAGGAGCGCAACAATCTGGTGAGCGCTGCCCGCTACCTGGACGGCAAGATGCGTGAAATCCGCAGCAGCGGCAAAGTGATCGGCGCCGACCGCATCGCCGTGATGGCCGCACTGAACATCACCCACGACCTGCTGCACAAGCAGGAACGCCCCGACGTACAGGCCAGCGGCTCGACCCGCGAGCAGGTGCGTGACCTGCTCGACCGCGTCGATCTGGCGCTGTCCAGCGATTCGGACGCAGCCAAGGGCTGATTGCCGAGTCTGTTTAAGGTATACTCGCCCCACTCCCTGGCGTGCTTGCCAGTCGGCGATGTCCCGGAGCCGATTCGCACTACCCTGGAAGTTGCACGTTGGGCTGGTGTGCATGTCCGCTAGACGGAAAGCCTTAAAGCCTACTGCTTCTTCCACCTTGAACTTTCGGGTTCAAGGGCTTAGTCGACAGCGGTTCTGTCGGGGAGCCTGAATTCCCAAACTCAATGCCAGTCCTCGGACTGGCATTGTTTTATGAGCCGAAAACCCATGACCGAACCTGCGCCGCTTTCCCGTCCGCAACTTCGACGCATGTTGCGCAAGGCCCGTCGCGCCCTTACGCCGAGCGAGCAGCGCCAGGCCGCCCAGGGCCTGTATCGACAACTGGCACAGCACCCGCTGTTTCGCCGGGCCAAACATATTTCCCTGTATCTGCCGACGGACGGTGAAATCGATCCGCGCCTGCTGCTGCGTGCGGCCCAGCGCCGGGGCAAGGCCACCTACCTGCCGGTGCTGAGCGCCTGGCCGCGAACCAAGATGGTGTTCCAGCGCGTGCGTCCCGGGGAAACATTGCGGCCCAACCGCTTTCGCATTCTGGAGCCTCGGGTGAATGCCCGCCGCCAGCGCAAGGTATGGGCGCTGGACCTGGTGTTGCTGCCGCTGGTGGGGTTCGATGATGTGGGCGGACGCCTGGGCATGGGCGGCGGATTCTATGACCGTAGCCTGGCCTACCTCGCCCGCCGCAAGCACTGGCGCAAGCCGACGCTGCTGGGGCTGGCCCATGAATGTCAGAAGGTTGATCGCCTGGCGCAGGCCAGCTGGGATGTGCCATTAGCGGGCACCGTCACTGACAGGCAGTGGTATATCGCAGGAGCGCCACTGGAATCAGCGGCGCCTTGAAGCAGGATTAACGCTTGTACTGTTGCTGCACGGGAGAGAGTTGAGCCGGCGCATCAGTCTTGTTCGTCCACAAGCTTTGCGCATACCCGGTGGTCACGACACCCAGACCAAATAAAATCACCAAAATCCATAGTAAATCCGGTTTACGTTGCATCGATTGCCCCCCTTCAGGCATCTCGTACACGATGACAACAACGTTCCAAAGTAGTCCGTTGCAGCTGCGTCAAGCTTAAAAGCCGGCATTCTGCGGTAACGTGAACCAACACGCAAACCTTGGCGCCAACCGACTGTCGGTTTGTCACGGAATTGCCCGACAGCTCACCCCACACCTTCTTCAGGAACCCGACAATGGCCTACTGGCTGATGAAATCCGAGCCCGACGAACTCTCCATCGATGGCCTGCAAAAACTCGGCGAAGCCCGCTGGGACGGGGTGCGCAACTATCAGGCGCGCAACTTTCTGCGCGCCATGGCCGTGGGCGATGAATTCTTTTTTTACCACTCCAGTTGCCCCGAACCCGGCATCGCCGGCATCGGCAACATCGTCAGGGCCGCCTACCCGGATCCGACCGCACTGGAGCCAGAAAGCCACTACTTCGATGCCAAAGCCAGCGCCGACAAAAATCCGTGGAGCGCGATCAATGTGGCGCATGTGCAGACGTTTCCCAACGTACTGGGCCTGGGTTACCTGAAGCAGCAAGCCGCGCTCGCCGAGTTGCCGCTGGTGCAAAAAGGCAGCCGTTTGTCGGTGATGCCGGTCACGGCCGAGCAATGGGCGGCCGTGTTGGCGCTACGCTGAGCGCCCGAAATACCTGGATGCATACCTGTCCGAACGGCTAGTCGCGGCGGGCAACAGGGTTTGGCAAAATCGTCGACCCCGTTATCCAGGAAGGAAGATTCCGTGACGCGTTCTACCCGTGCCTACTTGCCCGCTATCGACGGCATGCGCGCCATCGCCGTGCTCAGCGTGATCATTTTCCATCTGGATTTTCTCGGCCTGCTGCCCGGCGGGTTCACCGGCGTCGATCTGTTCTTCGTCATCTCCGGCTACGTGATCAGCCAATCCCTGTGGGAGCACCGTGACCTGCCCCTGGGCGCGTACCTGAAAGACTTCTACCGCCGCCGCCTGCTGCGCATCATGCCGGCGTTGCTGGCGGTACTCTCTGTGAGTTTCATGCTGTCGGCGATGTTCATGCCACAGTTCTGGCTCAGCGAACTGATCGACAGCACAGGCCTCGCGGCCTTCTTTGGCTTGAGCAACTTCGTGCTGGCCTGGAATACCGACACCTATTTCTCACCCTCTGCCGAGCTCAACCCTTACCTGCACACCTGGTCGCTGGGGGTCGAAGAACAGTTCTACGTGATCTTTCCGGCATTGTTCTTTCTCTGGTTGCGCTACCGCAAAAGCGCTGCGATCACCTGGGCCGTGCTGCCGTTGATGGCCGTTGCTTCGCTGATCGTCGGCGCCTATCAGGTCGATGCCGCGCCGCTGTCGGCGTTCTACCTGCTGCCCGGGCGGTTCTGGGAACTGGCTTCGGGGGCGCTGCTGTTCCAGCTCATCGGCACGGCGCCGCGCTTCAACCGATGGGCGCCTGCCATGCTGGCCGCAGGGCTGGGTTTGGTCATCGTCGGCTTGCTGTTCGCCAACCCTGGCCGATTCCCGTTCCCCTGGGCGGTGGTCAGCGTTATGGGCGCGCTCTCGATGCTCGCAGGGATCGTGCTGCAAGCCGACCAACCACCCAGTGCACTGCAACGCCTGCTGCAAAACCGGGTGGTGACCTACCTCGGTCGACTGTCGTATTCGCTGTACCTGTGGCATTGGCCGGTCGCGGTGTTCCTGCGCTGGACCACCGGACTCGAGCTGCTTGCGGTACAACTGCTTTACCCGGTATTGGTACTCGCGCTGGCGGCAGCGTCCTACCACTGGATCGAGATGCCGATTCGCACCGGCCGCTCTGTGGTGCAACGCCAGGCATGGCGTGCGATTGCCAGTGTCGCGGGCGTCACCGGGCTGCTTTGGCTGGGGGCGCAGTGGGTGTCGACGAATGCATCGACCCTGTCACTCAGCCAGACCCGCGACAGTTACACCTGGTATGCCTACAAACATTATCCACAGGAAGACTTTGAAACCCTCGATGACCCGCGTCTGCGGGAACGGCAGCTGTTCGTGATGGGAGACTCGCATACGGCGGCCTACCGCACCCTGTTGAAGCTGGTCTCACTCAAGCTCGGGGTGACGGTGGTGGAGTATGAACAGGGGGGTTGCGCTGTCGCCAGCCTGATCGGGCCGGACCCTGCGCGCTGCGCCGCATCGCGCGAAGCCCAGCTCAAGCAGATCAAGGCCCGCGCCAAGCCGGGTGATGTGGTGTTCCTGGCCTCCCTGCGCATGCCCGAACTCACCGACCGCCCGTGGCGCAAAGGTGAATCGGCAGTGATAGAGGAGGCACTGAAAGAGCTGACTGACGAGAACATGGAAGCGGCGCGAACCGATGCCGAGCGATTGTTGAAACGCCTGCAGGCGGCACAACTCAACATCCTGATCGACGCCCCCAAACCTGTGTTCAAGGCGGCGCCCAATCGTTGCTCTGACTGGTTCAACCGCATGAATCCGGTGTGTGCGCCGGGACTGACAATGGCGCGCGATCAGCTTGAGCGGCTGCGCGCGCCGCAGATGCAATTGTTGCAACAACTGGAGGCGCGTTATCCGGCCTTGCATACCTGGGATCCGTTGCCGCTGTTATGCGCCGGCCCCACCTGCTCGGCCTACGACGACAACGCCAAACCGCTGTTCTTTGACTCCAACCACCTCAGTGGCCATGGCAACCGGGTACTGGAGCCCGCTTTTACCGCAGCCTTGCTGAAGATATGGGAGGTGTCGCCGGTTACTGAATGATCAGGTTGTTGAACAACAGGTCTTCCACCATCGGCTTGCCGGTCTCATCGCTCATGACCTGCTGGGTTTGCTTCAGGGCTTCCTGACGCAGTTTTTCTTTGCCTTCGACGGTGCTCATGGCTTCGCTGGTCTGTTGGGTAAACAGCGCCACCAGCTGGTTACGGATCAGCGGGTCATTGGCCTTGACCGCCGCAGCCGCTTCGGTACCGGTGACGCGCAGGGCGATATCGGCTTTGAACACTTTGAGTTTCGCCGTGCCATCCAGGCCATAGTTGCCCACGAACGGCGGGGTCAGGCTGATATAATTGACCTTCGGCGCCTCACCTTCCTTGGCTTCTTCGGCCTGAGCCGCCATCGGCAAGATCAGAGCCAGCATCAACAGGGTCCACGCTTTCACAATTCATTCCTCACATTCGGTTGCCAAGCAGCATAACGCCAGCAAGGCAGAGCACAAGCTTATGGCGACTCATCAGGCCCGGGCATGCTCGTTGACCCGCGGGCGTTCCCTCCTACACTTATCGGCCAAGACGCCAAAAGGAATAGTCCGATGAAAGCTGTGCTGTGCAAAGCCTTCGGCCCCGCCGAAACCCTGGTGCTGGAAGAGATCGAAAGCCCGGCGTTCAAAAAGAACGAAGTGCTGCTGGACGTGCACGCGGCCGGGGTGAATTTCCCGGACACGCTTATTATCGAGGGCAAGTACCAGTTCAAGCCGCCCTTCCCGTTTTCACCGGGTGGCGAAGCGGCGGGGGTGGTCAGCGCAGTCGGCGAAAAAGTCAGCCATCTTAAAGTCGGCGATCGCGTGATGGCACTGACCGGCTGGGGCAGCTTTGCCGAACAGGTCGCCGTGCCTGGCTACAACGTGCTGCCGATCCCGCCGAGCATGGACTTCAACATCGCCGCCGCCTTCAGCATGACCTACGGCACTTCGATGCACGCACTCAAGCAACGGGCCAACCTGCAACCTGGCGAGACCCTGCTGGTACTCGGCGCTTCCGGGGGTGTGGGCCTGGCCGCCGTAGAAATCGGCAAGGCCATGGGCGCGCGGGTGATCGCCGCCGCCAGCAGCGCCGACAAACTCGCCGTGGCCAAGGCGGCCGGCGCCGATGAACTGATCAACTACAGCGACGCCAGCCTCAAGGACGAGGTCAAGCGCCTGACCGACGGCAACGGCGCCGATGTGATCTACGACCCGGTGGGCGGCGACCTGTTTGACCAGGCCATCCGCGCCATTGCCTGGAACGGCCGGTTGCTGGTGGTGGGGTTTGCCAGCGGACGCATCCCCGAACTGCCGGTGAATCTGGCATTGCTCAAGGGTGCGGCGGTGGTCGGCGTATTTTGGGGCTCGTTCGCCCAGCGTCAGCCCCAGGACAATGCGGCAAACTTTCAGCAGTTATTCACCTGGTATGGCGAAGGCAGGTTGAAACCGCTGGTGTCGAAAATGTACCCACTGGACCAGGCGGCCCAGGCGATCAACGACCTGGGGCAGCGCAAGGCCGTCGGCAAAGTCGTCGTCCAGACTCGCTGACGGAGGTGAAAGGCAATCACTGTGGAAGGGGCCCCCCGCTCCCTCCCATAGTTGGATCGACGGTGTGCCCTAACGCGTAATCACGACTCACACTTATCCCTGTGCGACATGTTCGGATTTCTTGTGTTTGCCAATAAGAGGCGATGCTATTTTCGGTAACGAAACTGTAACATTCGCATCCGCAGTCAAAACAAGAAATCTGGAGCCCTTGAATGTTTGCTTTCTTTCGTCCTGCCGCGCACCAGGCGCCCCTGCCTGAAGAAAAAATCGACAGTACCTACCGACGGCTGCGCTGGCAGATCTTCGCCGGCATTTTCATCGGTTACGCCGGCTACTACCTGCTGCGCAAAAACTTCTCCCTGGCCATGCCCTACCTGATCGACGAGGGTTATACCCGTGGTCAGTTGGGCCTGGCGATGTCGGCGATCGCGATTGCCTACGGCCTGTCCAAGTTCCTCATGGGCCTGGTATCCGACCGCTCCAACCCGCGCTACTTCCTGCCCTTCGGCCTGTTGGTATCGGCGGGTGTAATGTTCATCTTCGGTTTCGCACCCTGGGCCACATCCAGCGTGACCATGATGTTCATCCTGCTGTTCATCAATGGCTGGGCCCAGGGCATGGGCTGGCCGCCAAGCGGGCGAACCATGGTGCATTGGTGGTCGCAGAAGGAACGCGGCGGCGTGGTGTCGGTGTGGAACGTGGCGCACAACGTCGGCGGCGGCCTGATCGGTCCGCTGTTCCTGCTGGGCATGGCCTGGTTCAACGACTGGCATGCGGCCTTCTACGTGCCGGCGACCGTGGCATTGCTGGTGGCGGCGTTTGCCTTCATCACCATGCGTGACACCCCGCAATCGGTGGGCCTGCCGCCCATTGAGCAATACAAGAACGATTACCCGGAAGGCTACGATGCGAGCCACGAAGAAGAATTCAGCGCCAAGGAAATCTTCGTCAAGTATGTGCTGCGCAACAAAATGCTGTGGTACATCGCATTCGCCAACGTCTTCGTCTACCTGCTGCGCTACGGCGTGCTGGATTGGGCGCCGACGTACCTCAAGGAAGCCAAGCACTTTACCGTCGACAAGTCGTCGTGGGCCTACTTCTTCTACGAATGGGCGGGTATTCCGGGCACGCTGCTGTGCGGCTGGATGTCGGACAAGATCTTCCGTGGCAACCGTGGCCTGACCGGCATTGTGTTCATGGCCCTGGTGACCGTGGCGACCCTGGTGTACTGGCTCAACCCGCCGGGCAACCCGACTGTCGACATGATCGCCCTGGTGTCGATCGGCTTCCTGATCTACGGCCCGGTGATGCTGATCGGCCTGCAGGCGCTGGAACTGGCTCCGAAAAAAGCCGCCGGTACTGCTGCGGGCTTCACGGGTCTGTTCGGTTATCTGGGTGGTTCGGTCGCAGCAAGTGCGGCCATGGGCTACACCGTTGACCATTTCGGCTGGGACGGTGGTTTTGTGTTGCTGATAGGCGCGTGCCTGCTGGCGATTGCATTCCTGATCCCGACCCTGTGGCATACCAACAGTGTCAGCTCGGCGCGTTAATCCGCCGCGCAATCCTTGATACAACGCTTGAGCCGCGCCTCCAGGTTTTTATCTGGCATGGCGTGGCTGCGCAGGGCGTTGACGGTCTGCTCGACATAATCGCGAGTGGTACCGTAACGCCCGCAAGCGCTTTGCAACACATGGTTGAGCACGATATCGGGCAGGTTGCCGGCGTAGCTGGGCAAATGCCGCTCCAATACAAATCCCAGCGCCTGAACCTGACTGCCATCCTCCAGACGGCAGCTGAGCCAGTGCGGCTTGTAGGAGGGATAAGGCATCTCGCGCTGCCACAAGGCATAAAGCGATGCCTCCAGTTGATCTTCCGGCAAGCGATAGGCAAACCCGCTGCACGAACCACCGCGATCGAGCCCGAATACCAGACCCGGCAACTCCGGCGTACCCCGGTGCTCGTGGGACCACAGGTACAGCCCGCGATGATAGCCATGCACGCGTGCCCGCACGCGCTCGGTCGACGAACATTCGGGGCGCCAGATCAATGAACCGTAAGCAAACAGCCACACAGGCCCACCCTTGTGCCGCGCCATGGTGGCCTGCATCGAGCTCATCAGTTGTTCATGAGTGAGTTGCGGCCCCAGATCGAGTCGCGGAGGGTAAGCCAATTGCAGAAGATCGGTTTCTATGGCGGTCATGGCGAAAAGCGGTGCGCCTCCTGTGTATTACCCGTTGTGAGGGACTTTACCGCAATAAAACGCAACGCTGTAAGCGCACCGCCCACCTTTGGTCAGGATTGGGCCCGGCACTTCCAGTACTTTCAGCCCCGGTTCAGCCTTGTAACGCGCCCTGGCGCCAGAATGGCCCACACGTTACGGCCCGTCGTCCGCTCCTTACACCGACTACCGAGGTCGCCCCCATGAAAAAGATCCGACTGCCCGGCCTGCTGTTCCTGGCCCAGACCACCACCGCTTTCGCCGCAGAAGTGCCACCGGCCGAAGACGACAAAGGCTTCTGGTATGCGCAAACCAGCGTGTACACCCGGCACTTTTCGCCCGACCCTGACCACAACAACAAACAGAACCTGATCGGCCTGGAACGCAATGAGGCTTCAGGTTTTGTGTATGGCGGGGCGACGTTTCGCAACTCGTTCGGCCAGCGCTCGTACTACGCCTATGCGGGTCAGCGCTATGACATGACGGATTATCCGGTGTACTTGAAGATCACGGGCGGTGCGATTCAGGGCTATCGCGGCAAATACCGCGACAAGATCCCGCTGAATCGGCTTGGCGTGGCGCCGGTGGTCATCCCGTCGGTGGGCACGTATTACGGGCCCGTGGCGGCGGAGGTGGTGTTGCTGGGGCTCAATGCGGTGATGGTGACCACAGGCGTGCGATTCTAGGCGAAGCAACTCCCACAGAGCCCGTGCATCACTTCAGGGCCGTGGCGCGTAGGCAAACACGTCGGCGCGCATCTGATGGGCATCCATGCCAGCTTCGACCAGCGCATCGAGGGTGCCGTAGATCATGGCGGGTGAACCGCTGGCGTACACATGCACCGCTGTAAGATCGGTGATGTCTTCGCACACGGCTTCATGCAGCAGTCCGCAGCGCCCTTCCCAGCCGCACAGGTCACTGACCACCTTGTGCAGGAACAGGTTGGGCAATTGCAGCCACTGGTCCCAGTGTTCGATTTCGTAGAAATCTTCCGGGCGACGCACACCCCAGTACAGGTGCACCGGGTGTTTGAAACCCGACGCACGGCAATGCTCGATCAGGCTGTGCATCTGCGCCATGCCAGTACCGGCGGCGATCAGTACCAGCGGCCCATCCGGCAGCTCGGCCAGGTGCGTGTCACCAAACGGCAACTCGATGCGGGCCATCCGGTCACGCTGCAATTGCGCGAGCAAGTCACGCGCGCTGTCCTCGCGCACCAGCACGTGAAGTTCCAGCTCACGCCCTGCGTGGGGCGCCGACGCCAGTGAAAACGCCGACTTTTTCTCGCCATTGTCCCGCTCGATCATCAGGTACTGCCCGGCGTGGTAACGCACCGCCTTGCCGGCCGGTGCCAGCAGGCGCACGCGCCATACATCGCCACCGACCTCGACGCATTCACTCAATTGGCACGCCAACTTGCGCAACGGCAACTCTCCCGGCGCCAGCACGCCATCCCACAACACGATGCAATCTTCCAGCGGCTCGGCGATGCAGGTGTAGAACTCGCCATGGTCGAGCACCTCGCCATTTTGCTGCACCCGCCCCTCTACCAGCAGCGCCACGCACACGTGGCACACGCCATTACGACACGCCTGGGGGCACTCGTAGCCCAGGCGGCGTGCGCCTTCGAGGATTCGCTCGCCAGGGTCAAGCTCCAGTACAGCGCCGGAAGGTTGCAGGGTTACACGCATCAATCTATTCCCAATTCTTTCCAGATCGCATCGACACGTGCCGTGACGGCTTCATCCTTGACTATCACCCTGCCCCACTCGCGAGTGGTTTCGCCCGGCCATTTATGCGTGGCATCCAGGCCCATTTTCGAGCCCAGGCCCGACACCGGCGAGGCGAAATCGAGGTAGTCGATCGGCGTGTTATCGATCATCACCGTGTCGCGCTTGGGGTCCATGCGCGTGGTGATGGCCCAGATCACGTCATTCCAGTCGCGGGCATTGATGTCGTCGTCGGTGACGATAACGAACTTGGTGTACATGAACTGTCGCAAAAACGACCACACACCCAGCATTACCCGCTTGGCATGCCCCGGGTACGACTTCTTCATGGTCACGATGGCCATGCGATACGAGCAGCCTTCCGGCGGCAGGTAAAAGTCGGTGATTTCCGGGAACTGCTTTTGCAGGATCGGCACGAACACTTCGTTGAGCGCCACGCCCAGAATGGCGGGCTCATCCGGCGGTCGCCCGGTGTAGGTGCTGTGATAGATCGGCTTGATCCGGTGAGTGATGCGTTCCACGGTAAACACCGGGAAGCTGTCGACTTCGTTGTAGTAGCCGGTGTGGTCGCCGTAAGGGCCTTCATCGGCCATTTCGCCCGGATGAATCACGCCTTCGAGGATGATTTCGGCGGTGGCCGGCACTTGCAGGTCATTGCCACGGCATTTCACCAGTTCAGTACGGTTACCGCGCAACAGGCCGGCGAAGGCGTATTCGGAGAGGCTGTCCGGCACCGGGGTCACGGCTCCGAGGATCGTGGCAGGGTCAGCGCCCAGCGCCACGGAGACCGGGAACGGCTTGCCGGGATGCTTTTCGCACCACTCACGGAAATCCAGGGCGCCGCCACGGTGGCTCAGCCAGCGCATGATCACCTTGTTGCGACCGATCACTTGCTGACGGTAAATGCCGAGGTTCTGGCGATCCTTGTTCGGACCTTTGGTGACGGTAAGTCCCCAGGTGATCAGCGGGCCGACGTCGCCAGGCCAGCAGGTCTGCACCGGAAGCATGGCCAGGTCGACATCATCGCCTTCGATGACCACTTCCTGGCACACCGCGTCTTTGACCACCTTGGGCGCCATGGCAATGATCTTGCGAAAGATCGGCAGCTTCGACCAGGCATCCTTCAAACCCTTGGGCGGTTCGGGCTCTTTGAGGAAGGCAAGCAGCTTGCCGATCTCGCGCAGCTCGCTGACCGACTCGGCGCCCATGCCAAAGGCCACGCGTTCGGGGGTGCCGAACAGGTTGCCGAGCACCGGAATATCAAAGCCGGTCGGGTTTTCGAACAGCAGCGCCGGACCCTTGCTGCGCAAGGTGCGGTCGCAAATCTCAGTCATTTCCAGCACCGGGGAAATCGGCATCTGGATACGTTTCAACTCTCCGCGCTGCTCAAGTTGCTGCACGAAATCCCGAAGATCCTTGAATTTCATTAAACCCGCCACCCGTAAAATAGGCTTACATCCTACCTGCTCTGAGGACGGCTGGCAGCTTAATTGGCCGTCAGCCCCCGCGATTGGAGCGAACTGAACAACGGCTCCAGAAACGCTTCGATGTGCCGCGCGCCCACGTCGGACAAGTGATTATCGTCGGTGTACAACGCGCGCCCATTGAGTTCGACCCGGCACAGACCATCGGCGCCACATAACTGTGGCGCCGGGTCCAGCACCCTCACACCGCTGTCGGCGGCGGCCAATTCGTCGAACAACTGGGAGATAAATGCTTCACGCGCCAGGTGCTTGGCCACCGGCAGTCCTTCGCGGTCCACCGGCCGGTGCATCATGGCCAGGCGGCTGAGGCGGTACGGCACGATGATTTCCTGCAGCGGCACTTCCTTGACCAGCCACACACGATGCCCGGCCGCGCGCAGGCCCTTGATGCGCTCGCGCATGCCGTCGGCGAAGCGTTGTTCGGCCACCGCGCGCACATATTGACCGGTGCTCGGGTCCTTGAGCGCATGTTCCTTGTCACCCGACATTTGCCCATACAGATACAGGCTCCAACGCGCCGCCAGCACCACATCGCTGATCGGCTGTTCGCTCATGGCCTTCTCGACGCGGCGGTTGAAATGCGCGCAGCGGGCAATGTTTTCCAGGCCGTCCAGTGGCACACACCCGGCAAAACTGGCCTCCATCAGACTGATGTCGTGCTTCTCTGCGCCGATTTCGAGCGCCGGGATCAACGCAGTGGCATGGCTATCGCCCCATACCAGCGCAGACACCGCAGGATTTTTCGGACCGAAGTGACAGAACAGGCGCTCATCAGGCGTGTCTTTGTCTGCCATGCAGGCCATCAGCTCGGGGCTCCACTTCTTGGCCTTTGCATAGCGCAGCGCCTGCTCGGACAAGCGCGACGGCACACCGTCAGCCTTGCGCAGCGCCACGCCCGTAAGGCCGATGGACAGGATACCAACCGCTGCCGCAACGAGAATCGCCTTGCGCGTCGCCAGCAGACGCTTCTCCCTGAAAGGGGTCTCCACAAAGCGCCAGGACAGATAACCCAACACCAGGCTCAGCAGCATCAGCCCGCCCAGCTCCGTGGCACTCAGGCCATCGACCGCCGCGTAGTTGGCGTACACGAATACTGGCCAGTGCCAGAGGTACCAGGAGTACGAGATAAGCCCCAGGCCCACCATCAGCCTTGAACTCAGCAAACGACCCACCCAGGTGTATTGCTGCCCATTGGCCCAGATCAGTCCGACCACGCCGAGCACCGGCAGCAGCGCAGTGGCGCCGGGGAACGCAGTGTGTGAATCGAAGCCGAAGACGGCAATCAGGATCAACCCCATCGCCGCCAGGCTGACGCACTGGGCCAGGGCCGGTGAGGCGCGCCACTCACGCGCGGGCATCACCGCCAGCATGGCGCCGGCGAGCAATTCCCAGGCGCGTAGATGCAACAGGAAGAAGGCTTTTTGCGGTTCATGCTCCACCGCCCAGACGCTCATGCCGAACGACACCAGCAATACGCCGAACAGGGCCAGGCGCCAGTGCTTCAAGCGGCTTGAAAGCAGGGTGAGCAGCAAGGGAAAGAGGATATAGAACTGTTCTTCGACCGCCAGCGACCAGGTGTGCAGCAGCGGCTTGATGTCGGACGCCGCCTCGAAATAGCCATGCTGGCGCGCAAACAGCAGGTTGGAGGTGAAGATCACCTGATAGTGCGCCGCCCGCCCCAGTTCCTCATAGTCTTTGGGCGCCAGCAGGAACCAGCCCGCCACCAGCGTCGCCACGATCATCACGAACAGCGCCGGCAGAATGCGCCGGGCACGCCGCGCCCAGAACTCCACAAAACTGAAGCGTCCGGCCTGGCGTTCGCGCCAGATGATCGAGGTGATCAGGAAGCCCGAAATCACAAAGAATACATCTACGCCAACAAAGCCGCCGGTGACGCCCGGCACGCCAAAGTGAAACAACACAACAGCCAGAACCGCGATAGCACGCAGGCCATCAATGTCTCTTCGGTAAGCAAGAACAGTCATAAATCAATGTCAGCCAGATACGAATGGGGATGAGCGTAGACGCACTCGTGTTTTTTTGTGTCTCAACTGACACGTATGCCGCGAACCGCTCATTTGTGACACAAAAAAATGGCGCCCCAAAGGGCGCCATTCTCACGGACCTGAAGTGTTATTTACGCTTCATCGACAAGAAAAACTCGTCGTTGGTCTTGGTGGTTTTCAGCTTGTCGATCAGGAACTCGATGGCAGCGACTTCATCCATCGGGTGCAGCAGCTTGCGCAGGATCCACATGCGCTGCAGTTCGTCGTCGGCGGTCAGCAACTCTTCACGGCGAGTGCCGGAACGGTTGATGTTGATAGCCGGGAACACACGCTTTTCAGCGATGCGACGGTCCAGGGGCAGTTCCATGTTGCCGGTACCCTTGAACTCTTCGTAGATCACTTCATCCATCTTCGAGCCGGTTTCAACCAGCGCGGTGGCGATGATGGTCAGCGAGCCGCCTTCTTCGATGTTGCGCGCGGCGCCGAAGAAACGCTTCGGTTTCTCCAGGGCGTGGGCGTCGACACCACCGGTCAATACCTTGCCGGAGCTCGGGATCACGGTGTTGTAGGCACGCGCCAGACGGGTGATGGAGTCGAGCAGGATCACTACGTCCTTCTTGTGCTCGACCAGACGCTTGGCCTTTTCGATCACCATCTCGGCAACCTGCACGTGGCGGGTCGGCGGCTCGTCGAACGTCGAGGCAACCACTTCGCCGCGCACGGTGCGCTGCATTTCGGTTACTTCTTCCGGACGCTCATCGATCAGCAATACGATCAGGTGAACTTCCGGGTTGTTGCGCGCGATGTTCGCGGCAATGTTCTGCAGCATGATCGTTTTACCGGCCTTCGGCGGCGCGACGATCAGACCGCGCTGGCCCTTGCCGATCGGTGCACACAGGTCGATCACGCGGCCGGTCAAGTCTTCGGTGGAACCGTTACCGGCTTCCATCTTCATGCGCACGGTCGGGAACAGCGGGGTCAAGTTCTCGAAGAGAATCTTGTTTTTCGCGTTCTCGGGACGATCGAAGTTGATCGTGTCGACCTTGAGCAGGGCGAAATAACGCTCACCTTCCTTCGGAGGGCGAATCTTGCCGACGATGGTGTCGCCGGTGCGCAAGTTGAAGCGACGGATCTGGCTCGGCGAGACATAGATATCGTCCGGGCCGGCGAGATAGGAAGCGTCTGCAGAGCGGAGGAAGCCGAAGCCGTCCTGGAGAATCTCCAGCACGCCATCACCGGAGATTTCCTCACCGCTTTTTGCGTGCTTTTTGAGCAGGGAGAAAATCACGTCCTGCTTGCGCGAACGGGCCATATTTTCTATGCCCATTTCTTCGGCCAGTTGGAGCAGGTCGGTAATCGGCTTTTGCTTGAGTTCAGTCAGATTCATATAGGAATGACGTAATCATTTATGGAGGGGGGAAATTAAGCTTTTGGCTTAATGAGGCCGCGCCGCAGAGAAGGCGACAGGATCGCGTACTAATCGAAAAGGAATGCGTCGGCGACGGCTTGCAGGGGGCAGTGGAGAAACCAGTGCGGGGCCGAATGTACCACCTGAATTTCGGAGCGTCCAGCCCTGTTTTACGAAAAAGCCCCGCGATTTGCGGGGCTCTTTTTGGACGACGCTTAGATGTTGGCGTCGAGAAAAGCTTGCAACTGGGACTTCGACAGCGCGCCGACCTTGGTGGCCTCAACGTTGCCGTTCTTGAACAGCATCAGCGTAGGGATACCACGCACGCCATGCTTGGCCGGGGTTTCCTGGTTCTCGTCGATGTTCAGCTTGGCAATGGTCAGTTTGCCTGCATAGGTGGTTGCAATGTCGTCCAGGACCGGGGCGATCATTTTGCAAGGGCCGCACCACTCTGCCCAATAATCAACCAGTACAGGGCCGGTAGCCTTGAGTACATCAGCTTCGAAGCTAGCGTCGCTAACGTGTTTGATAAGATCGCTGCTCATGGAAGTCTCCAGGTTGTAAGCAAAAAAACGTCGCCCATCATAGCCGCCCTTCCCCCGTTCAGGAAGTCGCCTCTGATTGAGTGTTGCTATGGCGGCGCATGAGTGTGGATATGAGCCACTCAGGGTGACACGGGCGTCACGAAGGCAATCCCGGTGCGCAACGCTGCATTGCGAACGTGTTCCTGCATGGCTTTCTGCGCCGCCGCGCTCGCCCGCCGGGCCAGGGCGCGCAGGATTCTGCGGTGTTCCTGCCAGGTCTCCATGGCCCTTTCCGGCCGGATGAACGGTAGTTTCTGGCTTTCCAGGAACACTTCGGCACTGGTGCTGAGGATGCTCACCATTGCCTGGTTACCGCTGGCGAGCAGGATGCGCTGATGAAAGTCGAAGTCCAGCCGCGCAGCCGCCTCGAAATCGCCGGCCCTGAGAACCTTGCGCATGGCCTCGACATTGTCTTCCAGGCCGTCAAGCTCATCGAGGGTCAACGTCATCGCCGCCAACCCGGCGGCGAACCCTTCAAGGGCATAGCGCAGCTGAAAGATATCCAGCGGCGTCGCCTGTGCCGCGAACGGCCAGGCAAACCCGGGCGGCTCCTGCGCCGCTTGCACGAACACCCCTTTGCCCGGCTGCACGCTGACCACGCCCAAGGCACTCAGGGACGACAACGCCTCGCGCAAAGACGCACGGCTCACCCCCAACTGCAGCGCCAGGTCGCGCTGGGACGGCAGTGCATCGCCCGCGCAAAAGCCTTGCTCCTTGATCAGTTTGCGGATGGCCTGCAGGGCCGCTTCCGGTACGGCTTGGGCGATGGCTTGCATAAAAAACTCAAGGTTCCAGTCAACTGAGCGGCTAGTTGTAAAGCTATTCAAGGCCGTCGGCAAGCCACGCCCCAAAGGGGCTCGCACGATTTTAGCGACGCCCGAAAAAGGTGCGAAAAGCCTGCGAACTGTTCAGACCAGTAAGACCACCACGGCTCAGTAAATCCCGGTCCTTCAGACCATTCAGGCAAGGCTGGCATGGGCTGTGCAATCACGCAGAGCAGTCAAATTCAGAAATTCCTTCGCCCTTTTCCGGAGAGTTGCCATGACCAAGCGCTGCAGCGTCCTGCTCACTGCCCTGTTTGCCAGCCTGATGCTGAGCCAGGCGCCCGCCCAGGCCAACGGTCTGGACGATATCGTCGCCCGTGGCACCCTCAAGGTCGCCGTGCCTCAGGACTTCCCGCCATTCGGTTCGGTCGGCCCCGACATGAAGCCGCGCGGCCTGGACATCGACACCGCCAAGCTGCTGGCCGACCAGCTCAAGGTCAAACTGGAATTGACGCCAGTCAACAGCACCAACCGCATCCCGTTCCTTACCACCGGCAAGGTCGACCTGGTGATCTCCAGCCTGGGCAAGAACCCCGAGCGCGAGAAGGTCATCGACTTTTCCCGCGCCTACGCGCCGTTCTACCTGGCCGTCTTCGGCCCGCCTGACGCCGCCGTCAGCACCACCGACGATCTCAAGGGCAAGACCATCAGCGTCACCCGTGGCGCCATTGAAGACATCGAGCTGAGCGCCGTCGCGCCCAAGGAAGCGACCATCAAGCGCTTCGAAGACAACAACTCGACCATCGCCGCCTACCTCGCCGGCCAGGTCGACCTGATCGCCAGCGGCAACGTGGTGATGGTGGCGATCAGCGAACGCAACCCCAAACGCGTGCCGGCGCTGAAAGTGAAGCTCAAGGATTCGCCGGTGTACGTGGGCGTGAACAAGAACGAGCCGGCGCTGCTGGAGAAGGTCAACCAGATCCTGGCGGCAGCCAAGGCCGATGGCAGCCTGGAAAAGAACGCACTGCAGTGGCTCAAAGAGCCATTGCCTGCCGACCTCTGATACCACGGAGCTGAGTTATGGCGTATCAATTTGACTTCGTCCCGGTGCTGGCCAATACCGACCTGCTGTTGCGCGGCGCGCTGTTCACCCTTGAGCTGACGGCCATCGGCGCGATTCTGGGGGTGGCCCTGGGCATCGTCGGGGCGGTGGTGCGCGCATGGAAGATCCAGCCATTCGCCTGGTGCTTCGGCGTCTATGTCGAGTTGATCCGCAACACGCCGTTTCTGGTGCAGTTGTTCTTCATCTTCTTCGGCTTGCCGTCCCTGGGGTTGAAAATCACCGAGTGGCAGGCCGCCGTGCTGGCAATGGTGATCAACCTGGGGGCCTACTCCACCGAGATCATTCGCGCGGGCATCCAGGCCATCCCGCGCGGGCAACTGGAAGCGGCGGCGGCGCTGGCGATGACGCGCTTCGAAGCGTTCCGTCACGTAGTGCTGTTGCCCGCGCTGGGCAAGGTGTGGCCGGCGTTGAGCAGCCAGATCATCATCGTGATGCTCGGTTCGGCGGTGTGTTCGCAGATCGCCACCGAAGAACTCAGCTTTGCCGCCAACTTCATCCAGTCGCGCAATTTCCGTGCGTTTGAAACCTATGCCCTGACCACCCTGGTGTACCTGTGCATGGCACTGATGATTCGTCAGTTGCTCAACTGGATCGGGCGCCGTTTTGTGATGAGGAACGCCCAATGAGTGATTTTTCGTTCTGGGACATCGTGCGCAACCTGCTCACCGGCCTGCAATGGACGCTGTTGCTGTCGCTGGTGGCGTTCATCGGCGGCGGGGCGATCGGCCTGCTGGTGATGACGATGCGCATCAGCCACAAGGCCTTTGCGCGCAATGTGGCGCGCGGCTACATCGAGCTGTTCCAGGGAACGCCGTTGTTGATGCAGCTATTCCTGGTGTTTTTCGGTGTGGCCCTGCTCGGCGTGGATATCTCGCCCTGGCTCGCCGCAGCCATCGCCTTGACCCTGTTCACCAGCGCCTACCTGGCCGAAATCTGGCGCGGCTGCGTCGATTCCATCGCCCATGGGCAGTGGGAGGCGTCGGCCAGCCTGGCGCTCAACCCGCTTGAACAACTGCGTTACGTGATCCTGCCCCAGGCGCTGCGCATTGCCGTGGCGCCCACCGTGGGTTTCTCGGTGCAGGTGGTCAAAGGCACCGCCGTGACCTCGATCATCGGCTTCACCGAACTGACCAAGACCGGCGGCATGCTCGCCAACGCCACTTTCGAACCCTTCATGGTCTACGGCCTGGTGGCCCTTGGTTACTTCCTGCTCTGCTACCCCTTGTCCCTCAGTGCGCGCTACCTGGAAAGGAGACTGCATGCCTCTGCTTAGAATTTCCGCCCTGCATAAGTATTACGGCGATCACCACGTCCTCAAGGGCATCGACCTGACCGTTGAAGAAGGCCAGGTGGTGGCGATCATCGGCCGCAGTGGCTCGGGCAAATCCACCCTGCTGCGCACCCTCAACGGCCTGGAATCGATCAACGACGGCGTGATCGAAGTCGATGGCGAATACATCGACGCGGCACGCGCCGACCTGCGCAGCCTGCGGCAGAAAGTCGGCATGGTGTTCCAGCAGTTCAACCTGTTTCCGCACCTGACCGTTGGCGAAAACGTGATGCTCGCCCCTCAAGTGGTGCAGAAAGTGCCCAAGGCCAAAGCCGCGCAGCTCGCCAGGCAGATGCTCGAACGCGTCGGCCTCGGCGAGAAGTTCGACGCCTTCCCTGATCGTCTGTCCGGCGGCCAGCAGCAGCGCGTCGCCATCGCCCGAGCCCTGGCCATGTCGCCCAAGGTGCTGCTGTGCGATGAAATCACCTCGGCGCTGGACCCGGAACTGGTCAACGAAGTGCTCAGCGTGGTGCGCCAATTGGCCAGGGACGGCATGACGCTGATCATGGTCACTCACGAAATGCGCTTCGCCCGGGAAGTCGGCGACAAGCTGGTGTTCATGCACCAGGGCAAGGTGCATGAAGTGGGCGATCCGAAGATCCTGTTCGCCAACCCGCAGACGCCCGAGCTTGCCAACTTCATAGGTTCAGTGGAGCAACCGGCCTGACCGGGGGCTGGCACGCACGTTGCCGCGCGACCCGCGCGCGGCACTTACTCAAGCACAACGCGTTGGCGCCAGCGGTCGATCGTGGCACGATGGCAAGGTTATCGACCGAGATCCCCAAACCATGCCGCAATCCCAAGCCAAGAATCTGTCCCTGATCGCCGCCATAGACCTGGGCTCCAACAGCTTTCACATGGTCGTGGCCAAGGCCCAGAACGGTGAGATCCGCATCCTTGAGCGGCTCGGCGAAAAAGTGCAACTGGCGGCCGGCATCGACGACGCGCGCCAGCTCAACGAAGAATCCATGCAGCGCGGGCTCGATTGCCTCAAGCGCTTTGCCCAACTGATCAATGGCATGCCTCTGGGCGCGGTGCGCATCGTCGGCACCAATGCCTTGCGTGAAGCGCGCAACCGCGGCGAATTCATCCGCCGCGCTGAAGAGATCCTCGGGCACCCGGTGGAAGTCATCTCCGGCCGTGAAGAAGCGCGCCTGATCTACCTCGGCGTGTCCCACACCCTCGCAGACACCCCCGGCAAGCGCCTGGTGGCGGACATCGGCGGCGGCAGCACCGAATTCATCATCGGCCAGCGCTTCGAGCCGCTGCTGCGTGAAAGCCTGCAAATGGGCTGCGTCAGCTTCACCCAGCGTTACTTCAAGGACGGCAAGATCACCCCGGCGCGCTATGCACAGGCCTACACCGCCGCGCGGCTGGAGATCATGAGCATCGAACATGCCCTGCACCGCCTCACCTGGGATGAAGCCATTGGCTCCTCCGGCACTATCCGCGCCATCGGCCTGGCCCTGAAAGCCGGCGGCCATGGCACCGGCGAAGTGAATGCCGAAGGCTTGGCGTGGCTCAAGCGCAAACTGTTCAAGCTGGGCGATATCGAGAAAATCGACTTTGACGGCATCAAGCCCGACCGCCGCGCCATTTTCCCGGCCGGCCTTGCGATTCTCGAAGCGATCTTCGACGCCCTTGAGCTGCAACGCATGGACCACTGCGACGGCGCGCTGCGTGAAGGCGTGCTCTACGACCTGCTGGGCCGCCATCACCACGAAGACGTGCGCGAGCGCACCCTCACCTCGTTGATGGAGCGTTATCACGTCGACCAGGAACAGGCCGCCCGTGTGGAGCGCAAGGCGCTGCATGCGTTCGACCAAGTGGCCGCCGACTGGGACCTGGAAGACGGCGTCTGGCGTGAACTGCTGAGCTGGGCCGCCAAGGTGCATGAAGTGGGCCTGGACATCGCCCACTACCATTACCACAAGCACGGCGCCTACCTGATCGAGCACTCGGACCTTGCTGGCTTTTCACGGGAAGACCAGCAAATGCTCGCGCTGCTGGTGCGTGGTCATCGCCGTAACATTCCCAAGGACAAGTTCGCCGAGTTCGGCGACGACGGCATCAAGCTGATCCGCCTGTGTGCGCTGCTGCGTTTTGCGATCCTGTTCCACCACATCCGTGGCACCCAGGAAATGCCCCAGGTCAGCCTGCACGCCAACGGCGACAGCCTGGACGTGGTATTCCCCAAAGGCTGGCTGGACGAGAACCAACTGACCCAGGCGGACTTCGCCCAGGAAGCTGAGTGGCTGACGCGGGTGGGGTTCAGCCTGAACCTGCGCTAAGGCACACCCCAAAACAAATGTGGGAGGGAGGCTTGCCCCCTCCCACATTTTTTACACTGCGCCGGGTTTAGTTCACCGTCAGAATCGGGCTACCCAGCTTCTCCAGCAACGTCGCCTGCGCACTGCGCGGGTTCTGGTTGCCGGTTGGCGTGTTGCGCACGTAGCGGCCGTCCGACTGCAGGCTCCAGCTGTGGGTGTTATCGGTGAGATAACTCTCCAACTCTTTCTTGACCCGCATGATCAGCTTCTTGCCCTCTACCGGGAAACAGGTCTCCACGCGCTTGTCGAGGTTGCGCTCCATCCAGTCGGCGCTGGAGAGGAACATCTGTTCTTCGCCGCCGTTGAGGAAGTAGAACACGCGCGTGTGCTCCAGGAAGCGGCCAATGATCGAGCGCACATGGATGTTGTGCGACACCCCGACGATGCCCGGACGCAGGCAGCACATGCCGCGCACCACCAGGTCGATGCGCACGCCGGACTGGCTGGCCTTGTACAACGCGCGGATGATCTTCGGATCGGTCAGCGAGTTGAACTTGGCAATGATGTGCGCCGGCTTGCCGTCGAGGGCGAACTGGGTCTCCCGGGCAATCATGTCGAGCATGCCCTTCTTGAGCGTGAACGGCGCGTGCAGCAGCTTCTTCATGCGCAGGGTCTTGCCCATGCCGATCAACTGGCTGAATAACTTGCCGACGTCTTCGCACAAGGCGTCGTCGGAGGTCAGCAGGCTGTAGTCGGTATAGAGCTTGGCGTTGCCGGCGTGGTAGTTGCCGGTGCCCAAGTGGGCGTAACGCACGATTTCACCGGCTTCGCGGCGCAGGATCAGCATCATCTTGGCGTGGGTCTTGAAACCGACCACGCCATAGATCACCACCGCGCCGGCCGCTTGCAGGCGGCTGGCAAGCTGCAGGTTGGACTCTTCGTCAAAGCGCGCACGCAGTTCGATCACCGCCGTGACTTCCTTGCCATTGCGCGCAGCATCGACCAGGGCGTCGACAATTTCCGAGTTGGCGCCGGAACGGTACAGGGTCTGGCGCACGGCGAGCACATGCGGGTCCTTGGCCGCCTGGCGCAACAGGTCGACCACCGGCGTGAACGACTCGAACGGGTGCAGCAGCAGGATGTCCTGCTTGCTTACCACGCTGAAAATGTTTTCGCTGTTTTGCAGCAGTTTGGGGATCTGCGGCGTGAACGGCGTGTATTGCAGCTCCGGGTGACTGTCCAGGCCAGTGATGCTGAACAGCCGCGTGAGGTTGACCGGGCCATTGACCTGATACAGCTCGGACTCGGCCAGATTGAACTGCTTGAGCAGGTAATCCGACAGGTGTTTGGGGCAGGTGTCGGCCACTTCCAGGCGAACCGCGTCACCGTAGCGGCGCGAAAACAGCTCGCCACGCAGGGCGCGGGCAAGGTCTTCGACGTCTTCGGAGTCCAGTGCCAGGTCGGCGTTACGGGTCAGGCGGAACTGGTAGCAGCCCTTGACCTTCATGCCCTGGAACAGGTCATCGGCGTGCGCATGGATCATCGACGACAGGAATACATAGTTGTCGCCAGCGCCCCCCACCTCTTCCGGTACCTTGATGATGCGTGGCAACAGGCGCGGCGCGGGGATGATAGCCAGGCCCGAGTCGCGGCCGAACGCATCGATGCCTTCGAGCTCGACGATGAAGTTGAGGCTCTTGTTCACCAGCAACGGGAACGGGTGCGTCGGGTCGAGGCCGATGGGGGTGATGATCGGCGAAATCTCGTCGCGGAAATAGCGACGCACCCAGGTCTTGATCTTGGTGGTCCAGTGACGACGACGGATGAAGCGAACCTGATGCTTCTCCAGCTCCGGCAACAGGATGTCGTTGAGGATCGCGTATTGGCGGTCCACATGACCGTGCACCAGCTCGCTGATGCGCGCCAGCGCCTGGTGCGGCTGCAGGCCGTCGGCGCCGGCCTGTTCGCGGGCGAAGGTGATCTGCTTCTTGAGGCCGGCCACGCGGATCTCGAAGAACTCGTCCAGGTTGCTGGAGAAGATCAGCAGGAACTTGAGCCGCTCCAGCAACGGGTAGGACTCATCCAGCGCCTGTTCCAGCACGCGGATGTTGAATTGCAGCTGCGACAGCTCGCGGTGGATGTACAGGCTGCTGTCATCCAGGTTGGTCACCGCGGCCACCGGGGCCGGCGCAGGCGCATCGGCGACCACGGCAGGCGGGGCCGGCTCGAACTCCGGCGGGGTCTCGGCGACTTGTTCAACCACCGGATGAGCGTCTTTTACGGCAACTTCGGTAAGTCCTTCGGTATTCATCGCGTGTTCCTGTGAGGGCTATTGTTGCTCTCGAAGCAATTGGGCTGCGCGGGCGGCAAAATAGGTCAGGATGCCATCGGCCCCGGCACGTTTAAAGGCAGTCAGGGATTCCAGGATGACCCCTTCACTCAACCATCCATTCTGTATTGCCGCCATGTGCATGGCGTATTCGCCGCTGACCTGATAGACAAAGGTCGGCACCTTGAATTCCTGTTTGACCCGGTAAAGGATGTCCAGATACGGCATGCCGGGCTTGACCATCACCATGTCGGCGCCTTCGGCCAGGTCGGCCGCCACTTCGTGCAGGGCCTCATGGCTGTTGGCCGGGTCCATCTGGTAGGAGGCCTTGTCGGCCTTGCCCAGATTCAGCGCCGAGCCCACCGCATCGCGGAACGGGCCGTAATAGGCGCTGGCGTATTTGGCCGAGTAGGCCATGATCCGCACATTGACGTGGCCGGCCAGCTCCAGGGCTTCGCGGATCGCCTGAATGCGACCGTCCATCATGTCCGACGGTGCCACTACCTGGGCGCCTGCGGCGGCGTGGGACAAGGCCTGCTTGACCAGCGCATCGACGGTGATGTCATTCTCTACATAACCGTCCTGGTCAAGAATGCCGTCCTGGCCGTGGGTGGTGAACGGGTCAAGCGCCACGTCGGTGATGATACCCAACTGTGGGAAACGCTCGCGCAAGGCGCGGGTGGCGCGCTGCGCAATGCCCTGCGGGTTCCAGGCTTCGGCGGCATCCAGGGATTTGAGTTCAGGCGGCGTCACGGGAAACAGCGCCAGCGCCGGGATCCCCAGTTCAACCCACTGCACCGCTTCTTCAAGCAGCAAGTCAATGCTCAAGCGCTCCACACCCGGCATCGACGCCACGGCCTCCCGGCGGTTTTCACCGTCGAGCACAAATACCGGCAGGATCAGGTCATTCGTCGTCAGCACATGTTCGCGCACCAGGCGGCGAGAAAAATCATCACGACGATTGCGACGCAGACGAGTGGCGGGGAACAGGCGGTTGGCAGGGGTAAAGCTCACGACAGACTCCTGAGCCCGCGTTTCGCGGGCGAGCGTTGCAGTTATAAGCGGCCATTATGACGAAGGAATGACAGTTGTGCTTATCGACGCGACCTGTAGGCACATTCGTCATTCACGTAGGAATTGTTCACTTCGTGACACATCTCGATACTTTCATGAATCTTCGTGAAGGCGTAGGCTGCGCGTTCATTTCGCCAGCACCCAGACCATGCTTCAACAATTTCTGCATGACTTCGGCTACTTTGCCCTCTTCCTCGGCACGTTCTTCGAAGGTGAGACCATTCTGGTACTCGCAGGCTTCCTGGCGTTCCGTGAATACATGGACATCAAACTGGTGGTGGTCGTGGCCTTTTGCGGCAGCTACGCCGGTGACCAGCTTTGGTATTACATGGGCCGCAAGCACGGCCGTAAATTGCTGGCGCGCAAGCCGCGCTGGCAATTGATGGGCGACAAGGCGCTGGAGCACATCCGCAGGCACCCGGATATCTGGGTGCTGAGCTTCCGCTTCGTCTACGGGTTGCGCACGGTGATGCCCGTGGCAATCGGCCTGTCTGGCTACCCGCCGCTGCGCTATCTGATCCTCAACGGCATTGGCGCGGCGATCTGGGCTGCCGCGCTGGGTGCTGCGGCTTACCACTTTGGCGCGGTGCTCGAAGGCATGCTGGGCAGTGTGAAGAAATACGAGCTGTGGGTGCTCGGCGCTCTGCTCCTGCTGGGCGTTGTGCTGTGGCTGCGACGCCGCTTCAAGAACGCGCGCATCGCCCGCGAAGAATGCGCCCAGGCCAAAGCCCGAGAGGCGGCCGAAACCGCGTCGATCGAAGCGCCTGTCGAGCAAACCGAGTCCAAATAATGAACACCCCGCCGCCGTTGCGATCCATCTAGAGAGCGTTCCGTGCGGGGGGTGCCGGTTACCCGTCAATCGTCACCCAACGCCACTAACCAGGAGAAATGCCCATGAGCAAAAAAATTGCAGTGATCCTTTCCGGCTGTGGCGTGTACGACGGCGCAGAGGTCCAGGAAAGCGTGATCACCCTGCTGCGCCTGGATCAGCGCGGCGCTCAGGTCCAATGCTTCGCTCCGGATATTGCGCAGTTGCACGTGATCAATCACCTCACGGGCGAAGAGATGCCCGAGTCGCGCAATGTGCTGGTGGAGTCGGCGCGCATCGCCCGTGGCGAGGTCAAGGATATCGGTAAGGCCAACGCCGCCGACTTCGATGCGCTGATCGTGCCGGGCGGCTTTGGCGCAGCGAAGAACCTGTCGAATTTCGCCGTGGAAGGCGCCGCTTGCAGCGTCAACCCGCAGGTACTGGCACTGGCCGAAGCCTTTGCCGAAGCCGGCAAACCGGTGGGCCTGATCTGTATCTCGCCAGCCCTCGCCGCGAAAATCTACGGCCCGGGCGTGATCTGCACCATCGGCACGTGCGCCGACACCGCCGCCGCCCTCGACAAGATGGGCGCCACGCACCAGGAGTGCGCGGTGGAAGATATTGTCGAGGACAACGCGCGCAAGCTGGTAAGCACACCGGCCTACATGCTCGGCAAGAACATCAGTGAAGTGGCCTCGGGCATCAACAAGCTGGTGGATCGCGTGCTGGAACTGACCCACGAGAACGACTGACGGTCAGGACTGGCGCATCAATCGGGTCAGGATACGGTCCAGTGAATTGGCGAACGCCTGCTTGTCCTTATCGCTATGGGGCGCTGGCCCGCCGCCCATCTGACCCTGTTCGCGCAGGTCGGTGAACAGGTTGCGCACCGCCAGCCGTTCGCTCATGTTGGCCGGGCTGAATTCCTTGCCACGCGGGTCAAGGGCCGTGACGCCCTTTTTCACCAGACGATCGGCCAGCGGCACGTCGCTGCAAATCACCAACTCGCCCGGCGCGGCGTGTTCCACCAGGTAGTCGTCCGCCGCATCCGGCCCGCTGGGCACCACGACCAGCTTCACGCAAGCAAAGCCTGGCTTGATCTGACTCTGCCCGGCCACCAAAACCACTTCGAACTGGCGCTTGAGGGCAAACTTCACCACTTGATCCTTGGCCGCCCGAGGGCAGGCGTCGGCATCGATCCATACGCGCATACACCATCTCCAACACAAAATAACGTGCAGGCAGCCACATTCCCGTGGCGAGCGGGCTTGCCCGCGTTGGGGTGCGAAGCGCGCCCAATCCAGCAGAACGTGGTGTACCTGATACGGCTCAGCGCCTGGTTTTGGGGCTGCTGCGCAGCCCAGCGCGGGGCAAGCCCGCTCGCCACAACAAGCCTGCTCGCCACAGGGAATCTGCGCTTAACTGAACGGCATTAGGGCAAGCCCACTAGCCACAACAAGTCTACTTGCCACAGAGCTTCCAGTTTACTGCGCGACAGCGCCAAGCCGAAGACCTGGCGGAGCCTCCCCCATTTTTTACCGGCTGCGACGGTACAACACCACAATCGCCAGGATAGCCACCGCCTGCGCGCTCAACGAATACGCGTCGGCGTGAATCCCCAACCAGTCGAACTCAAAGAACGCCACCGGCCGTGTGCCGAATACACCGGCTTCCTGCAGCGCCTTGACGCCATGCCCGGCGAACACCACCGACAGCGCGCACAGCAATGCGGCGTTGATGCCGAAAAACAGCGCCAGCGGCAATTTGGCCGAACCGCGCAGGATCACCCAGGCCAGGCCCACCAACAACACCAGCGCCGTGGCACCACCGGCCAGCACCGCGTTATGCCCGGCCGGGCCTGCCTGCAGCCACAGGGTTTCGTAGAACAGGATCACCTCGAACAGCTCGCGGTATACCGAGAAGAACGCCAGCAGCGCAAAGCCGAACCGTCCGCCGCCGCCCACCAGGCTGCTCTTGATGTAGTCCTGCCAGGCCGCTGCGTGACGGCGGTTGTGCATCCACACGCCGAGCCACAGCACCATCACGCTGGCGAACAGCGCCGTGCAACCTTCCAGCAGTTCGCGCTGGGCACCGCTGACGTCGATCACGTACGCCGCCAATGCCCAGGTGGCGAGGCCGGCCACCAGCGCCAGGCCCCAGCCCACGTTGACACTGCGCACCGCCGATTGCTGACCGGTATTGCGCAGGAACGCGAGGATCGCCGCCAGCACCAGAATCGCTTCCAGGCCTTCGCGCAGCAGAATCAACAGGCCGGAGATATAGCTCAACGACCAGCTCAAGCCGTCACTGCCAAGCAGGCCGGCGGATTCGCCGAGCTTGCCTTTGGCCACGTCCAGGCGCTGCTGCACTTGCTCAACCGGCAGGCCGTCCTGCAACGACTGCCGATAGGCCATCAGGGCTTTCTCGGTGTCCTTGCGCACGTTGGCGTCGACGTTGTCCAGCGAGCTTTCCACCAGCTCGAAGCCTTCCAGATAAGCCGCGACGGACAAGTCGTAGGCCTGTTCGTGGTCACCGTTACGGAACGCGGCGATGCTCTTGTCCAGCGTGGTGGCGGTGTACTCAAGCAATTGCGCGGGGCCACGGGCGACCTGTGGCGGCTGCGCACGCTGGGCGCGGAAGGTCGCGGCGGCGGCCGGGCCGCTGGTGGTCAGCACCTCATTGGGCGTCTGGCGGGCCAGGTCGGCGAGGTTGAAGGGCTGCCCGCTCTTGGCGGCGGTCGGGTCGGCGGTGAAGCCCGTGAGGTAGGTGGCCAGATCCCAACGCTGACGGTCGTCCAACTGATCGGCGAACGACGGCATATCGGTGCCTTCGATACCCAGGCCGAGGGTGTTGTAGATCGCGTAGAGGCTCAGACGATCGAAACGCGCCGCGTCGCGCAGGTCGCCAGGCGCAGGCTCCATGCCCAGCGAGGCCGGGCCGTCCCCGGCACCGGTCGCGCCGTGGCACACCGAGCAATGCTGAGCGTAGAGCGGTGCGCCGCGCGCCGGGTCCGGCGTAATGGCCGGTGCCTGGCTGACTTCATAGGCCACCGCCAGCCTGGCGCCTAATTGACGGGCCTGGCGCGCGACGGTGGCGCCGTCTGCACGGGCGCTGACAGCGGCCAGCAACTGGTCGACGCCCGTGACCAATTCGGCGCGTTCGGGCTTTTGCGGCAACTGCGCGACCAGACCCTGCAAGGCGCTGATAGACGCCACCTGCGCCTGGTAGGACGTTGAATCCACCCCCTCACCCGACGCTACGGTCGATGGGTAGTCGGCGCTAACGTAGTCCAGCAGATGCAAGGCTTGCGAGGCACCTTCGGCGGTGGCAGCCAGCAGATTCAGGCTGCACGACATCAACCCCGGCAACAGCAGCCAGGCGAGAAAACGGAAGGGGGCGGTCATGAATGAATCTCAGGGGGAAATACGAAGTAACACTATTGTTCAGCTTTAACCGATTGGACTCAAGCTTATTTGGCACCCGCCGCAAACCCATGTGGGAGGGGCTTTGCCCCCTCCCACAGGTTGATCTGTGTTTAGTGCACGTTATGCCGTGGCGCGATGCAGGCTGGCGAGGAAGCCCGCCGCGCCCACGAACAGCCCGGCGAACGTGCGGTTCACACGTTTCTGCTGGGTGGGCGTGCGCAACAGGCGCAGCACTTTCGCGGCCAGCCCGGTGTAACCGGCCATTACGATCATGTCGACGCTGATCATGGTCGCGCCAATGATCAGATACTGGATGGCCAGAGGCGCGTGAGGGTTCACGAACTGCGGCAGCACCGCCAGCATGAACACCAGCGCCTTGGGATTGCTCGCATTGACCAGGAACCCGCGAAACATCATCGCCATCGGCTTGCCGATCTGGCGCGGAGTGGCGTCATCGGTGAGGTCCATGGGCAAGGCGCGCCATTGTTTGATGGCGAGGTAGACGAGATACGCCACGCCAAACCATTTGATCGCATAGAACGCGGTGGACGACGTCGCCAGAATGGCACCCAGGCCCCCAGCCACCACGGCAATCTGCATCGCCAGGCCCAGTTGCAGGCCAATGGCGTTCCAGTAGCCGCGCGCAAAACCGTATTGCAGGCCGCTGGACATCGAGGCGATAGCGCCCGCGCCGGGGGAGAGGGAGATGATCCAACTGGCGAGAAAAAACGCCAGCCATGTGTCGAGTGCCATTGCACACCTCAAGGGAGAGTTTGCTGTTGGGCCTTAAGCTAACTCCGCCGAATGAAGGCTGGCTATCAGTTTTTTACAGCGGCGAGATATTGCCGGGCCAGCGCCGCACCGAGCGCTGGAAGAACAGGCTGTTGGGCACTTGCACGATGGCGCCGTTGGTGCCCGCCTCTTCCACTTCGACCAGCGTGGTGTAAAGCAGGTTGATCGCCACCACGCGGCCTTTCACGCCGGGCTTGTCGACGGTGTCCACCAGCTCGACGATGTCACCCAGGCGAAACGGTCCGACGGTAAAGATCAAAATCGCGCACAGCAGGTTGGACAGCACCGACCACATGGCGAAGAACGCCACAGCCGCCACGGCCACGAACCCTGACAACGCCGTCCACAGCACGGTGGCGGACACGCCCAGCCGGCCCAGCACGAAGATCAGCGCGCTGCCCATGATCAGCCAGCGCAGCCCCCCGCGCAGGGGCATCAGCAATTGGGGCGGGAACGGGTAGCGCTCACCCAGGCGAGTCAGGCCCTTGGCGACGAAGCGCTGGGCAAAATAGCCGGCCAGCAGGATGAGCAGAATTTGCACACCGATCCAGATCGGCGCCACCCATTGCGCCGGCAGCGGCAGTTGCAGCGCGTCCATCAGGACAGCGCCTCCAGCTCCGCTTGCAGGGATTCCAGCAGTTCGAGGGCTTCCATCCAGGCGTCCTCCAACTGGCCTTCACGCACCTTGAGTCTGGCCTGCTCGGCCAACAGGTCGCGCAACTCATCCTTGCGTGCGGCCTCGTACACGGCACTGTCACCCAGGCTGGCTTCGATGCTGGCCAGACGCTCGTGCACCTTGCCCAATTCGGCTTCCAGCTTGTCGGCTTCGCGCTTGTGCGGCGCCAACTGCTGGCGCAAGGCGGCGGCGGCCTGGCGCTGGGCTTTCTTGTCGGTCTTGTCCGGGTTGACCGGCGTGTTGCTGGCCGGCGCGTTGCGCAGACGGTAATCGGTCAGCCAGCGTGCGTAGTCATCCAGGTCGCCGTCGAACTCCTCGACCTTGCCGTCAGCCACCAGCAGGAAGTTATCGGTGGTGCTCTTGAGCAAGTGGCGGTCGTGAGACACCACCAGAACCGCACCGCTGAATTCCTGCAGCGCCATGGTCAGCGCCAGGCGCATTTCCAGGTCCAGGTGGTTGGTCGGTTCGTCGAGCAGCAGCAGGTTCGGCCGGTCCCAGGCGATCAGGGCCAGGGCCAGGCGGGCCTTTTCGCCGCCGGAAAAGTTCAGCACTGGCTCATCGATGCGCGCGCCACGGAAGTCGAAACCGCCGAGGAAATCGCGCAGGACCTGTTCGCGTTCGGTCGGCGCCAGGCGCTGCAGGTGCAGCAACGGGCTGGCCTTCGCATCGAGCGAGTCGAGCTGGTGCTGGGCGAAGTAGCCCACCACGGTGTTTTCGCCGCGGGTGAGGCGGCCAGACAGCGGCGAGAGCTCACCTGACAAGTTCTTGATCAGCGTCGACTTGCCCGCGCCGTTGGGGCCAAGCAAACCGATGCGGGCACCCGGCGTGAGCTGCAGCCGGACCTTCTCCAGGATGGTCTTGTCGCCATAACCCAGGCGTGCATCCGAGAGGTCCAGCAGCGGGCTGGAGATTTTCACCGACTCGCGGAACACGAAGTCGAACGGCGAATCGACGTGGGCCGCCGACAGTTCCTCCATGCGCTCCAGGGCCTTGATCCGGCTCTGGGCCTGGCGCGCCTTGGTGGCCTGGGCCTTGAACCTTGCGATGTAGCTTTCCATGTGCGCACGCTGCGCCTGTTGCTTCTCGAACGCCTGTTGCTGCTGGGCCAGGCGTTCGGCGCGTGCGCGTTCGAACGCAGTGTAGCCGCCACGGTAGAGGGTGATTTTTTTCTGTTCGACGTGGGCGATATTGTCGACCACGGCGTCAAGGAAATCCCGGTCGTGGGAAATCAGCAGCAAGGTGCCCTGGTAGTTCTTGAGGAAGTCTTCCAGCCACAGGATCGCATCGAGGTCCAGGTGGTTGGTCGGCTCATCGAGCAGCAACAGGTCGGAGGGGCACATCAGCGCCTGGGCCAGGTTCAGGCGCATGCGCCAGCCGCCGGAGAAGTCGGCGACCGGGCGGTCCATCTGTTCGTTGGCAAAACCCAGGCCGGCGAGCATTTTGCGCGCGCGGGCGTCGGCGGTGTAGCCATCGGCACTGTCGAGCTCCGAATGCAGGCGGGCCTGGGCGGCACCGTCCTGGGCTTTCTCGGCCTCGGCGAGGTCGTGTTGCACCTGGCGCAGACGCAGGTCGCCATCGAGCACGTAGTCGATCGCAATGCGGTCCAGGGTGTCGATCTCCTGGCGCATATGGGCGATGCGCCAGTCGGCCGGCAGCAGGCAGTCCCCGGAATCCGGGGTCAGCTCACCGAGCAACAGCGCGAACAACGTGGATTTGCCGGCGCCATTGGCACCGATCAGACCGGCTTTGTGACCGGCGTGCAGGGTTAGCTCGGCGTCTTCAAGAAGACGTTGCGGGCCACGCTGTAATGTTAGGCTTTGAAGTCGGATCATAATGGCGGCGGAGTCTACCAGCTTCGTTGGCCGCTGGCTTGGGTGTGAATATGTGCGCTGACCTGTGGAGCTTTGCCCTCTCGACCTACGCTCGCCCCGGCGTCGAGGCCGCGTGCCTGCACTTGCAGGAGCGCGGCGCGGATGTGTGCCTGTTGCTGTGTGGCGCGTGGCTGGAAGCTCGCGGTGTGGCGCCGGTGGCCGAACGTCTGGAGGCATTGCAGCAGCTTGCTCGTCCGTGGCGCCAACAGGTTGTAGAGCCGTTGCGACAGCTACGTGTTCAATGGCGCGACCTGGCGCAGCTGGACGATCAACTGGAGACGTTACGCACGGGGGTCAAAGCGCTGGAATTGGAAGCGGAACGAGCACTGCTGACGCGCCTGGAACAACTGGCGCAGGGCTGGCCGAAGGATGGGGCGAGGGGTCAATACGGATGGCTGGAAGGCCTGGCGACCGAAGTCGCCAACCTTGACCACAACGCGCTACAGACACTGCGCGTGGTGGTTGCCAGCACTTAGGACGCGCTGGTTGGCGTGGCGCTTGGCGCTACCGGTGCAGAGGTGCTGCTGGCCGGTGCGGTTGGAGCGGTGGAAGCTGTTGACGTAGCGGCCGATGCAGCGGGCTTGGCCGGTGCTGGTTTTGCAGCGGCAGGCTTGGCGGCTGGTTTGGCAGCAGTCGTTTTAGCAACTGGCTTGGCAGCTGGTTTCGCAGCAGTCGTTTTAGCAGCAGGCTTGGCGGCTGGTTTCGCAGCAGCCGTTTTAGCAGCAGGCTTGGCGGCTGGTTTCGCAGCAGCGGTTTTGGCAACTGGTTTGGCGGCTGGTTTGGCAGCAGCAGTTTTAGCGGCTGGCTTGGCAACCGGTTTTGCAGCAGCGGTTTTAGCGGCTGGCTTGGCGGCTGGTTTGGCAGCAGCGGTTTTAGCGGCTGGCTTGGCAACCGGTTTTGCAGCAGCGGTTTTAGCGGCTGGCTTGGCGGCCGGTTTTGCAGCAGCAGTTTTGGCAACTGGCTTGGCAGCAGCGGTTTTGGCGGCTGGCTTGGCGGCTGGTTTTGCAACAGCGGTTTTGGCAACTGGCTTGGCAGCGGTTTTAGCCGGTGCCTTCGCTGCAACAGCCTTGCTCGCAGGCTTTTTAGCCGTGCTTGCTGCAACCGCTTTGGCTGGCGTACGCGCACCCAGGGCCTTGGCTACGGCTTCTTTCACACGACCAACGCCCTGGGCCAGTTTCAGGCTTTCCTGAGCGTCTTTTTTCAGTTGGGAAATGTAGGTGCGGGTCTCAGCCTGGCGATCTTTGAGAGCGTCCAGCAAGTCCTCGAGTTCTTTGACTGCGTCTTTGGCCTTGGCTTGCGCCTTGGACTTGCCGGCAGTGGCGGCGTCTTGCAGTTTGGTGCGGGATTTGTGCAGCTTTTCTTGCGCTTTGCCGCGTTGTTTTTCCAGTTTGGCGAGCAGTTTTTCTGCATCGGCCAAGGCCTGGGCACAAGCGCTTTCCAGATGTTCGAGCAGGCTGCCCGACAGTTGTTGGAGCAAATGCAACGGGGTATTAACAGGCTTCTGTTTGGCCGACATGGTTTACCTCCTGACTGACGTGGGTGCGGCTCATACTAGCCCTCTGCTCTTACCGCCGCTAGCGCATGTTGACAGTATCGATTGACTTGCGTTGCGCCCTGCGAAAATTCTTATCGACCTGACCGGAATCCACGACACTTTTTACCCTTCCACGCTGGCATAATCCGTCGCACTTTCGGCGGGAGCATACCCATGTCGCGTTACCTTTTTCTTGTGCTTGGCTTGATGGTTGGCGGGGCTGACGCGAGCGAGCAATCGCCGCCCGGCGCTGCAAGCCAAGACCAGCATGACCTCGCGTACAGCCTGGGCGCCAGTCTTGGTGAACGGCTACGCCAGGAGGTCCCCGACCTGCAGATACAGGCATTGATCGACGGCCTCAAACAAGCCTATCAAGGCAAGCCGTTGGCGCTGGACAGCGCGCGTATCGAAAAACTGCTTGCCCAGCACGAGGCACAAACTGAAGCCGATGCGCAGGCGCCTCAAAGTGAAAAGGCGCTGGCCGCAGAGCAACACTTTCTCGCCAGGGAAAAAGCCGCGCCCGGTGTGCGCGAATTGGCGGACGGAATCCTGCTCACGGAGCTGACGCCGGGCACCGGCAACAAACCGGCAGCCAGCGACCAGGTACAGGTCAAATACGTGGGTCGTTTGCCCGATGGCACGGTGTTCGATCAGAGCACGCAGCCGCAGTGGTTTCGACTGGACAGCGTGATCAGCGGCTGGCGCAGTGCGTTGCAGCAGATGCCGGTGGGCGCAAAATGGCGCCTGGTGATTCCCTCGGCGCAGGCCTATGGCGCTGACGGTGCGGGTGAGTTGATCGCGCCCTACACGCCGCTGGTGTTTGAGATCCAATTGTTGGGCACGCGTCATTGAGCCAAAAAAAACGGTGCGACATGCGCACCGTTTTTGTTACCACCAAGGTTCAGGCCTGGGTAACAGCCTCGTCCTTGTGAGCGTTGTGCAGCACTTCGATCAGGCAATCTTCCAGTTCGAAACGCTCATGCAACAGTGCGCCCAGCTCTTTGAATTTTTCAGCAACACATTTGCCCGCATCACACAGGTCGTTGAAGGCAACAAGCTTCTCAGTGATCGCGTCGAGGCGAGGATACAGCGTGTCTGCCAGCTCCAACCCTCTTTCATCACCGAAAGCTTCTGCTTCCTTGGTCAATTGATCGTAGACGCCGAAATGGCCGGCTGACACGTAGTCCATCAGCACACCGCAGAAGTCCTGCAGCAATTCGCCGTTCTCGGCCAGCGCGTCGGGCTTGGCGCCAAGCGCATCAAAGGAGCGAATCAATTCGTGACGCGCCTTCAACCAGCTGTCTATCAGCTTGTGCACCCCACCCCAGCGCTCCTGGGCATTCCGGCAACTTTCCAACATGATGATCTCTCTTCCCTAGGGGATGCGTTCGCCTTGTGCCGCGCAACACTCAACGGTGAAGCGCCGGCCATACAAAGCTGCAACTGACAATCGGTTTCGATAACGCGTGCGGGCCAGATTATGCCCGCATGACTATGGCTTCAAGGTACGCAGGACAGAAAGTTCATACAAGCGTTTAATCCCGTCCTACGAATCGCCCTGCCCCGTCGCTACCTCGCGACAACTGCTCGGCGACTGAACAACAGCGGTGAAAACTGCAGGATGCCCAGGATCAGCATCGCTACGAAAAACAACAGGCTCCACTCTGGAAGGCTCAGGTCAAACAGTGTCCAGTTGATCTCGACGCAATCGACGGTGCCCCTGAACGTCAGTTGCAACGCCTGCCATGGCGACAGGTTTTCAATCATGTATTGCAGGTTCGGCCAGCAGTCGCCGGTCTGCTCCGGTGCGGCATTCTGCAGCAGCACCTGGCGCGCGGCGGTAACGGCACCGAGTACTGCGCAGCTCATGCTCGCCAGGCCGTAGAGGTAGCTGGCAGAACGCTTTGGATTATGGAGCGCGGCGACCAGATTGATCAGCATGAAGGTCGCCAGCAGAATGCGTTGCACCTGGCACAGGAAACAAGGCCGCAGCAACGCGCCGTACTCAAGATAAAAAGACGCACCCAACGTCAGCGCACCGGCCACGAAGGCCAGAAGAAACAAGGAGCGTGAAGGGGCCAAAGACATTGTTATCCGTACCGCAAGAGATAGGTCGTTACGGTAGAGGAAAGTCCTGCCGCCTTTCAATACGCGCCGGGGCAGACAATTCCGCGAGAACGCAGGGATATGCCGTCAGACCCTGGATGACTTCAAGAAGCTGTCAGTAGGAATTTACTACACAGCGACCTGAACCCAGGTTTTACGCGGCAATCGATGGGTTGGCCCTCAGAATCGCCTGAACCAACCCACATCATCTTTCCTACTTAAAACGTTGCAGGGACTGGCAAGGGTGACGCCAGAAGGCGGCTGTCCAGCAAGCCCAGCCCTTCCTGGAACAATTGATTGCTGCGCTCGGTATCACCCAGTTGAGCCAACAGGCGTGCCAATTCAGCGCAGGCTTCAGGATTGCGCTGCACCTGCAGACTGCTTTCCAGATAGTCACGCGCCTTGCCCCACAGACTGTTCTGCAGGCACAGGCGACCCAATGTCAGCAACAGGCTGGCATCAGCGGGATGGTCCTTGAGCCAGCCTTCTGCAAACTTCAATTGCCGTGCCGGATCGCTGCCGCGCAGCAAACCGTAGAGTCGGATCAGATGACTGTCATAGCCGCGCTTGATGGCACCACGCAAGGCTTCCTCGGCTTGCGCATCAGCACCCAGCTGGCGCAGTTGCTCAGCGTAGGCCAATACCAGTTGCGGCTCCTGACGCTGGGCGGAAGTCAGCTGTTGCCAAGCCCGCTCAAGCGACTGCAACCCCGCTTCGCCCTGCTCTTCGCGCTGAACGGCCAGCCCCAGGTTTTCACCCCAGGCGCGGCGCTCCAGCTCGGCCAACTCGGCAGCAGGCAGCACCTTGTCCTTGCGTAACTCGGGCAGCAACCGGATCACCGATGACCAATCGCCGCGCTGCTGATGCAGACGCTGCAACTGACGCAGCACCTGCGCGTTGTGAGGATGACGCTCATGCATGGCCTGCAGGGTGGTCAGCGCGCCTTCGGTATCGCCGCGATCCATCTGCAACTGTGCATGGCTCAGGGCGACCGCCAGTTCGGCTTGGGGCTGACGCTCCAGCGCGCGCTCCAGCAGGCTGTCGCACTCTTCATAACGCCCTTGCTCGTTGGCGGCACGGGCGGCGCCGAGGTAGTACAGCAATGGCTGGCGCTCTGCCTCGGCTGCGCGGTGCAGGTGGCGCTCGGCGCTGGCCCAACGGCCTTCGGCGAGGTCCATCTGACCTTGTTCGATTGCAATCTGCACGCGACGGCTGCGATTACGCCGCGACCACGGGTTGACCACACCGCTGGAGGTCATCACCAGACTCAGCAATAGCCGCAGCAGGTAGATCACCAGACCGATCACAAAGATCGCGACCAACGTGGCCCACAGGCTCGACTCGTAATGCAGCAGGTGCGGATAGGTAATCAGCACGTAGCCGGTGTGTTTCGAAATGCCCACGGCCAGAGCGAGGGCAATGGCAATCGCCAGCACCAGGATCACATAGAAACGCTTCATCGGCTCTACTCCTGGGTCGCCGGCTTGCTCGCCGACGCCTTGGCCTCATCGGCAGACAAATGACGACGCTCGAGGTAGGCCTGCACGGCAGCCAGACTCGCCGCCAGGTCCGGTGTCACCACCGAGACAGCCTTGGGCTCAAGCTCGGCGATACGCGCCAGCATGGCCTTGCTCTGCGGATTGTCCTGATTGAAGTTATCCTGCAACACGCTGCGCGCCTCACCCAGCGAGCGGCTGTACACCGCCGATTCGCCATTGAGTGCTGCCCATTGCGCCTGCTCCAGGGCCAGGCTCAGGGCCAGCCGCACCTGGTTCAGGCCTTGACCTGCCAGCAATGGGCGAATCGTGTCGTCAGGGTTGAAGTTGATGCGGAAGTAACGGGAAATCTGTTCCCACCACTGGCTCAGGCGATTTTGCGTATCGTCGGTAGGACGCCCTTGGGAGGCGGGCTCGGTGAGTGAGTACTCCGGCGCGATGGCCGACAGTTGCACCACTTGGTCACGCAGTGCTGCCAATTGCAGGTACAACCCGGTGCGGTCCGGTTGCTCGGTGCTGCGCAGTGCCGCCAGGCTCTTGGCCAATTGTTCACGGGCGGCGTAGGCACCCGGATCGCTCTGTTCGCGCAGGATTTCGTCGGCACCCTGGACCAGCGACTGGGCACTGTTGATGTCCTGCAGAGCGGACAGGCGCAGGCTCGCCAGACGGATCAGGTGCTCGGCTTCAGCCAGGCGCCAATCCTTGCGGCTGGCGCCCAGCACGGTTTCCAAGCGCTGGTTCAGACGCTGCTGATCACCCTGCAATTGGGCAACCAGACGTCGACGCTCTTCCAGCTCATCCGCAGCCGGTAATTGTGCCAGGCGCGAGGCCAGTTGCTGCTGGCTTTGCTTGAGGCTCTGGGACTGGTCATCAAGGGTCTGCACCTGGCCCAGCTGTTGCTGGCTGCTGGCTTGCAGTGCACGCACCTGCCACACCCCCCAGCCGCCAACGGCAACGCCTGCGGCACCGAGCAGCAAGGCGACGATTGCCAGGCCATTACCACGGCGTGGCGCGGTAACCGGTGTCTCCACCGGCGCATCGAGCGCGGGCTGAGTCTCATCTTTAGGCAAGGCTGTTTCGCTCACGTATCCGTCCTTTGCGTATCAGAGAGTGGGAACGGGATAACTCCGTAACGCCACTAACAACGCCGCGGCACTCGCGCCGCGACAATCCACAACTTTTTCTGCGCCAGCAGCCTGCGCCATCTCACAGACTCGCGGGCTGGGCACGAACAAAGGCAACTGCGCCACCAGCGGCCAATCAGCGCCCGCCAGGGCCTGCAGGTGTGTAAAACCCTGCCCACTGCTGACCACCAGCCCGTTCAAGCGTTCCAACCGGATGCGTTGCATCAGCACGCCCGAATCATAGGTCGGAAGAAAACGCCGATACAATTCCAGATAGTCGACACTAGCACCTCTGGCGCGCAAACACTGCGCGAGTAACTCCCTTCCGCCTTCGCCGCGCAGGATCAACACCCTTGCACCGAGGCGCGCGACAGCGGCCTGCAAGGCGGGCAATGCGAGCAAGGCTTCACTGTCATCGCCGGTTTGCGGACAGTGCACCGTGAGCCCCTGATCGGCCAGCACCTGCGCCGTCGCGGCCCCCACGCTGAACCACGGCACTTGCCGCCAATGAGGCTGAAGCTGTTGCAGGGCAATGCGTGCGGCCGGCTTGCTCACCACGATGATCGCGCAATAGCGGCCCAGGTCGCGAAACACCGCCTGCTGCTCGGATGTGACGGGCAACGGTTCGATGTCCAGCAAGGGCAGGCTGCTGCTGAAAATACCGGCGGCGGCCAGCGACGCCGCCAGGGCCGTCGATTCCTCGGCCGGCCGCGTCAGCAGCACACGCCAGCCGCTCACTGCGGCCCGGCCTCGCCGTAGACTTTTTGCAGAATGGCGCCAGCGCCTTTTTCGAGCAGCTCTTCGGCCACCTGGATGCCTAGCGCCGTTGCCTCATGTTGCGGTCCGCGCGTCTCGGCGGTGAGCAGCAAGCCACCGTCCGGGTCGCCAACCAGCCCGCGCAACCACAGGTTTTCGCCCTCAAGCACCGCGTAGCAGGCGATGGGCACCTGGCAACCGCCATTGAGATGTTTGTTCAGGGCGCGCTCGGCGGTGACCCGCACCTCGGTGTCCTGGTGATCCAGCGGCTTGAGCAGCGCATGGATTTCACTGTCGGCGGTACGGCACTCGATGCCCACCGCGCCCTGTCCGCCGGCAGGCAGGCTGTCTTCGACGCTGATCGCCGAGGTGATGCGGTCTTCGAAGCCCAGGCGGATCAAGCCGGCCGCCGCCAGGATGATCGCGTCATATTCACCGGCGTCCAGCTTGGCCAGGCGCGTGTTGACGTTGCCCCGCAGAAAGCGGATTTGCAGGTCCGGGCGACGCGTGAGCAACTGGGCCTGACGGCGCAGGCTCGATGTGCCGACGATACTGCCAAGGGGCAGCTCATCCAGGGATGCATAGGTATTGGAGACGAACGCATCACGCGGGTCTTCACGCTCGCAGATACAAAAAAGGCCCAAGCCTTCAGGGAAGTCCATGGGCACATCTTTCATCGAATGCACGGCAATGTCGGCGTGGTTTTCCAGCAGTGCGGTTTCCAGTTCCTTGACGAACAGCCCCTTGCCGCCAATTTTGGACAGTGGCGAATCGAGCAGCTTGTCGCCGCGACTGACCATGGGCACCAGGCTCACCTTGAGGCCCGGATGGGCCAGTTCAAGGCGGGCCTTGACGTATTCGGCCTGCCACAAGGCCAGGGCACTTTTACGGGTGGCGATGCGGATTTCGCGAAGAGACATTGAACAATCCGTACTGGGTAGATACGGCAGATAATAACAGCTCAGGCCAATACGCTTTGACTTGAATCAGCACGCGCGGGGCCTCCCTGACCGCGTCGCACCTGAATCAGCAATGCAGGCAACGCCTGGCTAAAGCTGCTGCATCATCTTGCGCACACCAGCGACATGGCGCCGACTCACGATCAACGCATCGCCATTGAGCCCTTTGAGGAACAGTTGAAAGTGCCCCAGCGGCGTGCGCTGCAAACGCTCGATACGCTCACGGGCAACCAGCGCGTTGCGATGGATGCGCACGAAGCGATCGCCGAACTCATCCTCAAGCGCCTTGAGCGGCTCATCGAGTAACACTTCGCCGGCCTCGTGACGCAAGGTCACGTACTTGTGATCCGCAATAAAATAGACCACCTGGTCCAGGGGAATAAGTTCGATGCCTTTGCGGGTGCGTGCGCTGATGTGACTGCGCGGCCCGTTACCGCTTTGAGCGGCAGGCTGAGTCAGGGCAGACAGTTGGAGGCGGTTCGGGCGCTCGGCTTTTTTCAGGGCCTTGAGCAGGCCTTCGCCGGCCACGGGCTTGGTCAGAAAGCTCACACCGCTGTCTTCCAGGGTCTGCGCAGAAAACTCTTCCTCGGCCGCGCACAGCACCACCGCCGGGGGTGATTCGCGCTCGCTCAGGCGGGCCGCGACTTGCAGGCCATCAAGGCCAGGCATGCGGATATCGAGCAGCACCACATCGGGCTTGAGGCTGTCGATCAGCGTCAACGCCTCTTCGCCGGTGGTGGCGCTCGGCTCCAGGACGGTATAACCCTCGAGCTCTTTGACCAGACGGCTCAGACGCTCGCGGGCTTGGGGTTCGTCATCAACGATCAGGACATTCATATTGCGCTGGATTCCTGCGTGAGTCTCGCACAAGGATAGCGTAGACAGGTGCGGTGACTTGCGTCACAGCGATCCACGCTAAGACTGGTGCGAACGGCAAAAAGTGCCCCGGCAGCGGCACCCATGTTTACCCGGACCTGTTCACTAGCGCCCAGGACCTGCTGCCTCCGGGCATCGTCGTGGGGTTTGCTGATACACAATCCGAATACCCTCTTTTTCAATAGACAGTCAGGCTCTGACCGCATCACCCGACTTTGGTGCATTCGTACACTGTCAGTCCAACTGTAGACGCTCGCCAAGACGATATTGCTCAATCGTCAAATATCGTATCAATAAGCCCGCGCTTGCAGTCTCGTCCCGGACGCGGTCGTCGGCAAGGCGCTTAGCCACCTCTGACGCAAATAAAAATGCCGATCACCCGCAGCACCGCCTCCACGGGCAACCCTGTTATTATCGGCGCCACACTCCAAGCCTCTTTCAAGCAGACCACGAGCGAATCCATGAGCACCGACAAGACCAACCAGTCCTGGGGCGGCCGCTTCAGTGAACCCGTCGACGCCTTCGTCGCCCGCTTCACCGCCTCCGTAAATTTCGACCAGCGTCTGTACCGCCACGACATCATGGGCTCCATCGCCCATGCCACGATGCTGGCCAAGGTCGGCGTACTGACTGACGCCGAGCGCGACAGCATCATCGACGGCCTGACCACCATTGGCGGCGAGATCGAAGCCGGCACATTCGACTGGCGCGTCGACCTGGAAGACGTGCACATGAACATCGAAGCGCGCCTCACGGATCGCATCGGCGTGACCGGCAAGAAGCTGCACACCGGCCGCAGCCGTAACGACCAGGTAGCCACCGATATCCGCCTGTGGCTGCGCGACGAAATCGACCTGATCCTGGCTGAAATCACCCGTCTGCAAAAGGGTCTGCTGGAACAGGCCGAACGTGAATCGGACACCATCATGCCCGGTTTCACCCACCTGCAAACCGCGCAGCCAGTGACCTTCGGCCACCACCTGCTGGCCTGGTTCGAAATGCTCAGCCGCGACTACGAGCGCCTGGTGGATTGCCGCAAGCGCGCCAACCGCATGCCGCTGGGCAGCGCTGCGCTGGCCGGCACCACGTACCCCATCGACCGCGAGTACACCGCTCAGCTGCTGGGTTTTGATGCGGTGGGTGGCAACTCTCTGGACGGCGTGTCGGACCGTGACTTCGCCATCGAATTCTGCGCCGCCGCCAGCATCGCGATGATGCACCTGTCGCGGTTCTCCGAAGAGCTGGTGCTGTGGACCAGTGCGCAATTCCAGTTCATCGACCTGCCGGACCGCTTCTGCACCGGCAGCTCGATCATGCCGCAAAAGAAAAATCCCGACGTACCCGAGCTGGTGCGTGGCAAAAGCGGCCGCGTATTCGGCGCGCTGATGGGCCTGTTGACCCTGATGAAAGGCCAGCCTCTGGCCTACAACAAGGACAATCAGGAAGACAAGGAGCCGCTGTTCGACGCCGCCGACACCCTGCGCGATTCGCTGCGCGCGTTCGCCGACATGATCCCGGCCATCAAGCCCAAACACGCAATCATGCGTGAAGCGGCCTTGCGCGGTTTCTCCACCGCGACAGACCTGGCGGACTATCTTGTGCGCCGTGGCCTGCCGTTCCGTGACTGCCACGAAATCGTCGGGCATGCTGTGAAGTATGGCGTGGACAGCGGCAAGGACCTGGCGGAAATGAGCCTGGAAGAACTGCGCCAGTTCAGCGACCAGATCGAGCAGGACGTGTTCGCCGTGCTGACCCTGGAAGGTTCGGTGAATGCGCGCAACCACATCGGCGGCACCGCGCCGGCACAGGTGAAAGCTGCGGTCACGCGCGGCCAGGCATTGCTCGCCAGCCGCTGAGAACAGTGCAGGCAAGCAGCTCCCACCCTGGAATGCAGTCCAGGTGTGGGAGGGGCTTGCTCCCGATGGCGTCGGCCCAGCAAACATTGATGTTGACTGACGCACCGCTCCCACAGTTAAGGAAAACGTGTGGGCTTATTGTGGCAAGCGGGCTTGCCCCGCGTTAGGGTGCGAAGCGCCCCCAATCCAGCAAAACGCGGTGTACCTGATACGGCTTAGCGCCTGGTTTTGGGGCTGCTGCGCAGCCCAACGCAGCACAAGCCTGCTCGCCACAGGGAATTTGCGCTTAACTGAACGGCATCAGGGCTTGCCCGCTCTCACACTGGATTACTTCTTCGCCGCTATCATCGCCAGAAACGCCGGCATCGCCGCCTGCCGGTCTGCCTCGACCTTTCGCGCATTCGGCATATCGTTCAGCCGCTCAAGCAGCGCCTTCGCCATTGGTAATTCGGCCAGCAAATCCAGGCCAAACAGCTTCTCGCCCACGCCACATGCCAGGTTCAAGCTGTACATGAAATACAGGTCGGCAATCGTGAAGCTCTCCCCCGCGACATAAGGCGCAAACTTGCCGTGACGCCCCAGAGAACCAACGCCCAACAGTAACTCGGCGCGGGATTTTTCCTTGATCGCCTCCGGCACCGTCATGCCAAAAAATGCCTCGGCGAAACATGCGCGGGCGGGCAACTCGATGTACAGCTCGATTTCCCGACACAGCGCCAGCACCTGGGCCCGCGCGAAGGGGTCGCCCGGCAGCAGCGCCGGCCCTTCCTGGGTTTGCTCGATGTATTCGAGAATCACGCTGGTTTCGTTGATAAAACCCTGTTTCACCTCCAGCACCGGCACCTTGCCGCGCGGGCTGACCGTCAGGGTCTCCTCCGTTTGCCCAGCGTAAAAAGGCACTTCTTCAAAGGGCAATCCCTTTTCCAACAGCGCCAGCTTGACCATGTTGTAGTAGTTGCTGACCGAAAATCCGTAAAGCTTGAGCATCGCAAAGCCTCCAGGCCGTGTGCGGGGTTGGCTGCAAGGGTTATAGATCCTCGCGCCCCGCCTGACCAGCAGCATCATCCACCTGAATGGAGGTAGACTGCGCCCTTTCCTTGAGGAGCCTGCCATGAGCGAGCCAACCGACATCGACAACGACGAAGAAGAATTTACCGAAAACACGCTGATCGAAGCGATCGAAAACCAGATCGAAAGCGACAACCCGCCAGCTGCCAAAGCCGTGTTCAACAAGCTGACGCTGGTGGGTTACGAGCGCGAAGACATTCTTAATTTGATGGCCCACGTGCTGGCATTCGAGATCGACGCAATGCTGGACGAAGACCGCGCCTTCGATACCGACTGGTACGAAACAGCATTGCGGGCGCTGCCTGAGCTGCCGCCGGAAAAGGAATAACCCCGGCACGCAGCAACACGCTGGACAGTTCGGCAAAGTGCGTTCACCTTATGGCCTGCTAGCCTCTAATAAATTTAGAACGTCTGGAGTCCTTATGTCGTATACCCCTGAGTTGGTTGCCGAACTGGAAATCCTTGCACTCTTCAACCTGGACAGCTCCCAGGAAGGCCTGAAAGTCCATCAGACCGCCGCCCCCACTGCCGTTGCCGCCGCCAGGCGCCTGTTTGACAAAGAACTGATTACCCAGCCCGATGGTGGCTATCTGACCAGCCTTGGTCGCGATGCCGCCGAACACGCCCAGGGGCTGCTGACCATCCTGAGCACCGCCCAAAAAGAAGCCGCCTGACACCTGATACCGCCCATGGAGTCCGCTGCCTGCGGATTCCGCGGGCGTTGCCGTGGGTGAGCGAAAATTCTGACACTAAACATCACTCCCCTCTAAAACTCCTGCGCTTCTGACTGTAGACTCCTACACGGCCGCCCGCGTCGGGCTCTGCGAGCCACCGAGTTCGACATGACCCGCACCCATGAAATCCGCCCTGACCTGGACGAGGGCATCGACCGCAAGGTGCTGGCCCAACTGCGTGGGCGCTTCATGGCGCTCAACGAAGGTCGCATGGCGCGTGCCGTCGAAGGTCTGACGCCGCGCCAGCACAGCGTATTGACGCTGCTGCCACTGTTTTTCCATGTCAACCATCCGCTGTTGCCCGGCTACGTGTCGGGCAGCACGCCGGCCGGGCTGTCGAATTTCGAACCCGATGCTCAGGCCCTGGCTGAAGCTCAGCGCCTGACCCGTTCGTTCTCCTACAAACCGCGCCCTGGCAACCAGCCCAGGCCGATCCATGGCTTATTCCTGATGGGCAGCCTGGGCACCCTGGCCCAGGCGGATCAGAGCGACATGGACGTGTGGGTGTGTCATGCCGCAGACCTTGGCGACGCCGAACTGGCCGAGTTGCGCAAGAAATGCCAACTGCTGGAAGCCTGGGCGCTGACCCTGGGCGCCGAAGCGCATTTTTTCCTGATCGAGCCGACGCGGTTTGTGCTGGGTGAGCGCGATACGCAACTGAGTTCCGACGATTGCGGCACCACTCAGCACTATCTGCTGCTGGACGAGTTCTACCGCACCGCCATCTGGCTGGCCGGGCGCACACCGATCTGGTGGCTGGTGCCGGTGTACGAAGAATCGCGCTATGCGGAGTTCACCCATACCCTGATTTCCAAGCGTTTTATCCGCGCCGATGAAACCCTCGACCTCGGCCACCTGGCGCGCATTCCCCCGGGCGAATTCATTGGTGCTGGCCTCTGGCAGCTGTTCAAGGGCATCGAGTCACCCTACAAGTCGCTGCTCAAGCTGCTGTTGACCGAGGTCTACGCCAGCGAACACCCGAACGTGGACTGCCTGAGCCTGCGCTTCAAACGCGCCGTGTTCGCCGATCGTATGGACCTGGATGAGCTGGACCCGTACATCGTGGTATACCGCCGTATCGAGGAATACCTCAACGCGCGCAACGAACCCGAACGCCTGGAGCTGGTACGACGCGCGCTGTACCTGAAGGTCAACCGCAAACTCAGCGCCGGCCAGCGCGCCGCCAGCTGGCAACGCTTGCTGCTCGAGCGCCTGGCCGATGAGTGGGGCTGGGACACGCGCCAACTGGCCCTGCTGGACAGCCGCAGCCAGTGGAAAGTGCGCCAGGTCGCAGCCGAGCGCCGCGCCCTGGTCAACGAGCTCAATTACAGCTACCGGTTCCTGACCCAGTTCGCACGCACCGAACACACCGTCAGCCTGATCAACAGGCGCGACCTCAATGTACTGGGCCGGCGCCTGTACGCGGCGTTCGAGCGCAAGGCCGGCAAGATCGAATTCATCAACCCCGGTATCGCCCCGGACCTGGCCGAAGACACGCTGACGCTGGTGCAGTCGCCAAACCGCAAGGAGCCCGGGCATCATGTCTGGGGCTTGTACAACGGCAGTCTCACTGCCCTGGAATGGGAGCACTTCGCACCGATCAAGCGCAGCCGTGACCTGCTCGAAATGCTCACTTGGTGCCACCGCAACGGCGTGATCGACAGCAGCACGCGCCTGGCCCTGCACCCGGGCACCAGCGACATGACCGAGTTCGAACTGTTCAACCTGCTGGGCAGCCTGCAGCAGACCCTCCCCCTGCCCTTGCCCAGCGTCGATGAAACCCGCCTGCTGCGCTCGGCGGTGCCCGACGAGGTGCTGCTGCTGATCAACGTCGGCGTCGACCCGCTCAAGCATCACCGCGACCTGAATATCCTGATGACCACCGAGCGCACCGACTCCCTGAGTTACGCCGGTGTACGCGACAACCTGGTGCTGACGCTGGACCAGATCACCCTCAACAGCTGGAACGAGGTGATGGTCAGTCGTTACGACGGCCCCCACGCGTTGCTCGATTGCCTGCGCGACTACCTCAACCAGTTGCCCGCAGATCACCTGCCGCGCCTGCGCGTGCGTTGTTTCTGCCACAACCGGGCACCGTTCATTGCCCAGCGCGTGGAGGATATTTTCGACACCGCGCAGCACTTGATGCTGGGACAGTCCAACCACCGTTATCTGTTGCAGGTGCAGCAGCACTATCACGTGATGGAATTGACGCCCGGCCAGGCCAACCACGTGTCGCTGCCCACCCAGCAGGCACTGATCGCCTACCTCAGCGAAGAACTGGCCAGCTACAGCCCTTGGCATCTGGATGCCATGGCCCTGGAAGATCACGACCTGGCGTTGCTGCTGCCGATGGGCCTGGCCGATTGCGTGCAGGTGTTCTACCGGGTCAACGAAGGCTTCGCCGAGCTGTATGTGCTGGATGAGTTCAACGCGCTCTGGCAACAGCGCTTGCCGTTCCATGACGAGCAGAGCCTGCTGGCGCCATTGCAGCGCTTTCTGCAATCGATCCTCTATCGGCGCGAAGCACTGTCGCCGCTGGATCCCCAGCAACCGCAGGGCGCAGTCCACGTCCTGTATTACCAACTGCTGCCTTCGGGCAGCAACCGTGCGCGCGGCGTCGAGCCGCGTCCGGCACCTTCGACGCCGGCCAACAAGTCTTTTTATGAGGTGCAGGCAATCATCGCCAGGGCGGCGCCAGGCCAAGTGGGCATTACGCTCTACTGCAATCAACGGGAGTTTTGCGAGCTGGAATTCGGCGATCAGCTGTTCATCGTGGTCGCCCGGGAAATCGTCGGGCAACGCCGGGAAACCGAGCGCTACCGCTGCTACATCACCGACCTCGACCTGTCCGGCCTGCTCGGTGATGTGCAAAGTCCGAGCAACCTGTACCTGCGCTACAAGACCGAACTGGAACTGTCACTGAACGAGGCGCTCAGCCAGATTTAAAGCGGAAATGCGCCACCGTCTTTTGGCTGGCCTTCGACACTGAGCAACTCCAGCTTGAGGGTCTTGCCGCCGGGCGCCGGCCAGTCGATGTGCTGGCCAACCTGCAGACCGAGCAGCGCGCTGCCGACCGGCGCAAGGATCGAAACCTTACCCTCGTCGGCATTCGCGTGCTTTGGGTACACCAGGGTCAGGTGGTAATCCTTGCCGCTGCCTTGCTCACGGCAATGCACGCTGGAGTTCATGGTCACGACCCCCGCAGGCACTTCATCGTGGCCAACCACCTCTTCGGCGCGGTCGAGTTCGGCTTGCAACGCTTCGACACCGGGAAACTCGTCGCCCAGGCGATCGATCAGTTGCTCCAGACGCTGCACGTCAAGACGGGTGAGGATGATGGACGGTGCGGTGGTCATGATTCAGGCAGACTCCTTTTTTCTGCACAAAAAAGCAAAACCCCGCCAGGAAAGGCGGGGTTCTCACGAGCCTCGATGGGTTGAGGCGTAGGCCGGACACTAACACAGCGTCACAAATAAACAAGACGACCTCAGGCGAGTGCTCGGCGCTGTTCGGCCTCGGCGCAGATCACCCGGCGCCGCGCATCGTCGGCCGAGCGCCATTCGCGGATGTCTTCCACGTGACGAAAGCACCCAAGGCAGACTTTCTCCTCATCCAGGCGACACAAACTGATACAAGGTGACGGCACCGCCGGGCTGACATTACTGAACAACGGCTTGGGCGGGCGCGTGGGTGCAGGCTGGCTCACAGTCAAATCTCGTCGAAATCCAGCTCGGCGCCGGATTGTTCCAGAACCAGACGCGCCAGCATCTCGCTGAGCAGCTCATCGCTGGTATCGCATTGCCAATTGTTGTCTTCTTCGTTGTAGTCGAAGTGGAAACCACCGGAACGTGCCGCCAGCCACAACTGACGCAATGGCTCCTGACGGCTGAAGATCAACTGAGTGCCGTTCTCGAACTTGACCGTCAGCACGCCGGCGGAGTTTTCCAGGTCGACGTCCAGGCCGCTGTCGTCGAAAATATCCTCCAGCGCCTGCTGTGTCGAATCCACCAGATCGTGAAAACGGGCTTCGGTCAAACTCATTGTGGCAACCTCAAAAGTGTCGGGTTCTGCTCAAGCGCCGCACGATACGGAGGCGCCTGCGTGAATGCAACGGATACCGATTTCATTACCGGTGACGGTACGAATTATCACCAGCGAGCGTAGCTCTATTCCCGAACAAGTCGGCAAACCCCCGCCGGACGGGTATTTCGGCGCATAGGCAAGCTGGCGGGTGGTCGGTATACTCGGGCGCAATTAATGCATATTCAAGGATTTCGCCATGAAGCGCCTGATCTCTTCCCTCGCTGCGCTCGTCGCGGTCGCTTGCCTCGTTAGTGCCTGTGGACAAAAAGGCCCGCTGTACCTGCCCGATGACAGCAAGGATCCCAACGAACAGGCGCAATCGTCGCAGAAACCTTCAAAAGCGCACAAGCACGACACTTACTAAGGGAACACCATGGACGCTTTTAACTACCGGGACGGTGAACTGTTCGCGGAAGGCGTGGCGTTGTCGGCAATCGCCGAGCGCTTTGGCACCCCGACCTATGTGTACTCGCGCGCGCACATCGAGGCGCAGTACCGCTCCTTCACCGACTCGTTGAACGGCGTGCCGCACTTGGTGTGCTACGCGGTCAAGGCCAACTCCAACCTGGGTGTACTCAATGTCCTGGCGCGTCTGGGCGCCGGTTTCGACATCGTGTCCCGTGGTGAGCTGGAGCGCGTGCTCGCCGCCGGCGGCCAGGCTGACAAGATCGTGTTCTCCGGTGTCGGCAAGAGCCGCGACGACATGCGCCGCGCCCTGGAAGCAGGCGTGCACTGCTTCAACGTCGAATCCACTGACGAGCTGGAGCGCCTGCAGGTAGTGGCCGCCGAGCTGGGCGTTCGCGCGCCGATCTCGCTGCGCGTCAACCCGGACGTCGACGCCGGCACCCACCCGTACATTTCCACCGGTCTCAAAGAGAACAAGTTCGGCATCGCCATTGCTGACGCCGAAGACGTGTACATCCGTGCCGCCCAACTGCCGAACCTGGACGTGCTGGGTGTCGACTGCCATATCGGCTCGCAACTGACCAGCCTGCCACCGTTTCTCGATGCCCTCGACCGCCTGCTCGCGCTGGTCGACCGCCTCGGCGACTGCGGCATCTACCTGCGCCACATCGACCTCGGTGGCGGTGTGGGCGTGCGTTATCGCGACGAAGAACCGCCGCAGATCGCCGACTACATCCAGGCTGTGCGCGAGCGCATCGAAGGCCGCGACCTGGCGCTGTTGTTCGAGCCGGGCCGCTACATCGTCGCCAATGCCGGCGTGCTGCTGACCCAGGTCGAGTACCTCAAGCACACCGAACACAAAGATTTCGCCATCGTCGATGCGGCGATGAACGACCTGATCCGCCCGGCGCTGTACCAGGCCTGGATGAACGTCACCGCCGTGACCCCTCGCGACAGCGAAGCGCGCGCCTACGATATCGTCGGGCCAATCTGCGAGACCGGCGACTTCCTGGCCAAGGATCGTCAGCTGGCGCTTGCCGAAGGCGATCTGCTGGCCATTCATTCGGCCGGTGCCTATGGGTTTGTCATGAGTTCCAACTACAACACCCGCGGGCGTACCGCCGAGGTGCTGGTGGACGGTGATCAAGCATTTGAAGTGCGTCGCCGCGAGACGGTAGCCGAGTTGTATGCTGGCGAAAGCCTGCTGCCGGAGTAAGCCATGCTGCTGCGTTTTACCAAGATGCACGGGCTGGGTAATGATTTCATGGTCCTCGACCTGGTCAGCCAGCACGCGCACATCCTGCCCAAGCACGCCAAACAATGGGGTGACCGGCACACCGGCATCGGTTTCGACCAGTTGCTGATCGTCGAGGCGCCAAGCAATCCGGAGGTGGATTTCCGCTACCGGATCTTCAACGCCGACGGCACCGAAGTGGAACAGTGCGGCAACGGCGCCCGCTGTTTCGCGCGCTTTGTGCTGGACAAGCGCCTGACCGCCAAGCGCCAGATCCGCGTCGAGACCAAAGGCGGCGTGATCGAGCTGGATATCCGCAATGACGGCCAGATCAGCGTCAACATGGGCGCGCCGCGCCTGGTGCCGGCGGACATTCCGTTTCAGGCCGACGTGCAGGCCGCAAGCTACCCGCTGGACGTCGACGGCCACAGTGTTGAGATCGCCGCCGTGTCCATGGGCAACCCCCATGCGGTGCTGCGGGTCAACGACATCAACAATGCGCCGGTGCATGAACTGGGGCCGAAGATCGAACATCATCCGCGCTTTCCGGCGCGGGTGAACGTGGGCTTCATGCAGGTGATCGACCGCTCCCGCGCGCAACTGCGTGTATGGGAACGCGGCGTCGGCGAAACACAGGCCTGCGGCACCGGCGCCTGCGCCGCCGCCGTGGCCGCGATCAGCCAGGGCTGGATGGATTCGCCGCTGCTGATCGACCTGCCCGGTGGACGCCTGTCCATCGAATGGGCAGGCCCGGGCCACCCGGTGCTGATGACCGGGCCGGCCTCGCGTGTATACGAAGGACAGGTCCGTCTATGAGTGAGCCAAGCCAATGACCGATAAACCTCGAGTACCCGCACACGCTACCCCGAGCGAAAGTCTGGAGGCCGCTGCAGTCGCGGCGTACCTTGAGGCTAATCCGGATTTCTTCGTCGAACACGAAGAATTGCTGCCGGCCCTGCGCATTCCTCACCAGCGCGGCGATACCGTGTCGCTGGTGGAGCGGCAGATGAAGATTCTGCGCGAGCGCAACATCGAAATGCGCCATCGGCTCTCGCACCTGATGGACGTGGCCCGTGATAACGATCGCCTGTTCGACAAGACCCGCCGCCTGATCCTGACCCTGATGGACGCCACCAGCCTGGAAGAAACGGTCATGGCCGTCGAGGACAGCCTGCGCGAGGATTTCCAGGTGCCTTTTGTCAGCCTGATCCTGTTCAGCGAAAACCCGATGCCGGTAGGGCGTTGGGTCAGTGGCAGCGACGCACAGACCGCCATCGGCGGCCTGCTGTCCGAAGGCAAGAGCATCAGCGGCACCTTGCGTGAACACGAGCTGGACTTTCTATTCGGTGCTGAACAGCGCAAGCAGATCGGCTCCACCGCCGTGGTCGCGCTCAGTCACCAGGGCCTGCACGGCGTATTGGCCATCGCCAGCCGTGACCCGCAGCACTACAAGAGTTCGGTGGGCACGCTGTTTCTGACCTACATCGCCGAAGTGCTGGGCCGCGTGCTGCCACGCTACACCACCGCCCTGCGCGCGGTGCGCTAGTCATGCACGGGCAACTGGACGCTTATTGCGCACACCTGCGCAACGAGCGCCAGGTGTCGCCTCATACCCTTGAGGCCTACCGGCGGGACTTGAACAAGGTCCTGGCCTATTGTGAGAAACAGCACGTCAGTAGCTGGAAAGCCCTGGATATCCAGGCCCTGCGCAGCCTGATCGCACGGTTGCACCAGCAAGGCCAGTCCTCGCGTAGCCTGTCTCGCCTGCTGTCGGCAGTGCGGGGGCTCTATCATTACCTGAACCGCGAAGGCTTGTGCGACCACGATCCGGCCAATGGCCTGTCGCCGCCAAAGGGCGAGCGGCGCCTGCCCAAGACACTCGACACGGACCGCGCCCTGCAGTTGCTCGATGGCGCGGTGGAGGATGACTTCCTCGCCCATCGCGATCAGGCGATTCTGGAGCTGTTCTACTCCTCGGGCCTGCGTCTCTCTGAGCTGACCGGCCTGAACCTTGATCAACTGGACCTCGCGGACGGCCTGGTGCAGGTGCTGGGCAAGGGCAGCAAGACCCGCGTCCTGCCGGTCGGCAGAAAGGCCCGCGAAGCCCTGCAACTGTGGCTGCCGCTGAGGGCGCTGGCCAATCCGGTGGACGACGCGGTATTCATCAGCCAGCAAGGCCGGCGCCTAGGGCCCCGGGCCATTCAAGTGCGGGTCAAGGCGGCGGGCGAGCGTGAACTGGGGCAGAACCTGCACCCGCACATGCTGCGACACTCCTTTGCCAGCCATCTGCTCGAATCCTCCCAGGACTTGCGCGCGGTCCAGGAACTGCTCGGCCACGCCGACATCAAGACCACGCAGATCTACACCCACCTGGACTTCCAACACCTGGCAACGGTATACGACAGCGCCCATCCACGGGCCAAACGCATCAAGGGCGGCGACTCATGAGTATCAAGCTGATCACCTTCGACCTGGACGACACGCTCTGGGACAACGTACCCGTCATCATCAGCGCCGAAGCATCAATGCGCGAATGGCTAGCGCTCAATGCCTCCAGGGTCGGCGACCTGCCTCTGGAGCATTTCGCCAGCCTGCGCCAGCAGGTGTTGCAGCGCCATCCGGAGCTCAAACACCGCATCAGCGTGCTGCGCCACCGTGTGCTGATGCTGGCATTTGAGGAAGCGGGCTACCCTCAGCCTGAAGCCACGCAAATGGCCGATGTCTGCTACGAGGCGTTCATTCACGCGCGGCATCAGCTCACCGTATTCCCCGATGCCGAGCCGATGCTCAAGGCGCTGCGCCAGCACTTCCTGCTCGGGGTGATCACCAACGGCAACGCAGACGTGCAGCGTGTAGGTCTGGCGGATTATTTTCATTTTGCGCTACGCGCCGAAGACATCGGCATTGCCAAGCCGGATGCGCGTTTGTTTGAGGAAGCGTTACAGCGTGGTGGCGTGGATGCCAGTGAGGCGGTGCATGTTGGCGATCATCCTGGTGATGACATTGCCGGCGCGCAGAAGGCCGGGTTGCGTGCAGTGTGGTTCAACCCGACAGGCAAGGCGTGGGAAGCGGACAAGCGTCCTGATGCCGAGATTGGTAGTTTGACGGAGCTGCCGGCGGTGCTCGCGGGCTGGAAGTGACGCGATTGTTGCAACACTGAATGTCAATTGTGGGTGGGGGCTTGCTCCCGATAGCAGTGGGTCAGCCAACAGAGGTATGGACTGACAGCCTGCTATCGGAAGCGAGCCCCCTCTCACATTCTTTAGTGGTGATTTATAAATTTGTGTCCGCCATGAAAAAGCCCGCAGCGACGGCGGGCTTTTTCCTACAGGCAGCTAGCTGACCTTAGATAGGTCGGCTGCCGTATTTGTTATCCGGCTTCTTCGGCGGATCCGCCACGACATTGGGTTCGACCTCGACCACTTTGCCGCCTTTTGCGAGGAATTCTTCCATCGCACGGGCCAGGGCATCGCGCTCTTTGTTCTTGGCTTCAACGCTTGGCAGCTCGTCTACCGACACCGCAGCCTTGGCTTTGCCTTTGGCTTTGGGAGCCGCGTCATCGGCACCGCCGTCCTCGGCATCGTCAGCAACGTCTTCCGCCGCTACTTCAAGACCTTCTTCGGTGTCGTCTTCATCACCTACTTCGAGGTCGTCTTGTTCCAGATCATCGTCGCTCATGTTCTACCTCATGACTTGCGAAAAGCAGATTAGTTATAGCCCAGCTTCACCCCCTGTCGAGGTCGCCGGAAAAAAATCAACATCCACCGGGTTTCCAGTGGCTTATGCCTCTTCACCGTGCAAGGTGGCGAGGACTTTACGAGCACCACCATGATCACGGTGCTCGCCCAGATAAACACCTTGCCAGGTCCCCATCGCCAAGCGGCCGGCGCTTACCGGCAGACTCAGTTGGCAGCCCAGCAGGCTGGCCTTGAAGTGCGCAGGCAGATCATCCGGTCCTTCGTCGTTGTGTTCGAACCCGGACCGACCTTGCGGCACCAGCGAGTTGAAAAACCGTTCGAAGTCACGACGTACCGCCGGGTCGGCATTCTCGTTGACGGTCAACGAGGCCGAGGTGTGCTGCAGCCACAGATGCAACAGGCCCACACGGCAAGTCTTCAATTCAGGCAAGCCGGCAAGCAACTCTTGCGTTACCAGATGAAAGCCCCGGGGCTTGGCCCGCAGGGTAATCAGGGTCTGTTGCCACATACAGTTCTCCGCCCATCGGCGCGCATTCTAGCGCGCTCTGGGAAAAAACAAAGTGCCGAATACGCCTACATGCCTGTAAGACTTTCGCACCCTTGAAAGCACCGAGTGCGCCCCATTACAAACTCGGGGTCAAAACCGGTACAGCGTGTTATGACTGACAAACGCCAGACAAAAAAATGCCCGGCAAGCCGGGCAGTTTTTTTTCGCATGCTTACAAGTTGTAACCACGCTCGTTGTGTTGCGCCAGGTCGAGGCCCACGGCCTCTTCCTCTTCGGTAACCCGCAGGCCCATGACCATGTCGAGAACCTTGAGGATGACGAAGGTCACGATGGCCGTGTAGATCACGGTGAAACCGACGCCTTTGCACTGGATCCAGACCTGCGCCGCGATGTCGGTCACGGTGCCGAAGCCGCCCAATGCAGGGGCTGCGAATACACCCGTGAGGATCGCGCCGACGATACCGCCGATACCGTGTACGCCAAAGGCGTCCAGGGAGTCATCGTAGCCCAGCTTGCGCTTGAGCGTGGTGGCGCAGAAGAAGCAGATCACACCGGCCGCCAGGCCGATGATCAGCGCGCCCATCGGGCCCACGGTACCGGCAGCTGGCGTAACGGCAACCAGACCGGCCACAACACCCGAGGCAATACCCAGTGCGCTTGGCTTGCCGTGCGCGATCCACTCGGCAAACATCCAGCCCAGCGCCGCAGCCGCGGTGGCGATCTGGGTTACCAGCATCGCCATGCCGGCGGTACCGTTGGCCGCAGCGGCGGAACCTGCGTTGAAGCCGAACCAGCCGATCCACAGCATCGCCGCGCCCACCAGGGTGTAACCCAGGTTGTGCGGAGCCATCGGGGTAGTCGGGAAGCCTTTACGCTTGCCGAGCACGATGCACGCTACCAGGCCAGCCACACCGGCGTTGATGTGCACCACGGTGCCGCCGGCAAAGTCCAGCACGCCCCAGTCCCACAGCAGGCCACCATTACCGCTCCAGACCATGTGCGCGATCGGCGCATAGACCAGGGTGAACCAGATGGCCATGAAGATCAGCATCGCGGAGAATTTCATGCGCTCGGCGAATGCACCGACGATCAGCGCCGGGGTGATGATCGCGAACGTCATTTGGAAGGTGATGAACACCGCTTCCGGGAACAGCGCCGCAGGACCGGTGATGCTGGCCGGGGTCACGCCCGCCAGGAACGCCTTGCCCATGCCGCCGAAGAAGGAGTTGAAGTTGACCACGCCCTGTTCCATACCGGTGGTATCGAACGCGATGCTGTAGCCGTAGACGACCCACAGGATGCTGATCAGGCCGGTGATGGCAAAGCACTGCATCATCACCGACAGAATATTTTTGGAGCGGACCATGCCGCCGTAGAACAGCGCCAGGCCGGGGATGGTCATGAACAGCACCAGAGCGGTGGCGGTCAGCATCCAGGCGGTGTCGCCGGAGTTGAGGACTGGAGCCGCCACTTCGTCTGCCGCCATGGCCAGGCTTGGCATTACGATGGACAACAGGGCTCCGAGCCCTGCGAATTTACGCAGAGTCATATTGTTTTCTCCTGGGGCGTTGGGGTTTGGCGGCTTAGATTGCGTCGGTATCGGTTTCGCCGGTACGGATGCGAATAGCCTGTTCCAGATTGACCACGAAGATCTTGCCGTCACCGATCTTGCCGGTGTTGGCGGCCTTGGTTATCGCCTCGATAACCCGATCAAGATCCTTGTCGTCAATGGCGACATCAATCTTCACCTTCGGCAGGAAATCCACCACGTATTCCGCGCCGCGATACAGCTCGGTATGACCCTTCTGCCGACCGAAGCCTTTGACCTCGGTAACGGTAATGCCCTGCACGCCGATCTCGGACAATGACTCGCGTACATCGTCCAACTTGAACGGCTTGATGATGGCAGTGACTAGCTTCATGAAAACTCTCTCCCGAATTGGTGGACTTGCCCCAGGAAAACAAACCCGACTCAAGTCTAAGCGCAGTGCCTGGCTTTGTAACGCATCGTTACCTCGGCATTCACCGTTGCAACGCAAGCGAACCACTGGTGACGAAACCTGTACCCCTGATCCATCGGCGCACTGCATTCGTCACAGCGACTGCATCAGTGCATGGGTCATGATCGACTAAGCAGAAACCTTGCCAGCTCCGTAAAAATCACTGAAATCAGCCTTTTGCCCTCATATGCCGCAACACGCAGGAGATTGGCGGCGGCAATGCGCACAAAAACAGTGCGCAGGCGCCAGGCACGATGCGCGAAAAGCGTGCGTCCTCGCGGTTGAAAAAGACTATAGACGCTGCGTGATACACTGCCGGCCAACAGTTATTCCGGAATATTTCCCATGCTCGCGCCCAAAGACTTCCTCGACGCCCTGAGCGGCCATGCCTCTCGCCTGTTCAGCGGCGACACCCCGCTGCCCCGCAATGAAATCGAAAGCCAGTTCAAGGCATTGCTGCAAAGTGGCTTCAGCAAACTCGACCTGGTAAGCCGCGAAGAGTTTGACAGCCAGATGGTGGTGCTGGCCCGCACCCGTGCGCGGCTGGAGAGCCTGGAGGCGAAGGTCGCGGAGTTGGAAGCACGGCTGCCCCCCACTGCCGAGTAACTGACGCAACAGGGTCAGAATGTGGGAGCGGGGTTGCTCGCGCCCACATTTACTCTGTGTCGCTCCTTGGATACGTTCTGTAAAACCTCCTCGCTTCGCTCTTTCCAGCCTCGTCTACCCTTGAAAAAGCCGCACAAAGCGGTCCTCCATTTCAAGGAACGAGCATGTCCCTCGCCATTGTCCACAGCCGCGCCCAGGTTGGCGTCGAAGCCCCCGCCGTCACCGTCGAGGTGCATATGGCCAATGGTTTGCCGTCCCTGACGCTGGTGGGTTTGCCCGAAACCGCCGTCAAGGAAAGCAAGGACCGTGTACGCAGTGCCATCCTCAATTCGGCCCTGCAATACCCGTCGCGCCGGATCACCCTCAACCTTGCACCCGCCGACCTGCCCAAGGACGGCGGGCGTTTTGATTTGGCAATTGCCTTGGGCATTCTGGCAGCCAGTGTGCAGGTGCCGGCGTTGATGCTCGATGACGTGGAGTGCCTCGGGGAATTGGCGTTGTCCGGCGAGGTGCGCGCCGTCAAGGGCGTGTTGCCGGCGGCGTTGGCCGCGCGCAAGGCCGGGCGCACCGTGATAGTGCCGCGGGCGAACGCCGAGGAGGCGTGCCTGGCGTCGGGACTGAAGGTCATAGCGGTGGATCACCTGCTGCAGGTGGTCGCACACCTGAATGGACAGGTGCCCATTGAGCCCTACAAGTCAGACGGTTTGCAGTACCTGAACAAGCCGTATCCGGACCTGAGCGAGGTGCAGGGCCAGCTCTCGGCCAAGCGCGCCTTGCTGATCGCAGCGGCGGGCGCGCATAACCTGCTGCTCAGCGGCCCGCCCGGCACTGGCAAGACCTTGCTCGCCAGTCGCCTGCCGGGCCTGCTACCGCCGCTGAGTGAGCAGGAAGCGCTGGAAGTCGCGGCGATTCAATCGGTCGTCAGCCTCGCGCCCTTGAGCCACTGGTGTCGGCTTTCGAATTAAATGCGAATTTTTGGAAATTAATGCGACTGAAAGCAGCGTCGAGCTGTACCGAATGTCATGACAAGGCGTGTCATCATTTTGTTCGGGCAGCTATTGCATATGCCACGCCAAAATCGGGCTCAAGATGTTCCATCACACTGAATCGCCCCTAGTTTCGTTGACGCCTCCAGCCTTTAGGAATTTTGGAAGCGTTTAGAAAGCCAATGCGATAAATTATCCCCAATTAACTCGCCAGCAATAAATGATTAACTTCTGACCAAAAAAAATGGGGGGGGGCAGTTTTCAGCTTGTAGCTGAAAAGATATCGCATCAGCGCCAGTGAGAATCTCTGGACTGAAGGCCACATAGCGTAGCTCCTTGATCCACTTTCCCCGCTCAGCTCAGCATTCTACGCATCAGACGGCGCTTTCAGTCCCGCCAAGATCGAGAGTGCGGCCGGCGTATAATCGCCTCCCCTCAGGAGAGCTGTGCCTATGACCGAGTTTGTGAAACACGATGATCTGCAAGGCGCCAGCCGCTTCGTTGCGGCAATTAGCGCCTGGATGGTGCGCCCAGGCCGCGGACCGCTGCCCAATCCGTCCGAGCCCACGGCCACGGTCACCTTTGTCCGATTCGAGGGAGGCGTGTATGCCCTGACTGCCAAACACGTCCCCGAAGAGCTGGACTTGGTTTTGGCGAAATCCGGTCAGTTGGGCGGCAGTTACTTTTGCCCAGCCCACCAGGGCGCAATGGTCTCCGGCCCCTTTATCGTGCCACCGCCATTGTTTCCTCACCGCCAGCCGGACGTGGCTCTGCGTCGAGTGAGTGAAACCACTTTGAAGCTGCTGGGGAAAGAAGCCTTCGAGATCCTGCCAACAGCAGAGATGCCCTGGCCGATTACCCATGGTATGGCGTTTGGCTTCCCGACCATCGACAAAAAAGCCATTACAGATGCAGGCGGTGAACGTTTATCTATGCCTAGCGTTGAGGCAGTTGCAGAATGCGTCAGCACCAGCAACGACAGCGACCAAATCCTCTACCACAGTGCTCTTCCAACTCCCCTTGAGCGTGGCAGTCTCAGTGGCCTCAGCGGCGGCGCCGTGTTCTGGAGTACGGATACACATTATGGGCTGGCGGGAATCGTGAAAGAGGCCCTCGATGTCAATCCGAAAGAGGGAGAGGACAGCTTCTACGACATGCCAAAAGTCAACTTCATCTGTCAACGTGTCGACTACAGCTCAATGGCACGGTGGGTCGAGTTCTATGAGACTAACTGGCAGTTGGAGCGAGACAAGCTTAACCAGAAGGTCTGCGAAAAAAATGCACTAGAGGTTCAGGAGCAGCGCGACGGTCTTCCAGTGTTCGATGGCGATATGTAGTGGTCAACTAATCCCGGACACGACGTTAAGTTTTTCCTCGGCCCGCGCTGGGGCCAACCCATCGTTGAATTGATGAGGCCTAATCCAGTTATAGCGATGCATCAAAAAATGGCTGATATCGC
>NZ_JYLI01000029.1 GCF_001439785.1 Pseudomonas poae | reverse complement strand
GCCCTGGATCAGGCTGTTGCCGCGCACGTTGCGCGATTCGGCCTGGGCCAGGTAAAGCACGGGCACGAGGACGGTCTGGCCGTCGATCACGCGGTTTTCCATCCACACGATGTCGTGGGTCAGGGCGCCGACTTGCTGGCCGGTGAGGGTGACGCCCAGGCTCAGGCGCAGGGCGTCTTTGCTGGCCAGCGCGTTGTCCATCAGGTAGCGGAACTGGTCGGCGTCGCTGTAGAGGCCGCCGGCGAGGAAGCGTTGGCCGGTTTGCGCGAGCACGGCGTCGCGGATCAGGCGGGTTTCGTACTGGCCGTCACCGAGGCGGCGCCAGGCGTTGTCGCCGGTGAAGCCGAGTTTGCCGAGCATGTAGTCGGAGCTGAAGAAGCCCGACAGCGAGGTGAACTCGGGGTTGGTCTCGATCAGATAACGGCTGGTCGGGTCGGGATTTTTGACGAACAGGCCGTATTCGCCCTTGGGCAGCTGGAAGTTCGGCGCGGTGGTGGGGTCGACCGCGGCGAAGGCGGTGCCGGTGTAGTCCACGGGCACGAAGCCGCCGCCGGGGGCGACGGCAGCCACTGGCAGTACGCTGCCGGCTGCCTGGGCGCTTGGGTCGTTGGCGTGTTTGCTCAGGTTGATGTTGATACCGCCGACCGGGATGCCGGTCTGGTCATCGCCCAGGCGTCCGGTGAGTTGGGCCAGGGTGTTGTCGTGCAGCGTGCCGTTTTGCAGGGTGCGGGTGACATTGAGGTTGACCGTGCCGCCAGCTTGTAAGGTGGCGTCGTAGCCGGGGCCGCTGTTGTCGGTCCAGGTGGTGACGTCGCTTATGTAGGCGAAAGGAAAGCTATTGGGTGAGCGGTTTTTCAGCTCTTCGAAGCGCGCCTTATCGAAATGCCCAGCCGCCGTGGCCGCATTGAAAGCGGGAACGTCGACATGTTGCATGCTTTCGAACAAATCGTCGGAAATGCGCCCTGGCGTGCTGACGACAATCTTGCGCTGCCCTGTGCGCGTGGCGGCGCCCTGGTTGAGCAGGTCACCGGCGGTGATACTCAGGTCGCCATTGGCAGCCATCAGGCTGTAGCGGTTCTGCACATTGTCGCCTTGCAGCAGCATGTTTTTGCCAGCCACCAGGCGCGCCGCCACCGAATCTTTGGTCGCCGCCTCAAGGTACGTCTCGTAGATGGTGATCAGGCCTTTTTCCCAGTTGTCTTTCTCGCCGCAGTGCTGGCCACAGACCCAACTCAAGCTGCCTGTGGTCAGCGTCTGACCGAGTTCGAACTCATCTTTGGCGTTTTCGATAAAGCCTGCATTGATGCCAATCGAGCCTTCGCTTTCCACGGTGCCGGAGCGGTTGCTGAACAGCACGGCAGGCCCGCCGTCCCGTGCGGCGAAGCTCAGGTTGCCTTTGCTGTAGACATCGCCATAGAGGTTGCTGAAACCATTGCTGCGCAGAGTCATGTCGCCGCCGCTGAACAACAGCGAATCGGCAGCGTTGGTGATGCCGTTGACGGCAGTGAGGTTCAGCGCACCCTGGGCACCGAGGGTGCCACGGTTGTTGATCTGTGTAGCGGCGATATTCAGCTGTTGGCGCGCGGTGAGGAAGCCGAGGTTGTCCAGAGTGCCGCTCAGGTTGAGCCGCGTATTGACGGCCGCCAGACGCCCGCCGCTCTGGCTGAGGTTATTGGCCGTCACCGTCAGGTTTTGCAGGGCCGAGACGCGGCCGCTGTTGGTGATGTCGCCACCGGTGGTGATGCTCAGGTCACCGTCGCTGAGCAGTTCGCCGCCGTTGTCCAGGCTGGCTACGTCAAGCACCAGGCCCTTGCCGCTGGCCAGACGGTCGCCCGCCTTGAGGGCCAGGCCCTGGGCACTTTTGTAGGTGAGCACTTCGTTGAGCTGCACGCTGCCCAAGCCGTCGACCTTGCCGAACGCCCAGTCGGCGGTGCCCATGCCGTTGATGCGGCCCAAGCTGCCGCTGAGGCTGGCGGTGTTGAGGTGGAACAGGCCCAGGCCCGCATGCTGCACCTGGCCGGACTGGTTGTTCAGGCTGGCGGCGTCGAGGCTGAAGGCGGTGCTGCCGAATTCAAGGGCGCCGTTCTGGTTGTTGACCGCGCCGCTGAGGTTGAGGCTGCTGCTCGCCCCGCCCAGCGCGCGCAATTGGCCGCCGGCGCTGTTGTCGAGGTTGCCGCCGACAAGGGTCAGGCCCTGGTTGGCTTCGATCAGGCCGCCACGGTTGGTCAGGGTGTCGCGTGAGGTCAGGGCGATCCGGTTGCCGCTGATCTGGCCGTTGCCACTGTTGTCGAGGGTGGCGCCGCTGACGGTCACCTTCTCTTTGCCGAACAACTTGCCGCCGCTGTTGACCAGCGTCTGGACCGTCAGTTGCAGGTCGCCCACCAGACTCGCCATCAGGCCGTCGCCGCTGTTATCGACCTTGGCGGCAGTCACGTTGAGCGTGTCGCCTTGCACCGTGCCGCCCTGGTTGTCGAGGGTTGCGGTGTTCAGTTCCGTCAGGGCGCCGCCGCTGAGGATCAGGCCTTTGCGGTTGCTCACGTCCTGGCCGTTGTAGCTCAGGCCCTGGTTGCCGGCCAGCAGTTGCCCGGCGTCGTTGTTCAGGTGTTGGGCGGCGATGTCCAGGCGCTTGCCGCGCAGGGTGCCGGCGTTGTTGTTGAGGGTGGTGAGTTGCTTGACCAGCACGCTGCGCTCGCCGGCATCGATGACGCCGTCGACATTGGTCAACAGGTCGCTGACATTGAAGGTGATATCGCCGCCATTGCTGACCAGCGCGCCCTTGCTGCTGTTGTTGAAGGTTTGAGAGGTCACCTCGACGCTGTTACCGAGCAGGATGCCGGCGCTGTTGTCCAGACGCTTGCCTTGCAGCTGCAGCAGGCCTTCACTCTGGATGCGGCCCTGGGCGTTGAGCAACTGGCCGGGGCCCTTGAGCAGCAGGCTCACGCCCTGGGCGCCACCAGCAAGGAGGCCGGCCGCGCGGTTGTCGAGGCCCGAGGCGCGCACGTCGAGTTGGTCACCCAGCACGCGACCGGCACGGTTGTCGATCTGCCCGCCACTCACATTCAGCAGCAGTTGCTTGCCGGTGATCACGCCGCTCTGGTTGTCCAGGTTCGCGGCACCCAGTTGCACGTTGCCCTGCCCGGCCTGCAAGCGGCCTTGGGCGTTGTTGAGCTGTTGCGCGACGGCGAGGGTGAGCGTGCCGGTGTTGGTGCTCAACACGCCATTGGCGTTGCTGCTGAGCGTGCCGGCCGTGAGGTTGAGGTCGGTAGCGGCCTGGGCAAAACCCTGGCTATTGTTGAAGGCGTTGGTGGCGTTGAGGTTAAGTACGCCGCTGTCGGCTTGCAGCAGGCCCTTGAGGCTGTTGTCGATGTTGCCGGCGTTTACCGTAAGCGCGTTGCCCAGCAACACGCCGTTCTGGTTGTTCAGGTTACCTGCGTTCACCGTCACCTGGCTGGCAACGATTTGCCCGCCGCTGTTGTTCAGCTCGGTGCTGTTGAGCGCCAGGCTGCCGCCGGACATTTCGATGCGGCCCTGGCGGTTGTCCAGGCTTGCACTGGTGAGCGTGGCGGCTTGGCCGTCGCCAAAGCGGATCAAACCGCCAAGGTTGACGATGGCCGGCGCGTCGACCACCAACGCCTGCTCGCCGAACAGACGCGCGGTGGCGCCCTGGTTGCTGAGGTTGGCGCTGCTGACGTTAACCGTCTTGGCCTGGATGATCGCGCCCTGGTTGGTCAGCGCCTGCGCGGCGGTGATCGCCAGTGCACGGCTGGCCAGGAGGTTGCCGCTGGTGTTGACGGTCTGCGCGTTGATCGTCAGATCGCCGCTGCTGTTGCGACTGTTGTCGGGGGCGACGCCGGCTTCGATGATACCGGCGTTGGTGAGGTTGTCCGCCGTAAGGTCGATGCGTTGGCCGGCGGCGATGCTCTTGCGGTTGACCAGGGCCTGGGCGCTGGTCACCTGCACGCTGCCGGTGGCGTAGACCTTGTCGGTGAGGTCGACCGTCTGCGCGGTGACCTTGACGTTACCGGTGGCGGCCGCCTGGGCCATGCTCAGTCGGCCGTTGGCGTCCAGTTGAATGTCGCCGCCGCTGGCGGCCAGGGTGCCGTCGAGCTTCACGCCCACGCCAGCTTCGGTGCCCACCAGTTTGATTGCGCCGGCGTACATGCCGCCCAGGGCCGACGAGTCGATCGCCAGCTCGGGCTTGGTGCTGCCGTCGTCGGCGCGCGGGGTGGCGTTCAGGGTCTTGGCGTCGACGTCGTTGCGCCCGGCAATCACGTTCAGTTCACGCGCGTTGATCTGCGCGTTGATTTTTGCCGTGCGGGTGATGATCTCGAAACGGTCGACATTGCTCGCGTTCAGGCCTTGGCCGTCGATGGTCACGGCGCCGCCGTCGACCTGGTAGCGCTGCAGTTGACCGTTTGCGTCGAGCACCGGCTTGCCGGTGGTGAGGGTCACGTTGGGCGTGTTGATAAAGCCGCAGCCGCTGCAGGTAACGCCGTACGGGTTGGCCACGATAACCTTGGCCGATTGCCCTGCCACTTCGGTGTAACCGCGCAACTGGCTGGGGCTGCCGCCGTTGACTTCGTTGAGGATGACGCTCGCCGCGCCGCCCTTGAGGTTCGGGTTGCCGACGATGAAGCCGCCCAATTGGGTATTGGTCACCGCGCCATTGGCGTTGTTGAGGATCACACCGTTGGGGCCGACGTTGTAGTCGCTGTAGCGGTTATGGGACAAGCCCGCGCCATTGGGCGTGGCGATGTTCACCACGGGCACGCCATTGCCCGCCTGGCCGACGGTGGTGCCGGGTGCGCTCACCACGATGCCTTCGGCCTGGGCCAGCAGCGGCTGCCAGAACAGCGCGTTGGCCAGGATCAGTGCCAGCCCGCGCTTGGGCAGGCCGAAGAACGCGTTTCGCGGCTTCAGGGCAGCAGAAGGTTGGCGGGCCAGGAAGGCAAATTGGCGAACATCCATTTTCGTAGTCTCGTTGCAGCGGGCATTAAGGACAAGCGGCAGTAACCGGCGCTGGGGGCTCGCTCATTACTGTCGACATGCGATCGTCAGGCTGGCTGGAGATAGAACGTCAGCTCTTATTTCCATATCGAAAATGCCACTACTTAGCCATCAGATCGACGAATAAGTTAGTACAAGGAAAGGGGGAAAAGTTCGCAGGGATGTGTGAATTGGATCCCACTTATCGGAATTTATGTGCGGGTTGGCTTGAATAGCGTCGACGCAGCCGGCGAGTGACTCTAAAAAACGCAAAAATGTGGTCTGACCCCTCCACTCTGTTTATCTCCCAAAGATGCACGAATCATGGAAGAACTCCATTCAAATTTTTGGAAGATAATATTTTTTACCGTGAGAAGTACGGGGGTTTGAAGAGGGTTTGGAGCACGGAATGTCCTTATTGGGTGCTTTTATTTGTTGGCGTGAAACTTTTGGAGGAGTGGAATGAGGGATTTATCGGAGAGATGCCATACATCTCTGATGTGCAGCCTTTATAAATGACAGGGCGGGAGTTAGCAAAATGGATGGCGGTAAATGCTAAGTAAGTGCCATTCAAATCTGTCCCCTTTTTTGGCGGTCCATACTTGTAGGCGCGAGGACGGGAATACGCTGCGCGGGATCGGTGATGTCATACACATGCTGCTCACAGCCCGCGCCGACGATCACAAACTCCACCAGGTAGACCTTCTGCTTCTGCGGCTTGAACGCCGAGCTCATAGGGCCGCAGGCGTAGACAATTTTTTCGGCGTAGCGGTAGTAGTTCGAGTCATACACCCGCGACTCGCCCAATACCTCGATTGTCTGCCCCGGATCAGCCAACACTTCCAACTGCGGGAAGCGCTTGACCGCCGCGCTGTTGGCAACCTCACTCATCTTGGCGATCCAGCCGAACACCTTGCCCCGGCCCGAATCTACCACCATGCCGAGGATCTCCGGCCGCTGATCGGAATCACCTCCGCGGCGCACCGAGAACTGCACAGGGTAGGTAAAACCGGTGGCCCGCATGATCACCTTGGCTTGCTCGGCATCGGCCACGACCTTGTTCTGCTGCAACTGCACGCCGTCTTTGAGCAGGCTAGACGACGAGTCGCGAACATTGGAGTGGCAGCTCGCGAGGATCAGGGCCGAGAGGATAAAGGCAACTTTTCTCATAAGGGTTTTCCGTGTAGATACATGGGCCATGCAAGGATCAAAAACTCAAAAAAAAAACGACCCCGTATCAAAACAGGGCGAAGCCGGCCAACGCCGCTCGCCACTCCGGGTCGGTTGGCGCCGACCGCGATACACTCAGCACTGCCGCATGACATGAAGCGCGGGGTGTACAACACGCCCTCGATCGTGACCGCTACCTTGTATCGGCCTCTGTCGTCCAACGGACAGCCGGTCAAGCGGTCGCGTTTACCCGCCCCACCGTCCAGGTACGCGTATGCCCCTCCTGTCAGCACGCGGGAAAAGCCACTTTCTGTCTCCATCGTCCAGGCATAAGACTTAGTGTTTTCCTTGAGGTAGCGATAACCTGCTGGTCCGCCTTCTCAAACATCTGCACAGAGGTCTTGCCACCTGGACCAATAGAGGCCCAGCTACCTCTCAGATAGGCAAATACAGCTTGCCCAAACCATAACTGAAGCATCAGCGCGCTAAAAAATGGCCTTGCATCGCCCCAAAATCGAAAAAAACAATTGAGTAATGCGGCGATAAGCAGCAATGCTCCCAATAAATACCTGTAGGTGTACAAGGCTGATTTCACTTGCTTGATGGCATGTTAGAGTCATCCTAACTAGCATAAAACGTCTACCAACCTCTGCGGCCCGTTACGAACTCCTTTACATACGCCCATCGACTGACTGTCCAGTAAACAGCCAAGACAATTGAAAGTGGCGCGCCGATCCAAAGATAAACCCAATCATCGGTTGTTTTTAGCAGGACGCCGATGAAACCGGAAACCAGAACAGCTATAAAAAAACTAATGCCATAAACAACGCCCAATAAGCCCACCGCTAAAATGAACATTCGAATAGGATTAATTCTTATCACGAGAGGCCTCCTCAATAGGCTTCCCAGTCAAGAAGTAGAACTGGTTATTATCAAATTTTCGCACCGTTAAACCGAACATTGATTTTGACCTATTCAAGCCGTCTGCAAGACCTAATTTCAAAGGTACCTTCACAAAACCGGCTCCCACTGAAAAAGCAAGATCGGCACCGCTATAGACCGTAGGTCCGTAACCTCCTGGGATAAGATCGCCAACCTGCGTACAGCTGTCACCCATTCGTTTGGCGACGTTTGAGTGATGGCATTCATCACTTAAGTAGAGAGTCCAAAAATGAATAGATACATGCCCCTGACAGGCCACGATTCAACCATCCCCGCGCTGCTGATCGACACACAAGCGCCCCTCGATGTTCTCTATGACGCCGCCGCGTACCGCATTCGTGCGGTGACTCAGTTTTTGGAGAACCTTGCGTTTCGGGAGGAGATCAGCAGTGATGCGATTGTGCTTCATGACTTTGCACTGTTGCTGGCCATTCCGCTGAGAGATGGATGTGATTTGCTGGATGTGATTGGGCGGAAGTTGAATTCACAAAGATTATAAATAAAAAATGGGCGGTTATTTTATGACCGCCTTGCTTAAAAAACGTCAAGCAGATAAAAATAAAAAACTAATTTTTAAAGAGTTTAATGTTCCAAACTTGCCCCACAGAAACTAAAACAAAAACGTTGTCTGCCCACGATCACCTAAAAATAGAGTTAGCGCCTATCTTTTTCCGGCAACCAGCCCTCTTCAATTCTCTGCACTAATAAAGTGTCATTCCATGATCCACGTATAGGTAACTTCCGCTGTTCTTCTGTAATTTCGCCAACTTTCCATTCTTTATCGCCGTTCCAAAACCACCAAGTATCGACACGCCCTGTTGAAGGGTCCACAACTCCTGCGCGGAAGGTTGGGGTCTCCTTGGAATGCCCTGGAACATTACAGCTTTTAGCTTTTTGAATGAGTCCTTGTTTCAGAGCTGCCGAGACAGGAAAAAAAATCCAGAAATTTGTTTTTTCCTCCACTAGGGCATTAACATTCGGTTCAGTCTTATACGTACCTGGTAAAACACGAATTAATGACCCCATAGGAGGGATTTTTTTCACAAACTGGAAATATGCTTTTCCATTCGTAGTTTCGATGGCAAATACATCTCCAACTTTCATAGCTATTTAAACCCCGGATATCCAATTGCTTTCAAAAGAGCGGTACCTCTAGAGAGAGACTGCGCATAAATCGGATTAGCCGTAGAAATGCTGTTGATCTTATTGATCAATGAGCCACCATTTTTATCTAAGCCGTTATATTCGATCAATACTTGCTCAACTGCCCTCGCATCACTGCGAGATATATTTTGAAGACCTGGTATCGCATCAATCTCAATACCTTTCTGGGACAAGTGTGCCGCTGACCTCGCTTCAATATTATCGGTGATGCCAACATATTGCACAGTACCCGCTTCCGCCGTCGAAGAATATACAGCGGTCTTACCTGAATTAGGCACCACATCTTTTGCACCGACGGCCAAATAAAAGCCATGCTAATTAACTTACTAAACTATCCACTCCACCTCAAAATCAACTAGCTGAGCCTGAAGCCCTGCCTCATGCTCGAACCAGTAGTCAAACCCTTCAACATCACTTTTCTTCAAGTAAAGATAATACCCGCCAGTGTCGCCATCACGGTCGTCCGCAACAAAAATTTCCCAGCCAGAATATTCGCCAGTGACAACAATACCCTTCCGAACGATAGACATATCCATATCCTAGTCCGCATAGGGAACATGATTGTTAGAAATATATTTTCCAGTCACAGGGTCTTTAACTCCGAAATGTACATGCGGAACTCCCGGAGCGTGTGCTCCTGATATAGATCCTGAGTCGATACGGAACTCCTTAGTGCCATCAGCGCTGTGAAACACACCAGAGCCGGGCTTACCGATTTCCCTGTACTCGGGACCGAGATATTTTTGCCCTGCCGATAGAGCCTCATCGGTTGTGAGCGTCATAGAGCTCGTGAAATTTTTCTTACCAGATAGAGTTTCATTGATCACTTGATCTACACGCTGCCCAGCACCTGCTTCCAGTTGAATCTGTTTTTCAGCATTAACAAAGGTTTTCCAGTTTTCAGTAGGACCAGCTAGTGGTGTGCGTGGAGTAGCTGTTGCTTTTGCCCCGTTTCAACCCAGCTACAGGACGTTGTTTCTCATTAAGTCACACACTAGAAAGCTTCCACAGTATCGCGTAAGGCAGCTCATCATCAACAATATCATGCAAGCGAAAATAATAAACAGCCAATGAGCATTCTAAGCCCTTATGAACAAATGCACCATCAGACATGACACGATAAGAGGCGTACTCCATAAACTTGTCAGAACCAAGAGAGCTAAGAGCATTTTTTATCTGACTATAGGTCCCCTCCGCTCCAACTGGAAGCAATTCAGGCGGCGGCCGGCATACGGCCATGTCATCATTTTCAACATCCCTGTAGTAGGCTCTTCTAAATGCAGGCTCACTGCAGGCCCAGTAGAGGGATAGCAAACGAAGTTTTTCCTCTCCCTCATCAGAAAAAGCGTCAGCTAAAAAATACTGATCGTCTGAAATTTTGTATGCACCGTCGTCCATAGCGATAACGCATTGCTTCCGTACATCAACGGCGTCCCCAACCTTTGACTTGCACAGCGATGACCATTCTTTCATCTTAAATACCTCACGCCTATTGTGGCCATTTGAATATTCGGCCTTCGACCCTGCCAGCCTTAAGCGCACTCTCTGCAGCTGCTTTGGCCGATCCCTCCGGCATATTTTTAACGGAGTTTATGATCTCTGACTGCCAGGCCTGTAACTTTGAATCTGGCAAGGAAGTCGGATAGCTTCCGCCAGGAGCACGATACTTGGCGTCCCAGACGATCACAGATCGCGATGATGGATCATACGTAATGTAATCTGCACCTGGAAGTGACACTTTCCCAGGTCCGGAAATTGGTGTTTGCCCCGATTCAATAGCCTGACTCCAGCCACGAGCCTCCCCAATTGCACCGTTTAACTCAGAATATGGGCTGCGTCCGTTATTAACCTTTGCAAGAACTTCTGGTTCGGCTTGATTTATTACTTTGGGACTCGTCTCCAAAACATTCCTTTCAACCAGCGTGCCTGCCTCTGAGTCAGTCAGCGCACTAGTTACATTGGGATTTTTAGAGACAGTCGCTTTTGCACCAGCAATTCTCCTTTCAGCCTCAGCCAGTACCGCAAGAGTACCCCCCTCCTTTGGCACTAGTCCATTTGGACCATTGAAGTACACCAGACCATCTGCGCCCAAGACTTCAAAGTTACCCGTGCGAGTGTTGATAATACGCTTCGCACCGTCAGCCAGCGCATTATCAAAGGAGACGAAATCAGCGCCTGCGGCTCCATCGACGCGGTACCACTCAGGTAATTTCACCTCGCCTGCTGGTGTTGAGACAACAATAAAACCTTTATCACCCGCCGATGCCGGCCCATAAATTGCGCCTTTACCCGTCACGGGTACATCAGCAAGTTCATCCAAAAGCTTGCCATCTGCAAACGCAAGCTTGCCCGCTTCTGCAGCTTTGGCTGTCTCTGCCCCTTTCCCTATCTGACGAACCCTCCCCAACGGTCCAAGGCCAGGTAAGCCAATCTGCACAACGTCTGCGCTAAGCTGGGCATTCTTCAAATACTGCTCGTAGGTATTGTTTTGCAGGCCAAAAACTAAGCTCTGCGCATCGCTCGTCATCCAGTTGTCCACCAAACCGGAAGACGGCTCTATGAAAGGATCAAGTAATTTGTTGGCCTCTTCCAACGAGTTGCTGCCAACCGCAATCTTGAACAAAGACCCCATACTCTGGAGCGTTCCCAGAAGACTCAGGCCCACCCCGACAGCAGCCCCCTTCCCTTCATCTCCTCCAGGAACTTTGCCTCGGTAATCGAGATTGTTTTTATAGAAGTCCACCAGCCCTAGACTTGGATCGTCCAAATAACCCAGATTGACGGAGCCGTCTTTGAAATCTCCGCCATGAGTGACGCCATAGTTTTTGAGCAAACTGAGCGTTTCTTCACCGTTATAAGCGCGGGAAGTCCCTTCGGGATAGAGCGCGCTGTTTTCATAAATAGCCCCCAACGGCGCCAGCGCTTCACCCAAGTGTTTGAGAGTTAGGGGGTCAAACTGACTCTCACCCGCTTTTTCGACCGTAGCATTCCACGTTTTATCGGTATAGGACGCCAGCGCCGCGGCCATGCGCCTTTCTGCCTCAGCAGGGGAAATTCCCGCTTCCGCCGCTAACTTATCGGCCTCTTTTTGTATTAAGCGCGCTTCCGTCGGGTGCGCTTGACGGTTGTATTGCTCGACGGCTGTCGCCGTACTCCCAGCAACTACCGCACCCGCAGTGGTGCCGCTACTGCCCACAGAGGCGCCTACACCGAGGGCGACCAACGCAGCCAACGTCTCTTGCTCCGATCCCCTGATACCATTTTTACCCAGCGCATCCGCGATGCTAGGCATCAAGGCCGCAGAAGCTCCCGCGCCCAACGCGCCGCTCTGCACATTGCCACTGGACAACCCAATAGCCGCCCCCGCCAACGCGTGCAACATCACACGTGCCGCACCGCCTTCAGCCCAAGCCGCCCGAGTGGCCGCATCCGACTTCGGATCAGTCGCACGCGACTGGGCATAATCGCCAATCTTGTTGAAGATATCGCTGGAGGCCGTGTTAGCGACAATACCCACCGTCGCTCCTACAGGCGCGCCACCCAGCCCTGCGGCGACTAGTCCGGACGCGATATCGGCCATTAAGCGTTTGTCGCCACCGACCTGCCAGCGCTGGGCTTCCGTATAAGCGGCATTCGCTGCGAGCACCGTTCCAGCGGCATCCGGCGAACCGGTTTCGGTCTGGGTTTTGGCTTTATCGGCCAGTGCTTTCGCTTCGTCCGCCTTCGCCTTGCCCACCGCACTGATCACCCCACTGGCCAACTGCGCCGAGCTTTGGATCAGGTCGATACGTTCCTGCATGGCCTTTTCATCAGGCCGGTCGAGCTTCTGATTGGCATTGGCCGTGTCGCGGTTCAGCCCCACCACATCATTGGCGCCTTCGGCATTGCGAACCACAATCGTGCCTTCGCTGACCGCGCTACGGGTGTAGCTATGGTCTTTCTCTTTGAGTGCTATCGGGATGCTGCCGCCCATAGACGCACCGCTGGTACTGCTGGAAGACACCGAAATACCGGCAGACTGGCTTTTGATTTCGCTGACATTCTTGATATCGCTGACAATCAGGCGGTCAGTGCTTAGGCGATTCTTATCAGCTGACGCCTCACTGGCAATCACCGCACCTTGCAGGGTGGTGGTCCTGCCGACATTGATGTCGTAGCCGCCTGTACCCGCATACAAACCGCTCTGATCGGTCACGCCCTTGTAGTCGCTGTTCATATTCGCGGCGGCAAGGTTCGCCGAGCCCGCGACGGTGGCACCGTAGCAGAACGGCGGGATGCAAATACTCGCGCCGAAGCCCGCGCTGCTCTGTTTGCTGCGCGACGACTCGACGTCCTGGAGGGAGATGATATTGAGGTTGCCGCCAATATCTGCCTTGATACGATCCGCACGAACCTGGGCGCCTCTGAGGGCGGTATCGCCACCGCTTTGTAACAACAGGCTGCCTGTATCGAGGGTGCTATTGACCTGAGTGACGGAGTTACCGTTGCCATTGTTCTTGGCACCCTGCGCTCCGAGGTCGAGGGTGAAGCCGTTTTGCTCGCCGATATTGAAGCTGGCGCCGATGGCGGTTTTATTTTTCGACCCTTCGTTTTTGCGGTCGGTGGTGTTTTGTGCGCTTTGCATCAACACATCGTTTTTGGCTAACAACAAGGTGTTGGCGGCTTTCAAGCTGCTGCCGGTGATCTGGATATCACCCTGAGTACCCACCGCCGCGCCCGTGGCAATGATCGACAAGTCTTGCCCTGCGTTGAGCGTGCTCTGCTTGGCGGTGACACTGTTGAATTCGCTGCTGTTCTTGCTGCGGTTATTGGCCAGTTCGGTGCCGATTTTGATCAGCGAACCGTTGCCGGGCGTGCCGCCGATTTTATTTTTGAAACCGGAGCTTTGCGCATTGGCGTCCGAAGCCTGGCCGTTCAGGTTGTAGGCGGCGAGGGCAGCCTGGGCGATTTTGACTGCCTTGAGGCGTGGGTCATCAGCACTACGGGCCGCTTTGACGGCATCGCGCATGCTGGTGGCGGTGTCCACCACCGAGCCCGCGATCACCCGCCCAACCGCCAAGCTCTTGGAACTGTCCTTACTGGTCTGACTGGCCGTCTCCATCCCCGAAGTAACGGTGACATCAGCCCCACTCAACTCCATGTTCTTGGTGCTCACCAGATCACTGGCCACCACCTTCAACTCACGCCCCGCTGTCAACGACACATTGCCCGCACTCGAGCCAATAGTGCTGCCGGTCAAGGTCATTTCGTTGGCCGTGCCATTGTGCTTCGAGCTGTTGATGTACAGCTTCTGGTTGCCGGTCATGTCGTCCAGACCGAGCTTGTTGCCGGTCAGCACGCCGGTGAGGTCGCGATTCTTCTCCTTGTGCATGTCGGTGCGGGCGAAGGTGTTTTGCGCCGCGTCAATGGTCAGGTCGCGCCCGGCCTGTACGGCGAGGTCGCCGGTGCTGACCAGGTTGGAACCGGTGACTGTGGCGTCGCGCTTGGCGGCGACGGTGACAGTTTCGCCGGAGACCATGCTGCCCAGGGCGGTGGTGCGTTTTTCGTCGACTTTGTCCTGAACCTTGCTCGACTTCAGGCCGCCCCAGCTGCTTTTGCTTTCCTTGCGTTCGTGACGGGCGCTGTCGGCGTTGCTGACGGCGAGGATGTTCACATCCTGGCCGGCCACCAGTTGCGTGGCGCCTTTTTCGGCGGTGACGGCGCTGCCGGCCAGCAGCAGGTTTTCACCGGCCACGGCGGTGCTGTTTTTGCCGGCGCTGACGAGGCTGCCGACGTTGTTCACGACGTCGGTTTCATCCAGGCGGAATTTCTTGCCCTGGGAGGTTTTCTTGGTCTTGCTGTAGAAGCTGTAGTCCTGGTTTTCAGCGGCTTTCAGGCTGAGATCCTTGCCGGCGACCAGATAGGCTTCATTGCCTGCGTTCACCTGGCTGGCCACCAATTGCAGGTTTTGTCCAGCGCTCAGGGTGGCGTCACCACCCGCTTTGAGCACGCTGGACACCTGCTGAACATGATCCTCTTGACTGGTCACCTTCTTGGAATTAAACGCCGAATGCTGTTCATTCGCCGCCGAAGCCAGGTTCACATTCCCCTTGGCCACCAACGCCAGATCACGCGTAGCATTCAACTGGCTGCCGATGGCGCTGATGTCCCGTGCCGCCACAATCTGGAAGTCCCGCCCGGCTTCTACCACGGTGCCGTACTGGGCCACGTTGCTGCTGCGTGAGTAGGTGCTGACGCTATTGGCGTTACGTTGCTCGGCGGTGACCAGGTTCACGTCGCGCCCCGCCTGGATGCGGGTGTCGGTACCGCTCTTGAGCACTCCGCCGGTGCTGTTGACGTCGCGACCGGCTTGCAGGGTCAGGCTGTTGGCGGCTTCGATGCGCGCGGCGTTGTCGACGAAGTCGGTGCGTTCGGTGCGGTAGCCGCTGCTGCTCTGGTGGCTGGTGACCGTGCGTTCGTTGAGTACATCGCCATTTACCGCAGCGGCGCTGACGTCGCGCCCGCTGATGATGCCGCCGGCACGGTTGGTGAGACTGTTGCCGGCCAGCAGGTCGAGACGGTTGCCCGCTGCAATGAGGCCACTGTTGACCATGTTGCGCCCGGCGCTGGCGGCCAGGTTTTGGGTGGCGCGCAGGGTGCCGACGTTGGTGAGGTCTGTGCCGCTCACCAAGCTCAGGTCGCTGCCGGTGATCAACGCGCCATTGGGCGCCAGGCGGTTGTTGGCCTGGGCCAGGTAGAGCACCGGCACCAGCACTTGCTGGCCGGCGACGGTGGCGTTTTCCATCCACACAATGTCATGGGTCAGGGCCGCGACTTGTTCGGCGGTGAGGCTTACACCTACCGACAAATTGAGCGCCTGACGGCTGCCGATGGCGTTGTCCATCAGGTACTTGAACATCGCCGTGTCACTGGTTTGGCCGTCGATGAAGCGCTGGCCGGTGCGGGCAATGACCGCTTGCTGGATCAGGCGCTGTTCATAGAGTCCGTCACCCAGACGTTTTTGTGCCTGGTCGGGGTCGTAGCCGAGTTTGGACAGCATGTAATCGGAACTGAGGAACTGGCCGAGATTGGTCAGTTGCGGGTTGGTTTCGATCAGGTATTTCTGTGGGTTGGAGACGAACTGGCTGTCGGGCAGGCCTTGCACGCGATTGATGGTTACACCGTCGGCCGAGGTGCCGGTGCCGGCTACCACTGGCCCGGAAACCGGGGCTCGGTCTACGCTGCCGCCGCCCAAGGTCCAGCCTTGCGGGCCGGTACTGGCCGGTGCGCTGGCGCTTTGGCCGCTGAGGCGGAACAGGCCGCCCTGGCCGCTGGGCAAGGTGAAACCGGGCAAGCTCAGCGGGTTGATCTGCTGCTGAGCCAGGTCCGGGGGCAATTGCGCGTTGAGGGTGACGCGGGTCGAGTAACCGTCGGCACCACTGGCGCCGGTCGCGTCGGTGGTGGTTTTTGCTCCCGCCCCGATGTAGGTGTAGCCCAGGCGCACCACGCTGTTGTCGATACCGGCTTGCGCCTTGACGTCCACCGCGCCGCCAGCCTGAATCACGGCGGCGTAACGCTGATCATCGCTGGCGATTTTGGTGACTTTGCCGAACTGGGTGCGCTCGCTCTCCATCATGCCGACAAAGTTGGCCACGGTGGCCTCAAGGCCGCCGAGGTCATTGGGGTTGTAACCGGCGCTTTTGTACCAGTATTTGTTGGTGAGTGCGGCGGCGGCATCGAACCAGCGTCCCGCGTGCTTGGTGCGCTCTGACGTGAAAAGACGATAGGTCTCGGTCTCGCCGGTTTCGATGCCGGTGTTGACCAGGTTGTTCAGGCGCGCGGTGAAGTTACCGCCGGCCGCGATCGAGCTGCTGCTGTTGAGCAGGTCGCCGCCCGCAAGGGTCATGTTACCGCCGGCGGTGATACTCGAACCGGCACTGGCGGCGGTCACTTCCAGTTTGTCGCGGGTCACCAACTCCCACACGTAGTTGCGCGGGGTGCCGCCTGCTTTGCAGTCACCGGCGTTGACGGACTCGATGCATCTACCTTCAGTGGCAGAGGCGGTATATACACCCGCATTGTTGACGGTCAGTACCGCACGTTCATTCTTGATTGTGGCAGCGGTGAGGGTCAGGTCACCATCACTTTGCATGCTCGACGATCTGTTGATAATGCTGTCGGCCAACCCGCCCTTGCCGTCGCGATCGACGCTCAGGTTGCCCATGCTGTAGAGGTCACCGTAGCTGTTGTTCAACGACGCCACGCGCAGGCTCATGTCGTCACCGCTGAAGATCAGGCCGTGGTCGTTGAGCAACGCGCCGGTGGTGACCGTGAGCGCTTGCCCACTGCCGAGAGTGGCGTAGTTGTTGAGCGCGCCCGCGTTGACCAGCAGATCAGTGGCCGAGGTCAGGCGACCGTGGTTGTTCAGGGTGCCGCTGAACGTTGCGCGGGTCACGCCGCCGCCGGCGATGCTGGCGGTGTCGCTCAAGTTGGCCTGGGCGGCAGTGAGGTTCAATTTGCCCAGGCTGCTGATGCGCCCGCTGCTGTTCAACGCGCCGCTTAACGTAAGGTCGAGGTCGCCGTCACTGGCGATCAGGCCGTGGGTGGACCAGTCGCCGCCGCTGCCGATAAACCGCCGGGCGCCGAGCAATTGGCCGGTTGTTGTCTGGTCGAGCGTGTTGACGTTGACCGTCAGTTGCCCGGCCTGGATGACGCTGCTGTTGATCCAGGTGTCCTGGACGATGGTCAGGTCGCCACGGGTGACCAGGCTGCCGCCCACATCGTTGAGATTGCGCGGCGCGATGCCGAAGGTGCCAGTGCCCACATGCAGCACATTGCCGCCGAGGTTCTGCAGGCGGTCGGCGTTTAGGGTCAGGTTGGTGTTAGCCGTTTCCAGCACGCCGTTGCGGTTGTCGAACAGCCCGCCAATGGCGAACTCAGTGGTACCGCTGTTGCCCAGTGCGCGCAGGCGACCGGTCTGGTTGTCCAGGCTGGCGGCGCCGACCTTGAGGGTGGATTCGCTTTCGATGATGCCCAGGCGGTTATTCAACGCGCCGCTGAGGTCAAGGTCGATCTGGCGGGCGGCAATCTGGCCATCGTTGTCGCCGCTGTTATCGAAATCATGGCCGACCACGCGCATCAGGCCTTTGGCATAGAGCCCGCCGTTGCGGTTGTCGAAGTTGCCGGTGGTCACCAGGCCGTCGCCGGCCTGGGCGGAAATGCGTCCGCCGTAGTTGTCTACGCCACCGGCCTGCAGGTCCAGAATCTGGCCCTGCATCACGCCGCCCTGACGATTGTTGGTGAGGTCATAGCCGTTGCGCAGCACACCCACCACTCGGGTCTGCAGCAAGGCCTGGAGGCTGGCAAGGGTGCCGCCCCGGTTGTCGAGGCTGGCCGCGCCGGCAGTGAGGTTGCCGGCCTGGGCGATCAGTTTGCCGCTCTGGTTGTCGACCGCATCGACCACATCGAGGGTCAGCGCGCCCTGGCTTTGCACCGAGCCTCTGGCGTTGTCGAGACGGTTGGCGCTGAGCGTAAGGTCAGCGTTCTGGCTGTAGATCAAGCCGTCGTTGCCGTTCTGTACCAGGCCGCTGGCGGTGATGCTCATGCGCTGGTTGGCCGCCAGCGTGCCGCGATTGCGGTTATCCAGGCCGCCGGTCAGCAGCGTCAACAGGCCTTGGCTGGCGAGCTGCCCGCCCTGGTTGTCGATCTGCGCGGCACGGCTGATCAGCAGCGGGCCAGCGCTGGCCAACTTGCCGTTGGTGTTGGTCAGGGTCGCCAGCAGGTCCAGGCGAGTGGCAGCGCCGCCGCTGATGGTGCCGGCAGTGTTGTCCAGGTTCTGCGCGGTCAGGTTCAAGGCCGTGTCACTGTCGATGGCACCACCGTTGGCGTTGTTCAGCAGCCCGGAGACGTTGAGGGTCTGTTCGACGGCGCTGGAAAGCACGCCTTTGTCGCTGTTATCCAGCTCGGCGGCGCTGACCGTCAGTGCTTTCTGGCTAACCAGCGCACCCGCGCCGCTGTTGAGCAGGCGGCCGGTGAGCGTGGCATTGAGGTCGCCGTAGCGGCTCGACAGGGTGCCGCCGTTGCGGTTGTCCAGGCTTGCGGCAGTAGCGCTCAGGCCTTGCCAGCCGGACATCAGCCCGTTCTGGTTGATCAGTGCGTCGGCGTTGAGCACCAGCAGGTTATTGCTGATCAGCTTGCCCGCGCTGTTGTCGAGCGTGCGACCACTGAGGGTCAGGGTCTGCGCGCTGGAGAGTTCGCCGCCCTGGTTATTCAAGTCGCGCAGGTGATTGATGCTCAGGTTGCCGGCGGTGGTGATCAGGCCACCTCTGTTGTTCAGGTCGCCGGTGGCACTGCCGAAGTCCACGGCAATCGCGCTGCCCAGCAATGAGCCGCCCTGGTTATCCAGGCTCGCGGTATTGATGCGCAGAAGGTTGGCCGCGTTGATCAGGCCCTGGGCCTGGTTGGTCAATGGGCCGCTCACGTTGAGCAGGGTGTCGCCACGGCTGGTAAGGGTGCCTCCGCTGTTATCCAGGCTGGCGGCAGTTACGTCCACCGCAGCGGCGGCAATCATGCCCTTGACGTTGGTCAGGGCCTGGCCGATGCGCAGGGCCAGGGTGGTGTTACCGAGCACCTTACCGCCGCTGTTGTCGAGGTTGTCGGCCGTGAGGGTGAACGCCTGGCTGCTGGAAATCTCGCCGCCCTGGTTATTGACGTCCTTGAGGTTGTTGAGCATCAACAACGGACCGTTGATCAGCCCGCCCTGGTTGTTGAATTGGCCGCGATTGAGTTCAAGGGTCAGGCCGCTCACGCTGGTCACCTGGCCGCCTTGCTGGTTGTTCAGGTCGCGAGTGTCGATGCGCAGCGCATCACGTGCGCTGAGGGTGCCTTGTTGGCTGTTGTCGACGCGTGCGCTGGTCAAGGTCAGGGCGCCATCCGTGACCAGGCGCCCGCCCTGGTTGTCCACCGCGTCACGGGCGACGATGCTCAGCGGGCCGGCGCTGGAGAGCGCACCACCACGATTGACCAGGGTGCCCGTGGTCACCGTGAGCAGCCCTTCGCTGCTGACCAGGCCTGCGACGTTGTTCAGGGTGGTCACCGTCAGGGTCGCAGTGTTCAGGCTGGAGATTTCGCCGCCGGTATTTTGCACAGTGCCCACGGTGGCAGTCAGTAGCCCGTTACTGGCGATCAATCCGCCCTGGCCGTTCTGCAGCGCGTCAGCGCTGATCGCCAGTGCGGTGTTGCCGAGGATTCGTCCGTTGTTGCGGTTATCGAGGGCAGCCGCCGTGACGCGGGTGCTTTGCCGGGCGCTGAGGGTGCCGCCCTGGTTGTTCAAGGCTTGGGTATCGACGCTCAAGCTGCGGCTGCCGATCACGCTGGCGCCATTGTTGTTGATGGTCTGGCCGCGCAGGCTGACGTCACCGCCGGTGTTGCGGGTGTTATCGGCGTTGACGCCGGCTTCGATGATGTCTGCGTTGGCCAGCGTCCCGCCGCTTGAGAGGGCAATGCGGTCGCGTGCGGCCACGCTTTTGCGACTGTTGAGATCGCCCTGGGTTTGCACTTCCAGCGCGGTACCGGCATACATCGGTCCCTGGGCGTCGAGGCTGGCGGCTTTGACATTGATTGCGCCGCTGGCGGCGGTCTGCGCCAGGCTCAAGCGCCCATTGGCATCGAGCTGGATATCGCCACCGCTGGCGGCCAGGGTGCCGTCTAGCTTCACGCCTACACCGGCTTCGGTGCCTACCAGTTTGATCGCGCCGGCATACATGCCGCCCAGGGCCGACGAGTCGATCGCCAGCTCGGGTTTGGCGCTGCCATCGTCGGCGCGGGTCGTGGTGTTCAGGCTTTGTGCATCGACGTCGTTACGGCCGGTGATCACGTTGAGTTGGCGGGCGTTGATTTGTGCGTTGATTTTGGCCGAGCGGGTGATGATGTCGAAGCGGTCGATGTTGCTGGCGTTCAAGCCTTCGCCGTCAATAGTCACGGCGCCGCCATCGACCTGGTAGCTTTTCAGCTGACCGGTCGGGTCGATGACGGGCTTGCCGGTGGTCAGGGTGACGTTGGGGGTGTTGATGAAGCCGCAACCGGCGCAGGTAATCCCGTAGGGGTTGGCGACGATAACTTTGGCCGACTGCCCCGCCACTTCGGTATAGCCGCGCAACTGACTGGCGCTGCCGCCATTGACTTCGTTGAGGATGACGCTGGCCGCGCCGCCCTTGAGGTTGGGGTTGCCGACGATGATCCCGCCCAGTTGGGTGTTTTGCAGCGCGCCGTTGGCGTTGTTGAGGATCACTCCGTTAGGGCCGACGTTATAGTCGTTGAACTGGTTATGGGACAGGCCCGCGCCGTTCGGCGTGGCGATGTTCACCACCGGCACGCCATTGCCCGCCGCGCCCACGGTAGTGCCCGGCGCACTGACCACAATGCCCTCGGCCTGGGCCAGCAGCGGCTGCCAGAACAGCGCGTTGGCGAGGATCAGCGCCAACCCGCGCTTGGGCAAACCGAAGAACGCGTTTCGCGGCTTCAGCGCGGCAGAAGGTTGGCGGGCCAAGAACGCAAATTGGCGAACGTCCATTTTTCAGTTTCTCGCTGCGGCGCAACGTTGAATTACAGGAAGAAATCCAGGCGGAAGTAGATCGGCGCTTCGCGCTCGGTGACTACGCCAGGCCTTTCCAGCGAGTGGGCAAAGGTCACGCTGGTGCTGACGTTTTTGCCACGGGCGAACAGCTCCAGGGAGTTGCTGGACACCCGGCCGTGGACGTCGCCGTTGTAGCGGTCGTTGGTGATCACGCCCTGGTCGTAGCCGACGCTGGCGCCGTATTCGGCAAAAGCCGGGCGCATCCAGTCGAGGGTCACGGGGCGCGCCCAGCGCACTTCGTTGCGCCAGTAACCGCCGCTGTCGCCGGTCAGCAGTTGGTCCTTGAAGCCGCGCACCGAGGCCGAGCCGCCGAGGCTCATGCGTTGCGGCGAGAACAGGATGTCTTCGCTGCGTTGGCCGGTGGCCAGGCTGCTGAAGCTGAACGACTCGCCCCACAGGCTGAACGGTTGCAGGTAGCTGACGGTGGCGGTGTATTTGCGGTAGCGCGAATTGGGCTGGCGCCGGCCAAGCGGGTCGCGTTCGTCCTGGGACTGGGCGTCGAACAGGCCGATGCCGTTTTGCATGCCCAGGTCCAGGTTGACGAACGCGGTGCCAATGCGCCGGCCGTGGTTGATGCCCAGTTGCAGTTCGCTGAGGCGGTTGCTGCTGGGCGCGGTGCGCACGTCGAGGATGTAGTTGTTGGTGCGCAGGTGCGCCAGGCCGACGTTGACCGAGGTCTTGCTCACGTCATCGCGGTGGATCACTCGTTCGGCGCGCAGTTGGTGGTTCTGGTTGTCGCCGTCCTGCTTAAACTTGAAGTTGTTGGTCACGCCGAAGGTGCGGTAGTCGCTCTCGCTGTAGGTGTAGCTGAAGTTCCACCAGCCCCACGGAACGTTGTAGTAGAGCATGGTATTCTTCGAGGTTTTCTGGTGGTCGCTGACCGCGTCGTGGCCGCCGCGCAGAATCAACTGATCGGCCAGGCCCAGCGGGCTGTCCCACTCCAGGCCTGCGCCCCATTGCTGCTCGCCGGTGCTCTTCTGGCCGTCGTTGTTACGCGACAGGCTGGCGCGCCAGGGCTTTTGCGGGGTGTTCTTGACCACCACGTCGCTGCCGCCGATCTGCTGGCCGGGGGTCAGTTCCATTTGCGCTTGTTTGGACGGCAGGCGGTTGAGCTGGTCCACCAGTTGCTCGACTTCGCGCAGGTTCAGCGGCTCGCCGAGTTTGCCGGGAAAGGCCATGGCCAGTTCGCGGTCGGTCACCGTGCTGCCTTCGGCACTTTTGAGCGCTTCGAGTTTGCCTTCGACCACCAGCACCTGCAGGTGGCCGCTGGAGAGGTCCTGTTGCGGCAGGTAGGCGCGGCTTGTGACGCGGCCTTTGGCGATGTAGTAGTCGGTGATGACCTTGAGCAGTTCATTAAGCTGCGACACGCCCAGGCATTGGCCCAGGTAGGGCTTGAGCAGCATGGCGCGGTCGCCGGCGGGCAGGCTGTCGGCGCCTTTGAGTTCGATGTCCGAAATCTGGAAGCAACGGCTGTCGGCCGGCGCGGCCGGGGTATCAGGCTTGGCTTCTTTACCGGGCAGGTCCTTGAGTTCCTGCAGGCGCCGCTGCTGTTCTTCGAGCAGGCGGTTCTGCCGGTCGCGGATCAGGTCCTGATCCCCTGGCGTGGGGGCGGCGAACGCGCTGTTCTGGCTCACACAAGTGAGCAGGAGGGTGCACAGCAACAACCGAATCCGTAGCGATAGGGACATGTTCGATCCGTCGAAAATCAAGGGTCGGCAAGCTACCATCGAAGCGGTGTCAATCCAATGAATGGGATTTGACGGCACGCGGCACCGGCAGAGTTGCAACCTCTTGATAAATAAAAATAAAAAACAATAAAAAGCGTAATCGTGCCGTGACTGAAACGATTATTCCGACAGACGGATACGCTTTTGATTATGAATCGGCTGATAACCAATGACTGCCACTAAATAGCCATTAGGAAATTTCCGAGCTAGGGCTTAGTACCGGAGGATGCCGATAAGTTCGCGAGGGGAGTGTGAATTGGATCGCATAAATGGCAATTGCAGAGGTAATTCAGCTGTGCAGATTACTGTGGGAGGGCTTTTTGTGGCGAGCGGGCTTGCCCCGCGTTGGGGTGCAAAGCGCCCCCAATCCAGCAAAACGCGCTGTAACTGATAAGGCTCAGCGCCTGGTTTTGGGGCTGCTGCGCAGCCCAACGCAGGACAAGCCTGCTCGCCACAGGGAATCTGCGCTTAACTGAACGGCATTAGGGCTTGCCACAATAGCCCGCACGGCTATGGCTGTGGGAGCAAGCCCCTCCCAAATTTGGATCTGGGCGCCGTCTACGTTCGGAATTTTTCCTGCCCCGCCACCAGCGTCAGCGGCGCGCGTTCCACGTCACGGGAGACGTGGGATTTCACTTCGCCCACGCCGCCCTCTTCGTCGTTGTGAATCACCAGCACGCCCGGCCTGCGCAGTTGCTCGAGGTCGCCCTGGGCCAGATTGAAGCTTGCACTCAGGTGCTGGTCGCTCAGCGCATTAGCCTGGGCGCGGCGTTGGGCGAACTTGCGGCCCTTGCGTTGCTGGTAACGCGCCCAGCTGACGAGGATCAACGCGTTGAACACGGCGATCCACAGGTAGATCTGCAGGGTGTTGAGCGCCGCGAAGATCGGCGCTTCGATTCGCGGCCCGCCATGGGTTTCCAGCATGGCGCCGATGCCGCGCGCCAGCAGCCAGACCAGGCCGCCCCAGGCGAGCAGGGTCAGCGCCACATCGATGAGCCACATCACGGCATGTTGGCGAGTTCTGACAAGTTTCATGTCACGCCTCCTTTTCGATTGGTTTGATGCCACGGTCCGGGCTCACCCAGCGCGCGCGTTTCTGGTGCTGGTTGAACAGCACCTTGGGGAAGCTGACCAGCGTGGTAAACAGGCTGACCAGCCAGAACACCATCGGGTACCACACGGTCCAGAACAGGGTTTTCCACAGGTCCTTTTCGTAGCGCCGGTCGATCAGGATGCTCACGGCGAACTGCATCAGGCACACCATCGCCAGCACCAGCCCGGTAAACGCCGGCGGCATCAGGGAGTCGACCGCAATGGCCTGGGGCAGTGGGATGAATTTGCCCACGCCCCAGAAAATCACCGAGAGCATGAAGGTGAAGGCCCAACCGGTGGACAGGCAGTATTCGAACAGCAGCGGCCACAGGTAGCGATGGCGCCATTGCCAGATGCCACGAATGTTCTTGAACAGCACTTCGGCGCCGCCCTGGGCCCAGCGCAGGCGCTGCTTCCACAGGCCGCCGACGGTTTCGGGCATCAGGATCCAGCACAGCGCGCGCGGCTCGTAGAAGATCGCCCAGTGATCGAGTTGCAGCTTCCAACTGACGTCGATGTCCTCGGTGATCATGTCGGTGCTCCAGTAGTCGATGCGGTCCAGCGCTTTCTTGCGAAACGCCACCACCACACCGGACACCGTGAAGATGCGCCCGAACACCCGCTGGGTGCGCTTGATCAAGCCGATGATCGACGAGAACTCACCCACCTGCACACGACCGATCAGGGTCGAGCGGGTGCGGATGCGTGGGTTGCCGGTGACGGCGCCCAGGCGCGGGTTGTCGAGCATCGGTGCGACCAGGTAGGCCGCCGCGTTTCTGTCGAGCAGTGCGTCGCCGTCAATGCACACCAGGTATTCGCTGCGCGCAGCCACGGCGCCCATGCGCAGGGCCACGGCCTTGCCCTGGTTCTGCGCCAGGTGCAACACGCGCAATCGCGGGTGTTGCAGGGCCAGCGCGTCGAGCAGGGCGGCGGTGTTGTCCTTGGAGCCGTCATTGACCGCGATGACTTCGACGTTGGGGTACAGCTGGTCCAGCGCGGCATGGATGGTCTCGCCGACGTTATCGCCCTCGTTGTAGCAAGGGATGATGATCGAGATCAGCGGGTTACCGGCCAGGGTCGGCGCGGGGGTGTCTTCTTCCCACGGCCAGTGGCGTTCCCAGTGCAACCAGAAGTACAGGCCGCCGGCGATCCACAGCGCCGACATGAACAGCGGGTAGAAGAACACGAAGTCCATCAGGAACTGCCCGGTGACCAGGAAGATCAGGCCCAGGGGCACGCCCAGCACCAGCGCCAACACGAATAAAGCCAGGATTCTGTCGAACATGGTCAAGGGTTCCATTGATTGGAAAGGGCCGGACGTACCGTCTTCAGGTCCGGGGAATTTTCCAGAAAGTTATCCGGGTAGTAGCCGAAGCTGGTGACGCCCTGGCGCTTGAGCACGCCCATCCATTGCGCCATTTGCACACCGTCGATATCCGGCGCGGCCTGGGTGCGCCAGTCTTTGGCCTGCAACTCGAACACGGTGCGCTCAAGCGCACCCGGGCGCGCCTTGACCGTGGCCACCAGCTTTTCCAGCCAGGCATTGGATTGCTTGAGCGTCTGGCCTTCCATCAACGGCATGGCCATGGGCGCAGTCCAGTCGTAAGCCTGGAGGAAATCGTCGAGGTTCTGCGCGAACCACGCTTCGCTGTCGGGGTTGAGCATCGGCTCGGCGAAGATATTGCGCGCGGTCTGCACCTGCGGGCCGCCGATGGCGCGCACCCTGGCGGTGAGCTCATGGGTGAAGTCGATCAGGTAGCGGCTCTTGAAGCGGGTCCAGCGCTGCATCACGGCCGGGTCGGCACGCAAGGCGGCGATGTTGCCGGGCAAGCCGTTGGCGGCGTACGCCTTGAGCGCGGCGGGGCTGGCGTCTTCGAAATCCGTCAGCACCGCGTCGTCGTGGTAGAGCACGCCGTCGATGGCACTGTTGCGCGCCAGGTCCTCGTAGATTTCACCGATGAGCCTGCGCACCTGCGGGTCGAACGGCGACAGGCGTTTGTATTGATCGGCGTCCGCAGCCACCTGGCCGGTGTGTGGATCCCACCGCGTGACACGCGGCAGCTTGGGGTCGAGGGCAAAGCTCAGCACCGGCATCCAGGCATACACGGCGGCATGGGCGCGGGTGCGCAGTTGCCAGGCGACACGGTTGAACAGGTCGGCGCGCACCGGCAGGTGACGGTTGGGGAAGTACAGCGAGTGCACCAGGCCGTCGCCCTTGGGGTCGGCGAAGGCTTGCAGGAACACGGTGCCTGCGCCCATGTCCACCACGCGCTGCACCAACTGATCGAGGTTGCGTGCCTGCTGGGCCGGGTCCGGGTCGTAGACGTTGTCCAGGTCCACATGCAGCACGCGCATCGGCGCCTTGGCCTGCACAGCGACGATGCTGTTGGCGAAGTGCTCGCCGTCCGGGTCGGAGGCCACCAGAAAGCGCGGGCTGTCCATCAGGTTGCCCAGGCTGTCGAGGCCGTCTTCCAGGGTCAGCGCCATCTGATAGCCCTGCTCGCCGACCACCGCCAGGGACGTGCCCTTGGCCGCGCCGTAGGGCCATACCCACACCCGTGGCGCCTTGCCGGTCACGCTGCGGATCTTCTGGCTGATGGCCGCGACGTCAGCGCGCATCCGCGCCTGAAACTGGGCATCGGTTTCGTAGCGGCCGGTCGCCGGGTCGTAGCGCATGGACGTCGCCGCCGGTTCCAGGTTGCCCTGGGGGTTGGCCAGAATGCCTTTGTGGTTGTTATCGGTGTGCGCGGCGATTTCCACCAGGCCCGATTGCGACACTTCGCGGATTTGCTGCCAGGTGAGGAATTCGCCGCGCGGCCGTGGCGCGCCGGCAAAGTCCACCGGCTTGTCGAGCGGCGTATCGATCCAGTAGCCCACCGGCGCCAGCAGGGCCGGCCAGTGATAGGCGCGCAGAATCGGCATCACGCGGGTGTAGAAGCTGGCGTAACCGTCGTCGAAGCTGAGCATGATGGCTTTGGGCGGCAACGCCGGCCCGCCACGGCGCGCGGCCAGGATCTGGTCGACGCTGACCGCCTGGTAACCGTTCTCGCGCAGCCAGGCCAGTTGCTCGATCAGGCGCTCGGTGCGCACGCCGACCACGGCCTGGTCGGGGTCGCGGTCATTGATGTCGTGGTAGGCAATGCCCAGGAAATGGTTTTTCGGCCACGGCGCTTCGTTGGCCGGTGTCGGCCGCTCGGCGGGTGGAGTGAATGGCGCGGGTTGCTGGGCGCAGGCACTGGCCAGCAATACACCCAGGACCAACAAGCAACGGCTGAGGACGGTCATGGTCGGGCTCTTTTAGAAACGGTAGGTAAGGTCGACGAGCAGGCGCAGATCGCGTTCGCGATCACCGTCGTAGGGGCGGCTGATCAGGCTCAGGTTGGCGCCGACGTCCAGCACGTCGTTCCAGCGAAAGCGTTGGCCGTAGCCGACTAGCCCCACCCCGCCAGTGGAGTAATCGCGCTGGCTGTAGGTGCCCGCGCCGATCTGGAACTGCTGGCTCCACTGCGTCTCGTAGCGGCGGTAGAGCACATGGTTGATGTTGAGCACGGGCAACACCGTGAGGTCGGATTTGGGGTTGAAGTACACCGCGTCCTGTTTGCTGTTGCGGCTGGTGGCGACTTCCAGGCCCAGGTCGACTTGCACATGCGGCGCGCTGTAGAGGCCCTGGCGACCACTGAGCAAGGCTTCGAAACGGTCGTTGCCATCGCTGAAATGGGAGGGGCTGAGGGTCAGTTTCCACTCGCGGCTTTCATTGGCGCGCCAGCGGATAAAACCGCTGCCGCCATTGGCCGTGATCCCGTCATTGAGCGCACGCAACGGCGTGGTGCTGAGCAGGTAGCCGAGGCTGCCGCCGTATTGCCAGTTGTCATTGATGTCGCGCGCAATCGACACGGCGGCGCCTTGCTTGGCGCCGTCGCCATAGGAATGGTTGGACACCTCGGCTTCAAGGGTCATGTCGCGGGTGCGCCGCTCCACGCCCACGCGCTGCCAGCGGTGCTGACCGGTGCCTTCGGTGAAGTCTGCGGTGGCATAACCGGCACCGGCGAACAGGCGCCAGTCTTCGTCGATGGGTGGCGTGTAGATCACGCTTTCGATGCCCCAGTCGCGGCTGCCGGTGGCGGCACCGGCGTCTTCATTGGGGCCACCGCCGAAGCTTTTGCCGGTGTAGGCTTCCACGCGCAGCTCGGCCATGTTGTGCACGTCACGCAGGCGGCTGAGGCGCTGCACTTGACGGTTGTCCGGGTTACGCGCGAGTACGTCGTCGGTGAGCACGTCGAGTTGGCGCCACTCCTGCAGGTCCATCGCGGTATAGGCCTGGGACACTTCCAGGCCGATGTCGCGCGGGGCCTGCGCTTCGGTTTCCTTGAGCACGTTTTCGGCGCGCCGAGGCAAATCACGGGCGCGGTACATGTCGGCCTGGGCCAGGCGCAGGCCGACATTGCCGGGGGCCTTGGCCACCAGGGCGTCCAGGCCGCTTTCGCTGCCCGGCAGGTCGCCGCCGTACGTGCCGGCCTGGGCGGAGAGTTGCTGCGCGTCCATCCAGTTGTCGTTGGGATTGCCGATGGGCAGGCCCTTGAGTTCGACCCGTGGTTTCTGTTCGTTGGCCAATTGCGCGGCGACGTCACGCGCCTGCTGCACCTGGTCGCTTTCCAGCAGGGCATAGAACAGCGCGGTGCTGTCATCGACGCGGTAACTGGCGTCGGCATCCGGCGCGGTCAATACCTGGCGATACAGCGTCTGGGCGCGCTCCGGCTGGCGCTGCTCGAGGTAGGCACCGGCCACCCAGCGCAAGGCGTAGGTGGGCAGTTGCACGCCTTGAGCGGTGAGGGTTTCGTACTCGCGCACCACGTCGGCGGTGCGCGCACGAGCCTTGAGCGCACCCAGGCGGTCGATGCGCCAGCGCACCACGTCATCGTGGGCGCTGGCGTCCGGGGTCCAGCGGGTGATCAGTCGGTCGTAGTCCTGCAGCGCGCGGTCGGCCACCACGTAGCGCTCTTTCTCGGAGCGCGTGGCGTACTCGGCCAGCCGCACGCGCTCGGCGGCGAGGTCGCCTTCGAGGCGGCGCTGGGTGATCGCGTCCACCAAACCAGGACGCTGGGCCGACAGGCGCAACGCGGCCTCTGGCAAGCGCGCCTGTTGCAGGGCGATGAGGTATTCGCGGGCGACTTCAGGCTTGTCGCCGGCGCGGGTGAAAGCCTGGTCGAATTCGAACAGGGCGTCGTAGTTAAAGCCTGCGCGGGCCAGCGCGTAGCCCAGGGCCATGCGCCGGTTCGGGTCTTCGGGCTTGGCCGCCACCAGCGCACGGGTGCTTTGCACGGCTTGGGTGGCTTGGCCGCCGTCGGCCTGAGTGAGGGCCAGGCCCAGTTGCAGGTCGATGTTGTTCGGCTCGCGCAGCAACGCCTGGCGATACACCGCCTCGGCCGGAGCCCATTGCTTCTGGTTGCGGTAGGTGCGCGCCACCGTGGCAAGTGCCTGGGTGCTGAGGTTGCGATGTTTGCCCTGGGCTTCGTACACCTTGAGCACTTCGCCATCCTGGCCGGCCCAGCCGGCGATGATCAGGTGATCGCTGACCTGACCGGGCGTCTGGCGTTCGGCGGACAACTGGCGAAGTTGGGTCAGTGCAGGGGTGAAGTTGCCGTTGCGCGCCTGGATGATCAGGGCGTCGTAGGCCGGGTCGGCCGAGGCGAAGGCGGGCATCAGTAATTGGCTGCACAAGGCGACCCCGATCAGCAGACGCAACCGGCCTGAGGCACTGAGTGGTAGGTTTCGCAACATATCGTGAGCTTCCTTACACACGGAAAGCGTAACGATAGGTGTCCTGAGCGAAGCGCTTCAGGGTGCGGCGTCCACTGACGCGGCCTAGCTTTCCTGGGCGGACTATCGCTCAGGAAAGCGGGGCGAAGGCCAAATCGGAACAATTGTTCAGAATTGGGCTCCGTCGGGCAGCAAACTGGAGCCTCTGTAGCAAGCAGGCTTGCCCCGCGTTGGGGTGCGAAGCGCCCCCAATCAAGGAAAACGCGGTGTACGTGACGCTACACAGCGCCTGGTTTTGGGGCTGCTACGCAGCCCAACGCAGGACAAGCCTGCTCGCCACAGTTAAGCGTAAATCCCCTGTGGAAGCGGCGCTGCGACTTGCCCGCGGAAGCGGTGGGTCAGTCGACCTCAATGTTTGCAGGGCCGACGCCTTCGCGGGCAAGCCCGCTCCCACATTTGATCGCGTTCACATTCCCCATTCCGGTCGGCTTTAGGGCAAGCCCGCTCGCCACAATAAGCCGCCTAGCCACAGGAGTGTGGTTGCCTGAAACGGCTCACGCGCAGCCAAGACTTTTAAGAGGGGGCTTGCCCCCCCTCCCACATGTTGGCTGCGTTGACCCTTACTGAGCGCCGCTGACGGCGCCGACTTTGCCCATTACGAAGCCGAGGAATTGCTCGACGGTCATCTTCTGGCCGTTGAAGGTCACTTCGTTGTTGGCGTAATGCAGCTTGGACACCACGTCAGTCCCGACCACCGTGGCCAGTTGGGTGCCGACCGCCATGCTGCTGATCATCTGCGACGCCGCCTGCCCTTGCTGCTCGATGGCTTTAGGATCGGTCACGCCGCCGAGCTGTGCCTGCAGAGCGGCGACGTCGGCGATCATTGGCTTGGACAGGGTGAGGTTGGCGTCCAGCAGCGACACCATCTGCTTGCCCAGCTCAACCGGCGGCAGTTCCATGCTGGCGGGCTTGGCCAGGTCCAGTACAAGGTTGAACTTGCTTTCGCCATGGGTGGTTTTCAGCGACAGGTTCTCGACCGCCACTTGCGGCTTGGCGGCCAACAACTGGTTGACGTTGGCGTCGGCAAGGGCCTGTTCGGCTTCAGTCAGTTGCAGTTCCGGCACCGGTTCGCCCGCAGCGGCGGCGGCTTGCACCGGTTGCATTTTTTCCTGATAAAGCTTGGTCAGCACCACCATCGACGGGACGTCGACGTTCTTCATGCTCACGGCCATGGCGGCCGAACCCACGGGTTTGCCCTGGTAACCGATCTCGTCGATCTTGTAGTCGACGCGGCCGGCCAGGTTGTTGTCCTTGGTGTTGCTGGAATCTTTCTGCTCGAAGCCCTTGAGGGTCAGCACGCTTTGCTGCGGGCCGAAGGTGAACTTGGCGTCGGTCAGCTCCACGGTGTTCTGCCCGGTGTAGAAGTCGAAGGTGGACTTCTCCAGGTTGCTGGCCACAGTAAGGCCAGCCAGGTCGGCTGCGAACGGCGTGCCGTCGGCACCCACCGCCGCCACCTTGAGGCTGTTCATGTAGCCGTCGAGCTTGACCTTCTTGCCTTCGGCGGTGCTGTCGAAGTTGAGGTTGAGGCCGGAGAAGCTCGCCGAGGACTTGTCGTCCTTGAACTCCAGGGGCAGCAGTTCGACATTGCCGTTGACCGAACGGGTGTAGCCGATATTGGTCACGCCTTTGAGCGGTGACACGTCTTTGGCGGCGGCGAACCATTTTTCGCTGGTGGGGTTCTTTTCCAGCTCGAAGTGACTGGTGGCCATGACCGGCAGCCATTTGAGCGTGACCAGACGCGAGAACGGCAGCGGGCCGTGTTCGATATGGTCGACGAACAGCAACTCGGGGTTGGGATTGTCTTCGCCGAAGACTGCGCCCTGCGCCTTGAGACGGTAGTGGGCAGTGCTGCTGAACACGCCGCGATCCAGGGAGACCAGCTCCAGGGAGACCTTGCCATCGACGCCGGCCATGGAGGTCTGCAGTTCCTTGTTGGCGTTCTGGATCGCGGTTTGCAGCACCGGCTCCAGTTGTTTACCGGTGTACCAGGCGCCGCCTGCACTGACGACGCCAACGGCGACCACAAAACCCAAAAGAACGACTGCTGGCTTATTCATGAAGTGACCTGATCAAATCCTGTGAGAAGTGGGCTGTCTTCCTTGAACCCTGTAGGGGTTGGCTCAAGCCCGCCGAAAACGGGGGAAGATTAGCACTGGCGGCCGCGAACGGCCCAGCCTTTCAGAGGGGCTCGGTCAGCGGGAGTTCACGGGTGCGCCCCATCAATCTCATCCGATGAGTGATGGAGACGCTGCAAACGTGCGGTCCAGGTATACGCCAGCCCGTGTCACTCAAGGTGTTTCAAGGCTTTGCCGGGGCCTGCGTGCCTTGGGTTCGTGCGCTTTCCCAGCCGCCACCCAGCGCCAGGAACAGGTCAATCTGGCTCATGGCAACCTGGGTGTTGGCAGCCGCCAGTTGCGCGCGCACATCGGTGTAGGTGCGCGTGGCCTGCAAGTCGGCCAGAAACGATGCGCGACCGGCCTGGAAGAAGCGATGGGTCTGCCCCGCCGCTTCCCTGGCGGACTCGCCGGCTTCGGCCAGCGCATCGCGGCGCTGCAACATGGCCGTGTATTGCGCAAGGCCGGTCTGGGTTTCGCGGATGGCGTTGAGCACCACCCCGTCGAAATGAGCCAGGGCACCCTGGGTGGCGGCCTCGGCTTCGTGGATGCGCGCGCGCGCGCCGTTGGTGGGGACGGTCCAACTGATCATCGGGCCAAAGCCCCAGCGGTTGGTCGCCGGCGTGCCGAGGTCGTCGAGCAGGCCCACCGTGCCGACAGAGGCGCCAATGGCGATGTCCGGGTAGAGCGCGCCGGTGGCCACGCCGATGCGCGCGGTGGCGGCGGCCAGTTGGCGTTCGGCCTGGCGTACGTCAGGGCGGCGTTTGAGCAAGGCGGCGCCGTCGCCCACTGGCAGCAGTTGGGCGATGTGCGGCAGCTCGGCGCAATGCGCGGTGCCGGCCGGCAATTGGTCCAGCGGCTTGGCCAGCAGCATCGACAGGCGAAACAAGCCGGCCTGACGCGCGGCTTCATAGCGCGGCATGTCGGCGCGCAAGGATTTGTATTGGGTCTGCGAGCGGGTCACCTGGGTTTCATCACCGCGCCCGGCGTCGCGCAGGCGCTGGGTCAGCCGGGTGCTCTGGCCTTGCAGGTCAAGGGACTCGTGGGCGATTGCCAGTTCTTCGTTGGCCGCGCACACCCGCGTGTACGAACGCACTACATCGGCCACCAAGGTGATGCGGGCGATATCGGCCGCCGCCTGGGCTGCGTCGGCATTGGCCTGAGCGCTTTCGATGCCTCGTTGCAAGGTGCCGAACAGGTCGAACTGGTACGAGGTGCTAATGCCCACGCTGCCGATGTTGTCCACCGGCACTTTGTCGGCCAGCAAGAACGCCTCGCCGGATTCCTGCAGGCGCTGGGCTTCGGCCTTGGCGCCGGCACTCCAGCCGCCGGCGGACTCGGCCTGTTGGCTCTGGTAACGCGCGCGCTGCAGGTTGGCGGCGGCCACGCGCAGGTCGGTGTTGGAGGCCATGGCCTGGCGCACCAGCTCATCCAGTCGCGGGTCCTTGTACAGCTTCCACCAGTCAGCCGGCACCGGTGCCGACACCACGTTGTCGCCCTCGCCCGCCATCGGCCCTTGCAGGTCTTTGCGGTTGACGGCTGCGGTGTCCGGCAGCGAGTAATCCGGGCCCACCACTTGGCAGGCCGACAGCAGCAACCCCAATGCGGAAGTCGCCAGAAGCCGCTTCATGGTTGCTCTCCGTCTTTAACCGGGTCGCCGATGATCGACACCGTGGCCGTGCGCCCGGCGATCATGCGAAAGTCGGCCGGCACGTCGTCGAAGGCGATACGCACCGGAATCCGCTGGGCCAGGCGCACCCAACTGAACGCCGGGTTGACGTTGGGCAGCAGGTTGGAGCCGCTGCTGCGGTCGCGGTCCTCGATGCCGGCGACGATGCTCTGCACATGACCGCGCAAGCGCGCGTTGTCGCCGATCACACGGATGTCCACGGCCATGCCGACGTGGATGCCGTCGAGCTTGGTCTCTTCGAAATAACCGTCGATGTGGAAGGAATTGCTGTCGACCACCGACAGCACCGGGCGCCCGGCGGTGACGAATTCCTGGCTGCGCGGCGCACGGTCGTTGACGTAGCCGTCCACCGGGCTGCGGATCACCGAACGGTCGAGGTTCAACTGAGCCGCGTCCACCGTCACTTGCGCTTCGGCCAGGGCCGACTGGGCGCGGGCCACGCGGGACTGGCTTTCTTCCAGTTGTTCGCTGGGCACCAGATTGCCGAGGCCACGGTTACGCTTGTACTCGCGCTGGGCCTGGGCCAGGGTTTCCTGGCGATCGGCCACGGCGGCGCGGGCCTGGCGCAGGGCGAGCTTGAAGCGGTCCTGGTCGACGGCGAACAGCACCTGGCCCTTGGTGACCAGTTGGTTGTCGCGCACATCCACCTGCTGGATCAGCCCGGACACGTCCGGCGCAATCTGCACGATGTCGGCGCGGATGTGCCCGTCGCGGGTCCAGGGGGCAAACATGTAGTACATCACCATGCGCCACACGACGACGACGGCGAAGGTCACCACCAGAAGCGTCAGGGTTACACGGCCGATGGTCAAAAAAGGTTTTTTCATGTCATCAGGTATCGACTGAGTGAGTCCACCGCGCCCAGCATCAGCGCGTAGAGCCCCACATTGAACAATGCCCGGTGCCAGACCAGGCGATAGAAGTGCATGCGCGTCAACAGCCCGTGCACCACCAGAAACAACAGGTACGTAATGCCCATCAGCACCAGCAACGTGGGCAGAAACACCCCGCTGATATCCAGATCACCGATCATAAAGGCGCTCCATCCGGCAGCGGCGCTTCAAGCTCCGTGCCACCAATGAATTCAACCCCCGGCAGCAGCGCCAGGCGCAGGCCGGCCAGGGCGTGCAGCAGGTGCAGGCGGGTGTCGTCGGCGTCCTGCAAGCCCTGGCCATTGAGGGCGCGACGGGTGCGGTCGAGTGTCATCAGCAGACCGCTGGGCGCGGGCAAGCGTTCACCCGCCTTGAGGCAGGCCTTGAAGTAGCCGCCCACACCTTCCACCACCTGATTGAGCAGCACCCGGGGCACGCCGAGGATGCGCGGCGAGTAGGCCAGCAGGTCGAGCAGGTTGAGTGCCACGCGCAGGTCGCGCAGGGCGATGCCGGTGTCCTGCCCGGTGAGGGCCAGGCGCGGCAGGTGCTGCATCAGGCGGTCGAGCATTTGCGCGGCCATGTGCCGGTGCTCGGCCAGGGTGGCGGGTTCGGTGAGACTCACGATGTCGCGCCAACTAAAACGGGTGAGGCGCTTGGCCGCCAGTTCCGCGCCGAAGGGCCGCGCGATCAGCGTCCATACAAAGGCGAACAGCAGGCCCACGGGCCCAGCCAGGTTGACGTTGGCGAAATTGAGAAAATCCGCATCGTAGGCGCCCTGGATGCTGATGAATGACGAGGTGTTGACCAGCGTCAGCAGCATGCCCAGGTAGAAACGCGGCTGGACCGTGAGGGTGCCGATGCAGATGAACGGCACGGCGAAGGCCAGTACCAGCATCGGGAAATCGTGCAGGTTGGGCAGCACCAGAAACAGGTACAGGCTGGCGAACAGCACCGACAGGGCGGTCCAGAAAAAGAACCGGTAAATCTGCGGCGCCGGGTCGTCCATCGTGGCGAAGAAGCTGCACGCGACGGCGGCCAGAATCACCGCGCTGCCGCCGTCGGTCCAGCCCAGCAGGATCCACAGCACCGAGGCGACGATGATCGCGCTGACGGTGGAAAACGCCGAGTAGAACATCAGGCCACGGTCGAGGAACGGCGTGAGTCGGCCCAGGCGCCAATGACGGTAGACGGCGCGCCAGCTGTCCTGGCTTTCGCACTGGATGGCGGCCTGCAAGCTGCGGCAGTCCTGCCACAGGTCGACCCACTCGGCCAGGCGGTAGAGCGCGTTGGAGAACAGCAGCGTGTGGCGGTCGTTGAGTGCGTCGCCCTGGGGTTGGGCGGCGTCGATCTGGTCGCGCAGCTGACGCCAGCGTTCAAGGGGCGCGGTGTCGGTTGTGCTATCAAGCCAGGTGTTGGCGGCGTGCAGCAACGGTGTGAAGCGTTCAAGAAACTCGGGGGCGCGGTGTTCGAGGGCGTACACCGCGTCGTCCAGGGCGTCGATCACCGGCAACAGGTGAATCATGCGCCCGCGCAGTTCCTTGGTGTTGCGCACCGTCTGCGGCCGCGCGCCTTCGTGGGGCAATTGGCCGATCATCAATTCAAGGGTGTTGAACGTGGCGACCATGCCGCCGCGCAGGTTGCTGACTTCCTCGGTATCGACGTTGCGCGTGAGAAAGCGCTGGCTGTAGACCTGCGCATCGGCAAACCACTTGGCCACCGAACCGTCGAACACCGGCATCAGTCGACGCGGCCAGAACATCGCGCCGACCACGGCGGCCACGACGATGCCGAGGAAGATTTCTTCGGTACGCGCTTCGGCCACGTCCCACACCGCCAGGGGGTTATCCACCACGGGCAGCGCGATCAGCGGCAGGGTGTAGCCGGCGAGCATCAGGGCATAGTTGTTGGCGGTGCGCAGGTGCATGGAGAGGAACAGCAAGGTGCCGGTCCACAGCGCAATCACCACCACCAGGATGTAGGGCGACTGCACGAACATCGGCACGAACAATACCGCCGCCGCCGCGCCCATCAGGGTGCCGATGGCGCGGTACAGCGCCTTGGAGCTGGTAGGGCCTACGAATGGGCTGGAGACGATGTACACGGTGGCCATCGCCCAATACGGACGCGGCATTTGCATGAGCATGGCGATGTACAGCGCGATCATCGACGCCGCGAAGGTGCGCACGCCGTAAAACCAGTCGCGGGCCGGCGGCATGCCGGTCAAGAATCCGTTCAAGACGCCACCGCCCCCGCGGCCTCGAAGGCACGCAGCACACGCAACGCGACTTCGAGGTCGCTGTGGGGAATGTCGGCCAGCACTTCGCGGCGCAGGCGCACCAGTTGCGCTTCCACCGCCTGCACCAGCTCACGGCCGCGCTCGGTGAGGCTCAGGGCCTTGGCGCGGCGGTCGTGGGCGTCTTCGGTACGGCACACATAGCCGCCGCTGCACAGCTGGTCGAGCAGACGCACCAGTGACGGGCTTTCGATGCCGGAGGCCTGGGCCACCTTGACCTGATGCACACCGTCGCCCAGACGGCCGATCATCAACAGCGGCACGGCGCAGGCTTCGGAGATGCCATAGCTCACCAGCGTGGCCTGGCAGATTTTGCGCCAGTTGCGGGCGCCCACCACCATGCTGCTGCTAAGGTTCATCTGGAGTTGTTCGAGGGATTGGGACACGGGATCGTTCGCATACAGTTAGTTTGCTAACTATCAATATGGTGGAAGCAGGCTTGAGCGTCAAGTTTTGAAACAATTTGGCGGATGGGTGGTGGCATTTGGATCAGTCTTGGCGCCGGGCTGTCGCGTCGAAGCCCAAGCCCAGTCTAGGGACAGCCCTCGGGCAACATCGACGGCACAGTGCACAACACAAACAAGCGTGCCCTGGCGCCACCGCCGTCCTGGCGACTGAGTTCGTGCCAGCCCGGGGGCAGTGGCGCAAATTCGTCCGGCGTTTCGTTGCTGCTGATCAGCCATACGCGTCGGGTGCCGGCAGGCAGTGACGAGAGGTGGTCGAGGTAGATGCGCCCGCCGTCTTGATCCACCAGCGTGCCGAAGCCGTAGGCATTCGGTCGCGTTGGGGTGCCGTCGGGTTTGGGCGGGGTGTAGAGCTGCAGTTGGGCGTCGGTCTGGTCGTAATAGACGTAGCTGAGGTACCACATCATGTCGCTGAGCACGATGCGATCATCTTCCTGGTAGTTGCGGTTGACGAACTCCACCGGCACGTTGAATTGGTCCTGCTCGTCCACCGTGAAGTTGTTCTTCAGCCCAACCAGCTCCACCCCCACCACCAACACGAACAACGCCGCGCCCCACCATGACCCACGGTCGATGAGCAACGCCAGCAGGATCGGCAAGCCCAGGGCATACACCGTGAGGTAGCGTTCAATGAACACCGGCGAGATAAACGACACGGCGTAGACCAGCAAAAGCGGCAGCAGGAAAAACAGCGCCAGCAGGATGGCTGGTCGATAAGGTTCGCGATCACGCCAGACGCTGACGCCAACCAGCGCGATCAATAGCAGCGCAAACCCCCAGAACAGCGGTCGCCACAGATCCAGGCCTTCATCCTGCAACATGAACTGCCAGATCATCGATGGCACGGACAGCGCATTGACCGGATCTTCCCAGCCGATGTCGCCGCCGACCTTGAGCTGGTCGACGTGCTGTACCAGATCCAGCAGGCCTGGCAACCAGGGCAGGTACACCAGCACAATTGCGATGTTGGTCGCCCACCATGCCCGGCGCGTGATCAGACGCTGACCGCAGGTGCCCAGCACGCCCAGGTACGCCCAATGCACCAGCACGCACAGTGCGGTGAAGTAATGAGTGTAGAAACCTGCGGCCATCAGCACCCCATAGGCCACCAGATAGCGTGTGCGTTCGGGTTGGCGCACCCAATACACCAGCGCCAGCGTTGCGCCCAGCAGCCATACGCCCAGCAGCGAATACATGCGCACTTCCTGGCTGTATCGCACCGCCGTCGGCAGCAGCGCCAGCAGGACACCGGCCAGTAGCGCCGCGCGCCGTGTGGACAGCTGCCGCGCAAGCCAGGTGCCCAGACCCACGACGATCACGCCAGGAATGGCACTCATGGCCCTGATCGACCCGATGCTGTCGCCGAACAGTTCAATCCAGCCGCGCAGCAAAAAGAAGTAGAGCGGCGGATGCACGTCGTGGGCCGCGTGGAACCACAGATCGTCCACGGCATATTCACTGAGCAGGAGGCTTGAGCCTTCATCGCCCCAGATGGCCGACGTCGTCAGGTTGTAGAACCGCAGGGCCATTGCCAGCGCCAGGATCGGTACCCACCAGAGTTGGCTGACCCAGCCGGCCCGCTCCCAGCCAAGTCGGTTGAGCGCGGGCAATGCCGTGATTTTTTCGTTTTGCTCTACCACAGACCGACGCACCTTGATTCCCCTGCCACTGCTCTGATTGCCGACACGCAAACCCACGCCACTTTAGGACAAATGCCCCTGATTCGCTTGTGCAATCGGACAAATCGGCCAATTGCGCAGGACTTCACCGAAGCGCTGGTCGGATCACGCTATGATTGCCCTCCTCCAAGGACTCAGGCTCAAGGACACTCCATGCGCATCGGTTTTCTGTCACCCCTGGCACTGGCACTGCTCGCCGGTATTTCCCAGCAGGCTGCGGCCAGCTCGGACGACTCGTGCTACCCGGACTGGCGGGTGTCGCGTGACAGCCTGGACCCGTGCAACAACCTGCCCTTTCTGAGCCCCGGCAACGACAGCCGGGTGAACCTGCGCCTGCTGCTGTCCGATAAAAAGGTGGCACCGCTGGCCCCCAATGCCCTGGACGAAACCGACCTGTCCGAGGGATTCGGCCAGGTACCGTTTGCGGTGTATCGCCTCAGCCCTGCGCCTGCCAGCAACGACGAACCGGACGACAAGCCCGACGACTCCCGCACCGCCGAACTGGACACGCTGCTCAAAACCCTGGGCATCCAGCGCGAGGACTACAAAACCGCCGGCGAAGCGTTTTTGAGCGGTGAAGGCAGCCGCTGCCGTAGCAACGACGATGACAGCGCCACGGCGTTTGTCAGCCAGGTAATCAAGGCCGATATGCCGGATACCGAACGCGTGCTGCTGGCCAGGGCGCGCCTGCAATTACTCACGGCCTGCAGTTGGGATGGCGCGGTGGTCACCGGCGAAATCGAGTCCTCGAACGGCCGCCTGTTGCGCACCTACCTGCAAGCCGCCGCCGACTTCTACAGCGGGCGCTTCAGTGAAGCCGAACGCGGTTTTGCCGCTGCCAGCGGCTCAACCCTGCCATGGCTGCAGGAAACCGCGCTGTACATGACCGCGCGCACGGCGTTGAACCAGGCTCAGGCCGAAGCCTTCGACGAATACGGCATGCCGCAGCGTGAGCATGTGGATAAGTCTGCGCTGGACAACGCCGAAAAGGGTTTGCGCGGCTACCTGAGCACTTATCCACAGGGCCAGTACGCGACCTCCGCCCGAGGCCTGTTACGGCGTGTGCACTGGCTGGCCAATGACGACGGCAAGCTCGCGGAGGACTTCGCCTGGCAAATGACCGAAGCCACCGCTGAGCAGCGCAATGTGTCACTTGATGACCTGGTGCAAGAGGCCGACCTCAAGCTGTTGATGGACAGCACTGGCAGCCTGAAGAACCCGATGCTGCAGGCGGTCAACGACCTGATGCTGATACGCGCCGAAACGCCGCCCAAACTGACCCGCGCCGACCTCGACAAACAGAAGGCCACGTTTGCCGGCGAACCGGCGCTGTACGCTTACCTGCAAGCGGCGTTTGCGCTGTACGTGGAGCATCAGCCCGAAGCCGCCCTGAAGCTGCTGCCACAGGACATGCCGTCGAACCTGGATTACTTCGCTTTCAGCCAGCAGACCTTGCGCGGCCTGGCCCTGGAAGCCAGGCAGGACTGGAAAGCGGCCCAAGCCCTTTGGCTGCAACTGCTGCCGCTGGCCAAACAGCCCCTGCAACGCGACCAGTTGGAGCTGGCCCTGGCGATGAACTACGAACGCAGCGTCGAGTTGGCCAAGGTGTTCGCGGCCGATTCGCCGATCGACGCCAACAACGTGCGCTACCTGCTGCTGCGCACCGTTGCCGGTCCCGACCTGCTGCGCCAGCAGATCGCCAATGCCCGCGATCCGGTGGAGCGCCACACGGCGCAGTTCGTGCTGCTCTACAAGGACTTGCTGCGCAGCCAGTTCGCCACCTTCGCCGACGACCTCAAGCAACTGCCGGCCACGCCGCCTGAAGACAAACTCGGCACCAGCCTGGGCTACACCTACGGCGGCGGGCAAACCTTGAAGCTGTTCCAGTGGAATGGCGACAAGGCCGAATCCGGCTACACCTGCCCGAGCATCGCGCAAACCGCCGCGATTTTGCAGAGCGACGCAAAAAACCCGCAGGCGCTCAATTGCTTCGGTGAATTCATCCTGCGCAACAGCCTGGACGGCATGCCCTTGGAACAAGCCCGCGCCGCCGGCAGCCTGGGCAGCAGCGCGTCGGACTTCCCCGGTGAAACCTTCTCGCGCCTGGATGGCTACAAACAGGTGATCGCCAACCCCAAGGCGCCGAAAACCGACAAGGCCTATGCGCTGTTTCGCGCCATCAACTGCTACGCGCCCGCCGGCTATAACAGTTGCGGCGGCGAAGACGTCGCGCCGGCCGTGCGCAAGGCCTGGTTCCGCCAGCTCAAGACTGGCTTTAGCGACACCCAGTGGGGCAACGCCTTGCAGTACTACTGGTGAAACACCTCTGGCTGGGCCTGCTGTTGCTGGCAAGCCCGGCCTTCGGCGCTGTCGATGCCGGCGACTATGACGCTTTCTGGCTGTGGAGTGGCGTCACCCCGCAGCCGGTGCTCAAGCAGGCGAAGACGCTGTACATCCTTCAGGGTCAGATCAACTCCACCCGCCGCACGCCCACCGTACGTTTGATCGCGCAGGGCATGAGCGTGCCGCGTATCACCCAGGGCGAGATCTGGATCGTCTACCGCGCCCACACCCTGCACTGGCCGGAGCGCGTCTACACGCAACTGCTCGGCCAGGTGCAACGCTGGCGTGACGCGGGCAATCCGGTGATAGGCATCCAGATCGACTTCGATGCGCGCACCCAATACCTGCACGAATACGCAGACTTTCTGCGCGACCTGCGCCAACGCCTGCCTGCCGACCTGCGCCTGAGCATCACCGGCCTGCTGGACTGGGGCAGCAACGCCGACCCGACCGCCATCGCTCAGCTTAAGGGCGTGGTGGATGAGGTGGTGGTGCAGACGTACCAGGGGCGGCACAGCATCCCGGATTACGCGGCGTATTTGCCGAGGGTGAGCCGGATGGGCGTGCCGTTCAAGGTGGGCTTGATTCAGGGCGGCGAGTGGCAGGCACCGGCGTATTTGTGCGAGAGCAAGTGGTTCGGCGGGTATGTGGTGTTTTTGCGCAATCCTTAGCGCTGCGAATGGGCTATTTCAGGCAACCCCATTCCTGTGGCAAGCCCCAATGCCGTTCAGTTACGCGCAGATTCCCTGTGGCGAGCAGGCTTGTCCTGCGTTGGGCTGCGCAGCAGCCCCAAACCCAGGCGCTGAGCCGTATCAGGTACACCGCGTTTTGCTGGATTGGGGGCGCTTCGCACCCCAACGCGGGGCAAGCCCGCTCGCCACAACAAGCCTGGTCACCACACTAAGTCTGGTCACCACAAAAACGCCTGCTCACCGCAATAGTCACAGGGCGTGCCAAGGCTTAGCGCCCGGCCGTTTGCACCGGGTACACCGACTCCCACCCACCGCCCAGGGCCTTGTACAAACCGACCATGGCCAGCGACACGTCGGTGGAGCTTTGCACCCATTGCTCCTGAGTCGCCAGCAACGCGCTCTGCACGGTGAGGACGTTGACGAAATCCGCCACGCCTTCGACGTATTGGTGCTGCGCGGTGGTCAGGGCGATCCGGTTCTGGCGCACGGCTTCGGCGAGGCTGTCGCGGCGCAACTGGCTGGCGTTGTAGCGGGTCAATTGGTCGTCGATCTCGTGCCAGGCGCGCAGCACGGTGTGCTGATAGGCCAGCGCCGCTTCCTGCTGCTGGGCTTCGCGCAGCATCAACATGCCCTGCAAGCGGCCGCCATTGAATAGCGGCAGGCTGAACTGCGGGCCGAAGGCAAACGCGCGCGAGCCCCAGGTGCCGAAATCCGCCAGTTGCAGGGCCTGGGTGCCGAGGCTGCCGGACAGGGTGATGCGCGGGTAAAAATCGCCCCTGGCTACGCCGATGTTGGCGGTGGCGGCGTGCAGGCGCGCCTCGGCCTGGCGGATATCCGGGCGGCGCTCGGCCAACTGCGACGGCAGGCCAATGGCGACCTGACGCGGGGTTTGCGGTACGGCGGCGTCTTGGGACAGTTGCGCGTGCAACGCTTGCGGCGGCTCGCCCATCAGCAGGCTGAGGGCGTTGATCAACTGGTCCTGACGTTGTTGCAGCTCCGGCAGGCGCGCTTCGATGGTGGCGACCTGGGCGGCGGCTTCGGCCACGTCCAGATCGGTGGCGACGCCGTCGGCCAGTCGCAGTTGCGAGAGCTTCAGGCTGTGCCGGGCGACGTCGAGGTTCTGCTCGGTGACGGCGCGGGTGTTCTGCACGCCGCGCAGTTGGATGTAGTCCTGGGCGGTCTCGGCCAGCACCGAGAGCAGCACGGCGCGGCGGTCGTCTTCGGCGACTTGCAAGGTGGCGTCGGCGGCTTCGGTTTCACGCTTGACGCGGCCCCAGAAGTCCAGCTCCCAGGCGGCCGAGAAGCCCGTGTCCCATTGGTTGAACGCCGAGCGGCCGTTTTCTCCGGAGGGGTCGTTCAGGCCTTCGCCACTGTTGCGTTTGCGCTGGTAGCCACCGCTTGCCGCGAGGTTGGGGTAACGTCCGGCGGTGGTCACCTGGCGCACGGCGCGGCTTTGCTGCAGACGGCTGCCGGCCAGTTTCAGATCGAGGTTATCGGTGAGGGCGCGACGTGTGAGGGCTGACAGTTGCGCATCACCGAACACGTCCCACCAGCGTTCCTGCAGCGGATCGGCTACCGCGCGGCTGTCCGCCTGACGGCCCTGGGGTTCGCGCCAACGCTCGACATGCGGCCCCTGGGGCGTGTGAAAATCCGGGCCGACGGTGCAGGCGCTCAGGCTGATGACGCTCAAGGCGAGCCAGGCAAGACGTGTCATTGCTGGGCCACCTCACGCGGTTGCGCGACCGGCTGGGTGTCGACGCTGGCCTCCACCGACATGCCCACCCGCAGACGCTCGGTGAGGGGCTGGTCGGGTTCGAGGATGATCTTCACCGGGATGCGCTGCACCACTTTGGTGAAGTTGCCGGTCGCGTTGTCCGGTTTGATCGAGGCGAACGTCACACCGGTAGCCGGCGCCAGGCTTTCCAGATGACCGTTGAGCACCTCACCGTCGAGGCTGTCGACCCGCACCTGCACGGGTTGGCCGGCGTGCATGTGCGACAGCTGGGTTTCCTGGAAATTGGCCACCACATAGGCCTCGCTCAGCGGCACCACGGCGAGCAACTTGCTGCCCGGCGTGACATAGGAGCCGACCCGCACCGCGCGCTCGCCGACCATGCCGTCCACCGGCGCGACGATGCGCGTGTAGGACAACTGATAGCTGGCCATTTCCAATGCCGCCTGGGCGCGCTTGAGCCCTCCTTCGGCTGCATCGCGCTGGGCGCTGAGAATCTCGACCTGCTTGCGTTCGGCCGCCAGCACCGCCGTGGATTTGGCCAGGCGCGCGGTGGCCTGGTCGATGCGGGTTTTGGCTTGCTGGGCGTTCTGCACGGTGCCCGCGCCCACGCCGGCGAGATGGTTGTAGCGGTTCAGTTCGTGCTCGGCGAACGCCACTTCGGCGCGGTCTGCCGCCACGGTGGCCTGGGCCTGGGCGATCACCGAGCCTTGGCGCTCCAGGGTGGCGCCGGCGTTTTCGAGCTGGGCTTGGGCGACCAACGCATCGGCATCGGCGGCCTGGGCGGCGGCGCGAAAATCGCGGTCATCGATCAGCGCCAGCAGTTGGCCTGCCTTGACCTGCTGGTTGTCTTGCACCAGCACCTCTTTGATAAAGCCGGCCACACGCGGGGCGATCAGGGTGAAGTCGGCGGCGACGAAGGCATCGTTGGTGGACTGGCGCCGGCTGCCCAGCAGGCCCGGCGTGACCAGATACACCAGCACGCCTACGGCGAATACAGCGATAACGGAGACGGCAATTTTGTCTTTGCGTTTCATGGGGAGTCCTTGAGGCTACGTCGGTGCGCGAGGCGGATAAATCCGCGTGGGCATCCAGAAAATCAGCAGGATCAACGCCACCGCGACACCGGCCATGAAGACATACAGATCCGAAGAGGTGAGCACCGTGGCCTGCTCGTGCAGGCGCTGAGCCAGGCCCGGCGCATCGCCGTCGGCCAGGGGCGAGTTGCCCAGGCGGTCCACCAGGGTGGTGGAGTGGAAGTGTTCGCGCCGGGTGGTCAGGGTTTCGAGCACTGCGGCGGCAACCACCGCAGACAGGCCCTTGACGGTGTTGAACCAGGCCGAGGCGAACGGCCCCTCAACAGGCTGGATGCTGCCGGTGGAGAGCATCAGCAGCGGCAGAACCGCCATGGGTTGCCCGATGATTTGCAGCAGGTACCAGCCATAGAAGTCGTCGCGAATCCACGCCGAGGTCAGGTGCGAACTGCCCAGACAACTGAGCACCAGCAGGCTCAAACCCACGCCCAGCACCCAGCGGCAATCGACCCGACGCAGGTTGCACAGCGCCGCCACCAGCGGCAGCGCGATCAATTGCGGCAAGGCCATCAGCAACATCACCGGCGCGGTCTGCAGCGGCCTGTAGCCCTGCACCTGAGCAAGGAAACTCGACGGGATGATGATCACCGAGGTGAGCACCATCAGCACCCCAGCCAGCACGATCAGGGCAAACGCCAGGTTGCGCAGGCCGAGCATCTGCACATTGAAAAACGGCAGCGGCTGCGACCACTCATTGAGCAGGAACAGCACCAGCAACAGGGTGCCGCCGCCGAGCAAAAAGGTGATCAGGCCGGACTCGAACCAGTCCAGGCGGTTGCCTTGCAGCAGGCCGATCACCAGCATGCAGAGCGCCGGAAAGCCCAGCAGCAGGCCACGCCAGTTGAACTGCCTGAAGCGCTCCAGGCGCAGCGGGTCCTGCGGCAACCCGTAGGCCACCGCCGCCATCGCCAGCAGGCAGGGCGCGACAATCTGCCAGAACGCCCACTGCCAGCCCACGTACTCGGTCCACAGCGCCGCCAGCGGCGTGCCCAGGCTCGGGCCGAAGGTGGCGGTGAGTGCGTAGCCGGCCAGGCCATACAGCTTGATGTTGGCCGGCAGAAAGCGCAGCGCCACCGACATCAGCATCGGCGGCAATGCGCCGCCGGCCAGGCCTTGCACGGTGCGCAGCAGCAACAGGCTTTCGTAGTTCGGCGCGAACGGGCAGAGGATACCGAGCAGAGTGAACAGGCCGATGGCGCACAGGGTGAAGCGACGCAGGGAGAAGGTCACCGCGCACCAGGGCGCAAAGGCCATGGCCGCCACGGAGGTAGCGGTGTAGGCCGCGACCAGCCAGGTGCCTTCGTCATAGCCGATGAACAGCGCGCCACGGATGTCGGCGAGGGCGATCTTGGTGACCATGTCGTTGAGGCCGGACACCAGCACCGCCAGTAACACACCGACCAGGCCGATGATGATGCGCGGGCCGAACACCGGCGGGTCAAGCGCGACAGGTTTGGCTGCGGCCTGCAGGGCGGGGGCAGCGAGGGAAGTCATGTACGGTAACTCGGGTTGTTAAGCACCCGAGCAGTTTAGGGGGGTGTACACATGACAAAAAGTTACTTATTGGCAGGGTATAACTGCGTACAACGCAATCCATGTGGGAGGGTCAGGTGGGCTGGGCTTCGAGCCAGGTGGCCTGGCAGCTTTCGCGAAAGGTTTCGCGCAGCCATTTATGCGCCGGGTCCTTGTCGAAACGCGGGTGCCAGGATTGGGTCAGCACCAAAGTCGGCAGCGAGATTGGCAAGGCAAAAGCACGCAGCGGCAGGTTCAGCCGCTTGACGCTCAGGAGCGCTTCCTTGGGCACCGGCAGCAGCAGGTCGGAGTCGGGCAGCATGAACATCGCGCCGTGAAACCCGGGGGCAATCATCGCCACCCGACGCTCCAGGCCTTGTGCGTTCAAGGCGGTGTCGATCGGCCCGCGCGCGATGCCCCGGCGCGAGATGCTGATATGGGAATAACCGGCAAACCGTGCGGCGGTGATGTCCCCGTCGAACAAGGGGTGGCCTTCTCGCGCCAGCCCGACGAAGGTGGTGGAAAAGAGGTTCTGCACCTTCACTTCAGGGGTGACGGGCAGCGTGTTGCTCACCCGCAGGTCCAGGCGCCCTTCGCGCAGAGCCTCGTCGTCGGTGTCGCCTTCGGGCACGAAGTACAGCTCGCACAGTGGCGCCATGCGCTCCATGGTGTCGAACAGACGACCGCCATACACGCCGATGAAGAAGTCGTTGGCTCGCACGCTGAAGCGACGCCGTAAGGTGCTCAAATCCACCTGGTCGGCCGAGCGAAACAACAGCGCGGCCTGTTCCACCACGTTGCGCACCTGGCCTTGCAGTTGCAGCGCCTTGGGCGTGGGCACCAGGCCGCGTCCGGCGCGCACCAGGATCGGGTCGCCCACCGCCTCGCGGATACGTGTGAGGGTGCGGCTCATGGCCGCCGGGCTGAGGTTCATCCGCCGTGCGGCGCCGACCACGCTGCCTTCATCGAGCAGTGTGTCGAGGGCGACCAGCAGGTTCATGTCCGGTAATTGCATGCCAGGCACTCGCGGTCTTGAAAGGGTGAATGGACCGCAATCCTAACAGGGATGGCCGGCCTATCGCTGCATGCCCCAGCGTTTCACGGTGAGCCGCTCGAACGTGTCGAACACCAGGTTTTCCACCAGCAGGCCGATCAGAATCACCACGGCCAGGCCGGCGAATACCTTGTCGGTGTACAGCTCGTTGCGGTTCTGGAAGATGTACCAGCCCAGCCCGCCCTTGCCGCTGGTGGCGCCAAACACCAGCTCGGCGGCGATCAAGGTGCGCCAGGCAAAGGCCCAGCCGATTTTGAGGCCGGCCAGGATCGATGGCAGCGCGGCCGGGATCAGAATGAACAGCACGAAGCGCATGCCCTTGAGGCCGTAGTTGCGACCGGCCATGCGCAGGGTGTCGGACACGCCGAGAAACCCCGAATAGGTATTGAGCGCCAGCGCCCACAGCACCGAATGCACCAACACGAAGATCAGGCTGTTCTGGCCCAGGCCGAACCACAACAGCGCCAGCGGCAGCAGGGCAATCGCCGGCAGCGGGTTGAACATCGAGGTCAGCGTGCTCAACAAGTCGCGGCCCAGTTGCGTCGAGACGGCAAGCGTGGTCAGGGCCAAGGCCAGCACGATGCCGATCAGGTAGCCCTTGATCAGCACCGCCAGGGAAATGCTGACCTTGCTGAGCAGTTCACCGCTGAGCAGACCGTCGTACAACGCTTGGAAGGTCTGCAAGAAGCTCGGCAGCAGCAGGTCGTTGTTCTGATAGCGCGCCACAGACTCCCAAATGATCGCGAGCACGATCAGGATCAAGCCCTTGCGCAGCCAACCTTGTTGCCACAGGCGCTGGCGCAGCGGCAATGCGCGTTCCACCGGCACACTGAGCAGCGGTTCGAGGGTTATTTCGTATTCCTGGCGCATGGGGCAACCCTCTAGTAAGCGATGCGAATATCGGCGAAACCCAACTCGCGTTCGGCCTCGGGCGCTTCATCGAACAGCAGACGATGAATGCGCCGCGCCGAGGCCTGAAAGTCCACACCGCCGAGGCTGTGCAGGTCGTATTGATGGCTGTGGATTTCCGCGCGCACGCGCCCCGGGTGGGGCGACAGCAGGAGGATGCGGTTGCCGACCACCAGCGCTTCTTCGATGGAGTGGGTGACGAACAGCAGGGTGAAGCGCACCTCTTCCCAGAGCAGCAGCAGTTCTTCCTGCATCTTGCGTCGGGTAAGGGCGTCGAGGGCGGCGAAGGGTTCGTCCATCAGCAGGATTTTCGGCTGCATGGCCAGGGCACGGGCGATGGCCACGCGGGCTTTCATGCCGCCGGACAAGGTGTGCGGGTAGGCATCGGCGAAGGCACTGAGGCCGACTTTGTCGAGGTAGTGCAGCGCGCGTTCTTCGGCCTCACGGCGCTTGAGGGTCCTGGACGCCAGCAACGGGAACATCACGTTCTGTTTGACGGTTTTCCAGGGCGGCAGTTGGTCGAATTCCTGGAACACCACGATGCGATCCGGACCCGGTTGCTCGACTTTGTGCCCCAGCAAGCGAATCTCGCCTTCACTGGGTTTGATAAAACCGGCGATGGACTTGAGCAGCGTGGATTTGCCGCAGCCCGAGGGGCCGAGCAACACGTAGCGATCGGCCGGGTCGATCTCGAAACTGACCTGGTGCGTGGCGCGCACCACCCGCTCCGGGGTGCGGTATTCGAGGCTGACGTTGTCCACCGCCAACAGCGGTTGGGCGGTGCTCAGGTTGCTGGCCGCGTGGCCTGGCAAAGGCGCGTTCATTTCAACTCTCGTGCAATAAGGTTCAGAAAGGCGCATCGCCCTGGATGGTGGTGCGGAACAATTTGCGCCGCAGGTGGCTCGGGCAACCGGCGGCCAGGTGGATCAGCGAGCGGTTGTCCCAGAACACCATGTCGTGGGGTTGCCATCGATGGCGGTAGATGTTTTCCGGCAGCACGCTGTGGGCATAGAGCTGGGCCAGCAGGTCGCGGCTTTCGTCTTCGGGCAGGCCGACGATGCGGGTGGTGAACCCCTCACTGACGAACAGCGCCTTGCGGCCGTTTTCCGGGTGGGTGCGCACGATGGGGTGCACCACTTCCGCCACCTGGGCCAACTGCTCCGGGGTGAGCGTCGGGCGCCAGTTACCTTCGAATTTGGTTTCGCTGTAGCGCGCCGTGTAGGAATGCGCGGCGCTGCGGCCTTGCACGGCGTTGCGCAGGTGCTCGGGCAACAGGTCCCAGGCTTTGTGCATGTCGGCAAACAGGGTGTCGCCGCCTTCGGAAGGCAGCTCCTGGGCGTGCAGCATCGAACCCAGGCTCGGCAGTTCCTTGTAGGAGAGGTCCGAATGCCAGAATTTACCGGCATCGCCCAAGCCGATGGATTGGCCGTTTTCCATGATGTTGGAAACGATCAGGATTTCCGGGTGATTGGCCAGCAGGAACTGTTTGAGTACGTGAATTTGCAATACACCGAAACGGCGGCTGAAGGCGATCTGTTGAGCGGGCGTAATGCGCTGGTCGCGAAATACCACGACGTGATGGTCCAGATGCGCGCGGTGAATGCGCGCGAAATCCTCGTCGCTGACCGGGTGAGAAAGGTCCAGACCAATGACCTCGGCACCGACGCTGCCGGACAGTGGACGAATCTCGAACGCTTGAGGGGTGAGGGTCGCTGTTGGCACAGTAGAGGTGGCGGACATGAACTGACTCCCGGTCGGACAGGAGAGCAACTTTATAGACATAAGAACGCTATTTTAAATACCATTAGTGAATATCTATAGACGCTAATGTGTCGATGAACAGGCTGGGGCGGGTAAGCTGCGCAAAAGCGGCAAATCATTAATTTGACGAAGTCATGTAAGACGTCGCAAACCTGGGCGTGGGGGCCAAGAACCCCTTGTTTAAGCCATTACAAGCCGAAAACCTTGCTCGTTTGACAAGTTTTGGGGCGGTCTCTAGTGTGCTTTGGATCCAATTAGCCATACTCATTTTAAAAAGGGAGGAGAGCGTAGCCGTGACGCAGAAACCGAACCTGTTGAACAGCATTAAGGTCAGTGGACCCATTCCCGCTCATCTTGCTCGTTCCGTAATTGAAGAAACCTTGCGCAACGCGATTCTCGATGGCCGTTTACCGTGCGGCACCGCTATGCGCCAGCAGGAACTGGCCAGCCTGTTCGGCGTCAGCCGTATGCCGGTGCGTGAAGCCTTGCGCCAGCTGGAGGCGCAGTCATTGCTGCACGTGGTGACGCATAAAGGCGCTGTGGTGGCGCCCTTGATCGAAGACAACTCGGCTGAAACCTACGCCTTGCGCATCCTGCTGGAGTCAGAAGCCCTGCGCCTGTCGATTCCGTTGCTCACCGAGGCCGACATTGCCGAGGCCGAGACATTGATCAACGCCCTGGAACGGGAAAAAGACTATACCGAGATCGGACGCCTGAACCGTCTGTTCCACATGGCGCTGTATGGCAAGGCGCCCAATCAGCGGCTGCTCAAGCTGGTCGAACATGGCCTGAATGAAGAAGAACGCTTCCTGCGCTTCAATCTGGAGGCGATGGGGCTGGGTGAGACGTCTCAGGAAGACCACCGCGAACTGCTGAGCCTGGTGGCGCAGAAGAAGACCGATGAGAGCATCCTCACCCTGCGCAATCACCTGACGCGAGGGATGGAAGTTATATCCGCCTATCTCAATGGCCTTGAAACAGCCGCTAAGTAAAGCTCATGCCGTTCGGGGCGCCCTTGCCATCAAGGGCAGGCCCTGCCGACACAACTTGCTTGAGCCTGCGCAGGTTAAAGAAACTTCCCACACTTAAGTAAATAACTCCCTCACAACACGTATTTTCTCGAAAAACTTTTAATATGATTTGCAAGCTCATCCAAACGTTTAATCCGCTTATTATCCTGCGCCACTAAACCAGACACTTAAACCGGCCGCGCAAGTCCATGCCTTCGAAAATGCGCCGCTACGCGCTCGGCCCGGTAAAAATCCTGACTGTCTAGTTCAAAACCAATAAAGCCGTTCTGCGTTCAGCGCAGTCGCAACAAATTTATAGGCATCAACCATGTATCGAACTTTAATTGAGCAGAAAAAACTGCAGCTATGCAGTCATCCTTTATTTAATGAAATAACTTCACTCAGAAAGTTACAACTTTTTATGCAGAGCCATGTATTTGCTGTATGGGACTTCATGAGCCTCACCAAACGCCTGCAACGGGACCTGGCTGGCACGCAGTTGCCCTGGCTCCCTCCCACCGACCCTCAGGCCGCTCGGCTGATCAATGAGATCGTGCTGGGTGAGGAGTCGGATGAACATCCTGGCGCAGGCTATTGCAGCCATTTCGAGTTGTACCGTGAGGGCATGCTTGAAACAGGTGCCAGCACTGTCGCCATCGATCGTTTCATCACGCTTCAACGCCAGGGGGTAGACGCTCACGTTGCGTTGCAATCTTTAGAGATTTTGCCCGGCATGGCGCGGTTTGTCGGCAGCACGCTGCACACCGTGCTCGACGCACCTACCCACTGCGTTGCGGCAGCCTTCCTGCACGGCCGTGAGAGCGTGATACCGGCCATGTTTGCACGCCTGTTGCAAGGCAGCGCGGCCTTGATCAGCCAGGCGCCGATGCTGCGCCATTATCTCAATCGTCACATTCAATTGGACGCCGAGGACCATGAACCCGGCGCGCAGGCGATGCTTGAGCGCCTGATCAGTGGGGACGTGCATCGCCGGCAACAGGCTGAAGCGTTCGCCTTGAGCGCGATTGAGCAACGGATCCATTTCTGGGACGACCTTCGAACCTCGCTGCAGGAGGCGCATCCATGAGTATCACCGATCACTGCGCCTTCGCTGACGATTGGGAGCACCGCGCAACCGTGCGCACGCGCCCGCGCCGTCTGCTGGAAAACGATGACAAATTGATCTTCCCGCTGTGCCGCCAGCCGCTGGTATTGAGTGCGACGTTCGTCGAACACTGCGCGCAATGGCGAGACTTTGTGCTGGTACAAAGCTTTTACAAATACATCAATGATGTAGTGATTTTCGAGACTGAAATTGTCGACAGGACCGCCCGCAGCATTGCCAAGGATCGCTTCACGCCACCCTTCCCCCTGGCCTGTCGCTACGACGCAATGTCCGTCGTGGTGGACGAGGATTACCACGCACTGGTGGCATTGGATTTCCTGCATCAGACCCTGAGCATGACCGGCATCCAGCCCCTCGAACTGCCCAGGCAGATCGAACTCAGCCGCGCGCTGCCGGCAGCGCAGGCACAGGCGCCTGCTCATCTGCGCGATGCCGTGGAGTTGATTGGTGTGGCGATTGCCGAAAACACCGTGACCCATGAGGTGGCGGCTTTTTCCAGGGACGAAAGTGTCAAGTCGTCCATCCGCGGCATGATGGCCGATCACCTGTTCGACGAAGGCCGCCATGCCCGTTTCTGGACAAATCTGGTGCATCTGTATTGGCAGGCGGCCAGCCCGGCTGATCGCGACAGCATCGCTCATGTGCTGCCGACGTTTCTAATGCATTACTTGACCAACGATCTGCAAAAAACCTTCGACCTGCAGTTGATCGAACATCTGGGTGTCAGCGCGCGCATCCGTGAGGCCTTGAAAGACGAGGTGGAGGCACTGGCGTTTCCCATCACCCGCCAGCACCCCTTGGTTGGCAACATCATGACGTTTTTGCAGCACAGCGGTCTGCTCCAGACGCCCAGCGTGGCAGCGGCCGTGGATGACTATCTGTCGCCGGCCGGGAGAGCGGCATGAGGTGCCTGACAGTGGGATGGGTCGGCGCCAGCAAGGCGCTGAATGCTGTGCGGGCAGAGCTGGAAGACTATGGTCATCGCAGCGCAGACGAGGGCGTTGATCTGGTGATCGACGACGGCGGCCAGCCGTTGCCGATGCGATTGGCGGGAACGCCGCGCCTGAGCCTGCGACTGGGCATTGGCTCACCGACCGAGTCTGGATTACCTGTAGTGCAGTTGCGCAGCTACAACCATGACCATTGCCTGGTGAGCGTGCTGGACGTGGCCGAAGAGCCCAGCGGGAATGGCCATCAATTGTGTCGCCGAGCGACACGCGCGCTGGTGGAGTGGGTGGCGCTGCAGGTGAGTCGCCTTGCACGCGATCCGCAGCTGTGTGTTTCGCCAGCCGTTGCCAACGACTGGCCTGACCAGGACTTGCAGAGTCTGGATGCACTGGCCTACCTGCATCGGTTCAATCGCACGGCAGACCCGGCGCTACTGCGGGCGGCGCAAGTGCCGATGATCGAGCGACTGCAGGCCAGCCTCATTACCTTCGCCGAGCGCCCCGCGCTGTATATAGCGGGCGAGGTCGTTACTTACCGGCAACTGCAGACGCAGGCCTGGGCGATCCAGCAAAGACTGGCAGTACTGCTGGAGGGTGTTGAAGGGTCAGCGATCGTCGGGGTCTGTCTGGAAAAGTCAGTTGCACTGTACGCGAGCATCCTTGCGATTCTTGGCTGCGGCGCGGTGTACCTGCCAGTGGCTGCGGAGCATCCTCTCCGGCGCCAGCAGGCCATGCTGGAAAGCGCAGGCGCCCGTGTGTTGCTCGATGAGGGCCACCACCCGCTGCGTGAATACTTCACGGCGCTGGATGTGCGTGGTTGCGACCTGCAAGATGCTGCGCCACCGCTGCCGGCCCCTCGGCCAGACCCAAGCGCTCCGTGCATCATGCTCTTCACGTCCGGCACCAGTGGCCGACCAAAAGGCGTGCGGCTCAGCCAGGACAACCTGGCGCACTTCACCGCCTGGTTCTGTGGTTGCATGGGGTTGAGTGAACAGAGCCGTGTGCTGCAGTTTGCCGCGTTGCACTTTGATGCATCGCTAATGGATATTTTCCCGAGTCTGATGGCCGGCGCGCAGTTGATCATTCCCGGCGAGGCGCAGCGGCGTGACCCACAGCAACTGGTGGAATTGATTCGCCAGCAGCACATCACCCACGCATTCCTGCCACCGGCGCTGCTCGGTATCCTGCCGCTGGATGAGCCGCTGGGCCTGACCCACCTGCTGACGGGTGGCGAAGCATGCGAACCTCATGTCATCGAACGCCTGGCCGGGCAGTACCACCTGCACAACCTCTACGGCCCCACCGAAGCCACGGTACTGGTGACGCATCGCGTGCTGCAGCGCACAGATAGCAATACGAATGTTGGGCGTCCGATCGCCAATAGTCAGGTGCTGATTCTCGATGAGGACATGAAGCCCGTGGATGAGCAGGTCATGGGCGAGTTGTATATCGTCGGACCCGGGGTGAGCCTGGGGTACTTGAGCGCCACGCCAGTACTCGACAGTCCCTTTGTCGAGCTGACACTGCCGGACGCTCAGGTTGTCAGGGCGTACCGCAGTGGTGACCTCGCGAAATGGACGGACGACGGCATACAACTCGGCGGACGCCGTGATGATCGGGTAAAGATCCGTGGGGTGCGGGTCGAGCCGCAGGAGATCGAGCAATGCCTGCGCGACAGTCAGCTGTTTCGTCAGGTTGCGGTGGTGATCGAGCGCGACGGCAGGATTCGTGGGGTAGTCGCTCATCCGGAGGGCAACGCTACGCTGGTCGACCTCAAGCAACACGCGCGGCAGTGGTTGCCTGATTATCTGCAACCCCAGGTGTGGGCCGAACTGCCTGCCCTGCCCTGCTCCGGCAGCGGAAAGATCGACCGTCAGGCCTTGCTGGCGTTGCCGGTTCAAACCTCATTGGCTGGCGATGGCCGCACTGCGCATACGCCACTTCAACGGCAACTGGCGCGGCTATGGGGTGAATTGCTGCGGGTGCCTGTGGATGATCTGGGGCTGGATGACAGCTTCTTCACCCTCGGTGGCCACTCCATTTTGCTGTCGACTCTGTTGCTGAGAATTCGTGAACAATTCGGCCGCAGTGTGCCGCTCAATCGCTTCTTCGAAAGGCCGACGATCAACACCCTCGCCTTGCTGATGGAGAACAGTGCGCTGCCCGATGCCGCATCCAGCCAGGCTGTGCGCGATGCGCAAACTGAACAGGTGCTGGCGGTGCTGCCCGGGACACGGGCTGGCGATCGGCGCAAAGTGATTGTGACGGGCGCCAACAGTTTTATTGGCATACATGTCGTCGAAGCATTGCTGGCAGGGGGCGCAACAGAGATCGCATGCCTGGTGCGTGAGTTGCCGGGCCAACCGGCCGCAACGAGATTGAACCAGGCATTGAAGGAGTATCGCCTGGAGCATCTGGACATGAGCAGGGTGCGGGTGTACGCCGCCAATGTCAGCCAGCCACGCCTGGGTCTGGCCTGCGACGTGTATGACGCGCTCGCAAGGGAGTTTGGCGTGCTGGTGCACAACGCGGCACAGGTCAACCACGTGATGGACTATGCGTTGTTGGCACCGGACAACGTCCACCCCGTTCGGGAATGTTTGCGCCTGTGCGAGACTCACTGCAAGAAAGTCATGAACTTCATCTCAACGCTGTCGGCCTGCAGCAGCATCGATACGGGCGGCCACGTTCTGGAGTCACCGGCGGCGGCGACACTGCCGATCTACGTCAAGAATGGCTACAACCTCTCCAAGTGGGTGGCTGAGCGGCTATTGGGGCGTGCGGTGGCGCAAGGCGCGTGGGTCAACATATTGCGTCCGGGCAACATCGGTTTCAACAGCCGCAACGGTGTTTGCCAACCCCGGAAAAATCGCCTGATGCTGATGCTCAAGGGCTCGCTGCAACTGGGTCTGGTGCCTCGACTGGAGGTGAACTTCGACCTGATGCCGGTGGACTTTTTTGCGCGTTTTCTCGCTTTTCACTGCGGCCAGTTCGACAGCGAGCGCAACGTCTTCAACTTGCACAACCCACAGCCGCTGAGTTGGGACAACTACCTTGATGCGTTCTGCCAGGCAGGGCATACCTTCGACCGTGTCAGTGTTGCGCACTGGCAACAGGCGTTGCGAACAGTTGATCGGGACAACGCGTTGTTCGGGGTGCTGGGGTTTTATCTGGATGGGCCGGGCGAAGACATCGGCGACACCTCAATGATCCGTCATGACAACGCACGTCATGGTGTGGAAAAGATGGGCGCGCACTACCCCGAAAAGACTTCGGCGCTGCTTCGCCAGGGCTGCGACTACCTCAAGGCTGTCGGCTTTCTGTGAACTGCTTTAAGGACCTTTTCATGAAACCACTACAACCGGATACGTTAATCCGAAATCCGTGTGCGGCACCGGTACAGGCCTGCGTTATCGTCGAGTGCGAAGCGGCTCGCCTGTGGGCCTTGGTCGGTCACTTTGCAGGTTTTGATACTTTTATTCCGGCCCTGTCACATATAGAAATGACCGGCTCGGGCATCGGTGCCTTGCGCACCAAATTTTTTCACGACGGTCACTGCGTGGTTGAACAACTCAACAGCCGGGATGAAGCCGCCATGCACATGACCTGGACTACGATCTACAACACCATGGGTATAGCGCGCCTGTGGGCGGCGATGAGCGTCGAGGCGCTGGACGACGGTCGCTCCAGAGCAACCTGGACGATCATCGGTGAACCGGTTGAAGCCACCCAGGCGCAATTTGATGCGTTTGCACAAGCGTTTGCCGACAGTGCGCTGGAGAATGTGCGCCGGATAGTCGGCTGAACAGCAGGAGCGAGCGCACTCGCTCCTGCTTTGCACTCGAAAGTCAGAGCTTGAAGCTGTCAACCAACTGCTTCAATCGGCTGGCCTGCTGGGAGAGCGCATCGCAGTCCCGCAATGTTTCATTGAGGTTGACCACGCCCTGCTGGTTCAGCAGGTTGATCTGGTTGATATCAACGTTGAGGCTTTCTACCACGGCGGTCTGCTCCTCGGTGGCGGCGGCCACTGATTGGTTCATGCCGTCGATCTCGACAATTCGCTGCGTCACGCTGACCAGCCGCTCGCCGGCCTGGTTGGCCACTTCGACGCTCTCTTCGCTGGAAGCCTGGCTGGCGTTCATGGTGGTTACCGCTTCACGCGAGCCCACTTGCAGCGAGGTGATCATTTTATGGATCTCTTCAGCCGACTCCTGAGTGCGGTGAGCGAGGTTGCGCACCTCATCAGCGACTACGGCAAAGCCGCGACCTGCCTCGCCGGCCCGCGCCGCTTCGATCGCCGCATTGAGCGCGAGCAGGTTGGTTTGCTGGGAGATACCTTTGATCACATCGAGAATGTGGCCGATGTTGTCGGTGCTGGCATTCAGCGTTTCGATCTGAGTGCAGGACAGGCTGATTTTTTGCGACAACTGCGACATTGCCAGGATGGTTTGCTCAACCACTTTGCGTCCGCCATCCGCTTGCTCGCTGGCACCGCTGGCATGCTGCGAGGCGTCTGCGGCGTTACGCGCGATTTCCTGCGTGGCGGCGCCCAGCTCGTTGATCGCGGCGGCTACGCTGTTGGTGCGGGCGCTCTGCTCGTCGGATCCGATGATGGAGGCGTTGGACGAGGCCATCACGCGTTGGGACAGGTCGTGTACCTGACGCGTCGCCGAGGACACCTCGGAAATGGAGGCGTGGATTCGCTCAACGAACTGGTTGAAGGCACTGCCCACCTCGCCAAACTCGTCTTTGCTGGTCACATTCAAGCGGCGAGTGAGGTCACCTTCACCCTGGGCGATGTCCTTCATTGCCGCGCCCATGGTGGTCAGGGGCCGCAGTAGCACTTGAATAAGCAGGCTCAGGAGCACGGCAATCGCTACCACAGCGATCACCATGGCAATCAGAGCTGAAGTGCGGAATCTGCCCAGGGGTGCGTAAGCCTTTTCTTTGTCGATCGACAGACCGATATACCAATCCGCGCCTGGCAAGCCGCTGATAGGCGTGAACGACAGGATGCGGTCCTGACCGTTGAGGACGACGTCCTGGTTGACCTTGTCGATGCGCAGGCTGGTGCCTGGGTAGATATCCTTGAGGTTCTTCATCACCTGGTCCTCGTCCGGGCTGACGATGACTTGGCCGTCGGCGCTGACCAGGAACGCATGACCAATGCCACCGAAGTCCACGGCATTGATGATCTTCACCAGGGTCTGCAGGCTCAGATCTCCACCGACAACGCCCAAGAGCTCACCATTCTTCTTGACCGGCATGGCGATGGTGACGATCTGCCCACCCACCGCGGCCATATAGGGCGGTGTGAGCATGGGCTTATCGACGGTTACAGCTTGTTTGTACCAAGGACGCTGACGCGGGTCGTAGCCATCTGGCATCTTGGCGTCAGGCCGCTGCGTGAACACGCCGTTGGTTTGGCCTACGTAGGTGAATTGAAAATTTGAGGTGAGTGCAGGCTGATCAACCAAACCAGGAAGGTCGGCAGTTGCGCCTTGGTGTGCGATGTTTTGCGCCAGGTTCTCGAGGACTAGTACGCGGCCGCTGAGCCAGTTCTGCACACTGCTGGCGGTGAGTTCACCAGACTGCTGGATGGACGACTCCAGATTTTGTTTGATGGTACTGCGCTGTAGGTAGTCGTTGTAAAGCGTGAATAACGCGAAGGCCAGAACAACAACACCTGACGCGGCCAGCAGGATTTTATGACTGAACTTGAGATTCATTTTTTAGACTTCTTTTGCCAAAGGGGTGAGCGTGCCGCGTGGAACGTTCCATGTAGCGCTATAGGCATGCTCTTCGGCCGCTCTATCTCGGGGCACGCGTGGCTCGTCAGGCTTTCGGCAGGGACTGGGGAAAGCTTGAGATGTATTCTCATTTCCTACACGACAGCCGACCAATGGTTATCGTATAAGTACTGTCATGCTCAAGTGATATGGGTGAGCCAAAGTCCTGATCCAGGTCTTTAAACGACAAAACCCCTGTCTGCGCTAGCAGACAGGGGTTCTGGAATTCAATCTTGACGATGACCTACTCTCACATGGGGAAACCCCACACTACCATCGGCGATGCATCGTTTCACTGCTGAGTTCGGGATGGGATCAGGTGGTTCCAATGCTCTATGGTCGTCAAGAAATTCTGTGTACCAGAGCGTTGTACAAACCAACACGCCGGTGAAAATTCATGGACTTCTACAAAAACAAAACCCCATCTGCTTTCGCAGATGGGGTTTCGGAATTTAATCTTGACGATGACCTACTCTCACATGGGGAAACCCCACACTACCATCGGCGATGCATCGTTTCACTGCTGAGTTCGGGATGGGATCAGGTGGTTCC
>NZ_JYLI01000028.1 GCF_001439785.1 Pseudomonas poae | reverse complement strand
GGAAGGAAAGTATTAATATCGCGCATAAGAACGCCGGTTTGGTAGATGTGTTTGCTCGCACGAACATCATCAATCAAATCGGCGTTCTTGTTTCTGTGTTTCCCGGGATTCCGTGAAGAACCTTTTTTATTGCAAAACTGTTTCAGCAAAACTAACTAGCAAGCTAAGTAACTATGTTCGCGCGTTATATTCAATCTTCGCATTTAACCTGACCTAACGGCCAAGTTAAACGCAACACTTCCCTATTACTTCGCCGGCGCTTCCTGCATGACACGAATAACCCGCTGTGGAAACGGAATATCAATCCCCGCCCCTTTCAAACGGTCGCGCGCCAGTTCATTGAGCATGAACACCACATCCCAATAATCCGGCGTGTTAGTCCAGCAGCGCAGCGAAACCGTGATCGAGCTGTCACCCAAGGTCGAAACCACAGCCGCCGGCGCAGGATCAGCCAGCACACGCGGATCCTTTGCCAGCTCCAGCAGCACTTCACGGGCTTTCTGCAGGTCGGCCTCATAGTCCACGCCCACGTCGAACACCACCTTGCGGGTCGGTTGGCGGTTGGTGTTGGTAATGATGCCGTTGGACAAGATGCCATTGGGCACGATCACGGTCTTGTTGTCACCGGTGCGCAACACGGTGTGGAAGATCTGGATGCTGTCGACCGTGCCGGAGGTGCCCTGGGCTTCGATCCAGTCGCCGATGCGAAACGGACGGAACAGCAGAATCAGCACACCACCGGCAAAGTTGGCCAGGCTGCCTTGCAAGGCCAGGCCGATGGCCAGGGTTGCGGCACCGATGGCAGCAACGAACGAGGTGGTCGCCACGCCGATCATCGAGGCCACGCTGACCACCAGCATCACTTTCAGCGCGATGTTCGCCAGGCTGGTGATGAAGTGCTGCAGCGCCAGGTCCGCTTTACGCAGGGCCAGCAAGCGCCCGACGCGATTGGTAAAGACATTGATCAGCCACCAGCCAATGGCCAGGGTAATCACGGCCAGCAACACGCGGCTGCCGTATTCCATGATCATCGGGATCCAGGACTGCGAGGTCTTGATCAAGTGATCCATTTCAGCGTTCAAATCCATCTATCTTCTCCTTTGCAATCAGTCGCGGAAGTTATTGAACTGCAGCGGCATGTCGAACGTCTTGGCGCGCAGGGCCGCAATGGCCTCTTGCAGGTCGTCACGTTTCTTGCCGGTGATCCGCACCTGCTCACCCTGAATGGCGGCCTGCACCTTGAGCTTGGCATCCTTGACGTGAGCGACGATCTTCTTCGCCAGCTCCTTGTCGATGCCTTCCTTGAGCACAGCTTCCTGTTTCATCAGCTTGCCGGAGGCGTAGGCGTCCTTGATTTCAAGGCACTGCGCGTCGATCTTGCGCTTGACCAGCGACAGCTTGAGGATCTCGATCATCGCTTCCAGCTGGAAATCTGCTTCAGCGGTCAGGTTGACGGTCAATTCCTTTTCCTTGAACTCAAAGCTGCCCTTGCCTTTCAGGTCATAGCGGCGGTCCAGTTCCTTGACGGCGTTCTCGACGGCGTTGGTGACTTCGTGTTTGTCCAGTTCGGATACCACGTCGAACGAAGGCATGTCATTTCTCCAATATAAGGGGCAGACTCAGTAAAGATGGAGCGCGCCCGAGCTAAAATGCCGGGGCATTATAGCGACTCTTTCGTCCCGTTCATCGCAGTCGACCCAATGGAGCACAAACCGATGCCAACCACCTGGCACATTCTCGGCGCGGGCAGTCTTGGCACCCTCTGGGCCACACGCCTGGCGCGTGCCGGCGTGCCGGTGCGGTTGATTCTGCGCAACAAGGAGCGACTGGAAAGCTACCAGGCAGGGCCTGGACTCACCCTGGTCGAGCAAGGTGTTGCGCACATTTACCCGGTGGGCGCCGAAACGCCCGACAGCCCTGAGCCAATCCATCGCCTGCTGGTGGCATGCAAAGCCTACGACGCACCACGCGCTGTCGCACAACTGCAACACCGTCTTGCGCCGCACGCCGAGCTGATCCTGCTGCAGAACGGCCTGGGCAGCCAAGACACGGTGGCCGCTCAGCAGCCTCACGCCCACTGCATATTCGCCTCCAGCACCGAGGGCGCGTTTCGCGACGGTGAGTGGCGCGTGGTATTCGCCGGGCATGGCTACACCTGGTTGGGGGACGCGGCCAGTCCGACAGCGCCGCCATGGCTGGATGACCTGCACGCTGCCGGTATCCCCCATGAATGGAGCGACGATATTCTCACGCGCCTGTGGCGCAAGCTGGCGCTCAATTGCGCGGTCAACCCGCTGACCGTGCTTCATCAATGTCGCAACGGTGGCCTGCAGGCGCACCCGCGTGAAGTCGCAACACTGTGCACCGAGTTGGCCGAGCTGCTTGAGTACTGCGGTCAACCAGCGGCCGCGCAGGATCTTCACGCTGAAGTGCAACGGGTGATCCAGGCCACTGCCGCCAATTTTTCCTCCATGTATCAGGACGTGGCCAACCTGCGCCGTACCGAAATCAGCTACCTGCTGGGTTACGCCTGCCAGGCTGCCGCCCGCCATCAGTTGCCCGTGCCCCATCTGCGCGCCGTGCAGGCGCGCCTGGTCGAGCAGTTGGTGGCCCGCGGATTGCCCAGCGACTGAGGCACGCGCTACCCTGCCTGCCTGTCTCTTAACGGCGAACACCCTGATGCCCCTGCGCCAGCGTCTTGAAAACCTTCCGGTCGGCCAGAAACTGCTGGCCGCGCTGTTGGTGCTGCTGACCACCGTGTTGCTGGTGGCCAACCTCACCTTTATCAGCGCCGCCTACTGGATTTCCCAGGAAAGCATGGCGCCGCAGGCGTTACAGGCCATTGGCCGGTTAGTGTCCAACCCGGCCCTTGCCGCCGAGGCCCTCGAATCGCCGGCCAAGGCCGATGCCCTGCTCAACGAATTGACCAGCTATTCACCGCTGCGCGCCGCTGCGCTGTACGACGGCGAAGGTAATCGCCTGGCACAGATGCAACATGGCGACCGACTGCACCTGCCGGACACCTATCGGCATATCGAGGCGTGGCGCGTCACCGAGTTTCGCAGCAACCAGGTCATCACCCTGCCCCGTCCCGGCCAGGCATCCGGGCATTTGCTGCTGGTGGCCAGCAGCGAACTGCCCGTGGCGTTCTACACCGGCACCCTGACCGCCAGCCTTGGCATCCTGATTTTCAGCGTGCTGTTGTGGCTGGTGATCGCCCGCCAGATCAAGCGATTGATCACCCGGCCCATTTATGAGCTGGAAGAACTGTCCCGCCAAGTGACGCGCGAAGAGAACTACGCATTGCGCGCCGGGCGCGGCAACCACGACGAAATCGGCAGCCTGGCGGAAGCATTCAATACCATGTTGTCGCGCATCGAAGCGCGCGAACAGCAGCTCAAGCGCGCCCGGGACGACTCCCAGGCGGCCTATGACCAGGCGCAAGGTCTGGCCGAAGAAACGCGTCACACCAACCGCAAGCTCGAACTGGAAGTGCAGGTTCGCAGCAAGATCGAGAAAAAACTCACCGGTTTCCAGAATTATCTCAACAGCATTATCGACTCAATGCCCTCGGCGCTGATTGCGCTGGATGAGCAACTGTATGTCACCCAATGGAACCAGGAGGCCAGCGCGCTTTCCGGTACGCGCCTGGATGAAGCGCTGAACCAGCCGATCTTCCTCGCGTTCGAGCCGCTCAAGCCGTTTCTGCCGCAGATCAAGGCCACGATCGAGCAGCACGTGGTGGAGCGCATCGAACGCGTCACCTGGATCAAGGATGACGAGCCCAAGCATTATGCCCTCACCTTCTACCCGCTGACGGGCGGCGCGGGACGCGGTGTGGTGATCCGCATCGACGACATCACTCAGCGCCTTTCCTTGGAAGAAATGATGGTGCAGTCGGAAAAAATGCTTTCCGTCGGCGGTCTCGCGGCCGGCATGGCCCATGAAATCAATAATCCGCTGGGCGCGATTCTGCACAACGTGCAGAACATCCGCCGCCGGCTGTCGGCGGACTTGCCGAAAAACCAGGAACACGCCGAACAGGCCGGCATCGAGCTGGCAACGGTCAATCGCTACCTCGAAGGCCGCGAAGTGCCGCAATTGCTCGACGGCATCCAGCAAGCCGGGGCGCGGGCGGCGAAGATCGTCACCCATATGCTCAGCTTCAGCCGCCGCAGCAACCGGCAAATGGCGCCCTGCGACTTACCCGCGCTGATCGATCAGGCCGTGGAAATCGCCGGCAATGATTTTGACCTGACCATTGGCTTCGACTTCAAGGGGCAGGCGATCATTCGTCAATTCGACCCGCACTTGGGCCCGGTGCCTGGTACTGCCAACGAACTGGAACAAGTGCTGCTCAACCTGCTGAAAAATGCCGCCCAGGCCATTCACCTGCGCGACGACGGCGAGCCGGGGCGGATCATCCTGCGCACCCGCCTCAACCCGCCGTGGGCCGAAATCCAGGTGGAAGATAACGGCATCGGCATGAGCGAAAGCGTGCGCAAGCGCACTTTCGAACCGTTCTTCACCACCAAGGAAATCGGTCAGGGCACCGGGCTTGGGCTGTCAGTGTCGTATTTCATCATCACCAACAACCACAAGGGCCAGATGGAAGTGCATTCCACCTTGGGCCAGGGCACCTGCTTTACCTTGCGCTTGCCTCTGGCCGGCAGCCAATTGTCCCCCACTGCACTTACTCAACTGGAGCAATGACCATGGGCTTTCGCCTGTCGAAGATCTACACCCGCACTGGCGACCAGGGCGAAACCGGCCTGGGCGACGGCCGCCGCGTGCCCAAGGATCACCCGCGCGTGGAGGCCATTGGTGAAGTCGATACGCTCAACAGCCAATTGGGCCTGCTGCTGGCCACTCTGGAAGAGCAGAGCGGCAAGCACCCGGAACTCAGGGAGGTGATTGAAGTACTGACGCCTTGCCAGCATCGCCTGTTCGACCTCGGCGGCGAGCTGGCGATGCCGGTTTACAAAGCATTGAATGCGGCCGAGGTGGACCGGCTGGAAGCAGCCATTGACCGCTGGAACGAAGAAGTCGGGCCGCTGGAAAACTTCATCCTGCCCGGTGGCTCAGCCTTGATTGCCCAGGCACACGTATGCCGTAGTCTGGCACGCAGCGCGGAGCGTCGGTGTCAGCACCTGAACGCGGTTGAGCCGCTTGAAGGGGTGGGGCTTGCGTATATCAATCGGCTGTCGGATCTGCTGTTTGTGGCGGCGCGAGTGATTGCCAAGCGCCAGAGTGTGGCTGAGGTGCTGTGGCAGGCGGCGGCCAAGCCGCACTGATTATGCAGTGGGTTGTCTGGCCTCATCGGGAGCAAGCCCCCTCCTGCCACCCCTCAAATCTGTGGCCAGAACGCCCTGATACCCGCCACACCCTGAGCCCCTGCCGCCCACGCCTGCTCCCGCTCGGCAGGCCCTACCCCGCCCAACAGAAATACCGGCTTGCTGAACCCGGCAATCAACTGTGCCGCCTGTTCCCAGCCCAGGGGCTGCGCATCCGGGTGGGTCTGGGTCGGTTGCACGGGCGATAACGTCACAAAATCCACGTCCATCAATTCCGCCAACGCCAGTTCCTCGGCGTTATGGCAGGACGCAGCCAGCCAACGGTCCTTGGGCAACGGCCTTCCTTTGCTCGCGTATTTGCGCAGTTGCGCCGAGGTCACGTGCCAACCCGCCGCAGGAAAATCCCCCAGCCATTCAAATGGCCCCTTGAGCATCAGTTGCGCTTTACCGGCGCACAGCCCCACCGCATCCACCGCCAGGTCGCGGTATTTGGGGTCGTAACCATTGGGGGCGCGCAGTTGAATCAGCTTGATGCCGGAGGCGACAGCCTGCTGGATGCCACGCAACAGCGTCGGGGTTTCCAGCTCGCCGGGGGTGATCAGGTAGTCGGCAGGCAGGCGCGCGGCCGCGACAATCGGCGTGTTGGCTGCGGGAAACGCATAGTTGAGCAGATCCCGAGGAGCCACCCACTCCAGCGGCTGCCCTTCGACGCCGTGAGGCTCGCCGGTAAACGCCGAGACTTCCCAGACATCCAGCAACACCTGCTTGTCCGGATAGTCATGCTGCACCTTGATCAATGGCCGCGCCGTCGTGACCTGAATACCCAACTCTTCCTGCAGTTCGCGGGACAGCGCGGTGGCGACCGACTCGTCAGTCTCCACCTTGCCACCGGGAAACTCCCACAAACCGCCCTGATGCTGGGTGTCGGCACGGCGTGCCAGCAGGATCCTGCCGTCGGCACCGCGGATCACCGCCGCTGCTACATGTACTCGTTTCACGCCACTGCTTCCTCGTGTGGTAACCCCTGCAAGAGCAAGCGCTTACAGGGGGAGGGTCATTTTCAGGTGCGATATTCCGCGTTGATCTTCACGTACTCGTGGGACAGATCAGTGGTCCAGATGGTTTCGCTGCAATCGCCGCGGCCCAGCTCGATGCGGATGATGATTTCTTCCTGCTGCATCACTGCCGAACCCTGCGCCTCGGTGTAGGTTTCGGCCCGCGCGCCACGGCTGGCGATGCACACGTCACCAAGAAACACGTCGATCTTGCTCACGTCCAGTTCCGGCACGCCGGCGCGGCCGACGGCGGCGAGGATGCGCCCCCAGTTCGGGTCGGAGGCGAACAGTGCAGTCTTGATCAGCGGCGAATGGGCCACGGTGTAACCCACGTCCAGGCATTCCTGATGATTGCCGCCACCATTGACTTCAACGGTGACGAACTTGGTCGCACCTTCACCGTCGCGCACGATGGCCTGGGCGACGTCCATGCACACTTCAAACACCGCCTGTTTCAACGCTGCGAACAGCGGGCCGGTGGCGTCGGTGATTTCCGGCAGGTTGGCCTGGCCGGTGGCAATCAGCATGCAGCAGTCGTTGGTCGAGGTGTCGCCATCGATGGTGATGCGGTTGAACGACTTGTTGGCGCCGTCCAGGATCAGGCTGTGCAGAACGTTGCGCGACACCTTGGCGTCGGTGGCAATGTAGCCGAGCATGGTGGCCATGTTCGGGCGGATCATGCCCGCGCCCTTACTGATGCCGGTGACCGTGACGGTCACGCCGTCATGCACGAACTGGCGGCTCGCGCCCTTGGGCAGGGTGTCGGTGGTCATGATGCCGGTGGCCGCTGCCGCCCAGTTATCCACAGACAAATCATCCAGCGCGGCCTGCAAGGCTCCTTCGATTTTCTCGACCGGCAGTGGCTCGCCGATCACGCCGGTGGAGTAAGGCAGCACCTGGCTGGCATCCACGCCTGTCAATTGCGCAAGCTTTGCACAGGTGCGCGCAGCGGCAACCAGGCCGGGCTCGCCCGTACCGGCATTGGCATTGCCGGTGTTGGTCAGCAGGTACCGAATCGGGCCGGCTACGCGCTGTTTGGCCAGAATGACGGGCGCTGCACAAAACGCATTGAGGGTAAACACGCCAGCGACGGTCGAACCCTCGGCACAGCGCATCACTACCACATCCTTGCGACCCGGACGCTTGATGCCGGCCGAAGCAATACCGAGCTCAAAACCGGCCACCGGGTGCAATGTGGGCAAAGGACCAAGACCAACAGCCATGAATGCGCTCCTCAACAATAGATGATGTCTGTGCCGTCTTGATTGACGGTGAGATTAATTGCAAAACGCCGCGACGGCAGAGGCCGGTCGCGGCGCGGGGTGCTGCAGCGTCAGGCGCAAATCCTAGTTGATTTCGCCGTGGCAGTGTTTGTACTTCTTGCCCGAACCGCACCAGCACAGTTCGTTGCGGCCCAGCTTCTGATCGTTGCGCACCGGGGTTTGCGCCAGGGCTACATCGATCTCTTCGCCAAGCACTTGCGGCGCGTCCAGGCCCGGTGCCTCGTCATGCTGGAACTGCATGCGCGCGGCCAGTGCCTCGGCTTCCTCGCGCAGACGTGCCTCCTCTTCGATCGGGTCTTCGCGACGCACCTGAACGTGGGACAGCACGCGAATCGAATCGCGCTTGATCGAATCGAGCAACTCGGAGAACAGCGTGAACGACTCGCGCTTGTACTCCTGCTTCGGGTTCTTCTGGGCATAGCCGCGCAAGTGGATACCGTGACGCAGGTGGTCCATGGTCGACAGGTGGTCTTTCCACAGGTCGTCCAGCACGCGCAGTACGATCTGTTTCTCGAACGTGCGCAGGGCTTCGGCGCTCGCCTGCTCTTCTTTCTCGTTGTACGCGGCCAAAAGCTCTGTCATCAGCTTCTCGCGCAGCGTCTCTTCGTACAGGTGATCGTCTTCGTCCAGCCATTGCTGAACCGGCAGGTCGACACCGAAGTCGCTCTTGAGCGCCGCTTCCAGACCGGCAACGTCCCACTGCTCAGGCAGGGACTGTGGCGGAATGTGTGCGGCCACGGTGGCGTTGAGCACATCCTGACGGAAGTCGGCAATGGTCTCGCCAATGTTGTCGGCGGCCAGCAACGTGTTACGCATGTGATAAATCACTTTACGCTGTTCGTTGTTGACGTCGTCGAACTCGAGCAGTTGCTTGCGGATGTCGAAGTTGCGCCCTTCAACCTTGCGCTGGGCCTTCTCGATGGCGTTGGTCACCATGCGGTGCTCGATCGCCTCGCCGGATTGCATGCCCAGGGCCTTCATGAAGTTTTTCACGCGGTCCGAGGCGAAGATACGCATCAGGCTGTCTTCCAGGGACAGGTAGAAACGGCTGGAACCGGCGTCACCCTGACGACCGGCACGGCCACGCAGCTGGTTGTCGATACGACGCGATTCGTGACGCTCGGAAGCGATCACCTGCAGGCCACCGGATTCCAGCACGGCCTGATGGCGTTTCTGCCAGTCGGCCTTGATCTGGGCGACCTGCTCGGGCGTCGGGTCGTCCAGCGAAGCCACTTCCACTTCCCAGTTGCCGCCCAACAGGATGTCGGTACCACGACCGGCCATGTTGGTCGCGATGGTCAGCGCGCCTGGGCGACCAGCCTGGGCGATGATCTCGGCTTCCTTTTCGTGGAATTTGGCGTTGAGGACCTTGTGCTCGATGCCTTCCTTGTTGAGCAGGTTGGACACATGCTCGGACGTCTCGATGGTCGCGGTGCCCACCAGGATCGGGCGGCCCTGGGCCATGCCGTCCTTGATGTCGTTGATGATCGCCGCGTATTTCTCTTCGGCGGTCAGGAACACCAGGTCGTTGAAGTCCTTGCGCGCCAGCGGCTTGTTCGGCGGGATAACCACCACCGACAGACCGTAGATCTGATGGAATTCGAAGGCTTCGGTGTCGGCCGTACCGGTCATGCCGGACAGTTTGTTGTACAGACGGAAGTAGTTCTGGAAGGTGGTGGACGCCAACGTCTGGCTTTCGGCCTGGATGTTGAGCACTTCCTTGGCCTCGATGGCCTGGTGCAGGCCCTCGGACAGGCGACGACCCGGCATGGTACGGCCGGTGTGTTCGTCAACCAGCACGACCTGGCCGTCCTGGACGATGTATTCGACGTTGCGGTGGAACAGTTTGTGGGCACGCAGGCCGGCATACACATGGGTCAACAGGCCCAGGTTGTGCGCCGAATAGAGGCTCTCGCCTTCAGCCAGCAGGCCGATCTGGGTCAGCATGTCTTCTACATACTGGTGACCGGCTTCATTGAGTTCGACCTGGCGGGTCTTCTCGTCGATGGTGAAGTGACCTTCTTTGGTCACCACGCCTTCCACTTCCTCGATGTGCTGTTCCAGGCGCGGGATCAACTTGTTGATCTCGGTGTACAGACGCGAGCTGTCTTCGGCCTGGCCGGAGATGATCAGCGGGGTACGGGCTTCGTCGATCAGGATGGAGTCGACTTCGTCGATCACGGCAAAATTGAGTTCGCGCTGGAATTTTTCTTCCATGCTGAACGCCATGTTGTCGCGCAGGTAGTCGAACCCGAATTCGTTGTTGGTGCCGTAGGTGATGTCGGCGGCGTAGGCGGCACGCTTCTCTTCCGGCGGCTGGAACGGCGTGACTACGCCGACGGTGAGGCCGAGGAATTCATACAGCGGACGCATCCAGTTGGCGTCCCGGCGGGCCAGGTAGTCGTTCACGGTCACAACGTGCACGCCCTTGCCGGACAGTGCGTTGAGGTAAACGCCCAGTGTCGCCACCAGGGTCTTGCCTTCACCGGTACGCATTTCGGCGATCATGCCTTCATGCAAGGTCATGCCGCCGATCAACTGGACGTCGAAGTGGCGCATGCCCATTACGCGCTTGCCGGCTTCACGGGCAACCGCAAAGGCTTCGGGCAGCAGTTTGTCGAGGGTTTCACCTTTGGCTATGCGGGCCTTGAACTCTTGGGTCTTGGCGCGCAATTGCTCGTCGGAAAGGGCAACCATCTGCTCTTCGAAAGCATTGACCAGCTGCACCGTCTTGAGCATGCGTTTGACTTCGCGCTCATTCTTGCTTCCAAAAAGTTTCTTTAACAAAGGCGCAAACATATCGGCAGGTTCTTCCACACATAGGGATGGAGGGCGCACCGTCAGTGGCCCGAGCAGCCCTCACGGCCGCATGCGAACGCGCATTCTACCCGGAAACGTGGGTGAGGAAAGTGGCGTTGTTCCCAGATGCTGGCATGAGGCTGTGAGAGGGCCTGTTTAAAATAAGGGCTTTTGCGCGAACTTCAACCCGTCAGGTGCAGAAGTTACTTATTGATTTCACGGGAAAAGCCGTGCATCGGCATTGCCCGGGGCCGCCTGGGTGCTTTCTGTTAAGATGGCCGCTCTGTTACTTAAGGTGTCCGCTCATGGCATTTCGCCCTCTCACAGCCCGCGCACCCAGCGTGTTGCTTCGCGAAGCCAAGCCGTTGAAAGCCATCTTCGGCCACGCCCAACGCCTGGGCCACCTGCAACGCCTGCTCGAAAGCCAACTGCAACCGGCCGCACGCGAACATTGTCACGTGGCGTCCTGGCGTGAAGGCAATTTGCTGCTGATCGTCACCGACGGCCATTGGGCGACCCGCCTGCGCTACCAGCAAAAACGCCTGCAGCGGCAATTGATGGTATTTGATGAGTTCGCCAGCCTGACGCGCATCCAGTTCAAGGTACAGCCGCCTACCGTGCAGCAAGGTGCGGTCGGCCATACGATGGATCTGTCGGAGAATGCCGCCGAAACCATCCAGGCCACGGCCGACGGGATCAGCGATCCAGGCTTGCGCGCGGCGCTGGAACGGCTCGCCGCCCACGCCAGGCCCAAGGCCTGAGCCGCTACTTGCGCTTGCTGCCGCCGAGCAACGAGCCCAGTAAACCGCGCACCAACTGCCGCCCTATTTGATTGGCGGCCTGCTGCATCGCGGATTTGAGCGCCTTGCCTGCCGCCGTTCCCAGAAACGCGCCGGCCTTGTCGGTGAAGCTCGGTTCCTGAGCTGCAGGCGCAGACGCTGCGCCTGGCCCCAGCGCCTTGCGTGCCATCAGCACTTCATAGGCGGATTCGCGATCAATCGGTTTGTCATAGCGGCCTTGCAGGGGCGAACTGGCGATCAGCGCCGCACGCTCGACCTCGCTGAGCGGGCCGATCCGCGATTGTGGCGGCGCCACCAGCACCCGCTGGACCACCTCCGGCGTGCCCTTTTCCTGCAAGGTGCCGACCAACGCCTCACCCGTGCCCAGCTCCGTCAGCACCGTTAAGGCATCGAACGCCGGGTTCGCACGGAAACCCTCAGCCACGGCGCGCAGCGATTTCTGCTCTTTAGTGGTGAACGCACGCAGGCCGTGCTGGATACGCAGGCCGAGCTGCGCGAGCACGGTGTCAGGCAGATCCCCTGGGGACTGCGTGACGAAATACACGCCAACGCCTTTGGAGCGAATCAACCGCACCACTTGCTCCAGCCGATCCTGCAAGGCCTTGGGAGTATCGGCAAACAACAAATGGGCCTCATCGAAGAACAGTGCCAGCAACGGCTTTTCGGCATCGCCGCGCTCCGGCAATTGTTCGAACAGCTCCGCCAGGAGCCATAACAGGAACGTGGCGTACACCTTTGGTGCTTCATGCACGAGACGGCTGGCATCCAATAGATGAATACGGCCACGGCCATCTGCTGCGGGCTGCAAGATATCTTCAAGTTGCAACGCGGGCTCGCCGAACAAGGCGTCGGCGCCCTGCTGTTCCAGCACCGCCAGACGTCGCAGCAGCGCCTGGCTGGAGCCCGTGTTCATCAATGCCGCGTCATCGCCCAGCAGTTGCGGGTGATAGTGCAGGTGATTGAGCAGCGCCTTGAGATCCTTGAGGTCCAGCAGCAACAGGCCTTCGCGGTCGGCCACCTTGAAGGCGGCGTACAGCGCCGACTGCTGGCTGTCGGTGAGTTCCAACAGGCTGCCGAGCAGGAGCGGGCCCATTTCGCTGATGGTGGTGCGCAATGGATGACCGGACTGGCCGTGGATATCCCACAGCGTGACGGGGTAAGCCTTGGCGGTGTAATTAATGAAAGGCATGCCGGCGATACGCTCGGCCACCTTGCCCTGGGGATTGGCGGCGGCGCCCAGGCCACAGAGGTCACCTTTGATGTCGGCGGCAAATACCGCCACACCCGCATCGCTGAACGCTTCCGCCAGGCGTTGCAAGGTGACGGTCTTGCCAGTGCCCGTGGCTCCGGCAATCAATCCGTGACGATTGGCCAGGCGCATGGGCTGGGCTATGGGCTGGCCGTCTGAGTCGGCACCGATAAGCAGTTGTGTGGAATCAGGCATTTCGTCACCCATGGTTGATCTCCAATGCCGCAGGTAGGCGCTTGGAATATTAAGACATTAGCGGCCCCTTCAAGCGATGAATAAAAATCTGCGCTTGAAGGATGGGCAACGTTCGACCCTCATCAGTCTTTTTCAGGCTCGGGCTTGCTGCGCTCGCGTTCCCATAACTGGGCGGCACCGGGAAAATCCGTGCCGTCTTCACTGTTCAGTTCATCCGGGTCATAACGGCTCAAACAGCCTTCGCCCAGGGTCGCCGGGGCCTTTGCGGTGGCTTTGTCCAAAGGGTCATTCATGACTCAATCCTCGACGTTCAGGCAAAGAAAAAGGGCCTGGGACGATTTAACGCCCAGGCCCTCGATTCTTCAATCGCCGTGATCAGAACACGACCGTCTTGTTGCCATGCACCAGCACGCGATCTTCCAGGTGATAACGCAGGCCACGGGCCAGCACCATCTTCTCGACGTCACGGCCGAAACGCACCATGTCTTCAATGCTGTCGCTGTGGCTGACACGCACCACGTCCTGCTCGATGATCGGGCCAGCATCCAGCTCTTCGGTGACGTAGTGACAGGTTGCGCCAATCAACTTCACGCCGCGCAGGGATGCCTGATGGTAAGGCTTGGCACCCACAAACGAGGGCAGGAAGCTGTGGTGAATGTTGATCACCCTGCCGGCGTATTCACGGCACAGTTCCGGCGGCAGGATTTGCATGTAGCGCGCCAGCACCACCACGTCGGCTTCATGCTGCCCGACCAGACGGGAAACCTCGGCGAACGCCGGCTCCTTGTCCTGCGGATTGACCGGCACGTGGTAATACGGGATGCCATGCCACTCGACCATGCTGCGCAGGTCGTCATGGTTGGAGATCACGCAGGCAATCTCGCAGTCCAGCTCATCGCTGTGCCAGCGGTGCAGCAAGTCGGCCAGGCAGTGGGACTCACGGCTGGCCATCAGCACCACACGTTTTTTCTGCTCGGTGTCCGTGATATGCCAGGTCATCGAAAACTCTTCGGCAATCGGCGCAAACGCCTCGCGGAAGGCTTGCAGACCAAAGGGAAGCGTGTCGGCACGTATTTCGTGACGCATGAAAAACCAACCGCTGAGATCGTCCGAGTGATGGCTCGCCTCGGTGATCCAACCGTTATGGGAGGCCAGAAAGTTACTGACTTTGGCAACGATGCCAACCCGGTCCGGGCAAGCAATCACCAGCCGAAAAGTGCGCATTAGGGGGAAACTCCAGAACTTCGCAAAGGCCGCCATTCTAGCGATTGCGCAGAAAAACTGCAGTATTCCTTCACGCTTATTCTGCGCTACGCTCTGCCGGTGCCCCTTAATTGTGTAAGGTTTTACCGCATTTACTTAAATCTACAACCTCACGCGTGGGCAGTAAGCGGGACATTAATCAGAAGGTCGTTGCGCATACCGCTACTTATTAACTCGATTGCATCGCGTGGCTGCTTACATTCAGAGTAATTCACCCGAATACACGCTTAAATGTTTACTTGAGCAAATTGCCTGACTATTATTGGCGCACTGTCCCTGTCATCAGCGTTCTACATAAGGTAGTCCACATGTCCCTGATCAACGAATACCGCGCCACCGAAGAAGCCATCAAAGAGCTGCAAGCCCGTTTGAAGAATTTGTCCCAAGACGACAAACTGAAAACCGAGCTGGAATTTGAAGGCAAACTGCGCACCTTGATGGGTGAATACTCCAAGTCGCTGCGCGACATCATCGCGCTGCTCGATCCAGAGTCGAAAGTTAAAGCACCGCGTGGCGCTGTGAAAACTACCGGCACCAAACGTGCTCGCAAGGTCAAGCAATACAAAAACCCGCACAACGGTGAAGTGATTGAAACCAAAGGTGGCAACCACAAGACGCTGAAAGAGTGGAAAGCCAAGTGGGGCGGTGACGTGGTTGAAGGTTGGTCCACTCTGCTCGGCTAAGCCTTGCCAGGTCCTGCCTGATTTGCGACACCCTGAAACGCCAGCTTGCTGGCGTTTTTTTATTGCCGAAACAATTGCGCAATTATTTTCCTACAGATTCATCCGCAGCGCTAAAGCATCGACATACTCTTGCCATTGATCCAGCACCTCACACTGAATCGATGTAGCACTAATCATCAATTCTCGTCGCGCAAGATTAAATGATTCCAGGGTATTGGGAGCGCCCCATTGTGCGTCCGACAAACGTTGCTGACAGAAAAGTTTCCAGCGTTGTTGCTCCTCGTGACTCAAGGTTTCAGCAAAGTTACGGGCGCGGTAGCGAAATAACAATTCCGGTAAACGGTGATCATCAAAGGGCCACTGTTGACGGGCGAGTTGTGCAGGTTCTGCGGCCCTGACTTGTTCACACAAGCGGCGGTCGCGGTCGCCGATAAAACCAGCGTACAGCTGCTGCTCGGGATCTTCATTTGCGGCAAAATCGTCCTCGGCATAAATAGCCATCAACTTGTCACGCCATACATCCTGTGCGTCAGTTAGCCGCAGCGCGCGTGCTTGATAACTGTCCATATCCAACTGCAACCGCTCACAGTCCTGGGCACGCAGCACACTCAAAGGGGCGACCACCGGACAACGGTTGATATGCACCAACTTGAGCGGCACAGGCAGTTCGCCCTCGGCCAGTTCGTCGCGGCGCGTATAGAGACGCTGACGTAAAGTTTCAGCGTCCAGCGCGAGCAGCCCCTGTGGATCGAGCCCCAGGTCGCACACGATCAAGGCATTGCGGTTGCGCGGGTGCCAGGCCAGCGGCAGCACCACACCCAGATAGTGACGCTCGGCGGAAAAGCGCCCGGAGATATGTACCATCGGCTGCAGCAGGCGTACCTGGTCCATGACGCGTTGCTTGCTGCGCAGTTGAAAGAGCCAGTCGAACAGCTTGGGCTGTTTCTTACGGACCAGGCGAGCCAGTGCAATCGTGGCGCGTACGTCTGACAACGCATCGTGCGCCTGGCCATGATCAATCCCGTTGGCCTGCGTCAGGCGATCAAGCTTGAGGGTAACGCGCCCGTCCTGTTCGGGCCAGGTGATCCCTTCGGGGCGCAACGCGTAGGCCGTGCGGACCACATCGATCAAGTCCCAGCGGCTGTTGCCGCCCTGCCATTCCCGCGCATAAGGGTCGAAAAAATTGCGGTAAAGGCTGTACCGCGTCATTTCATCATCAAACCGCAAGGTGTTGTAACCGGCGCCACAGGTGCCGGGGGCTGCCAGCTGCGCGTGCACACGGGTCATGAAGTCGGCCTCGGCCAGGCCCTTTTGCGCCAGTATCGCAGGCGTGATGCCTGTAATGGCACAGGCTGCCGGATGAGGCAGGATATCGTCGCTTGGCAGGCAAAACAGGTTGACCGGCGCGTCTATCTCGTTGAGGTCGTGATCGGTACGAATACCGGCGACCTGAAGAGGGCGATCGCTGCGAGGATTGATGCCGGTGGTTTCATAGTCGTACCAGAAAATCGAGGTCACGGGCCATTCCTGAGCTGAAGATTGCTAAAGTCTAGGCGCTGCAAGGCGTCCACAGCCAGCGCAAAATCGGCTGTACAAACATCCAGCAAAATCTTGGATGGTTGCTTCCGCCGCCGACGCTGCTAGCATCCGTGTCTTCCAGCCGCTCCGCACTGCCAGGGATCGCGATGCAATCAGCCCCATTGGACACCCGCTACCAGATCGAGACCCCGGAAGGCATCGACCTGCCCCTGCGTCCCGCCGGCCTGCTGCCACGGGCACTGGCCTTTGCCTTCGACCTGGGCGTACGCGGGCTGGCCATGGGTATCCTGCTGGTGCCCTTGGCGCTGTTGGGCAATATCGGCATCGGCCTGGGTTCGCTGCTGCTGTTTCTGGTCAGTTGGTGGTACATGGTGCTGTTCGAAGTGCTTAACCAGGGCTGCTCACCCGGCAAGCAAGTCATGGGCTTGCGCGTGGTGCAGGATGACGGCACGCCCATCGGATGGTCCGCTTCGCTTATCCGCAACCTGCTGCGCTTTGTCGACATGCTGCCTTTCGGCTACTTTTTTGGCGCCGTCAGTTGCCTGCAACATCCCCATTTCAAACGACTCGGCGATCTCGCCGCCGGTACGCTGGTGATTTATCGCCAACAGCCGGCGGCCCGCCCCAAAATACCCCAAGCCGCGCCTTTGGGCCTGCCCTTCACTCTGGAGCTCAACGAACAACGGGCCATCCTTGGATTCGCCGAGCGCCAGGGTGAACTGTCAGCAGAGCGAGTGCACGAACTGGCGTCCATCCTCGCAATGCCCCTGCAGGTGCCAGCGGCGCGCGCCGCAGAGCAACTCAATGGCGTTGCGCGTGGCTTATTGGGGCCGACATGAAGCAGAGCCTGTTCGAAAGCCGTCACCAACCGCAGTGGCAAGCCTTTGCCGAACAACTGAAGCAGTTGGAGCAAGGCAAGCGCAAGGCTGGCGATATGGCCGACTTTCCCCATCAGTACCGGCGCCTTTGCCAGCACCTGGCCCTGGCCCAGGAGCGCGGCTACAGCAGTTACCTGGTCGACCCGCTGCAACAACTGGCATTGCGCGGCCACCAACAACTGTACCGGCATCGCAGCCGTTTGACCGCGAACATACTGAGCTTCGTATTGGCCGATTTTCCCCGACTGGTACGCGAGCAGTGGCGCTTCGTATTGATCGCCGGGCTGCTGTTCTTCGGCAGCCTGGTGGTGGTTGCGCTGCTGGTGTACCTGTTTCCCGAGTTGGTCTACAGCATTGTCAGCCCGCAGCAGGTCGCCGAGATGCAAGGCATGTATGACCCTGAGGCCAGTCGCCTGGGACGCCTTGCCGACCGCGCCGCCAGTGAAGACTGGATGATGTTCGGTTACTACGTGATGCATAACATCGGGATTGCCTTTCAGACGTTTGCCGCCGGCTTGCTGTTCGGGCTGGGCAGCGTGTTTTTCCTGATCTACAACGGCTTGATCATCGGCGCCATCTCCGGACACCTCACTGAAATCGGCTACGGCCAGACCTTCTGGTCGTTCGTTATCGGCCATGGCGCTTTCGAACTCACTGCCATCGCCCTCGCCGGCGCGGCCGGTCTGCAACTGGGCTGGGCACTGATCGCGCCCGGGCGCCTCACACGCGCCGAATCGCTGCGGCTGGCGGCGCGCAAAAGCATGCAGATGCTCTGCGGCGTCATGCTGTTGCTGCTGATTGCGGCGTTTATCGAAGCGTACTGGTCGTCCTCCACCACCACGGCCGCCTGGATCAAGTACCTGGTGGGCGCCGTGCTGTGGCTGCTGGTGGCCGCTTACCTGACATTGACCGGACGGACCCGCCATGCGCCTGAGTGACGCAAGCGTCGTGATTCGCCCGCGCACGCCCTGGGAAGCCATGGACCTTGGCGTACTCATGGCCCGTGAGCACCGTTTGCTGCTGATGGCCAGCTGGGCGATTGTAAGCTTGCCGCTATTCATTTTACTCAGTGCCGTGTTTTGGAAATATCCGTCCACCGCTGTGCTTGTTTTCTGGTGGCTGAAACCGGCGTTCGACCGCTTGCCGCTGTACATCCTGTCCAAATCTTTGTTTGGCGAGACTCCCAGCGTCAAGCAGGCCGTACGCCAGTGGCCGCGTCTGCTCAAAGGCCAGTTGTTGAGCAGCTTGATCTGGCGACGGCTCAGCCTGAGTCGCAGCTTTGTGATGCCCGTCAGCCAGCTCGAAGGACTCGATGGCGACGCGCGTCAGAAACGCCTGGGTGTGCTGCTGCAGCGCAACGGTGGAGCCGCACGCTGGCTCACCCTGCTTGGGATGTGCCTTGAAATAACGCTGTGGTTCGGCGCCATGGCGTTGTTTTACCTGCTCATCCCCCAGCAGATCGAGCTGGACTGGGACTGGCAACGCCTGGCACAGGCGAGCGGTTCGCAAGCGCTGTGGCTGGAGCACATGAGCAACGCGTTCTATGCATTGATCCTGGTGTTCTGGGAACCGATCTACGTCGCCTGCGGTTTCAGCCTGTACCTCAACCGCCGGACCGTACTCGAGGCCTGGGACCTGGAGCTGGTGTTCCGCCGCCTTCGAGACCGCTTGGGCAGCGTCGCGCCGCTGTTGCTGCTGGTTGCAGGTCTGATGCTGGCGCCCTTCTTCAGCCAGTCGTCCATGGCGGCTGACGCCAGCCCGTCCAAACCGGTCAGCACCCAGGCCGCCAGCCAATCGATCAAGACCTTGCTGGAAAAGCCACCTTTCAAGAATCCAGAGACTGTCACGCGCTATCGTTTCGGCGAAGAAAAAACTGCGGTAAAAAACCAGGCGCGTGGCGATGGCAAACTTCCCGCCTGGCTTGAGGCACTGCTGGACAACTTCAACAGCAGCAGCTTCAAACATCTGGCTCGGGGCCTCGAAGTCCTGTTGTGGAGTTTGCTGGCGGGCGGCGTGGCGCTGCTGGTCTGGCGTTATCGCGACTGGCTGCGCACCTTTGTCAGCCGGCGCGGGCCGCTCAATCTCGACACCGACTTGCCTGTGCCCACGCAATTGTTCGGCCTCGCGGTAGGCGCCGAGACCCTGCCCGACGATATCGCCAGCGCCGCCGCGCAACTGTGGCCCACTCAACCACGTGAGGCCCTCGGACTGCTCTACCGTGGCCTGCTCAGCCGATTGCTGCACGACTTCAACCTGCCGCTGACAAACGCCGATACCGAGGGCCAGGTGCTGGAGCGCATTGAACACTTGCAACAACCAGACCTGCTTTCCTTCAGCAACGACCTGACTCGCCATTGGCAAAACCTTGCCTACGGTCACCGGCTGCCTCCCGCGTTTGCACAACAACAGCTGTGCCGCGATTGGCGCAGCTTGTTCAACGCAGGTGCTACCCAATGAACCGGCCATTGCTGTGGGTGGGATTGCTACTGGCAGGTCTGCTTGGGGCCGGCGGGTTGTTTCTGTGGAGCAAAGCCATTCCGTATGACGAAGTCGTCGACCGCGGCCCCTCGCCGGAGGTGCTGGCCAATCCCTACCTTGCGGCAGAACAGTTCCTGCGCCGGCAAGGCCTTGTGGTTGAGCATGCCAATGGCCTGAATAGGCTCGCCGACCTTCCCGCCGAGGGTAATAGCCTGTTGCTGCTGGGCGAGCGCGGCAACATGACCCCACGTCAGGCAGATCAACTATTGGACTGGGCGAGGTCAGGCGGACACCTGTTGCTGGTCGCCGAAGCGCTCTGGGATGAAGAGACCGATAAAAGCGGCGACTTGCTGCTCGATCGACTGCACCTCCATCAGTTGTTGAGTGACGAGCCCGAGGAACCGGCTCCCGCGCGCAAGCAGAACACGCCAGACCTGACCAAACTCTACGTCGACAATGAAACCGCACCGGCTTATTTCAGTTTCGACACCGACTTCAACTTGACCGACCCCAGGCATCTGGCCCAGTTTTCCGCCAACAGCGCCAGGGCCAGCCACCTGATGCAGCTCAATCTGGGGCAAGGCCGAGTCACGGTAGTCACCGACAGCGACCTTTGGAAAGCCCCCATAATCGGCCAACACGATAACGCCTGGCTGCTGTGGTACCTGAACCAGGACACGACCGTCACGTTGCTGTTCAATAGTGATGTCGACAACCTGCTCAGCCTGCTGATGCGCTACTTCCCTCAGGCCCTGGTAGCGCTTGCCGCGCTGATTGCCCTGGCACTCTGGCAGGCAGGCATGCGCCAGGGACCGGTGCAGGCGCCGACACCCAGAGCGCGTCGGCAATTGCAGGAACACCTGAAGGCCAGTGCGGACTTTCTGCTGCGCCGCAGTGGCCAGCGCACACTGTTGCAGGCCTTGCAGCGCGATATCCTGCGCGCCGCGCGGCGCCGCCACACCGGCTTTGAACACCTCGATAACGCGGCCCAGTGTCAGGTCCTCGAACACCTCACTCGCCAACCTCCTCACGTCATCAGCCAGGCCCTCGAGCCACTTGCGGCAAAACGGCTTTCCAGCGCCGATTTCAGCCGTCAGGTGGCGTGCCTGCAAACCCTCAGGAATGCCCTATGAGTGAATTTCCCAGCGCCACGCCCCTGACCAGCGCCACCTTGCTACAGGCCAGCGACTTGGCCAACGCTTTGCGCGTTGAACTGCGCAAGGCGGTGATTGGCCAGGACGTGGTGATTGATGACGTACTGACGGCATTGATTGCCGGCGGCCACGTATTGCTTGAGGGCGTGCCGGGGTTGGGCAAGACGTTGCTCGTTCGCGCATTGGCCCGCTGCTTCGACGGTGATTTCGCACGTATCCAGTTCACCCCCGACCTGATGCCCAGCGATGTTACCGGTCACGCCGTCTACGACCTGCACACCGAACAATTCAAGCTGCGCAAGGGTCCGCTGTTCACTCACCTGCTGCTGGCCGACGAAATCAACCGCGCGCCCGCCAAAACCCAGGCGGCGCTGCTCGAGGCCATGCAGGAACGCCAAGTGACTCTGGAGGGCGAAGCGCTGCCCATCGGCCAGCCATTCATGGTGCTGGCCACTCAGAACCCCATTGAGCAGGAAGGTACTTATCCGTTGCCGGAAGCCGAACTGGACCGCTTCATGCTGAAGATTCGCATGGACTACCCGGATGCTCGGCAGGAACTGGACATGGTGCGCGAAGTCACGCGCTCCTCGCGTGCCGACATGCTGGATATACAACCGCTGCGTACCGTGCTGCAAGCTGCGGATGTGCTGCACCTGCAGCAGGTCGCTACTGAAATGCCGCTGGATGAGCAGGTGCTCGACTATGCCGTGCGCCTGGCTCGCGCCACCCGCAGTTGGCCCGGGCTGACCATCGGTGCGGGCCCGCGGGCCTCCATTGCCCTGGTCAGCGGCGCCCGCGCACGCGCCCTGTTGCGCGGCGGCGAGTTTGTCACCCCGGACGATATCAAGAGCTGCGCCATGGCAGTGCTTCGTCACCGGGTACGAATCGCTCCCGAACTGGACATCGATGGGCTGGACGTAGACCAGGTGCTCAAGCAACTGCTGGATCAGATTCCAGCACCGAGGCAATGAGCCACCTATGAAGCCAACCCGTCTGCTGCTGATCTGGCTCGGTGTCCTGCTGGGTTTGAGCACCCTGCTGGGTATCGCCGCTGCGTTGCAGTTCAAGATGCCCGACACCCTGCACCAGGTGGCGTGGGGCCTGTTGCTGGCGCTGTTGCTGCTGGCCCTGCTGGACGCCGCTCGCCTGCGTCGCCGCCCGGGCATCAGCGTGCAACGGCAGATGCCTGGCAGTCTGGCCCTGGGCCGCTGGGGCGAAGTGCGCCTGACCCTGCATCACGATTATCTGCAGCCGCTGACCGTGCAGGTATTCGATCACGTACCCGATGGGCTGAACGTGGAGAACATGCCTCAACTGGTTGAACTGCGCCCCGGCGCGCGCAGCGAGTTGGGCTATCGCGTGCGTCCGCTGCGGCGCGGGCATTTCAGTTTCACTCGGTGCGAGATTCACCTGCCCAGTCCGCTGGGGTTGTGGTCGGCTCGGCGCTTTGTGGACGTGGCCGATGCCACTCGCGTCTACCCGGACTTCGCGCGTCTGTATGGCGCACAGTTGCTCGGGGTGGACAGCTGGCTGAGCCAACTGGGCGTTCGACAGCATCCGCGACGCGGCTCAGGGCTGGAGTTTCATCAGTTGCGCGAGTTTCGCGAAGGCGACAGCCTGCGGCAGATTGACTGGAAGGCCACCGCACGCCAACGCACGCCCATCGCCCGGGAGTATCAGGACGAGCGCGACCAGCAAATCGTGTTCATGCTCGATTGCGGTCGGCGCATGCGCAGCCAGGATGCCGAGCTCTCCCATTTCGACCACGCGCTCAATGCCTGCCTGCTGCTCAGCTACGTCGCCCTGCGTCAAGGCGATGCGGTGGGGCTGTGCACCTTTGCCTGTGATCAGCCGCGTTACCTGGCGCCCGTCAAAGGCACCGGCCAGTTGACCCTGTTGCTCAATAGCGTCTACGACCTGGATACCACCCAACGCACCGCCGATTACGAAGCCGCTGCCAGCCAACTGCTGGCCCGACAAAAACGCCGTGCGCTGGTTATAGTGGTGAGTAACCTGCGGGACGAGGACGATGAGGCATTACTGACTGCAGTCAAGCGCATCAGCCGCCAACACCGGGTGCTGGTTGCCAGCCTGCGCGAGGAAGTGCTCGACCAACTGCGCCAGTTTCCCGTGCAAACATTGCCCGAGGCACTGGCCTACAGCGGCGCCGTCGATTACCTCACCCGGCGCGACGAATTGCATGATCGTCTGAGCGCCCACGGTTTGACCGTACTGGATACCCTGCCCTCAGCGCTGGGGCCGGCATTGGTGACGCGTTACATGGGCTGGAAAAAAGCTGGGGTGCTGTGAAAAATGCGCACGACCACGGCGAAAGCAAACACACCTGGCCGGGTCGACAACGCGCGGTGTCTAGGCCGAAGCCTGCATGGGATCAAAACTGAAGTAACGCAATAATGCGCTGATCAGTTGGCTGTAATCCGCAGGTGCCACAACCACACTGAAACCTGAGTCGTAGTGCTGCGGGTTGACGTCCTCACGACTCCACAAACACTCAGCTGTGAGGTCAATTGTCTGAACGTCCCCATTCGCCATGGGGGCCTTCACGCACAGTTCGAACGTCGCGCCGACCATCATCGGCAACTGGCTGATCAACATCAGTCCATCTTCAGACACATTGCCCAGGTAACCAATCGGCTTGTCCGTAAACCGGTTGAACACTTGCAGGAAACGGGACAACTCATGCCGCTCAATACGTCGATCAGTAAACATGATGACTGCCATCCATTGGATATTGCTCTGGCCGAGCCAGTGATTCGGAACGGCGATACAGGCCCGCTCTCCCTGAAATTGGCGCGACGAAAGTGTTGCCCATCATCACTATGAATCTACCAATTCCAAGCATTCCATCCGTTTGAAGATAAACACATCAAACAGACATTCAAATAATAGCTTAAGACACGAAACCGGCCAGTGGCAGTGTGACAAATATCGTCAAAGGGATGCGGGCCGGGGTTTCGCGACGCTGGCGCCGGGGTAATGACCCAACTGCTGCAGCGTGTCGAGTCGGGCGCGCGCGCGGTACGCGTATTCGCTGGACGGATACTGGCTGATGATGAACTGATAGGTTTGCACCGCATCCACGAACAGCTTCTGGCGCTCCAGGCACTGCCCGCGCAACATCGAAACCTCCGGCTGCACGTAGCGCCGGGTACGACTTTCACGGTCGACCTGGGACAATTCCAGGGTCACGCGCTCGCAGTCACCCACCTTGTACGCACGGTAGGCGTTGTTCAAATGATGGTCCATGGACCAGCGGGTGCAGCCGACTACACTGACGGCCAGGGCAGCAACGAGCAAAATTCGCATGGGGGTTCTCCTGTCTTGTGCAGTGTATCGACCCCTCGTCGAAAATCTTCAAGGATGTTGTCTATTCAATTGACGCTGAAACGGGCCAATCGTCGATAAGTAGTGCAAACGAACAATGACTACAACCAAAGAGCATAGTAGCCTTCCCCAGCGCTTGAACTCAGGAGTCCGTGCATGTCCGTCCGTCGCACCAAAATCGTCGCCACCCTTGGCCCGGCCAGTAACTCGCCGGAAGTCCTCGAACAGCTGATTCTGGCTGGTTTGGACGTTGCCCGTCTGAACTTCTCCCACGGCACCCCGGACGAGCACAAGGCTCGCGCCAAGCTGGTGCGTGACCTGGCCGCCAAGCACGGCCGCTTCGTCGCTTTGCTGGGTGACCTGCAAGGCCCGAAAATTCGTATCGCCAAATTCGCCAACAAGCGCATCGAGCTGAAGATCGGTGACCCGTTCACCTTCTCCACCAGCCATCCGCTCACCGAAGGCAACCAGCAGGTCGTGGGTATCGACTACCCGGATCTGGTCAAGGACTGTGGCGTCGGCGACGAACTGCTGCTCGACGATGGCCGCGTGGTCATGCGTGTCGACACCGCCACCCCGACTGAACTGCATTGCACCGTGATCATCGGTGGCCCGTTGTCGGACCACAAAGGCATCAACCGTCGCGGCGGTGGCCTGACCGCCCCGGCCCTGACTGAAAAAGACAAGGCCGACATCAAGCTCGCCGCCGAAATGGAAGTGGACTACCTCGCGGTGTCCTTCCCGCGCGACGCCGCCGACATGGAATACGCCCGTAAACTGCGCGACGAAGCCGGCGGTACCGCCTGGCTGGTGGCGAAGATCGAACGCGCTGAAGCCGTGGCCGATGACGAAACCCTCGACGGCCTGATCAAGGCGTCCGACGCCGTGATGGTTGCCCGTGGCGACCTGGGCGTGGAAATCGGCGACGCCGAGCTGATCGGCATCCAGAAGAAGATCATCCTGCACGCTCGCCGCCACAACAAAGCGGTCATCGTGGCGACCCAGATGATGGAGTCGATGATCCAGAACCCGATGCCGACCCGTGCCGAAGTCTCCGACGTGGCCAACGCCGTGCTCGACTACACCGACGCCGTGATGCTCTCGGCCGAAAGTGCCGCCGGCCCGTACCCGCTGGAAGCCGTGCAGGCGATGGCGCGTATCTGCGTCGGCGCCGAAAAGCACCCGACCAGCAAGACCTCCAGCCACCGTATTGGCAAGGTCTTCGAAAGCTGCGACCAGAGCATTGCCCTGGCGGCCATGTACACCGCCAACCACTTCCCAGGCGTTAAAGCGATCATCGCCTTGACCGAGAGTGGCTACACGCCGTTGATCATGTCGCGCATCCGTTCCTCGGTGCCGATCTACGCGTTCACCCCGCACCGCGAAGCCCAGGCCCGCGCGGCGATGTTCCGTGGCGTCTATACCGTGCCGTTCGACCCCGCTTCGTTGCCGCCTAATGAAGTCAGCCAGGCCGCCATCGACGAGTTGGTCAAGCGCGGCGTTGTGGAGAAAGGCGACTGGGTCATCCTGACCAAGGGCGACAGCTACCACACCACCGGCGGTACCAATGGCATGAAGATTCTGCACGTGGGCGACCCGCAGTTCTGAGTGACACGCTGAAAAACAAAAGCCCCGCCATGTGAATGGCGGGGCTTTTTGCATTTCAAGTGAGCGGATGTGCCGAGTTTGAGGGCCTCTCCGCGGGCAAGTCCGCTCTCACGATGGATCGCTTAACCCCGGGGCACGAACACATCGGCCAGCAGTTGATTACGCGGCAGGCCTGCCAGGAACAAGCGCTTGGAAAACGCCTCGACGCTGCCGGGGTGCCCGCAGAGTAAAGCCAGGGTTTGCCGGGAAACCACCCGCAGTTGCGCCAACGCCGCGTCCAGCCCTGCTGCCGTCCACAACTCCACCGTCAGATTGGGATGGCTGGCGGCCAGTGCCGCCAGCGGTTCGGCAAGGTAATGGCCGCTGGCATCGTGAGCCAAGTGAATCACGCGGATGGCGCCCTGATGATCGTGGCGCAAGGCTTCGCGCAATACGCCCCACAGCGGGCCCAGCCCCGTGCCGGAGGCCAGCAGCCACAGGGGTCGCGCCTGCCAGTCCGAATCGTAGTGCAGCGCCCCGCCGCGCAGTTCGCCCAGGCGCAGAGGGTCACCCACCGCCAGACGACGCGCCGCATCGCTGAATTGGCCAGGCTGACGGCAATCGAGATGAAACTCCAGAAAGGCGTCTTCCTGCGGCAAGCTCGCCAGCGAATACGGGCGCGCCACCTGCCCCGCCCACAGCACAAGGTGCTGCCCGGCGCGGTAACGCAAACCACGCTCCGGCTGCAGGCGCAGGCGCAGCACGGAGGCATTCAACCAATCGGCCGCCGTCACCTGTGCCGATAAGCCGTCACGCAAGGGATCGAAGGCTTCAACCTGCACATCACCGATCACCTGGCACTGGCAGGCCAGGCGCCAGCCGTCCTGGCGTTGTGCCGGGCTCAGGGCGTCGGGCTGTTTGTCTTCAACGTCGCCGCGACACCTCACGAGACAGGCATGACAACTGCCCGCCCGGCAACTGTAAGGCACGGCCACCCCCGCCTGATTCAAGGCATCCAGCAGGTTGCTGCCGGCAGGGACCGACCAGTGGCGCTCGCCAACATGCAGTTCAGGCATATAACTCTCACCTGTAGAAGCGAGCTTGCTCGCGAAGATCGCTAACGATAACGCGGGGGGCCTGGCGAAACCCATCAAATTCAAGTTTTTCGCGAGCAAGCTCGCTCCTGCAACCCAATCGAGCCAGGCATTCATGAACATAGCCGGATGTATCGCCCACCGCACCGCGTTATACTGCCGCGCCTTTTTAGCGTCGCGCCTGCACCAATGGCGTGCCTTGGAAAGGTGGCCTCAGCCGACCGACGCAACACTGAAGCCACCTTTATTGAATGTTCCCTTATAGAGGAGCGCGACTCATGACCGTGATCAAGCAAGACGACCTGATTCAGAGCGTTGCCGACGCCCTGCAATTCATCTCCTACTACCACCCCGTGGATTTCATCCAGGCGATGCACGAAGCCTACCTGCGCGAAGAATCGCCAGCGGCCCGTGACTCCATGGCGCAGATCCTGATCAACTCGCGCATGTGCGCCACCGGCCATCGCCCGATCTGCCAGGACACCGGTATCGTCACCGTGTTCGTGCGCGTGGGCATGGATGTGCGTTGGGATGGCGCCACCATGGGTCTGGACGACATGATCAACGAAGGCGTGCGTCGCGCCTACAACCTGCCGGAAAACGTCCTGCGCGCCTCCATCCTCGCCGACCCGGCCGGTGCGCGCAAGAACACCAAGGACAACACCCCCGCCGTGATCCACTACTCCATCGTCCCGGGTAACACCGTGGAAGTGGACGTGGCCGCCAAGGGTGGTGGTTCAGAAAACAAATCGAAAATGGCCATGCTCAACCCGTCCGACTCGATCGTCGACTGGGTGCTCAAGACCGTTCCGACCATGGGCGCCGGCTGGTGCCCGCCGGGCATGCTCGGCATCGGCATCGGCGGCACCGCCGAGAAAGCCGCGGTAATGGCCAAGGAAGTGTTGATGGAATCCATCGACATTCACGAGCTGAAAAAGCGCGGCCCTTCCAACCGCATCGAAGAGATGCGCCTGGAGCTGTTCGAGAAGGTTAACCAACTGGGCATCGGCGCCCAGGGCCTCGGTGGCCTGACCACTGTGCTCGACGTGAAGATCATGGACTATCCGACCCACGCAGCCTCGCTGCCGGTGTGCATGATCCCCAACTGCGCCGCCACCCGTCACGCCCACTTCGTGCTGGACGGTTCCGGCCCGGCGTCGCTGGAAGCACCACCGCTGGACGCCTACCCGGAAATCGTCTGGGAAGCCGGCCCGTCGGCCCGTCGTGTCAACCTCGACACCCTCACCGCCGAAGACGTGCAAAGCTGGAAGCCGGGCGAAACCGTATTGCTCAACGGCAAGATGCTCACCGGTCGCGACGCGGCGCACAAGCGCATGGTCGAGATGCTCAACAAGGGTGAAACCCTGCCGGTGGACCTCAAGGGTCGCTTCATCTACTACGTGGGCCCGGTTGATCCGGTGCGCGAAGAAGTGGTTGGCCCGGCCGGCCCGACCACCGCGACGCGGATGGACAAGTTCACCCGTCAGATCCTTGAGCAAACCGGTTTGCTGGGCATGATTGGCAAATCCGAACGCGGCCCGACTGCGATCGACGCTATCAAGGACCACAAGGCCGTGTACCTCATGGCCGTGGGCGGCGCCGCTTACCTGGTGGCGCAAGCCATCAAGAAGTCGCGTGTAGTGGCCTTCGCCGAACTGGGCATGGAAGCGATCTACGAGTTCGACGTCAAAGACATGCCGGTCACCGTCGCGGTGGACAGCAACGGCGAATCCGTCCATATCACCGGTCCTGCCATCTGGCAGAAAAAGATCAGTGAAAGCCTGGCGGTGGAAGTGCAGTAAGCACACTCCCGCAAGGAGAAAGGCGACTGCGGCCCAAGGCCCAGTCGCCTTTTTTACTGTGAATACCGTCAAATGTGGGAGCGGGCTTAACTGAACGACATTGGGGTAAGCCCCCTCCCACACAAGCCCATTCGCCACAGACTCAAGCAGCGCATGCTATGGTGCGCTCCTCCCAACTGTGCCTGCTCATCACCGTATGATCGTGATCCCCCGCCCCCTGCGCCTCACCTTCTACTCCCTGCTGATCATCGCCGGTGCGCTATTGGCCGCCGCCCTGGCAACGCGTCATGCCGAGCGCCAGGCGTTGGTGGACGATGCGACTCGCGCCAATCAGCAGCTCGCGTTGTACGCCAACTCGCTGCACACCCTGATCGAGCGTTACCGCGCCCTGCCTGCCGTGCTGGCGCTGGACTCGGAAATGATCCGCGCCCTCAAAGACCCTCTGGATGCCGCGACCCAGGATGTGCTTAACCGCAAGCTGGAGCGCATCAATGCTGCCGCGCAGTCCTCCACCCTGGAACTGATGGACCGCAACGGCCTGGCCGTGGCGGCCAGTAACTGGAACCTGCCGAGTAGCTACGTGGGCCACAACTACGCATTTCGTCCCTATTTCAGCCAGACCCTGAGCCAGGGCACCGGGCGTTTTTATGCGGTAGGGGTGACCACCGGCATACCGGGTTACTTTCTCTCCAGTGCGGTGCTCGACGAACACGGGCAGTTCCTCGGCGCCATGGTGGTGAAGCTGGAATTCCCCGAGCTTGAACGCGAATGGGCCCAAGGCAACGACCTGCTGCTGGTCAGCGACGCGCGCGGGATTGTGTTTATCGCCAACCAGCCGGGCTGGCGCTATCGCAACCTTCGGCCCTTGTCAGGCAGCGACCTGGCCGAACTCAAAGCCACGCGCCAGTACGACAAGAAAAATCTGCAAACGCTGGAAACCAGCACCCTGCAACGCTTCGGCGAAAACAGTCATCTGATGCGCGTCAACGGCCCGGATGGCAATGCCAATTACATCTGGGAGTCCCTGCCCCTCAAAGCCGAGGGCTGGACCCTGCACCTGCTGCGCAAACCGCAATTCGCCTTTGAAGACCAACGCAACGCGGGTCTGGCCGCCGCCGGTTCCTGGCTGGCGCTGGTATTTCTGGTGCTGTTCCTCAGCCAGCGCTGGCGCCTGGCCCGTCTGCGCCAGCGCAGCCGCGAAGAGCTTGAACAACTGGTCGAGGAACGCACCCAGGCGCTGCGCACGGCGCAGGACGGCCTGGTGCAGTCGGCCAAGCTGGCGGCATTGGGGCAGATGTCGGCCGCCCTAGCCCATGAAATCAACCAGCCACTGACCGCCCAGCGCATGCAACTGGCAACGCTGCGCCTGCTGCTGGACCACGGCCGCGTGGATGACGCCTACCAGGCCCTCACGCCGCTGGACGATATGCTCACGCGCATGGCCGCTCTCACCGGCCACCTCAAGACGTTCGCCCGCAAGAGCCCCAGCGGCCTGCGCGAACGGCTTGATCTGGCCACGGTGGTCGACCAGTCCCTGCACTTGCTCGACGCACGCCTGCGTGATGAAGCCATCGGCGTGATGCTGGACCTGACCCGCCCAGCCTGGGTGCGCGGCGACGCGATCCGCCTGGAACAGGTGCTGATCAACCTGCTGCGCAACGCCCTCGACGCCATGGCCGACACGCCGCGCAAGCGCCTGGAGATCCGCCTGCACGCCGATGAACAATGCTGGCAACTGACTGTTGCCGACAGCGGCGGCGGGATTGCCGACGAACACTTGGCCTGTGTGTTCGACCCGTTCTTCACCACCAAGCCGGTGGGCGACGGGCTCGGCTTGGGACTGGCGGTGTCCTACGCTATCGTGCACGAACTGGGCGGGCGCCTGAGCGCCGCCAACCGTGGCGATGGCGCCGTATTCACCCTCACCCTGCCTGTCGCGCTGGAGACACCGGACCTATGTTGAACGCGGTAATTGTGGTCGATGACGAAGCCAGCATTCGCACGGCCGTCGAGCAATGGTTGCGCCTGTCCGGATTTGAAGTGCAGTTGTTCAGCCGTGCCGAGGAATGCCTGGCGCAACTGCCCAGGGATTTCCCCGGCGTCATTCTGAGCGACGTGCGGATGCCGGGCTTGAGCGGCCTGCAGCTGCTGGCCGAAGTGCAACGCCGCGATGTCGACTTGCCGGTGATCCTGCTCACGGGCCATGGCGATGTGCCGATGGCGGTCGAAGCCATGCGCGACGGCGCCTACGATTTTCTGGAGAAACCCTTCAGCCCGCAGGACCTGCTCAACGGTCTGCGCCGTGCGTTGGACAAACGCGGGCTGGTGCTGGAGAACCGGCGCCTGCATCAGCAGGCCGATCATCGCGCGCGGCTGGAAACCAGCCTGCTGGGCGTGTCCAAGGGCCTGCAAACGTTACGGCGCCAGGTCATGGACCTGGCGAGCCTGCCGGTCAATGTGCTGATTCGCGGCGAGACCGGCAGCGGCAAGGAGCTGGTCGCGCGCTGCCTGCATGATTTCGGGCCGCGGGCGAAAAAGCCGTTCGTGGCCCTCAATTGCGCGGCGATCCCCGAGCAGTTATTTGAAGCCGAACTGTTCGGCCACGAAAGTGGCGCGTTCACCGGCGCCCAGGGCAAGCGCATCGGCAAGCTCGAATATGCCCATGGCGGCACGCTGTTTCTGGATGAAATCGAAAGCATGCCCCTGGCTCAGCAGGTGAAGCTGCTGCGCGTTTTACAGGAGCAGAAACTGGAGCGACTGGGCTCCAACCAGAGCATCCAGGTGGACCTGCGCATCATTGCCGCCACCAAGCCGGACCTGCTTGAAGAGGCCCGCGCGGGGCGGTTTCGTGAAGACCTGGCGTATCGATTGAACGTCGCTCAACTGCGCCTGCCGCCGCTGCGCGAACGCCGCGAAGATATCCCGCTGCTGTACGAGCATTTTGCACAAAGCGCCGCCGAACGCCTGGGCCGCAACATCGAACCGTTGAGCGGGCCACAGTTGGGTCGCCTGCTCAGCCACGACTGGCCGGGCAATGTGCGGGAATTGGCCAACGTCGCCGAGCGCCAGGTGCTGGGGCTGGGCGAACCGGAACCGGAGGGGATGGATGCCGGCCAATCGCTGGCGGCGCAGCAAGAGGCGTTTGAAGCCCATTGCCTGAAAGCTGCGCTGGCCCGGCATAAAGGCGATATCAAGGCGGTGCTGGCGGAACTGCAACTGCCGCGTCGGACCCTGAATGAAAAGATGCAGCGCCATGGGTTGGCGCGGGAGATGTTTCTCTAGCGGCCTGCGATAGCGCCGACAGCCATAAGCGGATTTCCGCTCATCCGCTGCAAACCATCAGCGACTTTCCGCTCAAAAAACTCCCGCCCCCCTTCTGCCCCGGCTCTTTCCCCACCTGGCACACCTCCTGCTACAGCCGAACCACGCTGCGTTCGCGCCGCTCCATAAAAACAACTAGATGAAGGATCCTTCAATGGATAACTCCAACTCCCTGCCTCTGGGCTCGGCGGCTGCGCCGGCAAAAGAACGCACGACGGCAAGCCGTATCAAATCGATCTTCAGCGGATCGGTCGGCAACATGGTCGAGTGGTACGACTGGTACGTCTACGCCGCCTTCTCGCTGTACTTTGCCAAAACCTTCTTCCCCGCCGGCTCTTCCAATGCCCAACTGATGAACACCGCCGCAATCTTTGCCGTGGGCTTTATCATGCGCCCCATCGGCGGCTGGCTGATGGGGCTCTACGCCGATTACAAAGGCCGCAAGGCCGCGCTGATGGCTTCCGTATTGCTGATGTGCTTCGGCTCATTGCTGATCGCCCTGACCCCGGGTTACGACACCATCGGAATCAGCGCACCGATCCTGCTGGTATTCGCGCGTTTGCTGCAGGGCCTCTCGGTAGGCGGTGAGTACGGCACCTCGGCCACTTACCTGAGCGAAATGGCGACCAAGGAACGTCGTGGCTTCTTCTCCAGCTTCCAGTACGTGACCCTGATTTCCGGCCAGCTCATCGCCCTGGCGGTACTGATTGTGCTGCAACAGGTACTGACCACCGAGCAGCTGTATGCCTGGGGCTGGCGCATCCCGTTCGCCATCGGCGCGCTGTGTGCCGTGGTCGCCTTGTTCCTGCGTCGTGGCATGGAAGAAACCGAGTCGTTCACCAAGAAGGAAAAAGCCAAGGGAAGCGCAATGCGCACCTTGATCCGCCATCCCAAGGAAGTCCTCACCGTGGTCGGCCTGACCATGGGCGGCACCCTGGCCTTCTACACCTACACCACCTACATGCAGAAATACCTGGTGAACACGGTGGGCATGAGCATTTCCGACTCCACCACCATTTCGGCGGCGACGCTGTTTTTGTTCATGTGCCTGCAACCCCTGGTGGGCAGCCTGTCGGACAAGGTCGGTCGACGGCCGATTCTGATCGCCTTCGGCATCCTCGGCACCCTGTTCACCGTGCCGATTCTCACCACCCTGCACACCATCCAGTCCTGGTGGGGCGCGTTCTTCCTGATCATGGCAGCGCTGATCATCGTCAGCGGTTACACCTCGATCAACGCGGTGGTCAAAGCAGAGCTGTTTCCGACCGAAATCCGCGCGCTGGGCGTGGGCCTGCCCTATGCACTGACCGTGTCGATCTTCGGCGGCACCGCTGAATACATCGCGCTGTGGTTCAAGAGCATCGGCATGGAGACCGGCTACTACTGGTATGTGACGGCGTGTATCGCGGTGTCGCTGGTGGTTTACGTGACCATGAAGGACACCCGCAAGCACTCGCGCATTACCACCGACTAAAAGAGCCGACTCGCCAAGAAACGGTGGGAGCGGGCTTGCTCGCGAATGCGCAGTGTCAGTCATCCATTCGATAACTGACAGACCGCATTCGCGAGCAAGCCCGCTCCCACATTGGTTATGATGCGTGCCCCAGAACCGAGTACGGAACAGGCCATGTCTGACGATATCCACTTCTACGAACCCGCCAATGGCCACGGCCTGCCCCATGATCCGTTCAACGCGATTGTCGGCCCGCGCCCGATTGGCTGGATTTCGTCCCACGACCGCGAGGGCTGCCTGAATCTGGCGCCCTACAGCTTTTTCAACGCGTTCAACTACATTCCGCCGATCATTGGGTTTTCCAGTGTCGGACGCAAAGACAGCCTGAACAACATCGAACAGACCGGCGAGTTTGTCTGGAACCTGGCAACCCGCCCGCTGGCCGAGCAGATGAACCAGAGTTGTGCGGCCGTCTCGCCGCAGGTGGATGAGTTCCAACTGTCAGGCCTGACGCCGGTGGCCTCGAAAATCGTCGGCGTGCCACGGGTGGGCGAGAGCCCGGTATCGTTCGAGTGCAAGGTGACGCAAATCATCCAGTTGCAGCGCGCTGACAAAGAGTTGGTGCCAAGCTGGCTGGTGCTGGGCGAGGTGGTGGCGGTGCACATTGCCAAGTGGCTGCTCAAGGACGGCATCTACGACACCGCAGCCGCCGAGCCGATCCTGCGTGGCGGCGGCCCGGCGGATTACTTCCAGCTGGGTCCGGAGGCGCTGTTCAAGATGTACCGCCCGGGTGCCACCAAACCCTGATTGCAAGGCAACCGAATGTGGGAAGGGGCAAGCGCCTTCCCACGTTTTCAGCTAGCGGCAGATTCCCACTTCAGCACGCCCTCTTCGTCGACATCGATCAATCGCTCAAGCTGCACGGCGGCCGCGTCATCAGCATCGGACGCCGTCTTGAAGCGCTGCCCGTCAAGGATCTTGTGAAACCGCGGTGCGCCCATGCCGTCCAGGGCTTTGACGGCAACGGCGGCGCTGTAGCCCCCTTCACCCGGTACTACGGCGGAAACGGCTTCGTGATGGGCAAATTGTTTGCGTGCCATGTGGCAGGTCCTGGCCAATTGAAAGTCGGCCATTCTAAACCCTAACCGGCCAGTTGCAGGTACTCGCCATAGGCATTGACGGCCGAGGCGTCGCTGAACGTCTGGAAGTCCATGCTGCGCACCACCCTATCGTTCAACAGCTCGGTGAAGATCATCAGCGCCGGCGAATTGAAGTAGGCACTCATTGCCTGCTCGCTGCTCCAGAAGCCCGAGACCAGCCATACATCGGGATCGGTGTGGGAATGCTGCAACGAAAATTGCAGGCAACCCTGAGCCTGACGGCCCGGTTCGATCAAACTGCTCAAGCGTGCACCGAGTTCGGTGCTGCACCCGCTACGGGCACGGATAAAGGCCATATGGCTCGCGGGAATGGGGGTGGACATGTTCGACTCTCCCGTTGAGAAGTGATGCTCGGCAAGCACTGAGGGGGCGTGTTGCCACAGGATCAACGATAAGGCCGCAGCGGCGCGCGCGGTTAGTCGAATCCTGCAGGCTTATTGCACAATCCTGCGAAAAGCGTAGGGAGGACGTCAGCCGCCCGGGGTTTATTCCAGACCATGCTCAGTATTTTCGGGCGATGACCGCCCTCGTCATTGCCTGATTCACGCCTGCTCGCAGGATCAGGCAAGGATTGAGCAGAATCGACATAACACGCTTGGAAGATCCACCGCTAAGCTCAGGCCATCAACGCAATACGCAGAGGACGTTCCATGTCGTCGCCCGACCCCAAGCATCTTCCCCTCGATGCCGAGATGGAAAAACAGCGCGCTGAACTCGCCAGCATCGTGCAACGCCATACCTGGGAAGAAGGTTCCTACGGCACGGCGATCACCTCGCTGTACCTGAACCGGCAAAACACGCCACGCGACTTCATGCCGGTGCTGGTGGAACCTGCGCTGTGCATCCTCGCCAGCGGCAGCAAGGAAGTGCGCCTGGCTGATGAAATCTTTGCCTACGACCCGCTCAACTACCTGGTGTTTTCAGTGGCGATGCCCGTGGCCGGAAGGATCATCGACGCCACGCCGCAAGACCCCAACCTGTCGGTGCGCATCAATATCGACCCGGCGCAACTGACGGCCCTGATTGCAGAAGCGGGCCCGATGGGCGTGCCTTCGCGACCGACATCGCGCGGGATGTATGTAGACCGCATCGACCACTCGCTGCTCGATGCAGTGCTGCGCCTGGCGCGACTGCTGGACACCCCAAAGGATATCGCGATGCTCGCGCCGCTGATCAACCGCGAGATCCTCTACCGCCTGCTGCGTGGGCCGCAGGGTTATCGGCTGTATGAAATCGCCGTGGCCAACAGTCAGAGCCATCGCGTCAGCCAGGCGATCACCTGGTTGAACGGCAACTATGAGCAACCGTTGCGCATCGATGACCTGGCCAGGGAAGTGAACTTGAGCGTCTCGACCTTGCACCACCGCTTCAAGGCGATCACCGCGATGAGCCCGCTGCAATACCAGAAGCAACTGCGCCTGCAGGAGGCGCGGCGGTTGATGATCGCCGAAGGGCTGGAAGCGTCGGCGGCGGGGTATCGGGTGGGGTATGAAAGCCCGTCACAGTTCAGCCGGGAATACAGCCGGCTGTTTGGTGCGCCGCCCCTGAGAGACCTGGCCCGGTTGCGCCAAAGCATCTGATGCGCGCGCAGCACAATGTGGGAGCTGGCTTGCCTGCGATGGCGGTGTGCCAGTCACCATTGTATTAACTGACCCACCGCCATCGCAGGCAAGCCAGCTCCCACGGTAGTCCTGCGTATATTCAGTCTAATCCGCGGGGGAGCTGCAAGGTGACGCGCAGGCCACCTTCACGCAGGTTCTGCAAACTCACTTCGCCGCCGTGACTATGGGCGATGTTGCGCGCAATCCCCAGCCCCAACCCGTACCCCTGCTGGTGCCCGGCCAGGCGGAAGTGCGGTTCGAACACTTGCTCCAGACGCTGCTCCGGCACGCCGGGGCCTTCATCATCCACATGCAGGATGAACTGCGCGCCATCGTCCTCAATGTGCAAATGGGCGTTCTGCCCATACTTCAAGGCGTTGTCGATCAGGTTGCCGATGCAGCGCTTGAGCGCCAGCGGCTTGCCCGCATACGCCGCCAGGGCATACCCGTTCAGCGTCACGCGACCGTTGCCGTTGGGCGCCAGATAAGGCTCCACCAGGCATTCGAGCACATGATTAAGGTCCACCGGCTGGATGTTCTCGTGGATGTCGGTGTCTTTCACGCATTGCAGCGCGCCCTTCACCAGCAGCTCCAGCTCGTCCAGGTCGCGGCCGAACTTGGTTTGCAGGTTTTCGTCTTCGAGCAGTTCCACGCGCAGGCGCAGGCGGGTGATCGGCGTGCGCAGGTCGTGGGAAATCGCACTGAACAACTGGCTGCGTTCGGTCAGGTAGCGACTGATGCGTTCGCGCATGGCATTGAACGCGCGGCCCACTTCCACCACTTCGCTGCCGCCGCCCTCGGCCACCGGCTCCACATCGGCGCCCAGGGACATGTCCCGCGCCGCCCGTGCGAGGCGTTTGAGCGGACGACTCTGCCAATGCACCAACAGGCCGATAAACAGCAGCAGCAAGCCGCTGGTCAGCACGATAAACCACACCTGCTGCGACGGCAGGCCTTGTTCTTCCAGGCTGGTGTACGGCTCGGGCAACAGCGAGGCGATGTACAGCCACTCGCCGGGGGCAAGCTTGATCTGCGTGACCAGCACCGGCGGGTTCACCGGCTCCAGGGTCAGCGCGTAATGCGCCCAGGAGCGCGGCAGTTCATCGAGCTTGAGGCCGGCATTGAAGATGCGCAGGTCTTCGGCGCTGACGAACTCCACCGAGATCAGCACATCGCCGCCCAGGGTTTGGCGCAGCACCTCATCGACCGCCTGCAACACCGCCTGCTTGCGCGGGGTCTGTGGCAGCACCGCCATGTCCAGCGGTCGATCATTGAGGGTCACGACAAACCGCGTGCCGCCCATGCTGCGCAATTGGTCCAGCACCAAGGGCCGATAGGCCACCGGCAGCGAGCGGAAATAACTCACGCTGGCCGTCATCGAATGCGCCAGGCTGCGGGCGCTGGTGACCAGGCCTTCGAGCTGGGTGGCGCGCAGTTGCGAGACCCAGATCACGCTGGACAGCGCCTGGGCAAACAACACCACCAGCAAGGTCAGCAGGAGCATGCGCCCCAGCAGCGAGCGTGGGATGGGAAAGCGGCGTCGGCGTTCGGTGACCGACTCAGTGGGCATTGCCGGCAACCACGCTGGCTGCCAGTTGGTAACCGCTGCCGCGCACGGTGCGGATCAGCCTCGGCGGTTTTTCGGTGTCGCGCAGGCGCTGGCGCAGGCGGCTGACGGCCATATCGACGATCCGGTCCAGGGGCATCAGGTCGCGACCACGGGTGGCGTTGCCGATGGTATCGCGGTCGAGAATCTGTTGCGGGTGATCGAGAAATAACTTGAGCAGGGCAAAATCGGCGCCGGACAAAATCACCTCTTCACCGTCCACGTGAAACAGCCGGTGGCTGATCATGTCCAGGCGCCATTCATCGAACACCAGCACATCTGCCGTGCCGCTGCGCTCCTGGCCGAACTGGCAGCGCCGCAACAGCGCCTTGATTCGCGCCTGCAACTCGCGTGGGCTGAAGGGCTTGCCGATATAGTCATCGGCGCCCAACTCCAGGCCGATCACGCGGTCGGCTTCGTCGGAACTGGCGGTGAGCATGATGATCGGCACCTGCGCCTGACGCGGATGCTGGCGAATCCAGCGGCACAGGCTGAAGCCGTCTTCGTCCGGCAACATCACGTCGAGAATGACCAAGTCGCACGGCGCCTCGTTCATCGCCTGGCGGAACCCCGCGCCGTCAGGCACGCCACGCACCTGGAAGCCGGCGCGACTGAGGTAGGTTTGCAGCAATTCGCGGATTTCCTGGTCGTCGTCGACGAGGAGAATGGATTTACTGATTACGCTCACGGGGGTCCTCCTGGGTGGTGGGGACAAGCTTAAAGCATCTGGTGCCCTTTAGGCCGCTATCGGGGGCACTCAATGCCTACCCAAAGGCCTGCTCAAGCGCCACACCCGCCCCGGTCAATCCGGAATACGGCGCGGTTACCAGCCACACCGGGATCCCCTTGAAGTAGTCGCTCATGCAGCCCTTGTCCGCAAAGCTTTTGGCGAAACCGCTGTTGATGAAGAAGTCGGCAAACCGGGGGATCACGCCGCCCACGATGTACACGCCGCCGCGCCCGCCGGTGGTGAGTACATTGTTGCCGGCGACCCGACCCAGCCAGATGCTGAATTGATCCAACACCTCCATCGCCACCGGGTCGCCAGCCAGACCGGCCGCCGTGATGGCTTCAGGGGTGTCCAGCACCGGCGCGTGCCCATCCACCGCGCAGATCGCCCGGTACAGACGCGGCAGCCCGCCACCGCTCAACGCGGTCTCGGCGCTGACGTGGCCGATCTCGCTGTGAATGTGCTGCCACAGCTGGGTTTCGCGCACGCTGCTCAAGGGCAGGTCGACATGACCGCCTTCCCCGGGCAACGCGGCAAAACGGCCCGCACCAAGGTCCAGCAACGTACCCACGCCCAGCCCCGTACCCGGCCCGATCACCACGGCCGGGCGCAATGGCTCCGGCGTGCCTTCGCAGACCACGCGAAATTCATCGGGCTGCAGGCGGGTCATGCCCAGGGCCATCGCCGAAAAATCATTCACCAGCAGCAGCTCATCCACCTGCAAGGCCTGGCAGAACGCCGTCTTGCTCAGGCGCCAGTGGTTGTTGGTGAACCTGAATTCATCACCGCTCACCGGCCCGGCCACCGACAGGCACACCGCGCCGATGTCCCCGATTTCCAGGCCTTCTTCTTTGAGATAAACCTTGATCGCCTCTTCCGGGCTCTGGTGATCCGCCGTGGCGTGCACCCGGATCGAATGCAGCGCCTGATCGCGCCACAACGCAAAACGGGCATTGGTGCCCCCGATATCACCGACCAGCGCTAACTTCACTTAAGCGTCTCCAAGGCAGAGGTAAAGGCGCTGGCGCCCTGCTCTGCGGAGCTTGCGGCCAAGCGCATGAATGCAAACAGCTCGCGACCGGCCCCCACGTTATTGCCCAACAGGCCCGTGGCGGGTGCGCGCGCTGCAAATTCTTCGGCGTCCACCTTAAGCTCCAGGGTGCCGGTAACGCCATCCACGCGAATGATATCGCCATCGCGCACGCGCGCCAGCGGCCCGCCGCTCTGGGCTTCGGGGTTCACATGAATCGCGGCAGGGATCTTACCTGACGCGCCGGACATGCGCCCATCGGTGACCAGCGCCACTTTGAAACCTCGGTCCTGCAATACGCCGAGAAACGGCGTCATCTTGTGCAGTTCGGGCATGCCGTTGGAGCGCGGGCCCTGGAAGCGCATCACCGCAACAAAGTCCTTTTCCAGTTGACCGGCCTTGAAGGCATCGGCCAGGTCCTGCTGGTCCTGGAACACCACGGCCGGCGCTTCGACCACCTGGTGCTCCGGCGCCACGGCGGACACTTTCATCACGCCACGGCCGAGGTTGCCTTCCATCACGCGCAAGCCGCCTTCGGGCGAGAACGCGCGAGCCACGGGGCGCAGGATCGTTTCGTCGAGGCTTTCGATGGGGCCTTCGCGCCAGATCAGTTGGCCGTCGACCAGGAACGGCTCCTGGGTGTAACGGCTCAAACCCTTGCCGGCCACGGTGTTGACGTCTTCGTGAAGCAGGCCGGCTTCGAGCAGTTCGCGGATCAGGAACGACATGCCGCCCGCCGCCTGGAAGTGGTTGATGTCAGCCTTGCCGTTCGGATAAACGTGGGACAGGGTCGGCACCACCTCGGAGAGGTCGGCCATGTCCTGCCAGGTGAGGATGATGCCCGCCGACATGGCGATGGCCGGCATATGCAGGGTGTGGTTGGTGGAACCGCCGGTGGCGTTGAGGGCGACGATGGAATTGACGATGGATTTTTCGTCGACGATTTCGCCGATCGGGGTGAAGTTGCCGTTGGCCTTGGTCAGGCGCGTGACCTGGTGCGCCGCTTCGCGGGTCAGCGCGTCACGCAGCGGCGTGTACGGGTTGACGAACGAGGCGCCCGGCAGGTGCAGGCCCATCACTTCCATCAGCAGCTGATTGGTGTTGGCGGTGCCATAGAACGTGCAGGTGCCGGGGCTGTGATAGGACTTCATCTCCGATTCCAGCAGCTCTTCGCGGCTGGCCTTGCCTTCGGCGTAGCGCTGGCGCACATCGGCTTTCTGCTTGTTGGAAATGCCCGACGGCATCGGACCGCCCGGCACGAAGACCATTGGCAGGTGGCCGTAGCGCAGCGCGCCCATCATCAGGCCCGGCACGATCTTGTCGCAGATACCCAGCATCAGCGCGGCGTCGAACATGTTGTGGGACAGCGCGACCGCCGTGGACATCGCGATCACTTCGCGGCTGAGCAGGCTCAGTTCCATGCCGGGCTCGCCCTGGGTGACGCCGTCGCACATGGCCGGGGTGCCGCCGGCGAACTGGCCGACCGAGCCGACTTCGCGCAGGGCTGTCTTGATCTGTTGCGGGAAGTGTTCGTACGGCTGATGCGCCGAGAGCATGTCGTTATATGAAGAAACAATTGCCACGTTGGCGGCATTCATCATGCGCAGACTATTTTTATCTTCAGTGCCGCAACCGGCCACGCCGTGGGCGAAGTTGGCGCATTGCAGCTTACCGCGCATCGGGCCGTCGCTGGCTGCGCCGCGAATGAGCGCAAGGTAGGCCTCACGGGTGGCGCGGCTGCGGGCGATAAGCCGTTCGGTGACCTCAAGGACGCGGGGATGCATGTGTAGAACTCCAGGCTAACGGATGTGGCGACCTGAGTGTCTATGCTGATCAAACGCCCGCGCGCATGGGATGGCAGGGGTGTCGTTTGGATCATCGGACCAGTTGATTCAGGTCACTCGTTGTAGATTGAACAAAATATTGCCACTAAAAAGGCTTGTTTTCTATTTTTATGCGAATAATCTTGTAATTCTTACAACAAATCGACGACAGGCACTTTCCAATGACTCTTCGTATCGCAATCAATGGTTTTGGTCGTATCGGCCGTAATGTCCTGCGCGCACTGTATACCCAAGGCTACCGCCAGGATTTGCAGATCGTCGCCATCAACGACCTGGGCGACAGTTCGATCAACGCCCACCTGCTCAAATTCGACACCGTACATGGCACTTTCGACGCAGAGGTCGCCCACGATCAGGAAAGCCTGACCGTCAATGGTGACCGGATTGCCGTCAGTGCCATTCGCAACCCGGCCGACCTGCCATGGGCCGCGCACAAGATCGACGTGGTGTTCGAATGCACCGGCCTGTTCACCGACCGTGACAAGGCTGCCGCCCATATTACCGCCGGCGCACGCAAGGTGATCATCTCCGCACCGGCCAAGGGCGCGGACGCCACCGTGGTGTACGGCGTCAACCACGACATTTTGCGCCAGTCCCACCAGATTATTTCCAACGCATCCTGCACCACCAACTGCCTGGCGCCCGTGGCTCAGGTGCTGCACCGCGAGCTGGGCATCGAAAGCGGCCTGATGACCACGATTCACGCCTACACCAACGACCAGAACCTCACCGACGTCTACCACACCGACCCGTACCGCGCGCGTTCGGCCACGCAGAACATGATCCCGAGCAAGACCGGCGCAGCCGAAGCGGTGGGCCTGGTATTGCCGGAACTGGCGGGCAAGCTGACCGGCATGGCGGTGCGAGTACCAGTGATCAACGTGTCGCTGGTCGACCTCACCGTGCAACTGAAAAAAGAAGCCACGGCCGACGAGGTCAACGCGCTGCTCAAGGAAGCCAGCCAGCATTCGAAGATCCTCGGCTACAACACGCTGCCGCTGGTTTCCAGTGACTTCAACCATAATCCGCTGTCGTCGATCTTCGACGCCAACCACACCAAGGCCAGCGGAAAGCTGCTCAAAGTACTGGCCTGGTACGACAACGAGTGGGGCTTCTCCAACCGCATGCTGGATAACTGCCTGGCGCTGTGCAACGCCGAATAAGCTATGTGGGAGGGGCCTGCCCCTCCCACATTTGCTCTCTATAAGCTCACAGCAATAGCCACTTGCCATTTCAGTTGATGATAAGCATTATCATTTGATTGCAATCGGCCTGGTATCACTGTGAGCCAATCTCGCTTCAACCATGTCTTTCTCACCCAACGGGTGATTCTGCTACGCACCTTGCAGCGGATGGTGAATAACCACAGCACCGCCGAAGACCTGCTGCAGGAAACCTACCTGCGCGTCACCCGGGCCCTGAGCGAGCGCCCGATCGATCATCTCGAACCCTTCGTCTACCAGACAGCGCGCAACCTGGCGCTGGACCACTTGCGCGCGCGCAGGATTCAGGCCCGCACGCTGCAGGAAGATGTGCCGCTGGATGTGCTGCAAAGCGTCGCCTCCCCTGTCAGCACGCCCGAGGACGCCACTCAGGCCGAGCAATTGCTGGAGCATTTGAGCGTCAGCCTCGGCCAGTTGAGCGCGCGCCAACAGCGGATTTTCATCCTCAGCCGCCTGCACGGCTGCAGCTATCAGGAGATTGCCGATCAATTGGACGTGTCCCTGAGCACCGTGCAAAAGGAACTGAAGCTGATCATGGCCATCTGTGTAGGTGTGGCCCAGAGGCTGGATCAGCCGTAAGCTGCATCCGACAGAACTGTGGAACCTGCCCGCAGGAACAATGAATAGAACGTGGCGAAGACCCGAGGCACACCGTGACCAACCCGAATAACCTGCGCCCCCATGAGCTGGCTCATGAGGTGTTGCAAGATGCGGCTATGGACCAGGCGCTCGACTGGCTGATCGCACTGCAGTGCCCGCAACCGGGTCAGCAAGCGGCGTTCGAGGCTTGGCTGACCAGCGACCCGGCACATGTTCACGCCTTCGCCAGTGCTCAGGCAGCCTGGGGCGGCGCGCCGGTGCACAGTGCCGCCGTCGCCTTGGCCGCGCCGCGCAAACCCGGCGCCTGGCGTCGCATCAAGCCACACTGGAAACCTTTGGCCACCGCCGCCGTGCTGGTGCTGGGTCTGTTCAGCTTCAGCAACCTGCCGGCGCGCTTGCAGGCTGACCACCTCACCGTGGTGGGTGAGCGCCAGCGCCTGCAACTGGACGACGGCTCCAGGGTGCTGCTCAACACCAACTCGGCGTTCTCCAGCAGCATCAAGGACCACCAGCGCACTGCGCGCCTGTATCAGGGCGAGGCTTTTTTCGAGGTCATGCCCAGTCGCGGCCTGCCCCTGGAAGTCGATGCCGGCCCGGTGCGGGCCAGCGTGCGCGACACGGCTTTCGCCGTGCGCTACCTCAACGGCGAAGCCCAGGTGCAGGTGCAGCGCGGCGATGTTGACCTGCGCAACACCGTCGACGATGCCCGCGTGCGCCTGAGCGCCGGCGAAAGCATCCGCATCGGCCCCAAGGGCTTTGGCCCGCCTGCCAGACTGGACCCCACCAGGGACCTGGCTTGGGTACAGGGCCGACTGGTGTTCGAAAACTGCCCGATGAGCGAAGTGCTCGCCGAGTTGCGCCGCTATTATCCAGGCTGGATCGTCAACACCAACGACAAGCTCGCCCGTGTCGCCGTCACTGGCGATTATCGCCTCGACCAGCCGCTGGACGTGGTGCGCTCCCTGGCTCACATCACCTCGGCCAGACTCGCGGAATTCCCGGCGCTGGTCATTCTCAACTAAATGAGAATTATTTTTACTCGATATTAACCGGCGATACGTCTCGTTATAGCCAATGCAACTGATTCCTATTTGGAGCAGTGCGCAACTATAAGATTCGTACTTCCGGAGCGTTCACGATGTCCTCTCGTTTCAACCGTCGGTCTTCCTCGCCCGTCCTGTCCCTGCTGACTGCCGCCCTCCTGCTGGCCGGTGCGCCGGTGATGGGCGCCGTGGCGGCCGAGCCGACCGCGCGCAGCCATGGCAATTACGCGTTCAGCATTGAACAGCAGCCACTGGTCTCGGCGCTCAATGCCTTCACCGCCGTGACCGGCTGGCAAGTCGGCCTGCCAGCCGAGCTGGGCCAAGGTGTGTCATCGCCAGGCGTGCGCGGCGCGCTGCCACCCGAGAAAGCGCTGGAGCGGCTGTTGGTGGGGACCAACCTGAGCTACCGCAAACTGGGCAATAACAACATCGTGCTGGAAAAACGCGCCGCTGGCGGCACCGTCAACCTGCAACAGGTGACCATCAGCGCCACCCGCACCGAGCAGGCGGTGAACAGCGTACCAAGCACCGTCACCGTGCATGAGCGCGAGGAACTGGACCGCCAGAACGTGAACACCCTTCGCGAACTGGTGCGTTACGAACCCGGCGTATCGGTGGGCGGCGCGGGTACTCGCTCCGGCAACGCCGGCTATAACATTCGCGGGATCGACGGCGACCGCATCCTCACCCAGGTCGATGGCGTCGAAGTGCCGGACAACTTCTTCAACGGCCCCTACGCCAAGACCCGTCGCAATTACGTCGACCCGGAAATCGTCAAACGCGTGGAAATCCTCCGTGGCCCGGCCTCGGCCCTGTACGGCAGCAGCGCGATCGGCGGCGCCGTGAGCTACTTCACCCTCGACCCGGACGACATCATCAAGCCAGGCCAGGACGTCGGCGCCCGCCTGAAAACCGGCTACAGCTCCGCCGACGACAGCTGGCTGACCTCCGGCACCGTTGCCGGCCGCGTGCAGGCTGTCGACGGCCTGCTGCACCTGAGCCAGCGCAGGGGTCATGAAACCCAGTCCTACGACGGCAACAACGCCACCGGCCTGGCCCGCACCGGCGCCAATCCGGAGGATGCGCGCACCACCAATGTGTTGGCCAAACTGGGCTGGAACTATGGGGATGACAACCGCCTGGGCCTGACCTACGAAAAGTACAAGGACGATCGCGACGTCAACCTGAAAAACGCAGTAGGCGGGCCGTTCATTGGTGGCCGGGGCTTCAACCTCTACCGCGACCGGCGCGGCAACGACACCATCACCCGGGAACGTTTCGGCCTGGAAAACACCTTCTCCCTCGAATCGCCGATGGCCGACCGCATCAAGACCAGCCTCAATTACCAGATCGCCAAGACCGACCAGACCACCGCCGAGGTCTATCAGTCAGGCCGCCGCGTTCTGCGCACCCGCGACACGCTGTACGAAGAAAAACAGTGGGTCTTCGACGCACAACTGGACAAGGCCTTCCGCCTCGGCGACAGCGATCACCAGGTGACCTACGGCACCACGCTCAAGCAGCAGAAAGTCACCGGTTCGCGCGAAGGCGCCGCCACGTGCCTGGCGGTTGGCAGTGGCTGCACCGCCATCGGTGCACCGAGCCCGCAAGCCGGCGACAGCGTGAAGAAATCCAGCGACTTCCCGGACCCGACCATCAACACCTATTCGCTGTTCGCCCAGGACCAGATCACCTGGGACAAATGGACCTTCCTGCCCGCCGTGCGCTACGACTACACCCAGCTCAAGCCGAAACTGACCCAGGCGTTTCTCAACACTGTAAACCCCACGGGTGCCGATTCGGTCAGCAACAAGGACAAGACCTGGCACCGCGTGACGCCCAAGTTTGGCCTGACCTACGCCCTCACCGATCAATACACCTGGTTCGGCCAGTACGCCGAAGGTTTCCGCACGCCCTCCGCCAAGGCGCTGTACGGCCGCTTCGAAAACCTGAACCTGGGCTACACCGTCGAACCGAACCCCGACCTCAAGCCGGAGACCAGCAAAGGGATCGAAACCGGCATTCGCGGCGCATTCGACGCAGGCTCCTTCGAGATCGCGGTGTTTTATAACAAGTACCGCAACTTTATCGACGAAGACAACGCCGTGGTCGGCGGCACCGTGGAGCAATTCCAGGCCGTCAATATCAAGCGCGCCACCATCAAGGGCGCCGAAGCCAAGGGCCGCCTCAACCTGGATGCCTATGGCGCCCCGCAGGGGCTCTACACCCAGGGCGCGGTGTCCTATGCCTACGGTCGTAACGATGAAAACGGCGAACCGCTCAACAGCGTCAACCCGCTCAAGGGCGTGTTCGGCCTGGGCTACGACCAGGACACCTACGGCGGCCTGCTGAGCTGGACGCTGGTGAAAAAGCAGCATCGCGTCGACAGCAGCACCTTCCACGCACCGGACGGCGACACCAGCGGCCCGTTCAAGACACCGGGCTTCGGCATCCTCGACCTGACTGCCTACTACAAAGTCAGCCAGGACGTGACCCTCAACGGTGGCCTCTACAACCTCACCGACAAAAAGTACTGGAACTGGGATGACGTGCGCAGCTACGACAGCGTCGGCGAAGCGGCGGTGACCGGCCCGGCCAACCTTGATCGCCTGACCCAGCCCGGCCGCAACGTTGCGATCAACCTGATCTGGGATATCTGACGACACCCGCCTCGCCTCGCCGCGATTGTTCAGCGCCGGGGTGAGGATTTTTTACTGTGCAGCGTCTTCTTGTTCGTCTAGTTGATAACCGCTCTCTACGGGGCAACCAGGCGCTACCCTTCTCAAGGACTCTTTCGATGACCGCTTCTCCTACCGCAGAACGCCCAAGCCTGCGCTCTCAGCGCCTGAACCAGATCACCCATGCGCCACACACCCGGCTCGACGCCTTGGTCAAGGCGCACGCCCCCTTCGACACCCAGGCCAACTTCGCACGTTTCGTGGTGGCGCAATATCTGTTTCAGTCGGAACTGGTGGCGCTGTACAACGATGCCGAGCTGATCAACATCATCCCCGACCTTGCCGAGCGCTGCCGCGCCGACGCTGCCCGGCTAGACCTGGGCGACCTTGACACCGAAGTGCCGGCCCCGGTCGCTGGCGCCGTGACAAACCCAAGCAAAGCCGAAGCCTTGGGCTGGCTGTTCGTGTCCGAGGGTTCCAAGCTTGGCGCCGCGTTCCTGATCAAACGCGCCGTGGGCCTTGGCCTGAGCGAAACCTTTGGCGCCCGCCACCTGGGCGAACCGGCTGGTGGCCGCGCCGAAGGCTGGAAACGCTTCACCCGAACCCTCGACGCTCTTGAATTCAGCACCGAAGAGGAAGCCGCCGTGGAAAAAGGCGCGATTGACGCGTTTGTACGCTTCACCGTATTGCTGGAACAGGCGTACGCTAGCGCCCCTGAAATAGCCTGATACCTGAATTGAAATGCGATCAAATGTGGGAGCGGGCTTGCCCGCGAAGACGTCGGCCCAGCAAGCATTGATGTTGACTGACCCGCCGCTTTCGCGGGCAAGCCCGCTCCCACAGGGGGGATCTGCGCTTGACTGACTGGTATTAGGGCTTGCCCATTCCCACAATGAGTTCGCATTTCAAACTGATTTTTTGCTTTATTTTATGTTGCGCACAAACATGACCGGCAAACCCCAATCCACCTCGAAAATCGCACAGATCCTGTTTGGCCTGCTGGCCTACGTCAGCCTGGGCATCGGCCTGGTGGCGATTGTAATCCCGGGGCTGCCCACCACCGAATTCATCCTGCTGGCCGCCTGGGCCGCCACCAAAAGCTCGCCGCGCCTCAGCGCCTGGCTGGAAAACCACCGCCTGTTCGGGCCCATGCTGTTCAACTGGCGCAACGGCAAAATCATCGCGCGCCGCGCTAAAGTCAGCGCCACCGTCAGCATGTTGGTGTGCGCCCTCCTGATGCTGGTGATGCTTGATCACGGCTGGCCGATCTACCTGGCAATTGCCGGCATGAGCCTGGGCAACCTGTGGATCTGGTCGCGCCCGGAACGGCCCGCAGCCCCCGCCCAACGCAGCATGTAGTCTTTTTCCTACCGCTCATCGCCTTGCTCTCACGAATTGATTCATGACGCCGATGTTTCAGGCATAGCGCCGAACGGACTTGGCTCGTCCTGCTTGCACTCCACTACGTCCTTTCGCGAGTTAATCCATGCTCAACACTCTTTCAATTCGTCTGAAAATTGTGCTGCTGTCCGGCCTCTGCCTGCTAGGGGTGATCGCGCTGATCGTGAGCATCAACCTGCGCGAGACCGACAAGAACGATCAACTGACCAGCGACTCAAGCTCGCGCATGCTCACCAGCAACGTGCAGAAGCTGCTGCAGGCCAACGCTGCCGAGCAAGCCCTGCAGTTGCAGAAAACCTTCGGCGACAACCTCACCGCCGCGACCGCCCTCGTCGACCAGGTCAGGGACCTGCGTAACCTCGCCACCAAACGCGGACTGGAACCGGCTGCGCTGCGCGAGGAACTCAACCAGAGCCTGAAAACCGCATTCGAGCGCAACAGCAAGGTGCTGGGCATGTGGCTGTCGTTCGAGCCCAATGGCCTGGATGGCCGGGACAGCGAATTCGTCGGCGACAAGGCCCGCGTGTCTAACGAATCAGGACGCTTTGCCAGCTACTGGAGCCGCGCCGGCGGCACAGACGTGAACACCATCATGATCGAGGAAGACCTGAACAAGACCGCCCTCAACCTCAGCGGCACGCCCTACAACATTTGGTACACCTGCTCACGCGATACTCGCAGCACCTGCCTGCTGGACCCTTATGAAGACACGGTCGCCGGCAAGTCGGTGCTGATGACCACCCTGTCCCAGCCATTGATCGTGGACGGCAAGGTGATCGGCGTGGTGGGTGTCGACATCGCCCTCGGAGCCCTGCAAGTGGCCACCGATGCGGCCCAGAAAAACCTGTTCGACGGCGCCGCGCACCTGGAGGTGATCTCCAGCACCGGCCTGATTGCGGCCTACAGCGGCGAGCCGGGCAAGGTCGGCAAGAACCTCGCGGACATCATGGGCGCAGAAGGCAAGGAGGTCGTGCAACTGCTGGCCAGCGACAGCCACGTCAACCGCGAACAGGGCGACACGATCCGTGCGGTGTACCCGTTCAAGCCGATCGCCGATGCCAAGGCCTGGGGCGTGGTGGTCAAGCTGCCCAAACACGTGATGCTGGCTGATTCGATCAAGCTGCAAGGCGTCATCGATGAGGCCCAGGCAGCCAGTGCGCTGTTGTCCATCGGCGTAGGCGTGGGCGCGGGGCTGCTCGGGTTGCTGCTGATCTGGCTGACCGCCACCGGCGTCACCCGCCCCATCAACAGCGTGGCCGCCATGCTCAAGGACATCGCCAGCGGCGACGGCGACCTCACCCAGCGCCTGACGTATACCCGCAAGGACGAACTGGGCGAGCTGGTGAACTGGTTCAACCGCTTCCTCGACAAGCTGCAACCGACCATCGCGCAGATCAAGCAAAGCATCACCGAGGCACGAGGTACGGCGGATCAGTCATCGGCCATCGCACGCCAGACCAGCGAAGGCATGCAGGTGCAGTTCCGTGAAATCGACCAGGTGGCCACCGCGTCCAACGAAATGAGCGCCACCGCCCACGATGTGGCCAATAGCGCGTCCAATGCCGCCAGCGCGGCGCGAGGCGCGGATCAGTCGGCGCGTGAAGGCATGTCGATCATCGAGCAAAGCACCCGCGACATCACCACCCTGGCCGACGAAGTCAGCAAGGCCGTGAGCGAAGTCGAAGCCCTGGCGGTCAACAGCGAGCAGATCGGTTCGGTGCTGGAAGTGATCCGCAGCATCGCCGAGCAAACCAACCTGCTGGCCCTGAACGCGGCCATCGAAGCGGCACGCGCCGGCGAAAGCGGGCGCGGTTTTGCGGTGGTGGCCGACGAAGTGCGCAACCTGGCCAAGCGCACCCAGGACTCGGTAGAGGAAATTCGCCAGGTCATCGAACGCATCCAGAGCGGCACGCGTGGCGTGGTGGCGACCATGCATTCCAGCCAGCACCAGGCCCAGAGCAATGCGGGGCAGATCCATCAGGCGGTCACGGCGTTGGGCAAGATCAGTGAGGCGGTAACGGTGATCAGCGACATGAACCTGCAGATTGCCAGCGCCGCCGAAGAACAGAGCGCAGTGGCCGAAGAGGTCAATCGCAACGTATCGGCGATTCGCACTGTGACCGAAACCCTGACTGGCCAGGCCACCGAGTCGGCGGCCATCAGCAGCCAACTCAATGCCCTGGCCAGCCAGCAGATGAAGCTGATGGATCAATTCAAGGTGTAGAGCGACTCCTGGGCTGGTGACGGCCCTGGAGCCGACCGGGATTGTCTGCCGAACGCGGTCAAATGTGGGAACTGGCTTGCCTGCGAAGGCATCGCCCGGGTTTTCCTGCTGGATTGAGGTGTCTGCATCGCAGGCAAGCCAGCTCCCACAGAGAAGCGGATTGGGGAAAAATCATGCCTTTCATCTGAGGGCGAAACCCAGATCAGCCGTCACCGCAACAACGGATATGCCCCTGTCAAACCCCAGGCCACCCCTGCACGAACGCCGCCACATCCTCCTTGGGCGCACTACGCGGCGGATTCTGCGGCGTTCCCAGATAAAGAAAGCCAATCACCTCTTCACCCGCCGCCAGCCCCAATCCGTTGGCCACATGCGGCGAATACGACAACTCCCCGGTACGCCACACCGCACCAATCCCCTGCGCATAAGCCGCCAGCAAAATGCCATGGGCCGCACAGGCAGCCGCCAGCAGCTGTTCGGATTTGGGTACCTTGAAATGCTCCTGCAGACGCGCAATCACCACCACCACCAACGGCGCACGCAAGGGACCATTCTGGGCCTTGTCGATGACAGCTTGCGGCGCCTGCGCATCATTGAGGCGCGCCGCTTCGGCCAGCAAAGTGCCCATCTGCTCACGGGCAGCGCCTTCCACTGTAAGGAAGCGCCATGGGCGCAGTTGGCCATGGTCGGGCGCGCGCATGGCGGCTGCGAACAGCACGTCGCGCTGCTCCTGGGTCGGTGCCGGCTCCAGCAGACGCGGCACGGAAACACGGTTGAGCAAAGCGTCGAGAGCCTGCATTGGCCACCTCCAGAAAAAATGTGAAGTCATTCTAGCCGGAATGAAACGCGATGCCAGCAAACGATAATTGCTCTTATTCATTGCCCCCGGCCCTGTTAGACTTTGCGACCCCTTTTTCACCATCGCCTCAGGAAACTCGATGTTCCGTTCGCTTTTTCGCCTGTGCGCAGCATTGATGGCCTTGAGCCTGACCGCCTGCGACGACGCCCCCAGGTTCACCAAGGCAGAGCCTGGGGAAGCGCGGGCCGGTGGTGCAGCGACCGTGAACAAGCGTGACCAGAACGCGTTTTCCCTGCCCTCGGCCAATCTGTCGCCCACGCGTCGCGTGGACTTCAGCGTCGGCAACAGCTTCTTTCGCAGCCCCTGGGTGATCGCCCCGTCAACCACCACCGCCCGCGATGGCCTGGGGCCGTTGTTCAACACCAATGCCTGCCAGAACTGCCATATCAAGGATGGGCGCGGCCACCCGCCCCTGCCCGACGCGCCCAACGCCGTGTCGATGCTGGTGCGCCTGTCCTTGCCGGATACGCCGGACTACGCCAGCCTGATCGAACAGGCCGGCGTGGTGCCCGAGCCAGTGTATGGCGGCCAGTTGCAGGACATGGCCGTGCCGGGCGTGGTGCCGGAAGGCAAAGTGCGGGTGGACTACACGCCCGTCAACGTCACCTTCAAGGACGGCACCGTCGTCGAACTGCGCAAGCCTGCGCCGCAGATCACCCAGCTCGGCTACGGGCCGATGCACCCGGATACGCGCTTTTCCGCACGCATCGCCCCGCCGATGATCGGCCTGGGCCTGCTCGAAGCCATCAGCGAAACCGATATCCTGCGCAACACCGACCCGAAGACCGCCGACAAGGACGCACTCATCGGCCGCGCCAATCAGGTCTGGGATGACGCCCGGCAAACCACCGTGCTGGGACGTTTTGGCTGGAAAGCCGGACAACCGAACCTCAATCAACAGAATGTTCACGCGTTTTCCGGTGATATGGGCCTCACCACCTCGCTTAGGCCGTTCGATGACTGCACCGACGCTCAGGTCGCCTGCAAACAGGCGCCCAACGGCAATGGCCCCGAGGGTGAGCCGGAAGTCAGCGACAATATTCTGCGCCTGGTGCTGTTCTATACCCGTAACCTCGCCGTACCGGCGCGTCGTGGCGTCGACACGCCGCAGGTGCTGGCCGGGAAAAACCTGTTCTACCAGGCCGGCTGCCAGGGCTGTCACACGCCATCGTTCACCACGGCTGCCCACGCTGCCGAGCCCGAGCTGGCCAATCAGTTGATTCGCCCCTACAGCGACCTGCTGCTGCACGACATGGGCGAAGGCCTGGCCGACCACCGCAGCGAATTCAAGGCCGGCGGCCGCGACTGGCGCACGCCGCCGTTGTGGGGCATCGGATTGACGCAAACCGTGAGTGGCCATACCCAGTTTCTGCATGACGGCCGCGCCCGCAACCTGCTGGAGGCCGTGCTGTGGCATGGCGGCCAGGCAGAGCCGGCGCAGCAGCATGTGCTGTCCTTCAATGCCGAGCAGCGTGCCGCGTTGCTGGCGTTCCTGAATTCTCTATAAGCTTTGCCCCAATCCGATAAGGGAGCTCGACATGTTCCGTCCCAAGTTGTTGTTCACCAGCCTTGCCGCCCTCGCCCTCGGTGCCTGCTCACCGCAAGACCCGCAGGCCGTGACCTCGGCGGCTATCGCCAAGCAAGTGATCCTGCCGACCTACAGCCGTTGGGTCGACGCCGACCGTCAACTGGCCGTCAGCGCTCTGGCCTACTGCCAGGGTAAAGAGAGCCTGGACACCGCCCGTGCGGACTTCCTCCATGCACAAAAAGCCTGGGCCGAGCTGCAACCGCTGCTGATCGGCCCGCTGGCCGAAGGCAATCGCGCGTGGCAGGTGCAGTTCTGGCCGGACAAGAAAAACCTGGTGGGCCGCCAGGTGGAGCAACTGGTCACCGCGCAGCCGCAGATCGACGGCGCAGCACTGGCCAAGTCCAGCGTGGTGGTACAAGGCCTGTCGGCCTACGAGTACATCCTGTATGACGCCAAAACCGACATCGCCGACGACGCGCAAAAAGCCCGCTACTGCCCACTGCTGATGGCCATCGGCGAGCGCCAGAAAGCCCTGGCCGAAGAGATTTTGGCGAGCTGGAACAGCACCGACGGCATGCTCGCGCAGATGAGCAAGTTTCCCAACCAGCGCTACGCCGATTCCCACGAGGCCATCGCCGACCTGCTGCGCGTGCAGGTGACCGCGCTGGACACCCTGAAGAAAAAACTCGGCACGCCCATGGGGCGCCAGACCAAGGGTATCCCGCAGCCGTTCCAGGCCGATGCCTGGCGCAGCCAGTCGTCCCTGCAAAGCCTGGAGGCCAGCCTCGCTGCGGCGCGCACCGTGTGGGTGGGCGTCGACAACAAGGGGCTGCGTGGTCTGTTGCCGGCCGAGCAGAAGCCGTTGGCCGACAAGATCGACGCCGCCTACGCCGCATCGCTCAAACTGTTCGCCAGCAACCAGCGCACTCTCAACGAACTGTTGAATGATGACGCCGGGCGCCAGCAGCTCAACGATATCTACGACAGCCTCAACGTCGTCCACCGCCTGCACGAAGGCGAGTTGGCCAAAGCGTTGGGCATCCAACTCGGCTTCAATGCCAACGACGGTGACTGATGATGCTCAGGCGACAGGCTTTAGCGGTGGGCAGCATATTGCTCAGTGCCCTCACCCTGGGCGGCTGGACGTTGTTCAAGCAGAAGGACAAGGGCCCGCTGCTGCTGTCGGCGCGCGATGATGCCCATGGCAACCACTATGCCGTGGGCTATCGTCTGGACGGCAAGCCGGTGTTTGCCACCCAGGTTGGCCAGCGCTGCCACGACATCATCAATCATCCGACGCTGCCGATTGCGCTGTTTGTCGCCCGTCGTCCGGGCACCGAGAGCTACCTGATCGACCTGCGTGATGGCGCGCTGCTGCAGACCATTACCTCCAACGCCAACCGTCATTTCTACGGCCATGCGGTCATCCACAAAGACGGCGAGTGGCTGTATGCCACCGAAAACGACACCGCCGACCCCGGACGCGGTCTGCTTGGCGTGTACCGCTTCGAAGGCGAGCGACTGGTGCACAGTGGCGAGATGTCCACCCACGGCATCGGCCCGCATCAGGTGTCATGGATGCCCGACGGCGAGACGCTGGTGGTTGCCAATGGCGGGATTCGCACCGAGGCCGAAAGTCGCGTGGAGATGAACCTCAATGCCATGGAACCGAGCCTGGTGCTGATGCAGCGCGACGGTACGCTGATCAGCAAGGAAACCCTCGCCCAGCCGATGAACAGCGTGCGCCATATGGGCATCGCCAGCGATGGCACCATCCTCACCGGGCAGCAATTCATGGGGCCGTCCCAAGAGCGTTCCGAGCTGCTGGCGATCAAGCGGCCCGGCCAGCCATTCGTGGCTTTCCCGGTGGCCGATGAGCAGTTGCAGGCGATGGGGCATTACACCGCCAGCGTCGCGGTGCACAGTGAGCTGCGCCTGGTAGCACTGACCGCACCGCGGGGCAATCGCTTCTTTATCTGGGACCTGGACAGCGGCGAGCTGCGCCTGGATGGACCGTTGCCCGACTGCGCGGGTGTGGGCGCGGTGACGGACGGGTTTGTGGTGACATCGGGCCAGGGGCGCTGCCGGTTCTACGATTGCCGACAGACACAGGTGATCGCCCAACCGCTGGAGTTGCCGGCGGGGCTTTGGGATAACCATCTGCACCTGGCTTGATCTGCGCCTTGACTGAGCCTCTGTGGCGAGCAGGCTTGCCCTGCGTTGGGCTGCGCAGCAGCCCCACAACCAGGCACTGAGCCGTATCAGGTACACCGCGTTTTGCTGGATTGGGGGCGCTTCGCACGCCAACGCGGGGCAAGCCCGCTCGCCACTTAATGCCCGTTCCCATAGGGGATGGACGTTGATTTCAGATCCATTGGCCACAAAAAAAGGGCCTCACGGAGTAAGGCCCTTTCGCGGGTTTCAATCGTTTCAACTTTGCGGCCTCATCCCCTGGGACATCCCGAACATGAACAACAACAAATCATGATCGGGCCTGGCCGCCACACTCGCCTTGGCAACCCGCGGCAGCAGGCATTGCCCGCTACCTTCAGTTGCGCTGAGCACTTGTGTCCGAGGCAGCTCCCACGCAGCCAGGGCAAGGGCTGACACGCCCAACGCCCCGACCAGAAACAAACCTCGTGCTATTTCTAGCTTCATTTGGTTAAACCCTTGATAGCGCTGCCAAACGCCGTCTCGTAAAAATAGCTCAGCTTCTTCCAGTCGCTATCGCTGAACGACGAATGGCGACGCAGTTGCAGCATATCGTGGGACGCGGCCCGATAAGCGGTCAGGCGCTGGCGGCATTTCTCGAAGTCCAGCAACGCCACTTCCACCTTGGCGGAGTCAACGTCGCCCGTCACCTTCACGAACACGTGCTTGATATACAGGCACCCATGCTGCCAGCGGCCTTTATGCATGCGAGCCAGGGTCTCGGCCAATTCCTTGAGCAGGCGTTCATGCACCGCTTCGCCATACTGTTGGCGGCCGCCAGCGGCGTACCAGTTTTCGATCTCGTCAAAGCCGTCCAGCGAAGCCGTCACCAACAAGGCTTTCCATTGGTGTTCGGGGTCGCGGCGCGCCTCGCAGAACACCATCTCTGGCACTCGCACGTCCAACAGGCGCAAGCCCTTGAGCGCATCGCGCTCGCGCAACACGGTCGGGCGTCCGAACGGGTGCAGCCAACTGCGATAGATATGCCCGGTCTGGCGCTTGCAGTAGAGCAAGCGGCCGTTGGCGCTGACTACCCGTTGCACACCGCTCTCACCGCCGCGTCGACGGTTGGGTTCCTCGACCCACTCGCCCTGCTGGCGCCAGAAATAATCAAATCGCTCTTCGGGAGCTACATGACTGCCTGCTACGCACTCAACTGCCATCCTGTTACCTCTTGCGCAATACATAAACACGCCACATGGCGTAGAGCGGGATGAAATCCAGGGATTCCTGAACACGGAAACCGGCCTGCTCGAATTCTGCCTCAACGGTAGCAGCCGGTAACACAAATCTGTTTTGGTAACCTTCCTGCTCACCTTTTCTGCGACGTCTCACCTCGGCGCGCTTGCGTTTCCAGGCCTTGAAGTTGCCGTCCACCCATAGCGAAATGATCACGCTGTCGCGGGTAACCCGCTGGAACTCTCGCAGAATCGCCAGCCTGTGCGTCGGATCACCGATATGGTGCAGCAAACGCATGCAAAAAATGCTGTCGACCGAACTGTCTGGCAAATCAATTTCAAAGGCCGACGTCTGCAAAGGCCGTACCCGTTTCACCACATCCGCCGGTTGAGCGAGTGTCGCCACCTTCAACATCGATTCGGAATTGTCCGCACCGATGATCACACGGTTGGGCTTTTCGGCCAGCAGCGGCCAGAAACGACCGGCACCGCACGGCAGGTCAAGCACCAGGCCTGGCTCACCGGCCATGGCCAACGCACCACGCGCCAATTGCTCGTCGCGTTTGTGGGACAGCCGACGCGCCAGATTGTCCTGATGCTTGAGCAAATAATTCTGCGCATGCTGATCATCGTACTTTTCGGAAAATTCGAGCTTGATTGGGGAAGGCATCTTACGTCTCCGTTCACTGATGCCTGCAACCTTAAGCAGCGAACTGTGATCAACAGGTCAATCAAGTGTGAAAAACTTGTCCTGTCTATTCTGATACATTTCAAGACGTTACAAAAAAAGCAGGCGCGAGGATACTCGCCCCTGCAGGCAGCGCTTACGGCTTGGGCGGGTTCAGCTCGACACGAAAGCAGCAACCGCTGGGCTCCATGGTACTCAAGCTGACGCTCCAGCCCTGGTTCTCGCAGATGCGTTGTACCAGGGACAACCCGAGCCCCAGCCCTTCGCCGCGCTTCTCGCTGCCAGTACCACGCACGAACGGCTCGAACATCGCTTCGCGCTTCTCCTCGGGAATGCCCACCCCGGAGTCCTCGACTACAAACCCGCTGGGTTCCAGGGTGAGACGGATAAAGCCGTGTTCGGTGTAGTGCAAGGCGTTGCGCAACAAGTTGCCCATCACCGCGTGCAAAAAGGTGGTGTTGTAACGGGTCTCCAGCGGGCTGCCGGGGTGATAGATCAATTCCAGCCCCTTACGCTCGATGGGCTCGCGCCAGATGCCGAGCAGGTCTTCAGCCACTTGCGGCAAGGTCACCTGGGGCGACATGGCTTCTTCGCTGTGTTCGGCGCGGGCGAGCATCAGGAAGGTCTGCACCAGTTCACGCATCTCTTCACACGCCCTGGCGATGCGTTGCACCTGGTTGCGTCCGCGCTGATCGATCGCCGGGTTCTCCAGCAGCAGTTCGCAGGAACTGGCCAGCACCATCAACGGCGTGCGCAGTTCGTGGCTCACGTCGCTGGTAAACAGCTGCTCGCGCGACAGCGCCTGGCGCAGGCGGCCCAACGTGGCGTCGAACGCCACGGCGAGTTCACCCACTTCGTCAGCCGCATAATCCGGAGCCAGGGGCGGTGCCAGGCCGAGCAACTGGTCGCGGTGGCGCACCTGGCGTGCCAGTCGCACCACCGGCGCCATCACCTTGCGCGCCAGCACCCAGCCGAGGAATACCGCCAGCGCCAGGCTGAGCACGAAACCCACCAGCACCACGGCAAACAGCACCCGTTCGCGCTCCTCGAAATCGCTCTGATCCTGCAGCAACACATAGCGCCGGCCGTCCACCACTTCGACCATGGCGTGGTACGACAGCGACTCGCGAAACACCTCATGGAAGCCCGGTTCCAGATGGCGAAGGTCCTTGGGAAGCTCGAAGTCGCCCGGCCCGCCGCTGAAATAAAACAGTTGGTCCGGCTCGGGACGGTGGCGCCAGTCTTCAACGCTGTCCATCATCAGCAGGCGTTGCAGGTCGCCGCCCAGGCCGGCCGAGATGAGTTTCTCTTCCACCAGGTGCACCGTGGCAACGATGCCCATGGCGAAGGCCCCCGCCACCAGCGCGCTCATCAGCGCGAACGCGATGATGATCCGCTGGGCAAGGCTTTGCTTAAACTCCATCTCGACCCTCGGCCAGGCGGTAACCCACGCCGTGCACGGTTTGCAGCAGTGGCTTGGCGAACGGCTTGTCGATCACCTGGCGCAATTGGTGGACGTGGCTGCGCAGGCTGTCGCTGTCCGGACAGTCATCGCCCCACAACGCTTCCTCAAGAATTTCGCGACGCAACACGTGGGGGCTCTTTTGCATCAATACCGCCAGCAACTTGAGGCCGACCGGATTGAGTTTGAGCAGGCGGCCCTCGCGGGTCACCTCAAGGGTGTCGAGGTCGTAACTCAGGTCGCCCACTTGCAGCGCACGGCGCCCGCCACCCTGGGCACGGCGCAGCACGGCTTCGATGCGGGCGGCCAATTCGGACAGCGCGAACGGTTTGAGCAGGTAGTCATCGGCGCCGGACTTGAAGCCTTGCAAGCGATCATCCAACTGGTCGCGGGCGGTGAGCATGATGACGGGTGTGTCACGCCGCGCGTCTTCGCGCAGGCGCTTGCACAGGGTGTAGCCGTCGATGCCCGGCAGCATGATGTCGAGCACGATCAGGTCGTAATGCTCGGTCGCGGCCAGGTGCAGGCCCGACAGACCGTCCTGCGCACAGTCCACGGTATAGCCCTTGAGCCCGAGATAATCCGCCAGGTTGGCGAGAATATCGCGGTTGTCTTCAACCAATAAAATTCGCATGGGCAATGTCTCCGGACGCGTTAACGGCCATGTTGGCTCGCGCAGCTTAAGGGCAAGCGGGGTTTACGGCTAGGGCTGAGAGGCCAATCGTTTCTGGAAGGACAGCCAATAAAAAGGTTCTTCACGGAATCCCGGGAAACACAGAAACAAGAACGCCGATTTGATTGATGATGTTCGTGCGAGCAAACACATCTACCAAACCGGCGTTCTTATGCGCGATATTAATACTTTCCTTCC
>NZ_JYLI01000027.1 GCF_001439785.1 Pseudomonas poae | reverse complement strand
CACCGCACTATCAACTCCTTCTGGGCTTCGATGACCTGAAGCAACCCGCTGTCGAATTCCGCGTAACTACTTGTTTACCAAGGAGTTTTCCGTTTCGACTGCGCCGGAAGTGGGGCGAATTATAGACTTCCAGGATTTGCCGTCAAGCGCTAATTACACTTTTGTTGCAGAAACTGGCTTTTTCTCAATAAGCCGCGGAAGGCGGCGCATCACTGGAGGAATTCGCAGCATCAGAAGCACCGCCCCTATAGAAGCATAGATAGCCCACTCCTTCAGATCTGCGCGCGCGATCCATAACATGTGCAGCAACCCAAGCCCAAGAACCCCATACACCAGCCGGTGCAGTTTCTTCCAACGACTCCCCAGTCGACGCTGGCTATAGCGATTCGATGTCACCGCAAGCACCAGCAAACCCAGAAAGCCCAAGGCCCCTACAATAATGTAAGGCCGCTTGCGCAACTCAACACCCAATTGCGACCAATCCAACCCCAGCACGAACACGCAATAAGCTGCCAGATGAAGCACCACGTAAGCAAAACACCATAGACCCAATTGCCGCCGCACGGCTATCCACCCCGCCCAGCCGCTCAGTTTTTGCAGGGGCGTCATGCACAGGGTGATCAGCAACAGAATCAAGGTGCCCAGGCCAAGCCGATCAACCAGGACTTTGCCCGGGTCCGGACCGAGCGCAGAACTCCACGCCTCATATAGCCAGAATAATGGCCATATACCCGCAGCTATAAAGACGCTGATGCGCCAGATGGGATAGCGCATCAGTAGTTCTTCCGCAAATCCAGGCCGGTATAAAGAGAAGCGACCTCATCTGCATAGCCGTTGAACATCTGGGTCTCACGAACGTTAGGACTGAACAGACCGCTCGGCAGCCGCCGCTCCCGGGCCTGTGTCCAGCGTGGGTGGTCAACCGTAGGGTTCACGTTCGCATAAAAGCCATACTCATCGGCCGCGATACTCTGCCACGTTGTTTTAGGCTGCTCGCTCACCAGACTGATACGCACAATGGATTTCACGCTCTTGAATCCATACTTCCAAGGCACCACCAGGCGCAACGGCGCACCATTTTGATTGGGCAACTCACGCCCATACATGCCAACGGCGAGAATCGCCAGGGGGTTCATCGCCTCATCAAGGCGCAACCCCTCTACATAGGGCCAGTCGATCAGGCCGAAATTCGAGCGCTGCCCAGGCATGCTTTTTGGGTCTTGAAGGGTTTCAAAACGAATGTACTTGGCCTTGGACGTAGGCTCGACCTGCTTGAGCAAGGCCGAAATTGGAAAGCCAATCCAGGGAATGACCATCGACCACGCCTCAACGCAGCGCAGACGGTAGATTCGTTCTTCCAGTTGGTAGGGTTTCATGAAGTCTTCCAGAGCATAGCGCCCCGGATTGCCGACCTCACCATCGATCACCACGCTCCACGGCTCGGTCTTGAGTGAGCCCGCATTATTCGCCGGATCGCCCTTATCGGTACCGAATTCATAGAAATTGTTGTAGTGGGTCGCGTCCTTGAACGGTGTGATGGCTTCGTCTTTGACGGTCACCGCCTGCCATTTCGCATCTGGCAACTTGTCGGCAAACCAGCTCGGCGCCCTGCCCGGCTCGACATCGGCATAGCGCGCCGCGTCTTCGGCACTGGCCCAGCGCGGCAAGCTGGCTGCAGCCATACCGGCAAGTGCGCCGCCAAGTATGCTGCGGCGAGAGAGGTAAAAGGATTCAGGCGTGACATCCGATTCGTTGCAATCGGACGCTTTAGGCAGTTTGATTAACATGGCAACTCCGCAGCATTGGAGAACAGATACACCAATAGACTGCGGAGTATGGGGGAAATTACATTAAGACAACGTTTTGTCCCGACGCATCTGCAGCAAATACTGAACCGGCCCGGAAGCGGCGTAGACCAGGAAGGCCAGCAGCAAGATGCGCGGCGGATCGCTGAACACCACAGCAAACACCAGCACCACTACCAGGATTGCCACGAAAGGCACCCGGCCCTTGAGGTCAAACTCCTTGAAGCTGTTGTACTTGATGTTGCTGACCATCAGCATGCCGGCAGCCGCAACCATCAGCGCCACCAGGAACGACATTTTCGAACCCTGGATGCCGTAGTCACTGAACGCCCACACAATGCCCGCGACCACACCGGCAGCCGCCGGGCTGGCGAGGCCGATGAAGTAGCGTTTATCGGCAGTGCCAACCTGCGTATTGAAGCGGGCCAGGCGCAACGCGGCACCTGCCACATAGATGAAGGCAACCATCCAGCCCACCTTGCCCATGTCACCCAGCGCCCAGGCAAATGCCAACAGTGCGGGCGCCACACCAAAGGCGACCATGTCAGACAGCGAGTCGTACTCGGCGCCGAAGGCGCTCTGGGTATTGGTCATTCGCGCTACACGGCCATCAAGACCGTCCAGCACCATGGCCACGAAAATGGCGATGGCGGCGAAACCGAAATACTTGCTGGCACTTGCCGCGTCACCTGCCGCCAACGCGCTCTGGGCGCTCATGGAATTGATGATGGAATAGAAGCCGGCAAACAGGTTCGCGGTGGTGAACAGGTTCGGCAGCAGATAGATGCCACGATGCCGGACCTTGCGGCCTTCAGCGTCATGCCCTTCCTCGACATGTTCATCGATGGGCAGCATGCTTTCGGCGTCGTAAGCCTGGTTTGGCTCTTCGGGACGTTCGCTCATGGACTTTACCTTGCAACGGTGTGAAAAAATTCGACAAACACTTGCGGCGAGTGTTCGCCCGCAAACGATGCAGCTTTATACCAGAACACGCCCCCAAACGAAAAAACGCGGCCTAGGCCGCGTTTTCCCTTGATGCGTACGACTTAGTTCTTGGCTTTGTCGACGATCTTGTTGGCACCGATCCACGGCATCATGGAGCGCAGTTGCTCGCCGATGACTTCGATACCGTGAGCGGCGTTGTTACGACGCTTGGCGGTCATCGAAGGGTAGCCGGTAGCACCTTCGCTGATGAACATTTTGGCGTATTCGCCGTCCTGAATACGTTTCAGAGCGTTGCGCATCGCCTTACGGGACTCGGCGTTGATCACTTCCGGGCCAGTCACGTACTCGCCGTATTCGGCGTTGTTGGAGATCGAGTAGTTCATGTTGGCGATACCGCCTTCGTACATGAGGTCAACGATCAGTTTCAGTTCGTGCAGGCATTCGAAGTAGGCCATTTCCGGCGCGTAGCCCGCTTCAACCAGAGTTTCGAAACCGGCTTTGACCAGCTCGACAGTACCGCCGCACAGCACGGCTTGTTCGCCGAACAGGTCGGTCTCGGTCTCGTCCTTGAAGGTGGTTTCGATGATGCCGGTACGACCACCACCCACGCCGGAAGCGTAGGACAGCGCAACGTTTTTGGCGTTGCCGGATGCGTCCTGGTAGATCGCGATCAGGTCAGGGATACCGCCGCCTTTGACGAACTCCGAACGCACGGTGTGGCCCGGTGCTTTCGGCGCGATCATGATCACGTCAAGGTCGGCACGTGGCACAACCTGATTGTAGTGAATCGCAAAGCCGTGGGAGAAGGCCAGGGTAGCGCCCTTCTTGATGTTCGGCTCGATCTCATTCTTGTACAGCGCGGACTGGAACTCGTCCGGGGTCAGGATCATGACCACGTCGGCAGCGGCCACGGCGGAAGCCACGTCGGTCACTTTCAAGCCGTGGGCCTCAGCCTTGGCGACGGTGGCCGAGCCCTTGCGCAGGCCGACGGTTACGTCAACGCCGGAATCCTTGAGGTTGCAAGCTTGCGCGTGCCCCTGAGAACCGTAGCCGATGATGGCGACTTTCTTGCCCTGGATGATCGACAGGTCACAATCTTTATCGTAATAAACTTTCATGAGGTTCCTCTATATATCCAGGCCGTAAGGCCATTCGCTAATTGGGTTAGATGCTGAGTACTTTGTCGCCACGGGCGATCCCGGTGACGCCACTGCGTACGGTTTCCAGAATCGAGGCCGTCCCGATCGACTGGATGAAGCTGTCCAGCTTGTCGCTTGTACCCGTCAGTTGAACGGTATAAACGCTGGCGCTTACATCGACGATCTGCCCGCGATAAATGTCGGTGGTCCGCTTGATCTCGGCACGTTGGGCACCCGTGGCCTTGACCTTGACCAGCATCAGCTCGCGCTCGATGTGAGCACTTTCCGACAGGTCTACCAGCTTGACCACCTCGATCAGCTTGTTGAGGTTCTTGGTGATCTGCTCGATCACCTCATCGTGGCCCACGGTGGTCAACGTCAGGCGCGACAGCGTCGGGTCTTCGGTTGGCGCCACGGTCAGGCTTTCGATGTTGTAGTTGCGTTGCGAAAACAGGCCGACAACACGAGACAGAGCGCCGGGTTCGTTCTCCAGAAGCAGGGAGATGATGTGCCGCATGATTAAGTACGCTCCGTCTTGTTCAGCCACATGTCGCGCATGGAGCCGTCTTTGATCTGCATCGGATAGACGTGCTCGCTGGTGTCCACTTGAATATCGAGGAACACCAGGCGGTCCTTCATGGCGAACGCCTCTTCCATCTTCGGCTTCAAATCTTTCAGATCGGTGATGCGCATGCCGACGTGACCATAGGCTTCAACCAGCTTGACGAAATCCGGCAACGACTCCATGTAGGAATGAGAGTGACGGCTGCCGTAGCTCATGTCCTGCCACTGGCGAACCATGCCCAGCACGCCGTTGTTCAGGCAGACGATCTTCACCGGAAGACCGTACTGCAGGCATGTCGACAGTTCCTGAATGTTCATCTGGATGCTGCCCTCACCGGTGACGCAGGCAACGTCGTCATCCGGGAAGCTAAGCTTCACACCCATGGCCGCAGGAAAACCAAAGCCCATCGTGCCCAGGCCACCGGAGTTGATCCAGCGGTTGGGCTTGTCGAAGGTGTAGTACTGCGCCGCGAACATCTGGTGCTGGCCCACGTCGGAGGTCACAAAGGCATCGCCCTTGGTCACTTCGCAGAGGGTTTCGATCACGGTTTGCGGCTTGATGATGCTGCCGTCGCCCTTGTTGTAAGGGAACAGGCCGCGATCACCGCGCCATTCGTCGATCTGCTTCCACCAGCTGGCGACGAATTCCTTGTTCGGCGTTTCGCCAATGTCCTTGAGCGCAGCGACCATTTCGGTCAACACGCTTTCCACCGGTCCTACGATCGGCACGTCGGCCTTGATGGTCTTGGAAATGGACGCCGGGTCGATATCGATATGAATGATCTTGGCATTCGGACAGAACTTGCTCGCGCCGTTGATCACTCGGTCATCGAACCGCGCGCCCACTGCCAGGATCACGTCGGCGTGGTGCATGGCTTGGTTGGCCGTGTAGCTGCCGTGCATGCCAAGCATGCCGACGAACTGGCGGTCGGTGCCCGGGAATGCGCCGAGGCCCATCAGGGTATTGGTCACCGGCAGGTTGAGCAGCTTGGCCAGCTCGGTCAGCTGTGCGGAGCCGCCGCCCAGAATCACGCCACCACCGGAGTAAAGCACTGGGCGCTTGGCCGCCAGAAGCATTTCTGCCGCCTTGCGGATCTGCCCCGAGTGCCCACGCACGGCCGGACTGTACGAACGCAGCTTGGCTTTCTTCGGGAAGATGTATTCGAACTTTTCAGCCGGGTTGGTCATGTCTTTCGGAATATCGACCACCACAGGGCCCGGGCGACCGGACTGTGCGAGGTAGAACGCCTTCTTCATGATTTCCGGGATTTCCGACGCGTGCTTGATCATGAAGCTGTGTTTCACGATCGGCCGGGAAATACCGATCATGTCGGTTTCCTGGAATGCATCGGTGCCCACCATGGTGCTAGCCACCTGGCCGGAGATGATCACCATCGGAATGGAATCCATATACGCAGTCGCGATGCCAGTAATGGCATTGGTTGCGCCCGGGCCGGACGTTACCAGGACCACGCCGGCTTTACCGGTGGCACGGGCATAACCGTCAGCCATATGGGTTGCGGCCTGTTCGTGGCGAACCAGGATGTGGGTAACAGCCGGCTCCTTGAACAGTGCGTCATAAACATGAAGCAGAGCACCACCTGGGTACCCGTAGATATAGTCGACGCCTTCGTCACGCAAAAAGCGGACGAGCATCTCACCGCCAGATAAAAGCTCCACGTTGTTCACCTCTAAAACGCCAGAATACCGTCCGTTGAAAACCGACGGGTCTTAATAGGTTTACTTCTCAACAGAGCATGAGCGACGGTGGTCGCCGACTACGTCAGCACTGACTGAGCAAGTATTGGGATCGTCCCAAGTGTTGCGGGCTTTTCCCACCCAGCGCGAGGTAACGCGTTGCGGGTGTAACAGGTCGGCGCGGATATGCGCCTCATGATCTGCCGAGCGGGCCTGCTTTTGGCAGTCCCGATACAGCGGACTTTGGATTCTTCTGTTTCAGGCCGTTCAAGTCAAGCAATAATTGCGCTTTTTTCCAACTAAGCGCATGAGAACGCAGAAGAAAGGCGTTTGAGGAGGGATAAAACTCGCCTGAATGTCGTCAAGCGGTAGAAATGTGCGCAAGACTGCCGAAAAACCCGACAGCCAGGCAATTAACGAGCGTCGACGATCAATTGGTCGAACTTTTTCAGCGCATTGCGCAATCCGAGGCTTTCCCTTGGCCGATCGGCGTAAACCATCTCGGCCATCTCCAGGATCCCTGAAGCATTGGGCAATGGCAGATCCTGTTCAAGAATCTGCTTCATGCGTACCAGGAAAATCCACTGCAGCCACTGATGAAAGTCCAGGGTGTCGACTGAGAAAGGCTCGACACTGCTGAGCGCCTCCATGCTGGGGGATTGCTCATCCCACCAGTCCTGCACGCGCAATTCGCGCTCAATCAGCAATAGCTGTTCGGCAATTGCTGGAAAACGCTCATCCATCAGAGGCTGACCTTGGCTTTCTGGCGAGCCTGGGCAGCGCCGGCGGCGTCGCCCTGGGCGGCACGTGCATCACCGATCAAGGCCCAGAGGCTGGATTGCAGGTCGGGGCGACCGTTGGCCAGGCTCAGGCCACGGCGAGCGAACTGCTCGGCTTGCGGCGCATCACCCTGGGCCATGCGCACTTGCGCCAGGCGATACAGCACTTGCGGCTCACGCGGCGCCACACGCTGGGCGCGCTCAAGGCTTGAGGACGCGCCGTTCAAATCGCCACCGGCCTGCTGTTGCTGGGCGGTGGTGAGCAAGGCCAATACCGGACCATCCAGTTGCTCGTCAGCAGACAGGCCGCCGCCAGCGGAGGACGACGGAACACCACTGGGCGTCGACGGCATGCTGTACGACCCTTGATTGATCGGCGCGGCCTGTACCGGCGCTGTGTCGATCGGTGCGGAGCTGCTCGGGCCGGGCGTCCACGGCTCGGCATTGATCGGCGCCGCAGTGGCTGCGCCGCTGCCCGGCACCATCACCACCACACCCGAATCCTGCGGCATTGCCTGAGGTTTGGCCTGCGCCGGACGGTTGGTCACCGTCTGGCGGAACCCGCCATTGGCCGAGATGCGGTCATTGCTGGAAGCGTTGCTGCTCGCATCCACCACGGGAATCGAGCCGCGCTGCACGCTGGAGCAACCGCCCAGCAAGGCCAGGACGGTAATAGCTGGAATCCACAACTTGTTCACTTGAAACCCTCGTTTGCTTAATGCATCCAGCCCTTGACCCAATCCATCACCGAATCCGCATCCGCAGGCGCACTGCCACCGCATGCCGGACCGGGTGGTGGCTCACTGCCGCGAATATACGGCATCTGTACTGCGCCCGGACAGTTGGCATCGGAACCTTGCCCACTGTGCGGATCGATCCAGGCCTGAACGATGTTGTCCGGCTGCGGCATATTCAGCGGCAGCGGGTCGGCCTTGCGCATGAAACTGGTCCACACCTGCAACGCGCCGGTCGCGCCGGTGAATGGCGTTTTTCCGTTATCGTCACGGCCCAGCCACACCACCGCCAGCACATCCTGGCCGAAGCCGGCGAACCAGCTGTCGCGCGAATCGTTACTGGTACCGGTCTTGCCCGCCAGTGTCAGGTTCGATGGCAGGACTTTATAGACCGAGCTACCGGTGCCTTCACGCATCACGCGCTGCATGGCGTTCTGGATCAGGTAGATGGAGCCTGCATCGAAGCGTTGCTGAATCTGGAACGGGTAACGCTTGAGCGGCTCACCGTCGGCCGTCAGTACGCTGCGAATCCCGCGCATTGGCGTATTGAAACCGCCGTTGGCGAGGGTCTGGTACATGGTTGCGACTTCCATCGGCGTCATCGCACCCGCACCCAGCAGGATCGACGGGAACGCCGGGAATTCACGGGTGATGCCCAGCCGCGCGAGCGTTTTGAGCACGCTCGGCACGCCCACTTCCAGACCCAGCCGCGAGGTGGAGATGTTGTAGGAGTGCGCGAGCCCCTGATAGAGGAACACCGTGCCATGGGAGCGTCGATCGAAGTTCTGCGGCGTCCACACCTGACCGTCAGCCCCTTTGACCGATAACGGGTCATCGGAGAGCCAACTGGTAAGGGTGTATTTGCTCGGTTTTTCCAATGCCGTGAGGTAGACCGCCGGCTTGACCAGCGAGCCAATCGGTCGCACCGCGTCCAGCGCGCGGTTGAAGCCAGCAAAACTGGCCTGACGACTGCCGATCATGGCCTGGACTTCACCGGTTTCCGGGTTGGTCACGACCATCGCTGCTTCCACTTCATCGGAGCCTTTACGCCCGGTAAGGCGCTTGAAAGTGTCGTTGACGGACGCTTCGGCTTTCATCTGCAGAATCGGATCAAAACTGGTGAAGATGCGCAGCCCCTCTTCGGTCAAGTCTTCGTCGCGGTAGTCTTCACGCAACTGGCGTTTGACCAGGTCGATAAAGCCGGGGAAGGAACTGTCCGCCAGCTTGCCGCGAGTCGTGACGCCCAAGGGCATCTTCTTGGCTGCGGCGACCTGTTCAGCGGTGGCGACGCCCTGCTGTTCCAGCACATCCAATACCAGGTTACGACGCTCCAGCGCGCGCTCCGGGTTGCGACGGGGATTGTAGTAGGAAGGGCCCTTGACCATGCCCACCAGCAAGGCGACTTGATGCAGTTTCAATTCGGACAGCGGTTGGCCAAAGAAGAACTGACTGGCCAGGCCGAACCCGTGCACTGCGCGCTGGCCATCCTGGCCGACAAATACCTCGTTGAGGTATGCCTCGAGAATCTCCTGCTTGCTGTAGTGCAGCTCCAGCAGCATGGCCATCATGGCTTCGGTGAGCTTGCGGGTCAGACTGCGCTCACTGGTGAGGTAGAAGTTCTTGACCAATTGTTGCGTGAGCGTACTGCCGCCCTGGGTCATTTTGCCGCCGGACGTGTTGATCCAGATGGCACGCGCAATTGACTTCGGTGAAACGCCCCAGTGGCTGTAGAAATCGCGATCTTCTACGGCGACCAGGGTTTCCAACAGGTACGGAGGCACTTGATCGAGCTTGATGAGGATGCGGTCTTCCAGGTTTTTAGGATAAATCCCACCGATCATCAGCGGTTCAAGGCGCACCACCGGCAGCTTCGAGCCATTGAGCGACGACAACTCGGCCACATAATCACCGGAAAAGCGCACGCGAACCGGCTGGGCTTTTTCCAGCCCTTCATAGAACTGGAAGCCGCGCGTGTTCAGGTCGACAGTATTGCCGCTGACGGCCGCAGAGCCCGGGCCGTTACTCACAGGCTCGCGGCGATAGCCCAAGGCATCGAGTTCAGTGAGGAAGTCGTCCTTGCTCAGCTTCTGGCCGGTGAACAACTCCAGCGGGCGGGCGTAAACCTTGGCCGGAATGGTCCAGCGCTTGCCGGAAAATTTCTCCTGGACCACCGCATCGAGGTACACCGCGAAGCCGGCGAGCACGACCAGGCCCACGAGGCCGAGCTTGAGCGCCCAGCCGAGCCATGGGCGCAGGCCACGGGAGGGAGGTTTTTTACGGGAACGGGGAGATCGGGATCGAGTCATGGCGGCGGATTATACGCACTTTATTTGATGATCAACATGAGCCGGACAGCGGTTTGCACGACCGTCCGTAGCGGCCATAATGCCCGCCATGAATTTTTCCAGACTCTGAAGGATCGCCCGTGAGCCAGTCCCTGATCGCTGCCCTGCAAAACCCGGCGTTGTATCCGCACCCGGTTGAAGCGTTCCACGTCATTGAGACCCATATTTCGTGGGTCATCCTCACCGGTCCCTACGCTTATAAACTGAAGAAACCGATGAACTTCGGCTTCCTGGATTTCACCGACCTGGAAAAACGTGGTCACTTCTGCAATGAAGAACTGCGCCTCAACCAGCGCCTGACCAAAGATTTGTATCTTGAGGTGTTGCCGATTACCGGCACTGCCGAATCCCCAAGGGTGGGCGGCGACGGACCGGTGATCGAATATGCGCTAAAAATGCGCCAGTTCCCTCAAAGCCAGATGCTCAGCACCCTGCAGGCCAATGGCGAACTGACCAGTGCACACATCGACGAGATGGCCAGGCAGATCGCGCACTTTCACCTCACTGCACCCAAAGTCCCACAGGAACACCCTGCTGGTACGCCGGACGAAGTGATGGCGCCAGTGCGGCAGAACTTCGAACAGATTCGTCCTTTCCTCAGCGACAAGGCAGACCTGATCCAGCTCGAAGCGCTGCAAGCCTGGGCAGAAAGCAGCTTTGACCGCCTCAGGCCACTGCTGGCCCAGCGCAAGGCCGAGGGTTTTACCCGCGAGTGTCACGGTGATATCCACTTGGGCAACGCCACCGTGATTGATGGCCAGGTGGTGATTTTCGACTGCATCGAGTTCAACGAGCCGTTTCGTTTCACCGACGTGTACGCCGACACCGGCTTCCTCGCCATGGACCTGGAGGACCGTGGGCTCAAGTCCCTGGCACGGCGCTTCATCAGCCAGTACCTGGAGCTGACGGGCGACTATCAGGGACTGGAAGTGCTGAACTTCTACAAGGCGTATCGCGCGCTGGTACGCGCCAAGGTCGCGCTGTTCAGCATGCCGAGCGAAGCAAGCCCGGTGCAACGCGCCACCACGCTGCGCCAGTACCGCAATTACGCCAACCTGGCGGAAAGCTACAGCACCATTCCGTCGCGCTTTCTGGCGATCACCCATGGTGTATCGGCAGTGGGCAAGAGCACCGTCAGCATGCGTCTGGTCGAAGCACTGGGCGCCGTGCGCCTGCGTTCGGACGTTGAGCGCAAGCGCCTGTTCGGTGAGCAGCAGGTTGAAAACGCGCCACAGGCGGGCATCTACGCTGCCGATGCCAGCACGAAAACCTACGCGCGCCTGAACGAAATCGCCGACACCGTGCTGCGCGCCGGCTTTCCGGTGGTGCTCGACGCAACCTTTCTGAAACGCGAGCAACGCGAAGCCGCCGCCAAGGTCGCCGAAGCAACAGGCGCGCCGTTCCTGATTCTGGATTGCAACGCACCACAAGCCGTTATCGCCAGCTGGTTGGCGCAGCGTCAGGCAGACAACAACGATCCTTCCGACGCCACGCTTGCGGTTATCGACGAACAGCACGCCAATCGAGATCCCCTGACAACCGAGGAGCTGATCCTCAGCCAACGTGTCGAGACCAATGAAAGCGGCACGTTGGATGCGCTGGTCGCGCATATCCGGCAGCGCTTGCCGGGCCTGTAAGAAAAGTTTCTTGGTCGTGTCGTCGGCTTCGTCGCACGACCACGAAATAGTGGCACTATAATGGCCTACAACCTCCAGCCGGTATTGCCATCATGAGTCAGCCGAAGCTTCTCGATACCCCGCTCTACTCGCTTTTGCATAAAGACGATATTCGCGGCTTCAATCAGGAGCGCCCCAAGGATGGCGTGATCGACATGCGCGGTGGCGACTTCCGTGGGCTGGACCTGCGCGAGCTGGATACCACCGGCGTGGATTTCACCGACGCGTATTTCCGCTCAGCCGATTTGCGTGGCCTGGATCTGCGCGATTGCCCGCTGGAGGGCGCAAGCCTGGCCCACGCGCAGATCTCCGGGACTTATTTCCCGCCGCAATTGACTGCCGATGAGATCCTCATGTCGGTCAACTTCGGAACGCGCCTGCGCTATCACACCAAGTAACCCAAGCCCCCTGGTCCGGCTGCGTATAACGCGTGGCACGGACCCTGCCGTCAACATTTTCGCGCCATTCTTATAAGCGTTTGGCCGTTTTTTCGTAAAGAATCACGCTTTTCCTACTGAGCGCTACACTCCTTTTCAGGCCTGCCTGGTCACGATACCCACCGCACCATTCGGCCGTCGCAAGGAGGCTTGATGAACGATGAGCTGCAACTCCTGAAAAATCTTGGCAAGACGTCGGCGCAGTGGCTGCATGCGGTGGGCATCCACAGTGCGTCCGACCTGCGCCGCCTGGGCGCGGTCGATGCTTACCGCGCCGTGCGCACACGCGGTTTCCGTGCCTCGAAAGTACTGTTGTATGCCATCGAGGGAGCGTTGATGAATGTTCACTGGAACGACATTCCTGCTGAACGCAAGGAAGCGTTGAACCGCCAGCTGGACGCAATTGCCGCTCGCCAGAAGAATTGATTTGCGGGGCTGTTTCGAACAAGCGTTTGAGGAAAACACAACGGCGTTCAAAAACAGCTGTTGACTCTCAAATGAGAATCGTTATGATTATCACAACTGGTCGCGAGATCAGCCGATAACTGAAAGACCATTGGTTCGGACTCTCAGATTATCTCCTCATCAGGCTAATCACGGTTATTTGACCCGGCTCTTGCCGGGTCTTTTTTTGCCCGTAAAAAAGTACGCGTCAGCGCGCAATGATTAACGGGTGCCCACGTTCCGGGTGCGGCTGCACCAATACATCAAGACCAAATACGGCCTTGAGCGGCCCGGGCTGCAACACTTGCAGCGGTGTGTTCAACGCATGAGGCCGCCCGTCTTCGAGCAGCAGAATCCGGTCGCAATAGCGTGCGGCCAGATTCAGGTCATGCAGAATCACCAGCACCGCAGCGCCTCGGTCGGCAAAGGTGCGTATCGCTTGCAAGACCGTGTGCTGATGCAGTGGATCAAGCATCGACGTCGGCTCGTCCAACAGCAATGTCTGCCCCGTTTCACCCGGCCATAACTGCGCCAACACCCGCGCAAGATGCACACGCTGACGCTCGCCGCCGGACAGCGAAAGATAGCTGCGGCCAATCAAGTGCCCGACATCCGCCGCCTGCAACGCGGCCTCAATGATTTCATCATCACGCACTCGTCCGGTTTGATGGGGCAGGCGCCCCATGCCAACCACCTCTTCGACACGAAAGGCAAAATCCAGGGTCGATAACTGGGGCAGCACGGCCAGGCGCTGTGCGCGTTGCGCGCCGCTCCAGTGTTTCAACTCCTGCTGGTCCAGCCACACCTTGCCCTGGTCGGGCTGCAACTCACCGCACAACGCGCCGAGCAACGTGCTTTTGCCGGCACCATTGGGGCCCAGCACACCGAGTACCTCGCCCGGCAACAGCGCCAGCGTGACATCCGCCAAGACAATTTTGCCACCCCGGCGAACCTGCAGCGTCTCTACTCGCAGCATCAGGCGCGCCCTCGCAACAATAAATAGAGAAAAAACGGCGCGCCGATAAACGCCGTCACAATCCCAATCGGCAATTCAGCCGGCGCCAGCGCCAGCCGCGCAACAAGATCGGCGAACAACAGCAGGCTCGCACCGGCCAATACCGAGGCGGGCAGCAACACCCGATGATCGGGGCCGGCCAGCAATCGCACCAGATGGGGCACCACCAACCCGACAAACCCGATCATCCCCGCCGCCGCCACCGCAGCGCCTACGCCGAGCGCCGTGCAGAACACCAATTCACGCTTGAGCCCTTCGACATCAATGCCCAGGTGCCCAGCCTCGGATTCACCCAACAACAGCGCATTCAACGCTTTCGCGCGGCGCGGCAACCACAGCGCCACCCCCGCGCTCACCAGCAGCAACGGCCACAACCGAGAATAACTGGCGCCGTTCAGGCTCCCCAGACTCCAGAAGGTCAAGGTGCGCAAGGTGGCGTCGTCCGCCAGATAAGTGAACAGGCCCACGGCAGAACCGGCCAGCGCCGTCAGGGCGATGCCGGCCAGCAACATGGTCGCCACATTGGTCTGACCGTTTCGCCGACCCAGGCGGTAAACCAGCGCCGTCACGCCCAGACCGCCGAGAAATGCGCACAACGACAACAGATAAGGGCCGACTGCATCCGGTAGGCCGCCAAACAACGAACCGCCGACAATCGCCACCGCCGCCCCCAGCGCGGCACCGCTGGACACCCCCACCAACCCGGGATCGGCCAGCGGGTTGCGAAACAGCCCCTGCATCGCCACGCCCGACAGCGCCAGCACGCCACCGACCGCCAGGCCCAGCAAAGTGCGCGGCAAACGGATCTGCCCGAGGATCAGTTGCGCCTGCTCCAACCCTTGAGGGTCAATCGGCAATCCCATCAAACGCAAAGCGGCCCTGGCCGTATCCAGCAACGGCAGGCTGACAGGGCCAAGGGCCAACGAAAGCCAGATCGCCAGGACACATAACAATGCCAAGCCAATAAACAGCGTTTTGGGTCTGACCAGCGTGGTCATGGGGCGGATTCAGCCTGAGACGGATAAAACTCGGCAGACAGTTTCATCAGAGTTTGCGGCAGACGTGGTCCGAGCCCACCCACCAACAGCGTCGGGTCCAGCTCAAACACCCGGGCATTTTTGGCGGCAGGCGTAGCGGCCAGGATCGGATTTTCCTTGAACAACGCCGCACGCGCCGCGTCGCCCGTCAGCGCCCGATCAGCAAACACCAGTACATCCGGGCTCAAACCCGCCAGCGATTCGGTCGAGAACGGTTTGTAACCGGTGTGGGTCGCCAGGTTATGACCGCCCGCCTGTTGCAACAGCCAGTCTGCCGCCGTGTCCTTGCCGGCGATCAGCGGCTTGCCCCCTGCGTGACCGAGCAGCAGCAATACACCCGGTGCCTTTTGCGTGGCCTGCGCCTTGGCGATCGCGCTTTTCTGCTGATTCAGCGCCTGCTCATATCCGGTAAACAATTGGCGAGCCTTGGTTTCATTGCCCAGCAATTTCCCCAGGTGCTCAAGGTTGCCCTTAAGTGTCGGCAAATCCGGCTGTGCGGAGAACATCTCCACCTGGACACCCGCACCCCGAACCTGCGCCAATACCGGCGGCGGGCCCATTTCTTCGGTACCGATCAATACCTGCGGGCGCAAGCTCAGAATGCCTTCAGCCGACAATTGCCGCTGATAACCGATACTGGGTAGCGCTTTGACTGACTCGGGATGCTGACTGGTCGTATCCACGCCCACAAGCTTCGACTCGCCGCCCAGCGCGGCCACCCATTCGGTCAGCGCACCGCCGGCACTCACCCAGCGTTGTGGCAGTTGCGAGGCGTGCGCCCCAGGGTTGACCAGCAGTCCGACAACAAGCGCAATAGCGCTGGTACATAGGCGCATAACAGGGTTTCCTTCCAGGGGAAAAGCCGCTCCAGCACGCAATGATGTGACAGATAATTGCTGCCGGGCATCGTACTGAGCGCAAGATCAACTGACGGATGAAGCCGGCATTTGATAATTGTTTGCATTTACACGTCAAGGCACTTGAGGATTGAAATGAAGTTCGTCTGCCCCTCCCATACCCTCGCGCCCGACAGCAGCCTCGGTTTTGAAATAGACGGTTGCAAGCTGTTGGCCGTGCGCCGCGATGGCATCGCCTACTTCTACATCAACCGCTGCCCTCATCGCGGCATCCCGCTGGAATGGCAGCCTGATCGCTTCCTCGACGAGAGCGCCAGCCTGATCCAGTGCGCCACGCACGGTGCGCTGTTCCTCATCGAAAGTGGTGAGTGCATCGCCGGGCCTTGCGCAGGTCAAAGCCTCACGGCCCTGCCCGTCCGCGAAGACGAACACGGCCTGTGGGTGCAATTCTAGTCGCCGAGCAAAACCTGGAGCTTGCGGTCCACTACGATTTCTTCGTGGGTCACGCGCACACCATAGGCCAGCACCTCGACACCCGCCGCCTTGGCCTCACGCAAAGCGTCAGCGTAGCCGGCGTCAATCTCCACGGCAGGGCGCACCGCTTCGATCCCGGAAAGATTCACGCAATACAGCTGTACCGCACGCACCCCGCTGCGAGCCAGGTGCGCCAGTTCGCGCAAATGTTTCGCGCCACGCTGGGTCACCGCGTCGGGAAACGCCGCCACCGCCGAGCCGTCGAACCCCAAGGTGACACTTTTGACTTCGACATACGCCGCCCCCTCCGGGTACTCAAGGCGAAAATCGATCCGGCTTTTCTCCTGGCCGTAAGGCACCTCTCGCTTCAGCGCAGTAAAGCCGTTGAGCTCGCTGATCACTCCGGCGCGCAGCGCTTCCTCGACCAATTGGTTGGCCCGCGCCGTATTCACGCACGCCAGCCGGCCCTGTGGTGTCTCGGCGATTTCCCAAGTGCCGGGCAACTTGCGCTTGGGGTCATCGGAGCGACTGAACCAGACTTGCCCGCCCTCGACCATGCAATTGAGCATCGAACCGGTGTTCGGACAGTGAATAGTGAGTAACTCGCCGGTAACGGTTTCGATATCGGTAAGAAAACGCTTGTAGCGGCGAATCAGCCGCGCTTCTTCAAGGGGAGGATAAAAGCGCATCAGCCTTGCCAGCTCCGCAAGCCACGGGCGATGCGTTCCACCGCCTCCTGCAGGCGATCAAGGTTCTGCGTGTAGGCAAAACGCACGTGATGACCGGCCTGGTAGCGGCCAAAGTCCAGCCCAGGCGTAAATGCCACGTGTTCGGTCTCCAGGAAATGTCGGCAGAACGCGAAGGCATCGCCGCCGAATGCGCTGATATCGGCATACAAATAGAACGCCCCCTCCGGTTCCACCGCAATACCAAAACCAAGCTCACGCAGCGCCGGCAGCAGGAAGTCACGGCGGCGGCCGAACTCGGCGCGGCGCGCTTCCAGAATGCTCAGGGTTTGCGCAGTAAAGCAGGCGAGCGCGGCATGCTGGGCCATGCTCGGCGCACTGATGTAGAGGTTTTGCGCCAGTTTCTCCAAATCCGCCACCGCATCGGGCGGCGCCACCAGCCAACCGAGGCGCCAGCCGGTCATCCCGAAATACTTGGAAAAACTATTCAGGACAAACGCCTCATCATCGACTTCCAGCACGCTGGCGGCATCGGTGCCGTAGGTCAGGCCGTGATAGATCTCATCCACCACCAGATGCCCGTTGCGCGCCTTGATTGCCTTGGACAGACCGGCCAGTTCGTCCCGCGTGAGCAGGGTGCCGGTCGGGTTTGCCGGCGATGCGACGAGGGCGCCCACGCTGTCCTGGTCCCAGTGTTTGGCCACCAACTCGGCGGTCAGTTGATAACGCACGTCCGGGCCGACCGGCACCAGTTGGGCTGCACCTTCCACCAGGCGCAGAAAGTGTCGATTGCAGGGGTAGCCGGGGTCGGCCAACAGCCAGTGCTTGCCAGGATCGACCAGCAGGCTGCTGGCCAATAACAGGGCGCCGGAGCCACCGGGTGTAATCAGAATGCGCTCAGGATCTACGTTCAATCCGTAGCGCTGCTGATAAAACCCGCTGATTGCCTCACGCAACTCGGGCAACCCACGGGCAGCGGTATAGCGTGTCTTGCCATTGGCCAGCGCGGCCTGGCCGGCCTGAATGATAGGCTCGGCGGTAGTAAAATCCGGCTCGCCGATTTCCAGGTGAATCACATCCAGACCGGCCGCCTGCAGCTCATTGGCTCGTGCCAGCAACGCCATGACATGAAACGGTTCTATGGCGCGGCTGCGCGCACTGTAGGGCTGGGCCATTAGCCTTCCTTAAAGCGTGAGAACAAAGTCAGGATTCTACCGAACCCTTGCGTTAATACATGCTCTATTGCCTGTTCGGCCGCCCCACATGGGCCAGCACGTGCCAGCAAAACGACTAAAATCAACCTTCGAGGCGCTCCACGCCTAACCATGGCGGGCTGCAGCGGTTGGCAGCCCTGTCGAGATGCCTCGACAACCGGGAGTGGCGCACCCCGAATCTATCTGGTAAGTTCGCCCGCTTGCAGCCGCAGGGCCGGCAGGTGTCGGTGACGTTGCAATCCTGCGCAATGGATTAGAAGAGTGAGAGGCGGTCTATTCATGTCCACCCAAGCAAAGCAACAGCAGACTCAAGGCCTCGGCGGCTTCGACCCTTATGTGGAAAAAAAGGGCGAGGAGTACATGGGCGAGCCCATGCGCGAGCACTTCACCAAGATCCTGAACAAGTGGAAACAGGACTTGATGCAGGAGGTTGATCGTACCGTTGACCACATGAAGGACGAAGCAGCCAACTTCCCTGACCCGGCCGACCGTGCCAGCCAGGAAGAAGAGTTCGCTCTGGAGCTGCGCGCCCGTGATCGCGAGCGCAAGCTGATCAAAAAGATCGACAAAACGTTGCAACTGATCAAGGACGAGGAATACGGCTGGTGCGAATCCTGCGGCGTCGAGATCGGTATTCGCCGCCTGGAAGCCCGCCCAACCGCAGACCTGTGCGTAGACTGCAAGACCTTGGCTGAAATCAAGGAAAAACAGGTCGGCAAGTAATTCCTGCCGAACTGAAACGAATGGGGCGTGCAAACGCCCCATTTGTGTATCTGGCGTTCCTGTTTCCAGTAGTATCCGGCCCATGACAGCCTCTACCTATATAGGGCGTTTCGCCCCCACGCCCAGCGGCCACCTGCATTTCGGCTCCCTGGTCGCCGCCCTTGCCTCCTACCTCGACGCCCGCGCCAACCACGGCCGCTGGCTGATGCGCATGGAAGACCTCGACCCTCCCCGCGAAGAACCCGGCGCCCAGGCCGCCATCCTGCATGCGCTGGAAAGCTATGGCTTCGAATGGGATGGCGATCTGGTCCGGCAAAGCGAACGGCACGACGCCTACGCCAAGGTGCTGAACGACCTGTTCAACCATGGCCTGGCTTACGCGTGCACCTGCTCACGCAAACAGCTGGAACCCTACAACGGGATTTACCCCGGTTTGTGCCGCAACGCCGGTCACGACCAGCAGGATGCAGCGATCCGCCTGCGCGTGCCGGAGCTTGCCTACCATTTTACTGATCGCGTTCAGGGTGAATTCCGACAGCACCTGGGTCGCGAGGCTGGCGATTTCGTCATCCGCCGCCGCGACGGTCTGTACGCCTACCAATTGGCCGTGGTACTCGACGATGCCTGGCAGGGTGTGACCGACATCGTGCGCGGCGCCGACCTGCTCGACTCTACGCCGCGCCAGCTGTACCTGCAGGAGCTGCTGGGCCTGCGCCAGCCGCGCTACCTGCACGTGCCACTGATCGTGCAGCCGGACGGCAACAAGCTGGGTAAATCCTACCGTTCACCGCCACTGACTCAGGACCAGGCCACGCCGCTGCTGCTGCGCGCCTTGCGCGCCCTCGGCCAGCAACCTGGTGACGAACTGCTTCACGCCAGCCCACGCGAACTGCTGGACTGGGGCATCCGGCACTGGGATCCGCTACAGATTCCGCGCACGCTTACCCTGGCCGAAGCGCAATTGAGTTGAAGGCGCTTGCAGCCGGCCCGGCATCCGTTACCATCGCGGCAGTTTTTTAATCAGAGGCCAACATGTACATCTATCGATTGGTCCTGCTGCTGGTCGTCGGGATCTACCTGTTTTCCCCCGCCATCATGGATTGGTGGATCGACGCCACGGGCGCCTGGTATCGCCCTTATCTGCTGTGGCTGATCCTGATCGTCGTGACTTTCATCCTGCAGAGCCAAAAAGATGCCGATGAGCTTTAGCCTCACCCAGATGCTGTTGATCAGCGCCGCCTACCTGGCCGCGCTGTTCGCCGTCGCCTGGATCAGTGAGCGCGGCATGATCCCGCGGGCGATCATTCGCCATCCGTTGACCTACACCTTGTCCCTGGGCGTGTATGCCAGCGCCTGGGCGTTCTACGGCACCGTGGGCCTGGCCTACCAGTATGGCTACGGGTTTCTCTCCAGCTACCTCGGGGTGTCCGGCGCCTTTTTGCTGGCGCCGGTGCTGCTGTACCCGATCCTGAAAATCACCCGCACCTACCAGCTGTCGTCCCTGGCCGACCTCTTCGCCTTCCGTTTTCGCAGCACCTGGGCCGGCGCGCTTACCACCATTTTCATGCTGATCGGCGTACTGCCCTTGCTGGCCCTGCAGATCCAGGCGGTGGCCGACTCCATCAGCATCCTCACCCGCGAGCCGGTGCAGCACCGCGTGGCCCTGGCCTTTTGTGCACTGATCACGCTGTTCACGATTTTCTTCGGCTCACGGCATATCGCAACCCGCGAGAAACACGAAGGCTTGGTGTTTGCAATTGCCTTCGAATCGGTGATCAAGCTGATCGCCATTGGCGGCGTCGGCCTGTATGCGCTCTACGGCGTGTTCGACGGCCCGCAGCAACTGGAACTGTGGCTGCTGCAAAACCAGACCGCCCTCGCCGCCCTGCACACGCCGCTGCAGGAAGGCCCCTGGCGCACGCTGCTGCTGGTGTTCTTCGCCTCGGCGATCGTGATGCCGCACATGTACCACATGACGTTCACCGAAAACCTCAACCCGCGCTCGCTGGTCAGCGCCAGCTGGGGCCTGCCGCTGTTTTTGCTGCTGATGAGCCTGGCGGTGCCGTTGATCCTGTGGGCCGGGCTCAAGCTTGGGGCCACTACCAATCCGGAGTATTTCACCCTCGGCATCGGCATCGCCGCCAACAGTCCGGCCCTGGCCTTGCTGGCGTACGTCGGCGGTCTGTCGGCGGCCAGCGGGCTGATCATCGTCACCACCCTGGCGCTGTCGGGCATGGCGCTCAACCATCTGGTGCTGCCGCTTTATCAGCCGCCGGCCGAAGGCAATATCTACCGCTGGCTGAAATGGACGCGCCGCGCGCTGATTGTCGCGATCATCATGGCTGGCTACGGCTTTTACCTGATGCTGGGTGCCGGCCAGGACCTGGCCAATCTGGGCATCGTCGCCTTCGTCGCCACCCTACAGTTTTTGCCGGGTGTGTTGTCGGTGTTGTACTGGCCGACCGCCAACCGTCGCGGTTTTATCGCCGGGCTGCTGGCGGGCATTCTCGTGTGGGTGGTGACCATGCTGCTGCCGCTGGTTGGCAACCTGCAGGGTTTCTATATCCCGCTGTTGAACATGATCTACGTGCTCGACGACACCAGCTGGCACATGGCGGCAATTGCCTCGCTGGCGGCCAACGTGCTGATGTTCACGCTGATCTCGCTGTTCACCAACGCCAGCCCCGAAGAAACCAGTGCCGCCGAAGCCTGCGCGGTGGACAACGTACGCCGTCCGCAACGCCGCGAACTGCACGCGGCCTCGCCTCAGGAGTTCGCCACCCAACTGGCCAAGCCGCTGGGCGCCAAGGCCGCGCAAAAGGAAGTCGAACAGGCGCTGCGTGACCTGTACCTGCCATTCGACGAACGCCGCCCCTACGCCTTGCGCCGCCTGCGTGACCGTATCGAAGCCAACCTGTCCGGCCTGATGGGCCCCAGCGTGTCCCAGGACATGGTGGAAACCTTCCTGCCCTACAAAGCCGGCGGCGAAAACTATGTGACCGAAGACATCCACTTCATCGAAAGCCGGCTGGAGGACTACCACTCGCGCCTCACAGGCCTTGCCGCCGAACTCGACGCCCTGCGCCGCTATCACCGCCAGACCTTGCAGGAGTTGCCGATGGGCGTGTGCTCCCTGGCCAAGGATCAGGAGATCCTGATGTGGAACAAGGCCATGGAAGAACTCACCGGTATCGCCGCGCAGCGGGTGGTGGGCTCACGCCTTAATACCCTCGGCGATCCGTGGAAGGAATTGTTACAGGGTTTTATCAACCTGCCCGACGAGCACTTGCACAAACAGCACCTGGCCCTGGACGGCCAGACACGCTGGCTCAACCTGCACAAGGCCGCCATCGACGAGCCCCTGGCCCCCGGCAACAGCGGCCTGGTGCTGCTGGTGGAAGACCTGACCGACACCCAGATGCTCGAAGACAAGCTGGTGCACTCCGAGCGCCTGGCCAGCATTGGTCGCCTGGCCGCCGGCGTGGCCCACGAGATCGGCAACCCGATTACCGGTATCGCGTGTCTGGCGCAAAACCTGCGCGAAGAGCGCGAGGAAGACGGCGAGATCACCGAGATCAGCGGGCAGATCCTTGAGCAGACCAAGCGTGTGTCACGCATCGTGCAATCGCTGATGAGCTTTGCCCACGCGGGCGCCCATCAGAATCAGGACGAAGCGGTGTGCCTGGCAAAAGTCGCCCAGGATGCCATTGGGCTGCTGGCCTTGAACCGGCGCAATTTCGAGGTACAGTTCTTCAACCTGTGCGACCCGGAACACTGGGTCGACGGCGACTCACAACGCCTGGCCCAGGTGCTGATCAACCTGTTGTCCAACTCCCGCGATGCAACGCCCGCCGGCGGCGCGGTGCGGGTCAAGACCGAGGCTTTCGAGCACACGGTCGACCTGATCGTGGAAGATGAAGGCAGCGGCATTCCACAGAACATCATGGACCGATTGTTCGAACCTTTCTTCACCACCAAGGATCCCGGTGAAGGCACCGGTCTGGGCCTTGCGCTGGTCTATTCCATCGTTGAAGAGCATTATGGACAAATCACCATCGACAGCCCGGCTGACCTTGAAAGCCAACGCGGCACCCGTATACGGGTGACCTTGCCGCGTCATGTCGAAGCGACGTCCGCTGTGAACTGAGACCGTCGAGAGAATTGAATCAATGCCGCACATTTTGATCGTCGAAGACGAAACCATCATCCGCTCTGCCTTGCGTCGCCTGCTTGAGCGCAATCAGTACCAGGTCAGCGAAGCAGGCTCGGTGCAGGAAGCGCAGGAGCGATTCAGCATTCCCACGTTCGACCTGATTGTCAGCGACCTGCGCCTGCCCGGCGCACCGGGCACCGAGCTGATCAAGCTGGGCCAGGGCACCCCGGTGCTGATCATGACCAGCTACGCCAGCCTGCGTTCGGCCGTGGACTCCATGAAGATGGGCGCGGTGGACTACATCGCCAAACCGTTCGACCACGACGAGATGCTCCAGGCCGTGGCGCGCATCCTGCGTGACCGTCAGTCGTCCGGCGGCACACCGGCCGAACCGCGCCCGACCGGCAAAACCGCCGAAAAACCGGGCGTCGACAACAGCAATGGCGAGATCGGCATCATCGGTTCCTGCCCGCCCATGCAGGATCTGTACAGCAAAATCCGCAAAGTGGCGCCCACCGACTCCAACGTGTTGATCCAGGGCGAGTCCGGCACCGGTAAGGAATTGGTGGCGCGTGCGCTGCACAATCTCTCCCGGCGCGCAAAGGCGCCAATGATCTCGGTGAACTGCGCGGCAATCCCCGAATCCCTGATCGAGTCCGAGCTGTTCGGCCACGAAAAAGGCGCGTTCACTGGCGCCAGCGCCGGGCGTGCGGGGCTGGTGGAAGCGGCGGATGGCGGCACCCTGTTCCTTGACGAGATTGGCGAACTGCCACTGGAAGCGCAGGCGCGGTTACTGCGGGTATTGCAGGAAGGCGAGATTCGACGCGTCGGCTCGGTGCAGTCGCAGAAGGTTGATGTGCGCCTGATCGCCGCGACCCACCGGGATCTCAAGAGCCTGGCCAAGATCGGCCAGTTCCGTGAAGACCTGTATTACCGCCTGCACGTGATCGCCCTCAAGCTGCCCGCCCTGCGTGAGCGTGGCGCCGACGTCAACGAGATCGCCAGTGCGTTCCTGCTGCGCCAGAGCGCGCGCATCAACCGTACCGACCTGAAGTTTGCTCCGGACGCCGAGCAGGCGATTCGGCACTACTCGTGGCCAGGTAACGTGCGCGAACTGGAAAACGCAGTGGAGCGCGCGGTCATCCTGTCGGAGAGCCCGGAGATTTCCGCCGAGCTGCTGGGTATCGATATCGAACTCAGTGATCTGGAGGATGACGACTTCATCGGCCTGGCGCCGCAACCGGGCGGCAGCAACACCAGTCATGAGCCGACCGAAGACCTGTCACTGGAAGATTACTTTCAGCATTTCGTGCTGGAGCACCAGGATCACATGACCGAGACCGAACTGGCGCGCAAGCTGGGTGTGAGCCGCAAATGCCTGTGGGAACGGCGTCAGCGCCTGGGCATTCCGCGGCGCAAGACCGGCGTTGCCAGCGAGAGTTGAGGGGGCGCCCTCACAGGTAACACCCTCAGATGTGAAAAAACTGTTACCGCGGATATTTCGCGTAACAAAAGCCGGGGCTTACGGTAACGAAGCCCCGGCTTTTTTTCGTCGGCAAAAAACCTGAAACCGTCTCAACCCCCTGCTTTTGCTGGGCGTCGCTAAAGTTGGCACGCACCCTGCTATATGCTTAGTACAAAAACAATAACAAGCTCTGAACAAGACAATAAAAATAAGACGAATCGACTCACGCATAACAAAAACAACACGGCGGAGGCGCAGCTAACTGATTCTTTTGGAGAGGCGTTGCATTTGGGGCTTGCCCCGCAACCAGGCCGAGAACAACAAAAACTGCCCTAAGGCAGAGCCTGAACTGGTTGGATCGTAGATCAGCAACACAGCGACCAAAGCAATCCGTTTGCTCTTGGCTCCCAATTGGGAGTGTCATGAAGGTGAAGCTTCCTGACGAGGGCGATCAATAAAAACAAGAAGCCCGACACTAATAATAAAAATAGAGTACGCAACTACTTCTGGGGGAGCTTCGGCTCCCCTTGTAGTTTCTGCGTTTTACCCCTCCCGGCAGTCGTTTGAAGCTTTCAGAGCAACGCTTGCAGCTTGTTCCTACACCATCCCCTGACTAAATGCTAGAATCCCGGCCCATCATGCGGTCATTCCTCGTTATGGCCGAACATTCCTTCAAACAGTGCATCCCATGCTGAAGAAGTTGTTCCAGTCATTCCGTTCTCCCGTGCGTCGTACGCAACACATTCGCAGCACGCCTGAAGTGCTTAACAGCAATCAGCATTCATTGCAGCGCGCTCAGTTCAGCCGCTACGCGGTGAACATCGTCGAACGTTTGCAGAACGCCGGCTACCAGGCCTATCTGGTGGGCGGCTGCGTACGTGACATGCTGCTCAATATCACGCCCAAGGATTTCGACGTCGCCACCAGTGCCACGCCCGAACAGGTGCGTGCCGAGTTTCGCAATGCGCGCATCATCGGTCGCCGTTTCAAGCTTGTGCACATTCACTTCGGTCGCGAAATCATCGAAGTCGCGACCTTCCGTGCCGGTCATCCGCAAAACGATGAAGAGGAAGACACCAACCAGTCTTCCCGCAACGAAAGTGGGCGCATCCTGCGCGATAACGTTTACGGCACTCTGGAAGAAGACGCGCAGCGCCGCGACTTCACCATAAATGCGCTGTATTACGATCCGGTCAGCGAGCGCATCCTCGATTACGCCAATGGCGTGCCCGATATTCGCAACAACCTGATCCGCCTGATCGGTGAACCGACGCAGCGCTACCAGGAAGACCCGGTACGTATGCTGCGGGCCGTGCGCTTTGCCGCCAAGCTGAATTTCGGCATCGAGAAACACACCGCCGCACCGATTCGCGAACTGGCCCCGATGCTGCGCGAAATCCCCTCGGCGCGGTTGTTCGAAGAAGTGCTCAAGCTGTTTCTCTCGGGTTATGCGGCTGACACCTTTGAAATGCTCGTCGACCTGCAGCTGTTCGATCCTCTGTTTCCGGCCAGCGCCGAAGCCCTGGAATACAACCCGACGTACACCCACACCCTGATCAGCGAAGCGTTGACCAACACTGACCTGCGCATCAAGCAGAACAAACCGGTCACCCCGGCGTTCCTGTTTGCCGCGCTGCTATGGCCTGCCTTGCCCAAACGCGTGTTGCGCCTGCAGGATCGCGGCATGCCGCCGATTCCGGCGATGCAGGAAGCCGCTCACGAGCTGATCACCGAGCAATGCCAGCGCATCGCCATCCCGAAACGTTTCACCATTCCCATCCGCGAGATCTGGGACATGCAGGAGCGCCTGCCACGCCGCAGTGGCAAACGCGCCGACATGCTGCTGGACAACCCGCGCTTCCGTGCCGGCTACGATTTCCTGCTGCTGCGTGAAAGCGCCGGTGAGCAGACCGACGGCCTGGGCGAATGGTGGACCGATTACCAGGACGCCAACGACAGTGGGCGCCGCGACATGATTCGTGACCTGGGCAGCAAAGGCGACGGCGAAGGCGCTGCGCCCAAAAAGCGTCGGCGCAGTAGCAGCAGCAAGCGCAAACGCAGCGGCACCGATGCCTCGGGCGCCGCAGGCGAGTAAACGTGGAACGTATCTACATCGGCATGGGCAGCAACCTGGCTGCCCCGGATCAGCAATTGCGCAGCGCCATTGAGGCGCTGGCGCAGTTGCCAGGCACCACCGTGGTCGGTGTCTCCGCCTTCTATCAAAGTGACTCCCTGCTCCCGGGCCAACCGCGCTACACCAACGCGGTTGCCGCCCTGAACAGCAGCCTTGCGCCCCTTGAACTGCTGGATGCGTTACAAGCCATCGAGAACGATCAGGGCCGCGAGCGCATTGAGCGTTGGGGGCCACGCACACTCGACCTGGACATCCTGTTGTTCGGCGATCGTGTTATCGACGAGCCTCGTCTGAAGGTGCCGCATTACCACATGCACCTGCGGGCATTTGTGCTCTATCCACTGGCCGAATTGGCGCCGGCAAATTTCCATTTACCGGACGGCCTGCCTTTAAGCCACTTGCTGGCAACTTGCCCGTTCGAAGGCCTGGAACGTATTCCCCAGAACTGACGCGGTCAATGTGGGAGCTGGCTTGCCTGCGAAGGTATCGACCCGGTCTAACTGAAAGACCGAGGTGCCTGTATGGCAGGCAAGTCTGCTCCCACCTTTGATCGTCATCGCCTTCAACCTGCTGAATCGGGTCAGTAACAGCGGTAACAACGCCCTCGTAACAATGCGGTAACACATCCAATTGACTTCCCGTGTCCTCCTCACGACTATAGGCGTCCCGCTGCCGCCAACCCGGCGCTGAAGGGCGCAATCCAGGCCTTATAAGCACTGCTCTCAAGACGGTGCGCCTGTATAAACGAAGACTCACGCGCGTTACTCGCTGTTTCCAAGCGCCTGAACGAGGACCCTTTCGATGCCAGACATTACCCTGACCACCTTGCAGAGCCTCAAGCTCAAAGGTGAAAAAATCACCATGCTGACCTGCTATGACGCCACCTTCGCCAACGCCTGCTGCCAGGCGGGCGTCGACGTGTTGCTGGTAGGTGACTCCCTGGGCATGGTTCTTCAAGGGAATGACAGCACGCTCCCCGTCACCACCGATGAACTCGCCTACCACACCGCCAGCGTCAAGCGCGGTAACGACGGCGCATTCATCATCGCTGACCTGCCGTTCATGGACTACGCCACCGTCGAACAGACGTTCCTCAACGCCAGCAAATTGATGCGCGCCGGTGCGCACATGGTCAAGGTCGAAGGTGCGCTGTGGCTCGCCGAGTCGATCCGCCTGCTGGCCGAGCGCGGCGTACCGGTGTGCGCCCACATGGGCCTCACACCGCAGTCGGTGAACCTCCTCGGCGGTTACAAGGTGCAAGGTCGCAACGAAGCCCAGGCGCGCCAGATGCTGGCTGATGCCATCGCCCTGGAACAAGCCGGGGTTGCCATGATTCTGCTCGAATGCGTGCCCAGCGAACTGGCCGCAGAAATCACCCAGGCCGTCAGCGTGCCGGTCATCGGTATCGGCGCGGGCTGTGCCACCGACGGTCAGGTGCTGGTATTGCACGACATGCTGGGCCTCTCGATCACCGGTCGAGTGCCCAAGTTCGTGAAGAACTTCATGGCCGGCCAGGACAGCATCCACGCAGCATTGAGCGCGTACGTCGCCGCCGTCAAAGGCGTGACCTTCCCCGCCGCCGAACACGGATTTTCTGCATGAACACCGTAAAAACCCTGCGTGAACTGCGCGCGGCCGTGACCCACGCCCGCAGCGCCGGCAAGCGCATCGGCTTCGTGCCAACCATGGGCAACCTGCACGACGGTCATGCCACACTGGCGACCAAAGCCGCGCAGCAGGCCGACTTCGTGGTCGCCAGTATCTTCGTCAACCCGCTGCAATTCGGCGCCAACGAAGACTTGGACAAGTACCCGCGCACCCTCGCCGCCGACCAGGAAAGACTCTTGCAGGCCGGCTGCAACCTGCTGTTTGCACCCACCGTTGAGGAGATGTACCCCGAAGGCATGAGCGGCCAGACCCGCGTCAGCGTCCCGCACGTGTCTGAAGGCCTGTGCGGCGCCAGCCGTCCCGGGCACTTCGAAGGCGTGGCCACGGTGGTCAGCAAGCTGTTCAACATGGTGCAGCCGGACATCGCCGTGTTTGGCCAGAAGGACTACCAGCAGTTGGCGGTGATCCGCGCCATGGTGCATGACCTGAACATGCCGATCCAGATCATCGGCGAGCCCACCGTGCGCGCCGAAGACGGCCTGGCGCTGTCCTCGCGCAACGGTTTTCTCTCCGAGCAGGAGCGCGCAATCGCACCGGTGCTGTATCGCAGCCTCAGCCATATCGCTGCCGCCATCAAGGCCGGCGACCATGATTTCGCCAGCCTGCGTGCCGAACAGGTACGGCAGATCGAAGCCGCCGGGTTGCGCCTGGATTACCTCGAAGTGCGCCAGGGCGTGCACCTGCGCCCCGCCACCGCGCAGGACCAGGACATCGTGATCCTGGTCGCGGCGTTTCTGGGCAGCACCCGGCTGATCGATAACCTGCACCTGAACCTCAGCTGACCCGCCCAGGCAGCCCGCCTGTTGCCCTGATCGCCGGGTCGGTATAAAAAAGTACCGGCCGCGGCGCAGACAAAGCCAAGACATATCGACACGCTAGGTTTAATGTAATCGCCCGGCGCTAAGGTTAGCGCTGTCCGCAACCCAATTGTTGCGACAAGACTGGACGTTCCGGGCTTTGAAGTGTCCTAAAGGCAGTCCCCGTAATAAAAGGAAACCCGCAGCGATGGCGTACTACCGCACTCCTCATGACGTTACCGCGCTGCCCGCCTGGCAAGCGCTCACTCAACATCGCCAAGCCATGCAGGATTTCAGCATGCGCGAAGCCTTTAATGCCGATCCGCAGCGCTTTTCCCAGTTCACCCTGAGCAGCTGCGGGCTTTTCCTCGATTACTCGAAGAACCTGATCACCAGCCAGACCCGTGACCTGCTGGTAGGGTTGGCCGATGAAGTAGGCCTCAAGGACGCGATCAACGCGCTGTATGCCGGCGAACCGGTCAACTCCTCCGAAGGCCGCCCTGCCCTGCACACCGCCCTGCGCCGCCCGGTGGGCGACAAGCTGTCGGTCAACGGCGTGAATATCATGCCGGACGTGCACAAGGTGCTGAACCAGATCACTGACCTGGTCGGCCGCATTCACGACGGCCTGTGGCGTGGCTACACCGAAAAGCCGATCACCGACGTGGTGAACATCGGTATCGGTGGTTCGTTTCTCGGCCCGGAACTGGTCTCCGAGGCGCTGTTGTCCTACGCCCATAAAGGCGTGCGCTGCCACTACCTGGCGAACATCGATGGCAGCGAGTTCCACGAGCTGACCATGAAGCTGCGCGCCGAGACCACGCTGTTTATCGTCTCGTCGAAATCCTTCAACACCCTGGAAACCCTGAAAAACGCCCAGGCCGCCCGCGCCTGGTACCTGGCCCAGGGTGGCTCGGAAGCCGAGCTGTACCGCCACTTCATCGCGGTGTCGAGCAACAACGCGGCGGCGGTGGCCTTTGGTATCCGCGAAGAAAACATCTTCCCGATGTGGGACTGGGTCGGCGGTCGTTATTCGCTGTGGTCGGCCATTGGTTTGCCCATCGCCCTGGCCATCGGTATGTCTAACTTCAAGGAGCTGCTGTCGGGTGCCTACACCATGGACCAGCATTTCCTGACCGCACCGTTCGAACAGAACATGCCTGTGCTGCTGGGCCTGCTGGGCGTGTGGTACGGCAACTTCTGGGGCGCGCAGAGCCATGCGATCCTGCCGTACGACCACTACCTGCGCAACATCACCAAACACCTGCAGCAGTTGGACATGGAATCCAACGGCAAGAGCGTGCGCCAGGACGGCACGCCCGTGGCCACCGACACCGGCCCGGTCATCTGGGGTGGCGTGGGCTGCAACGGCCAGCATGCGTACCATCAGTTGTTGCACCAGGGTACCCAACTGATTCCGGCCGATTTCATTGTGCCGATCGTCAGCTTCAACCCGGTGTCCGACCACCATCAGTGGCTCTACGCCAACTGCCTGTCGCAAAGCCAGGCGCTGATGCTAGGCAAGACCCGCAGCGAAGCCGAAGCGGAGCTGCGCGACAAAGGCATCGCAGAAGACGAAGTGCAGAAGCTGGCCCCGCACAAGGTGATCCCGGGCAACCGTCCGAGCAACACCATCGTGGTCGAACGCATCAGCCCGCGTCGTCTGGGCGCACTGGTGGCAATGTATGAGCACAAAGTGTTCGTGCAGAGCGTGATCTGGGGCATCAATGCTTTCGACCAATGGGGCGTGGAGCTGGGCAAGGAGCTGGGCAAGGGCGTCTACAACCGCCTGACCGGCGCCGAAGAAACCTCCGCCGAAGATGCTTCCACCCAAGGCCTGATCAACTACTTCCGCGGTCGTCATCGCGGCTGATACCTGCCTCAACGCGACCCCGGCCTGCTCTGGCCGGGGTTAGCTGTTAAACTCCCCGCCCCTGTTTTCCTCATTTACAGCAAGGCGCGCTCCATGTCCCCCCTGAACCAGGCGCTGCGCGCCGCCCTCGATTATCGCCAAGACCTGATCAACGAACTGCACGCCCAGGGCACCGACTGCTATCGGCTGTTCCACGGCAGCCAGGAAGGCGCCGGCGGCCTGACCATCGACCGCTATGGCCTGCAATTGCTGGTGCAAAGCTTTCATCAGTCGCTCGACACCGCAGACCTGCTGGACCTGCACCAACAGATCAATCAGTTCATGGGCCTGGAATTGCTGCTGGTGTACAACGACCGTTCCCGGGGCAACTCGCGCATCGACCGTGAAGACACGGTGTACCGCGCAGACCCGGCGGCATTGGAAGACCTGATCGGCCACGAATGGGGCCTCAATTACCGCGTACGCGGGCGCCATGCCGGGCAAGACCCGCTGTTGTTCCTGGACCTGCGCAACACCCGTGGCTGGATCAAGGCGCACAGCGCCGGCAAAAGCGTGCTGAACCTGTTCGCCTACACCTGCGGCGTTGGTTTGAGCGCGGCTGCCGGTGGTGCGCGCGAGGTGTGCAACCTGGACTTTGCCGAGGGCAACCTGGCGGTCGGGCGGGAGAACGGCCTGTTGAACCCGCAATTGCCGACCATGGAGTTCGTGCAGTCCGATTACTTTCCGGCGATTCGCCAACTGGCCGGCCTGCCGATCACCCAGCGTCGCGGCCATACACTGCCCGCTTATCCGCGCCTGGAGCAACGCCAGTACGACCTGGTGTTGCTCGATCCGCCCGCGTGGGCCAAGAGTGCGTTCGGCACGGTCGATCTGCTGCGTGACTACCAGAGCCTGCTCAAGCCAGCGCTGCTGGCAACCGCCGACAATGGCGTGCTGATCTGCTGCAATAATCTGGCAAAAGTGGGCATGGACGACTGGCGTGAGCAGGTGCTGCGCTGCGCCGAAAAAGCCGGGCGACCGGTACGCGACTGGCAGATCATAACGCCGGGAGCCGATTTTCCGTCGCAGGATCAACAGCCGCCGCTGAAAACCCTGATCCTGCAGTTGTAGTCCTTTTCCCAATAGGCCCTGTGCTTCGGAACCGACAACCCGTGCCATACTCCAAGGCACTCCTGTTCGATATAGATGGCGTCGCCCATGTCCAAAGGATTGATCCGCGCCATCGGCGCACTGCTGACCGCACTGGCCCTGTACAGCTTGCTGGGCTTTCTGATTCTGCCGGGCATCGCGCTTCGTATTGCCAACCAGCAACTGGCCCATTACGCCACGGTGCCGGCGAGACTGGAGCGTATCGAACTCAACCCATTCAGCCTGGAGGTGACGGCCTGGGGCCTTAAAGTCGGGGAACCGGGCAAGGAACAGGTCGGTTTTGAGCGCCTGTATGCCAACCTTCAGCTCGACAGCCTGTGGACCCGCGCGCTGCACCTGGCGGATGTACAGCTGGACCAGCCCAAAACCGAGCTGCTGTTCGACAAGTCCGGCACATTGAACCTGGCCCGGCTGTTCAAGCTGCCGCCCAGCGAGCCCACCCCGAAAGACCCGGACGCCAAGCCATTCCCGCTGCGTATCGACAGCGTCAAGTTGGCCGGTGGCTATGTGCACTTTCAGGACCTGCGTCCAAGCGAGCCCATCGAATTCCTCTACGACAAGCTCGACTTCGAGCTGAAAAACCTCAGCACGTTGCCTGAAGACAATGCCGACATGACCCTGGTGGCCGCCGGCCCTGCGGGCGGGCAAATCGACTGGAAGGGCAATTTCAGTCTGGTGCCCATCACCTCTGAGGGCACCTTGAAAGTCACCGACGGCAAGATGAAAGCCTGGTGGCCCTATGTGCGTGACGCCTTGCCACTGGTGCTGGAAGACGGGGTGCTGAATTTCAACACCCATTACACCTTCAGTCTGGCCAAGGAAACCGAACTCAAACTGACCAACACCACCGCCAGCATCGCGCCGTTTGCCATCAAGGCCCCGGATGGCCGGCCGCTGGTACGCCTGGAGCGCCTGGATGTAAGCGACACCACAGTCGACCTGGCCAGGCAGCAAGTGGTGGTTGGCAAAATCCGCAGCAACAATCTGGAAACCTGGGCCGCCCGCGAAGCCGATGGGCAACTGGACTGGCAGAAACTGTTCGCCAGCCAGCCGAACAAACCGGCCAGGGCGCCGGAACCAGCCAGCGCTCCGGCGACGGCCGACTCGCCCAAACCTGCCCCTGCAGCACCAAGCAAACCGTGGCAAGTGCTGCTCAAGGACGTGCAACTGCGCAATTATCAGGTACACCTGGCTGACCGTCAGGCTCAACCCGCCGTCGCGTTGGAACTGGGCCCCCTGAACGTCGATGTGCAGAACTTCGACAGCCTCAACCAGAAACCCTTCACCCTCAAGCTCGACAGCGGTCTGGGCAAGCAGGGCAAACTCCAGGCCAGCGGTGAGGTGAACCTCAACCCGGTCAGCGCCAGGCTGAAGGTGAACACCCAGGACATCGACCTGCGAGTGGCGCAGTCCTATATCAGCCCCTTCATCCGCCTGGAACTGCGCAGCGGCATGCTCGGCAGCAACCTGGATGTAAACCTTACCAGCACCGATCCGCTGAAGCTGCAGGTCACCGGCCGAGCGCAGGTCGACCAGCTACACACGCTCGATACCCTCAAGACCCGCGACTTTCTCAAATGGCAGCGCTTGGTGCTCGAAGGTGTGAACTACCAGCACGGCGACAGCCTGTCGATCGACAAGGTCAACCTGCTGCAGCCCTATGTGCGCTTCATGATCAACGATGATCGCACCACCAACATCGACGACCTGCTGATTCCGCAGCCGGCCGACAGTGGCGCCAAGTCGACTGCCAAGCCGGCAGCGAGCAAAGACAAGCCGCTGGGTATCCGCATCGGCCAGGTCGCGATCAATGACGGCTCGGCCAACTTTGCCGACTTCAGCCTCACGCCCAACTTCGCCACCGCCGTGCAACAACTCAACGGGCAAATCGGCACGATTGACAGTCGCCAGGGCAAACCGGCCAGTGTCGACATCAAGGGCAAGGTGGACCGCTATGCGCCGGTGACCATCAAGGGCAGCGTGAATCCGTTTGATCCGATGGCCGCGCTCGACATCGCCACCAGCTTCAAACGTGTCGAGCTGACCACGTTGACACCCTACTCGGGGAAATTCGCGGGTTTTCGCATCCGCAAGGGCCGCCTGAATCTAGATTTGCACTACGTGATCATCAAGGGCCAGTTGAAGGCCGAAAACAAGGTGGTGGTCGAACAACTGCAACTGGGTGAAAAAGTCGACAGCGCCGATGCCGTGGACCTGCCGATTCGCCTGGCGATTGCACTGCTCAAGGACACTAACGGCAGAATATCCCTCGAATTGCCGGTGAGCGGCGACTTGAATAATCCACAGTTCAGCGTGATGCCGATTGTGTGGCAGACGCTGCGCAATCTTGTCGCCCGTGCGGCCACCGCGCCGTTCAAGTTCATTGGCGGGCTTGTGACAGGTGGGGGGTCGGAGGATCTGGGCAGTGTGTCGTTTGCGGCAGGCTCCAGTGACTTGGACAAGAATGCCGAAGGCGCGCTGAACACGCTCGCCAAGGCCTTGAAGGAACGCCCTGCGCTGCGCCTGGAAATTGAAGGCACGGCGGCGGCCAGCAGCGACGGGCCGTTCCTGGCACACGAGCGTCTGGAGCGTGAATACCAGTACAACTACTACAAGATTCTGCAGCGCCGTGGCGACAAGGTTCCCGCCCAGGCATCACTGCTGGAAGTACCGGAGAAGGAAAAGGCGCCATTGCTTGAAGGTATCTATCGCACGCGTCTCAAGCAGCAACCGCCCGCTGAATGGAAAGGCTTGGGTGACACTGAGCGCGCGGCAAAACTGCGCGACGGTGTGCTCAAGTTCTGGAGCGCCAGTGATGTGTTGCTGCGTCAGCTGGGTCAGGACCGGGCCAGTACCATCAAGGACTACCTGGTGGACAAGGGGCAGCTCGAAGATGACCGGGTGTACTTCATCGACACTCAACTGGGGCAGGCAGAGAAAGACGGCCGTGTAGTCACACCGATGCATCTGGATGCCGAGTGACCTGAAGACCCTATAGATCCAAGCCCCCTCCCATTTTTTTGGTTTGGGTATTTCAGCCCCACAATAAAACAGGCCCCGGCACAAGTGCCGGGGCCTGTAATGACCACATCCGTGTGGTCGGTCGCATGAACTCCAGGGTGCGTTGGGTGGATATCTGACTCACCCGCCGCCGCCATTCAGTTCAGTCGAATCGTTGCGTTACTCTGCTTTCAGGCCATCAGCCGATACAGCTTTAACGCCTTTGATTTTCTTGGCGATGTTCACAGCAGTGGTTTTCTGAGCTTCAGTTACCGCTACGGTGGAAGACAGGGAAACAACGCCTTTGTTGGTTTCGACTTTAATGTCGGTGCCAGGAATGCCTTTCTCGGTTACCAGGTCAGCTTTGACTTTGGTAGTGATCCAAGTGTCGCTGGTGGTTTCTTTGGCGTCATGAGCTGCGCCTTTGGTCTTGTCGATGTTGTCTGCCTTGGTAGCGCCGCCAGCCATCAGGCCGTCAGCGGAAACAGCAGTCACACCTTTGATTTTCTTGGTGATGGCTACAGCGGTCGCTTTCTGCGAATCCGAGATAGCTACCTTGGAGGACAGGGAAACCACACCTTTGTTGGTCTCAACCATGATGTCCGAACCTGGGATGCCTTTTTCAGTCAGCAGATCAGCTTTGACTTTGGTGGTGATCCAGGTGTCCGAAGTAGTTTCTTTGGCCTTGGTCATTTCACCAGCAGCCAACGTCATCGGGGCTTGGGAAGTCTGAGCAAAGGCTACGTTAGCACCCATGGCCAGAGTCAGAGCGGTAGCAGTAGCGAAAGCGAACTTCTTCATACGAGTAACTCCTGTTTTATTAAAAGTCTGCAGCGTGTAAACCTCGATGCTGCAGCGTTAACGGGGATATTGCAGGCAGTGTGCCAAGTCGACAAATCCGATTAAGTCCTTTAAAAACAGTAAGTTACAAAAACTCCAATTTTCCGAAATCGTGCAACTTGCATGAAGGCGGGTGTATCTGCATGCAAGTTGCGGCTTTTGCCTGTGGCGCTAAGCGCCTGATTACGCTTGCCTTTCGTGCGCCCATAAAAAAAGGACTCCGAAGAGTCCTTTTTCAGCGTGAAGCCTGGGGGGTGATTAAACGCCCGAGGCCTTGGCTGCTGCAACGTCTTTGATGGACAGCTTGATACGGCCGCGGTTGTCCACGTCCAGTACCAGCACTTCCACTTCCTGGCCTTCTTTCAGAATGTCGGTCACTTTCTCTACGCGAGCATCGCTGAGCATGGAGATGTGAACCAGACCGTCTTTGCCCGGCAGAATGTTAACGAAAGCGCCGAAGTCGACGATGCGCTCAACCTTGCCGACGTAGATCTTGCCGATCTCGGCTTCGGCGGTGATGCCCAGAACGCGCTGACGCGCAGCCTCGGCAGCTTCTTTGGATTCGCCGAAGATCTTGATCGAGCCATCGTCTTCGATGTCGATCGAAGCCTTGGTCTCTTCACAGATCGCACGGATGGTCGCGCCGCCTTTACCGATGACATCACGGATTTTGTCGGTGTCGATTTTCATCGCGATCATGGTCGGAGCATTTTCCGACAGCTCGGTACGCGACTGACCAATGATCTGGTTCATCTGGCCGAGGATGTTCAGGCGCGCTTCCAGGGCTTGGCCCAGGGCGATTTCCATGATCTCTTCGGTGATGCCCTTGATCTTGATGTCCATCTGCAGCGCGGTCACACCTTTGGCGGTACCGGCTACCTTGAAGTCCATGTCGCCCAGGTGATCTTCGTCACCCAGGATGTCGGTCAGGATGGCGAACTTCTCGCCTTCCTTAACCAGGCCCATGGCGATACCGGCAACCGGTGCCTTCATCGGCACACCGGCATCCATCAGTGCCAGGGACGCACCGCACACGGAAGCCATGGAGCTGGAACCGTTGGATTCGGTGATTTCCGACACAACGCGGATGGTGTACGGGAACACGTCGGCAGCCGGCAGCATGGCAGCGATCGAACGACGGGCCAGACGGCCGTGACCGATTTCGCGACGACCAGCGCCACCCATGCGACCACACTCACCGACCGAGAACGGCGGGAAGTTGTAGTGCAGCATGAACGGGTCTTTTTTCTCGCCTTCGAGGGTGTCCAGCAGTTGCGCGTCACGCGCAGTACCCAGGGTTGCAACAACCAGGGCCTGGGTTTCACCACGGGTGAACAGGGCCGAACCGTGAGTCTTGGGCAGCACACCGACTTCGATGTTCAGCGGACGCACGGTGCGGGTATCACGGCCGTCGATACGTGGCTTGCCGTTAACGATATTTTCGCGAACGGTGCGGTATTCGATTTCACCGAAAGCGGCTTTGACTTCGCTGGACGAAGGCTGGCCTTCTTCACCGGACAGTTTGGCCACGACCTGATCCTTCAACTCACCCAGGCGAGCATAACGGTCGGCCTTGACGGTGATGGTGTAGGCGTCAGAGATGGCAGCGCCGAACTCGGAGCGGATAGCACCCAGCAGTTCGGTGGCTTCGGCTTGTGGAGCCCAGGCCCAGGTAGGCTTGGCCGCTTCGGCAGCCAGCTCTTTAACGGCGTTGATCACCGACTGGAACTCGTCGTGAGCAAACAGCACCGCGCCCAGCATCTGGTCTTCGGTCAGCTCTTTGGCTTCCGATTCAACCATCAATACCGCTTCGGAAGTACCGGCAACGACCATGTCCAGGCTCGAAGCTTTCTGCTGCTCGTAAGTCGGGTTCAGCAGGTAGCCGGTGCTTTCGTGGAAAGCAACGCGGGCGGCGCCGATCGGGCCATCGAACGGAATGCCGGAGATGGCCAGGGCAGCCGAGGTACCGATCATCGCAGCGATGTCCGGATCGGTCTTCTTGCTGGTGGAAACGACGGTGCAGACAACCTGCACTTCGTTCATGAAGCCTTCGGGAAACAGCGGACGGATCGGACGGTCGATCAGTCGGGAAGTCAGGGTTTCTTTTTCGGAAGGACGACCTTCGCGCTTGAAGAAGCCACCAGGGATCTTACCGGCAGCGTAAGTCTTTTCCTGGTAGTGAACGGAAAGAGGGAAGAAGCCTTTGCTCGGGTCAGCGGTCTTGGCGCCAACAACGGTCACCAGTACGGTAACGTCGTCATCAACGGTAACCAGCACTGCGCCGGAGGCTTGACGGGCGATACGGCCTGTCTCGAGGGTAACGGTCGACTGACCGAACTGGAATTTTTTGATAACCGGGTTCACGGTGTCCTACCTTCTTTGTGGCTCTTGGGGAACTTGTTTTCTTGCGAAATTCTTGGGCAATGTCGGGAATCGGCCCAACGCCTGTCCAGGGTAAAACGTGTATCCAGATAAAACTTGAGGCTGGGAGCCTGCCGTGGGCCAGCGGGAATCCCACTGACACACGGCAGACAACCAACCTCTAGCGCAATCGCTTGTTAGCGACGCAGACCCAGGCGACCGATCAGAGCCTGATAACGACCCAGATCCTTGCCTTTCAGGTAGTCCAGCAGCTTACGGCGCTGGTTTACCATGCGGATCAGACCACGACGGGAGTGGTGGTCTTTACCGTTGGCCTTGAAGTGACCTTGCAGCTTGTTGATGTTGTGGGTCAGCAGTGCAACTTGCACTTCTGGCGAACCAGTGTCACCAACAGCTTGCTGATAGTCAGCTACGATTTGTGCTTTTTCTTGAACGTCGAGAGCCATGAGGCAATCCTTTTTTCAGGAAACCACCCAAGGGGTGATCTCAATAGGCCAGGGACAAATCCCTGTATCTAAAAATGAGAAGTGACCGTGCCTATTAACAGCCACCCTCGTTCGGTCATTCTGACCGAATCAGTCGACGCGGCGCTATGCGCCCGTCTTCGCTCACTTCACCGATACCGATGAAGCGACCGTTATGATCCTGTACCCGCACCATGCCGAACTTCGGGGCATCCGGGGCACGTACCGGCTGGCCGTTGAGCCAGTAGAACGCGCTGTGCTCCGAAAAGTGCAGCAACGGCCAATCGAGCAAACCGCTGTCCGATGGCATCAGGAAGCGATCAACCGCTTCGTTGCCGCCTTCGGCGTGAACCGCTTCCAACTCTTCCAGCGTGACCGTCTGAGCCAAGCTGAAGGGCCCTGCCTGGGTACGTCGCAGTTCTGCTACGTACGCGCCGCAACCAAGCTGTTCACCTATATCTTCCACGAGGGTACGGATATAGGTGCCCTTGCTGCAATCCACGGCCAAGCGTGCGGTGTCGCCTTCACAGGCGAGCAATTCCAAGCGCGCAATAGTAACAGAACGCGGTTCGCGCTCCACTACTTCGCCCGCACGAGCCAACTTGTAAAGAGGTTGGCCATCACGCTTGAGAGCCGAGTACATCGGCGGTATCTGGCTGATTTGCCCACGAAAACCGGGTAAAGCCGCCTCGATATCAGCACGACCAACGGTCACATCGCGCACCTGCAAAACATCACCTTCGGCGTCAGCCGTGGTGGTGGTCTTGCCCAATTGCATCAGGGTTTCGTAACCCTTGTCGGAATCGAGCAGGTATTGCGAGAACTTGGTGGCTTCGCCAAAGCACAACGGCAACACGCCGGTGGCCAGGGGATCGAGACTGCCGGTGTGTCCGGCTTTCTCGGCATTGAGCAGCCAGCGAACCTTCTGCAACGCGGCATTGGAGGTAAATCCAATGGGCTTGTCGAGCAGGATGATGCCGCTGACGTTGCGACGGATACGTTTGACCTGAGCCACCGCTTACTCCTTGGCGTCTTCAGGTGTGGACGGGTGCTGGCTGTCTTCGGCCACTGCGCGCTCGATCAGTGCCGACAGGTGCGCGCCACGCACGACACTTTCGTCGTAGTGAAAGTGCAACTGGGGCACGCTGCGCAGCTTCATTTCACGGGCCAACTGCATGCGCAGGAAGCCTGCGGCCGAGTTGAGTACCTTGATGCTCTGCGCGATTTCTTCGCTGTTGTCCTGGCCCATTACGGTGATGAAGATCTTGGCGTGACCCACGTCACGGCTCACTTCAACGGCGGTAATGGTGACCAGGCCGACACGCGGGTCTTTGACTTCGCGACGGATCAGTTGAGCCAGCTCGCGCTGCATCTGATCGCCGATACGCTGGGTACGGCTATATTCTTTTGCCATGTCTTGTTACCTGTTACTGCCACACGGTGAAACCCGTGGGGTCTGAAAGCGGCAAACGCCCGGCCTGACAAAAGCCAGACCGGGCGTTGCGTTTAGAGTCCGGACGCCGCGTGGGGCATTGCATGCCTACACGCCGCGTGGCTCCTGAAGTGCGCGAGTCAGAGGCTGCGAGCAACCTGAACCTTCTCGAAGACTTCGATCTTGTCGCCAACCTTGACGTCGTTGTAGCTCTTGACGCCGATACCGCATTCCATGCCGGCACGTACGTCAGCAGCGTCGTCCTTGAAGCGGCGCAGGGATTCCAGCTCGCCTTCGAAGATAACGATGTCATCACGCAGTACACGGATTGGACGGTTACGGTACACGGTACCTTCAACCACCATGCAGCCGGCGATCGCGCCGAATTTCGGCGAGCGGAACACGTCACGCACCTCGGCGATACCCAGGATGTTCTCCCGAACGTCGCTGCCAAGCATGCCGGTAAGGGCTTTCTTGACGTCTTCGATGATGTCGTAGATGACGTTGTAGTAACGCATGTCAAGGCCTTCCTGCTCGACGATCTTGCGAGCGCCAGCATCGGCACGCACGTTGAAGCCGAACAGTACAGCGTTGGAAGCCAGTGCCAGGTTGGCGTCGGACTCGGTGATACCACCGACACCGCCACCGACAACGCGCACTTGCACTTCGTCGTTACCCAGGCCATTCAAGGCGCCGTTCAACGCTTCGAGGGAACCACGAACGTCAGATTTGAGGACGATGTTAAGCGTCTTCTTCTCTGCCTGGCCCATGTTCTCGAAGATGTTTTCCAGCTTGCCGGCGTGAGCACGGGCCAGTTTGACTTCGCGGAACTTGCCTTGACGGAACAGAGCCACTTCACGGGCTTTCTTCTCGTCCGACAGCACGCTCATCTCGTCGCCAGCGTCCGGGGTACCGTCCAGGCCGAGGATCTCGACAGGGATGGAAGGACCGGCTTCCTTGATGGGCTTGCCGTTTTCGTCGAGCATGGCACGTACACGGCCATAGTTCGAACCGACCAGTACCATGTCGCCCTGACGCAGGGTGCCGTCTTGAACCAGAACGGTCGCAACCGGGCCACGGCCCTTGTCGAGACGCGATTCAACCACAACACCGCGACCCGGGGCCGATGGGGTTGCTTTGAGTTCAAGTACTTCAGCTTGCAGCAGGACCGCTTCGAGCAGCTCGTCCACACCGGTACCGACTTTCGCCGAGACCGAGACGAATGGCGTATCACCGCCCCACTCTTCAGACGTCACGCCGTGAACCGACAATTCGCTACGGATGCGATCGAGATCGGCGCCCGGCTTGTCGATCTTGTTCACAGCAACCACCAGCGGAACACCGGCAGCCTTGGCGTGCTGGACCGCTTCAATGGTCTGCGGCATCACGCCGTCGTCCGCTGCAACCACCAGAATCACGATGTCAGTCGCCTTGGCACCACGGGCACGCATGGCGGTAAACGCGGCGTGACCCGGGGTGTCGAGGAAGGTGACCATGCCGCGCTCGGTTTCAACGTGGTACGCACCGATGTGCTGGGTGATACCGCCGGCTTCGCCAGCCGCTACCTTCGCACGACGGATGTAGTCGAGCAGGGAAGTTTTACCATGGTCAACGTGGCCCATTACGGTCACGACTGGCGCACGGGAGAACGTCTCACCTTCAAACTTCAGCGACTCGGCCAAGGAATCTTCCAGGGCGGTGTCGCTGACCAGGGTGACTTTGTGACCCAGCTCTTCGGCTACCAGCTGAGCAGTTTCCTGATCGAGCACCTGGTTGATGGTGGCTGGAGTGCCCAGCTTGAACATGAACTTGATGATTTCAGCTGCCTTGACCGACATCTGATTGGCAAGATCGCCAACCGTGATGGTCTCGCCGATCTGCACATCACGCACGACAGGGCCGGTTGGGCTCTGGAAACCGTGGGCATTGCGCTTCTTCAGCTTGGCCTTGCCGCGACCACCACGACGGAAGCCATCGCTTTCTTCGTCGGTAGTACGGGGGGCAACGCGCGGTGCAGGCGCTTTCTCTTTGACCGAAGCACGATGCGGAGCGTTTTTGCGCTCGCCATCGCCACCGCCGCTGCGACGATTGTTATCGTCGGCACGTGGTTTGTCCGGACGACGAGGTTCGTCGCGCTTGCGAGCGTCAGCTGCCGGAGCGGGCGCGGCGGCAACCGGAGCGGCCTCACGCACGGCTTCAACAGGTGCAGCAACCGCATCAGTGGCAGCAGGTTGCGCAGCAGCAGGCTGGCGACGCGCTTCTTCTTCGGCGCGACGCTTGGCTTCTTCTTCAGCCTTCTGACGTGCAGCATTTTCTACTGCGCGACGTTCTTCCAGATCGCGTTTGCGCTCGGCTTCGATTTCTTCCGGGCTGCGCTGTACGAAGACTTTCTTCTTGCGTACTTCAACGCTGATGCTCTTGCTACCCGCAACACGCAGGGTGCTGGTGGTTTTGCGCTGCAATGTAATCTTGCGCGGTTCTTCCACTTTCGCCTTGTGGCTGCTCTTCAAGTGAGTCAGCAAAGACTGCTTCTCACTATCGCTCACACCTTCGTCGGCGGCGGTGTGCGGCAGACCTGCCTCACGCATCTGCTGCAACAGGCGCTCTACCGGTGTTTTGACCTCATCGGCCAGTTGTTTCACCGTGACTTGCGTCATGCACTTCTCTCCTCAGGCCGCGCCTAGTTACTCGAACCAATGGGCTCGGGCGGCCATGATCAACTTGCCGGCACGATCTTCGTCAATGCCGTCGATGTCGAGCAGATCGTCAATAGACTGCTCGGCCAGGTCTTCGCGGGTAATTACGCCGCGCACCGCCAGTTCCATCGCCAAATCCTTGTCCATACCCTCAAGCGAGAGCAGGTCTTCGGCCGGATGGGCGTCTGCCAGCTTTTCCTCAGTAGCGATGGCTTTAGTCAACAAACGATCCTTGGCCCGAGCGCGAAGCTCGTTGACAGTGTCTTCGTCAAAGCCGTCGATGTTGAGCATTTCTTCCAACGGTACGTAGGCAATCTCTTCCAGGCTGGTGAAGCCTTCATCTACCAGTACCTGCGCCAGGTCTTCATCGACTTCCAGCTCTTCGATAAAGTTTCGCAGGATGTCACCGGTTTCAGCTTGCTGCTTAGCCTGGATGTCCGATTCGGTCATCACGTTCAGGGTCCAACCGGTCAGTTGGCTGGCCAGACGCACGTTCTGCCCACCACGACCAATGGCCTGAGCCAGATTGTCTGCGCCAACGGCGATGTCCATTGCATGGGCATCCTCGTCAACGATAATTGCCGCCACTTCAGCCGGCGACATTGCGTTGATGACAAACTGAGCCGGGTTGTCGTCCCACAGCACGATATCAACACGCTCACCGCCCAACTCACCCGACACTGCCTGTACACGCGAACCGCGCATACCGATGCAAGCGCCCTGCGGGTCGATGCGTTTGTCCTTGGAACGGACCGCGATCTTGGCGCGCGAACCCGGATCGCGGGACGCAGCCATAACCTCGATCAGGCCCTCGGCGATTTCCGGCACTTCGATGCGGAACAGCTCGATCAGCATTTCCGGCGCCGTACGCGACAGGATCAGCTGAGGGCCGCGGTTCTCGGTGCGAATTTCCTTGAGCAGTGCACGCAAGCGCACCCCTACACGGAAGGTTTCGCGAGAAATGATGTCTTCGCGAGCCAGCAACGCTTCGGCGTTGTTGCCCAGATCGACGATCACATTGTCGCGGGTAACTTTTTTGACGGTGCCGGAGATGATTTCACCCAGGCGCTCGCGATAGGCGTCAACGACTTGAGCGCGCTCGGCTTCGCGAACCTTCTGCACGATGACCTGTTTAGCGGTCTGTGCAGCGATACGGCCGAACTCGATCGATTCGATCTTTTCTTCGACAACATCACCTACATTGGAGCCAGGATGCGTTTCGGCAACCTTGCTCGGCCAGGTTTCGATGGCCGGATCATCAAGATCGGCTTCTTCAACGACCGTCCAGCGACGGAACGTCTCATAGGCACCGGTGTGGCGGTTGATTTCCACACGCAGATCAACTTCGTCTTCAAAACGCTTTTTGGTAGCAGTGGCCAGGGCCAGCTCCAGCGCTTCAAAAATCACGTTTGCCGGTACACCCTTTTCATTGGATACCGACTCAACAACCAGCAGTACTTCTTTGCTCATCGTACGCCTCGCCTTTCGCAAGCCATTGGATCCGCGGGATCCGCGTCTCAGTCAAAACTGGGAATAATGTTGGCCTTGTCGATCATATCGATCGGCAACAGGAACTCATGGTCTTCTACCTGCACCACGACATCCTGTTCTTCTACACCGCGCAGAAGGCCCTGAAAGTTGCGTCGCCCTTCAAAGGGAGAGCGCAGCTTGATCTTCACTTGTTCACCGGCAAATTTTGCAAACTGATCAATAGTGAACAGTGGGCGTTCCATGCCTGGCGAGGAAACTTCGAGGGTGTATTCAACGGAAATCGGATCTTCAACATCCAGCACACCGCTGATCTGTCGGCTGACAATGGCACAATCGTCCACCAGCACGCCGCCCTCTTTATCGATATAAACGCGCAACATTGAGTGGCGACCTTGAGCCGAGAACTCAATACCCCAGCATTCATAGCCTAGGGCCACGACCACCGGGGCCAGCAAGGCCTGCAACTCTTCTAGCTTGCTCGACACCTGAACCCCCTCGTGCATGTATGTGCATGCTGTGCAAAATAAAAAAATGGGCGAAACGCCCATCCTTGAAACGCCGTCGAACAGCGGCGTTGAAAGTGTCCAGCTAACAAAAAGCCCCTTAAAAGGGGCTCCGCTAAAACTGGTTGCGGGGGCCGGATTTGAACCGACGACCTTCGGGTTATGAGCCCGACGAGCTACCAGACTGCTCCACCCCGCGACAAAGCTGGGGCGGAAGTATACGACCGATCCCTTACAGGGTCAATGTAACCTTCCACCTACAAGAAAGCCCGCAACAGCGGGCTCTCTTGATAATTGGTACCGAGAAGGGGACTCGAACCCCTACACCCTATGGGCACAACCACCTCAAGGTTGCGTGTCTACCAATTCCACCACCTCGGCAATACAGCGTTTACAACCCTTCTTACTTCTGCTCTTGAGCTGGAGGTACGTCAGTCGCTGGAGTAGCCGACTTTTGCTCTTGAAGCACCGGGACATCATCAGAAGCCGGTTTCGCCTTTGGCACTTCCAACACTGCTGGATTTGGCAAACCTGCTTGAGTCAGCACATGAGCTTTCTCTTTAGCAAAGTAACCTAACCCCAAGCTGGTTATGAAGAAACCGGCGGCGAGTATAGCAGTAAACTTACTAAGAAAGGTAGAGGAACCTTGGCTTCCGAACACAGTATTTGAAGCACCTGCACCGAAAGACGCACCAGCATCCGCACCTTTGCCCTGCTGCAGCAAAACCAGGGCAACTACGCCCAGGGCAGCCAACAGATGAAAAACGACTACGACTGTTTCCAGCATTTTTTCAGTTTCCCGCGGCGCGACAGATCGCACCGAACTCATCTGCATTCAGGGAAGCTCCACCAATGAGCCCCCCATCGATATCCGGCATGCCGAACAGTTCGACCGCATTGGCCGCCTTCACGCTGCCGCCGTATAGAAGACGCACACCTTGTGCGACTTCAGAATTCTTTTCCGCCAACTGCGCACGAATGGCTGCGTGCACATCCTGTGCTTGTTGCGGTGTGGCAGTCAGCCCGGTGCCAATGGCCCAGACTGGCTCGTAAGCAATGACCGCGCGTGCAAACGCATCAACACCCAGCTCGTCAATGATGCTATCCAACTGACGCGAGACAACTTCAATCGTCTTGCCAGACTCGCGCTGCTCAAGGGTCTCCCCTACGCACAACACCGGAATCAAGCCACTGGCCTGTGCCGCTGCGAACTTGCGATTGAGCATCTGATCGCTTTCGCCCATCAACTGTCGACGCTCGGAGTGCCCAACCAATACATAGGCGCAACCCGCATCAACCAACTGACTAGGTGCAACTTCACCAGTCAAGGCACCTTGCCCGGGCTCCACCGCAGAATTCTGCGCGCCGACCTGAATCGACGTACCTTTCAAGCCATCAACCACTTGGCTGACATGCAACAAAGGCGGGAAAACCGCAACATCGACACCGCCAGGCAGGGCCAACTCACGAAGGCCGTCGATCAGCTCAGCGACACTGGCGCGGGTACCGTGCATCTTCCAGTTACCAGCTACCATCGTGCGACGCATGCTGTACCCCGTCGGTCAAAGTGGGCGCAGATGTTACCCAACCACACCATCACTGGCAAGCCGAATTCAGGCACAAACTTCAGTTACCAGTTTTGCCAGGTCTTCGGCATGGCCGCGAACCTGTGTTTCGTCTTCACCTTCGACCATGACGCGCACCAGAGGCTCTGTACCGGACTTGCGCAGCAACACGCGCCCGCGCCCTTCCATTGCCAGTGTCACGCGCTCGCAGGCCTCTTTGACAGCCGGATGCTCGATTGGGTTTTCACCGCCAGCGAAACGCACATTGAGCAATACCTGCGGACACTTGCGCAGGGCCTGACGCGCCTGCGCCAGACTCTCCTTGCGGCGACGCAGGGCCAGCAGTACCTGCAGCGCGGCAATAATTGCATCACCCGTGGTGGTGTGCTGGAAGCACACGACGTGCCCTGAGTTCTCGCCACCCACCAGCCAGTTACGCTCGAGCAGCTCGGCAATCACATAACGGTCGCCGACATTGGCACGGATAAACGGAATACCCAGGTCAGCCAGCGCGAGCTCAAGCCCGAGGTTGCTCATCAGTGTGCCGACGACGCCACCTTGCAGCTTGTTACGCTCATGCAAGTCCCGCGCGATGATGAACAGCAGGTCATCACCATCCACCACGGCGCCCGTATGATCCACCATCAGCACGCGGTCACCGTCACCGTCAAAGGCAATCCCCAGATCGGCGTGCTCGGCAAGCACTGCTGCCTGCAATTGCTCCATGTGGGTGGAGCCGCAGTTGTCGTTGATGTTCAAGCCGTTGGGCTGGGCTGACAGCACGGTCACGTCAGCACCCAGCTCCTTGAATACGCTTGGCGCGACCTTATAGGTGGCGCCATGGGCGCAATCAACCACAATCTTCAACCCGGCAAAACTGGTGCTGGTTGGCACACTGCTTTTGCAGAACTCGATATAGCGACCGGACGCGTCGTTGATCCGCGACACTTTGCCCAACTTGCTGGATTCAACCACCGTCATAGGCGCGTCCAGCAATTCTTCGATCATCAACTCGATCTCGTCCGGCAACTTTGTGCCCTGCCCCGAGAAAAACTTGATGCCGTTGTCATCATGCGGGTTGTGCGAAGCACTGATCACGATACCGGCTTCAGCGTGAAAGGTACGCGTCAGGTACGCAATGGCAGGCGTAGGCATTGGGCCCAGTAACATCACGTCGGCACCGGCAGCGGATAGACCTGCCTCCAGGGCGGACTCGAACATGTAGCCTGAAATGCGTGTGTCCTTGCCTACCAGGATGCGGCACGCGCCCATGCTGCGGAACGCCATACCTGCCGCCCAACCCAGCTTGAGCATGAAATCAGGGGTAATCGGAAATTCGCCGACCCGACCACGGATACCGTCGGTGCCAAAGTATTTTTTAGTCATAAGTGCTCCATCATTCTTATTCGGCTGATTCTACAGCGGCAATCATGCGCACCACATCAACAGTCTCGGCAACATCATGCACTCGCAGAATGCGCGCACCTTTGGCTACAGCAAGCGCGGCCAATGCAAGGCCGCCATACAAACGCTCACCTACCGGGCGATTCAAGGCCAGCCCTATCATGCTTTTTCGTGAAACCCCGACCAGCAGCGGTCGACCAAGCGCATGCAGGACTTCCATATGTTTGAACAGGCTCAAATTATGCTGCAGCGTCTTGGCGAAGCCAAAACCCGGATCAAGAATGATCTTTTCAGGCGCAATGCCTGCAGCGGCACACTGCGCCATGCGCCCAGCGAGAAAGCCACTTACCTCGCCCACCAGATCATCGTAATGAGGATTGTCCTGCATATTGCCGGGCTCGCCCAGCATATGCATCAGACAGACAGGCAGACCGGTCGCCGCAGCAGCATCCAGAGCGCCATCACGCCTCAGCGCACGCACATCATTGATCAGGCCGGCGCCCAACCGCGCGGTCTCGCGCATTACAGCGGGCGTCGATGTATCCACCGAAATGATCACGTCCAGCTCGCGAGCGATGCGCTCGACAATCGGCGCCACCCGCTCCAACTCCTCCAGGGGGGAGACCACGCGCGCGCCCGGCCGGGTCGACTCACCACCTACATCAATCAAGGTGGCGCCAGCCGACACCATGGCCTCTGCATGACGCAAGGCTGCATCCAGATGACTAAAGCGGCCACCATCAGAGAAAGAATCGGGGGTTACATTGAGAATGCCCATAACATGTGTATGGGCCAAATCAAGAACCCGATTGCCGCAAGGCAACCGGGTGGAGGACAACGCAGAAGTCATTTCAAACCTTAGTGGTCAGCTGCAGGACCGCCAATCGGGGCTTCAGGACGTTCGTTCTGAACCACGGGCGGAGTGCCCGAAGTGCCCGAACCACCTTCCCAGTCGCGCGGCTCACGTGGAGTACGACCGGCCATAATGTCATCTATCTGATCAGCATCAATGGTCTCGTACTTCATCAGCGCGTCAGCCATTGCGTCCAGCTTGTCGCGATTGTCAGTCAGGATCTGCTTGGCCGTGCCATAGCACTGGTCGATGATACTGCGTACTTCAGAATCGATCAGCTTGGCAGTTTCACCGGAGAAGCTGGCACTTTGACCGCCACCACCACGACCCAGGAACACTTCACCTTCTTCCTCGGCATACATCAACGGACCCAGCTTTTCCGACAGCCCCCATTTGGTCACCATGTTCCGCGCAATCTGGCTGGCGCGCATGATGTCGTTGGAGGCACCGGTGGTCACACCGTCGAAGCCCAGGGTCATCTCTTCGGCAATCCGGCCACCATACAGCGAGCAGATCTGACTGATCAGCGCGCGCTTGGAGAGGCTGTAGCGATCCTCTTCCGGCAGGAACATGGTGACACCCAGTGCCCGACCACGAGGAATGATCGACACCTTGTAAACCGGGTCGTGCTCAGGCACAACGCGACCGACAATGGCGTGACCCGCTTCGTGATAAGCGGTGTTCTGCTTTTCTTTCTCGGACATGACCATGGATTTGCGCTCGGCGCCCATCATGATCTTGTCTTTTGCCAGCTCGAACTCTTTCATTTCAACGATGCGCTTGCCGGTACGAGCGGCAAACAGCGACGCCTCGTTCACCAGGTTGGCCAAGTCGGCACCGGAGAAGCCTGGCGTGCCACGGGCAATCACGGCAGGAGCCACGTCGTCGCCCATTGGCACTTTGCGCATGTGTACTTTGAGGATCTGCTCGCGACCACGGATGTCCGGCAAGCCGACCACCACCTGACGGTCGAAACGACCTGGACGCAGCAGCGCAGGGTCCAGTACGTCCGGCCGGTTGGTAGCCGCGATGACAATGATGCCATCATTCATTTCGAAGCCGTCCATCTCTACCAGCAACTGGTTGAGGGTCTGCTCACGTTCGTCATGACCACCGCCCATGCCAGCACCACGATGGCGACCAACGGCGTCGATTTCATCGATAAAGATGATGCACGGGGCGTGTTTCTTGGCCTGTTCGAACATGTCACGAACACGGCTGGCGCCGACGCCGACAAACATCTCGACGAAGTCAGAGCCGGAAATCGTAAAGAAAGGCACCTTGGCTTCACCGGCAATCGCCTTGGCCAGCAAGGTTTTACCAGTACCCGGAGGACCAACCATCAGCACACCGCGAGGAATACGGCCGCCAAGGCGCTGGAACTTGCCAGGATCGCGCAGGAACTCAACCAGTTCGCCCACTTCTTCCTTGGCCTCGTCGCAACCCGCAACGTCCGCCAATGTGGTCTTCACCTGATCTTCTGAGAGCAGGCGCGCCTTGCTCTTGCCGAAACTCATTGGCCCGCCCTTGCCTCCCGCACCGCCTTGCATCTGGCGCATGAAGAACATGAACACTGCAATAATCACCAGGATCGGGAAGCTCGCGACCAAGAGCTGAGTCCAGATGCTCTGCTGCTCAGGTTGCTTGCCCTCAACCACCACGTGGTTATCCACCAGATCGCCAATCAGGCCATTGTCCTGGATTGCCGGACGGATGGTCTTGAAGCTGTCACCATCGCTGCGCTTACCGGTAATCACGTAGCCATCAACCGCTACGCGCTCGACCTTGCCATCCTTGACCTGCTGGATGAAGTCGGAATAGTTGAGGGTCTGCGGCTCGTTAGGGCTGGAGAAGTTGTTCATCACCGTCACCAGGACAGCCGCAATGATCAACCACAGGATCAGATTCTTTGCCATATCGTTCAATTAACTACCCTCTGAAGCAAGCTCCGCTGCTGGCGCGCGCTTCGCATGATATTCACCGGCCTAACTTACTACATTACCTACAACTCTTGCAGACGCCGTCTGTAACCCTTTGTGAAACTTTGACTGCACAATATTCGTAAAGCTTCATTACGAAAGCGATTTAAAAAAACCTATCGCCCTGCTCGAACACATCAGAATCGCTCTTCGCTTGCCGCACCCTCTACTCCGCGAAACCCGCGGCACAGCAGATACTGTTCACGGGACCTGTCTCGCGAAGAGTCCGGCTTGCGCGTCTGCACCTTGTCGAACAGCTTGCGGATGTTCTTGTGGTACTCGTCAAACCCTTCGCCCTGGAAGACCTTCACCAGAAAATCACCACCTGGGCGCAACACCCGACCTGCCAGATCCAGCGCCAGTTCACAGAGGAACATGGCGCGCGGCATATCTACAGCCGGTAACCCACTCATATTGGGGGCCATGTCGGAAATCACAAGGTCCACCTGAGAATTTCCCACGGCTTCCAGAATCTCGGCCAGGACCGAATCCTGGGTAAAGTCGCCGTGTACAAAGGTCACATCGGGGATGCTGTCCATCTCAAGGATGTCGGAAGCGATCAAACGGCCTTGCCCACCAATCAGACGACTGGTCACCTGAGACCAACCACCCGGTGCCGCGCCCAGGTCAATGACGCTCATGCCTGGACGAATCAATTTGTCCTTGTCCTGGATCTCCAGCAATTTGTAGCTGGCCCGAGAACGGTAGCCGTCCTTCTGCGCCTTTTTGACGTAAGGATCGTTGAAATGCTCTTGCAGCCACTTAAGGCTAGTTTTGGAACGGGCCACGGGCCACCTCGAAAATAAAACGGGTCGTGATTAACTGGGCGGTCCCGGACTCGCTCGGGTAAACTGGCCGCCGCTTTTTACAAGATCAGACGCAGGGGTCAGATTATGCCGCTCACTCAAGAGCAGAAGAAACAGTACAAATCCATTGGCCACCATCTGAAACCAGTTTTGATTGTGGCTGACAACGGTTTGACTGAAGGTGTCTTAGCCGAACTTGAACGCGCATTGGGCGATCACGAACTGATCAAGATCAAGGTCAACATCCTTGATCGCGAAGCGCGCCTGGCGGCCATTGCAGAACTGTGCAAGGCCGGCAAGGCAGACCTGGTCCAGGTCATCGGCAAGATGGCGCTGCTGTATCGCAAGAACTTCAGCGTCAACAAGCAACTGTCGAACGTTCATCGCTTCAAGTAATGAAAAGGGTCAAGGGCGTGCCTCGCGCGCCCCGCCACTCCACCCCGGCGCCGGCTGCATCACCAGCACCAGACCGGAAAACCCTAACACAAGATAGCTGAACAGCTGCCAGCGCAACGCTTCCGGCAGCCAGATATGCACCGCGCAAAACATTGCACAGGCATACAACGCCATCAGCAATAGTTGCCCGCGAATATCCCGCAACAAACTCCCAATACCCTCGGCTGTAACCAGCACCAGTGCCTGGAGCGTCACGCATGCGGCCGCAAAACCTACCAGCAGCGCACTCAATAACCCATCAATCTCATCAATCAGCATCGGCGCCAGGCCAATCAGACCCAATGCCGGCAACACGCCAATGTGCAATAACCACAGGCCTCCGACCCACAGCATCTGGGCCAGTTGCCAAAGCATGGCGCCCGCACGCAGCGGGCGCGGCGCTTCAGACGTGACGAACTTCAACAATCTCGTACTCGATCACGCCACCGGGCGTCTTCACCGCCACTACATCACCCTCTTCCTTGGCGATCAAGGCGCGGGCCAGCGGTGAACCCACGGAGATCTTGCCGAGCTTGAAGTCAGCTTCGTCCTCGCCGACGATGTGGTAGACCACGCTTTCGTCAGTCTCGACGTTGGCGATTTCCACGGTCGTGCCGAAAATCACCTTGCCGGTCTTCGGAATCGTCGTCACATCAATGACCACCGAATTCTGCAGGCGACCCTCGATGTCGCGAATACGCGCCTCGACCATGCCTTGCTGCTCGCGAGCGGCATGGTATTCAGCGTTTTCCTTCAGGTCACCCAGCTCGCGGGCCGTACCGATGTCCTGGCTCAGCTTTGGACGTACGACCTTGGTCAGGTGGGCGTGCTCCTCTTCCAGGGCCTTGAAGCCCTGGACGGTCATTGGGTATTTGGTCATGCCTTCAATCCTGCGTGTAGATCCTGCAAGCGACGCACGGTCTTTTCTGGACCGAACTTGAGCGCTTCGCAGATGGCTTCGCCAGCAGCAATGGTGGTGGTGCAGTAAATCTTGTGCTGCAAGGCATTACGACGAATGGAGTAGGAATCCGCGATCGACTGGCGACCTTCGGTGGTGTTGATGATCAACGTAACTTCGTCGTTCTTGATCATGTCGACCACGTGCGGACGGCCTTCCGTCACCTTGTTCACGCGACGTACTTTCAGGCCGGCAGCTTCGATCAGCTTGGCGGTCCCGGCGGTAGCCACGACTTCGAAGCCCAAGTTGATCAGATCACGGGCAACCCCTGCAACCAGTGGCTTGTCGTCATCACGCACGCTGATGAACGCAGTTCCGCCAGTCGGCAGCACTTCGCTGGCGCCCATCTGGGCCTTGGCGAAGGCTTCGCCAAAGGTGTCGCCCACGCCCATCACTTCACCGGTGGACTTCATCTCTGGGCCCAGGATCGGGTCCACGCCAGGGAACTTGGCGAAGGGGAAAACCGCCTCTTTCACACTGTAGAAGTTCGGAATAATTTCCTTGGTGAAGCCGATTTCCTTCAAGGTCTTACCGGCCATCACACGGGCGGCAATCATCGCCAGGGAAACACCGATGCACTTGGAAACAAACGGCACGGTACGCGAGGCGCGCGGGTTGACTTCGATGACGTAGATGTCTTCGCCTTGCAGCGCCAACTGCACGTTCATCAGGCCGACCACGCCCAACTCCAGGGCCATTTTCTTGACCTGCTCGCGCATCTCGTCCTGGATGTGCGCCGGCAGCGAGTAAGGCGGCAGCGAGCACGCGGAGTCACCGGAGTGAACGCCCGCCTGTTCGATGTGCTGCATGATTGCGCCGATTACCACGTCAGTGCCGTCGCACACCGCATCCACGTCCATCTCGATGGCGCAGTTGAGGAAGTGGTCGAGCAGCACCGGACTGTCGTTGGACACCTTCACCGCATCACGCAGGTAACGCTTGAGTTCTTCTTCTTCGTAGACGATTTCCATCGCACGACCGCCCAGCACGTAGGACGGACGCACCACCAGCGGGTAGCCGATCTTGCTGGCGGCACGGATAGCTTCGTCTTCGCTGCGCACGGTGGCGTTTGGTGGTTGACGCAGGTTCAGGCGCTCAACCATTTGCTGGAAGCGCTCACGGTCTTCGGCACGGTCGATGGCATCCGGGCTGGTACCGATGATCGGCACGCCGGCGGCTTCAAGGGCACGCGCCAGTTTCAGCGGGGTTTGGCCGCCGTACTGGACGATCACGCCCTTTGGCTTCTCGACGCGGCAGATTTCCAGCACGTCTTCCAGGGTCACCGGCTCGAAGTACAGGCGATCGGAGGTGTCGTAGTCGGTGGAAACAGTTTCCGGGTTGCAGTTGACCATGATGGTCTCGTACCCGTCTTCGCGCAGGGCGAGAGCAGCGTGCACGCAGCAGTAGTCGAACTCGATGCCCTGACCGATACGGTTGGGGCCGCCACCCAGAATCATGATCTTGTCGCGACCCGACGGCGCGGCTTCGCACTCCTCCTCATAGGTGGAGTACATGTAGGCGGTGTCGGTGGCGAACTCGGCGGCGCAGGTGTCAACGCGCTTGTAGACCGGGAAAATGTCCAGCTTGTGACGATGAGTGCGCAGGTTTTTCTCGGTCACACCCAGCAGCTTGGCCAGGCGCTGGTCGGAAAAGCCTTTGCGCTTGAGGCGGAACATCAGGTCGCGGTCGATAGACGACAGACCGAGGGTCTTGACCTTCTCTTCTTCCTTGATCAGATCTTCGATCTGCACCAGGAACCATGGATCGATCATGTTCATGCCGAAGATGTCTTCGACCGACAAGCCGGCGCGGAATGCGTCCGCCACGTACCAGATGCGCTCGGCGCCTGGCACGGTCAGCTCGCGCTTGAGAACGCTCATGCTTTCCGGGTTGCTCAGGTCGAGCTTCTCGTCCAGACCACACACGCCGACTTCCAGGCCACGCAGGGCTTTCTGCAGGGATTCCTGGAAGGTCCGGCCGATGGCCATAACTTCACCCACGGACTTCATCTGGGTAGTCAGGCGCGCGTCGGCCTTGGCGAACTTCTCGAAAGCAAAGCGCGGCAGCTTGGTCACAACGTAGTCGATGGATGGCTCGAAAGACGCCGGCGTCGCGCCGCCCGTGATTTCGTTTTGCAGCTCGTCCAGGGTGTAACCGATAGCCAGCTTGGCAGCGATGCGCGCAATCGGGAAGCCGGTCGCTTTCGAGGCCAACGCTGAAGAGCGCGATACGCGAGGGTTCATCTCGATCACGACCATGCGACCGGTGTCCGGGCAGATGCCGAACTGAACGTTGGAACCGCCGGTTTCAACGCCGATTTCACGCAATACCGCCAAAGAGGCGTTACGCATGATCTGGTATTCCTTGTCCGTCAGGGTCTGTGCCGGCGCAACGGTGATCGAGTCACCGGTGTGCACGCCCATCGGGTCGAAGTTTTCGATGGAGCAGACGATGATGCAGTTGTCCTTTTTGTCGCGGACAACCTCCATCTCGTACTCTTTCCAGCCGATCAGGGATTCGTCGATCAGCAGCTCTTTGGTTGGCGACAGGTCCAGGCCACGGGCGCAGATTTCTTCGAACTCTTCGCGGTTGTAAGCAATACCGCCACCGGTGCCGCCCATGGTGAACGACGGACGGATGATGCACGGGAAGCCCAGCTTTTCGAGAACCGCGTTGGCCTCTTCCATGCTGTGGGCGATACCGGAGCGCGGGCAGTCCAGACCGATGGATTTCATGGCCTTGTCGAAACGCGAACGGTCTTCAGCCTTGTCGATGGTGTCGGCGTTTGCGCCGATCATCTCTACGCCGAATTTCTCCAGAACGCCTTCGCGCTCCAGGTCCAGAGCGCAGTTCAGAGCGGTCTGGCCACCCATGGTCGGCAGCAGTGCGTCCGGACGCTCTTTCTCGATGATCTTGGCAACGGTCTGCCATTTGATCGGCTCGATGTAGGTAGCGTCGGCCATGTCCGGATCGGTCATGATGGTGGCCGGGTTGGAGTTCACCAGGATGACGCGGTAGCCCTCTTCGCGCAGTGCCTTGCAGGCCTGGGCGCCGGAGTAGTCGAATTCGCAGGCCTGGCCGATCACGATCGGGCCGGCGCCAAGAATCAGGATGCTTTTTATGTCTGTACGTTTTGGCATGGGTTTGTCACTCAAATCCGCAGGTCAGTCGGCAAGCCGTCTTGAACAATCTTGAATGCCTGCGGGGGCCACCGACAGTCGGGGCCGCCCGCTGGCCGCTCAGTCAGCGTCGCTTGGCCATTTCATTGATGAAACGATCGAACAGCGGCGCTACGTCGTTCGGGCCCGGGCTCGCTTCAGGGTGGCCCTGGAAGCTGAACGCGCTCTTGTCAGTGCGCTCGATGCCTTGCAGGGAACCGTCGAACAGCGACTTGTGAATTGCGCGCACGTTGCTCGGCAACGTCGCCTCATCCACCGCAAAACCGTGGTTCTGGCTGGTGATCATCACAATGCCAGTGTCCAGGTCTTGCACCGGGTGGTTGGCACCGTGATGACCGTGACCCATTTTCAGGGTCTTGGCGCCGGAGGCCAGGGCCAGCAGCTGGTGGCCCAGGCAGATGCCGAACACCGGAATCTCGGTTTCCAGCACATCCTTGATGGCCTGGATCGCGTAGTCGCAAGGCTCGGGGTCGCCCGGACCGTTGGACAGGAACACGCCGTCCGGTTGCAGGGCCAGCACGTCGCTGGCCGGGGTTTGCGCCGGCACCACCGTCACGCGGCAGCCACGCTCGACCAGCATGCGCAGGATGTTGTACTTCACGCCGTAGTCGTAAGCGACTACGTGATAAGGCAGCTCGGCGGCGTCGATGGTCGCGTGGCTGTCGGTCTTCAAGTCCCAGACCGTGGAGCGCCACTCGTACTTCTCTTTGACGCTGACGACTTTTGCCAGGTCCATGCCTTTGAGGCCTGGGAAGCCCTGGGCTGCGGCAATCGCCGCCTCTTCGGAAATATTGTCACCGACCATGATGCAGCCGTTCTGCGAGCCTTTTTCACGCAGGATGCGCGTGAGGCGGCGCGTATCGATACCGGCGATTGCCACAACATTGTTGGCTTTCAGGTAATCGGACAGCGACATCGTGTTACGCCAGTTGCTCGCTACCAGCGGCAGGTCACGAATGACCAGACCGGCCGACCAGACACGATCAGACTCGACGTCTTCCGGTGTGGTACCGGTGTTGCCGATGTGCGGATAGGTCAGAGTAACGATCTGTTGGGCGTAGGAAGGATCGGTAAGGATTTCCTGATAGCCGGTCATGGCAGTGTTAAACACTACCTCTCCAACGGTCTGACCGTCGGCTCCAATGGCTTCGCCGCGAAAAATGCTGCCATCAGCAAGGGCGAGTATGGCTGGCTTAGTCAAGAAGACCTCCCGTAAATAAAGCCTGAAAGGGCGATCGCAGGTTGTAAAAAAGCGGAGTGACGTATGGACACGTCACCCCGCTTCTTCACTGAATTATTCTGCGCGCTTTTAGTGAACACACTAAAGCTGTAGGTTACAGAAAAAGGCTTTTTGGGTCCACCGCTAATAAGCCTTGAAGGCAGGAGAATGCGACAGGGCGTCGCTTAGCGGGTAAAACGGAGCCCAGGAATAGTCCCGAGCCCCTTTTTTGGCTACGGCTCAGTGCAGGTCCAGCACGTCGCGCATGTCGTAAAGGCCAGGCTCACGACCCTCCAGCCAGAGCGCAGCACGTACGGCGCCCTTGGCAAACGTCATACGACTGGAGGCTTTGTGCGTGATCTCCAGCCGCTCACCTTCGGTGGCGAACAACACGGTGTGATCACCTACCACATCCCCACCACGAACGGTGGCGAAACCAATCGTGTCACGCGCGCGCGCGCCGGTATGGCCTTCACGCCCATAGACCGCGACCTTCGACAAGTCACGACCCAAGGCATCGGCAATCGCCTCACCCATGCGCAACGCAGTACCCGATGGCGCGTCGATCTTGTGACGATGATGGGTTTCGATGATCTCGATATCCGCCTCATCACCCAGCACGCGCGCCGCCAGATCCAGCAACTTAAGCGACAGGTTCACGCCCACGCTGAAATTGGCCGCGAAGACCACCGGAATATCCCTGCCCGCCTCCACCAGCAACTGCTTCTGCTCGGCGCTGAGGCCCGTGGTGCCAATCACCATGGCCTTGCCCGCCCTGCGGCAGAACGCCAGGTTTTTCAGCATCACATCCGGCAGCGTAAAGTCGATCAGTACGTCGAACTCTTCAGCCACCTGCTCCAGGTTGCCGGACAGCGACACACCGATGCGCCCCAGCGAGGCCAGCTCACCGGCGTCCGCGCCGATCAGCGTACTGCCCGGACGCACAATCGCCGCAGTCAGCCCCGATGCCGGCGAGCGCTGCTGCACCGCCTCGACCAACGTCTTGCCCATGCGCCCGGCAGCGCCCATCACGGCTATACGTCGCATACTCATTCCTTACAGATCGCCGAAAAAGCGCTTCACACCATCGAAGAAACCCGTGGTCTTCGGCGAGTGGGAGTCGTCGCCCTCCAGCGAGCTGCGGAACTCTTCCAACAGCTCACGCTGGCGACGGCCCAGATTGACCGGAGTTTCTACCGCAACACGGCACATCAGGTCACCCGCACCGCCACCGCGCACCGGCGCAACGCCTTTGCCACGAATACGGAACTGCTTGCCGGTCTGGGTGCCTTCCGGGATCTTGAGTTTCACGCGACCATCGAGCGTCGGAATTTCCAACTCGCCACCCAACGCAGCGTCCACAAAGCTGATCGGCACTTCACAAAACAGGTGCTTGCCATCACGCTGGAAGATCGAGTGCTCACGCACGCTGATCACCACATACAGGTCGCCCGTAGGCCCACCCTGGGCACCCGCCTCGCCTTCGCCTGACAGACGAATGCGGTCACCGGTATCCACACCGGCCGGCACTTTCACGGAAAGGGTCTTGTACTCTTCGACACGCCCTTCGCCATGGCAGGAATCGCACGGATCGGAAATGATCTTGCCCTGACCATGGCAACGCGGGCAGGTCTGCTGCACCGAGAAGAAACCCTGCTGCATGCGCACCTGGCCAATGCCGCCACAGGTCGGACAGGTAATCGGCGAGGAGCCCTTCTTGGCACCCGAACCATCGCACGGCTTGCAGTTGACCAGCGTCGGCACACGGATATTGACGCTGGTACCGCGCACGGCTTCCTCAAGGTTCAGCTCAAGGGTGTAGCGCAAGTCGCTGCCACGCTGGGCGCCACCGCGCTGACCACCCCGGCCACCGCCAAAGAAGTCGCTGAATACATCACCGAAAATATCGGAGAAATTCTGCCCACCAAAGCCGGCACCGCCGCCGCCCATGCTCGGGTCGACGCCGGCATGACCGTACTGGTCGTACGCTGCACGCTTGTTAGGGTCCGACAGACATTCATAGGCCTCGTTGGCCTCCTTGAACATCTCTTCGGATTCCTTGCTGTCCGGATTACGGTCCGGGTGATGCTTCATCGCCAGGCGACGGTAGGCCTTTTTCAGGTCCGCCTCGCTGGAGCCACGCTCCACACCCAACACTTCGTAATAGTCACGCTTTGCCATAAGTCTTTGCACTCTTAAGGACGTTCGGCCAGACCCTCCTGAGCCTCGCCAAACTCGTTGAGCCCCAATACAGGCCCGGACCCAACTCACGTCAATTCAACGATCCTGGTCGTTACTGCTTTTTAGCCAGGCAACCGGCCAAAAGCGCGGTATTTATTGCTCGGAAAGCAGGAGCATTCCCGATCACACCGCCAGCATCCGAACGCTGTCGCATGCTGTAAAAATTCGCATACCCCAGACACGCCAACGCGGGAGCAAGCTCCCGCGCGGCGACATCCTACCAGTCACCGCTGGAAAGCGGTCAACCGGGCGACCTATTACTTCTGGTCTTTGACTTCTTCGAACTCGGCATCAACCACGTCATCGTGCTTGGCTTCAGGCTCTGCCTGCTGCGCAGCGCCTTCGGCTGGCTGACCTTGCTCGGCGTACATTTTCTGAGCAACCGGCGCGGAGACTTTCGACAGCTCCTCGACCTTCGCTTCGATCGCAGCCTTGTCGTCGCCTTTAACGGCAGCTTCCAGGGCAACCACGGCAGCTTCGATCGCGGCCTTCTCTTCAGCAGTCACTTTGTCGCCAGCGTCAGCGATCATTTTGCGAGTCGAGTGAACCAGCGCGTCACCCTGGTTACGGGCACCGGCCAGCTCTTCAAACTTCTTGTCCGCTTCGGCGTTGGTTTCAGCATCACGAATCATCTGTTGAATTTCTTCATCAGAAAGACCGGAGTTGGCCTTGATGGTGATCTTCTGCTCTTTGCCGGTGGCCTTGTCTTTCGCGCCAACGTGCAAGATACCGTTGGCGTCGATGTCGAAGGTCACTTCGATTTGCGGCACGCCACGTGGTGCTGGTGGAATCTCGGCCAGGTCGAACTTGCCCAGGGACTTGTTCTGCGCAGCCTGCTTACGCTCACCTTGCAGCACGTGAATGGTCACGGCGCCCTGGTTGTCATCGGCAGTCGAGAACACCTGGGATTTCTTGGTAGGAATCGTGGTGTTTTTCTCGATCAGCGCGGTCATCACGCCGCCCATGGTTTCGATACCCAGGGTCAGTGGGCTGACGTCCAGCAGCAATACGTCTTTAACGTCACCTGCCAATACCGCGCCCTGGATGGCAGCACCCATGGCCACTGCTTCGTCCGGGTTCACGTCCTTACGTGCTTCCTTGCCGAAGAACTCGGTCACCAGCTTCTGCACCAGCGGCATACGGGTCTGACCGCCGACGAGGATGACGTCGTTGATCGCGCCCACATCGATGCCGGAGTCTTTCAGCGCGATGCGGCAAGGTTCGATGGTGCGCTGAACCAGGTCTTCAACCAGCGCTTCGAGCTTGGAGCGCGAGATTTTCACGTTCAAGTGCTTTGGACCGGTAGCGTCTGCAGTGATGTACGGCAGGTTCACATCGGTCGACTGCGAAGAAGACAACTCGATCTTGGCTTTCTCGGCAGCCTCTTTCAGGCGCTGCATGGCCAGCGGGTCACCTTTGAGGTTCATACCGCTTTCTTTCTTGAATTCGTCGACGAGGTAGTCGATCAGACGAATGTCAAAGTCTTCACCACCCAGGAAGGTGTCGCCGTTGGTGGCCAACACTTCGAACTGGTGCTCGCCGTCAACTTCGGCAATCTCAATCACGGAAACGTCGAACGTACCGCCACCCAGGTCGTAAACGATCACGGTATGGTCGCCCTTGGCCTTGTCCATGCCGTAAGCCAAAGCAGCTGCGGTGGGTTCGTTGATGATACGTTTAACGTCAAGACCCGCGATGCGGCCGGCATCTTTGGTCGCCTGACGCTGGCTGTCGTTGAAGTAGGCCGGAACGGTGATCACCGCTTCGGTCACTGTTTCGCCCAGGTAATCTTCGGCAGTCTTCTTCATCTTCTTCAAGATTTCAGCCGAGATTTGCGGCGGCGACATTTTCTGGCCGTTTACTTCAACCCAGGCGTCACCATTGTCAGCCTTGGCAATTTTGTACGGCACCATCTTGATGTCTTTCTGTACGACTTCTTCGTCGAACTTGCGACCGATCAGGCGCTTGACCGCGTACAGGGTGTTGTGCGGGTTGGTCACAGCCTGACGCTTGGCCGACTGACCCACCAGAATTTCGCCATCGTTGGCGTAAGCGATGATCGACGGCGTGGTACGCGCGCCTTCGGCGTTCTCGATAACTTTAGCTACGCCGTTTTCCAGCACGGAGACGCAGGAGTTGGTGGTCCCCAGGTCGATACCGATAATTTTGCCCATGATTTACTCTCCCGAAACTTGAATTTGGATGCCGCAGCAGTGGTGGCTATCTGCGGTAGCACTTAAACGCTTGACTTATAAATGGGGGCCTTGCGGCGGATTTCAAGCCTGCTCATCAATAGAAGGTGCAGCCGGTGCAGGCGCCTTGCTAACCACCACCATTGCCGGGCGCAGCAAGCGACCGTTAAGTTGGTAACCCTTCTGGAACACCTTCAATACGCTGTTAGGCTCCAGGTCGTGGCTTTCCTGCATGGCCATGGCCTGGTGATGCTCGGCGTTGAACGGCTCGCCGCCTTGCGGATCGATGGCTTCCAACTGATAACGCTTCAGGGTGTCCTGGAACATTTTCAGGGTCAGTTCGATACCTTCGCGCATCGGGCGGATGTTTTCGTCGTCCGGATTGGACAATTCAAGCCCACGCTCCAGGCTGTCGATGATCGGCAGCAGGTCGTTGGCGAATTTTTCCAGCGCAAATTTATGAGCCTTTTCCACATCCTGCTCGGCGCGGCGGCGGACGTTCTGCAGGTCGGCGGCAACACGCAGAGACTGGTCCTGCGCGGCGACCAATTGCTCTTCGAGCACTTGCACACGAGTCGCCAGTTCATCGCCGACAGCCGAATTGGCGTCTGGCGCTTGCGTATCCTGCGTCTGTTCGTCAGCCATAGATTTCTCCTTTCAAAATCATGCGCGAACTCAACTCGCGCTTCTGTTCCGGTATATGGGGCCACAATTTTCAGGTTCAAGAGCGCGGTCGTTACCAAAAGTCTTTCGTGCACTCACGCGCACGTCCTGCGCATTCATTCTCCATTGCGCTAAAAAAAACGATTGACCAAGCAAATCGAGCTAAGCAGGAGGATTGTCAGCCCTGAATAAAACACTGTATAAATAACCAGACCTAAAGCCTGGGAGCGGCCGTCATGCTCGTGCACCTGTCCGTACACAACTACGCCATCGTTGAACACCTGGATCTTGAACTGGATCGCGGGATGAGCGTAATCACAGGCGAAACCGGCGCCGGCAAGTCGATCATGCTCGACGCCCTGGGCCTGACGCTCGGCGACCGTGCCGACAGTGGCGTGGTGCGCCCCGGCGCAGACAAGGCCGACATATTGGCGACCTTCGACCTGGCGGACATCCCCGAGGCAGAAACCTGGCTGGCCGAACGCGACCTGAACCATGAAGGCCCCTGCATTTTGCGCAGGGTCATCACGGCCGAAGGGCGTTCGCGCGGCTATATCAATGGCACGCCCTGCCCCCTCGGCGACTTGAAGGCCCTGGGTGAATTGCTGATCGATATCCACAGTCAGCATGAACATCAGTCGCTGCTGAAAACCGATACCCACCGCCGGCTGCTCGACGAATACGCAGGCGCCACCGAGCTGGCGCGCCAGGTCCAACTGGCCGCTCAACGCTGGCGCCAGACCCGTCAGGAGCTGGAGCGCCTTTCCAATTCCGGCGACGAGCAGCGTGCTCGCCATCAGTTGCTCAGCTATCAGCTCGAAGAACTGGAAAGCCTGAGTCTTGGCGAAAGCGAACTGGAACAGCTGGAACAGGAACACAAGAACCTCACCAACGCCGAAACCCTGCTGGGCATATGCCGCCAGGTGGTAGAGCAATGCAGCGAAAGTGATTCTGGCAACGTACTGAACGCACTCACGGCGAGCCTCAATCGGCTTTCCAGCGTCAACAACGCATCCGGCTCGCTAAACGAAGCCACTACCCTGCTCACCAGTGCGCAGATCCAGGTAGAGGAGGCCGTGGGCGAACTCAACCGCTTCCTCGACCACTTCGATGCCGACCCTGCACGCCTGCAGCAAATCGAAGAACGCCTGGACACTATCTATACCCTGGCGCGCAAACATCGCATCCAGCCGACCGAAGTGGCCGCGATGCAACAGAAACTGATGGATGAAATCGAGACTCTGAACGCCAATGATGAATCCATTGAGCGACTGGGCGAGGAACTCGCTTCGTTCGCCCGGCATTATAAGGAAAAGGCAAAGGAGCTGAGCGAGCTTCGCCAGCAGGCATCTACCCGCCTGGCCGGCGCAGTGGAACAAGAGATCCAGCGATTGGGCATGCCGGGCGGCCGCTTCGTGATCGAGCTTCGCGCCAATGCCAACAACGAACTGCAGCCCCATGGCCTGGAGCAGGTGGAACTGCTGGTCAGCGCCAACCCAGGGCAACCGCTCAAGGCACTGGCAAAAGTGGCATCGGGTGGTGAGTTGTCACGCATCAGCCTGGCGATCCAGGTCATCACGGCCCAAACCTCACGCGTACCGACGCTGGTGTTCGACGAAGTGGACGTGGGGATCGGCGGGCCGACCGCAGAGATTGTTGGTCAACTGTTGCGTCGGCTTGGGGATCGCGGCCAAGTGCTAACCGTGACCCACTTGCCGCAAGTGGCCGCCCAGGGTCATCAGCATTTGTTTGTACACAAGGTTCGAGGCAGTGATGCGACTCATACGGCCGTGTCCAAGTTGAACAAATCAGAGCGTGTGGAAGAAGTGGCGCGGATGCTTGGAGGCATCGACTTGACCAAGGAGTCTCTGGCTCACGCGAAAAAAATGGTGGTGGCGGCCAAAGCTTGAGCTGAGGTTTTCTTCCTTATAGAAAGCACGAAGGCGACCCTTGGGTCGCCTTCAATCGTTTTGCAGAACGAAATCTGCAGCGATTTTTACTTTTTCTTACGTATGTAGAGCACCAGATTGTGATCAACCAGATCGAAGCCATGGTCCTCAGCAATCTTGTGCTGCAGGGCTTCGATTTCCGGACTGGTGAACTCGATAACCTCATTGGTATCCAGGTCAACCATGTGGTCGTGATGACCACCGTCAGCCAGTTCGAACACTGCATGACCGCCGTCGAAATTATGGCGAACCACCAGCCCTGCGGCTTCAAACTGAGTCAGCACACGGTAAACCGTGGCCAGGCCTACGTCCTCGTTAGACTCCATCAGTGCCTTGTAAACATCCTCGGCACTCATGTGGCGTTGCTCTGCAGAATCGAGCATTTGTAGAATCTTGACTCGAGGCAGAGTCACTTTGAGACCGGCTTTGCGTAGTTCGCTATTTTCAACCATGGTTAGCTTTCTCGCGGATGCTGCTTCGCAGCTTCTCTTAATACGGGTATGATCGGCGTTTACGTTGTCCCAGCCAAGATAGTGGAAGTCGCCCACCGATGCAAAACACCAAGCTCTTGCTAACCAGTTTCACCTTTGTGGGACTGCTCGCACTCGCCGGTTGTTCATTCCCCGGGGTTTACAAAATCGACATCCAGCAGGGCAATGTCGTCACGCAGGACATGATAGACCAGTTACGCCCCGGAATGACCCGACGGCAAGTACGGTTTATCATGGGTAATCCCCTGCTGACCGACACTTTCCATGCCGATCGCTGGGATTATCTGTACAGCCTTCAACCGGGTGGCGGGGAACGCCAGCAGGAACGCGTCAGCGTCATTTTCAATGGCAATGATCAGCTCGTCAGCCTTTCCGGTGACTTCATGCCTGGCGTGAGCCGTGATGAAGCCCTGCTCGGCAAGGACAGCGCCAATGCGCCCGTGCCGGCTCCCGCGCAGCAAACCGAACAGCCCAAGTCTGAAGTACCAGCCAAGCCTGGCTCTTTGCTGGACAAGATCCAGAAAGACGTCGACGGCGTGGAAACCGTTCCAGTCCCGTCGCCACAGCCTCTGGACACCAGCCCGCAATAAAAACGCGGCGCTCGATAAAAAGCCCGGCATGCCGGGCTTCTTTTTGCCTGTCAAATGGCAAGCCTAGCTGTTTTGCTGCCTGGCCAGCGCAGCCTTGGCCGCTCGCAGCCTGCGTACTTCCTTGGGGTCTGCCAGCAGTGGGCGATATAGCTCGATGCGGTCACCCGACTGCACAGCACGCGTTTCGGCGTCCGCCACCACCTTGCCGAAAATACCCAAGGGGCAGTCGGCGAGCTCCACTTCAGGAAACTGCGCAGCCATTCCAGACGCTTGTACAGCGGCACGCAGACTGGTACCCACCGGCACGCTCACAGCCAGTAACACCTGACGCTCGGCAGTGGCATACACCACTTCAATCTCAACCATGCAGTTGCTTGGCTCGCTCACAGAAGGCATCGACCAACGTATTTGCCGCCTGATTGAACAATGGCCCCAACGTCGCCCGTACAATCGGTCCTGCGTAATCAAAGGACAGATCCAGGCTGATCTTGCAGGCCTTCTCGGTCAATGCCTTGAACACCCACACCCCATGCAACTGTGTAAAAGGGCCTTCCTGCAGATTCATTTCGATGGATTTGCCAGGCACCAGAATATTGCGCGTGACAAAGTGCTGGCTAAGGCCGCCCTTGGCGACGCCAACACTGGCGACCATGTACTCGTCACTGCCTTCCAGCACTTCGGCGGTCGAGCACCAAGGTAGAAACTCCGGGTAACGCGCCACGTCGTTGACCAGGTCATAGAGCGCCTGCGCCGGATAAGGCAGCAGGGCCGAACGTTGAATATGCGTCGTCATGTGAGCGTTATTTCCACTGCTGAGACAAACATCGCGAAAAAAACAGCCCGATCCGCGAGAGAAAAAAACCAAAGAACTGCCCGCATTGTCCGGGATTCGCTCAACACGCTCAAGCACGCAGCTTGACCGTAGCCGACTCGCTCGCAACTCCCTATAATGCCGCCCCTATGGCTAAACAAAAGAAACACCCTACAGGGACCATCGCGCAAAATAAAAAGGCGCGACACGATTACTTCATCGAACATCGTTTCGAGGCTGGTCTGGTCCTGGCCGGCTGGGAAGTAAAAAGTCTGCGCGCCAGCAAGCTGCAACTGGTCGACAGCTATGTGCTGCTCAAGGATGGCGAGGCGTGGCTGCTCGGCAGTCATATCACCCCGCTGACCACCGCGAGCACTCACGTGATTGCCGACCCGGTACGCACACGCAAGCTGTTGCTCAACGCCCGCGAACTGGAAAAGCTCGCCGCTGCCGTGCAACAGAAAGGCTACGCTTGCATCTGCCTGTCTTGGTACTGGAGCAAGCACCTGGTCAAGTGCGAGATCGCGTTGGGCAAGGGCAAGAAAGAATACGACAAGCGTGACACCGAGCGCGAGCGCGACTCCAACCGCGAGCTGCATCGCGCCGTGCGCAACAAGGGCAAGGAAGACTAACCTTGTCACCTGTAGCCTCGGGAACCTCCCGTGGCTACAGGCCCACGCGTGGAACCTCCCACAGACCCCTCCCAATAAAGCCCCCATCACGCCAGCGCACGCTTGCCTTCACCGGTATGCTGATGATCTGTACGTAATAGGATAGGAATCGACACCGTAAAGCGTCTGCGGTGTCCGCTATTTTTGGAGGAGCGATGAGTCTGCCTGCTGCTTTCCTGAGCGATATCGCACAGCTGATCCCGAAAAATCGGCGTTTCGACGACCCTCTTTCGACCCTCGCCTTCGGCACCGATGCCAGTTTCTACCGACTAATCCCACAGTTGGTGATCCGCGTCGAGTCGGAAGACGAAGTGGTTGCGCTGTTGCAATGGGCACAACGCGATGGCGTGCCAGTGACCTTTCGCGCCGCAGGCACCAGCTTGTCCGGGCAGGCCATCAGCGATTCGGTGCTGATCGTTCTGGGCGACAATTGGAACGGCCGCGAGATTCGTGGGCAGGGCATGCAAATCCGCCTACAGCCCGGCGTAATCGGCGCCCAGGCCAACGCTTGGCTCGCTCCATTCGGGCGCAAGATCGGGCCGGACCCGGCGTCAATCCAGGCCTGCAAAATCGGCGGCATCGTCGCCAACAACTCCAGCGGCATGTGCTGCGGTACAGCGCAGAACACCTATCACACCCTCGCTGGCATTCGCCTGGTGCTGGCCGACGGCAGCCGCCTGGACACAGAAGACGCGGCAAGCATTACGGTATTTCGCAATCGACACGGCGCGCTGCTTGAGCGTCTGGCGACACTCGGTCGCCAGACGCGGGCGAATACCGAATTGGCCGCACGCATCCGCCATAAATACCGTCTGAAAAACACCACAGGCCTGTCACTCAACACCCTGGTTGACTTTGATGACCCGCTGGAGATCCTCAGCCACTTGCTGGTGGGCTCCGAAGGCACCCTGGGCTTTATCAGCGCCGTGACCTACAACACGGTAGTCGACCGCCCGAACAAAGCGTCGGCGCTGATCGTGTTCCCGAATGTCGAGACCTGCTGCAACGCCGTAACCGTCCTGAAAACCCAGCCAGTCTCCGCCGTGGAACTGCTGGACCGACGCAGCCTGCGCTCGGTGCAAAACAAGCCAGGCATGCCCGCATTCGTACAGCACCTGTCGAAATCGGCCTGCGCCTTATTGATCGAATCCCGCGCAGCATCGCCTTCATTACTTCGTGAGCAACTGGCGCTGATCATGAAGGCCCTGGCCTGCTTTGCGGTTGAAAAACAGATCGACTTCACCGAAGACCCCGTGGAAAACGCCCGGCTGTGGGCCATTCGCAAAGACACCTTCCCCGCCGTCGGCGCGGTGCGCAAGACCGGCACCACCGTCATCATCGAAGACGTGACCTTCCCGGTCGAGCAACTGGCCATCGGGGTAAACCGCCTGATCGCGCTGTTCGACAAACATCACTACGACGAAGCCATCCTGTTCGGACACGCCTTGGAGGGCAATCTGCACTTCGTGTTTACCCAAGGCTTCAATAGCGCGGAAGAAATCACACGTTATCAAGCGTTCATGGATGACGTGGCACAGTTAGTGGCCGTGGAGTTCGGCGGCTCGCTGAAGGCCGAGCACGGCACCGGCCGCAACATGGCGCCATTCGTCGAGCTGGAATGGGGCCGCGAAGCCTATCAACTGATGTGGCAGCTCAAGCGCCTGCTGGACCCCAACGGCATTCTCAACCCGGATGTAGTGCTCAGCGAAGACCCGCAAATCCACCTCAAGCACCTCAAGCCCCTGCCGGCCGCCGACGAGCTTGTGGATAAGTGTATCGAATGCGGATTTTGCGAGCCGGTGTGCCCGTCGAAAGGCCTGACCTTGAGCCCGCGCCAGCGCATCGTGATCTGGCGTGACATCCAGGCCAGGAAACGCGCGGGCGTGGATACCGCCGAAGTCGAAGCCGCTTTCCAGTACCAAGGCATCGATACCTGCGCCGCCACCGGGTTGTGCGCCCAGCGCTGCCCTGTAGGTATCAATACCGGTGACCTGATGGAAAAGCTGCGCAGCCGAGACGCCGACCGTACGAAAACTGCCGAATGGCTTGCCACCCATTTCGCCACTGCGCTGCAGGGCGTGCGCTTCACCCTGCATGTCGCCAACGGCGCGCGCATGCTATTGGGCGCCCCGCGCCTGGCAAAGTTGTCGGCGCAGATGAGCAGACTGTCCAAGGGGCAGGTCCCGCAGTGGACCAACGCCATGCCACAACCGGAAAAAGCCATTCGCTTCAACCCCGCAGTCACCGACGAACGTCCGCGCGTGGTTTACCTCGCCGCTTGCGTCTCACGCGCGATGGCTCCGTCGGCTGCAGATAAAGAGCAAATGTCGCTGTACGAAAAAACCCGCAGCCTGCTGGAAAAAGCCGGTTACCAAGTCGTCATCCCCGAGAACCTCGAAAGCCTGTGCTGTGGCCAACCCTTCGCCTCCAAAGGCTACGCCGAACAGGCCGATCACAAGCGTCAGGAACTGATCGGCGCCCTGCTCCAGGCCAGCCGTGGCGGTCTCGATCCAATCTACTGCGACACCAGCCCATGCACCTTGCGCTTGGTGCAAAACCCCGGCGAAACACGCCTGGACCTGTACGACCCCGTACGATTTATCCGCACCCACCTGATGGATCGCCTCGACTTCACACCCCAGCAAGCGCCAATCGCCGTGCACGTCACCTGCAGCACCCAACACCTGGGCGAAGGCCAGGCACTGATCGACCTGGCCCGACGCTGCGCCAACACCGTGGTCATCCCGGAAGGTATCCACTGCTGCGGCTTTGCCGGCGACAAAGGCTTCACCACGCCAGAGCTGAACGCCCACGCCCTGCGCTCACTCAAGAGGGCAGTGCATTCTTGCAGTGAAGGCATTTCAACCAGCCGAACCTGCGAGATCGGCCTGAGCCAGCACGGCGGCATCGACTACCACGGGTTGGTGTACCTCGTTGATCGAGTCACAAAGGCACGCGCACATTAAACGCGCAAAAAATAGAACCCCTGCGCGCCGGCGTAGTCATCTGCATAGGCCTCGACGAACGAGGCTCATCAGTGATGTCGCTGGCAGCCGTTCAACGCCAGTAGCGTCGAGCCCCTTTGCGCAAGGAGATACCCCATGAAGCGTTCCGCTCTTGCTGGCTTGTTTGTAACCGCTGCGATGCTGGCCTCCCCTGTGTTCGCCGCGGGTAATGACGCAGACCTGTGCCAGATCAACCTCGACAAAATCAACAACGGCAAAGCCCTGCTCGCCACCGACACCAGCGGCAAAAGCGGCGAAATCGACACCGCCGTCTCCCAGGCCAAGGCTGCTCATGCGGCGGGCGATGACAAGAAGTGCATCGAGATCAGCTCCAAGGCCCTGCAGGACCTGCAAAACAGCGACAAAGGCGGTCAGTAAGCGATAGGGCCAACCTTCGGGTTGGCCTTCCGTGACCATTTGGCGTACACTGCACAGGCTTGTCACTCACTAAGAAACAACGAGTTACAAGCACGGGGCCGTTTAGGATTCGACGCCGGTCGCGAAACTTTAGGTGCATGCCGAGTTGGTAACAGAACTCGTAAATCCACTGTTGCAACTTCTTATAGTTGCCAATGACGAAAACTACGGCCAGGAATTCGCTCTCGCTGCGTAAGCAGCCTTAGCCCTGAGCTTCTGGTACCTTCGGGTCCAGCAATCACCAGGGGATGTCTGTAAACCCAAAGTGATTGTCATATAGAACAGAATCGCCGTGCAGTACGTTGTGGACGAAGCGGCTAAAACTTACACAACTCGCCCAAAGCACCCTGCCCTTCGGGTCGCTGAGGGTTAACTTAATAGAAACGGCTACGCATGTAGTACCGACAGCGGAGTACTGGCGGACGGGGGTTCAAATCCCCCCGGCTCCACCATTTGATCAATTAAAGACGTCCACGGACGTCTTTTTTTGTGCCTGAAATCCAGTGAAATCAAGGATTTAAGCGCTACTGGGCTCTGCAGAGGTTTTTTGAGTTCCAGCCGTTTGGGTATTCCAAATGGTATTCCAAGCCATCCGGTGCTATTTTTTGGAATACCAAAACGGTGTCAGAGGTAGCTCTCATGCCTGCTCCAGCCCTTCGCCTTTCCGACCGCCAGCTCAAGGCAGTCAAGGCAAAAGACAAGGATTACGTCCTCAGCGATGGTGACGGCCTTCAGCTCCGAGTCAGGAGCAATGGCTCGATGCTATGGAACTTCAACTACCGCGAGCCGGTAACCAAAAATCGTATCAATATGGGGCTGGGCACATACCCAGAGCTCTCGCTAGCGAACGCCAGGAAGAAAGTGGTGGAAGCACGCGAGCTGCTTGCACAAGGCATTGATCCCAAGGTGCAACGCAATGCACAGGACGAAGCCAAACGAGCGGAGACGGAACATACGTTCGAGAACGTGGCCACCGCCTGGTTCGAGCTGAAGAAGGACTCCGTCACGCCGGCGTACGCCGAAGACATTTGGCGATCGCTCACGCTGCATGTATTTCCAGACCTGAAAACAACGCCGCTCTCGAAAATTACCGCACCGATTGTCATCGAACTGCTTCGCCCAATCGAGGCCAAAGGCAGCCTCGAGACAGTGAAGCGATTGAGCCAACGGCTCATCATCTAAAGACGTCCACGGACGTCTTTTTTTGTGCCTGCAACCTCCCCTACCCCCTCCCCCTCCGCTCAAACGCCGCCAACACCGTCCGCTCCGACTGCACCAAATACCCCTCCAACATCACCACCGCATCCCCCGCGCGACCTTCCTCCACACATCGAAGTATCGAAGCATTCATATCCAGAAACGGCAGATGCAAAAACTGCGGATCATTAAGCAACCCAAACGCCAGCCGTAACTCAGCCGAGATCTGCCCGTAGAACACCAGCAGGCGCGGGCTGTCGGCGAGTTCGACGATGGCGGTGTGGAACGCCATGTTGGCCGTGCCCACCGCTACCCAGTCTTTGGCTTCGCGGGCGCGGGCGCCGGCTTCGACGGCTTGCTGCATGTGCAGGGCGCCGGGGTGTTGGGGGTAGCCTTGGGCGATGGCCTTGCATTCGATGAAGCGGCGCACGCGGTAGATGTCGATGATCGAGGCCATATCGGGCGCTGCGACGGTGACGCCGCGGTTGGGTTCGTGTTTGAGCAGTCCTTCGCGGGTCAGCACTCTGAATGCTTCTCTCAGGGTGTTGCGCGAAATATCCAGGGTGTCGGCCAGTGCGGCTTCGGACAGGCGTTGGCCGGGCACGAGTTCGCCTTCGACCAGCATTCTGCGTATTTCCTGGGTGATGGATTCTCCCAGCGTGCGAGGAAGAGTGGGAGCTGCGTCGTTCATAAGAAATCCAAGGTAGGAATAACCGCGCGGTTATTCCATCAGAGCTGGGTGCAAGGCACAAGGATGACGCAGGGAGCGTGCTTCATTAAGTAGCAGCTTGGGTGCCCTGGGTAACAATTGAGTGCATATGAATGACTCATCGATAGTCGATTGTTCAACAATAAATTCTTTATCAACCAACACTTAAGCACTGAAACATGGCTTCTGGCACACACATTGCTCAGTCGAGGTATCTCTCACCGTAGGAACGATGCCGTGACACAGACTCCTCAAGCGTTCACCAAAGACCGGCGCGCCTCTCTGGTGGCTGCGATTTTCATGATGGCGACGTCGGCCATCGGGCCAGGTTTCCTGACGCAGACGGCGACGTTCACGGCAACCCTCGGCGCGGCATTTGCGTTTGGCATCCTGGCGTCGATCCTGATCGACTTCGTGGTGCAGTTGAACGTCTGGCGCATCGTGTCGCTGACCCGGATGCGTGCAGCCGACCTGGCCAACGCGGCAATCCCCGGGAGTGGTTACCTGCTGACGTTGCTGGTGCTGTCCGGCGGTCTGGTGTTCATGCTGGGCAACATCGCCGGTGCGGGCCTGGGCTTGAATGCATTGACCGGTCTGGACCCCAAATGGGGCGGGGCATTGAGTGCGTTGCTTGCGATTGCGATTTTCTCGTCACATCGCGCCGGTATTGCCATGGACCGCATCATGATGGCGCTGGGCATTCTCAAGGTGTGCCTGATCCTGTTCGCAGCCTTCGCCACCCATCCGCCGTTGGGCGAGGCCCTGCGTCAATCGGTGTGGCCTGACTTCATCGACTTCGCCGCCATCACCACCATCGTCGGCGGCACGGTCGGCGGCTACATCACTTATGCCGGTGCGCACCGGCTGCTCGACCGGGGCACGGTGGGTGTGGAAAACATTGAAGCGGTTTCCAGGGCTGCACTGACAGGCATTCTGGTCACGGGTGTGGCGCGCTATGTGCTGTTCCTGGCGATACTCGGGGTGGTGGCCAGTGGCGTCGTCATCGATGTGTCCGGCCAGGGCGCCAACCCTGCGGCCCAGGCGTTCCATGCGGCGGCGGGTAATATCGGCATGATGATGTTCGGCCTGGTGCTGTGGGCGGCGGGGATCAGCAGTGTGATCGGCGCGTCGTACACGTCGATGTCCTTTATCACCGTGTTTTCAAAGCGCATCACCGAGCGTGTGCGTCATCTGGCCACCGTCGTGTTTATCGTCATTTCGCTGGCTGTTTATCTGATGCTGGGCAAACCACCGGCGGCGCTGCTGGTGTTCGCTGGCGGCTTCAACGGGCTGATCCTGCCGCTCGGCCTGAGCATCTTCATGTACGTGGGCTGGCGCCGCTCCGATCTCATGGACGGCTACCACTATCCTCGCTGGTTGCTGGTGCTTGGTATCCTGACCTGCCTGTTGTCGTGGTTCATGGCCTACAAATCGGCGGGTGCCATCTTTGCCTTTATCGGCGCGGCCTGATTTAACCGGAGGTAACCTTTGATGCGTGCAATTGATCTTAACAGCGACCTGGGAGAGAGCTTCGGCGCCTGGAGCATGGGCGACGACAGCGCGATGCTCGACGTGGTGACCAGCGCCAACGTTGCTTGCGGTTTTCATGCCGGCGACCCGGCCGGTATTCTGCGCACCTTGCAAGCCGCCGCCGCCAAAAACGTCACCATTGGCGCCCATGTGGCCTACCCGGACAAGGTCGGCTTCGGTCGCCGCAACATGGACCTGGCCAGCGATGAACTGACCGCCGACGTGATCTACCAGATCGGCGCGCTTCAAGGTTTGGCCAGGGCTGCCGGCACGTCGGTGCGCTATGTAAAACCCCATGGCGCGCTGTACAACACCATTGCCCATGACCGTCGCCAGGCGCTGGCAGTGATCGCCGCCATCCGCGCCATCGACCCCACGCTGATACTGGTGGCCCTGGCCGGTTCCACGCTGATCCAATGGGCGCGCGACGAGGGCTTGCAGTGTGTCGCCGAAGCCTTCGCCGACCGCGCCTACACGCCGCAAGGCACGCTGGTGTCGCGACGTGAACCGGGCGCGGTGCTGCACGATCCGAAGCTGGTGGCCCAACGCATGCTGCGCCTGGTCGAAGACGGCACCATTGAGGCCATTGATGGCACGCGCACCCGAATCGAGGCCGACTCCATCTGCGTACACGGCGACAGCCCCGCAGCCGTGGACATGGCCCGCGAACTGCGACGGGTGCTGGAGCAGGCCAACCTGTCCGTGCGGCCTTTTGCGGGAGATCGCCCATGAATGCGTTCGCCCGCGCCCGCGAGGCGGCCATTGGCGCTGCCCGGCAAGCCCGTAAAACCTACCGTGACGGGCTGATCACCCCCACAGCCGGTATTGCCCCGGGCATGACCCAGGCCAATCTGATCGCCCTGCCGCGCGAATGGGCCTACGACTTTCTGCTGTACGCCCAGCGCAATCCCAAAGCCTGTCCGGTCCTTGACGTCAGCGACGCGGGCAGCCCGAGCACGCTGCTGGCGCAAGGTGCAGACCTGCGCACCGACCTGCCCCTGTATCGCATCTGGCGGGACGGGAAAATGGTCGACGAAGTCAGCGATGCCACCCAGGCCTGGGCCGAGCACGACGACATGGTGGCGTTCCTGATCGGTTGCAGCTTCACCTTTGAAACCGCCTTGCAGGAAGCGGGCATCGAAGTGCGCCATATCGCCGATGGCTGCAACGTGCCCATGTACCGCACCCACCGTGCCTGCCGCCCGGCGGGACGCCTGCACGGTGAAATGGTCGTATCCATGCGCCCCATCCCGCCGGATCGCGTGGCCGAGGCCAGCGCAATCTCTGCGCGCTATCCCTCCGTCCACGGCGCTCCGGTGCACATCGGCGAGCCTGCGCTGCTGGGCATTCAGGATTTGAGCCGCCCCGATTTTGGCGACGCCGTGCGCATCGAGCCTGGCGAGGTTCCGGTGTTCTGGGCCTGCGGCGTGACGCCCCAGGCGGCAGTGGCGGCGTCGGGCGTGCCCTTCGCCATCACCCACGCGCCCGGCCATATGTTCATCACCGATGTGCCTGACAGCACTTACCACGTCTAGGAGTTTCCCGTGCGCTTTCTACCGGTCAACCTGGACACCCTGCTCGTCGAATTGAACGACCTTGACGAAACCCTGGCCCTGTTCGACGCCCTGATGGCGGAACCGATTGCCGGCGTGGAAGAAATCGTCCCCGCCGCGCGAACGCTGCTGATCCAGTTTCGCCCCAGCGCCATCGAGCGCCAGGCGCTGGTCGAGCGCATCGCCGGCCGGGACCTGAGCCAGCGCCGCGAAGGCGAGCAGCGCAGGGTGGAGATCCCCGTGCACTACAACGGCGAAGACTTCGACGAAGTCGCTACCCTGCTGGGCATCAGCCGCGCCGAAGTCATACAGCGGCACACCGCCCATGACTACAGCGTGGCCTTTTGTGGTTTCGCTCCGGGCTTTGCCTACCTCACCGGCGGGGCCGGTTTCCAGGTGCCGCGCCGGCAAACCCCGCGCACCCGCATACCGGCCGGCGCCGTGGCCCTGGCCGGGGACTTCAGCGGCGTCTACCCCCAGGCCAGCCCCGGCGGCTGGCAGATCATCGGCGTCACGCCGTTGCAGATGTGGGACCTGAACCGCGCCGAACCGGCCCTGCTGCGCCCTGGCTATAAAGTGCGATTCACCGACGCCGGCCCGCTCCCGGTTGGCGGCTTGCCCGCCCCCGCTGCCGCACCGCGTGCCGCCGACCCCGGCGGCGCCTGCCTGGAAATCATCAGCCCCGGGTTACACAGCGTGTTACAGGACATGGGCCGACCCGGCCAGACCGATCAGGGCGTGTCGCGTTCCGGCGCGCTGGACCTCGGCGCCCTGCGCGCGGCCAACCGCGCCGTGGGCAACCGCTCTGACATGGCTTGCGTGGAATCGGTACTCGGCGGCCTGAGCTTTGTTTGCCACGACCGCGCAGTGATCGCGGTCACTGGCGCACACACGCCCGTCACCGTTACCAGCGCCAGCGGCCTGCAATGGACAGCCGACAACTACCAGCCTGTCGAACTCGACGTGGGTGACCGGGTCAGCCTGGGCGCACCGTTGGCGGGGCTGCGCAGCTACCTGGCGATTCGTGGCGGCTTTGACGTCACGCCAGTGCTCGGCAGCCTGTCCACCGACACCCTGGCGCAGGTTGGCCCCCCGGCACTCGCCGTCGGCGACCGACTGGGCTTTACCCCTCGCACCACCGGCACCAGCGTGTCGCTGCAGGAAGCACCGGCCTTCGAACTGCCGACGGCGGCCGACATCGTCACCCTCGATGTGGTGATGGGGCCCCGCACCGACTGGTTTACCGAAGAGGCTGTGCAGCGCCTGAGCAGTCAGTTGTGGCGCGTCACCTCGCAGTCCAACCGCGTCGGCATTCGCCTGGCCGCAGACATGCCGCTCACGCGCAGCAACCATCAGGAATTGCCCAGCGAAGGCACTGCCGTCGGCGCCATCCAGGTCCCGGCCAGTGGGCAACCCGTGCTGTTTCTGGCAGACCACCCGCTGACCGGCGGCTACCCGGTGATCGCTGCCGTGGCCAGTCACCACCTGGACCTGGCCGGGCAGATACCGATCAACGCGCAGATTCGCTTCAACCCGCTGGGCGCCTTCAGCGACATCCAACCGCGCACAGATGCCTCTTTTTCAACTGCCGATGCGAAGAAAACCCCATGAAAAAATTATTGATCGCCAACCGTGGTGAAATCGCCGTCCGCATCGCCCGCGCCTGCCGTGACTATGGTGTGCAATCGGTTGCGGTGTACGCCGACGCCGACATCGACGCCCTGCACGTGCGTCAGGCCGACGAAGCCTACGCCCTGGAAGGCCAGCGCCCGGCAGACACCTATCTGAATATCGAAAAGCTCCTGGCCATCGCCAAACGCAGCGGCGCGGACGCCGTGCACCCAGGCTATGGTTTTCTGTCCGAGCGCGCCGACTTCGCCCGTGCGGTGATCAACGCAGGGCTGGTGTGGGTAGGACCGAATCCAGAGACCATCGACGTGCTGGGCGACAAGGTCCAAGCGCGCAAACTGGCGCAGCAGGTCGGCGCACCGCTGGTCGCCGGCACACCCGGCCCGGTCGAAAACGCGGCCCAGGTACTGGCGTTTGCCGAGCAGCACGGCCTGCCGATTGCCATCAAGGCCGCCTTTGGCGGTGGCGGACGCGGCATGAAAGTGGCCTGGCGCCTGGACGAGGTCGCCGAATTGTTCGCCTCGGCCGTGCGCGAAGCCGAAGCGGCGTTTGGTCGCGGAGAATGTTTCGTCGAGCAGTTCCTTGACCATCCTCGACACATTGAAGCGCAAGTTATCGCCGACAAACACGGCAAGGTCGTGGTGGTGGGCACGCGTGACTGTTCGCTGCAACGCCGCAACCAGAAGCTGGTGGAAGAAGCCCCCGCGCCCTTCATCAGCGACGCCCAGCGCGAGCGTATCCATCAGTCGGCCCACGCTATTTGCGCCAAGGCCGGTTACGTCGGCGCCGGCACGGTCGAGTTTCTGCTTAGCCAGGATGGCACGCTGTCGTTTCTGGAGGTCAATACGCGCCTTCAAGTCGAGCATCCGGTCACCGAAGAAACCACCGGCGTGGACCTTGTGATCGAGCAACTGCGCATCGCCGACGGCCTGCCCTTGTCGTTCAGCGAAACGCCGGTGCCGCGCGGCCACAGCTTTGAATTTCGCATCAACGCCGAAGACCCGGGCAAAGGCTTTTTGCCTACCCCCGGACACATAAGCGCGTTCCAGCCCCCTTCCGGCCCCGGCGTGCGCCTGGACAGCGGCGTGGTCAGTGGCTCGAACGTGCCCAGCACTTTCGATTCGATGATGGCCAAGCTCATCGTCAGCGGCGCCACCCGCGAACAGGCCATCGCCCGCGCCCGCCGCGCCCTGGCGGAATTCAACATCGAAGGCATCGCCTCGGTGCTGCCCTTCCACCGGGCCGTGATGGAACATGCCGACTTCACCGGCGCCGACCGGTTCGCCGTGCACACCCGCTGGATCGAGACCGACTTCGCCGAACAGATCACCCTCGCCCCGCGCAGCGCAGCGTCGGCCGACCCCGAGGTGCTGCGCACCTTCGTCGAAATCGACGGCAAACGCCACGAACTGGGCCTGCCCGCCGCCCTGCTGCGTGGCATCAGTCTGAACGGACCGGCCCCCGCCAGCGCCAGCCAAAGCGAAGTGGCAGACCCACAAGCGGTGCTGACGCCGGTAGCGGGCAACCTGCATGCCTGGGTCGTCAGCGACGGCGAATCGGTCAGCGCCGGCCAAGTGATCGCCGTGGTGGAAGCGATGAAAATGGAAACCTCGATCCTCGCTCCGTGTGCGGGCGATGTTCAGATTGTCAAACAGGCGGGTACTTACTTCGAGGCTGGCTGCGTGATTGGCCGTATCAGGACAGCCAATTGAGTTGAGCGCTGTGTTCATAGGCTGCACGTGCAACGGGTTGATAAGCCCGGTTACGCGTGCTTTCCACGGAGATCGGATTTTTCCTGCAAGATGCATAGCTGTTGGTGAACTGGCGTAAACCATACGACGACGATAGCCTTCATCGTCGCTGCAAAGAACGAATCCAGAACCGCCAGACATTCTTGCCCTTGACGTTAAAGCAAAGATTGAATAAAACCACTATCAGCTCAGTACAGCGCGCAGGCAATTGTTAGAACCTGCCCAGCAGTCCTGAGCTTTTTTTTGCCTGGAGAAAAGTGAGTGAAACGAATAGCCGTTCTTATCGATGGTGGTTTTTTCTTTCAACGCATTTTATTTTTCAGGCGAAAGTATTTCCGGGAAACCCTGTTGCCAAGCGCAGAGCAATTCGCTCAGATCCTCAGAAAGCTTGTGAAGCTTCATATTGAAGGTGAGCGATCCATGAGTGAGCTATACCGCGTTTATTACTATGACTGCCCTCCTCCAACACATCAGATACGTCTTCCGTTGATACCCGTAAATCACAAAACACCCGGCCATATCAATTTCAACACACACCCCCCGTATCAACTGAGGCGTGCTTTACACGAACAGTTACGTCGCACCAGGAAAACCGCGCTGAGGCTAGGTGAGCTCGCAAAAAGTGGCGAATGGAGTCTTAACTCGCACGCCCTCAAAGCCTTACTAAGGGGTGAAAAAAAGTGGGATGAACTGACCAATGAAGATTTTCATTACCACCTCGAGCAAAAATGCGTCGATACCAAGCTGGGCATGGATATCACTACCCTCGCCATGGACAGGCTGGTTGATGTCATTGTGCTGGTAGCTGGCGACTCTGATTTTGTCCCTGCTGCGAAGTTGGCCAGAATGAAAGGAATTGACTTTATCCTGGATCCTATGTGGGCCAATACATCCAGCAGCTTAAGTGAACATGTGGACTGAACGAGCCCCATGAAAGACAGGACACCGTTTCCCCTTACGATAAGGGATAGGCAAACGGTTATGTTTATGACTAATAGCAACGACAAGAGTGGGGAGCTTTTGGGCCAGGAGCGGCGGCGCCGCTGGAGCCCGGAGCAAAAACTGGCCATGGTTCGCG
>NZ_JYLI01000026.1 GCF_001439785.1 Pseudomonas poae | reverse complement strand
TTTGGGGTAAGAGCTTCGTTGGCGCATGAGAATCCTGGCGATAAGGGTGATCGCGTCCGCTTAAAAATAGGCGGACACCATCGCCCTTCATTCAGGATTTCTGAAGGTGTGTTCGCTGGCCGCTTACCGAAGGGCGCCAGCAGGGGATTCTTGGTAATGATATGCCCCTCGTCGGTGACCATGATGATTGGTCGGCTCAAGTACTGGTCGCGCTCGGCGAGGTTGTTTACGGTGTTCATCAGGCTGATGTAGCTAATGGACATCTGAGCCTCATAGCCTTCGCGAGCGTAAGTGGCGAGATCAACGATGGTCACATCGCTCTCCGGCCACGGAGTGCCTTCACGGTCGAAGAGCTCACCCTCAAAGCCCTGGCAAAAGAGATCGATGGACTCGCCCATTTCTTGTGCACGTTCGCGACGCTTTTCCGGTAAGCGCGAGTCCTTGGCGGCGCGCAGTAAAGCGTTGCGCACATCGCGGGTCAGTACTTGACGGTTCGTTGCGACACAGGTTTGCGCCGCATCGAGAATACACTCACGAATCAAGCTACGATCAGCTCGACTCAGTCGCGCCTCTTCTTTGGCCTCGCCGCCGGTGATCATCAGGCGAGCGGTGATTTCCAACTCGCCGAGCACATCGCGCTGGTCCTCTCGACTGGCGACTGCTTCATCGTCCCACTCATCAATGGAAAAACTCGCCACTTGATCCGGTTGTTTGACCAGGCGCCAGGCATCGCCGAATGGGGCGAGACTGACCGGGGCGCCAGGTTTTAATTGGACCTTGTTGATCGACAAGCCCTGTGTTGCGAAGTAGTCACCCTGCAGGCCGAACGAATTGCCAGCCTCTACGATAAACAGGCGAGGGCGGTATATAGCCATGATCTGCATTAACAAGGTGACTAGGGTCGCTGATTTGCCGGCGCCGGTGGGGCCGAATAACAGCAGATGGCCGTTCATTGCCCGGTCTAAACGTGACAACGGATCAAAGCTCAGAGGCGACCCACCACGATTAAACAGCGTAATACCCGGGTGGCCGGTGCCAATGCTGCGTCCCCAGACTGGAACGAGGTTTGCCAGGTGTTGGACGAACATCAGACGTGTGTACCAGTTACGTGTGTCGCGGGCTGGGTTGTAAGCCATCGGTAACCAACGCAGGTAGCTGTTGCAGGCGGCGACTTCATCTCCCTCACGCACCGGTTGTAGCCCCACACCCAGCAGCGCGTTCGTCAGGCCGACTGAGCGTTGGTGCAATTGCTGTTCATCGTGACCGCACACGTAAAATGCCAGGGTGCCGCGGTACAGCTTGTGCTGTCGGCCAATGATCGCACGAGCCTCTTCAACATCCTGACGGGCCTGAGTCGAAGCCAAGTTTTCACCGATGGCTTTGCGGGCCAGGCGGTTCAATTGATCTTCGAGTACATCTTGTGGTTTGACCACCAGGGTCAGACTCATTACCGTGCCTTCGGGCAACTGGTCGAACAGCGCATTCACCGCGTCTCCCTTGCGGATTTCGCCAGTGAGTTGACCAATCAATGGCGCCCGGCGCAGCTTGTCCACCACCATGACCCGGTGGGGCTGACCATCAAAAAGCCAGAGTCCATGCTGCACGTCCGAACGCGGTTCGTTGAAGAACAGGCGTTCGGCAAAGTCATGATCGAAGGGCAGCTCCAGCGATTCGCCTTCGCCGGGCTCCGGATAGGCCACGCGGCGGTAGAAATCTTCGGGCGATTCGTCTGTGAGCTTGGGGGCTGGATTGAACCAGGGCAACAACCAGGCATACAAACCTTGACCATCGACTCGCGTCGATTGAACCCCGCACGCCTGCAACGAAACACCGATACGTTCGCAAGTTTGTTGCAGCGATTGCACTGGGTTGAGTCCCGCCTCCTCACCGACAGACTCAAGCCAGCGATAGATCACCAATCGCACCCGACGGTTGTTTCCTCGCCAGGGCAGGCGCGTGACTGCCTTATCCTCGAACAGGCCGCCGGGCTTGGAGATGGCTTTCAAATGTCGACGAATAAGTTCCAGGTACGCTTCGGTGAAAACCGTGCCTCGGGCACCGTCCTGAATATAGTCGGTGAGCCGGGCCAGGTAGGGGGTGAAATCGTTGTCGTCCTGACAGAAAAATTGCGCCACCCAAGGCGCTTGATCCAGCTCGTCAAAGCTATCCTGCAGGGCATCTTCTATTGCATCGCGGGCTGCCATTAGCCAATCGGGTTCGCGCCCTTCGGTGCCTATGGGCAGTAACTCGAATATCGCACCTACGGAGCGATTGTCATCCAGTAGAAAACACTGCTCGGTGCCGAGGTATTCAACCCAGGGTAAATGATCGGTGAAGCTGGGATTGTGCGCATAGAGCGCAGCTTCATCGGCCAGTGTGGCGCGGGGGCGCAATGGGTTGCGCCAGGCTTTCCATGCAGACGTGCAGTTGCCCGTATCGTCGCTACACATTACAGATCTTCCTGACGTTCACCCGGCAGTGCGTATTGCACTCGTTGGTAGAATGGAAAGACGGTCGAGTACCCCGGCACTGGTGCCTGCTCGGTACCACTCAGATGCGGATACACGTACATCACCAAATCAGGATTGGGCAGGCGAGGGAACAGGTTGCGAATTTCATTCGCGGCTGTACGCGTATACGGTTCCTGGAGCGCAGCGGAGAGATCTGTTTGAGCCAACGGGCGACGCAACTTTTGCCGAGCATTCAACAGTTGCTGTTGAGTACCCTGTGAGCCGGCGCCGTTCCAGATGTCCAGCATGGTTTGCTCGCCATGCGGCAAAAGTGTGTCCTTGTCGGTGGAACACCCCGTCAGGACCCAGCAGAGCAAGCTAATCCAGATCAGATAGAGACGTAGGATCTTTTTCATTGCGAACGCTCCGGCCCTTGGGCTCGTAGTCGATGGTGATCTCATGGTCGAGGTGTAGGGCGACCTGTGCTGCAGGTGGTACATACACGGCAGCAAAGGCTTCGCCATACAGTTTGTTGACCCACTCGCGAATGTCGCTGACCCCACCACTGAGAATTGAATTCAGTGTGCTATTGCCACTGCTGCTGGTGACCCCGAAGGCACTGCCGCCAGAGCTGATCACACTGCTGTTGTTTTGCTCATTCCCGAGCAAGGCAGCGACACCCGCGCCGGCAGCAGTGATCAGGCTCTGGCTACCGAGGTACTGCTGGGCGTTCGAGCGGCGGTCGCCGGCGATGCAGGGAATGCCATACGGATCGGACAGATAACCAAGTCCACCGCGGATCTTGTCGGTGTTTGAGCTCTGGGTGGTGGAGGCATTGCGGCTGGATACCGATTTCGGCTGAGGCACCGTGCGGATGGTGCCATCGGTAAACACAAAAGTGATCGACTCGACCTGTCCGCGTACGCATGACAGGGTCCAGTCACCGGACGCCGTGCCGCTCATCACAGCACCCGCGACGTCTGGCAGGTCGATGCTGTTGGCCGTCAGGTTTTCCGGACCGACCAGCACCTTGAAGGGATAGGGATCATTCACGGTGCCATCCACCGGGACTCGGCCAATCAGCGCGGTCATGGCGACCGAGCCCATCAATGTCGCATTTTCGGGAATGGTGTAGACCGGCTTCGCACCTTCGGTACGATCACCGGATCGCGTCAGGTCACGCTCACCCTTGGTGACCAAGCGTAACTGCTTTTGGCTGCGGTCGATGGCATTGTTCTTCAAACCCTCGAGCGAGTTGAAGGCATTAGGCAGACTCGGTGCGGAAGAGGTCTTAGTTTTGCCTCGGGCTTCGGTGGAGGGAGCATCCGAGGGTTCAATCCACTGCAGCGCATCGTTGGCAGAATGCCGCCCTTCGAACTGGTCCCCATCGCCCGGTTCAAGCCCCAGTCCGATCGGCATATCCTTGCCTTTGCCGGTCAGCCCCGACAACTGTTCCTGCAATTGCGTTAGTAGACCGCGAGCCTGACGAGTGTCTTGCTCTGCTTTGAGTCGGGCCTCGTTGGCTTGTCGACGGCCTTCGTCGACCTGCTGGGTCACGCTGCCAAGCGCCGTCTGAATACGCGAATCAACACTGTTTTCCCGCTCGCGCAGGCGGTTGTTCTCCGTCTGCAGTGAATCATTGTGTTTCTTCAAACCGAGCATGTCGCTGCGCATGGCCTTCACTTGGCCTACCAAGGTGGCGACCGTGTCGCGTGGGGTATCGCCCGCAATGCCGAGCGACTTGGCTTGCTCGGCAGATAATTGAATATCGCCCTGGCCAACTGGGTGTTCGGGAGAGGGCGTACTGCCTCCCGCGACCCAGCTTTTCATGATGATCAACACTACTCCCAGCAGCGCAGCCGGTACCAGCCATTTGAGCAAGACGTTAGCCTTCATCGTCAGCACCTCGCGCAATGGGCGGAAGCATCACGGCGTGTTCGAGGCCGGCACCGCGCGTGATGAGGTAGGCAATCGTGGTGTCTTCCGCACTGCCGATCGGCCCGAGGAAAGCATGCTGGAAGGTCGCGGCGAACAGTTTTGCCTGAAGCTGACGCGGATCTAGTTGCACCGTCGCTGTACCTCGATTGCGCAACTTCACGGCCGTCACCCAATAGTCACCGAGCCGCCAGGCGGCGATGGGTGTGCTGGAAACGTTTTCGCTCGGCAGCAGGGTCGGCAGTTCGGTACGCAGCTTGAGCGGGACGCGGCGTACGCCGGGCAGGGACTCCACGGTGCGCAACGGACCGTACAGGCTTTGCGCGGCGTAGCGCGTCAACGCGGCCTGGATCGGCGTACGTTCTGGAACAGCGACGGTGCTCGATTCAGACTCGATAGCTTGCACCGGAGTATTCTTGAGAATACGCACGGGCTCCAGCGGTTGATCGCCAGGCGTGGCCGCGATATCCAAGAGGATGATCTCGCCCGTCTTGACCGATTGCAGTTGCAGTCGTGTCGGCGCAATGGCTTCCGACGCGCGCAGGTACAGCGTGCCTCCGGTTGATTGCACGCGCAGTTTATCCTTTATAGTGGAAGGCACGCCGACACGAACAGCTTCTTCGACAAAGACCACTCGTTCCTGATTGATCACCAGTGGAACCGCGAGTGGTAGGCGTTCCCAGTGCATCAGTTCGACGGCCTGCGCTGCAGCGCCCGATAGCATCAGTGTGAGGGTAAGTCCCAGGGTCGAAATCCGCTTCATGGCTCACCTCCAGGCAGGGAGATTTTTTGCGGCGTACCCTGATAGCAATCCAGTGCAAGGCCCCACTTATTGCGTTCGGGGTCCAGATCGAAACGCACCACCCGTAACGGATAACGCACGACCACCCGTTTCACCGGTTCGGCGGCGTAATACTCATCAGCGTTGAGGTCGAGTGTGACCAACCAGCTCTCGCGATCGAGTTGCTTGACCCGCAGATCCGGATCTTCACTGTAGCCTCGCCCTAGAATTTCGTAGACGCCACGCACCCGTTGACGCAGTTCGCCGGCGGCCTTGCGATACTCGTAGTCGCCGTCGAGGAAGGCCTTGCAGGCTGGTGTCAGGTAGGACTGCAAGCCGTAGATGGCGCGGCGATAATCCTGCTCGCCATCCGAGGGCCAGCGGTTGAGTTGGCCAAAAATGTACAAGGCAAAGGCATACACATTCTCAGGGGGAACATCCCACCACTTGCGCGTGCTGCCCGCGCGCAGATCAGGGGGGACATGCACGGTCAGATCGGTCGGTGCTGAGCGCCAGCCATACCATAGTCCGGCGCTTAGTAGAGCGAGCATCACTATCGCCAGACGCAGGCTGAAGATATGGGCCTGTTGGGCATCGACCTTGTTTCGAAATCGACTCATGGCTGCCACCGGGACAGGGCAGGGCGCAGTCGACACGAACGGCGAACCGTCCAGGCACCGGAGTGGAGAATCAAACTTCCACGCCCCAGGCGCCAGCGGCTGGCGAGTATCCATTCGAGCTTGCGGTACAACCAGGTCTCGGGACGAGCCCGTTTGGCCCGACGCAGTAGCGTGCCGCCGACCAATAACACCACTGTCATGCCTGCGATCATGCTGGTCGGCGCCACGGCAATGGATGCGGTGGCGATCGCCAGAGGAACGCCGACCAGCAGGCCAATGACGCCGCCGGTGCCGAGGGCTACCCACATTTCATCATTAGTTAAACCGCGCAGTACGGCCGGATCACGATTGAGTCGCTCTGGCAGAAAGACCAAGGTGCCGTCGGCAAGGCGTTCGATAGTGTCGTTCATACCAACCTCACAGAATCGCGGCAGCTTTGGTGAGGAACCAGATGATGATCACTACCAACAGGGCGCCGATACCAACTACCGCGCCAAGGTCTTTCCAGGTCTTGCGCTGGTTTTGGACATCGGCGAATACGGTCAGGGAATGCCAGGCCACGCCGAGAAACGCGAGCAGGGCAATCAGTAGACCGAGTAAAATGCCGCCGTCGTAGGCGTAGTTTTTGATCGTCTCGATCAGCCCGGAACCTTCGCCTCGGGAAGGTGCCTCCATGGTCGGTAGCTCGGCAAAAGCTAGGCCTGGACCAAGGACCAGCAGCAGGCCGATCAAGCGTTGGCATGTACGATCACGCAGGTTGTTTTTAAGGGGGACAAGGCACTTGAGCATGATGGCGATCTCCGATGTTAGGCTAGGGTGAAGAACATCAAAATCAGCAAAGTGAGCAGTACGCGCGCAGCACTGCCGCCAAAGGCACCAAAGCGAACGTTTCCTGTCGCCCAGCCCCGGTAAGCCGTCCACATCACCCATGCGCACCAAAGCAACGCCAGGACCAGAACCATGGAGATCCAAAGCGTCGAACTGCTCTGAGTCGAAAAACCGGAGGCGTTTTGAAAGGCCGCGGTCTGAGCGTCAGTCATGCTCATGGCGACGGCTCCGCAGACGGGATATCAAGTCGGTAATCACCGACTATTTCACGGGGATCGCGAGGTTGCGCTCGAGAGGGGGACAGATAGCCCTGTACACCTTGACGAATGCGTTGGATGTCTTGAGTTAGGCGGGGATAGTCGAAGCGATAACGCTCGGCTGATTCAGCCGAGCTAGCTGTCTGGGGTCTTGCCGCAAGATGTTCGATAGTGTCGAGTTGCTGCAAAATCAGACTCAACTGATCCTGTTCATGAGCAGATGTGGCATAGCTGCCACTATTGAACGAGATCAGTACGAGTAGACAACAGATTCGGCAAAGTAAAGTCGGCATGTGGATAGCCCATTTGGTTATTGGGGCTAGCATCCAACTGACGGCCAGGGCTTAGCAGTAAAAAAATGAAACACGCTGCGTCATTTTATTTCGATACAGGCGCTGACTACGTAGCGAGCTTGGATACCGCGTCGAGGGTTAGAAAACTTGGAGAAGAAGGGACGCAGTCGGACCACTAAGTGATCTAGATTTCTCATGAAAACGATTAAGCGCCGTTAACGTTTGATTCTGCTAACAAAGTTTTAGCAGGGCGCGGAAGCGCGAACGAGATCAGTAACGTAGAGTGAGTGCAGAGAGTGAATATCCAACAAGCAATTCGGCGGTATCGTCTTCGACAGGGCATGGGTTTATCCTTAATTTTCTTTGGTGCGCTATTTTATTTGGTTTCATCGTTGAAATCTTTGCACCATCAAGCGGCGAAACTTGCTGAGTCACCTCTTTTTGGCCATTTGGGTGGACTGATGCAAAATCTGGTAGCCGACATCTACCAAATCACATCGCCCTATATCGGTTTTGTATGGAACAACGCGCCTACCCTCAGTCAGGAAAACCCACTCAGCTATGGGAATTTGCTGTTTCTCGGTTTGCTGGGTGTGATGATTGTTGGAAAGCAATTGCTTCTTTCTGCTAGACAGCTCAACGGGCGTGTTCAGGTCCAGCTTGAGCGTCTTGAGGAAGCCCAGTGGCGCAGCTCGATGCAGAGTGGGGCCGTAACCCAAGTCAACGCAAACCACATCGGCCAAATCAATTTTTACCAGCAAGCAATGCCGCCATCTCCTTCCAGTGATTGGTGGCAGCGGCCGTGGGGTATTGTTGGTTTGTCTATAATCGGCGGTTATGTTGTAGCAGTGTTGGCTAAGCTGACCGGGATGGTTTAGCACTCCAGCAGTACGTTCTATCAAAGATATTTTTTGAACGTTGCCGAGGTGATAGCAGTTGCTATTCCCAGCATCACCGCGCAAGGCAAAAAAATCGCCATGGGATTGAGCGACAACGGTAGGGATAGGTAAATAATCCAGGGCACGATCAGCAGTGGGAACACTGCTTGCTTAGCGCGGTGATAGACAAAGCTGCTTTCTAGTCCCGAGCCAAATTTGCGCAGGTCACGGCGCATTAACCCATCAACAAAGCCAGTGAGCATGCTCAGTAAGAACAGCGGCGTGGCTAAGACCAGAATGGTCAGGCGCACTACGAAGGTGAAGGTAACGTACACCGCGGCCAGCACGAAATCTTCAATACTCACGTAGAACTGATTGGTCCAGTGCCAGAACCCGTTTCCCTGGCTCGACACCCGGGCCTGACTAGCAAAGTCCGCAAATCCAGTTTTGACCAGAAGCCACTGGGTGAGGAGATCCAGTACCTGGACGATCATCTGCCCGGGTTGTTGGAGAATGAGTGAAGATTTGAAGTGGTCGTTAAGCCAGCCCAGTTCGTTGATCAGCATGCCTTGGCTGTGTCTCCAGCCTTGATCCTCCCAGAAGAAGATCACACCTGCCCACTCGATCAAGATCGAGAACAGCAATGAGGCAATTAACAAGCCGATAATGCGCAGGGCTAAGCCTATCGCCGACATGATCAATCCTGGGCGCTGGGGCGGTTGTGGCGGCGTGTTCCGGACGGAGGTCGCCATCGTTCACTCCATTGTGCTTTGCATTTGGTGTCGTCACAAAATCTTCTGAATAGCTTGCTACTGAATCGACTCCTCTGGTGGGGCCGGGCTAACCCACCTGATCCAAATCGAAGTTTGTAGTTGGGCCGCCACCGCTTGCACTCCACCATTGACCCGCCTGCTCGTTGTAAGCCGCCCGCATCATTTGAGTGAGCTCCTGAAGGTCCTTGGGCATAGCATCGTCGTTGGAGGGTTTTGGCAACGGCATGCGGACTTTCCATAGCTGGCCCCCGGCCTGGAAGGAGAACATTTGCCCCTTGGGCAAACTGACGATATGAGCAGGCTCGATCAGCGGCACGCTGGTGCTGCTGACACGGTCCTGTGAGGACGAGGTGAAGTCCGTGTTAGCCTCCGGATCGGAGGTGTCGGTCGCGCCCGAGACCAGGGTCTTGGTCAGCACATTAACCTTGGGCAACTGCTGGGTGAGCAGTTCCGCGGTCGCGGTTTCGCGCACCCGCAGCATCTGTAGGGTGTTGAAATTGCCGACCACCTGGCCGGCCTTGGCGCGGTTGCCTATACGTGCTTCGATATCGCTGAGGGTTTGGGTGTAGGCGGTTACCTGGATACCGGCACCGCCCCCCTTGTTGATCAGCGGAATGAACTCATCGCCCATCAACTCGTTGAACTCATCGGCATGCAGGTTGATTGGCAGTTTGTCACCAGCGTTGCCAGATTGAGGCAGCCCATGGTCAATGCCATGTTTGTAGATATGTCCCGCGACCGAGACCAAGTCGGCGAACATTGAATTGCCCACGGCGGCGGCCACTTCGGCATCAGTCAGCGCATCCAGGCCAACGTAGACGATGCCGCGTTTTCGGATGATCTGCATCCAGTCGAAGATCGGCCGCGGGTCATCCAGATCGGTGTAGTTGGGAGCCAGTAACTGAGCGGTCTTGCCGGTGGTGAGTTTCTCCAGCAGCGGCAGTAGCGAGGCCACGATTTTGTCGAAGTAAGTGCGGTCGTAGCGCACCGCTGAACGCAGTCCGTCCATTACCGGATCAAATACATGCTTCACCGCCAGGTATTGCTCGATAGCGACTACCCGCTTTTCGCGTCCTATCATATGGCGGGGAATGTTCTTCTCTGTGAGCTTACCTTCGAGCTGGACGATCACTTCCCACGCCTTCGGGTCGGTCTTGGCGAAAAAATGCTGGGCGTATTCGATGAACAGCGCATCGATGTTGACCACATGCCGCTGTATCTGCAGGTAGTCCGGACGCCGGCCCAACTCGATCAGCGCCCGTGCGATGATGTTGACGAAACGCCAGGCGAATTCACGGAAGGCCGCGGAGTTACCTTCTCCACTGAGCTGCCCAGCAATGCGAGATGCCACCTCAGAAATACGTCCGAAACGTCCCACCGCGTTGTAGCGGGCGGAGATTTCTGGCCAGCCCAGATGGAAGACATAAAACTCTTTCTCCCGACCGGCGCGTTTGGCTTCGACGTACATGCGCTTGAGCAAGTCGGCATCGCCCTTCGGATCGAAGACAATCACTACCTCATGTTCAACGCGATGAATGTCCTGGGTGATGTACACCTCTGCGAGTCGCGTCTTGCCGACGCGGGTCGTGCCAAGCACCAGGGTGTGACCGACCCGTTCGCCCAGAGGCAGACTGACTTCCGTTTCATCGGGCTCGACCCCATGCAGCAGTGGCGAGCCTCCTACCGGTGGTAAAGGGCGCAACGGATTGAAGGCACTGTCCCAGGCAGTGACACGGGCCAATATCGAGAGCGGAAACGGTGCATGCTCAAGGGACCGTTCGAGACCACGGGCCATGCGATAGCGTGTCGGTTGGTCGACATAATGGGCGACCGCTGGGTCCTGAGCCTCGACCAAGCGCTGGGTATGCAGGCGGGTCCAGCGAAATCCGCGGCCCATGAACAGACGCTTACAACTGATGGGAATCTGCCGACTTGTCAGTTCGTAGCGGGGCAGCTGGCGGATATTGCGTCGATAGCGCAACACCTCCCAGGCCTGTCGCAGGCGGATCAGGCCGAATAGGGTATAGGCCAGCGCCGCAACCAGCCCGATCTCGGGTGACAGGGCCACAGCCCAGGGCGAGTACACGCACAACACCGCGGCGGCGATGCAGATCGCTACTGTGTACAACTCCACCGCCGGCCGGAGCTTGGACTCCATCGCATGTTCGGCCATGACCTGGACTCATTGTTCCAATGAGGTGGCGGTGATCAAGACGGGGTAGTGCTCGATCTGCAAGCGGGTGGCGATGTCGTTACCGTTGACCGGCAGGATGGTGATGCCCGGGGCGGCGGCTCGAATCCGGATCAAAGCTTCGGCATCGGTTACTTCAACCGCTAGACCAGCCCCGCCCATTTCCTGCAATTCAGTCGCGCGTTGACGCAACCAAGCCAGTGATTGGGTATCCTCACCCACCAGGAAAAATGGCCGTAAGCCCGGCATGTTTAGGGCGCGAGACTTGATTTGGCCGGGGCTCAAGAGGGAGCTGCGAACGGGTAATATCCAGGTTTCATCGGCAAACGTGGACAAGTCCGCATGCATGGCGCGACCAGGCTGGAGATTGTTGTTTATGGGCGGCCTGGCAACTTGAGGATGGGGATGGGTGCCGCCAAACTGGGGCTCTGCAACGGATTGTTTCGACTGGGCAAAAGCAGCCAAGAGCAGGTAGAAGTAGTAGGCAATAGGAATTCGTTTCATGGTGGTGTGCCTTGTTTCGCGGAAGTCTGTAACCGTGCGAGCTGCCTGGAGAATCCATCGCGGTAGCGCGCGGCGGGTAAACCTCCCGCAGGGCGGTGATAACGCCCTGCGGCTGAAACCCAATCACCAGTGACGGCGTGATGCTCTTGCAGCAGGGCGGCAGTCACAGCCAGATTGCGGTAGGGTTCGAGAGCTTCGCAGGGACAGGAAAAACGTTGTCCGTGATAACCCAGGTTGGTTTGCCCAAGTCCGGCGTCGACCCGTTTAGCGTCATATTGCGTGAGCGCCTGGAGCAAGGCGTGACATGCGGCCTGGCGAGTGGCGAAACGGTAGGGTGTTCCGGCGATATTCAGGGTCCAAGGCCACGGCAGCAGTCGACCACGGACGCGAATACCGCTCTCTTGTAAGGCAATCGCGAACAACACCGTAGAAGGGATGTTGGCGTCATGCGCCGCCAGTTGATAAGCCGGAGGCGGAAGTTCGTTAGCCCGAACCGCGTGCACCGTCAGCAGGAGCGCAACAGCAATCAATCGAGACGTTGCCATTGTCCATTCACCTGTTGAAATGTGGCGGGCAATGGCCCCGGAGCCCCCAGGCTGAACCATCGACCACGGTCATGGTTCAGGGTGATCTGCCGGCGTTTAACCTTAGCCGGATCGATGTCCGCTTGCCGAGCCCAACTGCGGACGCGTTCATCCTCGCCCTGGCTGCCCACCAGGTAGATATCGAACGCCGTGTCACTGTTCTGCAAACGCTGTGCTTCAGCGGTGCATGCAGGGCAGTGGTCCTCCACAAACAGGGCTGGGCGCGGGGCGACTGATGAGCTGGTAGGGGAAGAAGATGCCATACCCTGGATCGGTAGCTGCCCAGGAAACAGCTTGGTCCAGGCCGCGGTGTAAGCGTTTTGGTAGGCCAATTCACGCTCGGCGCGTTTGGCTTCCAGTGCTACCTGTAATTCAGCATAGCGCTGGCGCTCTTGGTCGGTCTGGGCCTCAACCCCTAAGGCGGTCAAGGGATCGAGATTCGGGCTCCAGAAACCACGTGGGCCGGCTTGGATCTTTTCGAAGCGCGTCCACTCCTGCTCCGTCAGACCCCAGCTTGCAGCCTGTTCAGAGTGCGAGCGTCCCAGCGGAGTGGATTGTGTGTCCTGGATCCGTGACGGTGTCGTGACAGGGGTGCCCATCGCAGCGCCCGTGCTAAGCAGCGAAACGAGATAGACGACGGGCAACAGTGGCGCTCGGTTCATAGTCGTTTCTCAGGGGATTTGCACTGTCTGGTCTGGATGAGCGGTCACTGCGAAGATGGCCGCGTTCGGCTCCAGCACTTTCAGTTGCCATGTGCCGAGCTGCTCGCCGTTGTGCAGCAACCGGATATCGTTGAGCGAGCGACTATCAGGAGGCACGACCGCCAGAAATCGCTCGCCACCACGGGACTCGACACTCAATACTGAGAATGGCGGCGGGAGTGGGGCAGGCTTTGGGCGAGCGGTTTTCTTCGGCTTGGTCGGGGAAGGTGTCGGTGGTTGAAGTGTTGGCTGTGGCTTGAGGTCCAGGAGTTGCTGCTCGACGTGCTCAAGTCGTGCGCGTAGCGCGTTCATGTCGGTTGCGGTGGCTCGGTCTGCCAGACGGTCGCGCAGTTCCTTTATCTCTTGCGCCCATTGATCCAACATCGGATCGAGTGTGTTGCCCTGTTGCTCACCGGAATCCACCATCTGCTTCAGGTCTTTCAGTGCGTACTGCAGCTTCTCTTGCGCGTCTTTGAGAGTGCTCGAATCACGTTGCAAGGTTTGCAGGATCTCTAGGTGTTGGGTGTTCGCATTTTCTAGCTCGATCACGCGTTGATACTGGTTGTACAAACCACCACTCAGCCCGGAGACCGCCAGGCAAAGTGAGCCGACAATGAGAGTTTGAAACGTCGAGGCTTTCATGGACGTACCCCCGACTGATGGGACGAGATGGGGAGTAACAGCGCGACGCCAGCTTTCGTTTTCTGCCGTTCGAAGCAGACCGAACGGCTGACCTCATCGGTCGTGAGTTGCCAGGCGGAGCCCGCCAGTACTTGTAGTGCGCTGCGTAACGGAATCGGGCCGAGCTGGTAATGGGCTGCAGGCAGAGGCCGAGTGAAAAGGGTCTTTACTAGTTCGGTGGTAGGGCAGAGCGAATAACCCGAGCGCTGCAGCACGTAGTGCATCGCCTCCTGTACCGAGGGATTAAGGTTGGACGGTATGTTCACATCAATGATTTGAGCGAGAAGATCACGTTGCTCCGTGGTGGGCTCTGTACTCACCAGGGTATAGCGACCATAACGGATCTCCGCCGGATGGCTTGCTTCGGCCGGGCTCCTTGATAATTGGGTCAGATTGGAGCCATTGTCGATCTTTGGATTAGTTGGCAATGGGGTGGGGATTTGCGCGCTGCAGGCACTCAAAAAAACCAGCAGGCAGACAGGCGTAAAAAAACGCTCCATGAAAAAAACCTCATGTCAGATTCAGTGCAGAACCTGACATGAGGTGAAGGAGCGATTCAGTGAGAAATCCGATTTATGGCAGGTCGTGTTAACGCTAAATACTTTGCTCTGCATCATAGATAGCTAGTCCATCCAAGACAGCAGCGTCGGGGTCGAAGATCAACAATCGCACATCCGCCAATGCCGCCATATACAGTACGTTGACCAAGGCTGCCGGCGTACCAGCATCGAGTTGCTCTTGCCTCAGCGATGAGTAAGAACAGCCCTCGATTTTTACTAGGTTATCGTCTGTCCAGGGCGTGCCGATCAGCTTACACCCGACGCCATTGCAGTCCTTCAGGGCAAAGGGTTCGAACAGCAGTCCGGTTGGGCTAGAGTCGAAATAGCCCGCCCGGTGTTCCAAGTAGCGCAATGCTTCTTCAGTGAGGTGTGCGGTACTGATGTCCCATGCTCGGCTGTAGTGTCCAGTCTCGAAACTCAATTGATAGACCACGGACTTGGCTTCCTTCAAGGAGTCAAAGTCCGCGACGTGGCACTGCTCGTTGAAAACTTCGCCTATTACGGCATAGACCACCTGGTGCACTAGTCCGTTGGACGGGCAGCAACCATCCAATTCATTCAGAATGGATTGACCTTCGCTGATCAAGGCGAAATCATCATTGAAGATGCAGGGGACCAGTTGCAACGTATCGTCGGGCAGATGCGCCTGGGAGCCGTGCATAGGCCGAAAGCAGGGAGGAAAACCGTCCTCGTAGGCGATCATTAACAGCCGTTCGATATAAAGTTTGTCGTAGCCGCGAGTAAATGGATTTGAGGCGATCAGCAGGGCGGGGGCTTGGTGTGTGGGGTTCATGACCGTGCTCCAGAATGAAAATGAATAAGGCGCCCGTAGGCGCCTGTGAGGGTTAAAGCCAGCCGTATTCGGCAAGGGAGAGCGGGCGACCTTCACCCACGATGAAGTGATCCAGTACGCACACGTCGATCAAGGCTAATGCCTCTTTCAACCGAGCGGTCAAGACGCGATCCGCCCGGCTGGGTTCCGTACAGCCTGATGGGTGGTTGTGAACAAAAATGGCAGCCGCAGCGTTATGCGCGAGGGAACGCTTAACCACTTGGCGGGGGTAAACGCTGGCGCCATCAATGCTGCCGTGAAAGAGGATTTCGAACGCCAGCACCCTGTGCTGGGCGTCAAAAAAAATCACACCAAAGACTTCATGGTCTTGGTGCGCAAGACGCAGTTTTAGGTAAGCCGCTACGGTGTCAGGCGACGTCAGGATAGGCCCGCGGGCGAAAAGCCGACGATCCAGAATGTGCAGCGCTTCGTCGATCAGCTGGTTTTCTTGGACAGTGCGATCCGCCTCGGAATCCGAGGTCTCAATCAGTTTGAGTAGGGAGCTCATGGCGCTACCTCCGAAGGGAATAATCAGGGGTACACGCCCGAGGGGAGTGGTATCCCCTGGGTGGGTGTGGAGTTGCAGGCGTTTGCAGGTGATGTAGTGTTCACAGCCGAGTGTATCGGTGACGTTGGCCGTGCAGAGGTGAACCACAACCGTCGCAGGGCAATGGGGAAAAGGTTCTTATTCCGTGGCCAGTTTCGGGATCGAAGTCGGCACTGATAGGCATTAGCCGAACCAGCCCACGATGTATCGCGGCGATGCGTTGTTCGGTCTCATCCGGCGAGTGATACAGCGATAACGTGCTGTAGTCCTCGTAAGCCGCACCGAACAGGCAGTCGTCGCAAAGCCAGAAGCATTCCATATTGGTTCTCCTGTGCTGGCTGAAGAAAAGGCGCTCGATTGAGCGCCTTGATGTAAAACATCATGGATTGTTCAGGCGGACTGAACAGCACGTGTGGTGACACGGCGGGCCGTACCGGGAGTGGTTGGAGATGCAGGTTTAGTCCTGAGCTCTGTTGGATTACCGATATCCTTAGTTTCGACATCAGCCGATGTTGGGGATGATTCATTGTTTGGCGCTTGCTCAGCAGGTGCTGTTGCTTCCTGCCTGGCGGGCGCTTTGTATTCGAGCTTGCCATTGACCTTGATCCAGTCGATGAACAGCAAACGACCTTTCAGGCTGGCGCCAGGTTGGCCTTGTTTATCGCCTTTCTCATAGAGAAATGGGTCGATCCACAGGTCACCAATACGGAACGACAGCAAAACCTTTTTCTGGGCCTTGACGGCGTCCATATAGAGACGAATCAAACGGTCAGCTTCGCCACCAGCGACTTTGCAATCAAAGCGGGTGTACTCCACTGCATCGGAGGCACCATGCAAGGCTGCTATATCGCAGGCCATGAATGGCTGACCGCGGCGGGCCTGTACTTCACGCACACGGTTGAGGTAGCCGATACCGGCGGTGTGCAGGTTGAAGTAAGAGGTCGCTTCTTGGGATTGGTTGGCGTAGGCCATGGTGATTCTCCTGTTTCAAGGGAAAACGGTGACGCACAGTCCCTGACGGGAAAGTGAGCCCCCGTCAGGGTGGGTAAGATGAAGTCAAGCAATGAACGACTCGTCACCGGCAAGCCGATGACCATCAGAGTGATGCTTCTGGGGGAATAGCTGTGCAGCAGAGGAGCTTCTGCGGTGGTAATCCGCAGGCATGGAGTAGTCGGCATTCATCACCGCTTAAGCGGCAACCGCGCGAGCTTCCGAACGCTGATCGCACTTGGGTAAACCACCACTAACTTGGCGTAGCCTTGAAGGTTTTGGCTACCTGGGCTGGGCTGTCAACGACAGCAAACCACGCCCTTTGTATAAGCCTGTCACAGGGGAGCGTCAAGACGCTACAACCCGATTTTTTAAGGCCGGAATACGTTGGTAGTCACTGGAATTAAGAAAATGAAAAAAAAGAAGAGTGGCCTGGTGGTGTGCCAGGCGAGGAAGAGAAAAACCACCTTTGACGGTCTTACGCAGTCGACAAGCTCCTCGCAAAACTTGGTTGCACTGCGCAATGATTCGCCAACCGACCCTTGTCGTGGCCTGGGTCGGAATATGCTGGCACGCATCCGCGCACAAAGGGTGCCCTGTGTTTCCCCGGTGGGCTCCGGGACTGAATACGATCGCCGAAGCGGATGACCGCTATTGCCGGGTAGAGGCAACAGTGGTCATCCGCCACCACAATCAGGTCGAGCACAAAACGGGAACGAGATCCCGCAGAAGAGGAGGCTCCGAACTCGAAGAGTTTGACCGAACTGCCCGGAGCTAATCGGTCTTGGGTCGCCGTTGGCGATTATCCGAAGTTACTACAGCAGAGAGGTCAACACGACGTCAAGCCTGCAGGTCCCCTTCATAAAACGCTACGTTTAGCACGATAAAAGAGCTCACTTACTGCCGAGATGTGCGGCTAATTGTTCGACGGTTGCCAAGATAAAGGCACGGTCGCTTTCTTTCAGTCCACTCAGCAGGCCCGCGATCATCTGACCCTGGTCATTGGGGCGATTACTCGATGCCGTCAGGAGTTCATCCATCCGGCAATCGAAAATATCAGCCAGTTGCATCAGCTTGACCACTGAAAGCTCCACTACACCCCGTTCCAGGCGCGATATAGCTTCGCTACCGATCCCTAAACGTTCAGCCACCTCTTCCTGGGTCAGATTACGCTCGCTGCGGTGCTTCGCGATCATGCGCCCGATTTGGGCTTGGGTTGGATGTTTATGTGCCAAATGATGAGTTCTCCAGTTCAACCCGAATGGTTGAGCAAAGACCCGTTGACATAAACATCCTTAAGGGTTGAGTATCGACTCATTGGGTTGTTATAGTGAATGAAACAGCTGAGTATCGCGACGTGGTTTCTGTCCCTTCAGGGATCAGAGTCCAGATTGGTTAGTAAGAGCGACGGTCTGAAAGGACCATGTTGAGGGATGGTTGAACATGGAAGATGAGAGAAAGGACGTCATGGATGTGATTTGGGATCGAACACTGGAGTTGTTCATCAAGATTCATGATTGCCCGGATAACCCCGAACACTTCGAACGCCTTGTTCTTTGGCTCAACGAAGATCCTGCCCACCTAAAAGCCTTCAACGAACTGGGGCAGATATGGATTTCGACAGGTATCGCTTTGGCCCGTGAAGTCGGACAACCTTTGATCGATTTGGAGCGGGATCAGGCGCCACTGATGATGCACTGACCTGTGTACCAACCCAACGTCATGTTGATCTCAACCGAACTGTCATGGGCGGCGCGTCTCTTTTCTGAACTGCGTAGTGCCCTTGCAGTTCGGATACTGCGAGCATGACCAGAACGGCCCAGATTTGCCCTTCCGCTTGATCATTGAGGCATTGCAAATGGGGCAGGCCGGGCCGGCTTCGACCGGTATCGACAAGTTGAGCGCTCCATAGTGTTCGACCAGCTTAACAATCCAGTTCGCCTGCTTTGCGACGAACGCCTCCAAGGTCAGGCGTCCCGCTTCGATTTCGTCAAGCGCCTGCTCCCAGATCGCGGTCATGCCAGGATCCGCAACTGCAGCGGGTACCGCCTCGATCAGGGTATGGGCCGCCGCCGTAGCTATTAACGCGCGTTTTTTCTTCAGTAAATAACCGCGATCAATCAACCCTTTGATAATGCCGGCTCGCGTGGCTTCAGTACCGATACCGGTGGTGTCCCGAAGTTTCTGTTTCAGGCGTGGGTCATTGACAAGCTTGGCGACGTTTTTCATCGCCTTGATCAGATCACCCTCGGTGAGAGGTTTAGGAGCGGCAGTTCGCATGGATTTGAGTTCGACATTGTCCACTGCGCACTGCGTGCCCTGTTGCAAGATGGGTAAGACTTGGGATTTGTGACTGGGCTCATCCTCCTCGGTGTTTTCGGAGAGCGAGCTTTTCCAGCCCTGGACCAAGATCAGTTTGCCCACAGCGGTCAATCGTTCTTCGCCACACGCCAGTTCGACCTGGGTCCGATCAAACTCATGAGGCGGAAGAAACTGCGCTAGGTAGTGGCTACGGATCAGTTCGTAGACATGGCGTTCTTGTTCGGACATCCGCACCAGGTTTGCCGGCTCGGTGGTGGGGATGATGCCGTGGTGCGCGGTGACCTTGGCATTGTTCCATGCGCGGGAGCGCAATGTTTGATCGAGGCCCCCGAATGCAGGTTTGAGTGTAGGATCCGTTTTGAGCAGGGCATCGAGTACCGCGGGTGCCTCGTTGAACATATTCTCCGGCAAATAGCGGCAATCGCTGCGCGGGTAGGTGGTGGCCTTGTGGGTTTCATACAGGGCTTGGGCGATGTTCAGGGTTTCCTGGACGCCGAGCCCCAGCTTACGCGAGCAGACTTCTTGCAACGTGCTTAGGTCGAAGGGCAGGGGCGGCGGTTCTCGGAAATGCTCAGTATGTAACGAGATTACCGTGGCGGACTTCTCGTCGGTGATTGTTTGGACCGCGTGATGGGCAAGCACTTGTTGTAGGCAACGCCCCGACTCGTCCCGTCCTGAGCATGGCGGTAACCACGACGCGATGAATCGCTGGCCCATCGACGATAGGTGTACCTCAATGTTCCAGTAAGGCACCGGGACGAAGCCGGCAATCGCACGGTCCCGATCGACCACCAGACGTAAGGTGGGTGTCTGGACGCGCCCCACTGACAAAACGCCGTCGTAGCCTGCCCGCCGACCAAGAAGGGTAAACAAACGACTGAGGTTCATGCCGATCAGCCAGTCGGCACGGCTACGGGCGAGGGCCGAGTGATAGAGCGGGAAGGTTTCCTGACCAGACTTCAGCGAGGTCAGTGCCCTGCGAATCGATGCTGCGTTGAGTGCGGACAGCCAGAGGCGCTGAACAGAGCCTTGGTACTGGCAGAGCTCCAATAATTCGCGGGCAATCATCTCACCTTCGCGGTCGGCGTCGGTTGCGATGACAACGGTGGTGGCTTCGCTGAGCAGGCGTTTGATGATTTTGAACTGCGCGGCAGTCTTGGGTTTGATCTCCACTTGCCACTGCGCCGGAATGATCGGTAGATGATCCAACGACCAATTCTTGTACTGAGTGCTGTAGGCTTCAGGCGGGGCCGTCTCCAGTAGGTGGCCGATACACCAGGTGACAGTTGTCTCGGGGCCGATCAGGCAACCATCGCCACGCCGAGTGGCTCCGAGAACCTTGGCGATGTCACGACCCTGGGAAGGTTTTTCGCAGAGGAAGAGGCGCATATAACTACTCCGGATTGAGTTCGGAGCAGCGTTGTTCGAAGTCGCCGGGGCGAGATATGAGAAACCTGAATGGCAGGTTCCTCATATTAGTCGGTGAGGGCGGCCTTGAATGGGCTGAAGCTGCTACCTTATTTGAGCGTTCGTAACTGGGTGGGGGGCTTCATGAGCAGCGAGCAGTGACAGGCCAGGAACTTCGCGCAAAGGCGCAATTTTTATGCCTGAAGTTGTTCAGGCCTTAGGTGATTGCCCTCTGTGTTTCTTGGATTTCGACGTCGGCGAGCTGGCCTGCTCAGTATTTTGAGCGGCCGGCGGTTCACTGGAGCGTTCCCGCATGACCACGCTGTGCACCCGGTGAGGCAGGATGCCGACTCGACGGGCCTCGATCTTGAAGGTCACCCGTGCATTGTCTTCGCTGTCCTCCCACTCATCGCGCACCGTACGACCTTCGACCAACACGCGCATGCCTTTCTGGTACAGCGTGCTCCAGTGTTCAGCCTCACGGTGCCAGAGCTCAACCGGCGCCCAATAGCCGCCCCGATCTTCATAGCTGCCCTCACGTGGGATGGGGTTGTCGAAGTACACATTCAGCCGTAGCAAACGCCGTGGCTCGTCATTGCCTGAGGCGAACTCCTGGAACTCTGGCGCACTGCCGATATTGCCTTCGCCGACGAAAAAAGTACTCATCGTGTTTTCTCCACTGCGGGTGTGAACTGGCGCAGTAACTGTTCGGCACTGGCCATGTTGATCGCGCAGGTCGTAGCCTGGCGGTAGAGCGAATGCACCACACTCATTTGCATGTTTAGTGTGATGCGCGCGCATTCGAAACGGTGCAGTTCCTCTCGTACGATCTGCGGCAACGCTTTGTTGGAGATCTGATGTTCCCAAACCGCCACACCCATGCGAGAGAAATCACGGGTGCGCCAACGCAAAAGGGTGCTGCCCGCACTGGTCTTCTGCAGCACCAATCGTATCTTCAATAGCGAGTACGGTGGCTGCCCGGCTTGCTGCACCACAGCCTCCATCAGGCGACATAACTGCGCCTCGATTTCTCTCGCCACCTGCGCCAGGTGCTCCAACTCCCCCTTACCCTTAAAAGGTTTTAAAAGGCCTTTTAGGGAGGCGGCGTGTTCGAGCTGCCGATAGGCATCCGGTGTTAACGCTTCGAAGGGCATTGGCTGAATCGGGATCATGGGATTCATGCATCAGCCTCCGACTCATCTACGCTCGCAGACGGACCGTCTACTACCTCTGCCAAAGCGTCAGCGTCATCCACTGCTACAGCACCACGGCGAATGATCGGCGGTGCAAACTGAGAACGGCGATGACCCTCAAGGATGTCCATCGGGGGCAATCCATACTTCTCCACGGCCGCCAGGGCGCGGGCATTATTTGCGGCCATATCATCGCGTGTAACGCCGGCATGTCGATAACGTTGCGCCTGACCGAACAGGCTGCGTAACAGGTGGGCACCGTCGTCGATCCAGGCTTCCATGTCTCTTCGGCCGATCAACGCCGTGTGATGGGCCAAGAGGGTATGGCGGACCAGCGTGTCGTAGTCGGTTAGCAGGTAAACCGCCAGAAAACCCAGCTGACTGCCGATGTACAATGGCAAAGTGACTGGGTGGATGTTGAGGTTGTCCCCCATGTCGATCTGTGTCGGCAGATCCTGTCTTATTCGGTCTAACTGTTGAGTCAGTTCCCGCATCCCGGCCTTTGCCTGCATCAATTTTTCTTCGAGCTGCACGATGGCCCAATCGGCATAGGGATCGTCCTGGGCCGCGGTTTGTTTGATCAGGTTGGTGACACTGATGTAACCGGCCATACCCATGATTGAGTGGACGCCCTCACGTGCGTTTCGACCTTGCCAGATACGGGCTGCATGGTGAGTGTGCAGGGTTAAGGTGATGCTGCTGCGCAATGAACCTAGATTGAGTTGATAGTGATCGGCCATGGTGTTGTCCTCGCATAGGCTTGGACGGGACGTTGCGACAGATGAGAGTCAAGGGCAGCCAAAAAGCTGAATGCGGTCTGTTCGGTTTGGTGAGAGAGGGCAAATGCCTGACGTCTACGTTTATTTGGAACTACGCCCAGGCGTTTCCCTAAACGCTCCATGGTTCGGTCCGATATTTTCGTAGATTGGAACTCTATGGATTTGATGCCACTGGCATCAAATCTAGTGACGTCCACTGCCTCCACGCAGTTGGCGCAGCTCATTTAGGTACGCTTGGGCGAGGGCTGATGCAGGTTCGCCCTTTTTTCGAGATGGCCGCGAGGGGGCGGTTGGGGGCGGTTCTGTGATGGGTGATGGTTCGGCCTGACTTGCCCAAGGACGAAAGTCGCCCTTCAGCGCACGCTGGGCCAAGCCCATCAGATAGGCCGCTGGCTTGCGTATACCACCGGCCGCACAGCGTGCCCCTGCTTCGTTAAGCACGGCCTGCTGATCCGCTGGGTTGAGCTTGTTCAGCGCCACGGCGACGGCCTGACGTTCGCTTGGGTTCAGGCGCAGCGAAGTGGGCCAGTGCAGGTTATCCACAGTAGAGATCGCGCGCGGTACTGTACATTTACTTTCTTTTAATACAGTACAGGCAGCGTTCGGATTCCGAACGCTGCTGGAAACGTTAGGGTTCGAGCCTGATTCGGAATCCGAACGAGGGCCTGCGCGATTCCGAACGCTGTGATCTTCCCCATGTTCGGAATCGTGGAATGCATCACCGGGTGGCTGATCCAAGCCTTGCTGCGCCCACTGTTCGCCCCAACTGTCCAGCCGCGTCGGTAACCGACCCTGATCGATATTCGTGTCCTGTCGGACCTCCTCCACAATGTGCTGAGCGACAATACGCACGGCCTTTGTCGTATGTCCGAGGGCATGTCCGACCAGTTCTAGGTAATCCTGATCGAGCTCCATGGCTTCGGAGGGGGTTAACGGTTCATCGTGCAGAACATACAAAGAACCTTGTAGCCGCCCGCTGATTTGATCGCGACCGCGGCTAACCAAGCTGAGCCAACGAGTGAGCCTGAGCATCGTCAACACGCGAGCAATGGTTTCACGCGAGGCTGACGCACCGTAGGGCACGCTCGAGAGGTAAGGCTGCAAATCCTCATAGCGCGGCGTGACCACGCCCTGGCCTTGCAGCATGAGTCGAAATACCTGCCAGGCATTTCGCTCCAATGGCGTCAGCCGATTATCCAACAGCAGCCGACGTGGCACGACTTCGTGTGATTGGCCACTAAACAGAAAGCCAGCCTGTAGAGCCTGGTTGGAGGGCTGTTCAGTGGTAGGGCGTGCTGGCCAGCGCTCATGCAGTTGCTGGGTACATTGCTGCAGGACACGTTGCCAGCGACTGGAGGGAATAGCATTCATGTTTTGTTGCTGTACTGGTCGATCTGCTGCCATACGATGGTCAAGCTGATCTGCTGCTCTTCGGCAAGCATCATCATGGCGTCGAGTTTATCCTCGGTCCCATCTTCTGTTCGTATTTGACACCAACGCTGCCACAACGCATGTTCCTGCGCTTCGCTTAAATGTTGGGGGCGGCCTTTACGGGTTTCTAATTTGAGCAGACGCCGGCGCATGGCGGTTTCCGAATGCGCCAAGCCAAAGCACTGGTACATGATGGTGCTGCTGGCGCCGAGCTTGAGCGCCCGGTTGATCAACCGTTCGTTCTGTTCGTCGCGTTCAGCTTGTTCAATCAAACGATGTAGCACTGGCGAGTCAATCTTGACCTCAAGCCAAGGGACTGTGGCATGGGCCAGGCGCGATAACGTGGTCGGTGGTAAGGATTGCAGCACGAAGATGTCATCCTCACTCAGTCCAAGTGCCTTGCAGCGTTGCAGGTTGCCCAGACGGAGTTCGTGCAGTACCTGGGTTAGCATGGCTTGATTGAGCATATTGAAGGACAAGTTCATCTCAGCTCCTCCGGTGAGTTTTTGTCTTCAGAGATGAGTGTTAAGTCGATTAGACGCCGGGCCAGGCGTATCAGGCGAAACAGTTTGATTAACAGACTGTCCGGCAGTCGCTCCAGCCCCACGTCCGTGACTGGTCGATCTGGTAGAGGGAGTTGATAGACCCCCAACAATAGCTGCCCGAACAGTGCGGAGGGTATTTGCTTGCGATCTTCCCAGTTCACCTCGTCTTGAGCACGTAGCAGGGCCAGGAGCATTAGGTGCACGCCGGTCGAGCGAGGCGCTGAAAGATCAAGTCGCTCAATGTCCAAGGTGAAGCCCAAGCCAAGCTTTTGATCAATGATGCTCTCGGCATCTCCGGCATAGGTCGCCATTTCACGAGCCAGTCCGGCAATGGCTAAACGCAGTTGTTCTGGGGTATCCAGCGGTGGTGTGATGATCCAGAGGTCGTCGATTGGGCAGGTTTCGACTGGAGACGTCGCCTCGCTGGATATCTCGCGATTGATTTGCTCACGAATCTGTTGAACGCGTGGTAGAGGGCTGACCGCAGGTGAAGCATTTGTTTCGGGGGCCCTGAGCAGTTCTTCTGGATTTGGCTCTACCTTGCTCTTGGCATCAGTTGATTGGGGGTTGGTGTCGGAGGAGGGGCGGGCTGCCGTGGCTTCATGTACGCTTTGCGAATAGACGCTCTTGGAGGGCGTGGTCGTTACAGCCCCGGGCGTGGAGACGACCCGTTGGGTATCGCTCAGCTCCAGGGCCAGCATACGGTAGGACTGTCCGAGCAAGTGGCTCATGCGTTCGAGCAATTCGTCCTGAATCTGCTCAAGATCAAAGGATTCAGGATCGCAATCGAAGTAGCCCATGGTCTCCAGCCAGAACTCTGCAAACGCGACTGTGGTGGTTGGATAGCGGTTCCAGGTTCGCTCAGCCTGACTACGTAGACCGATCAGACGTTCTATCTGAGGCTTACCCAAGCCGGCATACAGAGTTTGTGGAATGGCGGGTAATAAGTGTTCGAGGGTGTCCAGCATCCGGCTGATATGCGACTGCGAAACCGGATAGCCTCCAGCGGCAAGACGTCGAGCCAGCTCCCGTTGTGAGAGCTCTGGGCCATCCGACTCAAGCATGGTTTTGAGTTTGGCTACTGCCAGGGCCCTTTCGATGAACGTGAGTTGGCCGTGCAGGTCGCTTTCCGCCAGATGGCCGAGTAGGGCGTTGGTTTCATTGCTCCAAGGTCGGAACAGGCAGTGAATCCGAAAGAAACGCTCGTCGCGAGTTTCCTGCCACAGCTCGCCGAGAATGGCTAAGCGCGTATTACCACCGTTGCGGATGATGAAAGAGGTTTCACCCGGGCGGCGGGTAATCGGTGGCGGTTGATCCAGCCCGCGTTCACGGATCGATGCCTTGATATCGTCATAAAGCGGATTACGGATGAAGCGGGGATTGTGTTCGTAGGGGCGTAACTGTTCCAGAGTGACCTGCATGGGAGTGTCGGTGATTGGATCGGAGAGTCGCTCCAGTCCAGGACCTTGAGTGAAGTGGTCCTGGTGCAGCTTGTCGGTGACTTCCTCCTGACTGAGTTTCTTCATCGCAACCGCCTCGGTTAACGCAGGCTACGCAAATGGTCACCGACCTCGAATTTCACGATTTCGGCAGTCCCTGTACCTTCGAAATGTTGGGAGAGTTCTGCGAGGAACCACACCATGGCCGAGCGCCCCCCTTGCAGACGAAAAACCACGGTGCAGTACTCCTCGCAAGCCGCGTCGCGTGGTCGAATGGAAGGCTGAACGACGATAGGAAACTGATCCAACATTAGAAAACTCCTTACCAAGCCCTGCTGGGCTCAAGGCTGATCAAACAAAAATAAATTGGTGAAATGCTGATTGGGCGATTTGTTTTATCGAGGCTCCGCACACCTCATTACCGATGAGATCGCTTCGCGCCATTCAGGAAATAATTCGATAGCCAGCGCTTGCATGATTTCTAACGCACACGGCGAACGTCGGCGTTTACTCGATAGACACTTATCTATTCGGTGGACCGGTAAACCGAGGGAGGCGGCATTGAGATATGCCACGCGGTCGGGGATTACGGTGTCTAGCACCGAGATATTGGTAGCCTCTGCGAAAGTCTCGCGCAGGCTTCGGATGATCATCTGGGTGTCCACTCGATTGACGTTCACCTGGTTCAGTAAGAGCCGTAAGGGCGGCGGGTCGATGCCTAGGTGGCGAAACGGTTCGAGCTCACTCAGTAACTTCAAGGTGCCACGGCGCATTTCGCGGGCAGCGAGCATTTCCGGCGTGATGGGAGAGAGGGCGAGATCCGAGGCCAGGATGGCCATCTCCAGCAATACACTGCGTGCTCCCTGAGTGTCGATCAAAAGCAGGTCATAATTGAGACTCAACTCGTTGAGCAAATTGTGCAGGCGCAGTCGTCCGTCAGGTGCATGCAGCAACAAGGTGCTCAGTCGACCTTGATCGTCGTTGGAGAAAATCAGGTCGAGACCGACGACTGCAGTCCTAGATATTATTCGTTCAGGCACTGTTAGATTGAGTGCAATGAGCTCGTACGCACCTGCATGAGCTTTCTGGCTCAGTGAATAATAACTGGAGAGGGTGGGTTGGCTATCTAGATCCAAGAGCAGAACACGCAGACCAGCATCGGCCAACAGGCCACCGAGGTTCGCCGCTACTGTAGTTTTGCCTACGCCACCCTTGGTGGACACCACCGAGACCACGTGCATCACCTCACTCCTGTAGCGAGAGGCGTTCTGCAATCCAGTGCTCGATTTCCAGTGAGTCCCAGCCAACTGCGCGCAGTCCGATACGCTTCGCCCGCGGAAACTTGCCTTCCTTCATCAGGTTGTAAATGTGCGCACGTTTGAAGCCGGTTTTTTGCTCGACCTCCTCACGCCGCATGATGTGGCGTTGGGGTTGAGGCGCTTCAACTGAGGGGACAGATTGGCTGGACATGCTAGTCACTCCTGGCGCCAATTGGCGCGTGTTGGGAAGTGACATGGATTGAATCGCACCACGGCGGATGAGTCATTGCATTGCAATCAACCCTATTGCAACGCAATTGGCCCGATTAGGTATTTTTTTTGATGCTACGATTGGCTACGGCAAATTTTTCATCCAGCGTGCGCTTGCTCAGGCCGGGCACATCTTTGTGACGAGCGACAATGGCATCAACGATGGCTGCTTGATTCGTGAATACCGAAAGAGGTTTTCCGGCGGGCGAATGGTCCAAGAGAAGGCTGACCAATGCCCCAATGATGTTGTGATAGGTCAGTTCGCTGCGCTCGCTGAGTTGGCCATTAGTTTTGGCCAAGGCTTTGAGGTCATCTCTTTCGAGTCCAATCGACTTGAGTTCTGCAAGTACCTCATGGAAGCGCTGCTGTTGCGCTTTCAGCTCCCTCGATAACTCGTCTCGGTCTGCTTTCAATGAGAGAAAACTTCCGAGGCTCACCTTTGCTGGTACATCCTCACCGGACTCGAATAAAAAAATCGGCTTATGGTCGGTATAATGAATTTCCATCCAGCGGCGTAAGTCTGAATGGCGGATGGTCAGCTGAAAGGGTTCTACATAGCTTCCGAAAGGAACAGAAATGCCGAGGCAGCCATACGGCAGCTCCCCATTGCGTATGGCGTCTAAAATCCTTTCGACAGCGATGTGAAGATTGGGCCATTGTGGAAAGAGGGTCGCAAGGTTTTCAGGACGAGACCAATCCGCCTGGATAATTTGGGCTTCGTAGCGAGTGAGATTACACCAGCGCAATGCTGCATCTATAGGGCGATAGAAGGTTTTCGTATTCAGATTGAAACCATAAACGCTCATCTGCGGCGGACCTCCATTCCCAATAGGTAGGCCTCACACCGATTATCTGAAAATCAAAACTAGCTATGCACGCTAGCTGTTTCCTTGGTAGACCAACTCGGTGAGGTCATTCCATTTCCGGTTAAACCATTTTTTAAGTGTAAAACTTCTCGGAATCACAGTTATCGCTCAGTGCTCATTATTTCCGTATTCTGAAATCCGTCCCCAGCGACTGTGTGGATTAATACATGGCCCCAATCCGGCAGGATGGGGCCATTATTATTGCTCATCAGATAGGAAAGGCACGCTCACCCAACTGTAAAGTTACCCACTTTAGCTCGGTCATGTCGTGAATGGAGTAACGACCATTTTCCTTGCCGTGGCCGCTATCCTTGAACCCTCCGAAAGGAGCGTTTGGATCATCGTCGAAAGAATTGTCATTGATATGCACCGAGCCTGCTTCGATACGCAGTGCGAAGTCGAACGCCTTCTGAAGGTCGTTCGTCACAATGCCGGAAGAAAGACCGTAGGACGTATCGTTTGCCAACTCAATGGCGTGCTCGAAGTCTTTAGCCTTGTATATGGAAACCAACGGTCCGAAGCTCTCTTCATCATAAACAGCCATCGATGGCGTGACGTCGGTCAATACGGCGGGTTGGAACAGGTTTCCCAGATATTCACCACCCGTCAGGAGCGTGGCCCCTTTGGCAATGGCCTCGTCGATCTGGCCACGGATGAATTCGCACTGGTTGGCGCTTATCAGTGGGCCCACGATCGTGGCGGGGTCGGCAGGGTCCCCACAGCGAATGGAACGGACCTTTTCAACGAACGCAGTGCAAAACGCGTCGTAAAGGCCTTCCTCGACGATGATCCGCGAGTTGGCCATGCACACCTGGCCCTGGTTGAAGAAGATGCCGAAAGCCGCGGCGCTGACAGCATAGTCCAGCTTCGCGTCATTGAGGATGACGATGGGGCTCTTACCGCCAAGTTCCAGGACGATGCGCTTCTGGAACTTGCCAGCCAATTCGGACAGGTACCGGCCGACTTTTGCCGAACCGGTGAAGGTCACCATCTTCACGCGTTTGTCGGAGAAGAACTTGTCTCCGAGCGCTTCATTGGTGGTGGGCAGCACGCTGAACACGCCGGGTGGGACGCCAGCTTCTTCCAGAATCTCGGCGAAGAGCAAACCAATCAGCGGGGTTTGCGGGGCCGGCTTCATGAGGAATGCGTTGCCGGCGGCCAAGGCAGGGGCGAGCTTTTTCCCGTTCAAGAGCAGCGGGGCGTTAAAAGGGCCAACGCCTGCAATGACACCCAGCGGTTGCCTGATGGACATCGAGATACGACCCGCACCGTCGGCAGGCATGGTTTCGCCACGGATATCGCGTGCCTGTCCTGCGGCGATGCGGAATGTGCTGACCATGTAGTCGCATTCGAACATGGCTTTGCCGAACACATTGCCGCCTTCCTCGATGAGGATCTTCGCAATGTCGCCGCGACGGCGCTCGATGATATCCGCAGCACGGCAAAGAATGGCCTCACGCTCCTTCGCGAGCGTTTTGCCCCAGGTTTTTTGCGCTTCGAATGCTGACGCGATGGCGCTGTCGATGTCGGCTGCCGTCGCAAGCTTCACGCGTGCAATGGCTTGTTGGGTGTAGGGGTTGATCACGACCTGTTCCGGCTGGCCGTCGCTTTGCCAGGATTTACCGTTGATATAAGGGTGGTAGATTTTCAGGTCTTTAATGGCTTGATCGGTCATGGCGGCACACCTTTGAGTCAAGTTTGCGCAGAAAAAATTTGGCGAAATGTCGAGATGGACATGGGGCTGGGCGATCCTGCCGTTTGCGGGACTGCCCAGCGTGGCATCACAGGGCTTCGCTATTCTTCCAGTTATCCATCAACGTATTCGAAGGCAGTGCCTCATCCAGTAGCTTCTGCGCAGTGATCACGCCTGCGACAGGCAAGCCTGTCGGGTCAAGCAGACCGACCTGGACCAGCAGGCTCGCCTGATCCCAGTAGATATGCTCGTGGTAGAGCTTGTCGCCCCTGAAGCGGACGACGCCCAGCATGGGAATTTCGACGTACTTTCCGGTGGGCGCCACGTTCGGGAGCATCCAATCGATCTCCGTCGTGTGGGTAAAACACATGATGAATTCATCGACGATCTGCAACGCACCCACTGTCCGGGACAGGGGGATCAGTTTCATGTCCGGCGGGTTTCCATGGACAAAGTGGTGCTGATAAAAACGGCTTAGCTGCTTGCTGCCTACCCCACCGGTCATGGTCGGGATGTGATTGACGTAGGGCTCCGCGACCATGGTGGCCATCGTTGCGGGAACGTCCCGGGTATCGAACTCATGCTTTACATGCTCGTCCCACAGGTTCGAAAGATTGAAGTTCGGGCCAATCTCGCGCTTCAACGCGGCAATGGTGCGTTCGTGCGCCATGAGGGCCGTGGGTTTGTCGAAGTGAGCGCTGCCTGCACGGGCGAAAGCGTGGTCGACATTCGGATACACATAGATTTCCGAACCCTTGTGGCCTTTCAAGGCCGCGCTGATTTTTGCCCGGGCCTGAGCGTCGCAGTAAGCGTCGTTCTCGGCAAAATGAAGCACCAGTCGACCCTTGATGTTATCCACTTCGTCGAGATAGTTTTCGATGCCCATGCCATAGAAGCCGACCGAGCAGGCGGCCTTGGTGCGTGTCGCCGTCAGGTACGCCAGTTTGCCGCCCATGCAGAAGCCGACGAAACCGAAGTCGTCGCCTTCAACCTGGTCCAGGGTTTTGAGCTTGGCAAAGCTGGCGGAAATATCCTGAACAGCCAGATCCAAATCCACGCGCTGGAAAAAATCGATCGCTTTCGCAAAATCCTGTTCCGTGTAACCGAGATCGACGTCGCGCTCCATTCGCCAGAACAGGTCGGGCACCAATACCACGTATCCCTCTTCAGCATAGAGGTCCGCCACGGCACGCATGTTTGCATTGACGCCAAAAATTTCCTGGCCGAGTACGAGTCCCGGGCCTTTTCCGCTCGCGGGAACAGCAAGATAGCCGCGAAAGGTGTGCGCTTTGTCCAGGGTCTGGATACCGATGAATTCGCCCATTTTTATGTTCCTCTAGATCAAACTATTCAGAATCGGAATGACGCTGGAACCACACGCGAGGCGATATACCTCTGTCCGGACCCAGGATGGAAAAACCTCCATCTACAGGTATATCCACGCCGGTCATCCAAGAGGCGCCGGACGTGCAGAGAAAAGCAACAACATTCCCGACTTCTTCACCTCGTCCGATGCGACCCAGAGGGTGGAAGTCAGCACCGACGCGGTCGGCGAGGGCTATATCATTGTTTGTCAGAGTGGCGACGGTCGGGGACCAGGTCCAGGCCGGCGATACGCTCAGAACGCGAGTGCCCCTGGGGGCCAGGGTCACGGCGAAATTCTTGGTCAATTGCAGCATCGCCGCTTTGGATGCAGGGTAGAGTGCGCGGCCGGCCGCACCGAATTTCCCACCCGTGCTGGTGATGTTCACTATCGTGCTGCCAGGCTTCAGCAGGGGAGAGACTTTTTGCACGAAGATGGCGGCAGAGATAACGTTGACGTTCAGGCTTTTGTGCCAATCTTCCCGGGAAGACTCAATGCCCTGATCGGTGTAGATACACGCGTTGTTAACCAGAATGTCGACTTTTCCGAATTGATTGAGGGTGTTGTCAATACACCGATCAATATCTTCATCGTTTTCCACATCGCACTCTGTGTAGGAAGCGCAGGGCCCCAGTTCGTCGCATAAGGCTTTTCCTGCACTGGCATTACGCCCGACCAGCATAACTTGCGCCCCTTGGGCGATCATGACTTTGGCAATATCCAGCCCCAGCCCCTGAGTGCTGCCGGTGATGATTGCAACTTTTCCTTCCAGGCTCATGATTGCACCTCGAACAAGTGGTCAACGCTGGAGATTTCAGCGATCAGACTCATGCTTTTAAGCGACGCTTGATGTGCCGCCGGGTCAGCGGCAGAGCACGCGTCTGCGGGGACGACGATGTGATAACCGCAGTCCACGGCATGCCTTACGGTACTTTCCACGACGGAATGAGTTGCCACACCGGCAATGATCAGCGTGCGCGCGCTGAGCATGGTTAGCAGGGCTTCCCCATGCGTGCCGTAAAATGCGTTGATCCGCTTGTGGGTAATGATGAATTCCTTGCCGTTTTCATGGGGACTCAAGGCATCGAGGAATTCGGCGCCCCACGTGCCGTCAATCACGGCACCGATCTTCTTGACGCTGTTTAATATCGGCGCGTTAGCGATCAAGTCGGAGTAATCGCCTCGATACGCCACACGCGCATGAATGATTGGCCAGCCATTTTTTCGCGCGCCACGCAGTAATGCGCTCGCAGAGGCAATCAGATTCGCGCGAACGGCTCCATCCTCGTCCAGACCTACCTTGATACGTCCTTCCGGATGCAGCACATCATTCTGGTAGTGGAGCGCAATGACGACTGGCCGCTCCATCAAACGAATACCTCCAGGTTGGCAAACACATCATTGCAGTTGACCAGGTCAACACGCTTGAGCTTGATCTTCCAACCCTCCACTTTATTGCCGGTAAGTTTGTAGGTGTAACGCCCGGCGAGTTGACGTTGGTCCAAACGCCATTCCGTGGCCTGGAACACCGCGCTGACTACCAGGCAATCGTCCTCGTCCAGGCCTTCGATGCAAACATTGCCAATCAAGTGCGCTGTTTGAGTTTGGGGTTGCTGTGACCAGTTACGCGCATTTTCCACGCGACGAATGCGTGTCTCGCGCAGCATGCGGTTTTCCCAGAACAGGGAAATGTGATCAAAAGGGTTTACCTGGTTATGCTTTTGCGGCACCCAATACATGCCGTCATCGGTAAAGAGTTTGTCCCATTCCCAGAACTTCCACGTATCCAGCAGGCGAGCTTCCTTAAAAAGAAATTGCTCGATCGAGCGAAGGGTGGCCTCTTCGACAAGTGCAGGCTTGACGTCGGATGTATTTACGTTGAAAGCGCGGTCAAGCAACATTATTGCTCTCCTTGGCGATAATTGTTCCGGTCATGAACTTTTTCCAGGCGGCAAACTGGTTACGCATGGGCAGTTCGCTGGTGCCATTGGTAGAGACGGCGCCGTCTTCAAGGACCTTATCGGTGCCGACATAACGGTGCATGCTGATCCAGGTGCCGCCTCGGGTCATGTTGCCCTCCTGGCAGCGGGCATACACTTCAACGTCGTCGGGCATGACATTTGAAGAAGGGGAGTTGATAACGTTGGCATAAGTCAGTGCCCGATCGAACACCACATCAGGGGCACCTTTACAGCGGAACGTCTGGATTTCCACCATGGTTTTATCGACGGCAACCGGGCGGATAACCCGGAATTGCATGAACACGGTATGAGGCGATCCGCTGCCGTAGATCACGGTGTTATGTCGGTTCATGCCCATGATTTCACGCGCCCGGTCTGCCCCGTAGGCTTGGCTCAAACATTCAAAGTGCGCGCGGGAAACTTCGTCTTTCTCAGCGGCATCCGGATCGAAAATCGCCTCCATGTAGCCATGGCCATTGTGGTAGGCACGCAGTTCCAGTTTTTCCCAGAAGTCATAGGGCTCGCCATTGCCGTCCATGATCAGCAGTTCGAACGGCATCTCGCCGATGGCTTCAGCCTGTTCTCGAGCGGCATCGACCGATGATTCGTGGGTCACCCGTGCGTGCATGGTGTCGTGGAGGTTTTCGTAGAAAACTTTCCAATTGGAACGTTGTTGTACGCGGAAAATACCGCCGGCTACTTCAAGTTCACCCACCGGAGATCGGTCGCACATGTTGTCGATGGAACTGACGACGCCACCGAGGAAGGTTTTAAGGTCTTCGCCGTAGGACGCCTGGCTGGCGAATACGAAGCCGCGGTAGCTATCGACCCTGGCCACACTGGCCATGGAGAAATCCGGATGTTTCGGGTCGTAGCATGTGCCCTCGAAGCCGCTCTTCAGCGGTGCCGACAGGTGCGAACCGTCCAGCTTGAATGTCCAGGCGTGGTAGGGGCAGCGGAAAAACTTGCCGACATTGCCGTCACCGTCCGCGACCAACTTTGCCCCTTTATGCGGGCAGCGGTTGTAATGGACGTTTACTTTGCCGTCAGGCGCACGGACCATCACCACATCCTGGTCGCCGATCCGAGTCGTGTGGTAGTCACCAGGGTTCTTTACCTGGCTCTCATGGCCGACATAAATCCAGGCATGCCCATAAATTCGCTCCATTTCGAGTTGAAAGAGAACAGGGTCGGTGTACACGCTTTTATGAACGCTGTCGGGCCGGATCAGGTCGGCAATTTGTTCATTGGTAGGAATCATTGTTCTCTCCTTTAATTATTAGAGGTCAAGTACCAACTTGGCAGTCTTGGCACGAGAGACACAGGTGCAGAAGGCGCCGCCGGAGCGCTCGCGATCGGACAGGCAGATGTCACGGTGATCGGCTTCACCCTCGATGACTTGTGTTACGCATACACCGCAATCACCTCGTCGGCAGTCGAACATCGGGTCCAGGCCGGCCTCGATCATCACGTCCAACAAGGTCTGCCCCGCGTTCACTGCAAGCGTTACTCCACTCGCGCGAAGTTCTACTTCAAACGCCTGGTCGCCATCTTCTTCAAGCGCACCGGCGAACAATTCGTAGTGGACGTGATCTTCCGGCCAACCAAGTTCCCGAGCGGTTTGTATCACCGAGGTGATCATCTCTACGGGGCCGCAGATATACAGATGAGTGCCTTCAGAGGGGGTCGCTAATACACGCGATGCCGCGAAACGTTTGCTGGCGTCTCCACCGCTTATCCAGCATTGGCTATTGTCCAGGCACTGTACTTCGTCCAGATAAGCCATGTTTTCTGCGGTGCGGCCGGCGTAATGCAGGGTGAATGCCTGTTTGGATGCCAGCAGCGCGCGGCCCATGCCGAGCATCGGTGTGATGCCGATTCCACCCGCTATCAGCAGTATGTGTTTGGCTTCTTCGACCAGGGGGAAATGATTGCGAGGCGGTTCTACCTCAATGACCTGACCTTCCGTCAGCGTATGCACCCACTTGGAGCCCCCTGTGCTCTTGTCATCGAGTTGTACGGCAATTTCATAATGGTCGCCGGCCGACAAGTTCACGATTGAGTAGGCACGCTTCTGCTTTCTATCACCTGGAATGTGCAGTTCAAGGTGGGCCCCTGGTGTGAATTCAGGGAGCTGCCCACCGTCTTGAGCAACTAATACCAACCGCCGAATGCGGGGAGTCAGTGCCTCAATGCGTTCTATTTTTACTGATAAGCTGGACATAAAGAACCCGCGTACATAACTGGCAGTCAATAAAATTCAACTGGGTGTCCGGTGCCACTAGTGGTTCAGGTATTACTTTCCGTGAACTTTTCAAAATACATCCGCACAGCGGTAAGTTGTTTTTCCACATGCCATGTTTTTACCGACTCGACCATGGGGGGAGGGCCGCACATATACAGGTCAAAGGGTGTGTCTGAATGCTCGAAGGGGGCGAGATGTTCAGGAATGAACCCCTTTTTGCCCTGCCAATCTTCAGCAGCATTGCTAAGGACCGGAGTGAAGTCGAAGTCTTGAATCGTTGATTTATACGCCTCCATGCGAGGCATTTCGCACAGATCCTGTTCGGTCCTCACACCATAGAAAAGATGCACCGGGAATCCGGACCCGCCTTTCTCCGCCAGTTGATCGAGCATGCCGAGGAAGGCGGACAGTCCGGTTCCTCCGGCGACCATCAACACCGGACGATCGATATGGCGCAGGTAGAAGGCCCCCAGTGGCGCTTCCATCTGGATGATGTCGCCTGGCTTGCACCGATCGCGTACGTAGTCGGTCATGACCCCGCTGGGCAGGAGACGAACCAGAAATTCAAGGGTTCGACGGCCAGGTGCACAGGCAAACGAATAGGAGCGACTGTGACCGGTATCCGGCACTTGCAGGCGCGCATACTGGCCGGGCAGATAATTCAGTGGGGCAGCACCGGACGCCAGTTCGACCTTCAATATTGCGGTGCTATCGGATACCTGAATGACTTCAGTGACTGTGGTGGTCACCTCTGAAGTTCCAGCACTTCCACACAGTGTCGAGTCGAAGTCAAAGTAGAAGGATGCGTCGGACAGCACCCTTGTTTGGCATGACAGAACCTTGCGGTCAGCCAAATCCTGTTCGGAAAGGGCTTCTTCATCTACGTAATCTTGAGTGTAGCTTCCGGACTCACAACGGCCCTGGCAGGTCGCGCAAACCCCTTCGCGGCAATCCAGAGGGATCTTGATCCCACTTCTGAGCGCAGCATCCAACAAAATTTCGTTAGGCTGGACGGGGCAAAACAGTGTTTTACCGTCAGCGAAGTTCAACGCAACCTGGTACATGATTTAACCTTTCGCAGACTTAAATATGGTAGAAATCCAACACTGAATTGATCTTGTCATTCAGCAGCACGCTGTGCTTCTTGGAGATCAGCCAGCTGTCACCCTGCGGTCGAAGTGTGTAGGTGGCGCGCCCGTAGAAGTGCTCGGATAAGGACTGGCGGTAATACAAGGTCTGCCAGTTAACCCGCACTTCAAGATCGCCACCCTCCAACGGGTGAATCCGCACGTTATTGATTTGATGCAAGGTCCGTGGCAGCGGTGTCGCGGAGGCGGCTTTGCCTGTACGGATCCGGAATACCCGGTCTTCCAGGCCACCACGGTTGGGATAGTAAATCAGCGACATCTCGCGCTTGGGGTCGGTGGTGTAGACGTGCTCGGAGTCCCATTGCGGCAGGTGAAACACGCTGTCTTCACTGAAGAGTGCCAGGTAAGCATCCCAATCCTGGTCATCGCACAGTTCTGCTTTCTTGTAGAGGAATTGCTCCACTCGATACTGAAGTTCGAAGTTCATTGCCTTATACCTCTTTCAGTTTCAGCGCTTGGGCATCGGCTTCTTTACGCGCCAGACCATTGAGCAGAAACTTCTGCCAGTTGCCGTGTTGATTCACGTACAGGCCTTCGTGGGTAAATTCGGCCCCGATCATGGCCGGAGAAATACCGATGGTGTCGGTGTTTTTCGTAGGCCCCGTTGTCCACTTGTCGCGGCCACGGGAAATGTCGCTCCAGCGTTCCAGGCGCGCCTGGAATCCGCGTTGCGCTTCACGAAACTCGACGAGGTCGTCGGGTGTGCCCATGCCGGACACATTGAAGAAGTCTTCGAATTGGCGGATTCGGTTCTCGCGGTCGGCATCAGACTCGCCTTTCACGCCAAGGCAAAAACTGTTGATCTCGGTCTTGTTCCACGCAACCGGGCGGATGATTCGCAACTGTGAGCTGATCTGATCGAGGAAAAACATGCTCGGATAGACGTTCAGGTTACGCAGGCGATGCATCATCCACTCGGCTTTGTCCTGGCCGTATTCCTCCACCAGTCGCGGCATGATGGTTGCGTACCCTGGGCGAACTTCCGGGTTGGGCATGTCGCTGAACAAGACGCTGTGGCCGTTGTTGAACGCGAACCAGCCGTCGTCGGTTTCGGTATCCCCGGCACCCAGCTTGCTGTAATCAAGAAAGTCGCCGGAGTTGATGCCCTTGGAGGCATTCACTTGCTGACGATGTTGCACGGTCGACACATAGTTGTAGTGGACAGTGCTGACGTGATAGCCGTCGAGGCCGTTCTCGTTTTGCAGCTTCCAGTTACCGTCGTAGGTATAGGCGGATTTGCCCGGCAGTACTTCCAGTTCGCCGGTGGGGGATTGGGCAACCATCATGTCGAAGAAGACCTTCGCATCGCCCAGGTAATTTTCAAGTGAGTCAGTGCCGTTCACGTCAAGGCTGACGAAGACGAAGCCCTTGTAACTTTCTATGCGAGCCTTCTTCAACCCACGGGTGGCTTTATCGAAGTCTTCCCCGTATTCAGTCGGCGCCTTGACTTTTACAAGCCGTCCGTCGCTCTTATAGCACCACGCATGAAAAGGGCAGGTAAAAGTAGACTGATTGCCTTTGCCGACGCGAGTCAAGGTAGTGCCACGGTGTTGGCAAGCGTTAATTAAAGCGTTTAACTTTCCCTCGCCGTCACGGGTAATAATAAGTGGCTGACGACCTGCGTTCATTGTTACGAAATCGTGTTTGTTCAGAATCTCGCTTTCATGGCACGCGTAGATCCAGTTTTTTTCGAAAATCAGTTCCATTTCCAGATCGAAAAGTTCCGGCTCCGTGAAAATGTCGCGAGCAATACGATAGATACCTTCCTCGCTTCGAAAGTCCAGGCAACTTTCGATATATTCTTTCCACTGGCTAATATCGCGCATACGGCTCATGGGTAGATCCTCAATCGTGCGGTTATGCAGGGTTCCTATTAGAGGCGGCGCGCGGCGATTGGTCTATCCGATTTATTGATGACTTAAAGCCATTTAATGAGATTGAAAAAGTCCGGAAGTGGTCATATCTATTGAAAACTCATATTAATGAGAATGATACTCAACGGTTTGTTATAGCGTGCAGTGTGGGTGTTACTGTGGGTAGAAAGGTGTCGATCCATTACATCGGTTAAGTCTGTCGGGTAACGTGTGGTGCAAGTTCCCCTGGTTTAGCCCATGAATGGTGCTTGTGGGAGCACTTGAGACGGGTGTTTTCAGGTAGAGAAGCGAAACTATCCGATTAGTCGGAGGATGCTGTCCAAATTAACTGGCTTTAGCCGGTAATCTACCCTGTGGCATATGTCTTGCTGTTGCTATGGGTACGCGCCGAAGAGCGCACCGTCTTTCATAACCGTGGTGCCTTGCTATGACCGAGCCGCATGTAGTTCCCCATAGTGATATCCAGATCAACTGCTGTGACATGGCAGGTGCCCGAGCATGGATGGAGGAGGTTTGCGGCCCGCACAGCCTGCAAAGTGCACAACCCGAGCGGGTTTCATTCCGGCACAACGCCAGAGTGTTTCGCTCCTATGCGACCAAGCTTGGCACCCTGGAGTATGGGGCCGACGTTCGTATCGGCGTCGAGGGCTCCGAGCAATTGGACAGCTACAGCCTCAGCCTGCCTCTTTCCGGCGAGCAGGAGCTGATTTACCTCGGGCGTCGTATCTCGTCCAACAAGAGCATGGGGGTCATCGTTTCGCCTTTCCATAGCCAGGAGCTTTCAATAGCGGGCGATTGCAGGAAACTGTCGGTGGTCATCCCGCGAGTCACGATGAGGCTTGCGCTCGAAGAGATCCTGAAACGTCCCGTGGAAACCCCGATCAATTTCGATCCGCTGATGGACGGACAAATAGGCGCAAGTGCCTCCTGGTGGCGATTGATCAACCACTTTGTGTCAGAGCAAGACGCGGGTGGGGCGATTTTCGATCAGACGCTATTTTCAAGAGACATCGAGGCCTCTCTTGTCAGGGGTTTGATCCTGGCGCAAAAAAGTAACTACACCGATGAGATCCACGAGTGTCTGATTGGGCGGCTGCCGAGCTTTTTACTTAAAGCCAAAGACTTCATACATTCCAACGCTCGCGAAGATATTCGTCTCGACGATATTGAACAGGCAGCCGGTGTTTCCAGGTTTAAGCTTTTTGATGGCTTTCGCAAACATATGGGCATGTCGCCGATGGCTTATCTGAAGAAGTTACGCTTGTCTGAAGTACGCAAGCAGCTGCTGGATGGCGGACGAGGAACAAATATATCCAGCGTCGCCACTGAATGGGGGTTTAACCACTTGGGCAGGTTTGCGAGCGAATACAAAAAATTATTCAATGAAATTCCAAGTGCTACGATGCATCGTAACGATGGCGGTCGGGCGCATATGTGATGGGCGTGGTGTAGAAGCGAATTGGCCTGGTCGGTTTTAATCCCAGGCCTTTTTTATGGATTGGATTTAATGGCAAAAATAAGCCGGAATATCCAGTAGATGAATATTCCGGCTTGGCAGGGCTGGATCAGTGGGTGCCGTAGATGAGCGTAACGACATCCTTGGTGGTTTGAATATAGCCGTTAACGTCTTCGTCAGTCATGGGTAGTGTCAAGCCTACCTGACCACGATGTACCGGGAAGTAACCACGAGTGGCCATTTCCAGCGCATAGATGCTCATGCTGTTGTCGTCTATCTTGTGCCAGTGATCGCGGTGCGTGGTGATCGCCTGACCCATTTCATGGGTAAACGCAAAAGCGAATACAGAGAAGGCGCCATAAATAACGAAGGGGTAGCTGTGCTCTGCGGCCCAACTGTTCAGTTCTGTTTTGATCTTCGCGTACATGTCGTTAAGCCTTTTATAGGCTTTTTCATCCATGGCCTTGAGACATGCAATACCGGCTGCGCACGCCAGCGGGTGGCCATGGTGGGTGCCGGAGATCATCACCTGGTTATCTTCAAGCACGCGGAACACTTTGCGGCTACCGCCGACTGCACCAATAGGCAGGCCGCCGCCGATCATCTTGCCCAGCACGGTCAGGTCGGGCTTGATCTGATACTCGCTTTGAAGGCCGTTGTACGCCGCGCGCATAGTGACGGTCTCATCGACGACCAGCAAAATGCCCAATTCTTCAGTCAGCGCGCGAATTTTTTTAACGAAGGTTTTGTCGAGCACTACGATGCCACCGGCGCAGGCCTGCAACTCCATCATCACGCAGGCGATGTCTTCTGCGTTTCCACGCAGGATTTTCTCGCAGGCTTCGTAGTTATTTTGCACCAGAATAATGACGTTTTCGGTTGTGTAGCCTGGAATGCCGTCGGAGTCTGGAAGGGCTTTGGGGTTGAAGTCCGGGCCGGGAAAGTTGTCAGGGTTTGGATGAGCGGAAACCGCGAGTTCATCGGTAAAGCCATGGTAGCCGCCTTCGAACTTGGCGATCTTGTTGCGGCCAGTGTAACCTCGCGCAATACGAACGGCACTGAGGCACGCTTCACTCGCCGAGCAAGAGAACTTGACCTGCTCGATTGATTCGATTCGCTCGCAAATCAATTTAGCGAGTTCCAGTTCATGATCGGTCGGGTTGCCGAAGGAAAAACCATTCGGCAGCATGTCCGTGATTGCCTGAATGACAGCCGGATGATTGTGCCCGAGTACGTTGGTGGAAAAGTTGTTATTGAGGTCGAGTAAGCGTTTTCCATCAATGGTATGGATGTATTGAGCGTCGCCCTTTTCTACAAAAATGGCATGGGGTCCAAACGCAAAGGTGCGTCTGCTGAAACCGCCTGGAATATAATCGGTGCCCTTGGTTGTTTCGCGTTTGGACAGGTTAAAAGCTTCGGAAAAGTTGGTCACGGATTGTTGGTAATCAAGTTTCATGGCTGTTCCCACGTAAAGAGAGCTAAAAAAAGTCGTCTGAGGTATTAAACTAAGAAGGAACCAAGGTGCTCTCCCGGTGCACACCCTGGATTTGGCTATCTGAATGCGCCGCACAAGCAACAGGTGCTTAATTATTCAACGTCATGCCGACGCCGGGTTTTCATTCGCGGTGTAATTGGCGGATTTGCATTTGCCGTTGATAATCCCTACCGCAGCTGCAATGGGCACCAGCCAAGGCAGAAATCCAACCCAGTCAGAGGTTGAACCGGTTAACTCATGGAAGTTAGTGAGTGCTAGCATCACTACGAAGATCAAGCCTGCGCCACCCAATAGCGGAGCGATAAGGCCTTGCCACAAGAAACCCTGTTTGGTCTTTTTAAAATAGGCAATCACAGCGATCGCGCCCATTGACTGCAGCACAAGTATGGCGAGCGTGCCGACAGCCACCATCCACATGTAAAGATTGACTATCGGGTCAGCGCCGATAAGCATAAAGACTGACAATATTAAAAAAGTAATCACGCTGAGCGTCAAACTGGCGACGTAAGGACTGCTGTTCTTGGGGTGTACACGGCTCAACGCGTTAAACAGAAAGTTCGAACGGGCAAGGGAGAAGAGGTATCGGCACAGCGCGTTGTGGAATGACAAGAGCACGGCAAACAGGCTGGTGACGGCGAGTACCTGCATAATTTGGGTCGACCAGAGCCCGACAAATTTGGTGTTCATGTTGAAGACGAAGTTCACCACGTCGCCGGTGGCCGCGGCTTGTATATCGCTGCCCGAATAGGCGATGCCCAGGCACCACGTGGTGAGGGTATAAAATACGCCGATCAGTGCGATTGCGATGTAGGTGGCAAGCGGGATAGTGGTATGCGGGTTTTTCGCTTCTTCGCCATAGATGGTCGTTGATTCGAAGCCCACAAAACAGGCGAAAGCAAACATCATCGCGACGCCAAGGCCTGGAGCGCTGAGGTCTTTGGGAATGAAGTTGGCAACATTCATTGCCGCCGGGTCTGCCTGAATCAGTACCGCAATATCGAATATGACGAGAATCAGCACTTCGAGGATCATTAACACCCCCAGTACCTTCGCGGATATGTTCACGTCCATGTAGCCAAATAGGCCGACGACGACAATCGCCAATAAGGCGCTCAGCTGCCAGGTGAACTCAACACCCGTATAATTTTTAACCAGGTCCGAGTTAAACGCGGAGAATGCGCCGTAAATGCCTGCCAGCATGCAGATGTACGCAAGAATGGCGATGCCCGAGGCGGCATGACCCACGGTGCTGCCAATGCCCACTTTAACCAGCTCGGCAAACCCGCCGGCACTGACAACATAGCGGCTCATTGCGGCAAACCCGATGGCGAATAGCATAAGGATCACTGACGCACACAGATAAAGACCGGGTGCGCTGCTCCCGCCTATGGCAAAAACGGCCGGCGAACCACCAAGTGTGGCGCCCAGCGGCGCGGCGGCGGCGACGACAAAAAATACAATGTCAGACACGCCCAGCGAGTTTGTTTTCAGGTTGTTCTTTTGATCACGGTTTTGCATAACATCCTCCACGCGGAATACCATCCTGCATCGCTGTGGTCCGGCTACTTGTTGAGCGGCCTGTTACAGCAATACGATTTTTTTATTCGGCAGTATTGAGTCGTGCACGGGCAATAAACTGTTTTTGCCTGAGGGGCAAACAACAAAAGTAGCCGGTGCATTTTTTAAATTGGCAAAATTCTTGTTTTTTATATATTTCGGCGCAATTTTTCAGGAGGAAGCTGGGGCGTCATTCATTGAATGGCATCCCAGTTGAGTAATGTGTCAACGGGCAACAACATGGTGATTTTTATTTTTTTCATTTTCGACACCTATTATTTTTATCATTTACGCAAAGGCAATTTTTAAACCTTATCGCAGCGCATGTTTGTGTGGCCGCAGCATGATAATGTGACCATCCGAGGGGGGATTCAATGCGCCAAAGATGATTGATCAATCACGCTTTGTGATGGGTGAGGCTGGCGTCACCGCGCAAGGGGGGGCTACTGTGAAAAACTGACTTCAAATGTCTGCTCCGCACAATAGCGTAGCGCCCTGACACCGGGGCTTCGATTGCCCTGCAAGGTGGCCAGTGACATTGCGCTGAGTGATGCGTCGTCAATGGGAATGTACCGAATGCCAGGATGGTTATAGGCTTTGGTTAACGACGATGGGAAGGTATCGAAGGCGCCCCCGTAAGCGACTGCCGATATCACCTCGGGTATGGTTTTTACCATGGCGGCCACTTTACTTGGCTCATTTCTAACGTCTGCCAGACTCCAGTACGAAATAAGGTCGGACGGTGCCCCCTCGGCCGGAATGGCAAAGGGTTTATCGAGCAAATCCGCTACGGTCAGTGCACCCAGCGATGCCAGCGCGTGGGTCGCGGGAACGACGGCGACTCGAGGCTCCTTGAACAGCTCAACGTACTCCAGCCGCGCATCATGAGTCGGGATGCGCATCAACACCACATCGACAAGGCCGCCCACCAGGGATTGCACCTGGTTGGTCATTTGCAGCTCAATGAATACCAGTCGGATATCCGGGTTCAGCCGTTGAAAAAGGGCGAACATAGGATGGGTGTACTCCGCTGCCTGATCGCCGAACATGCCTATCCTCAACACAGAGCGTTTGTTGTCGGCAAGCGCTTTGCATTCGACGATTGAGTTGTGCATGTCGGCCAAAATCACGCGCGCTTTTTTAATGAATATTTCACCTGCTTCCGTCAGTGCGACTGTGCGATTGGCACGCACGAAAAGGCGAAAACCCAGCTCGCTTTCCAATTTGGCGATCTGCGCACTGAGGCCGGATTGCGCCATATTTTCAATTTCCGCGGCCTTCCCGAAATGAAGGGTTTCGCCCAGCCTCACGGCCAGCAGCAGTTTCTTGGTGTCCATGTTTGAGGGGGTCACATAGGGGAGGGTGAGGATTAACTAGCAAAAATCGCACCTTGTCACCGATTGGTTCGCCCGCGAAGCCGGAATAGCTGGCGCAGTGGCTTTGCTGACGCTTTGGCAACCTGTACGGCTGTCAGCAAAGTGTTACCCGGAAGATAAAGCGGGAAGGGCCGTAACGGATAATTGGATTATAGGATTTGCACCACGTTGGTGCTGGCGATCACATGATGCTCTTTAATGAGTAAAAACACTAAATGAGTGAATGGCGGATGTCCTGTAAGTTGGTTTGTTTATCCGAAAATTTGTGCTTTAAGCCATGGTTTTTGTTTATATGAACATACTATCAGGCGCTGATTTACAGGATGAAATTGACCAATAAATCGGATAGATGAGTATCGCTGGATTGTATAGTCTGTTCGTGCACTACTGTGGTCTGCTGCGTTGACGCAGCGCATGCCGCCGATAAAGTTTAATAATAATTAGTTGTTCGCATTAACTGCCGAAACCATTGTGAGCGGTATTTAATTTTGGGTTGATTGTCAACCTGTTCAAGGTATCGCTCCTCTCTAATAATAAATTGGAAATGCATCCATGCGCCAACATCCCATGCTCCGCTTTTGCACACTCGCAGCACTTGTCGGCACTGCAACTCACGCGGGTGCCTACGAGTTGTATGCCCAAGGCGACACTCACCTGAATGCCAACCTGGAGGCGGTGTTTGGCGCTTTTCACAGTCAGCAAAATTACGCGCCTTCCGGCCGATTGCAGCCGGGGTCGTCCTCATGGCGGGAGGGTTACATCAAGTATGGCGTGAGCGGCGATCAGGGGCTGGGCGGCGCCGGGACGGCCTATGGCGCCTTCTCACTGCTCAGTTCAGGAACTTGGGGCGATGGCGACGCGGCCGGTTTCACCGATGGCTCTGAACGCACGACCAAAATCGAGGATGCCTATCTGGGGTGGCGTTCGGGCAACCTGTTCGAAGCTCTTGGCCAGGACGGCATCGACCTGTCATTCGGTCGACAGAATATTGTAGTGGGCGACGGCTTCCTGATTCAGGGCGACGCTCTCAATTTGGGGCGCGGCAACGCCGATGGCCAATTCAACCGTGGCGGCGCTTACTACCTGGCGGCGCGCAAGGCTTTTGACAAAACCGCCGTGCTACGAATCGGCGGCAAGGAAGGCTGGCGTGGGGACCTGATGTGGCTCAAATCCGATAACCGTGCCCAGGCCAATACCGAGATGTACGTCGGTACGCTGGAACATGTGGCAGAGGCGGGGACCGTCGGGCTGACGTACATCAACACCACCGACATCCGCGAACCGTACGCCTCGCCGCTGCAGCTCGAGCGTGACGGCATGAAGACCTATAGCCTGCGCGCAGCGGGCAATGCGGGCGTGAAAAACCTGTTTTTGTCGGGTGAATACGCCAGGCAGAACAAGCCCAATGCGGCGAATGAAGACGCCTGGTACCTGGAAGCCGGATGGACCTTCGCCGATGCGATGTGGAAGCCGAGCGCGAGTTACCGCTACAGCCGCTTTTCCGAACGCTACGACACATTGTTTTACGGCATGAGCCGTGGCTACGGCACCTGGTTCCAGGGTGAGGTGGCCGGTAACTATGCCGGCCCCTTCAACGGTAATTCACGTATCCAGAACGTCACGCTGAAGGCCTCGCCGTTGGAGAACCTGACCCTTGGCGCGCTGTACTTCAACTACGACACGATCGACCGAAAATTGGGTAACACCGATGGTCATGAAGTCGACCTGTATGCCGAATGGCACTTCAATGAGCACGTGACCGTGATGCCGTTGGTGGGCATCTACCAGCCGGACAAGAGCGCCGCGCAGGGTGGGGCACAGTTGGGTAACAACGACAAAAACGTCTATACCCAGTTGGTGTTCGCTACGACGTTTTGACCGTGGGCGGGTGGCATGTGCCACCCGTTTTCGTTCCTGTCCACTCAGACAAGGTTGAACCCATGGGTACTGTTACTTTGACCATACAGAGCAAAACCACTCTGCTCGCGAGTCTCTGCCTGATATTGGTGGTCATCCTGCTGGTGGGCCTTTCTCTCTATCAGAGCAATATCACCTCTGCGCAAATCAAGGCCTCCAGCAGTCAAATGCTGGCGGACGCGGCGCAACAGAATCTTCAAGCGCAGGGCCGGGTGCAGGCGCTCAAGGTTCAAAGAGCTTTTATGCGCACCCATGAATATGGAGAGGGCGTTGCGCGGTTTTTGCTGGACCTGCGTGATCGGGCGTCGCGTGGCGAAATTACGCCGCAGGCGTTACGCGGCGAACTCACGGCGGTAATCCGCAGCTCGCTGGAAAAGCGGCCTGAGTTGCTCGGCCTTTTTGTCATTTTTGAGCCCGAAACGCTGGACGGCCGCGATGCCGACTTTATTGGCCAAACGCAACTGGGCAGCAATGAAAAAGGTCGATTTGCTCAATATTGGGTACGCGATAAAAACGCAAAACCGTTTCCGGTGCTGGGCGAGGAAAAAATACTCGCTGACACTTCTCCCGGGCCCAGCGGTAAACCGTTCAATACCTTCTATACGTGCTCGCGCAATAGCGGACAGCCCTGTGTCGTCGATCCCTATTCCGACGATGCGTCTGGCAAGCGCCTGTTAGTCACCGGCATCACCTTTCCAATCATTGAAAATGGCAAGACCATCGCTGTGCTGGGCCTGGATATCAGTCTGGAGAGCTTCCAGCAAAACACGCTGGACGACAGCCGTACTCTCTACGCGGGCAAGGGAGAAATCAGCATCTTGAGCCCCACTGGTTTGATCGCCAGCAATAGCGCCAACCCGGCAAGGCTCGGCAAGCAACTTCAGGATATGCTCCCTGATGATGCGCGCAATATCCTGGCGGCGTTGAGTCAAGCCAAGCCGCTTACCGTGCTGGATAACCAACGCATTACGGTGCTGGAGCCGCTGGAGCCGGCATTCGGCAGCCGGTCGTGGGGTGTGTTGCTGAGCGTGCCGCAAGAGGTGCTGCTGGCGCCGGTCGCCGCGATGCAAGACACTCTCGATGCTGCTCGCCTGAGTAGCTCGGGACTGGAATTCGGACTCGGCACACTGGCCGCTATCCTCGGGGTCTTATTGATCTGGCTGAGCGCACGAGGGGTCACGCGCCCACTGCTCGAATTGGCAGTGATGCTCGAAGATATAGCCCAGGGCGACGGTGACCTGACACGTCGGCTGGATTATCCGCGCCGCGATGAACTGGGTCGGCTGGCACAGGCGTTCAATCGCTTCCTCGACAAGTTGCAGCCGGTAATCGCCCAGGTGCAGGGCTCGGTACACGACGCCCGCCAGACGGCGGACCTGTCCGCGCAGATCGCCCGTAGCACCAGCGAGGGCATGCAGCAGCAATTCCAGGAGATCGACCAAGTCGCCGCGGCCCTGCATGAAATGTCCACTGCGGCCAATGCCTGCGCTCAGAGTGCTGCACAGGCCGCCCAAGCGGCTGTTAATGCCGACCAGGCCAGTCAGGACGGGCTGAATGTTATTGCCCGGACGACGTCTGCCACCGACGAACTCGCCCATGATTTGAGCCATGCCATGCATAAGTTGCAGGGATTGGCTGACAGTAGCGAGCAGATCGGCTCGGTGTTGGAAGTCATTTGCGCTATCGCCGTGCAGACCAATCTATTGGCCCTCAACGCCGCCATCGAAGCGGCACGTGCCGGGGAGACCGGGCGAGGCTTTGCCGTGGTGGCTGACGAGGTGCGTAATCTGGCGCAACGTACTCAGGATTCGGTGGAGGAAATTCGCCAGGTTATCGAAAACCTGCAGTCCGGCACCCGCGATGTGAGCCAGGCCATGCACAGCAGCCACCGATTGGCTCAGAGCAATGTGGTCCAGGTGCAGCAAGCCGTGCTCGCACTTGAGCAGATCGGCGCGGCAGTCAACGTGATCAGCGAAATGAACCTGCAGATAGCGAGCGCAGCGGAGCAACAAAGCAGCGTTGCCGAAGAGATCAATCGCAATGTCGATGCAATCCGCGATGTGACCGAATCACTCTCCGGTCAGGCCAAACAGTCAGCTCAGGTGAGCGATCAGCTCAATCAGTTGGCCAATTATCAAGGTGAGCTGATGCAGCAGTTCCGAGTTTGATCCCCGCTCCGGATAACCGATCGCGAACCGCACCTCGGCTGACGGCATTCAGATCAATTGCTCCACCAACTGCAAACAATGACTGAGCCCGGGCGATTTATCATGGGCTCTATGGCTCAGAATAATCGGCGAAGTCGCGGTGGCTTCAACAATTGGTGTATAGCCGATATCCGCCCGGTGCAACACTTGCACCGAGGCCGGTACCAACGTCACGCCCATGCCGGCGCCGACCAGGCCAATGGCGGTCTGCAATTCGTTGGTCCATTGCACCACCTTGAGGCTCAGGCCATGGGCGTCGAACAGCGCGATCACATGGTCGGCATAACTGGGACGCGGGTTGCCGGGGTACAGCACAAAAGGCTCTGCGGCCAATTGGGCGAGGGTGGCGGGTGCGGCCAGCAACGGGTGGCCGGCGGGCAATACGGCGACCAATCGATCTTCCACCAGTACGCGCTGGACGATAGCCGGGTCGTCAATGCGGATTCGCCCGAACCCCACATCGATCCGTCCGGCCTTGAGCGCTTCGACCTGTTGCAAGGTGGTCATCTCCGACAGCCCCAGCTCCAGCTCCAGCGCTTCATGGGTACGCAACCGCCGAATCAGCTCCGGCAACACGCCGTACAGCGTCGAAGGCGCAAAGCCAATACCCAGCCAGGTCTTCTCACCCTGGCCGATGCGCCGCGTGTTGTCGCATACCTTGTTCAGTTGTTCCAGCAGCACATTGGCGTGCTCATAGAAAAACCGCCCGGCCTCGGTCAGCCGCAGCGGCCGGCCGCGTTCGAGCAGAATCACCCCCAGTTCGTCCTCCAATTGCTGGATCTGCCGGCTCAAGGGCGGCTGGGCGATGTGCAGGCGTTCGGCGGCGCGGGTGAAGTTCAGGGTTGCCCCCAGCACCTGGAAATAGCGCAAGTGACGCAGTTCCATGATCACTCCTTTCATACCCAAAGAGTATTGTTCGAGACCCATTCTATATTGGATGCCTTAGAAAATAGGGAACAGAATCGGCTTAAATCTAAACAGAACCCAACGGGTATAGTCATGCCGAATTGCGCCATCGAGTCGATCGAGACGATCATCGTCGACCTTCCCACCATTCGCCCGCACAAGCTGGCGATGCACACGATGCAGAACCAGACCCTGGTGATCATCCGCGTGCGCTGTGCCGATGGCATCGAGGGCATCGGCGAATCCACCACCATTGGCGGCCTGAGCTACGGCAATGAAAGCCCCGACAGCATCAAGGTCAACATCGATCGCCATTTTGCGCCGCTGCTGATCGGCCAGGACGCCAGCAATATCAATGCGGCCATGTTGCGCCTGGAGCGCAGCATTCGCGGCAACACCTTTGCCAAGTCCGGCGTCGAAAGCGCCTTGCTCGATGCGCTGGGCAAACGCTTGAACCTGCCGGTCAGCGAACTGCTCGGCGGCCGCGTGCGCGATGCGTTGCCGGTGGCCTGGACCCTGGCCAGCGGCAACACTGAAAAGGACATTGCCGAGGCCGAGAAGATGCTCGACCTGCGCCGCCACCGCATTTTCAAATTGAAGATCGGCGCCGGTGAAGTCGACCACGACCTGGCCCATGTGGTCGCAATCAAAAAGGCCCTGGGCGACCGCGCCAGTGTGCGCGTGGACGTTAATCAGGCGTGGGACGAAGCGGTGGCATTGCGCGCGTGCAAAGTGCTGGGCGACAACGGTATCGACCTGATCGAGCAACCGATTTCACGCTATAACCGTGGCGGTATGGCGCGGCTCAACCTGTCGAGCCCGGTGCCGATCATGGCGGATGAGTCCATTGAATGTGTCGAGGATGCCTTTAACCTGGCCCGCGAAGGCGCGGCGTCGGTGTTCGCCCTCAAGATCGCCAAGAACGGCGGCCCCCGTGCGGTGTTGCGCACGGCGGCGATCGCAGAGGCGGCGGGTATCGCCCTGTACGGCGGCACCATGCTCGAGGGCGGTATCGGCACCCTGGCTTCGGCGCATGCCTTCCTCACGCTGAACAAGCTGGCGTGGGACACCGAGCTGTTCGGCCCGCTGCTGCTGACCGAGGACATCCTCACGGAGCCGCTGGTGTACCGTGATTTCCACCTGCATGTCTCCACTGCACCGGGCCTGGGCCTGGCCATTGATGAGGAGCGCCTGGCGTTCTTCCGTCGTGACAAACACTAAGAGGCGCCTGCCATGTTGTTCCATGTGAAAATGACCGTGAACCTGCCCCTGGACATGGACCCCGAGCGCGCGGCCAGTCTCAAGGCCGATGAGAAAGCGCTGGCGCAGCGTCTGCAACAGGAGGGCAAATGGCGCCACCTGTGGCGTATCGCCGGGCATTACGCCAACTACAGCGTGTTCGATGTCGACAGCGTGCAAGACCTGCACGACCTGCTGATGCAACTGCCGCTCTATCCCTATATGTCGATCGAAGTGAATGCCTTGTGCCGGCACCCTTCGTCGATCCATGAAGACGACCGTTAAGCCTGTCACGCACCCAATAATTACAAGATGAGGAATGCACCATGTCCATCCGACTGTCCCAGACCGCTCACGCCCAACAGTTTCTCGAAGAAGCCAGCGGCAAACTTAACGACGCCGGCAACCCGCGCACCAAAGCGTTGGTGTATCGGATTTTGCGCGACACCGTGAACATCATCGAAGATCTGGAGGTGACTCCCGAAGAATTCTGGAAGGCGGTCAACTACCTCAACGAACTGGGCAAGAACCAGGAGGCCGGGCTGCTGGCGGCCGGGTTGGGCCTGGAACATTACCTGGATATGTTGATGGACGCCGCGGATGAAGAAGCTGGCAAGTCCGGTGGCACCCCGCGCACCATCGAGGGCCCGCTGTACGTGGCCGGTGCGCCGTTGTCCAAGTACGAAGCGCGCCTGGATGATGGGACCGATGCTGCCGTGCCGCTGTTCATGCAAGGCCAGGTGCGCGACACCGACGGCAATCCACTGGCCGGCGCGATTGTCGATGTGTGGCAAGCCAACACCGGCGGCACGTATTCCTGGTTCGACAGCAGCCAATCGGAGTTCAACCTGCGCCGACGCATCGAAACCGATGCCCAGGGCAACTACCGTTTCCGCAGCATCGTGCCGTCGGGTTATGGCTGCCCGCCGACTGGGCCGACTCAGCAGTTGCTTGACCACCTGGGGCGGCATGGGCAGCGGCCGGCGCATATCCACTTCTTCATCTCGGCCCCGGGTTACCGGCACCTGACAACGCAGATCAACCTGTCGGATGACCCGTACCTGCACGACGACTTTGCATATGCGACACGCGATGAACTGATCGCCGAAATCCGCTTCAGCGACGATCAGCAACTGGCGCGGGAGTTGGGTGTGCAAGGGCGCTTTGCGCAGATTGATTTTGACTTTGAGTTGCAGTTGGCAGATGCACCCGCAGAGCAAAAGCGCATGCAGCGCGTTCGCGCGCTTGAAGATTGAGCGCGATAAAACAAATGCGGAGAGGATTGTTAGGGATTGCGGTGTGTCGGTCAGGCTATCGACCGACACACCGCAATGGTGAGCAAGCAGGCTTTATTTGCATCGTCAGATCTGCGGGTGCCGCTCAGCGTAGGCGCAAAGGCCTCGTTAGAGAAACTCAGACGAATTACCGTCCCTGAGTCACTCGCCGGCATAGCGCCGTTTGTTATACGCGGAATTGGTCCATCAACTTCATCTGTTGATTGGCCCGTGCGTTGAGCTGACTGCTGATCTGCGCGGACTCGGCGGCCTGCTCAGTCAGGGTTTCGGTCACGCCGCGGATGGTCGAGACGTTGCGATTGACCTCTTCGGCCACCGCGCTTTGCTCCTCCGCCGCACTGGCAATCTGCAGGTTCATGTCGCTGATCACCGTTACCGCGTCGCTGATCTTGCTCAGCGCCTGCACGGCCTGATGGATCTGCTCGGCGTTGTCCTGGGCGAGCGTCTGGCTGGAGTGCATTGTCGCCACCACGCCCCGCGTTCCGGTTTGGATGCGTTCGATGACCATGCGGATTTCCTCGACGGAATCCTGTGTGCGCTTTGCCAGGTTGCGTACTTCATCAGCCACCACCGCAAAACCTCGACCGCTTTCCCCGGCGCGCGCCGCTTCGATCGCGGCGTTGAGTGCCAGCAGGTTGGTTTGCTCGGCAATGCTGCGGATCACTTCCAGCACCGAACCAATTTGCTCGCTGTTTATCGCCAGGGCTTCGACTTCCGTAACGGCCTTGCTGACCTCGCGGGCCAACGCATTGATGTCCTGGGTGCTGCGCTCAATAAGGGTGATGCCCTCCCTGGACGCCTGGTCGGCACCGCGCGCTGCCTGGGCGGCGTTCGAGGCGCTGTGGGCGACTTCATGGGCGGTGGCGCTCATTTCGTTGGACGCGGTTGCCAGTTGATCGATCTCGCGAAATTGCACCTGCATCCCTTCACTGGTCAACCGCGCGATTTCCGAAGACTGGTCGGCGGTACCGCGCGCATCGATAATGCTCTGCTTGATTTGCGCAACGGTGGGCTGCAGTTTGTCGAGGAAACGGTTGAACCAGTTCACCAGATCGCCCAATTCATCTTTCTTGCGGTAGTGCAGTCGTTGGGTCAGGTCGCCATCGCCGCTGGCAATCGCCTTGAGCATCTGCGCGACACTGTTGATCGGGCGCGTCACGCCGGAGGCGGTGAGCCAGATGAGCAGCAGGCCCAGCAGCCCGGCGCCGATAGCCACCAGCAATGACTCCAGCGTGTCACGGGTTTGGGTCTGGTCAAGCAAGGTCTGAAGCGCTACCAAGTCGGCCAGCAAGACTTGTTTGGGCAAATCGATGACCACCCCCCAAGCCGGCGCGTCGGGAATAGGTGCAACGGGGTAGACGGCGCGAATCAAATCATTCTGGGACAGCACCTGTGGTTTTTTTTGCGTCAATGCCGCGAGTATCGCCTTGCCGTCCTCACCCAATGTGACGCTGAGCGGTTTGGCGACCTGGCCTGCATCCTTGCTATAGGCCGCGAGCACGCCGCTGTCGGACACGATTAACATGCTTGCCGAGCCATTGAACAGCGTGCGCTGGGCATCGCTTGCGGCCGATTGCAGGGCGCCGAGGGCGAGGTCCACGCCCATGGCGCCGATCACCTTGCCATCGGCAATCAACGGTATCGACAGCGAGGTCATCACTTGGGCGTTCCCGCCCAGGGTGTCGGCGTAGGGCGCCGTCAGGCAGGTAATCCGCTTGTCTCTCGGGCAGGTGTACCAACTGTTGTACGGGGTACCGCTGATGCTTAGCTCGGTCTTGTGCAAATCGCTTTCAGTAATCTGCAGGTTCATCGACTGGCCCGCACCCCGGTTCCAGGCGCTGGCAAAGCGTCCTTTATCGTTGGAGGTGCGTGCCGTGTCGTTAACGAACTCGCTGTCCTTACCCTCCAGCGCATTCGGTTCGTACACCAGCCAAAGCCCCAGAATCTGAGGGTTTCGATCAAATGTTGTTTTCACGCTCTGGTTAAGTTCCTCGCGCAATGTTGAGGCCGGCAACCCGCGCTGGATTGCCATGCTACGCAGGTTGGCCGCCTGGTCGGAGAGGGCGGTGATGATCAGCAGACTGTCGCCGAAGACTCTCTGCAGATTGGCCGCCTGTTCGGCCGCCTTGGCCTGCAACAGGTTCTCGCCACTGCCGGTCAGCATTTTGCTGCTGGAGGCACTGATTACCTGAATGTTCTGGTTGCCCTGATAGAGGTTCAGGCTGACGATCAGACCTATCACGCCCAGAAGGCACAAGCCGGACAGCAGGATGATTTTCAAGCGGATGGAGATGGAGTTGAGCATCGGGGTATCTCGCAAGTGAACAGCATGCCTGGCGACCATCTTTTGGCCTGGGCCAATATTTATTATTGGATATGTCCTCTATCGGCCTGTGTTGCGTTTTAAAGAGGTCGGCTCGGTGATTCTTTAGCCATCGCGTCATTGGGTTCGAATGTATAGCGTCGGCAACAGGCAGGCATCGCAACTGGCAACTGGATGCCTGCGACCGCATGTTGGAGAGGGTATTGATTTTTGTACGCGAATAGGAGAATTCCAAGAATGGATGCGGTATTCAGCTTCGCGATGTCCTGTTCGGCAGTGCCACCCCAGATACCCGGTATCCGGATTCGGGTGATCGACGTACGTGGAGTTTGGTCATGAGATCTTCTGGGGGATCGACAGTTGGAGCGGCAACCGATTCAGCCACAATCATCCCTGCCTGTGCTGAGCCTGGATATGATGCTTCAAATCAGAATATCGCCGCGCGCTGAGTGGGCAGGAGGGCAGCGCCGCTTGGGTAATATGTGGCTGCATTACACAGCCTCGGTCGTTAGCGGCCGCCCTTCGAAGTTTCTAATGGGCCAGAAGCAATCTCACTGTCCGGTCATCCTTAATCACACCGTTCTCAAACACGAAAAGAACCAACGAGCTGAGACAGGCCGGAGAACTGCAACTGCAATTGTTCACAGGCCGCCAGCGTGGCATTCAGGCTGTCGACGGATTGGCCGTTGAGCGTGTTGATCTCAACGATGTCAACGTTGAGCAACTCGATCACCGACGTCTGCTCCTCGGTCGCGGCCGCCACTGACTGGTTCACGCCATCGATGAGCGTGATGCCCTGGGTCACCGCATCAAAACGTTCCCCGGCCTGAGTGGCAATCGAAATACTCTGCGCGCTGTACTGTTGGCTTTCATCCATGGTGGTCACGGATGAACGGGAGTCCGATTGAAGTTCTTCAATCATTTGCTGGATTTCCTCTGCCGAAGACTGTGTCCTGTGGGCAAGGCTTCGGACTTCATCGGCGACCACGGCGAAGCCGCGGCCGGCTTCTCCCGCACGGGCGGCTTCGATGGCTGCGTTCAACGCCAGCAGGTTGGTTTGCTGGGAGATGCTTTTTATCACTTCGAGGATCCTGCCAATGTCGACAGTCCTGCCATTCAGGACTTCGAGCCGGCCGGAAGCAGTGTGTATTTTTTCGGACAGCTCGTTGATCGCGGCAAGTGTCTTGGTCAGGACGACCTGGCCTTCCATCGCCTGGGATTTTGCCGTCGACGCCTGTACGGAGGCGGAGGAGGCGTTCCTTGCGATTTCCTGGGCAGTGGCGCCCAGCTCATTGAGCGACGTGGCGATACTGTTGCTGCGCTGGTTCTGTTCGTCGCAACTGCTCAACGACACGACGGAACTGCTGTGCACCTGTTCGACCATCTGGTTCAAATGCCGAGTGGTGGAGGCGACTTCGAGCATCGAGCGATGGATTCGCTCGACAAAGGTATTGAAGGATTGCGCGACGGTACCAAATTCGTCGCGGCTTTGCGCGGACAGGCGCAAGGTCAGGTCACCTTCGCCCTCGGCGACCGTTTGCATCGCTGTGCCCAGGGTTCGCAGGGGCCTCATCAGGACGTGCATCAGGCTGCCGAGCAGGGCAACGATGATGGCGACGGTGATCAGCGTTGCGAACACGGCGGACCTGCGCAACTCGCCCAGGGCCGCATACGCCTTGTCATGGTCGATGGAAATGCCGATGTACCATTGCGCGCCCGACAGCCCGCGAATCGGGGTAAAGCCTATGATCTGTTCACGGCCATCGAGCAGGACGGTGTTAAAGGGTTGCTCCAGTTGGGGAGGGTGGTCGCCATACACCTCGGCGAGGGTTTTCATCAAATGGTCGCGGTTTGGGCTGACCAGGATCTTGCCCTGGGCGTTCACCATAAAGGCATAGCCCAGCCCATTGAGGTCCAGGCCGCCGATCATTTTGGTCAAGGCATCCAGGCTAAGGTCACCGCTGGCGACGCCAATCAGTTTGCCATCGCTGTTCAACGGCGTATTGATTGAAAGCACCAGTTGCTGGGTGGACTGGCTGACGTAGGGCTCGCTCAGGTTCAGCGTGTTACTCGCCGCGGTGTCTTTGTACCAGGGGCGAGTGCGTGGGTCGTATTGGTCAGGCAGGGCGGTCACCGGTTCCATGACCACGCTACCGTCGGCCAAACCGATGAAGTTCTGCAGAAATTCACCCGCCAGCGCCTTTTGCGAGATTAACGCCTTGATATGTTCCGGGCGCGGATCCAAGGCGATGTTCTGGCTCAGGTTCTGAATCATCAGCAAGCGCCCTTCGAACCAGCTTTGCACATGGTTGGCGGTGCTTTGGCCGCTATCGTTCAAGCGCGCCTGCAGGGTGTTCATGATGTAGCGCTCTTGAAGCTGCACGCTGTAAGTCGAAAAGGCGGCAAACGCCAGTGTGACGACCGAGACGGCGGCCAGCAGTATCTTATGACTGAATTTCATCGGCAATGCTCATCTGCAAGTAGAGGGGACGCGGCTTCGCCTACATCCTGGTGCGAGTGTAGCCACCCTCGGGAAATACACACTAAATATCAATTAGCTCGCGCACATGCTCGGCAATCGCCAGGCACGACGTCAGGCCCGGTGACTCAATGCCGAACAAATTGATCAGCCCCGGTACGCCATGCTCGCGCGGGCTGCTGATCACAAAATCATTGGCCTGCTCGCCCGGTGGCGAAATTTTTGGACGAATCCCGCTGTAGCCCGGTTGCAGGCTGTCATCCGGCAAATCGGGCCAGTAGCTGCGGATGGCCGAATAGAAACCGTCTGCGCGCGCCGGATCGACCTGATAGTCCTCGGTGTCGACCCATTCAGTGTCCGGGCCAAAGCGTGCCTGGCCACCCAGGTCGACCGTCATGTGCACGCCCAGACCATCTGCTTCCGGTGCCGGGTAGATCAGGTGCGTGAAGGGCACGCGCTTTGAAACGCTGAAGTAACTGCCCTTGCACAAATAGTCGCGTGGCACCTTGTCTGGCGCCAACCCTTCGATGGACCTTGCCAGTGCTGGCGCATGAAGCCCCGCCGAATTGATCAGCCTGCGACAGGAGAGTTGCATGGGCGACTCCCCACCGATGTCCAGCAAAAAACCGTCCGCTATGACTTTGGCTCCGATCAGTGGCGCGTGAAACGCGACACTGGTGCCGGCCGCTTCGGCATCTCCTTGCAGCGCCAGCATCAGCGCATGGGAGTCGACGATGCCGGTGGACGGCGAATACAACGCCGCGATGCATTCAAGCGCGGGCTCCAGTGCGGTGGCCTGGCTGCGATCAAGCAGGCGTAAATCATCCACACCGTTTTCAAGCCCACGCTTGAGCAAGCATTCCAGCTGAGCGACTTGCGCTTCCGTATTGGCAACGATCAACTTTCCGGTTCTGCGCGTATCGACCCCATGGCTTAAGCAATACGCGTAGAGGGCGTGCCGGCCCTCGACGCAGAACCGGGCTTTCAGGCTCCCGGGCGGGTAATAGATCCCCGCATGGATGACCTCCGAGTTGCGCGAGCTGGTGCCGATACCGATTGCCTCGCCAGCTTCTATCAGCAGCACTTCATTGCCGGCCCGGGCCATCTCGCGTGCCACGGCAAGCCCTACCACGCCAGCACCTACGACTACGCAATCAATATCGACACTCACGTCACGACTCCTTCAAAGTCTCAGATACCGCCCAGGCATATGTATTTGATTTCCAGATAATCATCGATGCCGTATTTGGAACCTTCACGACCCAGGCCGGACGCTTTCATACCGCCGAAGGGCGCGGTTTCAGTCGAGATAATCCCGGTGTTGATGCCAATGATTCCGTATTCAAGCGCTTCGGCCACGCGGAACACCCGCGACAGGTCGCGTGCGAAGAAATACGCTGCCAGGCCGAACTCGGTGTCATTGGCCTGCGCAACAACATCCGCTTCGCTGGTGAAGCGAAACAGCGGTGCCAAGGGGCCAAAGGTTTCTTCGCGTGCAACCAGGGCGGTCTTGGGCACGTCCACCATGATGGTCGGTTCGAAGAAGTTGCCGCCCAACGCATGGGGTTTGCCGCCCTGGATCACACGTGCACCCTGGGTGATTGCATCAGCAATATGTTCCTGAACCTTCTCCACGGCTTTTTCATCGATCAGCGGGCCGGTCGTGGTGCCTTCGTCCAGACCATTGCCCAGACGCAGCTTGGCGACGGCAGCCTGTAGTTTTTCGGCGAAGGCATCGTAGACGCTGTCGTGGATATACAGGCGGTTGGCGCAGACGCAGGTTTGCCCGGCGTTGCGGTATTTGGACGACATGGCGCCTTCGACGGCCGCATCCAGGTCTGCGTCTTCAAACACGATGAACGGCGAGTTGCCGCCGAGTTCAAGCGAAACCTTCTTGATGTCTTGCGCGCATTCGGCCATCAACTGACGACCAATCTCGGTCGAGCCGGTGAATGACAATTTGCGCACAATCGGGTTGCTGGTCAGTTCTGCGCCGATGTGCGCGGCGGAGCCGGTTACTACACTGAGCACGCCGTCAGGAATGCCTGCGCGGGAGGCCAGTTCAGCCAGGGCCAATGCCGAGAAGGGCGTCTGGCTCGCTGGCTTGATCACCATGGTGCAGCCGGCGGCTAACGCCGGGCCTGCCTTGCGCGTGATCATGGCGCATGGGAAATTCCACGGCGTAATCGCGGCCGTCACGCCGATAGGCTGTTTGATGACCAGCAGGCGTTTGTCCGGTTGGTGGCCTGGAATAATGTCGCCATAGACGCGCTTGCCTTCCTCGGCAAACCATTCGATGAAGGATGCGGCGTAGGCGATTTCGCCTTTGGCTTCGGCCAGGGGTTTACCCTGTTCCAGTGTCATCAGGCAGGCCAGGTCATCCTGGTTAGCGATGATCAGGTCGAACCAGCGACGCAGCACGGTGGCGCGATCCTTGGCGGTGCGTGCACGCCAGGCCGGCAGTGCCTGTTCGGCGGCTTCGATGGCGCGACGTGTTTCGGCGGCGCCCATTTTCGGCACATGGCCGAGGGTTTCGCCCGTCGCCGGATTATTTACGGCCAGACGCTCTTCGTTGTCGGCATCGCTCCAGACACCGGCTATATAGGCTTGTTGGCGGAACAGACTGTCATCACGCAATTTCATAAAAACTCCGGTTGAACACATCACGGAAAGAGGGGGAACCGATCAGACGTGCTGACCACCATTGACCTGAATCTCGGAGCCATTGATGTAGGAGGCGCCCGAGGTGCACAGAAAATGAATCAGGGAAGCGACTTCTTCCGGCTTGCCGAGCCGACGCATTGGAATATCGCGCTCGACGATGTCCTGGGTGCCGGGGGAGAGGATTGAAGTGTCGATTTCCCCTGGCGCGATAGCGTTTACGCGGATTCCATGGCGTCCGTAGTCGTAGGCCATTTCGCGGGTCAATGCGGACAAGGCGGCTTTTGAAGTGGCATAGGCAACTCCGGCAAACGGGTGAACCCTGGAACCGGCAATGGATGTCACATTGATGATGGTGCCCTGGGCCGCTTTCAATTCCTCGAACAGGCCTCTGGCAAGCAGGGCCGTGGAGAACAGGTTGACGTTGAACACTTGCAACCAAGTTGCGTAATCGGTTTCCAGTACGCCGAGGCGACCGCCTTCGGGGCCCTTGGGGCTCATGCCGGCGTTATCGACCAGCGCGTGCAGCTTGCCATCGCCGAGCTTCTCTTTGATTAGGGCGATGCTCGCTTCAATACTGCCGATGTCTTCGAGATCCAGGTGGATGTGGTTCTCCTGACCATCGGCCCAGGGACATTCGGCCGCCCAACTCTGGCGCGAGGCCGTGAACACGCGCCAGCCGGCCGCATTGAAATATTTAACCGTTGCATGCCCGATGCCTCTGCTCGCACCTGTCAGCAGGAGGGTTTTCTTCTCGCTCATGGTTATCCTCGATCGTTTCGGTTAAGTGATGTTTGATGCATCATGTTGAACTCTGTTGATACTGTCAACTGCTCCTTTTTTACCCCGGTGATCACGCTTATGCAGTGCACGACAGCCCTCAGTGCACTGCATGAGTGCCGCACATCTGTGTGTTTGTTGATTTCTCCTCTCGCCGCACAGCTCCGCCGAATCTGGCACATATTATGCTCTCGTAGTGAAGTATAAAACATGATGCATCACGAATGGAGGTGTGCTTAAAATGGCTACAAGTGATCTGACGCAATTTTTCCAAAACAATAAGATGCAGGTGCAGCCATGAGCAGTGTCCCCCCTTATGTACGCTTTCGAGGTGTGCAGAAGAGCTATGACGGTGAACAGTTGGTGGTCAAGAAGCTTGACCTCGATATCCAGCGCGGTGAGTTCCTGACCTTGCTCGGGCCTTCGGGCTCCGGAAAAACCACCACCCTGATGATGCTCGCAGGCTTTGAAACACCGACCCAGGGTGAAATTCTTCTCGACGGCAAGCCGTTACATACGGTTGCGCCGCATCAGCGCGGCATCGGCATGGTGTTTCAAAACTACGCACTGTTCCCCCACATGACGGTTGCGGGGAACCTGGCCTTTCCGCTGAAAGTGCGGCGGATGAGTGCCGTCGATATCGAATTGAAGGTCAAGCGGGCGTTGGACATGGTGCAGCTCGGCCATCTCGCGCAACGCTACCCCGCGCAACTCTCCGGCGGGCAACAGCAACGCATCGCGCTGGCGCGTGCATTGGTGTTCGAGCCAAGCCTGGTGCTGATGGATGAACCGCTGGGCGCGCTGGATAAACAACTGCGTGAACAAATGCAACTCGAAATCCGCCGCCTGCATCGCCAGTTGGGGTTGACCGTCGTATTTGTTACCCACGACCAGGCGGAAGCACTGACCCTGTCGGACCGCGTCGCGGTGTTCAACGATGGGGTGATTCAGCAGATCGACACGCCCAAGGCGCTGTATGAGCACCCCTGCAACTCGTTCGTCGCGCATTTCATCGGTGAAAACAATGCCCTGCCGGGCACCGTGGTTTCGGTTTCCGGCGCTGAGTGTCGTGTGCGCCTGGCGGACGGTTCCGAGGTGGGGGCCCGCGCGAGCACTGCGTTAAGTGCCGGTGAGCCGACATCCCTGTCCATCCGCCCGGAACGCATTGCGCTGAATGTGCCCTCCGCCAACAGCCTGTCGGGACGTATCGAAGAATTGATCTATCTGGGCGATCACGTGCGGGTGCGGCTCAACGTCGCCGGGCACGAGGCGTTCACCGCAAAAGTGCCCATCGCGGACATGCATGACGACTGGCTGGCCGGCCATACGGTACCGGTCAGTTGGTTCAGTCACGACGCCAGTGCGCTCGATCCCTTGGTTCACCACTAAAAAAGCGTTGTTCAAAACACTGCTAAGGAGCGTTGCCATGTTCAAGAAAATTGCGGTATTGGCGTTGATGGCCGGGGCGGCAAGCCAGGTGCAAGCGCAACAACTGACGGTCGTGTCGTTCGGCGGGCTGAATAAGCAAGCCCAGGAAAAAGCGTTTTACCAACCCTTCTCCAAGGCGAACAACGTCGATATTGAAGCGGGCGAGTTCAATGGCGAAATGGCCAAGATCAAGGCCATGGTCGAGACCGGCCAGGTCGGCTGGGATGTGGTGGAGGTGGAAAGCCCGGAACTGGTGCGTGGTTGTAGTGAAGGGCTGTTCGAGCCTCTGGATTGGTCAAAGCTGGGCGACAAGAAACAGATGATCGACTCTGCCGCCAGCGAATGCGGCGCGGGCATTTTTATCTGGTCCACCGTGCTGGCCTACGATTCGACAAAACTCGCCAAGGCACCTGCCGGGTGGGCGGACTTCTGGGATGTGAAAACCTATCCTGGCAAACGTGCGCTGCGTAAAAGTGCCAAGTTCACCCTGGAAATCGCCTTGCTCGCTGACGGCGTTTCACAAGGTCAGCTCTACACCGTGTTGGCCACGCCCGAAGGCGTCGACCGTGCCTTCAAGAAGCTCGATCAACTCAAGGCGAACATCCAGTGGTGGGAGGCCGGCGCTCAGCCCATGCAATGGCTGGTGTCCGGTGATGTGGTCATGACGTCGGCCTATAACGGACGCGTTACGGCAGCCCAGAAAGAAGGGCACCCGTTCTCGATCGTCTGGAACGGCAGCCTTTATGACATGGACAGCTGGGCAATTGTCAAAGGTTCGAAGAACAAGGCGTTGGCCGAGAAGTACATCGCGTTCGCCAACCGCCCCGAAAACCAGAAAGTGTTCGCCGAAACCATCCCCTACGGCCCGACCAACACCTTGGCGATCGCGCAGATCGACCCCAAGGTACGCGGTGATCTGCCCACTGCTCCCGCCAACCTCAAAGGCGCTCGCAGCGTGGATACCGATTTCTGGATCGAACACGGTGAAGAGTTGGAGCAACGCTTCAACGCTTGGGCAGCGCAGTAACCTGTCATCACCGGCTTTACGTGCGTGAGGCCGGTTCCGTCTTATACCTGGAGACCAGCATGTCAGAAGTCAGCCTGACGGCTATCGATCATTCAACCGATAAGAATGCCTCGCTCAAGCAGCGCTTGCTGCGTGCCGAGGGCTCTTACCGTAGACGATCCATGCTGTTGATTGCGCCGCTGTTGATCTTTCTCTTGATCAGCTTCGTGTTACCGATTGGCAACATACTGTGGAAGAGCTTCGATAACCCTGAAGTTGTCAGAGCGTTACCCACCACGCTGCTGGCGTTGCAGGGCTGGGACGGCGAGAGCCGCCCGGATGAGAAAGTCTTCGTGGCGTTGGTCAAGGACCTGAAAACCGCCAAGGACGAAGGGCAGATTCCATCGCTGATCAAACGCCTGGGTTATGAGGATGGACGTTATCGAACGCTGCTCACAATGGCGTTGCGCAAGTTGCCGGATGACGGCGTCGAGTCCACCAGCCGATCGTTGATCGCACAGTCGACGCTGTGGGCGGAGCCGAGCACCTGGCGCAGTATTCAACGCGCGGGGCGTACGCTGACAGCCTATTACGTGCTGGCCGCCTTCGATCATCAGGTCGATGCCCAGAGCGGCAATATCGTCGAGCTGCCCAAGGGGCAGGCGCTGTATCTGTCGGTGCTGATGCGCACGTTATGGATGGCCTTGGTGGTCACACTGCTGTGTGTGCTGTTCGGCTACCCGGTGGCCTACTGGCTGGCCAAGCAACCGAGCAGCCGCGCGAACCTGTGGCTGATCATGGTGTTGTTGCCGTTCTGGACCTCACTGCTGGTACGCACCGCGGGCTGGATTGTGCTGCTGCAGAACGGCGGGTTGATCAACCACTCGATGATCGCACTGGGGTTGATCGATCAGCCGCTGCAACTGGTATTCAACCGGGTCGGGGTGTACATCTCCATGACCCACATATTGCTGCCCTTTGTCATCCTGCCGCTGTATGCGGTCATGAAGGGCATCTCGCCCAACTATGTGCGTGCGGCGGTTTCACTCGGCGCACATCCTTTCCGGGCGTTCTGGTCGGCGTACGTACCGCAGACATTTGCCGGCGTCACCGCTGGCGCGCTGTTGGTGTTCATCATGGCGATCGGGTACTACATCACTCCCGCGCTGCTGGGCGGTCCGGGTGATCAGATGCTCAGCTATTTCGTCGCGTTCTACACCAACACCACCATCAACTGGGGGATGGCCGCTGCGCTGGGCAGCCAGTTGCTGATCATCGTCCTGCTGCTGTATTGGGTGTATTCGCGCGTCACCCGTCCAGCCAACCCCGCCCAGCGTGCATGAGGTGCCTGATGAATCATCATTCCACACTGATCGAGCGCTTATGGGCGCCGATCTTCAGCGTGTTCAGCATCAGTATGCTGATCTTCCTGGTGGTGCCGATCCTGGTGATCGTGCCGCTGTCGTTCAATGAAGGGTCGTTTCTCAGCTACCCGTTGAGCGGTTTTTCACTGCGCTGGTATCAAGAGTTTCTCGGTTCCCAGGAATGGATGCGGGCATTGCGCAACAGCTTGATCATCGCTCCCGCCGCCACGTTGCTGGCGACTGCGCTGGGAACCCTGGCAGCGGTGGGGCTGGCCCGCGGCGAATTCCGCGGCAAGGGGCTGGTGATGGCGGTGCTGATTTCTCCAATGATCGCGCCCCTGGTGATCATTGCCGTGTCGCTGTATTTCTTTTTCGCACAGTTGAACCTGCTTAACAGCTACCTCGGCCTGGTACTGGCGCATGCCGCGTTGGGCGTGCCCTTTGTGGTGATCACCGTGGCGGCGACCTTGCAGGGCTATGACCGTAATTTTTCCCGCGCAGCGGCCAGTCTCGGGGCGCCCCCCTGGTTCGCGTTTCGCAAAGTAATGCTGCCTTTGATTGCGCCCGGTGTAATCAGCGGCGCCTTGTTTGCGTTTGCCACGTCCTTCGACGAGGTGGTGGTGACCCTGTTTCTGGCCAGCCCCGCACAACGCACCTTGCCGATGCAGATGTTTGGCGGTATTCGCGAAAACCTGAACCCGACTATCGCGGCGGCTGCGACCCTGATGATCGCTGCTTCTGCCGTGCTTTTACTGTTGATGGAGTGGTTGCGCCGACGCAATGAAAAGCTGCGTGGCGCGAGTCCCACCTGATCCGTTATTCCGACCCCCTGTGTTGTGATCACTGAGGTAATTGATGAAGATCCTGGTCTCTATAAAGCGAGTGATCGACTATAACGTCAAGGTTCGCGTCAAGGCGGACAATTCCGGCGTCGACCTTGCTAACGTCAAGATGTCGATGAACCCTTTCTGTGAAATCGCCGTGGAAGAAGCCGTACGCCTGAGAGAGAAAGGCGTGGCGACCGAAATCGTCGTGGTTTCCATCGGCCCGACCACCGCCCAGGAACAACTGCGCACTGCCCTGGCACTGGGCGCCGACCGCGCCATCCTGGTCGTGTCCGCTGAAGAACTGACCTCCCTGGCCGTGGCCAAGCTGCTCAAGGCCGTTGTCGACAAGGAACAGCCACAGCTGGTCATCCTCGGCAAACAAGCCATCGACAGCGACAACAACCAGACCGGCCAGATGCTGGCTGCGCTGACCGGTTACGGCCAGGGCACCTTCGCTTCCAAGGTTGAAGTGAGCGGCGACAGCGTGGCAGTGACCCGCGAGATCGACGGCGGCGCGCAGACCGTTTCCCTGAAACTGCCGGCCATCGTCACCACCGACCTGCGTTTGAACGAGCCGCGCTACGCGTCCCTGCCCAACATCATGAAAGCCAAGAAGAAGCCGCTGGAGTCGCTGACGCCAGAAGCTCTAGGCGTTTCTACCGCCTCCACCAACAAGACCGTCAAGGTTGAAGCGCCGGCTGCACGCAGCGCGGGCATCAAGGTCAAGTCGGTGGCTGAACTGGTCGAGAAACTGAAAAACGAAGCGAAGGTAATCTAAACATGACTATCTTGGTAATCGCTGAACACGACAACAAGGTGCTGGCCCCGGCCACGCTGAACACCGTGGCCGCCGCCGTTAAAATCGGTGGCGATATTCACCTGCTGGTCGCCGGTGAGGGCGCAGGCCCGGTGGCTGAGGCCGCTGCAAAAATCGCTGGCGTAAGCAAAGTGCTGAACGCCGACAACGCCGCCTACGCGCATCAGTTGCCGGAAAACATTGCGCCGCTGGTTGCAGAGCTGGGCAAGGGCTACAGCCACATCCTGGCCGCCGCCACCTCCAACGGCAAAAACATTCTGCCACGCGTTGCCGCGCAGTTGGACGTCGACCAGATCTCCGAGATCATCTCGGTCGAAAGCGCCGATACCTTCAAGCGCCCGATCTACGCCGGTAACGCCATTGCCACCGTGCAATCGACCGCCGCGATCAAGGTCATCACCGTGCGCGCCACCGGTTTCGATCCGGTCGCCGCTGAAGGTGGCTCGGCCACTGTTGAAGCCGTCTCCGCCGCCCACGACGCGGGTACTTCCAGCTTTGTTGGCGAAGAGCTGGCCAAGTCGGACCGTCCTGAGCTGACCGCTGCCAAGATCGTCGTTTCCGGCGGGCGCGGCATGCAGAACGGCGACAACTTCAAGCACCTTTACGCCCTGGCCGACAAGCTGGGTGCAGCGGTCGGCGCTTCGCGCGCGGCCGTCGACGCAGGCTTCGTACCCAACGACATGCAGGTCGGCCAGACCGGCAAGATCGTCGCGCCACAGCTGTACATCGCGGTCGGTATCTCCGGCGCGATCCAGCATTTGGCCGGTATGAAGGACTCCAAGGTGATCGTCGCGATCAACAAGGACGAAGAAGCCCCGATCTTCCAGGTGGCGGATTATGGCCTGGTGGCGGACTTGTTCGAGGCGGTGCCGGCGTTGCTGAGCGAGTTGAACTGAGGCCAGCAAAAACAAAAAAGGCCTGGTTCACACCAGGCCTTTTTTACTCGTGCGCCAGGCATGGCGCGTTGCGCGCAAGCGCAACCAGCTTGGCTGTGGTGGCCTCGCTGATGACTTGGAGGTGAAAGTCCTCTACACACCCGGCAAGGGGAAGTGTTAGCCAGAGGCAAGGGTGTCGCAGGTGACCGCGAATCTGAAGGAAGCCCGAGGCAAAATGCTGGCCTGACGAACAGGAAGCGGATAGAGGCGGCGCAGCGGGGTAAAGGGGCGTGTTTCCCTAAAGCCCAATACTTGCACGGGACGCTGCGACGTAGACAGGCATAAGCAGGAAGGTCGCGCGAATTACCCTGGGAGATCTGCACGTTTGCCACAGTGCTACCGAGCGTCGAGAGGCGACGGGATGAACGTGCAGAAGTCAGCCGAGGCCGTAGTAAGTGGCGGATAACCCCGTCACCAAGGGCCGAACAAGTTATGCCGCCAGTAGGCGTCAAAGTCTCGTTGAATACCGAAATGCAGAAATTTCTCCAAGAGAAGACTGTTACTCCGAGTCCCGGACAGTATCCGAGGATGACGGCTGACAGCGCACAGGTATCGGCGGCGTCTGTGACGTGGACGAACGCGGAGCCGGACACGCTGATGGAGCGGGTGCTTGCACCCGCCAACCTCAGACGTGCGTACCAACGCGTAGTCAGCAACAAAGGCGCGCCGGGTGCCGATGGCATGACGGTCGAGCATTTGTCAGGTTACGTGAAACAGTATTGGCCGATCCTCAAGGTTCGGTTGCTGGCCGGTGAGTATCACCCGCAAGGTGTGCGTGCCGTCGAAATCCCCAAGCCCAAAGGCGGGACAAGGCAGCTGGGCATCCCCAGCGTCGTGGATCGCCTGATCCAACAGGCTCTGCTGCAACAGCTCACGCCGATCTTCGACCCTCTGTTCTCGGATTACAGCTACGGCTTCCGTTCGGGTAGAAGTGCTCACCAAGCCATCGAAACTGCCCGTGCCCACGTGGCGGCGGGTCACCGCTGCTGCGTGGAACTCGATCTTGAGAAGTTCTTTGATCGGGTCAACCACGACGTGCTGATGGCCTACATCGAGCGTCAAATCGAAGATAAACGTGTGCTCACGCTGATCCGTCGCTATCTCGAAGCGCGAACGATGTCAGGTGGACTCGTCAGCCGACGGCAGGAAGGGACGCCGCAAGGCGGCCCGCTCTCGCCGTTGCTGTCGAACATTCTGCTCAACGAACTCGACCACGAGCTAGAACGACGGGGCCATCGTTTCGTGCGCTATGCCGACGACGCCAACATTTATGTGCGCAGTCGTCGCGCAGACGAACGGGTGATGGTCAGCGTTGAGCGTTTCCTGAGTCAGCGCCTGAAACTGACGCTGAACCGGGGAAAAAGCCGAGTAGCCGGGTCGTGGATGTGTGATTACTTGGGCTATGGGATGAGCTGGCATCAACAGCCAAGGTTGCGAGTGGCAACGATGAGCCTGCGTCGCTTGCGCGACCGACTCAGAGAGCTGCTGCGCAGAGCGCGGGGCCACAAGATGGCGAGTGTCATCGAGCGGATAAACCCAGTGCTGCGTGGCTGGGCAGGCTACTTCAAGCTAAGTCAAAGCAAACGGCCACTTGAGGAAATTGACGGCTGGGTGCGTCGCAAGCTTCGCTGCGTCGTCTGGCGTCAATGGAAGCAGCCCTCAACGAGGGCGCGTAACTTGATGCGCCTGGGGCTTGGCGAAGCGCGCGCCTGCATATCGGCGTTCAATGGTCGTGGCCTATGGTGGAGCTCAGGGGGCATCTCATATGAATCAGGCATTGCCGAAGAAACTATGGGATCAACTTGGACTAGTCTCGGTACTGGATACGATAAACCGGCTTAACCGCATAGCTTGAACCGCCGTATACGGATCCGTACGTACGGTGGTGTGAGAGGACGGCGGATGTAAATCCGCCTCCTACTCGATCGTTCACTTAGCCATTGACCCACTTGCTGGTGTCGTCCAGTGCCATGCCGAAGCGATCGACAATGGCCCGGACTTCCGCTTCATTGATGATCAGCGGCGGGCAGAAAGCGATGGCATCGCCCATGTTGCGGGTGATCATGCCGTGCGCCTGGGCACGGCCCGCGAGGTAGCGACCCAGGTTGCCTGGCGCGTCCAGAGGGGCTTTGGTGGCGCGATCCGCGACCAGTTCGACCGCCGCGATCAGGCCGGCTCCACGTACTTCACCGACCAGAGGGTGGTCACTGAAGGTCTGCAACTGACTGCGCAGCAGTTCGCCCATGCTGGCCGCATGCTCCACCAGGTTTTCTTCGTCGATGATTTTCAGGTTTTCCAAGGCTACCGCTGCCGCCACCGGGTGGCCGCCGCCGGTAAAGCCATGGCCCAGCGCACCGAAAGACTTGGTCTGGTCAGCAATGCCCTGATACACGCGGTCATTGAGCAGAATGGCGGAAATAGGCTGGTAGGACGACGACAGTTGCTTGGACAGGATCATGATGTCCGGTTCGATGCCATAGGTCTGGCTGCCGAACATCTTGCCAGTACGCCCGAAGCCACAGATCACCTCGTCAGCGACGATCAGGATGTCGTGCTTGCGGCAGACGCGCTGGATTTTTTCCCAGTAGGTGCGTGGCGGCACGATCACGCCACCGGCCCCCATCAAGGGTTCGCCGACGAAAGCCGCGATGGTGTCCGCGCCTTCCTTCACGATCAATGCGTCAAGCTCCGCTGCCAGGCGATCGGCAAATTGCTCCTCGCTCTCGTGGGGCAGTGCATGGCGGTAGTGGTGCGGGCAGCCGGTGTGCAGAAAGCCCGGCAACGGTGCGTCGAAACCGCGCTGGTTGGCCGGCAGGCCAGTGAGGCTGGCGGCTGCAAGCGTAATGCCATGATAGCCGCCGATGCGGCTAATAAATTTTTTGCGCGCAGGCTTGCCCTGGGCGTTGTTGAGGTACCAAACCAGCTTGATCACGGTGTCGTTGGCTTCTGAACCCGAGTTGGTGAAGAACACCTTGCTCATGGGTACCGGCGCCATGTTGATCAGCTTTTCCGCCAGCTCGATGCTGGGGGCGTGCGCCTTGTGGCCAAAAAGGTGATAGAAGGGCAGGGTCGACATCTGCTTTTCCGCCGCAGCAACCAGCCGCTTATTGCTGAAACCCAGTGCCGCGCTCCACAGGCCGGCCATGGCTTCGATGTAACGCTTGCCGTCTTCGTCGATCACGTACACCCCGTCCCCTCGTTCGATCACCAAAGGCCCCTGTTCCTCGTGAGCACGGGCGTTGGTGTAAGGGTGCAGTTGGTGACGCATATCTTTATCGGCTAGGGAGGAACGTGGTGTGCTCATGATGATCTCGCTATTGGGTGGGACTGCCATTCGAATCATAATGCATGATGCATCATGTTGTGTAGCTGGTTTTTTCCCAATAAAACCGCGATGATGCAATTCGTTGCTGACGGGGAGGTATTTCCCGCCAACTACAGCCTTCCTCACTCGGATCTGAAATGAGCTATCCAATCGGCGAAATAAAACACGCGTATCTCGGCACCAGCGTTTATTCATCGCTGCGCGAAGCGCTGGTCACGGGCAAGCTCAAGCCCGATGACAAACTGCGTATCCGTGACCTCGCCATGCAGTTGGGCACCAGCGTCACCCCGGTGCGTGATGCGATTCTTCAGCTTGCCAAAGAGCAGGCCCTGGTCATGAAGACGCCCAAGGACATTCGTGTGCCTATCCTGACGGTGCAGCAATACCTGGAAATTCGCGCGGTGCGACTGGCGCTGGAGGGGTTGGCCGCGGAGACGGCGGCAACAATGATCACCGACGACGACTTGCAGCGCATCGAGGCCAATATCAGGGCCAACCTTGACGCGATTCATCGAGAAGACATGGCCGAAGCGTTGAAGCTCAACCAGACGTTTCACTTCTTCTTTGCCGAGATCGCCCAGATGCCGCTGTTGCGCGCCTTCCTGGACAGCCTGTGGATGCGCACCGGGCCATTGCTGGCGCTGGCGTACGACCACTTTTCGGAGCAAATAGCCATCGAGCACCACTGGGAAGTCCTTCGGGCATTGAGAAATCGTGACGGTGCTGCAGCGAGGCAAGCGATTTGTACCGATATTCTCGATGGCAATAATATGATGCTGGAATTTATCAAGACTCAATAGCGCTACGGGAGGCTAACTGATAGTCGTAAAACGTGTTGCAGTGTATCGTTGGAAACTGCGCGACATTATGCAAGATGGTCATATTCACGCTGCATTTTAATGCCAGCATGACGCTTGAATTTCAGAGCATCGGGCCTATCGAGCTCCACTAACCAGCGCTATACATTTGGTCGGCCATGGAGGCAGTCTGCTGCGTTTCCTGCTCAGTGGCCTGGCAGATATACTTATCTGCACAGCGCTCAGCGCGTGGATCGCGCTGCATTTGGCGCGACGTCTGTTGAATGTCCTTTTTGCGATCCGAGCTAGTTATTGATTTTGTCTGAAGTTTCTCTCGCTCAGCTAGCAAAGCTCGGTTGATGGGGCCAGTGAATGAATGACCTTGGCCTGTTGAGTCCAAAAGTGATCTGGCGGATTTGTGCTTCTGACAATACCTCGGTCTCCATGAAGGATTTGAGCTTGCAATCGACCTTGAGGTCGAAACAGGGCGTATATTCAGTCGCGTGAACTCCGAGATGTTGAATTAATTCGAGTATCTTTAGCCGGTGACAATGCAGCAGAGCCTGCTTGCGCAACCGATATGTCTTCCTCAGGCTTAACCCCTGAGACACCTATCGCCGCAATGACTTGACCATCTACGATAATGGGAATGCCGCCGGCCAGCGAAGTCAGTTGAGGCGCACTCAAAAACGCGGTGCGACCGCTATTAACCATATCTTCATATGCTTTGGACTCGCGCCTCCCGAGAGCAGCAGTACGTGCTTTTTCCAATGCGATATACGCGCTTATTGGAGCGGACTGATCTAGGCAGACTAGGCCCAATGGATGACCCCCGTCGTCGCAAACGGCGATCGCAACTGGCCACGCTTTGTCTTTCGCAAAGCTGGAGGCCTCTTTCAAGACTGTGTCAACTTCATCATTTGTCAGATAGCTTTTTTGGCGCATGAAAATTTCTCCATGTTTTTTATGCTGTAAGATTAAATCGGAGCTTTTAGCTTAGGCCTCTAAAAGGTTAATTTACGACTGGCTCTAAATTTATGATCTATGTGAAATTCTGGGTAGTTGAAATGCTGTTACAGGTAAATCACCATCAAATCTCTCAACTTGAACAAGCGCAGTTTGAGCGACGGAACCTTGGGCCAACTGTGATGTGCCAATGTCTAGTGTCACGACGTTCGGATTTCCGTGCTTGTCGATAGTGCCAGTAGTTGTTGGATCAGCTGGGTCAAACCAAGCACCTGTTGGTATTGATGCGACGCCATCCAGGATGTTGTCCGTTACTTTGGCGCATGCGAGAAATTCCCCCCGGTCGTTGAAGACCTTAATGATGTCTCCCGTATTAATATCTCGCGCCCGCGCATCCGTTGGAGAAATACTTAATACCTCTTTTCCTTTTCGCTTAAAACTTACGCTTAGATCGCTTGGGTCGAGTTGACTATGAAGCTTTCCTGCCGGTTGATTTGTTAAAAGGTGTATTGGGTACTTTCGGGCAATAGGGCTGTTACGCCACTCCACCGGCTCCAGCCAGCACGGATGAGGAGGACAGTCCTGGTACTTGTATTCAGCAATCGCCTGAGAAAAGATTTCAATTTTTCCTGATCGAGTTTTAAGTGGGTATTTTTTGGGGTCGTTGCAGTAATCCGACAGTAATGAATTTTCTCTGTTGGTTACCGAAAGCGGAAACTCGTACATCCCCAAATCCCAGAAATCCTCGAAAGGCGGCGGCTCATACCCAACATCCATCGCTTTTTGACGCGCGCCTTTGTACATGTGTTCTAGCCAGCCAAACTCATCCCTTCCTTCGGTGTAGCTCTCTCCGAACCCAAGGCGATCTGCCAATTCAGCAAAAATGTCAAAGTCATTACGAGACTGCGCAACGGGCGGGATTACCTGACACATCGCAATCCAGTGCCGCTGAAATTCGGTTGCCAGAATGTCATTACGCTCCATTGAAGTGGTCGCAGGCAGAACAATGTCGGCGTATTTAGCAGGCGGGCTCCACCATGGCTCGTGAACCACGACCAAATCGGGCCGCCGCCACGCATCAACAAAACGGTTCAGGTTTGCATTGTGATGGAATGGATTTCCGCCAGCTGAATAGATTAGTTTGATGTCAGGCATGCGTAATGTCGAACCGTTGTAATTCAACTCCATGCCTGGATTCAGGAGCATGTCAGCGACTCTGCCCACGGGAACGGATATGTCAATCGGGTTTCTCCCCAACGACAAGGTGGGTCGAGGAACATTTCCGGGACGTTCAATGCCTATTCCTGAAACCCCTCCAGGGCCGAGGCTGAAGCCTCCGCCCCGCTTGTTGATCTGGCCTAGAAGGCATGCAAGGACGATGGTCATCCACACGGGCTGTTCTCCATGATCAGCCCGCTGTACCGACCAGGCCGTTGTGATCACAGTGCGTTTAGTTGCCATTTCTCTTGCGAGCGAAGTAATTGCTTCGGTAGATACTCCGCATATCTTCGACGCCCAATACTGATTTTTCGGCACGCTATCAGATTCGCCTAACAGGTAGGCTCTGAAGGGAGCGAAGCCTTCACAGTATTTGTCAACGAACTGCTGATCGTGCCGACCTTCATGTACCAGTACGTAGGCAAGGCCCAGCATTAAAACTGTGTCGGTGTTGGGGATGATCGGCAACCATTGCCCATCGATCTGGCTAGGTGTGTCATCTCGACTAGGGCTGATGTTTATAAAGCGCACCTGCCTCTTGGCGATGGCACCGAGAAGTCCGTCTGTTTCGTGCATCACAGCACCGCCTGGATCGATTTGCATGTTCTTGGAGTTTGCACCTCCGAACATGACGACCAGTTCTGTATGCTCAGCAATCTCTCTCCATGGAACGACTATAGAGGTTACATCCGAAGAGCCAAGCACGTAGGGAGCTATGTGCATCGCGGCGCCAAAACTGTGGTTGCCGGCTTTATCTACGTAGCCTCCGAATTGACCCAGGAAGCGCTTCAGTACGCTTGGTGAGTGATGAAGGCGGCCCGCGCTAGCCCAGCCATATGATCCGCCATAGATAGACTCGTTACCGTATTCTGTTTTGATTCTCCGTAAGCCTTCTTCCACTAGATCCAGCGCTTCGTCCCAACACACCGGGACAAATGCGTCGCAGCCTCGCATTGCCCGAGAGTCATGCTTTCGGGTTAGGTAGCTTGCTCTGACGTAGGGCTGGTCTATGCGTAGTGGACTTCTCACCATTTGCGGGAGAGATTCCATCATTCGAATGGGAGCCGGATCGTTCGGGAAAGGGCTAACGTCTGAGATGTGGCCATCCTTCACACCGACGTTGTAAACGCCCCAGTGAGACGCTGTTTGAATCCGCTGGTAGTCAGACATAATCAAGTCATACCTCGGATCTGCTCTGAAAGCAGCCATCAGTAGATTGAAGCGAAAGAGCGGTATGGAACCGCTCACCTATCTCGGCAAACGCTAGCGAACGTTCTTTTCGACAAGGGCCAAAACCCGGCATGGGCTCCCGGAGCCTTGTTTGATTTTCAGTGGAGGAGTGATCAACACTGAACCGGTTGGAGGTAGCAGATGGAGGTTGGCCAAGCTAGAAAGACCGAACTTATTGGTGCCATGCATATCGTGATGGCAAGGGAATGGTTTCGCTAATGCGTGAGCTTGGCCAGCGTCCGTACCTACAGGTTCAGTACCCCACCCCATCACATTGCGCTCATTTGCTAGCCATAGTGGTAGCTGAGAGTCAGGGCCTGGTGAGTGCCCACCATCTTCTTTGTGATTCAGGAATGCGTCGGTGTATTGACGTGTAGACCAGCCTGTGCGCATCAGTACCCAAGCCCCCTCAGGGATCCTGCCATGCTTCGCCTCCCACTCTTCAACATCACTGATCGTCAGCAGATAGTCCTCATTATCCCGAACCCGGTCTGATACATCGATAACGCAGGCGGGCGCCATGAGTTTTTGCACCGAGATCGTATCAGTTGCGCCGTCTGGATAATCTTTTCCGGTAATCCAGTGGATAGGTGCATCGAAATGCGTGCCAGTGTGCTCCCCGCAGGAAAAGTTGTTCCAGTACCACAGCGGGCCGCGCTCATCAAATCGGCTGATTTCGTCAATCTTAAATGGTGCAGACTGCCTGAATTCGGTGGGTAGCTGGATTACGGGTGTCCGGGTCTCAAGAGTATGGGTTAAATCTATGATCTCGATACTTTGGTCAGTTAGAGCTTTTGCCAGTTGTCGAAGAATAGCCATTTTTATCTCCTTTATTGGTAAATGGCAGGATCAAGAATCAAACACGTTATTTTTATTATCGGCTGCGTTCCCTAACCAATGCGCATCAGTGTGCAGGCGTATAGGTCGAGTTGATGTCTACAACTGAATGCAAGGTAACGAAAACCTTTCATAACGTAACCGCTTCCCGTAAAGAATATACGATACACAATGTACGTATGCGTCTTATCTGTCTGGAGACTATTTCCTGAATCTGTTGCTGTCAAGTAGTAATAAAAATTTACCGTACTTATCCTTGCACCAAACTTGAGGCGCTATCCCGATAGGGTTTCGCAGTAAAGTCTTAAAAAACAATTGGTTGCGTATACAATTTCAATGGGTTTAGGCTTCTTGGACTTCTTCACGAGAAATGATTATTTAAAATAATTCCATTAAGCGAAATCGATTCTAAATAATTGTTCGGACATACCTACTCCAGACGTCGTTGCGTTAGAAACGCTTTCCTGAGCTTAGTTGATGATGTCAACATTGATTAGAGCAAAATAAGGCTCGATCTTTGGGAGCACACTAACTGCGTTCAGAATCTCTATCTTGCCAATTAGTATGGCTAACTTAAATAAAACCAAAAATCTGCATTTGGTATAAAATAATATTTAGGATAGAGGGGCGAATAGGCTGTGGCCACCTAAGCGCTAAGTTGTAAAGGGTAAAGTATGGATTGGGATACTGATATCTCACTCCGTGCGAAACTCAGGCGAAAAAAAACCGCCTTGGGAAAGGCGGTAAACCAAAGGGTCGATATGCAGGGGCGGGAGGGAGCCCGATGCATCATCGAGACATATAATATAGTTGATCATGATATGGGTAAAATTGATTTGACTGATAAGTAGTATCGATAATTCTTTAAGGTTAGGGCTGCAGCAATCCGTTGCTTGAAACTGAGTGAGTAATGCTCATAAAATAATGACATGGCAGGCTAGGTACGTAGCAGAGATGATCCATGAAACGAATTTAAGCTCTGCAAAAAAAGATTTAAGTACAGTCAATGGATCCGTTACATTAGAGAAGTTCCAGACGTTATCGTAAGCCTTAAAAGGGCTGTGTATTTAGCTAGTCGCCGATTGCAGTGACGAAAGCGCTCTACTCAATTCATCGAGTGCTGGGCTGAGCTCTTCATAGATAAAGAGTGCTTTGCTGGTTGGTTCTATGCTCCTGCCGCCAACAATGAATAGCGGATCTTCCAGTCTGTCACGTAGTCTATTGAGGGCTGCGGTCACAGTCGGCTGACTTACCCCAAGCGATTTGGCTGCACGTGTCACATTCAGTTCTTGCATTACCCGTTCAAAGATAACTATTGTGTTCAGGTCTATCTTTCGTAGTTCCTGTCTGTTCATTGAATGCCTCCTTTATCCAAACTCTGATGCTGTAGGCGCAATCGAGCCTCGCACCCAAATCTCGGATAGGCTCAATGTAGAATCCTGAAAATGCGCCCAAGCAATCAGCGGATATGCTTGCTAGCGGATTCCCCCAGAGGCGTACAAGATTTCTCCTGTAAGCCACTGTGCTTCTTCGGAAGCCAAGAAAAGGGCCAGTGGTGTAATGTCTGCCGGCGTGCCCACACGCCTGAGTGGAGTGCGCTTAACGAAGCTTTGTTCCACTTCGCTTCCGATAATGCCGAGGGTGTTAGTGCCCTCAGTCACGATGAGGCCAGGATTGATCGAGTTGACTCGCACGCCGTAAGGGCCGAGTTCTTTAGAGAGTGTTCGCGTGATCATGTCTACAGCCCCTTTTGAGGCTGTATAAACTAATGAACCTGCGGGAGTTTCTGCAGTTGCGGTAGAACTGATGTTAACAATGCATCCTTTTCGCTGTATAAGCGACTCACGTGCTAACTGGCAGCAATGGATTACTCCCAGAACATTGAGATTGAACATCCTGTGGAAGCTCTCTTCGGTGATCCCTCCAAGGTCATCGAAACCATAGACACCGGCATTATTTACCAAAACGTCGACCTGACCGAAAGCTTGATGACAGGCCGTGAACATCGCTTCAACTTCGTCCCTAGACGCGATATCGGCTTTTACGCTGATGGCTTGGCCGCCATGGGATTTGATGCTATCCACCACTCGCTTGGCGGCTTCTGCATCGGAGGCGTAATTCACAACGACATTCGCGCCTTCCCGGCCAAATCCTAATGCTATGTCTGCACCCATGCCCTTGGAGGCCCCCGTCACCACGACGGTTTTATTCTCAAATCTTTTCATGACGATCAATCCTCATTTTTCCAGAGTGAGTGGAAATGGGTTCCTGGCAGGCCAAGCAAATCGGCCTAGCTGAATGAGCTTCCATGCCTAAGATTGTGCGCTTTTTGCTCAAGGTATCGGTTGCTTCCAAATCAATCGACCATTCCTGCAAATGGAATCGCGTAGGAGACATGTGAGGGTACAGTTTGAAAGGGCTAAGGAGATCTTAAGGAGATAACGCCTTAGCTCTCTAAAGGGCGAGGAGGGCTGGAGCTGGCGGGTGGCAACCATGCATTTCCATTCAGCTCACAACGCTTTGGACTAGGAATACAGGGCGTAATGTTGTAAGCGTCTGCCAAAGTCACCTTGTATGACTCAGAACGGTATAAGCAGTCCTTCAGAAAGCCGTAGGACGGCTGATAATCCATGGCCTGACCTCATCCGGCGTCATGAAAAGCCTCGTTTATCGCGTTGAGCAAAGTAGCCCTTATAGGCGCGTCACCCTCTCACCTACCAATCCTCAAATACCCGAAAGTCATTCTCTCGGGCATTTGAGCATCCGGTAAAAAAACTTGTAACTCAGTTCACCTTGAACCGTCCCACCAGCCCCTGCTGTTGCTCGGCCAAGCGGGCTAACTCGCGGCTGGTGACGGCGGTTTGTTCAGCACCGGCGCTGACCTGGATAACCAGAGTGTTGATGTCGTTTACGTTGCGGTGGATCTCCTCGGCAACCTGACTCTGTTGTTCTGCCGCCGAGGCGACCTGTATGTTGCTGTCGCTGATGGTCGCGATGCCCTCGGCTATTTCTTCTAGCAACTCCCCTGCGCGCACTACGTTGCTCGCGCCTTCTTGAGCCTTCCCTAGAGTTTCCTGCATGGAAGTGGCGGCACGGTCGGAGCCGGATTGCAGATTGGCGATCATCTTCTGGATACTGACGGTGGAATCCTGAGTCTTTTTGGCCAGATTCCGCACCTCATCGGCGACCACGGCAAATCCACGACCCTGCTCACCGGCACGGGCAGCCTCAATGGCAGCGTTCAAAGCTAGCAGATTGGTTTGCTCTGCTACACCACGAATCACATCCAAAACCGAGGAGATGGAATAGCTTTCACCCTTGAGCTCCTCAATGATTCGGGATGTTTGTTCGGCCTGAACCTCAAGCCCTTTGATCAAGCTGATGGTGTTCTCGATTTCAGCCTTGCCCTGCATAGTGCTGGCATTAACGCGCTGCGACATCTCTGCGGCGTCGGTAGTGCTGCGCGCCACGTCTTTGACCGTGGCGCTCATCTCGCTGATGGCAGTGACCACCTGATCGGTGCCTTGACGCTGCTGGACGACGTTATTGCTAGTTTGCAGGGCCACAGCCGAAGACTGCTCGGCGGCGGTCGCGACCTGCGCCGTGGCACTCCCGATCTCACGGATCACTTCACCGATCTGTATGGCCATGTTATCCAGGTTACGCGAGATCTCGCCAAACTCGTCTCTGCCGGTGTAACGGGTTCTGGCAGTTAGGTCACGCGTGGATAGCGAAATAAGGGTGCGGTTCACGTCGACCACAGCGATTTTGATATTGCGAATAATCACCGAAGCGAGCCACAGCACCGCAATCAACATCAGAATGACGGTGGCTATTGCGACATACAGACTGCGCTGGGCATCGGTACGCGCGACATTGGCTAGGCTCACGACCGTCTGGCCCAGTTCAGCCTCGACCTGAGCCATCATGTCGATACGGCTGGTGGAAAGGTTGAACCAGTCTTCGGGTTTGATATTAAGCGGATCGCCTAGAGGCGTATCAAATCCGAGTTTTTGCAGGCGAGCTACATCGACGGATGCGGGCTGTTGTAGAACCGCATCCAGCTTATTTTTGAACACGGCAGGAGCCCAGCGTTGAAAGGCCTCGAAATAGCCGGAGAACTCGCCCATGTTGCGGCTGAAACGTGACAACAGCGGCGCATCAAAACGGTTTTGGTTGAATGCCAGGCCAAGCAGTACACGCTCTCGACCAGAGCGCTCTTTCATGTCTACGAACTGATTGAGTGAACTCAGCCCACGCAGGATTTCCGGATCCTCAATGCTGGTTTCCAGTGAGTAAGAGAAGCCGATCAAATTTTTGATAAGATCGGTGAATCGGGTGCCGGACTCGCCGTTATTGATTGCGAGCGTGTCCACCTGCTGACGCAGTCCGGCCAAACCATCAATTGCGCGCAGCATCTTGTCAGGCGCGATAAGACCCTCGGTCGATTGCGCATGCATCGCGCTCACCGCACGGTCGGTTTCTTGGCGTAAGACTTTCAACTTGTCCTGCATCGTCTTACCACCGCTGCCCAGAAACACGCCGCTTGCGCCGCGCTCACGCTGGATAGTGGTTACTACGTCACTGAGTTTCTGCGCGGTGCCGGTAGCGGTGACCGCTCGGTTCATCTCGCTCAGTGTCTCTCGTTTGTCAGCTACAAAAATCCCGGCGAAGACCAGAAAGCCCAACAGGGGAAACATCAAAATAAGCAGTAGCTTTGTACTCAAAGGAGCATTTCTAAGCATGGCAGGCCTCAGGGCTTGAAGATGTTGTTTAAAGCTATCCAAGGCGAACGTTCTATGAAGTCGACGTCTGATAGAGCCCAGGATGGTTCAGTAGTAGCCTGCCGTAGCCAGTTTTTTCTCCGTTCGGAATGTTTCGGCTGAAACCAGCAAAGCTTTACCTGTACCCGTGTATCGATAGGGGCCTAGGTACCGAGTAGGTGGGATCTTTAGCTAGTACGAAGCGTTGACATGGCAAAGCGGACTGCGAAAAAAAAGGTTCTTCACGGAATCCCGGGAAACACAGAAACAAGAACGCCGATTTGATTGATGATGTTCGTGCGAGCAAACACATCTACCAAACCGGCGTTCTTATGCGCGATATTAATACTTTCCT
>NZ_JYLI01000025.1 GCF_001439785.1 Pseudomonas poae | reverse complement strand
CCATAGAGCATTGGAACCACCTGATCCCATCCCGAACTCAGCAGTGAAACGATGCATCGCCGATGGTAGTGTGGGGTTTCCCCATGTGAGAGTAGGTCATCGTCAAGATTAAATTCCGAAACCCCATCTGCGAAAGCAGATGGGGTTTTGTTTTGGGCGATCGGAAAGTCACGCTTAAGTCTTAGAACGCCAACGTCAGCCGAGCATTCAATGCCTGATCTGATGCATTGCTGCTCACCTGACCGTCATAGCTCAAGCCCACGATCATGGTATCGCTCAATCCCAGATCGACGCCCACGCCGATTACTGCTGCACTGCGGGCAATCGGTGTGCCGGCCAATTCGAAGGTGCCGCCACCGCTGAAGGCGGCACGGCTCTCTGGCGTCACGTCGCCATAGGCACGACGCCAACCCAGCGTGGCGTTAGGCTTGACCGCAACGCTGCCAACATTCAAATGAGTGGCTGCACGCAGGCCCAGAGTACTAAAGGTGATGTGATTGTCCTGGGACTTGTTCTCCAGCGTGATCAGGTTGCTGTTCTCATCGAAGGAATCGGTGTCCAGTCGCACGTGCGCAAGGTTGGCAAAGGGTTCGAGCAGCGCGTTACCCATTTCGATGGAATAACCCAACTCGCCGAAGACCTGGTTGGTCGCCGCCCTGTAATCCTCTTTGAAGTGTTCGGAAGAGCCTGGCAATTCCAGCGTGCGCTTGGCCGTCAGGTCGTGCCAGGTGCGCACCGCGCCAAGGCGCAGCCCCAGTTGGCCCCATTTGGCACCCCCATAGACGCCCAGGTGATAGTTGTCGCTGTCAGTGGAGCCGGACGCATGACGCAGATTGAAACTACTGTTGCTCACGCCAGCCAGCGCGCCCACGCGCCACGTATCATCGAGCGGTACATCAACGCCAAGCAGCAGGCCGCTGGTATGCGTGTCGAGTCCGGCGACGTCACGGCTGCTGTCGGTCTTCCCGGTTGCGCCAATGGCTTGAGTCCACACCACGCCACGCGAAGCATCACCGACCAATGTTTGCGCCGTACTGCCGAATGCCTGCGCCGACTGCGATTGTTGCAACCGGTCATTCATGGCATTGCGCACCAGCCGGCTGTCTTCGATCAACGCTGTCTGCGTTGAAGCATGCAGCTCATTGGACAGCGCCTTGAATGTAGCTTGTGCCGTCGGCGCGTCATCCTGTACCACCTGACGCCATAGCGTGTTGCCTGCCCCCGCACTGTCCAGCCCTTGCGCGACAGCCCTGGCATTTTGAGTGGTCGCCAGGCTCGAGAAACTTTGCGCATTACGGTCAAGTGTCAGGCCCACATCGGTAGCCGTGTAGTTCAACGTTGGGGTGAGGAAGGCGAAGTTGGTTTGTACAGCGGCAAACGCACCGCTTACGCCGCCGGCTGCCGAGAGGATCGAGTAACGGCTCGCGGCCAGCCAGTTACCGCCTTCAACCAGCGATAAGGTGCTGTTATTGAGGCTCGCACGGCCGCTGGCGACGATGCGGTCCGCATTGCCGGCAGCGTCCGACTCCACCTGATAAACCGCACCCTGAGCAAGATTGACGTCACCATTGACGTTCAATTGCCCGACCGAATTGCCCGGCGCCACCACGCCACCCTGAGCGACATTGATGCCACCCACGGTGCCGTTGCCACCCAGCGTTGCGCCTTGCCGCACACTGACGAGCGAGTTACCCAGGTTGCCATTAACGGCCAGGCGACCGGCCTGAACAGTCGTTGCACCCGACAGGCTGCTGTTGCCGGTCAGGTTCAGCGACCCGGCACCGCGCTTGATCAGCGCACCGTTGCCCACCAGCGTGTTGGCCAGGGTATCGTTGGTTGACTGATCAACCACCAGCGTCGCGTTATCGGTGATCGCTCCACTGCCGAAGGACTGGGCGTGACCGGTCAGCACCCCGCCGTTGATGACCGTGCCACCCAAGTAAGTGTTATTGCCGGTCAGCATCAAGTTGCCGCTGCCGTTCTTGATCAGCGCACCACTGCCACTGATATCGTTGCGCCAGGCGTCAACGGCGTTATAACCGCCGAGGCTGGCGTCCATATTCACCGTGACGTTGGTGTTGAATGCTGCGAAGCCATCGCCCGCCGCGTACAGGTTCAATCGACCATAGCCGCCAGACTGATCAATCACCGCATAGCCTGAGGTAATTTCAGTTGTCGCCAGAATCTCGCGTCGCTGGCTCGCGTCCAGATAAGGAAAGCGCGTTTCCAGCAGCACTTCGGCGTTAATCGGCACGACCGGAGCCAGGTTGGTCGCGCCCACAGGGTCGAATCCGTAAGTCATGCGCGACGTATACAGCGCCTTGTCCTGAGCATGCTGGGATGTACGGTCAGTGGCTGGGTCGATGGTCGCCATGCAGTTATTAACATCACCGCCGCACTGGGCAGTGAAGTACTTCAGTGCCTGTGTCCGCGCATCGGCGCGCAGTTGAGCGTTGGCCGGGTTGGACAGATTATCGATGGCAAAATACGTCGCGGTGATGCGCCCACCCATCACGTCAAACGGCGAGTGCATGCCCGCTTCAATACGGTTGTCGCCGATTTCCGAGGCGCGCAGCATGAGTTCGCTGAAACGTTCGGGAATCGCATAGGCCAGTGCGTAGGAAGACAAATACGCAGCGTTGGTATGGCCGCTGGGGAATCCCGAATCGCTCGCCGGCGTCGTGCTCTTGGCCGGGCGCAGCGAAGGCTGCACCACAAACTCCAGGCTCTGGCCGTCCAGGCTTTGCCGCCAGGGGCGCGGATACAGATAGTGGGATTTGGTGGGCGTGGTAGACGCGTCGTTGCGCACCGCACCGACCAGATCGACCACCTTGCCCAGCGCCGAAGACGAGCTGCCGGCGCCATTGCCTTTATCGTCGTACCTGATGGTTTTATTGCTGTCGTCGAATTGCGTGATGGTCGTGAAGGCGCCGGCGCCTGCCTTGTAGGCAGTGCTCAACGAACCGAGCCCGCTGATGGCGCTGTAACTTTGGTCACGGCGATCATCGAAGTAGGCAGCAGTTTCCTGGGCGAGGGTGCGGGCATTGGCGCGGTCGAGCACGATTTGCAGGTTGCGCCTGAGCAATCCCTGACCCAGCGCGGTCGGTGTGCCGGTGTCCCAGGTCGCGCCGGTCGTCCACAGCGTGCCGAATCCGGAGAGCAGGTCGACACCGTTGATGCTGTTGTCCCCCGCACGGCTCGCTGCCTGAACCGATACGGCAAGCAATGAAAGGAGTAATGAAGACGCCATTACCTGGGCAATCTGGGTGTTGGATCGCATAGCCTTCGCCTTCACTCTATCTGGATAAGGCGCCGACCCTAGCAAGCAGGTTTTACACTCCCATGTATGCGCAGTGACACATTTGTGGCGGTTCAACGGGCATAAACCATCTCAAGCCCGCCAATAACGGTCCACAGTGCTAAAGTCGCACCCCTCGATTGTGCTTTTCCCAAGGAAGCCGTTATGCCGGATGCGACGTCCCTCAGCGCTGGGTTCATGGTGGTTCACGGCAACCGCCTGGATGAGCTGCGCAGCCTGGTGGTCAGTTGGATGCGCCGTTACCCCTTGGCGCCCCTGGAAAACGAAATCGCGCTGGTGCAAAGCAACGGTATCGCCCAATGGCTCAAGCTGGCCCTGGCTGAAGATCCACAGGATGACGACATGGGGGGCTGCGGTATCGCCGCCGCCATCGACGTTCAACTGCCCGGCAGCTTCATGTGGCAGCTCTATCGCATGGTGCTGGGCCGCGACGAAATCCCGGCCAAATCCCTGCTCGATAAAGCCCCCCTGACCTGGCGCCTGATGCGCCTGCTGCCGGAGCTGATTGACCAACCACACTTCGAGCCGCTGCAGCGTTTTTTGACCGCAGACACCGACCTGCGCAAACGCTATCAACTTGCCGAACGCCTGGCTGACCTGTTCGACCAGTATCAGGTCTACCGCGCCGATTGGCTGGAAGACTGGGCCGCCGGCCGTCATCAATTACGCAATGGTCGAGGCGAGTCCAAACCGCTCAATCCCGCCAACTGCTGGCAAGCCGAATTATGGCGCGCGCTGCTGCTGGATGTGGGAGAGGAGGGCATGGCCCAAAGCCGCGCCGGCGTGCATCAGCGCTTTATCGAGCGCATCAATACCCTGGAGCACGCGCCCAAAGGCCTGCCCTCCCGAGTGATCGTCTTCGGCATTTCATCACTGCCCGCCCAGGCGCTCGAAGCCCTCGCCGGCTTGGCCCGGTTCAGCCAGGTGCTGCTCTGCGTGCACAACCCTTGCCGCCATCATTGGTCCGACATCGTTGCCGACAAGGACCTGCTGCGCAACGAGTACAAACGCCAGGCGCGCAAGGCCGGCATGCCCGTCACCCTCGACCCGCAAACCCTGCACCAGCACGCACATCCGCTGCTCGCCGCCTGGGGTAAACAGGGGCGCGACTACATCAGCCTGTTGGACAGTTACGACGACCCCAACAGCTACCGCGCCGCGTTCCGTGACGGTCGCATCGACTTGTTCAGCGAGAGCGAGCCCACCACGCTGCTCAACCAGCTCCAGGACGACATCCTCGAACTGCGCCCCTTGAATGAAACCCGCGAAAAGTGGCCCGCGGTCGATTTGCAGCGCGATACCTCCATCCGCTTCCACATCGCCCACAGCGCGCAACGCGAAGTCGAAATCCTCCACGATCAACTGCTCCAGCGCTTCAGTGCCGATCCCACGCTGCGCCCTCGGGACATCATCGTCATGGTCCCCGACGTCGACAGCTACGCGCCGCATATTCGCGCGGTGTTCGGCCAACTCGAACGCAGCGATCCACGCTTCATTCCCTTCACCCTCACCGACCAGGGCCAGCGCGGCCGCGATCCATTGCTGATCGCGGTCGAGCACCTGCTCAAACTGCCCGACAGCCGCTTCCCCGTCAGTGAAATCCTCGACCTGCTCGACGTGCCGGCCCTGCGCGAGCGGTTCGCCATCAAAGAGCGCGACCTGCCCACCCTGCATCGCTGGATCGAAGGCGCCGGTATCCGCTGGGGCTTGAACGCCGAACAGCGCGCTGGCCTGGGCCTGCCGCCAGCGCTGGAGCAGAACAGTTGGCGATTCGGCCTGCGTCGCATGCTGCTCGGCTACGCGGTCGGCACGGGTATGGCCTGTGATGGCATTGAACCCTACGACGAAATCGGCGGCCTCGATGCCGCCCTGATCGGCCCGCTGGTGGCCCTGCTCGACGCGCTCAATGACGCCCATCAAGCTCTGTCGCAGCCCGCGGCACCGAGGGTATGGGGCGAGCGCCTGCAGCGCCTGATGCAGCGCTTCTTCCTGGCCAGCAGCGAACATGACGACTACCTGCTCGGCCAACTCGAACAACTGAGAGAAACCTGGCTGGAAACCTGTGAGTCCGTCGGCCTGCAGGACGAGTTACCGCTCACCGTGGTGCGCGAAGCCTGGCTGGCTGGCCTGGACCAAGGCCGGCTGTCCCAGCGCTTCCTGGCCGGGGCCGTCAATTTCTGCACCCTGATGCCCATGCGCGCCATCCCCTTCAAGCTGGTCTGCCTGCTCGGCATGAACGATGGCGACTACCCGCGCGCGCAACCGCCGCTGGATTTCGACCTGATGGGCAGCGACTACCGCCCCGGCGACCGTTCACGCCGCGAAGACGACCGCTACCTGCTGCTCGAAGCCCTGCTCTCGGCCCGCGACCAGCTCTATATCAGCTGGGTCGGCCGCAGCATTCGCGACAACAGCGACCGGCCGGCCTCGGTGCTGATCGGCCAGTTGCGCGACCATATCGCCAGCGGCTGGCACAACATCCAGGACGCTCCATTGCTGGAGGCCATGACCCAGGAACATCCGCTCCAACCGTTCAGCGCCCGCTACTTCCACGAAGGCGACGCGCTGTTCAGTTACGCCCGCGAATGGCAGATGCTGCACCAGTCGACCGATGCAATCCCCATCGCAGGCGCACTCGCACCGCATCAGCAGGAAGAACCCCTGAGCCTTGGCCAATTGCAGGATTTTTTGCGCAACCCAGTCAAACATTTCTTCAGCCAGCGTCTGAAAGTGTTCTTCGAAGCTGCCGAAGTACCGCTGGCGGACGAAGAACCCTTCGTGCTCGACGCCCTGCAGCGCTACAGCCTGAGCGACAGTTTGCTCAACGCCGCCCTGACCCGACCCGATCAGCTCGACCAGGCCCTCAACGCCCAGGCCCTGCGCTTGCAAGGCAGCGGCCTGCTGCCCATGGTCGGTTTCGGCGAATGCCTGCGCAACGAGTTGATCGAACCGTTGCCCGACTTGCTGCAGCGCTATCAGCAATTGCTGGCACTCTGGCCCACCCCCCATACCGGCGCGGAACCCATCAGCGTCGACTACCAGGGCATTCAACTGGACGGCTGGATCAGCGGCCTGCATCGGCGCAGCGATGGCGGGTTACTGAGCGTCACCACCATCCCCAACAGCATTGGCTCGCTCAAGACACGCAAGTGGCACCGCCTGATTCGGCCCTGGGTCAATCATCTGGTGGCCTGCGCCTGTGGCCTGCCATTGAGCACCGGCCTGGTCGCCAGCGACGACACCTTGCTGCTGGCCCCGCTGGAAAAAGCCACCGCGCAAGGCTTGCTCAACGACCTGCTGCTGGCCTGGCACACTGGCATGAGCAAGCCACTGCCGGTTGCCGTTAAAACCGCGTTTGCCTGGCTGGGCCAAACCGACCCGGCCAAGGCGCAGGCGGCCGCCAGCAAAGCCTACGAAGGCGATGGCATCACCACCGACGGCGAGCGTCGTGAAACGCCGGCGCTCACCCGGCAATTCCCCGACTACGCCGCGCTCACCGCCAGCGAAGAGTTCGAAGGCTGGGCCGAAACCCTGTATCGCCCGCTGATCACTGCGCCCTGGCGATCACTCACTGGCGAAGAGGCCGGCGCATGACCCGTAAACCCCTGGCCCTGGCGTTCCCGCTCAAAGGCAGCCAACTGATCGAAGCCAGCGCCGGCACCGGCAAGACCTTCACCATCTCGGCCCTTTACCTGCGCCTGGTGCTCGGCCACGGTGGCGAAACGTCCGGTTTCGGTCACGAATTGCTGCCGCCGCAAATTCTCGTGGTGACCTTCACCGACGCCGCCACCAAGGAGCTGCGTGAGCGTATCCGCATCCGCCTGGCCGAAGCTGCGCGTTTCTTCCGTACCGAGATCGAACAACCGGACGCCCTGATCGCCGACTTGCGCGACGAATACCCGCCCGAGCTATGGCCTGCCTGCGCCAATCGCCTGGACATCGCCGCGCAATGGATGGACGAAGCGGCGGTCTCGACCATCCACAGCTGGTGCCAGCGTATGCTGCGCGAACACGCCTTCGACAGCGGCAGCCTGTTCACCCAGACCCTGGAAACCGACCACAGCGATCTGCTGGGCGAGGTGCTGCGCGATTACTGGCGGCTGTTCTGCTACCCCATGCACGACGACGCGCTCAACTGGGTGCGCACCCACTGGGGCGGCCCGGCTGCCCTGATGCCACGGGTGCGCGCGCTGTTCGGCAGCGAACGGCCGGCCGACGACACCCGCGAACCCGCCGAGCTGATCAACGCCTGCCTGCAGGAGCGCCGTGAAGCGCTGATTCACCTCAAGGCGCCCTGGCAACAATGGGCAACGGAATTGCGTGAGATCTGCCTGCAAGCCGTCGCCGCCAAAGCGGTTGATGGCCGCAAGATGCAGGCCCGTTATTTCGAACCGTGGTTCGAAAAAATCAGCGCCTGGGCCGCCGACGAGAGCCTGGAACAGTTGGACATCGGCACCGGTTTCACGCGGCTCACTCCGGACGGCATGGCTGAAGCCTGGAAAGGCGAGCCGCCGCAGCACCCCGGCATTGAGGCCATGGCCGACCTCAAAGCCCTTCTTGACGCCTTGCCGAGCCCCGATGCCGCCGTGCTGCAACACGCCGCCGGATGGGTCGGCAAACGGTTTGAAGAAGAAAAACGCCGTCGCGCCGAAATGGGCTTTGACGACATGCTCATCCGCCTCAACGCTGCCCTGCAAGCCGAAGGTGGCGAGCGTCTGGCCAGTTTGATTCGCGAACAGTTCCCCGTGGCGCTGATCGACGAATTCCAGGACACCGACCCGGTGCAGTACAGCATCTTCGACAGCATCTACCGCATCGAAGAAAACCACCTCGACAGCGGCCTGTTCCTGATCGGCGACCCCAAGCAGGCGATCTACGCGTTCCGGGGCGCCGACATCTACACCTACCTGCGCGCGCGTAAATCCACCCTCGGCCGTCACCACACGCTGGGCACCAACTTCCGTTCCAGCCATGCCATGGTCGAGGCGGTAAACCATGTGTTCCAGCGTGCCGAAACAGGCCGTGGCGCGTTTCTGTTCCGTGAGTCCAACGGCGACAACCCGGTGCCGTTCCACGCGGTGCTGGCCCAGGGTCGCAAGGAACAGATGCAGGTCGATGGTCAGACGCTGCCGGCGCTGAACCTCTGGCACCTGCCCACCGATCAGCCGATTTCCAACGTCATCTATCGCAAGCATCTCGCCGCTGTCTGCGCGACACAGATTGTCGAGCTGCTCAACGGCGGGCAGCAAGGCACCGCAGGGTTCCGGCACCAGGATGGCCGCTTCGACGGCGTGCTGCCGTCAGACATCGCCATCCTGGTGCGCGACGGCAAGGAAGCCCAAGCCGTGCGCGCCGAGTTGGCCGCCCGTGGCGTGCGCAGTGTGTACCTGTCCGATAAGGATTCAGTGTTCGCCGCCCAGGAAGCCCACGACCTGCTGGCCTGGCTCAAAGCCTGCGCCGAGCCTGACGTCGAGCGCCCCCTGCGCGCCGCCCTGGCCTGCGTCACCTTGAACCTGTCGCTGGCGGAACTGGAGCGTCTGAATCAGGACGAACTGGCGTGGGAAACCCGCGTGATGCAGTTTCGTGGCTACCGCGCGATCTGGCGCAATCAGGGCGTGCTGCCGATGCTGCGTCGCTTGCTGCACGATTTCAAATTGCCGCAAACCCTGATCGCGCGCAGCGACGGCGAACGGGTGCTGACCAACCTGTTGCACCTGAGCGAGTTGCTGCAACAGGCCGCCTCGGAACTCGATGGCGAGCAGGCCCTGATCCGTCACCTGGCCGAACACCTGGCGCTGTCCGGTCAGGCCGGTGAAGAGCAGATCCTGCGCCTGGAAAGCGACGAGCAACTGGTCAAGGTGGTGACCATCCACAAGTCCAAGGGCCTGGAATATAACCTGGTGTTCCTGCCGTTCATCTGCTCGGCCAAACCGGTGGATGGCAGCCGCTTGCCGCTGCATTACCACGATGAACAGGGTCGATCCCAGGTCAGCCTGCGTCCCACCGCCGAGCTGATCGCCCAGGCCGACGACGAGCGCCTGGCCGAAGACCTGCGCCTGCTCTACGTGGCCCTCACCCGCGCCAAACATGCTTGCTGGCTGGGCATCGCCGACCTCAAGCGCGGCAACACCAGCAGCTCGGTGCTGCACCTGTCGGCGCTCGGCTATTTGCTCGGTGCGGGGGCCGCGCTGAGCGAGTCCGCCGGGCTGGCGCGCTGGTTGCTGGACCTGGCGCAAGGCTGCCCGGCGGTGCACTACACCGAGGTGCCGGACCCACGGGACAATGTCTTCCACCCGCCGCGCAACCAGGCCACCTTGCTGGCGCCGTTGCTGCCCACGCGCAAGGCGGCGGAAAACTGGTGGATCGCGTCTTACAGTGCTCTGCGCATTGGCGACAGCATGAGCGCCGCTCCCCTGGAGGCGCCAGAGAGCCCCCAGGCCCAGAAGCTGTTCGATGACGAACGTCTCGACCCCGACGCCCCACGCGAGGTGGCCGCGTCCGGCGGCGATATTCACCGTTTTCCACGGGGGCCCAACCCAGGGACCTTCCTTCACGGTTTACTCGAGTGGGCCGGTGAAGAAGGCTTTGACGTAACCCCGCAGGCGCTCGAAAAAGCCGTCGGTGCGCGTTGTAACCGCCGCAACTGGGAAGGCTGGATCGTCACCCTCAGCGCCTGGTTGGGCCACTTGTTGCAAACGCCGCTGCCCCTGGACAACGATCAGGTCATGCTCAGCGGCCTGCAGCACTACCAGATCGAAATGGAATTCTGGTTCGCCAGCCACAAGGTCGACGTGCTCGCCCTCGACAGGCTGGTGTGTCAGCACACCCACCACGGCGTGTCCCGCGTGGCTGCCGAACCGGTGTTGCTCAATGGCATGTTCAAAGGCTTTATCGACCTCACGTTCGAACACGAGGGCCGCTACTACGTGGCCGACTACAAATCCAACTGGCTAGGCCCTGACGATTCGGCCTACACCGTCGAGGCCATGGAGCACTCGATCCTTGAGCATCGGTATGACCTGCAATACGTCCTTTACCTGCTGGCCTTGCACCGCCAGCTTAAGGCCCGTTTGCCCGATTACGATTACGACCGGCATGTCGGTGGTGCCCTGTACCTGTTCCTGCGGGGCACCCAGGCCGCCAGCCAGGGCGCGTATTTCACCCGGCCACCGCGTGAGCTGATCGAGGGCCTGGACCTGCTGTTCCAGGGCAAATCGATACCGCCCAAGGCTGAACCCGCTTGGGAACAAGGAGTGCTGTTATGAGCCTGTCGCCGCTACCGCTGGAGGAACTGGCACCCCTGAGCCGCGCCGCCGACCTGCTGCAACTGCTCGACCGTTGGGTCGAGCGCGGCTGGCTGCGTGCGCTGGACAAGGCCTTCGTTGGCTTCCTCAATGAGCTCGACCCACGCGCCGACCCCCTCGTGTTGCTGGCCGCGGCCTTGACCAGTCACCAGTTGGGTCACGGCCATGTGTGCCTGGACCTGTTCGAAACCCTCAAGGCACCGGATTTCGCCCTGTCGTTGCCACCCGAAGGCGACCTGCAAACCGGCGCCATGCTGCTGCCATCACAACTGCTCGGCGGCCTCGACGGTGCCCATTGGTGCCAGGCCCTGGCGGCCAGTCCTTTGGTCGCATTGGCCGGCGATGACCACGAGTCTGCCCACAGCCGGCCGTTGGTGTTGGCCGGCAAACGCCTGTACCTGCGCCGTTACTGGGCCTATGAGCGGCGCATCGATACCGCGTTGCGCCTGCGCCTGGTCACGCAAGAAACCGTCTCGGCCGACTTGCCCCAGCGCTTGAATGGCCTGTTCGAGCAAGCCCCGCCGGATGGCGTGATCGACTGGCAGAAACTCGCCTGTGCCCTGGCCACACGCGGTGCGTTCAGCATCGTCACCGGCGGCCCCGGCACTGGCAAGACCACCACCGTGGTGCGCCTGCTCGCGCTGTTGCAGGCGCCCGCCGTGGAGGCCGGCAGCCCGTTGCGCATCCGCCTGGCCGCGCCCACCGGCAAGGCCGCCGCGCGCCTGACCGAATCCATCAGCCAGCAAGTGCTGTCGCTCAACGTGCCCCAGGGCGTGAAGGACAAGATCCCGACCCAGGTCACCACCGTTCACCGCTTGCTCGGTAGTCGTCCTGGCACTCGGCACTTTCGTCATCACCTGGGCAACCCGCTGCCGTTGGATGTGCTGGTGGTGGACGAAGCCTCGATGATCGACCTGGAAATGATGGCCAACCTGCTCGACGCACTGCCGTCCCACGCGCGGCTGGTGCTGCTGGGTGACAAGGACCAACTGGCCTCGGTGGAGGCCGGCGCCGTGCTGGGCGACCTGTGCCGCGACGCCGAGGCCGGCTGGTACAGCCCGCAGACGCGCCAGTGGCTGCAAGCGGTCAGCGGCGAAGACCTCAGTGTCAGCGGCTTGCAGGAAGACCTCGACGCCAGCCACCCGCTGGCGCAGCAAGTGGTGATGCTGCGTTATTCGCGGCGTTTCGGCGAAGGCAGCGGCATCGGCCAGCTGGCGCGCTGGGTCAACCAGCAAAACGCCGAACAGGCGCGTGCATTGTTGGCCGCGCGCAGCCACAGCGACCTGTTCTGCGTCAGCCTCAAGGGCGAGCACGACCACGCTCTGGAGCGGCTGGTGCTGGACGGGCAGGGCGACGGCGCCCAAGGCTATCGCTACTACCTGAACCTGCTGCAGTCTGCGCGCCCGCCGCTCGACACCCCGCGCGACGACCCCGCCTGGACCCACTGGGCGCAGCAACTGTTGCAAGCCTTCGATGCCTTTCAGCTGCTATGCGCCGTGCGCAAGGGCCCGTGGGGTGTGGAAGGCCTCAACCTGCGCATCACCGCCGCCTTGCGCAAAGTGAAGCTGATCGAAGGCGACGAGCAGTGGTACGAAGGCCGTCCGGTCTTGATGACGCGCAACGACTACGGCCTTGGCTTGATGAACGGCGACATTGGCATCGCTCTGAAACTGCCGGAAAGTGACGGCGGCCCGCAGGTATTGCGCGTGGCCTTCCCACGCAACGATGGCCAGGGCGGCGTACGCTTTGTGCTGCCCAGCCGTCTGAACGACGTGGAAACCGTGTACGCCATGACCGTGCACAAGTCCCAGGGCTCCGAGTTCACCCACACCGCGCTGATCCTGCCCGATGCATTGAACCCTGTGCTCACCAAAGAGCTGATCTACACCGGCATCACCCGCGCCAAACGCTGGTTCAGCCTGATCGAACCGCGTGGCGGTGTGTTCGAAGAAGCGGTGCGGCGCAAGGTCAAGCGCCTGAGCGGATTGATGCTGGAACTGGGTCAGGACACGGAAGCCATCTCAACCTGAAATGCAATCAAGTGTGGGAGGGGGCTTGCTCCCGATAGCAGAGTGTCAGGCACTGATAGGTCACTGACTCACAGCTATCGGGAGCAAGCCTCCTGTCCACATTTAATCGGCAAACCTCATCTCCCGCGTTTCCCCCATCAACAACCCTCGGTTCTGCTCCGTCACCTCACGGATGTAATCCCACAACAGGGTGATCCGTTTGAGCTTGCGCAAGTCCTCCCTGCAGTACATCCAAAACTGCCGCGTGATCGCAATCTGCTCCCCCAGCACCGGCAGCAAGCGCGGATCCTGCGCCGCGAGAAAGCACGGCAATATCGCCATCGACCGGCCCTGCTGCGCCGCCACGTACTGCGCGATCACGCTGGTGCTGCGCAAGCTGGCGCTGGCGCCTGGCACCACATTGGCGAGGTACAGCAGCTCTGAACTGAACGCCAGATCATCCACATAGCTGATAAACGGATGCTCGGCCAAATCGGCCGGACGCTGGATCGGCGGGTGCTGGTCGAGGTAGTCCTGGGTCGCGTACAGCTGCAATTGGTAATCGCACAGTTTGCAGCACACATAGGGCCCGTGTTCCGGGCGCTCCAGGGCGATGACGATGTCTGCTTCGCGCTTGGACAGGCTGATGAAGTGGGGCAGGGGCAGGATGTCCACCGAGATGGCGGGGTAGGTGTCGACGAAGTGGCTCAACTGCGGCGTGATGAAAAAGCTGCCAAAGCCCTCGGTGCAGCCCATGCGCACATGCCCGGACAGCGCCACGCCGGAGCCGGACACCTGCTCGCAGGCCATATGCAGGGTGCTTTCGATGGATTCGGCGTAACCGAGCAAACGCTGGCCCTCGGCGGTGAGCACGAAGCCGTTGGTGCGGGATTTTTCGAACAGCAGCGTGCCGAGGGACACTTCCAGCGAAGCAATGCGCCGCGATACCGTGGTGTAGTCCACCGCCAGGCGCTTGGCCGCAACGCTGGCCTTGCGGGTGCGGGCCACTTCGAGGAAAAACTTCAAGTCATCCCAGTTCAGGGAGCCCAGTGAGGTGATGTTTTTTTGCATATTGGACCGGCTTTTATGTGCGTTCTTATTAGAGATTTGCACATCTATACTCCAAAAACAGTCCGAACGCCTCACCTCCAAGGCGATTCACGCGCCTTGTCTCTGCATAACTATAAGATTTGGAGACCACATGAACGCCTCTACCGACATTTCCGTGCAACGCGTCAAGCTGCTGATCGACGGCGAGTGGGTCGAATCCGGCACCACCGAATGGCAAGACATCGTCAACCCGGCGACGCAAGAGGTGCTGGCCAAAGTCCCGTTTGCCACCGCTGACGAAGTCAATGCCGCCATCGACGCTGCTCATCGCGCCTTTCAGACCTGGAAACTGACCCCGATTGGCGCGCGCATGCGCATCATGCTCAAGCTGCAAGCCCTGATCCGCGAACAGTCCAGGCGCATCGCCGCTGTCCTCAGTGCCGAGCAGGGCAAGACCATCGCTGACGCCGAAGGTGATATTTTCCGGGGTCTGGAAGTGGTCGAGCACGCCTGTTCCATCGGCACCCTGCAAATGGGCGAGTTCGCTGAAAACGTTGCCGGCGGTGTCGACACCTACACCCTGCGCCAGCCCATCGGCGTGTGCGCCGGCATCACGCCGTTCAACTTCCCCGCAATGATTCCGCTGTGGATGTTTCCGATGGCCATCGCCTGCGGGAATACCTTCGTGCTCAAACCGTCCGAGCAGGACCCGCTGTCCACGATGCTGCTGGTGGAGCTGGCGCTGGAAGCCGGTGTGCCGGCCGGCGTGCTCAACGTGGTGCACGGTGGCAAGGACGTGGTGGATGCGCTGTGCACCCATGAACACATCAAGGCCGTGTCCTTCGTCGGCTCGACCGCCGTCGGCACCCACGTCTACGATTTGGCTGGCAAACACGGCAAGCGCGTGCAGTCGATGATGGGCGCAAAAAACCACGCGGTGGTGCTGCCGGATGCCAACCGTGAACACACCCTCAACGCCTTGGTGGGTGCCGGTTTCGGCGCGGCGGGCCAACGCTGCATGGCCACCTCGGTGGTGGTGCTGGTGGGCGCGGCCAAGCAATGGCTGCCGGAACTCAAGGCGCTGGCGCAGAAACTCAAGGTGAATGCCGGCAGTGAAGCGGGCACGGATGTCGGCCCGGTGATCTCCAAGCGGGCCAAGGCGCGCATCCTGGCGTTGATCGAAAGCGGCGTGAAGGAAGGCGCCACGTTGGAGCTGGATGGCCGCGATATCAAGGTGCCGGGCTTCGAGCAAGGCAACTTCGTCGGGCCGACCCTGTTCTCGGGCGTGACCACGGACATGCAGATTTACACCCAGGAAATTTTCGGCCCGGTGCTGGTGGTGCTGGAAGTCGCCACGCTGGACGAGGCCATCGCGCTGGTCAACGCCAACCCCTTCGGCAACGGCACCGGCCTGTTCACCCAGAGCGGCGCGGCGGCGCGCAAGTTCCAGAGCGAAATCGACGTGGGCCAGGTCGGCATCAACATTCCGATTCCGGTGCCGGTGCCGTTCTTCAGCTTTACCGGCTCGCGCGGCTCCAAGCTGGGCGACCTCGGCCCCTACGGCAAGCAAGTGGTGCAGTTCTACACCCAGACCAAAACCGTCACCAGCCGCTGGTTCGACGACGACACGGTCAATGATGGCGTCAACACCACCATCAACCTGCGCTGAGTGGGGGAGACGATCATGAACATTGCATTTATCGGACTGGGCAACATGGGCGCACCCATGGCCCGCAACCTGATCAAGGCCGGCCACGCGCTGAACCTGTTCGACCTGAACCAGGCCGTGCTCAAGGAACTCGCCGAATTGGGCGGCACCCTCAGCGACTCGCCGCGCGCCGCCGCCCAAGGCGCCGAACTGGTAATCACCATGCTCCCGGCCGCTGCCCATGTGCGCAGCGTGTGGCTCAATGAGGATGGTGTACTCGCCGGTATCGGCCAAGGCGTGCCGGCGGTGGATTGCAGCACCATCGACCCGCAGACCGCGCGTGACGTGGCGGCGGCTGCCGCCGAACACGGTGTGGTGATGGCGGATGCACCCGTGTCCGGCGGCACGGGTGGGGCGCAGGCCGGGACGCTCACCTTTATGGTGGGCGCCACGCCGCAGCTGTTTGCCACCCTGCAACCGGTGCTGGCGCAGATGGGGCGCAACATTGTGCATTGCGGTGAGGTGGGCACCGGGCAAATCGCCAAGATCTGCAATAACCTTTTGCTGGGCATCAGCATGGTGGGTGTCAGCGAAGCTATGGCCCTGGGCGACGCCCTTGGCATCGACACCCAGGTGCTGGCCGGCATCATCAACAGCTCCACCGGGCGCTGCTGGAGTTCGGACACCTACAACCCATGGCCGGGCGTGATCGAAACCGCGCCGTCATCGCGCGGTTACACCGGCGGCTTCGGCGCCGACCTGATGCTCAAGGACTTGGGCCTGGCCACCGAAGCGGCGCGCCAGGCCAGGCAACCCGTGATCCTCGGCGCGGTGGCCCAGCAGTTGTATCAATCGATGAGCCAGCGTGGGGAAGGGGGCAAGGACTTTTCGGCGATCATCAACAGCTATCGCAAACCCAAATAACAGGGCTTTTGCGCCTTTGTGGCGAGCGGGCTTGCCCCGCGTTGGGGGGGGCGAAGCGCCCCCACTCCAGCAAAACGCGGTGTACCTGATACGGCTCAGCGCCTGGCTTTGGGGCTGCTGCGCAGCCCAACGCAGGACAAGCCTGCTCGCCACAGGAAATCTGCGCTTAACTGAACGGCATTGGGGCTTGCCCGCTCGCCACAACCACAACGCGTATCAGGCAAACACAAAATACTTGCGCACCGTCTCCACCACTTCCCACGTGCCCTTCATTCCGGGTTCCACCACAAAGATATCCCCGGCGCGCAAATGGATCGGCTCCATGCCCTCAGGCGTGATCACGCAATAGCCTTCCTGGAAATGGCAGTATTCCCACTTCACGTACTCCACGTACCACTTGCCCGGCGTGCAGATCCAGGTGCCCATGATCTTGCTGCCGTCTTCGCTGGTGTAGGCGTTGAGGTTGACGGTGTGAGGGTCGCCTTCAAGCTTCTCCCATTTGCACGCGTCCAGGACCGGCAGGGGATGGGTGTCGCGCAGTACGGTGATGGGCTTGGACATGATGACTCCGAGGCAGGGAATGGAAGGATGCACCCTAAGGCCTCGGGCGTTGCGTCAGTGGTCTGAACTCGACATCAGGATGTCTGTAAGCGCATGAGGTGGGGGAAGGGACGCCCCTTCCCACATCAATCAGTGTGCTGGCGCAGCGTTTGCGTTTCTTGTCCGAAACCGATAGGCCAGGTAGATGATCCCCACCCACACCGGCATCGCGTACACCGACTCGCGAATTCCCGGAATCGCCAGCATCACGCTGATGATCATCACCATGAACGCCAGGCACAGGTAGTTGCTGAACGGGAACCAGAAGGTCTTGAACGACGGCGTCACGCCTTGCTCGCCCATGGCCTTGCGGAACTTGATGTGGGTGATGCTGATCAGCGCCCAGTTGATCATCAGCGAGGCAACCGCCAGTGCAAACAGCAGTTCCAGCGCGCTCTTGGGGGCCACGTAGTTGACCACCACGCAGAGCAGCGTCACCAGCGCCGAAACCGCCAGTGCTCGCAACGGCACGCCCTGCTTGTTGAGCTTCATCAGCGCCTTGGGCGCATCGCCCTGCTCGGCCAGGCCGAACAGCATGCGGCTGTTGCAGTACACGCCGCTGTTGTACACAGACAGCGCCGCGGTCAGCACCACGAAGTTGAGGATATGCGCGGCGGTGTCGTTGCCGATCAGCGAGAAGATCTGCACAAACGGGCTGCCGCTGTAGGCGTCGCCGGAGGCACCGAGGGTCTGCAGCAATTGGTCCCACGGGTACAGCGACAACAGCACGGTCAGCGCGCCGACGTAGAAGATCAGAATGCGGTAGACCACCTGGTTGATCGCCTTGGGGATCACCTTGCGCGGCTCGCTGGCTTCGGCGGCGGTGATACCCACCAGCTCCAGGCCACCGAACGAGAACAGGATGAACGCCATGGCCATCAACAGCCCCATGCCGCCGTTGGGGAAGAACCCCCCGTGGCTCCACAGGTTGCTGACCGACGCCTGCGGGCCGCCGCCGCCGCTGAGCAGCAGGTAGCCGCCGAGCATGATCATGCCGACGATCGCCACCACCTTGATGATCGCGAACCAGAACTCGGCCTCACCGAAGATCTTCACGTTCAGGGTGTTGATCAGGTTCACGGCGGCGAAGAACACCAGTGCACTGACCCAGGTCGGAATCTGCGGCCACCAGAACTGGATGTACTTGCCCACCGCCGTCAGTTCGGCCATGCCCACCAGCACGTAGAGTACCCAGTAGTTCCAGCCCGACAGAAAGCCCGCGTAGCCGCCCCAGTATTTATGGGCAAAGTGGCTGAAGGAACCGGCCACCGGCTCTTCGACGATCATTTCGCCGAGCTGGCGCATCATCAGGAACGCGATGAAACCGGCAATCGCGTATCCCAGGATCATCGACGGCCCCGCCGACTTGAGTACCCCGGCCGAGCCGAGGAACAGTCCCGTACCAATCGCACCGCCCAGGGCGATCAGTTGAATGTGCCGGTTCTTCAGACCACGCTTGAGGCCCACCGGGTTAACTGTGTCATCCGCCATTAAACATTACCTTCTACTTGTTGTTCCGCAGGATGGGTTGCACACAAAACCCATCCCCGGACGCTGAGGGGGCAGATATTACAGAACCTTAAGTTGAATGAAGATCAAAATGTGGGCGGGGCTTGCTCAAGGCATCCCACAGCGCCTTGGCATAACCCGGCAACTGCTCGAACGAGCGTGCACACAACAGCAACCGACGACGGGCCCACTCTTCCGCCAGTGGCTGAGCCTTGAAGTCGCACGGCGACGGCCCGCGCACCAGTGCGGCCTGCGGCACGATGCCGATGCCTGCCCCACCCGCCACCATGCGCATCAGCCCCTCGAAGCCATCGGCGCGGATGCGGGTTTGCAGACGAAACCCAGCGTGCAGTGCCTGTTCCTCCAGGTAGATCGCCAGCGCGCTATGGGCGGCCAGGCCGACGTGGGTGTGTTGCAGGCTGTCGATAAAGCTGACCGGGGCGGCCGCCAAGGGATGATCCAGCGGCATGATCAGCACCAGCGGGTCATCGCGAAAGGGCAGGGTTTGCAAGCCATGGGTGTCGACCGCGTCGGAGATGATGCCCAGGTCCGCCGTGCCCTGGCGCAGGGCCTGGGTGATTCGCAGGCTCGGCAACTCCTGCAGGTCGATATCGAGGTTGGGGTGTTCGCGTAGAAACGCCGCCAGCAGCTCCGGCAGGTATTCGCTGAGAGCGGTGGTGTTGCACAACAGGCGCACCTGGCCTTTGACGCCGTTGGCGTATGCCGCCAGGTCCTGTTGCAGGTGGTCAGCCTGTTGCAGGAGCAGTCGTGCATGGCGGGCCAGGGCTTTGCCGGCGGGCGTCGGCGTGACACCACGGCGGCCGCGCTCAAGAAACGCAATGCCCAGCGAAGCTTCCATGGCGCGGATACGTGCACTGGCGGCGGCCAGGGACAGATGGCTGCGGGCGGCGCCGGCGGTGATGTTGCCGGTGTCGAGAATGTGCAGGTAGAGGCGCAGGTCGATCAGGTCAAAGTGCATGGCTGGGGTATCCGTTGACTGGGCTGACGCTATCGGGAGCAAGCCCCTCCCATATTTGAAGCTTGCTCCCGATAAGGCCCTCAGCCTCACACAAAACAAGAGGCAGCCTCAGTATATGCCGCATTTTCGATCCGGCCGGAAGTCCCCATAATCGCCCCATGACCACCTTCCTCGCGTTCTATCAACACCTCGGCCCAGCCCTGACGGCACTGGTGATCGGTACTTTCCTGCTGGCCGGCATGGTCAAGGGCATTATCGGCCTCGGCCTGCCCACCGTTGCGATGGGCCTGCTCGGCCTGGCTATGTTGCCGGCACAGGCTGCCGCATTGCTGATCATCCCTTCAATGGTGACCAACCTCTGGCAACTGGCGTTCGGCGGCCATTTGAATGCGCTGCTCAAGCGTCTATGGCTGATGCTGCTGCTGATCTTCCTCGGCACGGGGCTGGGCACGCTTTGGCTTGGTATGGGTGCCGAGCAATGGGTGGTGCGCGCACTGGGCGCGGCGTTGTTGATTTACGCGCTCAGCGGTCTGTGCCTGCCCACGTTCAGGATGACGCCGCCTACCGAGCGCTGGCTGGCGCCGCTGTGCGGGTGGATCACCGGCATCATCACCTCGGCCACCGGCGTCTTCGTTATTCCGGCGGTGCCTTGTCTGCAAGCACTTGGCCTGAGTCGCGACCAACTGGTGCAGGCCCTGGGTCTGTCGTTCAGTGTATCGACCCTGGCACTGGCCGCAGGCCTGGCCTGGCACGGCAGCCTGGGCGCTGGCGAAATCAGCGCCTCGTCGTTGGCGCTGGTGCCCGCGCTGCTGGGGATGTGGCTGGGGCAGGCGGTGCGCCAGCGCATCAGCGCGGTGCTGTTCAGACGGGTGTTCTTCATCGGGATCTCCCTGCTGGGCGCACACCTGTTGACCAGCGACTGAATTCAAGAATAGAGGTTTATTCGTGCGTTCCGGTCAACTGTATTTTGCTCTGCCGCCGCTTATTCCGGGCGGGTGATAGCGATAGCCTGACGGCCTGTATTGATAACCCTCAGGATCCCCTTCCATGAAAAAAGTACTTTTGCTCAACGGTGGTAAAAAATTCGCCCATTCCGATGGCCGCTACAACGCCACCCTGCATGAGGCCGCTGTGGCCGTGCTCGACCGTGGCGGCCTCGACGTCAAGGTCACCCACATCAACGAAGGCTATGACGTTGCCGAAGAAGTGGCCAAGTTCCTCTGGGCCGATGTAATCATCTATCAGATGCCCGGCTGGTGGATGGGCGCGCCGTGGATCGTCAAGAAATACATCGATGAAGTCTTCACCGAAGGCCACGGCAGCCTGTACGCCAGCGATGGTCGCACGCGTTCTGATGCCTCGCAGAAGTACGGCAGCGGGGGCCTGATTCAGGGCAAACACTACATGCTGTCGCTGACCTGGAACGCGCCGCAGCAGGCCTTTGACGACCCGGCCGATTTCTTCGAAGCCAAGGGCGTGGACGCGGTGTACTTCCCGTTCCACAAAGCCAATGAGTTTCTCGGCATGAGCGCCTTGCCGACCTTCCTCTGCGTGGATGTGATGAAACGCCCGGCCATCGACGCCGACGTGGCGCGCTACGAGCAGCATCTGGCGCAGGTGCTGCGCCTGTCGGTGTAAGCTTGCGTCGACCGATCATGAGGACCGCCCCTTGAAAGCCCGATCCGATGAGCTACAGATTTTCGTCAGCGTGATCGAGTGCGGCTCGATTTCGGCGGCGGCCGAGCAGGTCGGGCAGACGCCCTCGGCGGTCAGCCGCACGCTCTCGCGGCTGGAAGCCAAGCTCGACACCACGTTGATCAACCGCACCACGCGGCGCATGGACCTGACGGAGGAGGGCCGGTACTTCTTCGAACAGGCCAAGCGGATCCTGGCGCAGATGGATGAGCTGGAGGAGCACCTGTCGTCGCGCCAGAAAACCCCGGCCGGGCGGCTGCGGGTCAATGCCGCGGTGCCGTTCATGCTGCATGGGATCGTGCCGTACATTGCCGAATTTCGAGCCTTGTACCCGCAGATCCAGCTGGAGCTCAACAGCGATGACCTGATCATCGACCTGCTGGAACACAGCACCGACATTGCCATACGCATCGGCGCACTGGCTGACTCGACCCTGCACGCGCGCGCCCTTGGTTGCACGCCGCTGCATGTGCTGGCCAGCCCGGCCTACCTCAAGCGATATGGCACGCCGGCCAGTGTCGCTGACCTGGCGCAGCACACCTTGCTGGGCTTCAGCCAGACCGAGACCCTCAACCACTGGCCGCTGCGCCATGTGGAGGGCGACCGCTGGCTGATCCAGCCTGCCATCGTCGCGTCCAGCGGCGAAACCCTGCGGCACCTGGCGCTGCAAGGGCAGGGTATTGCCTGCCTGTCGAATTTCATGACCGGCGAAGATATCAGCGCGGGGCGCCTGGTGCCGGTGCTGGAGGCGTTCAACAGCGGGTATCGTCAGCCGATCCACGCTGTGTTCTACCGCAACTCGCAACTGGCGCTGCGCATCCAGTGCTTCCTGGATTTTATCCAGGCCAAGCTGGCGCGCTATGCCTGCTGACAGACGGTGAATCCCGTCAAATAAGGGCAGGGGTTCGCCGACGGAAGGGGCGCCTCGGGCCACCTGTCGTCATATCTTCACTGGCCCCTGCGAGCACATTTCCGTACCATTCCCCGCCTGACTCCCCCGCAACTCCCTGGTACCTCCATGACCTTTAACCGTTTGCGCGCCGACGCCCTGGCCGGCCTCACCACGTCTTTCGCATTGCTGCCCGAGTGCATCGCCTTTGCCCTGGTGGCCCATCTCAACCCGTTGATGGGCCTGTATGGCGCCTTCATCATCTGCACCCTCACCGCCTTGTTCGGCGGTCGGCCCGGTATGGTGTCCGGTGCGGCGGGCTCGATGGCGGTGGTGATCGTCGCATTGGTGGTGCAGCACGGCGTGGAGTACCTGCTGGCCACGGTGCTGCTCGGCGGGCTGATCATGGTCGCCTTCGGCGTGCTGCGCCTGGGCAAGCTGGTGCGCATGGTGCCGCATTCGGTGATGCTGGGGTTCGTCAATGGCCTGGCGATCATCATTGCGCTGGCGCAACTGGAGCATTTCAAGCGTGGCGAACACTGGCTCAGCGGCACGCCGCTGTACGTGATGATCGGCCTGGTGGCGGCGACGATGGCGATTGTCTACCTGCTGCCGCGCCTGACCCGCGCGGTGCCGCCGGCGCTGGTGGCCATCCTCGGCGTGGGCCTGGCGGTGTACCTGCTCGGCCTGCCCACCCGTACCCTGGGCGACATGGCCCACATCGCCGGCGGCCTGCCGACCTTTGCGCTGCCGCAGATTCCCTGGAACCTGGAAACCCTCGGCATCATCGCGCCCTATGCGTTTCTGATGGCCATGGTCGGCCTGCTGGAAACCCTGCTCACCCTGAACCTCACCGACGAAATCACCGAGACCCGAGGCTACCCGGACCGCGAAAGCGTTGCCCTGGGCGCGGCGAACATGGTCTCGGGCCTGTTCGGCGGCATGGGCGGCTGCGCGATGATCGGGCAAACCGTGATCAACCTCAGTTCCGGCGGGCGCGGGCGATTCTCCGGCGTGTTCGCCGGGGTGATGATCCTGTTGTTTATTCTGTTTCTGTCGCCCTTGATCGAACGCATCCCGCTGGCGGCGCTGGTGGGGGTGATGTTCGTGGTGTCCCAGCAGACCTTTGCCTGGGCCTCCTTGCGGGTGATCAACAAGGTGCCGGTCAATGATGTGCTGGTGATCATTGCGGTGACGGTGATCACGGTGTTCACGGACCTCGCCACGGCCGTGCTGTGCGGCATCGTGATCGCGGCGCTGAACTTCGCCTGGCAGCAGGCTCGCGAGCTGTATGCCGATGAGCACCTGGAGGCGGATGGCAGCAAGCTGTATCGGCTGCACGGCACCTTGTTCTTTGCCTCGACCACGCCGTTCCTGAATCAATTCGACCCGGCCAACGACCCGGCCCAGGTGACGCTCGATTGCCGTCACCTGAGCTTTGTCGATTACTCAGCGATTGCCGCGCTGATGACCTTGCGCGAGCGTTACACCAAGGCCGGCAAGCATGTGCGCGTGCTGCACCTGTCGGAGCGCTGCAAGAAGCTGCTCAAGCGGGCGAAAGTGCATCACGATTGAGCGTGTCTGTTTATGGACCAGCCAGTTACGGCCCAACCAGGTCTTCGAGTTCCTGGGCGCGGGTCTGGGTCATGTCCAGCACGCAGCCGGAGCCGTTGACCTGATCGATGGTGCCGCCGGTGGCGCTGCCGACGAAGGCGCAATTGGCGTCGCGGTATTTGATCCACAGGCGCTGCACGTCTTGCAGCTGCTGCTTGCGTTCACCTTCCTGTGCATCCAGTGCGGTCTTGTAGGCCCTGTTCAGGCGCGCATCCTGCACCTTGGTTTCCTTGACATTGCACGTGACCATGGCGAGGGTGGTTTCGGCGCTGTCCATGCATTTTTTCAGCGCAGGATTGTCGGCGGCTGAGGCTGCGCCGCAAAGCGCCAGAAGCAGGGCGCTGACGGCAAAAGATGTACGAATCATGGTCGGGTTCCCGTGCGTGAGTGGCGTTGCATTCTATGACTCGCAGACAGCGTGCGAGTTTCGGGCAAGTCCGAGCGAGCGGTCAGCCCATCTCCTGGCGAATTTTCTTCGTGGGTTTTCGCCTCTATAGTGGGCGCTCTTTTACACGGAGCGGTCGTCATGCACTTAGGAAAAGTCATCCCCATCCTGCGGAGTTTCGACGAGGCCAAGGCCTTGGAGTTCTACGTCGACTTCCTGGGCTTCAAGGTCGATTGGCAGCATCGGTTCGAAGCGAATTATCCGCTGTACCTGCAGGTGTCGCTGGGGGAGTGTGTGCTGCACGTGTCAGAGCACCATGGCGATGCGTCGCCGGGGGCGGCGGTGCGGATTCAGACGCAAGGGCTGGACGCTTACCAGCAGCAGTTGCAGGCCAGAGACTACCGGTTCGCCAAGCCCGGCGTTGAAAAAACGCCCTGGGGATCGCGGGAAATGAGCATCAAGGACCCGTTTGGAAATCGCCTGGTGTTTGTCGAGGAAGGCGAGGCCTGAGAGGTAAATCGCAGGCAATAAAAAACCGCCTGGGTAGGGGCGGTTTTTTATTGCAATCCCAGTTAGTGGCTGGGGCTTGCGAACTCAAGGACACATTGACCTGCAGACGAATACTACTGACGCTAATGTCATCGCGCAAGGTTGAGTGACGGTTGCATTGGGCGTGGATGCTATTGATTTTCTTGCGATCAGTCGCTGCAAAAACTTGCAATAAACTGGTGGGCAATACTGCATATTTAACGTTTTCTGGAAACACCTCAAACCTGAATGTTCGTTAGGATTCTCCCCGTTCTACGTTTGTCTCTTTCAGGTGTGCCGGGTGCGCGCGCAAATTCTGGGCCGACCGCCACGGGCTAGTAATCCGTGCCGGATTTATGCGGGAGGACCATCAACCCGGCCGCCTCAAGGACGCATTGACCCGCATCTGAAGGCTCACATGTTCCGGTAAGTGCGCTGGAGGTAAGGCCCAACTCACGGAGGGCCGAGTATGTCTAAGTTTGCACGACGTACGTGGAACCTCGTAGTGAATGCGCTGCGTATTTATCACGCATGGGCATTCCTGCGGGACAGCTTCGACGACCTGTAAGGTCTGAGAAGTGGGGCCGCCTCGGTTAAACCCGAGGCGGCTTTTTGCTGAGTCAAACGCGGAAGTGACTGACCATCTGCTGCAACTGGCTGCCCAATCGAGCCAGCTCAACGCTCGACTTGGCCGTCTCGTTGCTTGCCGTGGCGGTCTGTTCCGACACGTCACGCACATTCACGATACTGCGGCTGATCTCTTCGGCCACCGCGCTTTGCTGTTCTGCCGCCGCGGCAATCTGCTGGTTCATCGACTGGATGTTCGACACCGTGCGGGTGATGTTTTCCAGGGAGGCACCGGCCTTGCGCGTCAGCTCGACACTGCTGTCAGTGAGGCTGCGGCTGTTGTTCATCACGTTGGCCACTTGCTGGGTGCCGTTCTGCAAACCGGCGACCAGGCCTTCGATTTCCTCGGTGGATTTTTGCGTGCGCTGGGCCAGGCCACGTACTTCGTCGGCCACGACCGCAAACCCACGACCGGCTTCACCGGCACGTGCCGCTTCAATCGCCGCGTTGAGTGCCAGCAGGTTGGTCTGTTCGGCCACGGCCTTGATCACGTCCATCACGCTGCCAATCTTGTTGCTCTCTTGTTGCAGATGCGACATGGCGTCGGTGGAACGTGCCACTTCGGCGGCAAGGCGTTCGATCTGGGCGATGGCTTCGGCCACCACCTTGTCGCCGGCGCGGGCCTGACCGTCCGCATCGGCGGCAGCCAGTGAAGCCTGCTCGGCGTTACGCGCCACTTCCTGCACAGTGGCGGTCATTTCGTGCATGGCGGTGGCGACCTGATCGGTCTCGATCTTCTGGCTGTTGACCCCGGCGCTGGTCTGCTCGGTCACGGCCGACAGCTCTTCGGCAGCGCTGGCGATCTGGGTCACGCCGTCGCGAATGCCGCTGATCAGCTCGCGCAGGGTGGTGCCCATGCGCTGGATGCCTTGTTGCAACACACCCAACTCGTCCCGACGGGTGACCTGGATATTGTGGCTCAAGTCGCCGGAGGCAATGCGCTCGACCACGGCGAGGGTCTCCTGCAGTGGACGGGTGATCTGGCGAGTGATGACCAGCGCCGCAATGATGCCAACCAGCAGGGCCAGCAGCGTGCTGATCAACTGCAGGCTGCGGGCCTGGGCGCTTTCGGCGTCACGACGTTGCAATTGGATCTCGTAGAGCTTTTCGCTGATGGTGACGATATCGGCGCCCTGAGTGGTCATTTCGGCGCGGGCGCTGACGATGTTGGCATTCGCTGCCTTATAGCTCTGCACGGCACTGCGATAGGCGCCCAGCGCGGTTTCCAGAGAACTCAGCGCGGTTTGCTGGCTGCTGCCAAAGGCGGCGCTGAGATTCTTCAGGCTGCTGATGGCCTTGTCGATCTGAGCGGCAGCACGGGCCTCGGTCTCTGCATTGACGTTGTTGGTATAGCCTCGCACCTCGTAACGGGCCTGCTGGAGTTCGGTCTTGGCGTTGACCACGGCCTGGTACTGAGTGAAGCGTTCCGGGCTGTCGGGCATCTGCTGCACGTTGGCATCAAGGGCGTTGATCTGCGCGTTGGCGATGTCGGCCTTGTCTCCCATCATTTCGCGTGCAGCGTTGCCGTTGCGGTAGGCCTCGCGCATTTTGTTCAGCGACTGCTGATAGGCGGTGATCACGGTTTTCTGCGCGTTGAGCAGCTTGAGGTTTTCCGGGCTCTTGAAGCTGTCGAGCAGCTTTTGCTGCTGGGCGGTGAAGGCATCCAGGTTGGTTTGCACGTTTTGAGCAACGGTCTCGTCGCCGTTGGCCAGCATGTATTGCAGGCGCACGATACGCAGTTTGGTCAGGGAGGCATTAAGCTGGGTAATATCGCTCATCCAGTTGCTGCGGTCGATCAGGCCGCCCAGGCTGGTCCAGCCGGTGAGTGCCAGGATCGACGTGAGGACAAGCACCAGGCCGAAGCCCAGGCCGAGTTTGAGGTTTACGCTGATGTTACCGAACCAGCTGTTCATCGATTGCTCCGCAAGAAAAATGTCTGTCTGCTGGATGATGTTGTTTTTTGAGCCAGCCAAGGTGTAGCTCTCTATCGGCGGCAAAAGAAAAATCTGTAGGGTTTTTATCTGCGATGCGACAAAAAAGCACTAAAAGGGGGCGGCGATGCTCCGCAAGGGCGCATCCCCAGTTGCCCTTATTATGCTAGTCTGCGGGCCCTTTTAATTGTGGACGGCGCGGCACATTGCGTGGTCCCACAGCGGAGCCTTTTCATGTCCGACGTTAATCTGTCTACCGACGAAACCCGCGTCAGCTACGGTATCGGCCGTCAGTTGGGCGACCAACTGCGCGACAACCCGCCACCGGGCGTCAGCCTGGACGCCATCCTGGCCGGCCTGACCGACGCGTTCGCAGGCAAGCCAAGCCGTGTCGACCAGGAGCAAATGGCCGCCAGCTTCAAGGTCATCCGCGAAATCATGCAAGCCGAAGCGGCTGCCAAGGCTGAAGCAGCCGCTGGCGCTGGTCTGGCGTTCCTGGCTGAAAACGCCAAGCGTGACGGCATTACTACCCTGGCGTCCGGCTTGCAATTTGAAGTGCTGACCCAGGGTGACGGCGCCAAGCCGAGCCGTGAAGACCAGGTGCGTACCCACTACCATGGCACCCTGATCGACGGCACTGTGTTCGACAGCTCCTACGAGCGCGGCCAGCCTGCGGAATTCCCGGTGGGCGGCGTGATCGCCGGCTGGACCGAAGCCCTGCAACTGATGAATGCCGGCAGCAAATGGCGCCTGTACGTGCCGAGCGAACTGGCATACGGCGCTCAAGGCGTTGGCAGCATTCCGCCGCACAGCGTGCTGGTATTCGATGTCGAGTTGCTCGACGTTCTGTAAGACCTGCTTTTGCTTCATGAGGGCGCTGGCTTGCCTGCGATGGCATCACCTCGGTGCTACTTCAGGCCGAGTTGTCTGCATCGCGGGCAAGCCCGGCGCCCACAGAGGGCGCAGCATCCCGTTTTTGGTTCACGGGTGAAACCTGCCATGCAGCTCCGTCGTCGGGCGCAATGCCCGCGCATAGCAGAACAGAAACAGGTTGCGCACCACTTCCTTCAGTACACCCGGTTCACTCGAACTCAGACCATTCACGTCCAGGTCGCCCTGGTCCTGTAGCTCATTGAGCGCTTCCTCTTCCAGCACCGCGCACACTTCGCCGGTTTCCCGATGGAGGATTCGCAGATAGGGGTGCGGGCGGTCCAGCCAGGCATCGATCAAATAAGTCATGGTTCATTCTCCTTGATGGGTTTCAATGAGAATAATTCTTATTCGTGGAATGGCAAGTGCCTATTGGCGATTTGTATTTTTTTCTGTGTGGGTATTGAGCTGCGTCAGCAAAGAGGGCGAAACGCCATCCCGCAGTGGCTGCGGGATGGAAGAGGCAGGTTCAGACCTTGCGCACGAACTCGGACTTGAGTTTCATCGGGCCGATACCGTCGATCTTGCAATCGATATCATGATCGCCGTCACACAGGCGGATGTTCTTGACCTTGGTCCCGACCTTGACTACCAGCGACGTGCCCTTGACTTTGAGGTCCTTGATCACGGTGATGGTATCGCCGTCCTGCAGGACATTGCCCACAGAGTCTTTCTTCACAGTTTCGTCGCCCGCCACTTCGGCCTCGCCATTGGCGGACCACTCGTGGGCGCATTCCGGGCAGATCAGCTGGGCGCCGTCTTCGTAGGTGTACTCGGAATTGCATTTTGGGCAGGGTGGCAACGTGCTCACTAAAGCTCCTTGAGAGTCAGGGTGGCTAAAAGTCGCACATTATATAGGGTTTATTGCAGGTTGGGGGGGCGCCTCGGAACCTTGTGGGAGTCGGGCTTGCCCGCGATGCAGGCACCGCGATGTGTCAGATGTACCGAGGTGATGCTATCGCAGGCAAGCCAGCTCCCACACAAGCCTGCGCTCGCAGATATTGCTCAGTGCGTACGGGCTACCGCAAACTCGCTCAGCTCGACCAGGGCATCCCGGTATTCGCTGGCTGGCAGGGCTTCCAGGCACTGGATGGCACGGGCCACGTAGTCGCGCGCCAGCTGTGCGGTGTACTCCAGGGAGCCCGAGGCTTCTACCGCAGCACGGATAGCTTCGAGGTCTTCAATCCCGCCTTTCTGGATCGCCTTGCGCACCAGTGCCGCCTGTTCCGGCGTGCCTTCGCGCATGGTGTAGATCAGCGGCAGTGTCGGCTTGCCCTCGGCCAGGTCGTCGCCGACATTCTTGCCCAGGGTTTCGGCGTCGCCACGGTAGTCGAGCAGATCGTCCACCAGTTGGAACGCTACACCCAAGTGGTCGCCAAAGGTACGCAGGGCTTCGGCTTGTTCAGCCGTTGCGCCACACAACGCAGCGGCGCTGTGGGTCGAAGCTTCGAAGAGCATCGCGGTTTTGCCGCGAATCACTTCCATATAGGTTTCTTCGGTAGTGCTGGCGTCGCGCACTTTGGACAGCTGCAACACTTCACCTTCGGCGATGATGCGCGTGGCCTGTGACAGAATCTTCATCACCGGCATCGAACCCAGCTCGACCATCATCTCGAACGAGCGCGAATACAGGAAATCGCCCACCAGCACGCTCGGCGCGTTACCCCACATGGCGTTGGCGGTCTCGCGGCCACGGCGCATGCCAGACATGTCGACCACGTCGTCATGCAGCAGGGTGGCGGTGTGCAGGAATTCAATGGTGGCGGCCAGCAGGCGCAAGTCATCGCCTTCGCGGCCCAGCGCCTTGCCGCACAGCAACACTAATAAAGGACGCAGGCGTTTGCCGCCGGCCGACGTAATGTAGTCGCCAATTTTGGAGACCAGCGGCACTTTCGAGGTAAGCTGCTGCTTGATGATGCCGTCGACGGCGCTAAAATCGTCCGCGACCGCGCGGTAGAAAGCTTGGGGTTGCATCAGCGACAGTCGCTCCAGAAGGGTTGCGCGGCATGCTAGGACCCTGACCCCCGGGTGTCAAGGCGCGATGGACGGCCCCTTGCAACACCCATTTACCTTGCGTACAATCGCGCACCCTGAACTTCCTGGGCAGCACCTGCCTTACGCAATTGCATTCGGGACGTCCATCCCATGCAGCCATGCCAGCCAATACCTCTTCTTATAAAGCGCTGGGTGAGCAGGATTATCGGAGAAATACCATGTCGTACGCAGTAATTGTTACTGGTGGCAAGCAATACAAAGTCGCCCCAGGTGAATACCTGAAGATCGAAAAACTGGAAATCGCTACTGGCGAATCCGTTACTTTTGATCGCGTTCTGTTGGTCGCCAATGGCGATGACGTGAACATCGGCGCTCCAGTTGTTGCTGGCGCTACCGTTGTGGCTGAAGTGATCTCCCAAGGTCGTCACGATAAAATCCGCATCATCAAGTTCCGTCGTCGTAAGCACCACATGAAGCGTATGGGCCACCGCCAGTGGTACACCGAGATCAAAATCACCGGTATTCAGGCTTAATAGCCTAATTCCTCACTAGGAGAATTGACTCATGGCACACAAAAAAGCTGGTGGTAGTACCCGTAACGGTCGCGACTCAGAAGCCAAACGCCTTGGCGTGAAGATGTATGGCGGCCAGAAAATCATTCCGGGCAACATCATCGTGCGTCAGCGCGGCACCCAATTCCACGCCGGTTACGGTGTTGGCATGGGCAAGGATCACACCCTCTTCGCTAAAATCGAAGGCGTGATCAAGTTCGAAGTAAAGGGCGCGTTCAACCGCCGTTACGTGAGCGTTGTCGCAGCTTAATTGCGAGATCGCTGGAAAAGCCCTGTCTTGCGACGGGGCTTTTTCGTTTGTGGAGTGAGTCTCTTGCAAAGCTGTTTGTCATGGGCGAGAGCAGCAGGATGTGCGGTCGTTGCTTGAGGTCGCTGCGCTCATTTTTGCAAGAGTCTTATGTCTTGGTTTCTTAAGCTCGCCCGTGCGGCGAGAGGCGTTTTGTTATGAAGTTCGTTGATGAAGTTTCCATCCGAGTAAAAGCAGGCGACGGCGGTAACGGTTGCATGAGTTTCCGTCGCGAAAAATTCATTGAAAACGGTGGCCCAAACGGCGGTGACGGCGGTGACGGCGGTTCCATCTACATGATGGCCGACGAAAACCTCAACACCCTGGTCGACTACCGTTACACCCGGCACTTCGATGCCGAGCGTGGTTCCAACGGCGGCAGCACCGACTGCACCGGTAAAAAAGGCGAAGACCTGGTGCTGCGTGTACCGGTGGGCACTACCATTATCGACTCGGCCACCCAGGAAGTGATCGGCGACCTGACCAAGGCCGGCCAGAAGCTGATGGTCGTGCAGGGTGGCTGGCACGGTCTGGGTAATACCCGATTCAAGTCCAGCACCAACCGTGCACCGCGCCAGACCACACCGGGCAAGCCAGGCGAGCAGCGCGACCTCAAGCTGGAAATGAAGGTACTGGCGGACGTGGGCCTGCTGGGCCTGCCGAACGCCGGCAAAAGTACTTTCATCCGCTCGGTCTCGGCCGCCAAGCCGAAAGTCGCCGACTACCCGTTCACCACCCTGGTGCCAAACCTGGGCGTGGTCAGCGTCGACCGCTGGAAGAGCTTTGTGATCGCCGACATCCCCGGCCTGATCGAAGGCGCTTCCGATGGTGCAGGCCTGGGTATTCGTTTCCTCAAGCACTTGTCGCGCACCCGTTTGCTGCTGCACCTCGTTGACATGGCGCCGCTGGATGAAACCAGCGCTGCGGATGCCGCCGAAGTGATCGTCAGCGAGCTGACCAAGTTCAGCCCGGCCCTGGCCGAGCGTGATCGCTGGCTGGTGTTGAACAAGTGCGACCAGATCCTTGAAGAAGAGCACGAGGAGCGCGTCAAGGAAATCGTCGACCGCCTGGAGTGGGAAGGTCCGGTCTACGTGATCTCGGCCATCGCCAAAGAAGGCACCGAGCGCCTGACCCGCGACATCATGCGCTACCTGGAAGACCGCGCCGACCGCCTGGCGGCTGACCCGGTGTTCAAGGCCGAACTCGCCGAGCTCGACCAGCAGATCGAAGACGAAGCCCGCGCCCAGCTGCAGGCCCTGGACGACCAGCGTGCCCTGCGCCGCAGCGGCGTGAAGTCGGTCCATGACATCGGCGACGACGATTGGGACGAGGAAGACGTGGATGATGAGGACGGTCCGGAAATCATTTACGTGCGCGACTGATTCGTTGCGATAAACTTGAACGCCGCTCCTTGTAGAGCGGCGTTTTAGTATCCGGGTATAACGTTATGGGCGGCGCTGGGTCGCGTGCAGCCCTCACTCTAAGGTTGAAGATGATGCGGAGCAAAGTGACAGGCGCGCAGCGCTGGGTCGTAAAGATCGGAAGTGCGCTGCTGACGGCGGATGGCAAAGGTCTGGATCGCGCAGCAATGAGCGTCTGGGTCGAGCAGATGGTGGCCTTGCATGAAGCGGGCGTGGAGTTGGTGCTGGTGTCCTCGGGCGCCGTTGCTGCCGGCATGAGCCGCCTCGGCTGGACCGCGCGACCCAGCGCGATGCATGAACTGCAAGCCGCCGCCGCCATCGGCCAGATGGGCTTGGTGCAAGCTTGGGAATCGAGCTTTGCCGAGCACGGTCGCCATACGGCGCAGATCCTGCTGACCCATGACGACCTGTCCGACCGCAAGCGCTACCTCAACGCCCGCAGCACCTTGCGCGCACTGGTGGAGCTCAAGGTGATCCCGGTGATCAACGAGAACGACACGGTGGTCACCGACGAAATCCGCTTCGGCGACAACGACACCCTGGCCGCGCTGGTCGCCAATCTGGTCGAAGCCGACTTGCTGGTGATTCTGACCGATCGCGACGGCATGTTCGACGCCGACCCGCGCAACAACCCCGACGCGCAGCTTATTTATGAGGCGCGCGCGGACGACCCCGCGCTGGACGCGGTCGCCGGCAGCGTCGGCGGCGCCCTGGGCCGTGGCGGCATGCAGACCAAGCTGCGCGCCGCTCGCCTGGCGGCGCGTTCCGGTGCTCACACCATCATCGTTGGCGGGCGCCTTGAGCGCGTGCTGGATCGCCTCAAGGCCGGCGAGCGCATCGGCACACTGCTGTCGCCGGAGCGCGGCATGCTGGCGGCGCGCAAGCAGTGGCTGGCGGGGCATTTGCAAACCCGTGGCACCCTGGTGCTGGACGCCGGTGCGGTCTCGGCCTTATCCCAGGGCAACAAGAGCCTGTTGCCGGTGGGCGTCAAACGGGTGCAGGGCAGCTTCCGCCGTGGCGAGATGGTGGTGTGTGTAGCGCCTGATGGTCGCGAAATCGCCCGGGGCCTGGCCAACTACAGTGCCCTGGAAGCGCAGAAGATTATTGGACAATCGTCTGACGCCATTGTCGGAGTATTGGGTTACATGGCCGAGCCGGAACTGGTTCACCGCGACAACCTGATCCTGGTTTAATCAAAGGAATACACGATGCGTTTAATGAAGTGCGTGCTCGGCCTGTTGTTGCTCACACCGCTGGTGGCCTCAGCCGAAGAAATCGCCCAGGTGTCGACAGTGTTCAAGTTTGTCGGCCCCAACGACCGTATCGTTGTCGAAGCCTTTGACGACCCCAAGGTCGATGGCGTGACCTGCTACCTGTCCCGCGCCAAGACCGGCGGTGTCAAAGGCGGCCTGGGTCTGGCCGAAGATCGCGCCGAAGCTTCGATTGCCTGCCGTCAGGTCGGGCCGATCCACTTCAAGGGCGATCTCAAGGATGGCGACGAAGTGTTCAAGGAGCGCACCTCGCTGGTGTTCAAGACCATGCAGGTGGTGCGCTTTCTCGACAAGAAGCGCAATACCCTGGTGTATCTGGTCTACAGCGACCGCCTGATCGAGGGCAGCCCGCAGAATGCGGTCACTGCGATTCCGATTCTGCCGTGGCCAACCGCTCAGTAACCGGCGGGCGAGTTTTGTCAGCGGTGTCTATGATTGCAGGCTCGCGGTCTGTAATCTCGAATCTGTGCAACGCAAAGAACATGGATATCTGGAGTTCGTCATGAGTGCTTTCCACGACCTGAAACTCAAAGCTTTGGACGGTCAAGAGCTGCCGCTGGCACCCTTGAAGGGGCAAGTGGTGCTGGTGGTCAACGTGGCCTCCAAATGTGGTTTGACCCCGCAATATGCGGCGCTCGAAAACCTCTATCAGCAGTACAAGAGCCAGGGTTTCACGGTGCTGGGCCTGCCGTGCAATCAGTTTGCGGGGCAGGAGCCGGGCACCGACGAAGAGATCAGCCAGTTCTGCAGTCTGAATTACGGCGTCACGTTTCCCCTGGGCAGCAAGCTCGACGTGAACGGCCCTGAGCGTCACCAGTTATACCGCTTGCTGGCGGGCGAGGGCGCCGAGTTTCCCGGGGATATCACCTGGAACTTCGAGAAATTCCTGTTGGGCAAAGATGGACGCGTGCTGGCGCGTTTCTCGCCACGTACCCCGCCGGAAGACCCGGCAATCGTCCAGGCCATCGAAAAAGCCCTGAGCTGAGTCACACTTCGCTCGCTTCTGGACTTCAATCACTCCTATCAATAGTGCTGTGCGGCGCGCGGCATGGCCCATATTATCCACGTCATAAACCCGTCTTTCGTGGAGTGTGCCGTGTCTGTCCAAGCCCTGTTCAAACCCTTCCAACTCGGTACGCTGCAACTGTCGACCCGCGTGGTCATGGCGCCCATGACCCGTTCCTTTTCCCCGGGCGGCGTGCCCAACGCCAAGGTTATCGAGTACTACCGCCGCCGCGCCGCCGCTGGCGTGGGCCTGATCATCAGCGAGGGCACCGTGGTCGGTCACCCGGCCTCCAACGGCTACCCCAACGTCCCGCATTTTTACGGCGAAGCCGCCCTGGCCGGCTGGAAGCAGGTGGTCGACGCTGTCCATGCCGAAGGCGGCAAGATCGTCCCGCAACTGTGGCACGTGGGCAGTGTACGTCGTCCGGGCACCGAGCCTGACGCCAGCGTGCCGGCTTACGGCCCGATGGAAAAACTCAAGGACGGCAAGGTGGTCGTCCACGGCATGACCGTTCAGGACATCAAGGACGTGATCGACGCCTTCGCCCAGTCCGCCAGGGATGCCCAGCGCATTGGCATGGATGGCGTGGAAATCCATGGTGCCCATGGTTATCTGGTCGATCAGTTCTTCTGGGAGGGCAGCAACCAGCGCACCGACGAATACGGAGGAAGTCTGGCTAACCGTTCGCGTTTTGCCATCGAGTTGATCCAGGCCACCCGCGCCGCAGTGGGCCCGGATTTCCCGATCATCTTCCGTTTCTCGCAGTGGAAACAGCAGGACTACACCGCGCGTCTGGTGCAAACCCCCGAGGCGCTGGGTGAATTCCTCAAACCGTTGTCCGACGCCGGCGTGGATATTTTTCACTGCTCCACCCGTCGCTTCTGGGAGCCGGAGTTCGAAGGCTCCGACCTCAATCTGGCTGGCTGGACACGTCAGCTCACGGGCAAGCCTACTATCACCGTGGGCAGCGTCGGCCTGGATGGCGAGTTCCTGCAGTTCATGGTCAACACCGATAAGGTCGCGCAGCCCGCCAGCCTGGAAAATCTGCTCGAGCGTCTGAACAACGGCGAATTCGATCTGGTGGCCGTGGGTCGTGCCCTGCTGGTGGACCCGGAGTGGGCGGTGAAGGTGCGTGAAGGGCGTGAGGGCGATATCCTGCCGTTCAGTCGTGAGGCGCTGACGACCCTGGTGTAAAGGGCGTAAGGAGCGGCGACGGATGCGGCTCCTTGCACACCCCCCGCAACTGGCGCTCGAACTGCTCGATAATCGCCGTCCATCCCTGGCGACTCGCATGCTGGCGCGCGTTCAGGCGCGCCCTGCGCAAGGTTTCGCGTTCTTCCAGCAGCCAGGTGGCCGCTTCGCAGAACGCGCCCTCATCGCCAGGCATGGCCAGTACGCCGTTGTAGCCGTGGCGAATATGCTGGGTGGCCGCCGCCTGGTCATACGCGACCACACCAAGCCCCGAGGCCATGGCTTCGAGCACCACATTGCCGAAGGTCTCAGTCAGGCTGGGAAACAGGAACAGATCGCCGCAAGCGTAATGGCGCGCCAGTTCTTCGCCACGCCGGGTGCCGCAGAACACCGCCTCGGGCAGGTCGCGTTCCAGTACAGCGCGTTGCGGGCCGTCGCCCACGATGATCAGCTTCATGCGTCGAGCGGGATAGCTGTCCTGCAACCCTTCAAAACAGCGTTTGAGCAACCCGAGGTTTTTCTCCGCAGCCAGGCGCCCCACGTGCAGCACGGCAATGTCGTCGTTCTCCAGGCCCCAGGTTTCACGCAGCGTGCAGTCACGTTTGGCGGGATGGAACAGTTGGCTGTCGACCCCGCGCGACAACATTCCCAGACGTTCGAACTGCCGACGTTCCAACTCCAGGCGCTGGCTGGCGCTGGGCACCAGGGTCAGGGCCGAGCGATTATGAAACCAGCGCAGGTAATGCGTGACCATCCTGCTCAGCAGGCTCATTCCGTAGCGGTTGGTGTATTGCTGAAAGTTGGTGTGAAAGCCACTCACCACGCTGATTCCCAGGCGCCGCGCCGCGCGCAACGCCGAGAGCCCCAGCGGCCCCTCGGTGGCGATGTACAGCACATCCGGGCGTTGGCGCGTCCAGCGTCGCAACAGCTTGTGCATCGACGACTGGCCCCATTGCAGGCCCGGGTAGCCCGGCAACGGCCAGCCGCGGCACAGCAGCAGTTCGTCGTCGCTGGGCCGGCACTGGTCGATGCCCTGGCGCGGGCGCACCAGTTCGACCACATGGCCACGCGCGCGCAAACCGTCGCACAGGCGGCCAAGGGTATTGGCCACCCCGTTGATTTCTGGCGGGAAGGTTTCGGTGATCAGTGTGATGTGGAGCGAGGCTGTCGTCATGACCCACAGTGTCGCCGTGGGCCATGTCGTCAATGTGTCGCGTGGATGATGGATTTATGACCGAGTGATCGGCTGCGCCGCCATCGCCTCGGCCCCTTGTTCGCGCACCCAGAACAACGTGGCGCCGGCCACCGCTGCCGGCATCATCAGCAGGTTAACCACCGGGACCAGCAGCACCAGATAGACGACCCCGCCAAAGCTCATGCTCTGCCAGCGCTTCTGGCGCAGCCAGGCGAGCATTTCGTTCCAGCCCAGTTTGTGGTTGTCGGCCGGGTAGTCGATGTACTGGATCGCCATCATCCACACGCCGAACAGCAGCCAAAGCGGCGCTGCGATCAGGTTGACCACGGGAATGAACGACAGGATAAACAGCCCGATGGCGCGGGGCAGGAAATAGCCCAGCTTGCGCATTTCCCGGGTCAGGGTGCGCGGGACCATGGCGATCAACTCGCCCCAGCTGAACGCCGGGAAGTCGTCGGTGCCGCGTACCACCACTTCGACTTTCTCCGACAGAAAACCGTTGAACGGCGCCGCGATGATATTGGCGAGCATGGTAAAAGTGAAAAACACCATCAGCACCACCAGCACCACAAACAGCGGCCACAACAGGTAGTTCAGGAAGCTCAGCCAACTGGGCAGTGTTGGCATCAGGTGATCGACCCACAGGCTGAACTGATGGCCGGCGAAATAGATCAAGCCGACGAACAGCGCCAGGTTGATCGCCAGCGGCAGCAGCACAAACAGGCGTAGCCCGGGGCTCAATACCAGTTTGAGGCCTTCGCGCAGGTATTGCGGGCCGGAAAGAACAGGAGCGGGCATGGTGAACTCCGAGCAGGATGACGAACGCGCCGACCTTACCGACTTTGTACGCAAGTCGAAAGCGGCAACATCAGCAGTAACAAAGCCGTCGATGAGTAGAGCCGACTGCATAGAGACCACCTATGAGCTGGATTGTTAATGCGTATTTCCTTAATCTTGCCCCCCTCTATACGCTGCACCCATCATTTTCAGGATCTGCGAGTTCAAGCCTTCCCCAAGTGCTTCGCAGTCCTTTTTTATTCCAGCCGCCCTGTTCTGCGGGCGGTCGACAGGAGTGAGTCATGTCTGATACCCGTCATTCGCGAGTGATTATTCTCGGTTCCGGCCCTGCCGGTTACAGCGCTGCCGTCTACGCTGCCCGGGCCAACCTCAAGCCGCTGCTGATCACCGGCATGCAGGCGGGCGGTCAACTGACCACCACTACCGAAGTCGACAACTGGCCGGGCGACGTGCACGGCCTGACCGGCCCGGCGCTGATGGAGCGCATGAAGGAGCACGCCGAGCGCTTCGAAACCGAGATCGTCTTCGACCACATCAACACCGTCGACTTCTCCAAAAAGCCTTACAGCCTGACCGGCGACAGCGGCGTGTACACCTGTGACGCGCTGATCATCGCCACTGGCGCCAGCGCCCGTTACCTGGGCCTGCCGTCGGAAGAAGCGTTCATGGGCAAGGGCGTGTCCGCCTGCGCCACCTGCGACGGTTTTTTCTATCGCAACAAGCCCGTGGCCGTGGTCGGTGGTGGCAACACTGCCGTGGAAGAGGCGCTGTACCTGGCCAATATCGCCAGCACCGTGACCCTGGTGCACCGTCGCGAGACTTTCCGCGCCGAGAAGATTCTGATCGACAAGCTGCACGCCCGTGTCGCTGAAGGCAAAATCATCCTCAAGCTCAACGCCACGCTGGACGAAGTCCTGGGCGACAACATGGGCGTAACCGGTGCGCGCCTGAAAAACAACGACGGCAGCTTCGACGAGTTGAAAGTCGATGGTGTGTTCATCGCCATCGGCCACACCCCGAACACGTCGTTGTTCGAAGGCGTGCTCGAGGCCAAGGACGGTTACCTGGTGGTGCAGGGCGGCCGTGAAGGCAACGCTACTGCTACCAACATCGACGGCATCTTCGCCGCCGGTGACGTGGCCGACCACGTTTACCGCCAAGCCATCACCTCGGCCGGCGCCGGCTGCATGGCGGCCCTGGACGCCGAGCGCTACCTCGATGGGTTGAAGGACGCGTCGTTCTAAACCTGTTGAACTGAAAAAACCGGCTGCGAGGCCGGTTTTTTTATGCCCAATCTAAATCACACTGCAAGGCAAATGTCTGGCTCATTTGCGGGTCAGAGGCTGTGCCGCAAATTTTACGCCGGCCAGGCCATGCTCGATCAGCGCGCGAATATTGCCATGGTCGCTGCCCTCAGGCGTGGACACCACCGACCGGTAATGCTCCCCAAAAGCCAGCAATGCTTGCTGGTCGCTCAAGCCTTCCAGTAACGCCAAACCCAAGGTCTTGCACGACCCCTCGTTCTGCCCGGCAGCGTTTTCCACACTGCCATTGGTGAAAGCTTGCGGCTGGTAGTCGTAACCGGCGGCGATAAATGCCAGGGTGTCGGCAAATTCGTGTTCGCCGCTGTTGAGGCTGGCGTGCAGGGTATTCAGGTCAGTCATGGGTTTTTCCTTTGGCAAACGCAGCCTGCTGCTCGGCGCTGGCTTCTTGCTGGTACTGGGCTTTCCACTCGGCGTAGGGCATGCCGTACACCACTTCCCGGGCGTCATCCAGGCTCAGTTCGATCTGGCGCTCGTCGGCCTCGGCCTTGTACCACTTGGACAAGCAGTTACGGCAAAAGCCCGACAGGTTCATCAGGTCGATGTTCTGCACATCCTTGCGGCTGTCCAGGTGCGCCACCAGTCGGCGAAAGGCGGCGGCTTCGAGTTCGAGGCGTTGTTGGTCGGTCATGGGGGGCTCTTCGAGACAGCTTCAAGCGGATAAGCTTCAAGCTGCAAGTTGGGATGAGGATGGCTTTAAGTTGTGGGTTGAAGCTTGTTGTTTGAGGCTGGGCGGCTTGCCGCCAACGTAATCGACACCGATTCGGCAAAGCGCAGCGCATGGGGCTTGTCCACTTCGACTTCGGCATACAGCACGGACTCATTGCCCATCACCAGGTCCAGCAGTTCCTGGGTGAGGCGCTCAAGCAAGGCAAAGCGGTTGCCTTCCACATGGGCAATGATCGCCTTGGTGATGGTGCGGTAATTCAGGGCGTGGTCGATATCGTTGTCGCGCACGGCGGCCTGGGCGGCATACAGGATGGTCAGGTTGATCAGCACGTCCTGCTTGTTGAGGATTTCATCCTCGTTGATGCCGATAAAGGTGCGCAGGCACAGGTCCTTGACCCGGATGCGCGCCATGCCTGGTTGAAGTTGTGGCATTGCTACTTGCTCCGTCCAATCAGTTGCAGGAACTCCATGCGCGTGGTGCTCGACTCGCGAAATGCGCCGAGCATCACCGAAGTGTTCATGGTTGAATTCTGTTTTTCCACGCCGCGCATCATCATGCACATGTGCCGGGCCTCGATCACCACCGCCACGCCGGCGGCCTGGGTCACGTCCTGAATGGCGTCGGCGATCTGCCGCGTGAGGTTTTCCTGGATCTGCAGGCGCCGGGCGAACATGTCCACGATGCGCGCCAGCTTCGACAGGCCCAGCACCTTGCCGGTCGGAATATAGGCCACATGGGCCTTGCCGATAAAGGGCAGCAGGTGGTGCTCGCACAGCGAATACAGCTCGATGTCCTTGAGGATCACCATTTCATCGTTGTCGGACGCAAACAGCGCGCCGTTGACGATGGTTTCCAGGTTCTGCTCGTAGCCATGACACAGGTACTGCATGGCCTTGGCGGCGCGCTTGGGGGTGTCGAGCAGGCCTTCGCGCTCCGGGTCTTCACCCAGGCCTTTAAGGATCTCGCGGTAGTGGTGGGGCAGGGATACAGTCATACAACATCCTCAAAAACGGCTTACTTGATATGCCGCCCACCGTTAACGGTCAGGGTGGTTCCAGTGACATAGGGGTTGTCCAGCAGGTAACGAACACTCTGATAGATCACATCCGGCCCGGGCTCGATGCCCAGGGCCGACTTGGCCAGGACTTTTTCGCGGTAAGCCGCATCGTCGCCCTCGTTGAACATCACCATCGCCGGCGCGATGCCGTTGACCTTGATCAGCGGCGCGAACTGCGCGGCAAACGACAGCGTGAGGCTGTCGAGCCCGGCCTTGGTGGCGCAATAGGCGACGTGCTGGTGGCTGCCCTTGCGCACCACGTCATCGCTGATGTGCACGATATCGGCAGGTGTCGAGCGTTGCAGCAAGGTTGAACAATGCAGGTTGATCAGATAAGGCGCAAGCATGTGCACGCTGAACATGTCGTTAAACGCGCGGCTTTCGTCGCCCGGCGTTTCCGCGACCCAGGTCGAGGCGTTATGAATGATGGCGCGCAGGCAATCGGTGTGGGTCTTGAGTGCGTTGATAAACGCAAGAATCCCGGCCTCACTGGAGAAGTCGGCAAACAGGCCGGTTGCGCCACGCTCGCGCAGAGCGTGAACGCCAGGGCGCTCACTGCGGTAGCTGAAAATCACCGGCTGACCGGCGTCCAGCAATCGCTCGGCACAATGCAGGCCGACGCGCTGGGCGCCGCCGGTGATCAGGATCGGGGCAAGGGGTGCGGTCATGGGAAGCTCGGGTCGCGGGCAGGTTGAAACTATACCAGCGACCGGCCTTCCCTGTACTCAGGCGGGAGCTTGCGTGACCTTGGTCGGCGGCGAGGGATGGAGCCAGTTGGCCAGCAGGTGGGTCGACAGTGGGATGAACCAGAACACCATCAACGGTGTGAGCGCCAGGGTGCTGGCCAGAATGCGCGGTACCAGGTCCAGCTCGCCCAGCAGTGGCCCCAGGCCAAAGTTGAACAACAGCGACACCGGGAAAAATGCCAGCCAGATCGCCACTGCCTGCTTCCAGCGTGGCGGTCGCACGCCCACTGCGCCAAACCAGCCATCGATGCCGCGCACGCGGTGCTCGGACGGGTCGGCAAACAGCTCGCTGCCACGGCTCAGCCAGGCACTGCGCGAGGCGGAAAACTCCCAGGCGTGCAGGGTGGTTTCGTCGGCGAAGCGGAAGATAATCTGGAACTCATCGTCATGGGGCGGCGGGGCCAGTACGCCGGAGCCCAGGTAACCGGGAAAGTCCGTGGCCAGTTGCTCGCCTTCGCGCAGCCAGGCCATCAGTTCTGCGTAGCGCCCTTTGGCCACGCGGCGCGCAACCATCAAGGTGACGGGTGAGGTAGACATTGTGTATCTCCGAATGTACGGGCGCGCTGAACCGGGTAGGTGGCGCACAAACGAAGCTGCGGGGTGTTGCAGCTCTGTTGAAAAGCAAGCAAGGATTATTCCTGTTTTTCGCGAATACGCCAGCGACTTTGGTCCGATAGGCCCGGTCCTTGAAAAACAAAGGTATAAAAGCGTTAAATAGGATCCAATTTCATACATGCTGCTGGCCGCCTGATGTCCGAAATCATTACTCCTGTCCACGAAATCGCCCCGGTTGCCGACTCCAATTCCGCTGAGTTGCTTCCGATTCGTGAAGTCTCCAGGTTGACTGGGGTCAACCCTGTCACCTTGCGTGCGTGGGAGCGTCGTTATGCCCTGATCCAGCCCACGCGCACCGAAAGCGGGCATCGCCTGTACTCCCGAGCGGATATCGACACGGTGAATCGCATCCTCGACTGGATTGAGCGAGGCCTGGCCGTCAGCAAGGTCGCAAAGATCATCGCCCGTGATGACCAGCAGGCCGTGGTCGTTCGCGCTGAGCAGAACCCGGACGAGGAGGGTGAATGGCCGAGTTGGCAGGCGCGACTGATGCTCGCCATCAGCGCTTTTGACGATGCCGAGTTGGAGACCCTCTACGGTCAGATTTTTGCGACCTACCCGGCGAGCGTAGCGTTCCAGGACATCCTCATGCCGCTGTGGAACGATCTGTTGCGCCACCAGGGCCGCTTCGGCCAGGCCAGTGAATGGTTGTTCTTCGATAACTTCCTGCGTGCCAGTACGTCAAAACGTCTGCGGCTGGCCTGCGCTTCGCCCGTACCACGTGTGCTGCTGGCGGCCATTGCCGGCGAGTGCCGTGAGCTGGAGTTGCTGGTGGCGGGGGTCTTGATGAGCAGTGATCAGCTCTCGGTCAAAGTGCTGGGTGTGGGCCAGCCTTTCGATGAATTGACGCTGGTGTGCGAAAAAACCCGGCCGCGCGCGCTGGTGTTGTTTTCCAATCATGCGCCCGGCAGCGAACTGCCGCTGCGCCTCAGGCGCCTGGCGCTGACCCTGGACTGCCCGCTGTTGCTGGCCGGGGACGCATCGGACCTGGCTCGCGAAAGCCTGGCCGGTTCCGCCATTGGCCGCCTGGGCAATGACGGGCAGTCGATGCAGGCTCGCTTGCAGCAGTTTCTCGGCGCGAGGCTGGATGCCTGAATTCAGGCATGCATGTGCGGGTGCACTCGGCGATGTTCGTGCAGGATGAACTGGCGCAGGCGCTCGGTTTCATCTGCATCGCCCTGGCTCAGGCGGTAGGCAAACAAGCCCCGCGCCGTCTCCCGCTCGAACGTCCCGCGTAGCGAAATACGCTCGTAGCCCGATGGACTGAACCACAGCGAAAAGGTCCTGGGCGGCTTGCCGCGGCCACGCATTTCCACCAGCACGCCCTTGAATGACACCTGATGCACCCACAGCGCGCCGGGGGTGCCGCGGATGTTTTCCAGCGCCACCGGTGTTTCCAGCGCCAGGCGCCATGGGCGGATCATCGGCCCGTCTTCAAAGATGCTCGGCACGCCGACGCGCAAATGCACTGCATTGAACTCGTCCTCCACCAAATGCAGGGGGAAGGTGAGTTGCTGGTTGTCGAATTGCGCCTGCAGCGTGACATGGTCGTGAGCCGCCAGCCGGGTGAGCAGGTCGCGCAATTGCGCACCGCCATTGACCGTCAGGCTCGACGAAGCATCTCTCAGATTGAGCTGAGGGTTGTGCTGCATGTTCTGAATGAAATCCAACTCGTCCTGAGTCAGAAGCGCTTCGCGTGACATTGATTGGGCTCAATGAGGAAGAGTGAGGGGCGATTATCCATTCTAATGCCCACGGTTTCTAAACTTTATTCGATCCGGCCGCGGCCTTCAGCGCTGCGAGCTCACTCTTGACCCTGGCCAGTTCAGCTTCCAGTTGTACGACGCGCTGCTCAGCCTTTACCTGCAGCGTGACGTCCTTTTGCACACCGATGAAATACGTCAGCTTGTCGGCCTCGTTATACAGCGTTGAAAGCGACAGTTCATTCCAGAACGGCGTGCCATCCTTGCGGTAGTTGCGCAGGACTTCGCGGCAGGATGTACCCTCCTGCATGGCTTTGCGAACGACCGTCAGGCCTGGCTGGTCGCGGTCACCGGTCTGCAGGAAGCGGCAGTCCTGATAGAGGATTTCATCGAGGGTGTAGCCGGTCAGGCGCTCGAAAGCCGGGTTGACGTAAATCACCGGCGTCTCGCGGCCTTCTCGTTCGGCGACCACGATGCCGTCGTTGGAAGCGTTGATCACCATTTGCATCAGGTTGGGGTTAATCATTAAGCGATCCAAAGCGTGTTTACACAGGGCAGTTTATGGCACCGGCAGGATGTTGCACGGGGCGCACCGAAATATTTGCCTCAGCTGTTAATATCCCAGGCTTTCATTCAACCACAGGATCAGATTGATGAAAGTCGCCATCCTTTCCGGCTCAGTGTACGGCACGGCTGAAGAAGTCGCCCGCCATGCGGTCGGCATCCTCACTGCGGCCGGTTTCGAAGCCTGGCACAACCCTCGCGCCACCCTGGCAGATGTGCAGGCGTTTGCACCCGAGGCTTTGCTTGCGGTGACGTCCACCACCGGCATGGGCGAACTGCCCGACAATCTGCAGCCGTTGTATTCGAGCATCCGTGACCAACTGCCCGCCGCCTGGCGCGGACTGCCCGGCGCCGTTATCGGCCTCGGCGACGCCAGCTATGGCGATACCTTTTGCGGCGGTGGCGAGCAGATGCGCGAATTGTTCAGTGAACTGGGCGTGCGCGAAGTGCTGCCGATGCTGCGCCTGGACGCCAGCGAAAGTGTCACCCCGGAAGCCGACGCCGAGCCCTGGCTAGGCGATCTGGTGGCGGCCCTGCGCGGCTGATTGCGGCTTTTCTGGCGGCGCTTCTCTGACGCCGCCGACCCTCGATCGAACTATTCTTGCAACTGACTCGCACGGTCATCAAGCTGGCTGCGAAGGCAACTCATCGCGCCAGAGTGTCTGACTAGACTGGCCCACCACGAAAAAAACAATAAGAAATGCGCCAAGGAGGTTATCGCCGTGAGCCCATCCCCCGTTCTATCGCTATCCAACGTCAGAAACCAGGTCAGCGCCGCCGAACGGCAAACGCGTGTGACCCTGGCGCCGCCGCGCAAACGCCACCTGCAAGCCCTGGGGTATAAAACCTGATGCCACTCGCCGAGATCCCGTTGCGTGCCTGGCGCAAGCGCAGCCGCAGTTTTGACTTTCGCGGCCACACCATTCGTTATTGGGTGGCCGGCCAGGGTGAGCCGCTGCTGCTGATCCATGGCTTTCCCACCGCCAGTTGGGACTGGCACTACCTGTGGCAGCCCCTGGCCCACCGCAACCTGGTGATTGCCTGCGACATGCTCGGCTTCGGCGATTCGGCCAAGCCACTGGACCACGGCTATTGCCTGCTGGAGCAGGCCGATCTGCAACAGGCGCTGCTCAAGCACCTGGGGGTTGAGCAGCCCGTGCATGTGCTGGCCCATGACTATGGCGACAGCGTCGCCCAGGAACTGCTGGCCCGGCATTACGAAGGTCGCTTCCAGATGGCCAGTTGCGTGTTCCTCAACGGCGGGCTGTTTCCTGAAACCCATCGCCCGGCGCTGGTCCAAAAGCTCTTGCTCAGCCCACTGGGCTGGATGATCAGCCGCGCCTTTGGACGCAACGCCTTGTCCAACAGCTTCAGCCAGATTTTCGGCCCCCGGACCCGCCCCAGCGAAAGCGCCCTTGACGATTTCTGGAGCCTGATCAGCGCCAGCGACGGCACGCGCATCCTGCACAAACTCATCGCCTACGTGCCTCAGCGCCGTACCCTGCGTGATCGCTGGGTGGCGGCCATGCAAGTGGGCGATGTGCCGTTGCGCGTGATCGATGGCGAGGTCGACCCGATCTCCGGGGCACACATGGTGGAGCGATACCATCAACTGGTGCCCCATGCCGACACCGTGCTGCTGACCAACATCGGCCACTACCCGCAGATCGAAGCGCCGGTGCAGGTGCTCAAGCACTACCTGACGTTTCGCGCAAACATTGCGCGCGTCACCGCGTGGGAAGGGGCTTGCTCGCGATAGAGTCGCGTCAGCCGTTTTACTGACTGCACAGAAGCTATTTCAGGCAATCGATTCCCTGTGGCGAGCAGGCTTGTCCTGCGTTGGGCTGCGCAGCAGCCCCAAAACCTGACTCTGCACAGGGTCAGGTAAACCGCATTTTCCTTGATTGGGGGCGCTTCGCACCCCAACGCGGGGCAAGCCCGCTCGCCACAACAAACCTGCGCGCCACAACAAGCCTGCTCGCCACGCAATCATCCCGCTGCCTTATCGCGCACCATTCAGCCCTGGCCGTGTTCATTGTGACGGTCTGCCCGGTGCCGGACACTCGGTCCATTGTCATTGTCGCCTGTGGAGTTCGGTATGAGTGAGTCAGTGCAGTTCCAGGATAAGGTTGTGATCGTTACCGGTGCCGGCGGCGGGTTGGGCCGCGCCCATGCACTGCTGTTTGCCAGTCACGGCGCCAAAGTGCTGGTCAACGATCTAGGCGGCTCTGCCCAGGGCGAAGGCGCCAATGCCTCGGCGGCCGACCGGGTTGTCGCCGAAATCCGTGAGGCCGGCGGCATTGCCCAGGCCAACCATGATTCGGTCACCGACGGCGACAGAATTGTGCAGAACGCCATGGACGCCTTCGGCCGCATCGACGTGGTGGTCAATAACGCCGGCATTCTGCGCGACAAAACCTTCCACAAGATGGAGGACAGCGATTGGGATCTGGTTTACCGGGTGCATGTCGAAGGCGCCTACAAAGTCACCCGCGCCGCCTGGCCGCATTTGCGTGAGCAAGCCTACGGTCGGGTGATCTTCACCGCGTCCACTTCGGGCATCTACGGCAACTTCGGTCAGTCCAACTACGGCATGGCCAAGCTCGGCCTGTACGGCCTGACCCGCACCCTGGCACTGGAAGGGCGCAAGCACAACATCCTGGTCAACGCCATCGCCCCCACCGGGGCGACGCGCATGACCGAAGGCCTGATCCCGCCGCAGGTGTTCGAGCGTCTCAAGCCGGAGTTGGTCAGCCCGCTGGTGGTGTACCTGGGCAGCGAGGCCTGCCAGGACACTTCGGGCCTGTTTGAAGTCGGCGGCGGCTGGATCGGCAAGACCCGCTGGGAGCGCAGCCTGGGCGTGGGTTTTGACCCGCAGGCCGGGTTCTCCCCTGAGGATGTCGCGGCGCATTGGGCGCAGATCTGCGACTTCAACGGGGCTGCCCACCCGCAGGACAACATTGAGGCGCTGAAGGAAATGATGGCCAACTTGCAGAAATACAGCCTCTGATCGTTGCGCGATTTCCTTTAATCCCCAAGCAAAAAAAAGCCGCTGCAAACGCAGCGGCTGAAATAAGACGTTGTACCAAGGAGCGGTAGATAAACGTCAATGAACACCGATAACCGATTGAATAAAAACATCAATCAGGTTGAATCCGGCTTTGCACCCTGGGGTGGGAGCGAGCGCAGTGCTCTTAAAGCCCGGCAAGAATAGTCGTTTGTTACAGAATGAGTAATACCTCATCGGGACAAGGACTGTTGCAAATTTCGTAACGATCCATCCATTCCTCTGATGGCCTCCCATCCACCTGCTGCATACCCGCGCCTGAACCCGGCCCGCGTGGCCGGTAATCCTTTCGAGCGACAACACGAATACCTCCTTGGTGCGCTTATCGCTCCCCGTGGGCGGCAGTAGGGTGAAGCCTTCTGTCACTCACCGGGGAAGACGCATGACAAAAACAACAATGCGCGCCATCTTCACGCCACAGGCGCTGGCCGCTGCGGTTGCCTTGGGTTGCTGTGCCCAGGCGCAGGCTGTTTCGTTCAACATTGGCGAGATCGAAGGGCAATTCGACTCCTCGCTGTCGGTGGGCGCCAGCTGGGGCATGCGCGATGCCGACCGCAAGCTGGTGGGCACCGTCAACGGTGGCAGCGGCCAGGCTTCCACGGGCGATGACGGACGGCTCAACTTTAAAAAAGGCGAGACCTTCTCGAAAATCTTCAAAGGCCTGCATGACCTTGAGCTGAAATACGGCGACACCGGCGTGTTCGTGCGCGGCAAGTACTGGTACGACTTCGAGCTCAAGGACGAAGACCGTGAATTCAAGCCCATCAGCGATCACAACCGCAAAGAGGGCGCCAAATCCAGCGGCGCGCAGATCCTCGATGCCTTCGTGTATCACAACTATTCCCTGGGCGACCTGCCAGGCACCGTGCGCGCCGGCAAGCAAGTGGTCAGTTGGGGCGAAAGCACGTTTATCGGCAACTCCATCAACAGCATCAACCCGGTTGACGTCTCTGCGTTCCGCCGCCCGGGCGCCGAGATCAAGGAAGGCCTGATCCCGGTGAACATGCTGTTCGCCTCTCAGAGCCTCACCAGCCAGCTCACCGTCGAAGGGTTCTACCAGTTGGAATGGGACCAGACGGTGCTGGACAACTGCGGCACCTTTTTCGGCGGCGATGTGGCGGCGGACGGTTGCACCAATAACTACACGGTGGGCAGCCCGGCGATCCGGCCTCTGCAACCGGTGGCGGCCGCGTTTGGCCAGGGTTTTGGCACGACCAATGAAGGGGTGATCGTACGGCGTGCCGGCGACCGCGATGCGCGCGACTCCGGCCAGTTCGGCGCGGCCCTGCGCTGGCTCGGCGACGACACCGAGTACGGCCTGTACTTCATGAACTACCACAGCCGCACGCCCACCGTGGGCACTATCACCAACAACACCAGCCTTGCGACCCTCGGTGCCATTGCAGGCGCCGCCAACCGCGTGGCGCCCGGCTCCGGTGCGGGCCTGGTGCAAAGTCTGATGCTCGGCCGAGGCCAGTATTATCTCGACTACCCGGAGGACATCCGCCTGTTTGGCGCCAGCTTCTCCACCACCTTGCCCACCGGCACGGCGTGGACCGGCGAAATCAGCTACCGCCCCAATGCCCCGGTGCAACTGAACACCACCGACCTGACCCTGGCGCTGATCAACCCGATTGCCGGCAACACCGCCTCGCCCATCCGCAGCTCGTTCGGCGCCGACAACGTGGGTTACCGGCGCAAGGAAATCACCCAGATCCAGAGCACCATGACCCAGTTCTTCGACCAGGTGCTGGGCGCCGAGCGCCTGACTCTGGTGGGCGAGGCGGCGGTGGTGCACGTTGCCGGCCTGGAAGACAAAGCCAAACTGCGTTACGGCCGCGATTCGGTGTACGGCGCCTATGGGTTCCAGGGCGACACCGATGGCTTCGTCACCTCCACCTCCTGGGGCTACCGTGCGCGGGCGATCCTGGACTACAACAACGCGATTGCCGGGGTGAACCTCAAGCCCAACCTGTCCTGGTCCCATGACGTCGCCGGCTATGGCCCCAACGGGATCTTCAACAAAGGCGCCAAGGCCATCAGTGTCGGCGTGGATGCCGATTACCGCAGCACGTACACCGCCAGCCTCAGCTACACCGACTTTTTTGGCGGCGACTACAACACCCTGACCGACCGCGATTTCCTCGCCCTCAGCTTTGGCGTGAACTTCTGATTTGGCTTAAAGAAGGACAAGAACTTATGCGTAAGACAATTGCAGTGCTGGCCCTGAGTCTGTTGGCCGCTCACGTGACGGCGGCGGTTTCGCCGCAAGAGGCTGCCCAGTTGGGCACCACCCTCACGCCGGTCGGCGCCGAAAAAGCCGGCAATGCTGACGGCTCGATCCCGGCCTGGACCGGCGGCATCCCGAAAAACGCCGGTGTGGTGGACAGCAAAGGCTTCCTGGCCGATCCGTTTGCCAGCGAGAAACCGCTGTTCGTGATCACCGCCGCCACCGTTGACAAGTACAAGGACAAACTCTCCGACGGCCAGGTGGCCATGTTCAAGCGCTACCCGGAGACCTACAAGATCCCGGTGTACCCCAGCCACCGCACAGTGAACCTGCCGCCGGACATCTACGAGTCGATCAAGCGCAGCGCGTTGAACGTCAAGACGATCAACGATGGCAACGGCCTGGAGAATTTCACCGGCAATCGCTACTACGCGTTCCCGATTCCCAAGACGGGCGTGGAGGTGTTGTGGAACCACATTACCCGTTACCACGGCGGCAACCTGCGGCGCATCATCACCCAGGCCACGCCGCAGACCAACGGCAGCTACACGCCGATTCGTTTCGAGGAAGAAGTGGCGGTGCCCCAGGCCATCCCCGACATGGACCCGGCCAAGGCGGCCAACGTGTTGAGCTTCTTCAAGCAGTCGGTGACGGCCCCGGCGCGTTTGGCGGGCAACGTGCTGCTGGTGCACGAAACCCTCGATCAGGTGAAAGAGCCGCGCCTGGCCTGGATCTACAACGCCGGCCAGCGCCGCGTACGGCGTGCGCCGCAAGTGTCGTATGACGGGCCGGGCACCGCCTCCGACGGCCTGCGCACCACCGACAACTTCGACATGTTCTCCGGCGCGCCCGACCGCTACGACTGGAAGCTGGTGGGCAAGAAAGAGATGTACATCCCCTACAACAGCTACAAGCTCGATTCGCCGAGCCTCAAGTACGACGACATCATCAAGGCCGGCCACATCAACCAGGACCTGACCCGCTACGAGCTGCACCGCGTGTGGGAAGTGGTCGGCACGGTCAAGCCCAGCGAACGGCATGTTTACGCCAAGCGCCACATGTACATCGACGAAGACAGCTGGCAGGTGGCACTGGTGGATCACTACGACGGTCGCGGCCAACTGTGGCGCGTCGCCGAAGGCCATGCGCAGTTCTATTACGACCACCAGGTGCCGGCCTACACCGTCGAAACCCTCTATGACCTCATCGCCGGGCGTTACATCGCCCTGGGCATGAAGAACGAGGAGAAACGCAGCTTCGTGTTCGGCTTCGCCGCCAAGGCCGCCGACTACACCCCCGCAGCATTGCGCTCCGAAGGCGTGCGCTGAAGGTGAGGTGAAATCCAACCAACCTGTGGGAGCTGGCTTGCCTGCGATAGCGGTGGGTCAGCTCCCACATTGGATAAGCGTGCACCTCGGCTTTTATGCATGGCCGTCAATCACCCCGCTGAATACTTCTTCAACAACCACCAAGCCCAGGACTAGGGTACGCGTCAGGCTCCATCACAATAAAAACGCAGGATGCAGCAATGACCGCCATGACTCGCTGCCTGGACCGTCCCGGATTCATGCCACGGCTGTCCGCTCACCACCTGTTGCGCCCGCGACTGGCCCAGCCCTTGCTCGCAGCGCAGGCACGGGTGAGGTTGCTATGGGCACCGGGCGGCAGCGGCAAGAGTGCGTTGTTCGCCGAGTGCGCCTTGCAGGCGCCTGCGGGGTGCCAGGTGTACTGGCTGGCGCTCAATGGGGTGGTCCTGAGTCCTGAAAACCTGTGCCGGCGTGTGGCACAGGGTCTGGGCCTGCCCTTCACCGATGAAGCTGCGCTGTTGCTCGATCTCAGTGGCTGGTCAACGCCGGCCTGGCTGTTTCTCGATGACTTCTGCCGTTTCCCCGACACCGAACTGGATGCCTTGCTCGACCGCCTGCTCACCCAAAGCAGCCCGGCGCTGAGCTGGTGGCTGGGCACGCGGCGGCGCCCGGCGTGCAACTGGCCGCGGCTGTTGCTCGACGATGAACTGTGGGAGTGCAGCGCCAGCGAGCTGGCGTTCAGCACCGGGGAAATCCAGGCATTGCTCGGCCCCGGCCAGAGCCTGGACAGCGTCGTGCACTTCAGCGCCGGATGGTGCGCAGGTGTGCGTATCGCCTTGTTGGGCGACGGTCATCCCGACAAAACCCTGCGCGACTATTTGCAGCACGAGCTGTTCAACACCTGGCCCGCCGAATGGGTCGAGGCGTGGCAGGTGCTGGCCCGTCTGCCGAGGTTCAATGCGCGCCTGTGTGAACACCTGTTCGGCGCTGGCGACGGCGGCCGGTGCCTGCGCGATCTGCAGGCGCTCGGTGCCTTTATCCAGCCGTGGGAACACAGCGCCGACTGGTTGTGCATATTTGCGCCGCTGGCCCACGTGGTGCGCGAGGAACCCTGGCCGGCCCGTCGTTCCTGGCATCGGCGTGCCTGCCAATGGTTTACCGCCGAGGGCGACTGGCAGGCCGCGTTCGAACAGGCGCTGCTGGCCGAAGCGTTCGAAGTGGCGGTGAGCCTGTTGCAGCACTTCAGTTTCGAAGACCTGTTTCGCCAGCAGAACGCCGTGCTGGTGTTGCGCCTGCACGAACAGCACGGTGATGAGCTGCTGCTGTGCTCTGCGCAGCTGGTGGGGCTGGTGACGGCGGCGCTGCTGTTCGCCGGCCGCTTCGATCAGGCCGCGCAGTGCATCGATCAACTGGCGCGCTTTACACCGCAACCTTGCGCCGCCCAGCAACGCCACCTGCTGGCGCGTTGGCAAGCGCAGTGGGGCTGGTTGTTGCATTTGAACGGCGATGGCGAATGCTCCCGCGCGCATTTTCTTGAAGCGCTGCAGGCCTTGCCCGACAGCGCCTGGACCTCGCGCCTGATGTGCCTGTCCGGGCTCACCCAGCAAGCCTTGCTGCGCGGCGAGCTGGACGTCGCCCAAACCCTGAACCGCGACGCGCTGTGCCTGGCCCGCGCCGAGGGTTCGTTGCTGCTGGAGGCATTGCTCGAACTGGATCACGCTCAGTTGCTCGAGCAGCGCGGCGCACCCCATCGGGCGCAAAGCCTGTTGGAGCAGGTGCAGGCGATGTTGCTCAAGCAGCAGCTCGATGCCGGTCCGCTGGTGGGACGGATCGCGTTGCGCCGTGGCCACCTGGCCCTGCGTCAGGGCCAGGATGCACTGGCCGCCGACTGTTTTCAGACGGGCTTGACGATGTGCCTGCACAGTCAGGACAAGCGTGTGCTCTATGGTTTTCTGGGCCTGGCATTGCTGGCGGCCAATCAGGGCGACTACGCCCAGGCGTTTGTCCAACTGCGCGAGGCTGAGCGGCTGATGCAGCAACGGCACGTCCCGCAAAGCGTTTACCGCGCGGTGCTGCTGTTGATCAGCGGGCATTTCTGGTTGCAGCAGGGCCGCGCCGACTTGACCGTGGAAGCGGTGCGCCGTGTGCTGCGTCACTTTCGCGGGCCGCACGCCAGGCAGGCACCGCCGGCCACGCTGGAACTGGTCCCGCGTCTTGAGTACCTGCTGGTGCTGGCGGAAGTGAAGCTGGGGTGCGCCGAGCAACCGCTCGCGCGGCTTAACGCATTGCTGGAGGCCACCCGGCAAAGCGGCATGCTCTGCCTGGAAACCGAAGTGCAGTTGGTGCTCGGCGAGGTGGCGTGGCAGTTGGGCGACTCCGCCCTGGCGCGTCGTGCGCTGCAAGCCGGGCTGGCGCTCGCGGCGCGCTGCCAGGTGCAGCAGGCGATCCGCGAGCTGCGCCTGCGTTCGCCTGGTGTATTGAGCGAACTGGGCCTGGAGCCGCAGGCGGTGGGGCACGACGCAGCGGACAATCCCTTGAGCCTGCGTGAACTGGAAGTGCTGCACTTGATCGCCCTGGGCAATTCCAACCTGCAGATTGCCGACCGTCTGTTCATTTCCCTGCACACGGTCAAGACCCATGCCAGGCGCATCCACAGCAAGCTCGGCGTGGAACGGCGCACCCAGGCGGTGGCCAAGGCCAAGGCCCTGGGGCTGATGGTCTAGACGAAGGCCTGGCGATAGTCGCCGGGCGTTGCGCCCATGGCCTGGCGAAAGCGCTGATTGAAATGGCTGGCGCTGGAAAACCCGCACATCAAGGCGACTTCGCCCAACGGCAGGACGCCGCCGCGCAGCAGGTCGCGCGCGCAGGCCAGGCGGCGCGCCAGCAGGTATTGATGAGGCGGCAGGCCGAAGCTCTGGCGGAACATCCGCGCGAAGTGGTATTCCGACAAGGCGCACAAGCCGGCCAACAGCCCGAGGCTGATGGGGTCGTGCAGGTGCTGTTCGATGTACTCCACCAATCGCCGGCGTTGGTAGGGCGCCAGCCCGCCTTTCAAACGCAGGCCATCGCGGGCGCCGACCTGATTGAGCAGGGTGTGGCTGAGCATCTCATGGGCCAGGCTGCTGGTGAGCAGGCGTTCGGCCGGCTCGTGCCAATTGAGCGCGATCAGTTGGTGAAACCGCTGCGCCTGGCCTGGGTCTTCAAGAAAGGTCGCTTCCTGCAATGCGAGGGCGCGCGGTTCGCGGTCCAGCAGGGTGACGCAGCCGAGGGCGAATTGTTCCGGGCTGAAATACACATGGGCCAGGCGGATGTCGCCGTTGATCACCCAGGCCGACTGATGCTCGGCCGGCAGCACGCACAGCTTGTCCGGACCGCCCTTGATGCCCGGCTGGTCACGGCGAAAGGTCCCGGTGCCGCCACCGACATAGCAGGACAGCGTGTGATGGCTGGGCCCCTGATAATCCTGGGCATCGTGGTGGTTGCTCCACAGCGCCGCCGACACGCCATCCCCCAGCTCGGCGCAAGCGTGCAGGCGTGCGTTGGGCGAGCGGTTGAGGGACTGAAAGATGTGCAGCGATTGCAGATCAGGCATGGCGTGTTCTCCGATGCCTGGCATCCTACCGCGCGAGGTCCGGACTGTGATCCCTGCGCCCGACAAAAGCGCAAGAATGTGCAAGAGCGATTCGGGCCTTGGGGCGGACACTGTGGCTCAACCTTCGGAGCCGCGCCATGAACCTTTCCCTGTATGTCCTCACCGTGCTGATCTGGGGCACCACCTGGATCGCCCTCAAGTGGCAGTTGCGCGTTGTCGCGATCCCCGTGTCGATTGTGTACCGCTTTGGCCTGGCCGCGCTGGTGCTGTTTGCGCTGTTGTTGCTCAGTCGCAGGCTGCAGGTGATGAACCGGCGCGGGCATCTGATCTGCCTGGCCCAGGGACTGTGCCTGTTCTGCGTCAACTTCATGTGTTTTTTGACCGCCACGCAGTGGGTCCCCAGTGGCCTGGTGGCGGTGGTGTTTTCCACTGCCACCCTGTGGAACGCGCTGAACGCACGGGTGTTTTTCGGCCAGCGTGTGGCGCGCAACGTGTTGATGGGCGGTGGCCTGGGTCTGCTGGGACTGGGCTTTCTGTTCTGGCCGGAACTGGCCGGGCACACCGCCAGCCCGCAGACGTTGCTGGGGCTAGGTCTGGCGCTACTGGGGACGCTGTGTTTTTCGGCGGGCAATATGCTTTCGAGTCTGCAACAGAAGGCTGGCCTCAGACCGTTGACCACCAATGCCTGGGGCATGGCCTACGGCGCCTTGATGCTGGCGACCTGGTGCGTGCTGCGCGGCATTCCCTTCGAGATGGAGTGGAGCGCGCGCTATATCGGCGCCTTGTGGTACCTGGTGATTCCAGGGTCGGTGATCGGGTTCACGGCGTATCTCACCCTGGTGGGACGCATGGGGCCCGAACGCGCGGCGTATTGCACCGTGCTGTTCCCGGTGGTGGCGTTGAACGTGTCGGCATTTGCCGAAGGCTATCAGTGGACGCCGCCGGCATTGGCCGGGCTGGTACTGGTGATGCTGGGCAATGTGTTGGTGTTCAGAAAGCCTAAAGTTATGAGCCCGATCTTCCACGCAAAACCAATCCAGTGAGGCTCTGCCAATTCGTTGATTCAACTGCAGCCTGTGGCGAGCCCTAATGCCGTTCAGTTCAGGAAAATGTGTGGGCTTATTGTGGCGAGCGGGCTTGCCCCGCGTTGGGGTGCGAAGCGCCCCCAATCCAGCAAAACGCGGTGTACCTGATACGGCTCAGCGCCTGGTTTTGGGGCTGCTGCGCAGCCCAACGCAGGACAAGCCTGCTCGCCACAGGGAATCTGCGCTTAACTGAATGGCATTGGGGCTGCCCGCTAGCCACAGGAGTGGGGTTGCCTGCTACTTCAGGCCCAGGCGTCTGGCCAGGCGGCCCAGGTTGGCGCGGTCCAGGCCCAGTTCGCGGGCGGCGCCGGCCCAGTTGTGCTGGTGGCGTTCCAGGCAGGCGTCGATCAGTTGGCGCTGGTAATGCTCGGTAGCCTGGCGCAGGTCACCGGTGAGGGGGGCCGGCGGGGCTTGCGCCTCAATGACTGGCGCGCTGACATCGGGCAGATCGAGGTCCCTGGCGCTCAGGCTGAGTATCTTCGGCCGCTCGCGGCAGTTGCCCAGCGCCTTGAGCGCGCTGCGCCCGATCGCGTGTTCCAGTTCGCGCACATTGCCCGGCCAGTGATAGGCCAGCAGCGCGGCCTGGGCATCGCTGGCCAGGCGCAGGCTGCCCAGGCCCATGCGTGAGCGGTTCTGTTCGAGGAAGTAACCGGCCAGCAGCAACACGTCGCGGCCGCGGTCACGCAGCGCGGGTACGTGCAGCGGGTACACGCTGAGGCGGTGGTAGAAGTCGGCGCGGTAGCGGCCGCTGCGCACTTCTTCGGCGAGGTCGCGGTTGGTGGCGGCAATCAAGCGCACATCCACCTGATGTTCACGGTCAGAACCCAGGCGCTGCAACTGGCCGCTTTGCAGCACGCGCAGCAGTTTGGCCTGCACGCTCAGCGACAGCTCGCCGACCTCATCGAGAAACAGGGTGCCGCCATTGGCCAATTCGAATTTGCCTCGGCGTTCATTCAGTGCACCGGTAAAGGCGCCACGCACGTGGCCGAACAGCTCGCTTTCCACCAGCGTCTCCGGCAGGGCGGCACAGTTGAGGCTGATCAGCGGTTTGTCGGCTCGCGTTGAGGCTGCATGGATCGCCTGGGCCACCAGCTCCTTGCCCACCCCGGTTTCACCGGTGATCAGCACCGTCAGGTCGCTGCCGCCCACCAGATTGATCTCTTGCACCAGGCGCTTGTGGGTTTTGCTCTGGCCGATCATTTCCTTGTACGGCTGGCCACCGGCCTGACGGTAGATTTCGGCGCGCAAGGCCAGGCGTTCAATGCGTTCGGCGACGTTGACCGTCGCGGCCGCGAGGCTGGCGAAGGCTTGCAGGGCGTCCAGTTCAACGCGTTCGAAACGCTCGGTGTCCAGGGCATCCAGGGTCAGCAGGCCCCAGGGCCGGTCGTCGACGAACAGCGGGCAGCCCATGCAATCGTGCACTTCCAGCTGCCCGTGCACACCGGCGACCAAACCGTCATAGGGGTCGGGCAATGCGCTGTCGCTGTCGAAGCGCGTAGGGCCGGGGCTGCTCAGCAGCACGGCGAAGCGCGGGTGTTCGCTGACCTTGAAGCGTCGCCCCAGGGTATCGGCGCTCAGGCCATCCACCGCCAGCGGCACCAGCCACTCGCCATCCAGGCGCAACAGCGCGGCAGCGTCGCACGGCAGCAGTTCGCGCATGGCGTGCAGCAGACGGCGGTAACGCTCCCCTTCGGGCAGGTCGCGGGAGAGATCGGCGACCAGGGGCAGCAGGGTGGTGAGCAGTGAATGTGCAGTCATAATGACTCCTTGTAGTCCTTGTGACTATAAGGGTAGGAAGTCATATTGACTAGTTTGTCTGTAGGTGGTTGAAAGTATTGGTTTTATAGGTTGGCATGAATGCTGATTGCATGAGGGTAGTTAATTTAAATACCCAGGAGTCTCCCATGCTGACGGCCCAAGACCGCGCCATTATCCAATCCACCGTGCCCTTGCTGGAAAGCGACGGCGAGGCGCTGATCACCCATTTCTACCGCATGATGCTGTCCGAGTACCCGCAAGTGCGTCCGCTGTTCAACCAGGCTCACCAGGCCAGCGGCGATCAGCCCCGCGCGCTGGCCAATGGCGTGTTGATGTACGCGCGGCACATCGACCGGCTCGACCAGTTGGGCGACTTGGTGGCGAAGGTCATCAACAAGCACGTGGCGTTGCAGATTCAGCCGGAGCACTACCCGATTGTCGGCGCCTGCCTGTTGCGGGCGATCTCTGAAGTGCTGGGCAGTGAGATCGCCACGCCTGCGGTCATGCACGCCTGGGGCGCGGCCTATGGCCAACTGGCGGATATTCTGATCGGCGCGGAAAAGGCCCTTTACGACGAAAAGGCCCAGGCGCCGGGCGGCTGGCGTGGTGCGCGGCCCTTCAAACTGGCGAAGCGGGTGGAGGAGAGCGCCGAGATCACCTCCTTTTATTTTGCTCCGGTGGACAACGGCCCGATCCTCAACGCCGCGCCGGGCCAATACATCAGCCTGCGGCTGGTGCTCGACGGTGAAGAAGTGCGCCGCAATTATTCCCTGTCGGCCTTGAGCGACGGCGGCGAGTACCGCATCAGCGTCAAGCGCGAAGCCGGGGGGCGGGTGTCCGGCTATTTGCATGATGAACTGCAGGTTGGCGCGACGATTGATCTGTTCCCGCCGGCGGGCGAGTTCACTCTGGTGGCCAGCGACAAACCACTGGTGCTGATCAGTGGCGGGGTGGGCATCACGCCAACCTTGGCGATGCTCGAGGCGGCCCTGGCCACCGAACGCCCGGTGCATTTTATCCATTGCGCGCGCAATGGCCGGGTGCATGCGTTCCGCGAGTGGGTCGACGGACTGGCGGCCAGGCATCCGCAGCTCAAGCGGTTTTACTGTTATGCCGAGGACGATGGGGGGAGTGCGGCGGCGGACAGTATTGGGCTGTTGAGCCAGGCGCAGTTGGCGGCGTGGTTGCCGCAGGAGCGCGACCTGGATGCTTACTTCCTTGGACCGAAAGGCTTCATGGCCGCGATCAAGCGTTACCTCGATGCGTTGGGCGTGCCGCCGGCGCAAAGCCGCTACGAGTTCTTCGGTCCCGCAGCTGCGCTGGAGTAACGCCGATCCAACGGATTAATCCCCCGTTAACCCCCCTCTGTTTAAACCATGCTCTGTGTGTAAACTTGCGCCCATTGGCACAACCAGACAAAGGAATACGGGGATGAGTGACGAATTGCGTTTAGGCAGAGAGCGGCGCTTTCTGGTGTTGCTGGGCATCATCTGCCTGGCGCTGATCGGCGGTGCGTTGTACATGCAGGTGGTATTGGGCGAGGCGCCATGCCCGCTGTGCATCCTGCAACGCTACGCCTTGCTGTTGATCGCGATCTTCGCGCTCATCGGCGCCGCCATGCGCACCAAGGGCGCCGTCACCCTGTTCGAAGGGCTGGTGATCCTCAGCGCGCTCGGTGGGGTGGCTGCGGCGGGGCATCACGTGTACACCCAGTTCTTTCCCCAGGTCAGCTGCGGTGTCGATGTGTTGCAGCCGATCGTTGATGACTTGCCGCTGGCCAAGGTGTTTCCGCTGGGCTTCCAGGTCGATGGCTTTTGCAGCACCCCTTACCCGCCGGTACTGGGCCTGTCGCTGGCGCAATGGGCGCTGGTGGCGTTTGTGCTGACGGTGATCCTGGTGCCGCTGGGCATATATCGCAATCGCCAACGCACGGGCTGAGCCTTACAATGAAAAGCCCCGGCGCCTTTGAGAGAGGGACCGGGGCTTTTTCGTGCGTCGGCAAATGTGAAAGGGCCGTGACGAAAGCCGATAAAGGGTGTGCGCAGCGTGCGACATGTTGTCACACGGACGCTGTCACACACCCTTTTCGGGCGGCGGTTTTGGCTTGTAAATTTGCACCAATCGGTCAGTTTGTGCTGTCAGTTCAGCACTTGAATCGGACCTTTGACAGGTCACGTTGGCAGTCCTTGAGGGGTGTCCCAATGCCTTGTTTTATGGGGACTTCGACGGCCTGAACATGCCCTTACAACCTGTAAGGGATGACCTGAATGGATGAATGGCCGGGCTTTTTTTGTGGGCTTTATTGAGAATTGACCGCAATAAGATCGCGCTTCCCGGCCCCGTCGGTAAAGAATTATTGCTGTAATCGATAAAAATTATTTCTTTATCAGACATGGTTTATACATCGCCAGCTAACTACAATCCCCGGCACTGAGTGTCCGATGCTGTGCAATATTTGAGCATCGCAGGGGTCGGGAGCGATGGATGGCTCTGTGCGACCCAGGTTCCGGCAGCCTTTCAACTATCCGCACCAAATGGAATTGGCCTGTAACAAGGCCTTTAACCACGAAATCGAATAAGAACGCGCCGCAGGTCAGTGAAACGTACAGTTTTTTTGGTGTGGCGGGCAGGCTCTTATTCAATCGAAGAGAAATGCCAACCCTTGGCAGGGTGAAGTGTTGGCGATCAAAACCCAACTGCATTGCGCAAGCTGCTTTAGAGGTCGTGAGATGAGTAAAAACAGGTACCCCCGATTACTAGGCTTTTTGCCGCTGCTTGGCATGCTGTTAATGCTGGGAGGCTGCAAGTGGACCTTGCTCGACCCAAAAGGACAGGTCGGTCTGGATGAACGAAACCTGATCATCACCGCCACCCTGCTGATGCTGCTGGTCGTGGTTCCTGTGATCATCATGACCTTCGCCTTCGCCTGGAAATACCGCGCGTCCAACACCAGCGCGACCTACGCGCCGAAGTGGTCGCACTCCACCAAGATTGAAATCGCGGTGTGGCTGGTCCCGATCCTCATCATCGTTGCCCTGGGTTATGTGACCTACAAGTCCACCCACGCACTGGACCCTTACCGCCCGCTGGAATCGGACGTCAAGCCGATCAACATCGAAGTGGTTGCGCTGGACTGGAAGTGGCTGTTCATCTACCCGGACCTGGGTATCGCCACCGTGAACCAGATCCGGTTCCCGGAACACACTCCGCTGAACTTCAAGATCACCTCCGACGCCGTGATGAACTCGTTCTTCATCCCAGCCCTGGGCGGCCAGATCTACGCGATGGCAGGCATGCAGACCAAGCTGCACCTGATCGCCAACCAGAAAGCTGAAATGGAAGGCATCTCCGCCAACTACAGCGGCGCTGGCTTCACCGGCATGAAATTCAAAGCGATCTCGACAAGCCAGGAAGACTTCAACGCCTGGGTCGCCGAAGTCAAGGCCGCACCTAAACAGCTTGATCAAGCTGAATACGACGCCCTGACCAAACCAAGCCAGAACAACCCTGTCGCCCTGTACTCCTCGTACGAGCCGAACCTGTTTCAGAAAATCGTCGACAAGTACGAAGGCATGAAACCAGGCAAGCCGGTCAAGCACGAGAAGAAAGAAGTGGCCGCGGCTGAAGGTTCTGACACGGGCTCGAATTCAACTGCTGGGGCAGAGGAGTAAACGATGTTTGGTAAATTAAGTTGGGACGCGGTCCCATTCCACGAGCCGATTGTGATGATTACCATCGCCATGGTCGCGCTGGGTGGTCTGGCACTGTTTGCGGCAATCACCTACTTCAAGAAGTGGACCTACCTGTGGACCGAGTGGTTGACCTCCGTCGACCACAAGAAAATCGGTGTCATGTACGTCATCGTGGCCATGGTCATGCTGCTGCGCGGCTTTGCCGACGCCATCATGATGCGTACCCAGTTGGCCATGGCCACCGAGGGTTCGCCGGGCTACCTACCGCCTGAACACTATGACCAGATCTTCACCGCTCACGGCGTGATCATGATCATCTTCATGGCGATGCCTTTCTTCACCGGCCTGATGAACCTTGCCTTGCCGCTGCAGATCGGTGCGCGTGACGTTGCCTACCCGTTCCTGAACTCCCTGAGCTTCTGGCTGCTGGTATCCGGCGTGGTGCTGATCAACCTGTCCCTGGGCGTCGGCGAATTCGCCAAGACCGGTTGGGTTGCCTACCCGCCATTGTCGGGCCTGCAATACAGTCCGGGCGTGGGGGTGGATTACTACATCTGGGCCCTGCAGTTATCGGGACTCGGGACGACATTGACGGGGGTCAACTTCCTGGCCACCGTCCTGAAGATGCGCGCCCCAGGCATGAAACTGATGGACATGCCGATCTTCACCTGGACCTGTACCTGGGCAAACGTGCTGATCGTGGCGTCGTTCCCGATCCTGGCCGCTACCATGGCGCTGCTGTCGCTTGACCGTTACCTGGATTTCCACATTTTCACCAATGAACTTGGTGGCAATCCGATGATGTACGTGAACCTGTTCTGGGCATGGGGTCACCCTGAGGTGTACATCCTGATCCTGCCAGCGTTCGGTATCTTCTCCGAAGTGATCTCGACCTTCACCGGCAAGCGCCTGTTCGGTCACCACTCGATGGTCTACGCATCGGGCGCGATCTCGGTACTGGGCTTCATGGTCTGGCTGCACCACTTCTTCACCATGGGTTCGGGGGCCAGCGTCAACGCCTTCTTCGGCCTGGCGACGATGCTGATTTCCATCCCGACGGGGGTGAAGCTGTTCAACTGGCTGTTCACCATCTACCACGGTCGTCTGCGCATGACCAGCCAGGTCCTGTGGACCCTGGGCTTCATGGTGACCTTCGCCATCGGCGGCATGACCGGCGTACTGCTGGCCATCCCGGGTGCTGACTTCGTGCTGCACAACAGCCTGTTCGTGATCGCTCACTTCCACAACGTGATCATCGGTGGTGCGGTATTCGGCTACATCGCAGGTTTCAGCTTCTACTTCCCGAAAGCGTTCGGCTTCAAGCTGCACGAAGGCTGGGGCAAGGCTGCATTCTGGCTGTGGATCTCGGGCTTCTTCGTCGCGTTCATGCCGCTCTATGCACTGGGCTTCATGGGCATGACCCGTCGTCTGAACGCCACCACCAACCCTGAGTGGGTGCCGTACCTGTACGTCGCCATGTTCGGTGCGTTGATGATCGCGGCGGGTATCGCCTGCCAGTTGATCCAGCTGTATGTCAGCGTGCGTGATCGCAAGCAGAACCTGTGCGAGTCCGGCGACCCGTGGAATGGCCACACCCTGGAATGGTCGACCTCGTCGCCACCACCGTTCTACAACTTCGCCGTGATCCCGACTGCGAACACCATCGATGCGTTCACCGAAGCCAAGGAAGACGGTACTGCGTACCAGAAACCTGCGCACTACGAACCGATCCACATGCCGAACAACACCGCCACTGGCGTGGTGATGGGCGCGCTGTTGACCGTGTTCGGTTTCGCGATGATCTGGCACATCTGGTGGCTGGCAATCGTGGGCCTGGTGGGCACTATCGGTTACTTCATCGTCCATGCTGCACGTGACGATCAAGGCTACATGGTGCCGGTGGAAACCATCGAACGCATCGAAGCCGAGCAGCACGCTCGCCTGGTAGCCGAGAAGAAGATTCCGGCCAACCGTGTTGAAACCCCGTTGGAACAGGTTTAAACCATGTCGAACTTAGCGACCAATGCTGGACACGCCCATGTCGATGACCATGGGCACCACGACCACCACGACACCGGCCCGATAACCGTCTTCGGTTTCTGGCTCTACCTGATGACCGACTGCATTTTGTTTGCGTCGATCTTCGCGGTGTACGCGGTACTGGTAAACAACGTAGCGGGTGGCCCGTCGGGCCACGACATCTTCGAACTGCCTTACGTGCTCGGCGAAACCGCCTTGCTGTTGTTCAGTTCGATCACCTACGGCTTCGCCATGCTGGCCTTCTACAAAGGCAACAAGAAGGGCGTGCTGAGCTGGCTGGCGCTGACCTTCCTGTTCGGCCTGGGCTTCATCGGCATGGAGATCAACGAGTTCCACCTGCTGATCTCCGAAGGCTACGGCCCGCACCGTTCCGGCTTCCTGTCCGCGTTCTTCACGCTGGTAGGCACCCACGGTCTGCACGTATCGGCAGGCCTGCTGTGGATGGCGGTGATGATGTATCAGGTCAATAAACACGGCCTGACCAACACCAACAAGACCCGCCTGAGCTGCCTGAGCCTGTTCTGGCACTTCCTGGACGTGGTCTGGATCTGCGTATTCACCGTCGTCTACTTGATGGGGACTCTGTAATGGCTAATGCACACTCCCATGACAGCCATGATGCGAGCCACGGCAGCGTAAAGTCTTACGCTATCGGCTTCATCCTGTCGGTCATCCTCACCCTGATCCCGTTCGGCCTGGTGATGTACCCGACCTTGCCGAAGTCGATCACCCTGATGATCGTGCTGGCATTCGCAGTGATCCAGGTGCTGGTGCACCTGGTGTACTTCCTGCACCTGGACCGCTCCGAAGCCCAGCGCGAGAACGTGATTGCGTTCGTGTTCGCAGGTCTTGTGATTGTTCTGCTGGTTGGTCTGTCGCTGTGGATCATGTTCAGCATCCACACCTACATGATGGCGAAGTGAGGTAAGACCCGATGTCGCTTAAGCACTTTATCCAAATCACCAAACCGGGGATCATTTTCGGTAACGTGCTTTCTGTGGCAGGCGGCTTCTTCCTGGCCTCCAAGGGGCATGTCGATCTGGCCATCTTCCTGGCGGCAATGATCGGCACTTCCCTTGTTGTGGCGTCCGGTTGCGTGTTCAACAACTGCATCGACCGCGACATCGACATCAAGATGGAGCGCACCAAGAATCGTGTGCTGGTGCAGGGGCTCATTTCCCTGAAACTGGCACTGATCTTCGCGACCGTCCTGGGTGTTGCCGGTGTGGTGTTGTTGTACAAAGTGGCCAACCCGCTGGCGGCGCTGTTTGCCGTGATCGGTTTTGTCATCTACGTCGGCCTCTACAGCCTGTACCTCAAGCGCAAGTCGGTTCACGGCACGCTGGTGGGCAGTCTGTCGGGGGCGATGCCGCCGGTGATTGGTTATGTGGCTGTGACCAATAGCTTCGACATGGCCGCGCTGGTGCTGCTGGTGATGTTCAGCCTGTGGCAGATGCCGCATTCCTATGCCATCGCGATTTTCCGCTTCAATGACTACCTGGCTGCGTCGATCCCGGTTCTGCCGGTCAAGCGTGGCATCCAGGTGGCCAAGAAACACATCCTGCTCTACATCCTGGCCTTCCTCGTGGCGACCTTGATGTTGACCTTCAGTGGCTATGCCGGCATGAGCTACCTCGCCGTTGCCGCCGCCATGGGCATGTACTGGCTGTACATGGCCTGGACCGGCTACAAGGCGGTGGATGACACCGTCTGGGCGCGCAAGCTGTTCGTGTTCTCGATCTTCACCATCACCGCGCTCAGCGTGATGATGTCTGTGGATTTCCAGGCACCCAAAGAGCTGTTGCTGACCTACGCACACTGAGTCATCGAGCATTGGCTCTCGAGCCAAAGTCAGCCCCGCCCTCGAAAGAAGCGCGGGGCTTTTTATTGAGCCACCTTTACACTCTTCCCCACTTCAAAGCAGGCAGGAACAAAAGCATGAGTAAAACAGCCGTTCTGGTCTTCAGTGGCGGGCAGGACTCGACGACCTGCCTGATCCAGGCCCTGGCGCGTTACGAACAGGTGCATTGCATTACTTTTGATTACGGTCAGCGCCATGTTGCCGAAATCGAAGTGGCCCAGCGGTTGGCCAAACAGCTGGGTGCCACCGTGCACAAGGTGATGGACGTTTCGTTGCTCAATGAGCTGGCCATCAGCAGCCTGACCCGCGACAACATCCCCGTGCCCACCGAGAGCTCAGGCGCTGGCCTGCCGAGTACCTTTGTACCGGGGCGCAACATCCTGTTCCTGACATTGGCGTCAATCTACGCCTATCAGGTTAAGGCCGAAACCGTGATCACCGGCGTGTGCGAAACCGACTTCTCGGGCTATCCCGATTGCCGGGACGCATTCGTCAAGGCGCTGAACAAGGCGCTTGAGCTGGGCATGGATTACCCATTGCGTCTGGACACCCCGTTGATGTGGCTGAACAAGGCCGAGACCTGGGCTCTGGCCGATGACCTGGGTCAACTGGAGCTGGTGCGCCAGCAGACCCTGACCTGTTACAACGGCGTGGTCGGCGACGGCTGTGGCAATTGCATCGCCTGCGACCTGCGCGCGCGTGGCCTCAATGACTACCTGCAGAACAAGGCGGCGGTCATGGGCAGCCTCAAGCACAAGTTGCAGTCGAGCTGAAGTGCGGTTAAATCCACCGACCGGCTTCTCGTCATACTTCCTTACACAGTGAGCATTCAGCACTCGCCTACAAGGAGTAGACCCCATGGTTAGCGTCAGTCGTCGTTCCCTTCTCGCCTTTGGCGCCGCATTGCCGGTGCTGGGGCATTTGAACTGGGCGCACGCCAGCCCCGCGCCGGCAACGACTGACACTGTACGGCTCAACTACAACGAAAACCCCTACGGCCCGTCAGCCTCTGCTCGCGATGCGATGCAGCGGGGGATTACAGCGGCGGGGCGTTATCCCTACCCGCACATGTACGCGCTGGCTGCGCTGTTCGCCCAGCAGCAGGGCATCGCCGAAGAGCAGGTGGCGGTGTTTGCCGGCTCCATGGCCGCCCTGCGCTATGCCGTCCTGGCGTTTACCAGCCCCACGCGTGGCCTGGTAATGGCGACACCCTCCTACGAAGTGCCGCGCCAGTCAGCACAGGCGTGGCGCGCGCCCGTGTGCGAGGTGAGCCTGAACGCCGACCATGCCCACGACCTACCCGCCATGCTTGCCGCCGACCCCCAGGCGGGCATGTTGTACCTGTGCAACCCCAACAACCCCACCGGCACCCTGACGCCCATCGAGGCGATCCGGCATGCGCTGGCAAACAAACCCAAGGGCAGCGTGCTGGTGGTGGACGAGGCCTATATCGACTTCTGCGATGCCCCCAGTTGTGTGAACTGGGTGACCGACCACGACGACCTGCTGGTACTGCGAACCTTCTCGAAGATCTACGGCATGGCCGGCGCGCGGGTGGGCCTGGCGGTCGGTCATCCGGCGCTGCTGGAACGGCTGGCGATATTTGGCGGCGATAACGTCCCGGCGGGCTCAAGCCTGATGGGCGCGCAGGCCAGTCTGCAAGACATCAAACTGCTGCCCCAGCGCAAAGCCCTCAATGCCCAGGCGCGGGATGAGACCATCGCCTGGCTGAATGGGCTTGGATTCACCTGCACGGCCTCGCAGAGCAATTGTTTTATGGTCGATGTGAAGCAACCGGCGCAGCAGGTGGTTGAACGGCTGGCGGCACATCACGTGCTGGTTGGGCGGGTGTGGAGCAACTGGCCGCAGTGGATACGGGTGACGGTGGGTAACAAGCGGGAGATGGCGCGCTTTCGCGAGGTATTCGCAGCGCAGGTCGAACGGGTCAGTTGAGATGCCAAAGACTCAATGTGGCAGCCACATCCCTGTGGGCTTCTTGTGGCAAGCCCTAATGCCGTTCAGTTAAGCGCAGATTCCCTGTGGCGAGCAGGCTTGTCCTGCGTTGGGCTGCGCAGCAGCCCCAAAGCCAGGCGCTGAGGCGTATCAGGTACACCGCGTTTTGCTGGATTGGGGGCGCTTCGCACCCCAACGCGGGGCAAGCCCGCTCGCCACAACAAGCCCGCTCGCCACGACATCCCCTCGCATAGTTACTGCTGGGCGATGCTGTAACCGGCAAACGCCGTCTGCTGCTGCAGCGCGGTGATCACGCTCTTGCGGTTCAGCGGCTGTTCTGTGCCTGAATTATCCACAAAGCTCTGGACTTCCAGCTCGGCCTCATCGCCTTCACCTGCGAAGCTGAACCCCAGGAATTCGAATGCCTCACGGTCGACATTGAGCCTGGAACGCGGCGTGCGCAGCGGCAGGGTCACGCTGACGCCATCCTTGCTGATGACGAACACTTCAGCGTCTTTTTTGGTCCGTGCGGCCTTGCTCTTGCCGGCGCTCGGATTGCTGATGGCTTGATGCGACTGGTTCAGCACCTTGAGGGCCAGGCCGTACACCAGTTCCTGAAACTCGGGGTCGTCCTTGAAGCTGGACAGGATGCGGCTGATCGAGAACTTGCTGCTCAGGTCTTCCAGGGCGAGGTTGTCGGCTGCTTCGGCGTCCTTGAGTTGCTTGAGTCGGCCCATCAGGTCATAGGCCTTGTCATCGTCGAAGGCGTCATGAGCCTGGCGGATAGCCACGCGCAACTCGCGGATCTGGTCGCTTTCCTTGGAGGTGTGAAACGCGTCCAGCACCATCTCGCTGATGATCTTGGCTGCAGGCACATGCTGTGAAAGATTGATGGCGTTTTCGTATTCAGCCTTGGCGTGCAAGGTGGCTACGGATTCTTTGAGGTGGGAATCAGGCATTGAAATTTCACTACTTCAGTAAACGGAGACAAAAAAGCGTCGGGCATTTTCAGGGGGGAGGGGGGTGAGGTCAAGGCGGATGCGTGCTACTCGTCCAGTTGCGCGCCTTTGCCGCAAACGAAATAAACTCGCCGGCTCGTTAATAAAAGTCGCGATCTACTCCGAAACCCTGTTCTTGCCCGCCGCCTTGGCCCGGTACAACGCCTGATCGGCGCGCCTCATCAACGCGGCCGCCGATTCCCCCTTCTGACGTTGCGCCACGCCCAGGCTCAAGGTCACGCAAGCAGTGTGCAAGGTGGGCATCTGCGCGATGTGCTGACGAATGTCTTCGGCCGCCCGTTTTGCCGCGTCCAGTGTGGTTCTGGGCAGCACCACCATGAACTCATCGCCGCCCCAACGGGCCGGCAGGTCGCCAGTGCGCATGCCCGCCTTCAAGCCCTCGACCACCCGCAGCAGGGTTTCGTCGCCCATGCCGTGACCGTAATGGTCATTGATCTGCTTGAAGTCATCGAGGTCCATGGCCACCAAGGCCAACGGCAGGCGGAAGCGCTCGGCACGCTCGCATTCTTCCAGCAGGACTTTCTCCAGGCGATAACGGTTAGCGATGTGCGTCAGGGCGTCCTGTTCGGCGAGGACGCGGTTCTCTTCCAGTTGCAGCTGCAGCTGTTGATTGACCCGGGACAGTTCACGGGTGCGTTCGGTTACCAGCGCTTCAAGGGACTGGTTGCGCTTTTGCAGTTGTTCGATGGAGTGTTTGCGCGAATGAATATCACGGTGCGCGCCGACCATGCGCCCTACCGAGCCGTCGGGGTTGCGCGCAATCACATAGCCCCGGTCTTCGATCCACAGGTAGCTGCCGTCTTTTTTTCGACAGCGATATTCGCACTGGTAATGGGGCGCGCGCTGGTTGATGTAGTCATCGAAAACAACCATCACACTGGGGTAATCGTCAGGGTGGATGACGTTCTCCCAGGTAAACACATTGTTTTCCAGGGAGTGGCGGGAGTAACCCAGCATCTCGTACCAGCCGGGGTTGCGGTAGACGAAGCCGGTGTTGGCGTTCCAATCCCAGATTCCGTCGCTGACCAACTCCATGACGGCATGCAGCATGTCGGCGTTGAGGTCGGAAAAGTCGTTGCCCAAGGGGTCATTGCCGGATGTATCGTCCATCTGCGCGCTTCCCTGCGTGTGCTGGCGCCCAAGGCCAGTGTGTGTTGGCGCCGATACTCCGTGGCAGGTCTCACTTTACATGGGGGGCTGTGGGGTTTGAATAGGAGGCGTGTGCTGCTTTAGTGGGATGGCGATTGGCTACTGCTTTGGCATGGATGCACATCTACCCGGTGAGGGTAGTGCGCCCCCTGGCTCTTATAACAGTGGCTCGACCATCCTCGTCCGAGGTCTCCCATCCGCATTGTGCTGGTAGATCGCTTCAGGCTCGCCCTGTTCATTGAAAAACACCTGGCCGATGCCCGCCGAGTTCCACAGCCGTTCCCCGGCTTCGGCATGTTCCGGGATGTGCGGCACCACTTGCATGGTGCGCCGACGAGTGAACCAGTTGAGCGGGGAGCGTGGAGAGTAGAGCCAGCGGTTGAGGCGGTCGAACCATTCCAGCAGGCGCGGGGGAAACTGGTTCTTGATGCCGCTGCTGGTGACCTGCCAGAGTTTGGGGCCGCCGTTGCGGTGGCGGATCAGCACCTGATAGACAAACGAATAATGCACGTCGCCGGAGAGGATCACGTAGTTACCCGGTGTGCGCGAGTGGCGGAAAATATTGAGGATCACTTGGGCCGCGCCGCGATGGGCCATCCAGTTCTCGGCGTCTACCAGCAGGGGGTAACCGCACCAGCTGAAGACCTTTTGCACCGTCTCGATCAGCTTGACGCCAAACACCGGCGCAGGCGAGACGATGATCGCCGAAGGATGGTCCAGCAGCGTCTGCTGCAGCTCGCACAGGGCTTCCCAGTCGAGCAGCCCGGAAGGTTGCTTGAGATTGAATTCGCTGCGCCAGCGCCGGGTGCGGGTGTCGAGTACCACCAACGCCGGGGTGGTGGGCAGCGCGTAATGCCATTGCTGGAATTTCAACAAGGTGTCGATCAATCCATCCTGCGCGGCGGCGTTGAGGTGATTGTTGTGCGCATGGTTGGCGATTGCCTGGGTTTGCTGAACCAGTTCGTCAAACACCTGCGGCTGGTTACCCCAGCCCTGGCAGAGCATGTAGGCGAGCAGCGCATTGCCGATGATGCGCTTGGAGAAGGGATGGCCGTAGGCGGTTTCTTCCCATTGCGCGCTGAGGTTCCAGTCATCGGTAATGTCGTGATCGTCGAAAATCATCAGCGTCGACAGATGCGCCAGCACTCGGGCGACGCCGGGCAGTCCATTGCGGAACCGATCGATCTGCACCTGCTCCTGTGCGTAGCGCGGTTGTTCGTCGGCGTGCAACGGCGGCGGTGCAGGCGTGATCAGGCTCCAGGGCGCAGGCGACCATACCAGCAGGTACATCGCAATCACCTCGGCGAAGGTCACCAGATGATTGTCAGCGGTGCTGCTGGTGAAAATCGGCTTTTTGGTGCCGCCAAAGAACCGCTCGCGCAGGGTCTGGTTGCTCTCCAGCGTCGGCAGCAGGTCGGCGCGATGGTAGTAACTGGCGCGATGCCCGTACAGATTGGCGCTGTCGTCCACCACGGCACCTTCCAGATGCTCATCGAACAGGCCCAGGCGCTCGATCAGCGCGTGAATCGCCCGCAGCATCGGCCCGGCGACATCATCGGCGTACACCTGGTCGCCGCTCATCATCAACAAGGCCGGACGTTCAGCCGGGGAATGGGCGCTTGCCAGCAAACGATCGGCGCACAACAGGCCTTCCTCGGCGCTGTGATGGGGTTTACGGCACGAGCCATGCAGCACTTGGTGCAGGCGGCTGTGCAGCACAAAGCTTGGGCATTCGGTGTCGGGGTACAGCAGATGGGGCGCCCACTCGGCCATGGGACAGGCGTCTACCAGCAGGTCGTAACCGATGCTCACATCCTGCGGCAGGGCGTGGGCCATCGGCACGTCGATCAGGTGGATAAACGCGTGACGGCCGACGGGCACCACTTGGCAATGCGCATCGAGGCCTATGTCCAGGGTTGTGTCGGGCAATCGCAGCCTCAGCACAAGCGTCAGCTCGCGGCTGGCTACCAGCCAGAGCACCAGGCGCCGGGGTTCCAGGCGCCGCAGCAAGGGGCCGGCAAGGACGGAAGGAAGCGACGACTGCTCAGGCATGAAACGGACGACTCACAGTGAGGAACAGGCCCGCAGGATAACGCAGGCCCTGCCGTTTATGTCGCCCGATCCGCCTGCGGGTCAGTTGTGGGCGTCGTCGGTCACCCTGGGCACCGTGAAGCGGAACTCACTGCCGCGCCCCAGCTCACTTTCTGCAACAATTTTGCCGCCGTGGGCCTGGACGATGCCTTGGGTGATGTACAGGCCGAGCCCGCTGCCGGTGGGATTGTTTTCAGCCTGGGTCCAGTAGCGATCGAACACGTAGGGCAGTTGGTCCGCAGCAATGCCTTCACCCGAGTCGCGTACCGAAAACACAATCTCCTCGCCGTTGCTCATGGCGCTGATACCGATGTTGCCCTGGCGTGGGGTGAATTTGATGGCATTGCCGATCAGGTTCGACAGCACCTGAAACAAGCGCTCCGGGTCAGCATTGATCAGCAGGCCGGGCTCGGTGTTGAACGACAGGTCGATACCTTTTTCCATCGCCAGCGGTGCCAGCAGTGAATAGGCCTCTTCGAACATCTGGCTCACATCCAGCGGCACCGGCTTGACCACGTAGCGGCCGGCCTCGATTTTCGATGTGTCGAGCAAGTCTTCCAGCAGCACATTCATGCGCGCCGCTGCCTGTTGCATGGTGTCGATTGCCGAGGAAATCCGCCGCGATGTGTGGGGGCCATCGGAGCTGAAGGCCTTCTGCATCATGCCGCAGAGCATCGAAATCACAGTCATCGGGTTGCGCAGGTCGTGGGACACCACCGCCACCAACTCGTCACGCGCACGCACCGCCTGTTGCTCGCGCAGCACCTGGCGCGACAAGTCGTTTTCCAGGGCCGAGCGTCGCAGATCATTGGCGGCGAACAGGTCGCCGTGGCTCCACTTGGTGGAAATGCCGGCCATCTCCACTTTCCAGATTTCAAACGAGGTGCGTGGGCGAAGGCGCATGCCGGCGTCGGAGCTTTCCAGGTTGAGTGGCTTGCTCGGGTCGCCGCTCCAACTGATGTTTTCCTTCACCTCCGGGCGGAACCACAGCACACCGTTGTCCACAGGCTTGGGCAGGCTCATGGCGAGCACGCCGCTGGCCACTTGCTGGAAGTCGACCGCCGGCGGGTACAGCGCCGCCAGGTTGTGGCTGGCGAACACCGGCTCACCATTCTGTTGCAACCAGCGGTGCAGGGCACGGATTTGCGCCGGCTCCGGGCAGTTGCCGTAACGGTGCAGTTGCTTGTCCTCGATGATTGCCACGCCGCCGGACAAGGTCAGGTCCATCAGCAACTGGCCGCATTGGGCAAGGCCGTCGAATACATTGTTTTTCGACGCTTTCATTGCCTCCTCCAGCAAAGCCAGGGTGTCGACTTTTTCTTCGCGCTGGCGGCTCAGCTCCAGGGCCTCCATGGCGCTGATTTGCAGCGACAGCACCTGGCCGATGGTCTGGCAGGCGGTACGCAACTCGTGCGGCACCAACAGCGGCTCACGGTTGCCGCAACTGATCAGGCCCCAGAGCTTGTCGCCCTTCATCAGCGAAATGCTCATGGACGACAGCACGCCCATGTTCTGCATGTACTGGCAGTGAATCGGCGACACGCTGCGCAACGTGGCGAAGCTCAGGTCCAGCGGCTGGTCGATGTCCGGGCGCAGCTTGGGCAACAGTGGCACCGGTTCGTAGGCCGCATTCGGGATAATGCGCAGCCAGTTGGTGCGGTACAGCTCGCGGGCTTGCTCGGGGATGTCGGACGCGGGGAAGAACAGACCGTTGAACAGTTCCATGGACGGCGCGGACGCTTCGGCGATCACCTGTCCATGGCCTTCCTCTTCAAAACGGTAGATCAGCACGCGGTCGTAACCGGTCATCGCCTGGATTTCGGTCACGCTGATTTCGTACAGCGCCTGCAGGGTTTTCGCCGATTGCAGGCGTTGCAGCATCTTGCCCAGGTTGCTGGTGCGACCCTCAAGCGCTCGTGGCTGGAAGTCCTCAAGCCGTGGCTCGAATTCCAGCACCAGTACGCGCTGATGACGGTGCAGCAGGCCCAGAAACTGCGCGCCATTGACGTTGACATGCAGGGGCGGTGCGTCGGCGAACGTATTGTGCGCGGCCATGCTGTGCACGACCTGGGCGTGCTCGGCGCCGATCAGCGTGTGCAGCGGTTGGCCCAGCAGCGACTCGGGCGTGTGGCCGAACAGGGTGCTGACATTGGCACTGACCTGGATGATGTTCAGGTCGGGCTCCGACAGCGTCAGCAGCACGCCGTGGGGCTGAATCGCCCCGGGAAAGCGAATGGGCTCGTCGGCACAGTTGGCAAGCAGCTCTTCGAAATCTTCGGTTTTCATAGCAGTACCTCCTGGCGGTCGAGCCATTGCTCAAAGCCGCTGAATGTTGAGCGGGCAGCGATCACGGCGCGTTGTTTGTCAGCCGCGTCCAGTGTCTGCCGGTCCAGGTAATCAAGAAATGTTTTCCAGCGCCGTCCGGTCTCGGCGCCATATACATCAAGAAATGCGCCACCGTTGTCGGCATCCACGCCCAGGCGTTGAGCCATCTCCCGACGCAATACCTGGCCTCCGAGGGTCGCGCCTTCCAGCACATACAGGGCACCGAGGCAGGCTGCGGGGGTGTCGAAAGTCGGGAGATCGGTCCAGCGGGGCAGGGCGCTGATGGCGGCGTCGTTCAGGCCGAGGGCGTGAAGGTCACTGATCAATGTCGGCGTTTTCTCACGCAACGATGTGTCAAAACCTTCGGGGATCAAGCCGCTATCGTGCAGCGCTGCTTCAATCGGCGCATAGAAGCCGAAGTACGCCTGCAGCAGACGTCGATACCACTGGGCATCCAGGCGCTCGGAAAAAAACGGCATACGTTTTTCCAGTGCGACGTGCAGCAGGCCAGTGCCCGTGCGCAGCGCTTCCAGCAGAGGTGGCGCACCAACGTCATGGGCCTGTGAGTGCATTCAGTAAGCTCGAACTGTGGGCCTGTGGGCCATGAATGACGCGTGAAAATGGGCGACAATTCTACACAACTCGGTGCAGCCAACTGTACGCACGAGGCGAAATGGCTGACAGGCGGATCAGAAAAGTCGCTCCTTGCTGACTAAATGACCGCAATAACGAACTCGAAGTTCGGTTTGAGTGATGTCGCGACGCTATCAATGCATCGAAACACCCTGTTGAGTCAATGCCGTCTGCACGCATTCAATCAGATGTCGGGCACTCCAGGGTTTGGGCAGAAAGCGTACCGAACCGCCCAGCTCCTCGGCGATCCTGGTATTGCCGGAGGTCAACAGCACCTGCACCTCGGGCCAGCGGTGCGCAACCACGCGGCTCAAGTCATAGCCATTGAGCAAACCGGGCATCTGCACGTCACTGACAATCAGGTCCACGGGCTCGTCGCCTTGCTCCAGGTAAATCATGCCTTCATCCGCCGAAGGAAACGACGTCACCACCGCGCCGAAATCTTCCAGCACATCCACCATCAACGCCCGAATGATTTCGTCGTCTTCCAATACCAAAATCGATGGCTGAGCCATGATCCTTACTCCACCATCAGGGGTTCAGTAAGGTGGAGTGGGCAGTGGTCGATTAGGTTCGATTGGATGTTTTTTAAACGATGGGTGGTCGGTTGGAGGGGCTGAATTGCGTGCGTGCAGGGAGACGCGGCACCGGCATCGATCCACGGGCGGTGTGAACCGGCATGGGATTCTGACAACAGGCATAATTGCCGGTAACCGCCGATGGGGAGTTTCCATGAAATACGCATTGATCGTTCTAGCCCTTTTACTGAGTACCCCTTCAGCCTTTGCCGCTGGCGATGCAGAAGCGGGTGGCAAGCTCTTCGCCAAGACCTGCGGCGGATGCCACAGCGTCGGTGAAGGCGCGCGGGGCGGCTTCGGACCGGAGTTGAACGGCATTATCGGCAGGCCCGCAGGCGTCACTACCGATTACCAATATTCCGACGCGATGAAGAATTCGGGTGTGGTTTGGACGCGGGACAAGCTTGCAGCCTATATCGAAGACCCGAAAGCGGTGGTGAGCGGGACGCGGATGATTTTCTGGGGGATCAGTGATCGGGAGAAGATTGAAAATCTTCTGTCGTACCTCGAAACATTCCAACCCAAGTAGTCACGGAAAACGGCGTTGATGCAACCTGCTCAAGGAATTCTGATGGAACGGCCTCTCCTTAAGTTAGCCCGCAGTCACGGTCTCGCGCACCCTGCGAAACTCGATAAGTTTGTCGTAACGGACTGGGTCGAAAAATACGAACAGTTACGCAATGGGCAGGAAGTGGAGCGAGGCTTTCTCAATGGCGCTGTGTGGCTCAATAACCTCTTTAATTATGTGAAGCTTGCGCGGGTTCAATTCTCTTTCAATGCAGACCTGGCATTGACGTACGACGCGCTGATTGGCGCACATGTCGCCGCAGCCAATCATTTTTTTTACGCAATGTCGTCCGAGCAGCGCCGGATGATGGAGGCTAATCCTGCATCTTCTCTGGAAGAGATATTGTCCTATCGGTCTCTGTTGACCAACAGCGAACTCGGGATGGAGCCCGAAAAGCTCAACATGCACCGGCTTGACTCCCTCTGCGGCCCAATCTGGGATCTTTACCAGAATCGCAATGACTTGCGTGCTCTGTACCCTGACGGCTGCCCGCATTCCTTGAGTGCCATGGACTTTTTTTTCAACGAGAACGTGCTCGTCCAGATGACTCACAGTTTCAAGAGGATCTGGCAGGAGTTGCTCTATGGTGGCATGGAGTTTTGTGCGGATAAAAATGGCGTGGTGCTTTCATCCACTTCCCAGAAAGCGGATTTGATCAAGGCCGTTTATGAGTATCGACGCGACCATGGTAACGGCGCTGCCGGGCTGTACATAGCCAGCGACTTCAGGCGATTCCACGCAATCATCACCCAGTTTCTGGCGGGCATGCGGTATATCCAATGCGATGAAGAGGGCGGGCTGTCGCTGGTGCCGTGGTCTGATCTAAGCGAAAACGTGAAAAAAGCCGCGCTTTATGCGCGGATGGTCCCCTATTACATGCTCGACGGTTATTTGCTTCCGTTGTTCGAAGCGGCGCAGCGCTCACGCGATACTTCGCCTGAGTGCAGGCACCTGCTGTTGGCCTGGCTTCATTTGTCCGTATTTGCCGCAAACCTCAAGGAGCGCGACGAAAATAAGCCGGACCCGACGGATTGGGACAGCCTTCTGACGTTATGCCCACGGGTTTCCCAAGAAGTGTTGGTTGCCAGGCTGACCGAGTGCATGGGGCTTGATCGCCAACAGATGAACGCGGTGGTCGAGGTGCTGACTTACGAGGCGAAAAGCCTACAACACGACCTTTGGTCGAGGCCGTTGATCAAGGTGGATGATGACTTTTTGATCCCGGTGGCCGCGCTATTAACAGCCAGCATTCCGAGAAACTTTGATATCTGGTTCCAGGAGGTCGACCCCGACCCGAAACGCCGAGGAAAGTTGTTCGAGCGATACCTTCTTGGGGTTCTGGAAGAGTGCCGCGCTTCAAACAGGATACTCACCAACCTGAACTGGTTGGGCGCGGTCGAGTTCAAGTGTGCAAGTGTTGCCGAGGAAATCGATCTGGTTTTTTCGTTCGGCAACCTGTTGGTGGTCTGTGAACTCAGGAGCCGAAGAGCACCGATTACCCCGTTGGACTATCACAATGATCTGAATGACAAAAACGGTATTGCTCGCAAAGCCAATCAGGCGCTTAAGAAAACGCGTCATGTCAAAGCCGGCTTGAAGGACTTTTGCAGCCAGTATTTTCCGCAGCTTCTGACCTTGCCTGAGGTAGTGGTGATGCCGCTGGTGATTGTCAGTGGTCAATACCATGCAGGTTTCCCATGCAATGATGTGCCGGTGTTGGATGTGCACCTGCTCAAGCACTTCCTCAAGGATGCACAGGCCCGTTTTGGCGGGCAGCCCGGTTCCGATGTCGACCATCAATATGGGTTTTCGCTGTACAGCGATCTCGAGCAAGCACAGCGCGGTTTCGCCGCGTATGCCGCTGACCCGGCGCTGATCAAGATCCTCCGCGCCCTGGTCAAACCCCGCCTGCATAACCATCCGATACCCGGCAGTGATTTGCCGCCCGTACGCAGTCTGTTTTACACGCTGTCAGACATTTCATTCGACGAGTACCTGGCCGCGGCCAATTCGGTGTCAGGTGGGCGTCTGGAAAAAATGTACGACTGAGGACGTTGGCGTCGATGGTCGCTTAAGGTTGTTCGCGTACATTTCTGAACAGCATCAACCGCGCGCTTTCATGCAGCCCACACGTGAGCGCCTGCAAGCGTTGAAACTCAACCCGGTTTGCCACCGAGTGCAACTCACCGAGCTGGTACGCGAAGAGCTGGCTGAGCTGGCGCCGTTGGCGATGGAAAAGGGTGAGGAACTGGTGCTGGAAGACAACGAGGATTGCTGGGTAGAAACCGAACCGATAGCGCTGGCCATTGCCCTGCAGCACCTGGTGACCAACGCCCTCAACTTTTCCCCGCCGGGAAGCGAAGTAAAAGTGGTGATAGGTACCCACTGCCTGAGCGTACAAGACCAGGGCCGGGCATTGAAGAAGCCGAAATAGAGCGCCTGTCCGAACGCTTTTACAGCCGTGGCAATGCCAATGGTGCCGGGCTCGGGTTGGCGATAGTGGAAATGATCGCCAGCAAAATCGGCTGCCGCCTGGCGTTGCACAACCGGGAGCAGGGCAGCTTGTGCGCGCGGTTGGTGTTTGATATTTCGGAGCCGGCGAATCGGGTGTTGATTGAGGTGGCGCGGGGTGAGGTTAAGGCAAGTTAGTTGGACGGACCGAACAAATGCGGATGCTGCGCTTGGAAGGATTTAAAGGTTTGATACTTCCAGCGCTCTCCACCAGAGGCTTCATCGGTTGTGCTGACTTCGCCGAAGTACCAATGTTCAGATTCAAAGGTGTTTCCCTCTTCATCCTCATGAGTGAAGTAAAAACCAACTTCGTGGAGGCCCGGCGGCAGGGTCAAGCCCCATTCGCTGACGAGGCTTCGGCCGGTAATGCGGGTTTGACGGAAGTACTCGTAGTCGAAGGGTTGAGTGTGGCCGAGATAGCGGGCTTTGTCGGTGTAGACACAGACTCGGCTTGAGAACGTGTCTGGGACCATGATGCAGGCGACGACCCAGCACTCAGGGTCATCGCCTGATCGTGCTTCAAGCAAGTGACCTGCAACCTTGATCAACTGTTGAGCACAATGCGCCAGAATTTCCGGTGTGGTTTGCTCACCTTCAACAAGATTTTCGATAACCGGAATTTTTATGTTTATGTAGTCGGGTTGCGGCGGTAACTCTTCGTAAAAGCAGCCTTCGAAGCTATTTGCCCACCGGGTAAGGGCTCTGAGGTGCCTGGGGATATTGCGGAGTTTTTTGTTTGTCAGTGACAGTCTGCGCATGAGGCTGAATTCTCTAAGTCTGCGTTATTCGTTTGCGTTTTCGTAATCAAACGCGATGAAGTAGTCGTTTTCTGAAAGAGCAATTTCATGAGAGAAGCGTGTCTGTATCAGTGACAGCCACTCCGGACGCAGCTCAAACATGCCGTTATTGATATCCTCTCTCACCGACAGCCCAAGCTCGGAAATTACTGAATAGTCGTCTCCTAAATCCGCTGAGTCCTCCATTCCGCACAGCCGCTCTGTGGTTCTGTCGAACCATTCCAATCTCACTTTTAGTCCCATGTTGCCCTCACAGGTATTTTTTGATATTTCGTTTTTTTTTTCGGCCCTTTTAGTTGCTCACCCGTTAGGTGGCTGAACGCACCTATATGGCTTCCATCACTGGCTAGATAAACTTCCAACTCTCCATGCTGTGAGTCCCACTCATAGATCCTCCGACCCTTTTCCTCAACCCAGCGCTCTCTCAGCCCGGCACCTCCCTGCCTGGGAGTCATGGGTTTTGCTTTTATCAAGTTTTCAAAGCCAGTTATTTGTTCAGTGTTAGGCGCCTTGTGGTACTTGTGATCCCCTGCCCGAACACTCACCACCACATACAGCGGCCGAACCCCCGATTCCACCGGGAACACCAGAATAAAATCCCGATACTGCGGTGGATAAATCGGGTTCACCAGAATCTGTGCGGCCTTCTCCGTCGGCGGATAAATCCAGATCACCGGCGCCTGCGGCGCAGCTTCCAATGCCGGAATACCTAACGTGTCACTGGGATCAACCGCAGGCGTCCAGATCAGCTCCACGCCCTCACCCAAATCCGCCACAAACTGATCGCCACGGCTTTGAAACTGCACCACATCAATCATCTGCCACGCGGCATGATTGCCCGTGTAAAACCCATACCCTTTGAGCGTGCCGTCCTCACGTTGCTCGATATGCAACCGCATCTGCGAACGCGCTCGTTGCATCGAACGCAACTGCTCCTCGCTGTACAGCGCGCTATCACCCAGCGCCGAAGGCCAAGCCAGCGCCACCAACCCCGTCAGCAGGCCTCCGGCGACGGACCCTACGGCAGTGGCCGCCGACTCCCAAACAGCTGAACGCAATGCCAGCTGCCCCAAGCCTGCGGGCAATGTGCTGCCGCTGATTTTGCGCAAGGCGACTGCGCCTCGGCTGTCCACCTCACGTCCACCCAGCAGGCTTAAATGGCCGTACTCCCTGATCAGCTCCAACGGCACATACCCGGCCGGGTTGAAGTAATGAGTGACGCCGTCAGGCAGTTGGCAAGGCTTGATGAAAACGCAGCCTTGAGGTTTGGCTGGCTCGGGTATTGGAGCAGGCGATGGCTCGAAAAAATCAAAAGACGGCGAATACGGCACACGCGATGGCTGCGGGGTCAGGATCCGTCGCTTGCGTAAATCTTCTTCGGTGGGTGGGTAAAAGCGCTCTGACATGAAGGGCTCACTTCCTTGTGCGAGGGAGTGAGCCTACGAGGTAGGCAAAGAGGCGAATATCGTCTTTGTTCGCTGCTGGGCGTGGGAAAAGTGGACTGATGCCCAGTCGGTGCCTTTTCCATCACCGCCGAATGCTTCTGTGGCGAGCGGGCTTGCCCCGCGTTGGGGTGCGAAGCGCCCCTAATCCAGCAAAACGCGGTGTACCTGATACGGCTCAGCGCCTGGTTTTGGGGCTGCTGCGCAGCCCAACGCAGGACAAGCCTGCTCGCCACAAAATCCCTGTCTGTGGGGGGCAAGCGTTCGATCGACGTTGTGCAGATACAGCCTGCTGATCAGCCGAGCAAGTGCCTGGAAATCAACCGTGAGATTTCCACAATCGACGTCTTGCCGGTGAATTCGAATTTCACTTTGCCCAGCGACGAAAAGTAGATTTCCAGCTCCGAGTCCAGATCGAAGGTGCCGGAGGTTTCTACGGAGTACGCCACAATGTTTTTGTACGGCAGCGAGGTGAAGTCCTTCTTGCTGCCGGTAATCCCCTGCACGTTCACCGCAATGATGCGCTGGGTGGTGAAGACCACGCCGTCGCGCATGGCCTTGTAGGCGTCGACCACTTCTTCGCCGTCCAGCAGCAGCGCCGATACGCGTTCGGCGTATTCGTTGTTTTGCTTGAGCTTGAAGAAACCTTTGTTGTTGAAGTCGATCATCTGCCTGTCCTGGGTGGGTGGTGTTTCAAACGGGTGCCGGTGTATGGCGTTTTGCTTGTGGATCTGTATCTGACGCGCGGGATTTGTACGCTCTACCATGGCGGCCCTGTCGAAGGATTCCACGCCGGCAGAACAAAAATCCAGGAGCCAAACAATGCCCGATATGTCCAGCTTGCTTGCCTACGGCCTGATCTCACTCGGCATGGTGCTGACGCCCGGGCCGAACATGATTTACCTCATTTCCCGCTCGATCTGCCAGGGGCGCATGGCCGGGCTGATTTCCCTGAGCGGCGTTGCATTGGGTTTTGTCGTGTACATGCTGTGCGCGGCGCTGGGGATCACGGCGTTGCTCATGGCCGTTCCCTTTGCCTACGACGCGTTGCGCCTTGGTGGCGCGCTGTATCTGGCCTACCTCGCGTGGCAGGCGATCAGGCCGGGCGGACGGTCACCTTTCCAAGTGCGCGACCTGCCCAAGGACAGCCCGCGCAAGTTGTTCACCATGGGCCTGGTCACCAACCTGCTCAATCCCAAAGTGGCGGTGATGTACCTGTCGTTGCTGCCTCAGTTCATCGACCCGAACGGTCATGGCAGCGTGCTTGCGCAGTCCCTGGTGCTGGGCTTCACACAGATTTTCATCAGCGTGAGCGTCAACGCAGTGATCGCCTGCATGGCAGGTTCGATTGCGGTGTTCTTTGTCACTCGGCCGCGCTGGCAGATGGTGCAACGCTGGGTGATGGGGTCGGTGTTGATGGGGTTGGCGGTGCGGATGGTGGTGGAGGGGCGGCGGTAAGCGACCACCTCACAGGATTGCTTTCAGGTACTGCTTGAGCGCGTCGAGCGGGGCCGTGAGTGCTTCAAACGTAGGCGCCTGGCGCACGTCCGTCGCCAGCCGTTGCAGTTCACGGCCCATTACCGTGTTCGGGCCGCCCAGTGCCACCAGGGCCAGCGCGATGCACTCGCTGATTTTTTGCTGAGTTGTAGCGAGATCGCCCTTGCGTACGAGTAATCCAAACACCTCCCGCTCATACCCATCCATCACCAGATCATCCCGCAAAACCGGGCTGCCGCCGTCTGTCTCGTGCACAAGCTTAAGTGCAAAGAGCGCAACCGCTTCCAGCGTCAATTCCATGGTTTGGGTCCTGGTTCATTGGGAGGAGGGCGATGATCACTGTTCTGTGTCTGAAAAAAAAGACCCAGGCGCCGTACAACGGGGCTCGCGCGCCCGCAAAGGGCAATCCAAGGAACAATACTAATTAGCCATGCTCCAACTCGCCATGCATCCGGTTCTCGGAGACCCAGAGTGCGGAGCTAACTCGCGCTGCCTTAACAGCGGCGCCTCTCCTTCATGAAAAGGACGCAACTACCATGCAGCCATCTCCCACCCAGGCACCTTCGGCCACCGGCGAACTGATTGCCAGCTTCCGTCACGGCAAAGGCTTTCTGATGTTCAGTTTGATCTTTGGCGTCGTGCTGTTGGGCCTCGCCGTGTTTGTGCTGTACCTGGGAACCATTTTGCCCGCAGGCAGTGAAGGCCCCTTAGCCGGCGAGACTTCCCGCGGCCTGTCATTCAGCTTCAGCAGCCCACAGACGCTGATCTACGCCACCAGCGCCTTGCTCGCGGTGATCGCATTGGGCGTGTTTGCGGCCTACGCCTGGCACAAGAGACTGCGCGCACCGGTCTACAACGTGTTCGAGCTGGGCATCGAGCGTATCGTCAACGATCAGCGCCACTAAACCGCATTTGCCGATATCGAAGACCTGTACCTGTTCGGCTCCGGGCAAACCGCGATGACCGGCATGATCACCAATCTGGCCTATCGCCGTAATGCGTCCGAGCCGTTTCACCGCGTGATCGAAGGCCTCAAGGGCTTTTACCAATTCCAGCAACTGGTACGTGAGCGTCACGTACTCGCGCGCATGCCGGCAGTGGTCGCGACGCTGGAGGCGGGCGGGTCGGTGACGTTCAACTGCATCAATTCAGGACAGGTCTGGGGCAAGCGAGTGAGCGGCAATTTTCTGAAAATCACCACCTCGCCGATTCTCGTCAGCCGTACGTTTTTACACTACAAGGGCGAGAACGTGTCGATGGCATCGTTGCGTACCGTCGACCTCAATGCCTGGACTGAAAATGTGGTGATCAAGGACGAGAGCGGCAAAGTGGTGCTGTCGACGATTGCCACGGGGATCTTGAGCCATGACGTGTTTCTAAACACGCTTGATGCGTTGTTTGCCGCACAAGAGCCAGCGCGCGAGCTGGTCTGAGCCGAGATTACCCTGTTGAGACACTCTCACCCACCGCTCTGCAGGGGCGATCGGGTTCCACCCCTCTCGGCAGCAAAAAAATGGAACCGCTTTTGGGCACGCTCGCCTAATGATTAGCCTGTGGATAATTCCCCAGGCGGCGTGCCAATACCGGCATCCTTCGAGAGGTGGTCAACGTGGCTAAAGACGAGAAGAAAAGCAAAGGCGAGTCTTCGAAAGCCAGTAAGGAATTGAAAGACAAGAAGTCATCACCGGCAAAAAAATCAGCAGCGGCCGCGACCCTTTCGAAATCTTCCGAGAAGAAAGACAAGAAAAAAGATGCTGAGCCGAAGAAAGCTGTGAAGAAGGCGGATAGCAAGCCGGAAAAGGCCAAGAAGGCAGAGAAGGCGGAAAAGCCTGCCAAGAAGAAAAAGTGACAGCTGGCAGGTTTTAAGGCCTGACCATTCACTTTCCTGCAGACGAAAAAAAAGACCTTGAATTTCAAGGTCTTTTTTTAAGATGGTGCCCGAGGGAGACTCGTGCGTTCCATATAAAACGCTGCTTGTAGGCAGATTATCCAGTTAGGGATACAGCTAGGGATACACAACGCTTGTCACTGAACCGGACCTTCTGCGGGATTGATGTTAACTCTGAAAAAATTTTCATCAATCGAAGCCTGGTAGCAAGTGATGTGCTCAAGGTCAGCACTTCCACGGATCAGGCTTAAAATCTCCTGCCTTGTTTCTTTTGGCATCCTTGAACCAAGGATTACAGATTTGATGCTAGAGGTTGGGAAAGCGAATAGATGGAAGCTTTTTCCGCCGAAATTCAAAACTGTAGATGCGTCGCTCAAGTCAACCATCATTCGCCACTCTCGCTCGTATGCCCAGTGTTCACTTTTCGTGAGCAAGGCTTTCATGTCTGCCTTATCAAATGTAAGTGATGGCCGGATGTTCGAGTAATGGACAGGCCTCAGGTGTCTGAGCTCATCTTTTTTGGTGCGTCGCTGGTGGAAGAAGAGCGCTTCTGGATCAAATTCGATTGCGAACCCTTCATGAGAGCAAGCGTAATGTGCCCACATCAAGAGATCGTCAGGTGCCTCCGTTAAACAAAGGATGCCGATTCGTTTTTCCATCTCACTGTTGAAGCGCGCGTGTAGATCAGGCATTAGCCTCTTGATGGTACTGACGAAACCAACGTCCCTTGAGACCATTTGCGCACGCACTACCGCCTCAACCTGAGCTTCGGTGACTAGATGCCGTTGATGGTGCGGTAGTTCTGCAACCGTATCTGCAATCAGCTGTGGTAGGAGGTTTTTGAACGAGCCCCATGAAAGACAGGACACCGTTTCCCCCTTACGATAAGGGATAGGCAAACGGTTATGTTTATGACTAATAGCAACGACAAGAGTGGGGAGCTTTTGGGCCAGGAGCGGCGGCGCCGCTGGAGCCCGGAGCAAAAACTGGCCATGGTTCGCG
>NZ_JYLI01000024.1 GCF_001439785.1 Pseudomonas poae | reverse complement strand
GAACCCTGGGCCGGGCAGGTCGCGACAACAGCGCTTGGCGTGCGCGAAGACACCGGCGCACTCAGCGTGACGTCTTCGCCGACGTTGAAGACTTGTTCAAGCTCCAGCGCCGAGCCGCTCCAAAAACTTTCGGCCCAGGCGTCGAAGGTGTTCAGGCAATCGCGAAAATCACGGAAAACGCTTTCGACGTCTGGTGCCGTGGCGTCCATTGGTGTCAGCACCAGCTTGGCAATGACCGGAATCATGAAACAGCCCCGTAACCGGGGGCTTTAGCCAGCAAATCCATCTGCAGTCCCTCGCACTGTGTGATCAGGCGAAGGACTTTGCAGAGGTCGGAGTAGGAGGGGAGTAGAGGTTATCCGGCAGCGTTGTGGGATGTTTCAGTAGAGCGTGCCTCCCGGACTACGGTCCACAACGGGTCGCGCTGAAGTTTCGTTCCATACATAGGACGATCAACACTGTTTTCACCGTCTAGCGCGCAATTGCTATCGGTTTTAAGGTGTATGCACTTTGGAGGTACATCATGAAAAAGCTTATCGGTCTTTACACCAGCCCTCGCGGCCATTGGGTCGGCGATGGCTTCCCGGTGCGCACGCTATTTTCCTACGACAACTTGGGCAAGCACATCAGCCCGTTCTTGCTGCTGGACCACGCGGGCCCGGCCGATTTCACGCCGACCGATCAGCGGCGCGGCGTCGGTCAGCACCCTCATCGCGGTTTTGAAACCGTGACCATCGTGTACGACGGCGAAGTCGAACACCGTGACTCCACCGGCGCCGGTGGCAAAATCGGCCCTGGCGATGTGCAGTGGATGACGGCGGCCAAGGGCATTCTTCACGAGGAATTCCACTCCGATGCCTTCGCCCGCAGCGGCGGGGCGCTGGAGATGGTGCAACTGTGGGTCAACCTGCCGGCCAGGGCCAAAATGGCCGACGCCGGTTACCAGACCATCGTCGACGGCGACATTCCCGTGCTGCCGCTGGCCAACGATGCCGGCAAGCTGCGCCTGATCGCCGGTGAGTTCGCCGGTACTCAAGGCCCTGCGCGCACCTTCACGCCCATCGACGTGTGGGACCTGCGCCTGAATGCCGGCAAGGCCGTCACCCTGGACCTGCACGCGGGGCGCAATACCGCGCTGGTGATCCTGCGCGGTACGGTGCGGATCAATGGCGAAGAAGTGGCGCGTCAAGGGCAACTGGCGCTGTTCGAGCGTGAGGGCCAGCAGCTTTCACTGGCCTCGGACGATGACGCCATGGTGCTGCTGCTCAGCGGTGAGCCGATTGACGAGCCCATCGTCGGGCACGGGCCATTCGTGATGAACACCGAGCAGGAGATTCATCAGGCGTTTGCCGATTTCCAGGCCGGTAAATTCGGCCAGATGCATGGGAGGTAGCGCAGCCACATAGAAGGCAACCACATCCCTGTGGCGAGCGGGCTTGCCCCGCGTTGGGGTGCGAAGCGCCCCCAATCCACCAAAACGCGGTGTACCTGATACGGCTCAGCGCCTGGTATTGGGGCTGCTGCGCAGCCCAGCGCAGGACAAGCCTGCTCGCCACAGGGGATCTGCGCTTAGCTGAACGGCATTGGGGCAAGCCCGCTCGCCACAGGTTTGGCGCAGCGTTCTACATTTTTTGCAGCGCTATACCCGCCATCTTCATTTCATGCGATCTTCCCGTCATTGCCACTGGAGTCGCCTGGATGCCCTCATTTATCGCCGATCACCCGATGCTGTGCGCACTGGTCCTGATCCTGATCGACATCGCCGTGTGGCGTCTGATTTCCGCCGACCTGGCCAATTGGAAGCTGGCGGCGCGGGTGGTTATTTTCGCGGTGTTCAGCGCCGTGCTGTTCAACGATGGCATGAATCCGATGCTGGTGGCGCCCTATGCCGACGACACCGCGCTGCACATGGCCGCCACTGCTTTGCAGATCGGCTGGTGGCTGTTCGCGGCGCGCACGCTCACGGTGCTGCTCGGCGCATTGATGATGCAGCGGGTCGGGCACACGGGGCGGTTGTTGCAGGACTTGATGGGCGCGGTGATTTTCCTGATCGCGATCATTGCCGCCATGGCCTATGTGCTCGACTTGCCGGTCAAGGGCGTGCTGGCCACGTCCGGCGCGGTGGCGATCATTGTCGGCCTGGCGCTTCAGAGCACCTTGAGCGATGTGTTTTCCGGGATCGTGCTCAATACCACCAAGCCCTATCAACTCGATGACTGGATTTCCATCGACGGCACCGAAGGCCGTGTCACCGATATCGACTGGCGCGCCACACGGTTGCAGACTTCCCAAGGCAGCCTGGCGGTGATTCCCAACTCGCTGGCGGCCAAGGCCAAGATCATCAACTTCTCGCGTCCGGCGGACATGTTCGGCCTGACGGTCAGCCTTCAGGTCAGTCCCCATGCGCGCCCGCAAACCGTGATCGATGCGCTGGAGCGCGCCATGCAGGGGTGTCGACCATTACTGGCCAGGCCCGCGCCGAGCGTGGCGTTCAAGGCTTCTGCCAGTGGCGGCGTGGAGTATGAAATCAGCGGGTTCGTGCCGGCCATGACCCTCAAGCGCGAAGTGCGCAACCAGCTTTACGACCTGGCGTTCCGGCATTTGCAGGCGGCGGGCGTGGGCCTGCTATCGTCGACCGAGAGCAGCGCGCCGGCCGAGATGTCCGGTGCGCGTGCGTTGCTGGAGCGTTCGTCGATTTTTTCCACGCTGCGCCAGGAAGAGAAAGAAACCTTCAGCCAGAACATGACCCTGCACACCTACCGCGCCGGCGAGATGATCCTGCCGGCGGGGAAGGTCAGCGATCATTTGTTTATCGTCGAGTCCGGCGTTGTGTCGGTGATGCTCACCAAGGCCGGGCATACCTTCGAAGCCGGACGCATGGGGCCGGGAGAGGTGATCGGCGAGGCGGGGATTCTGTCCGATCAGGCGGCGCTGGCGGACTTTACCGCCAAGACGTTTTGCACCCTGTACCGCATCGAAAACGAATACCTCAAACCGTGCCTGGATGCGCGTCACGACATCGGCGAAGCCATGAAGGCGCTGCTGGATTTTCGTTTGCACGCCGCGCAGGTGCTGACCGAGGACGCGCCGGTGGTGCCGGTGAAGAAGGGCTTCTTGCAGTGGTTGCGTAAACGCGGCCTGTAACGGCGCTGTCGCGAACCGACAGCGCCATTGTGCTGCATCAAAGCGTCAGGTAGACCGGGCTGGCGGTGGACAGCGAGACCTTGACCCCGTGCGCGGTATCGCTGACCAGCGCTTCCTGGCGGTCTTCACTGAGGGCTTGCAGCGTGACCGCGACCACTTCGGCCGGCGTGCTTTTTGGCGCCTGTACATCAGCCACCATGTCGGTGTCGATGTAGGCCGGGTGAACGCCGATCACCAGCGTGTTCTGCCCACGCAGCTCGCCGCGCAGGCCGTTGGTGAGGCCCCACTGCGCGGATTTTGAGCTGCTGTAGCCGCCGGAGCCGGGCGGGCTCAGCCAGCTCAGGACCGACAGGATATTGATCAGGGCGCCGCCGCCTTGCCTGGCCAGGATCGGCGCAAACGCGCGGCTCATGCGCAGCGTGCCGAGGGTGTTTACCTCAAAGTGCTGTTGCAGGTTGTCGACGCTGTCTTCAGCGAGTAAGGAACCGTACTTCAAGACGCCCGCATTATTGATCAGCACACTGACGTCGCCGCATTGCTCGGCGGCGCGCTGCACGCTGGCTGGGTCGGTAATGTCCAGCGCAATCGGCGTGCTGCCCGGAATATCGACACTGCCCGCGTCCCGCGCGCCGGCGTATACCTTGGCCGCGCCTGCCGCCAGCAGCGCACTGACGAATGCCTTGCCCAGGCCACGATTGGCCCCGGTCACCAGTACCACTTTTCCACGAATATCCATGAGATGCTCCACGCGACAGTTAGGTTTAATAATGAAACCGTTTTTATCCTGTGGGTTTGGGTCCTATAATGCAACCATATTTTTCACGAAGGCGGAGGGATACGATGAAACGCAAATGCCTGGAAGGGAACGGCTGCCCGGTGGCGCGCGCGCTCGATGTGGTGGGCGACTGGTGGACGTTGCTGATCATTCGCGATGCATTCGCCGGTGTCACGCGCTTCGGCGATTTCCAGAAACACCTGGGCGTGGCGAAAAATATCCTCGCCACGCGCCTCAAGGACATGGTCGAACAAGGGCTGTTGGAAACCCGCGACGTCGGCGCGCGCAGCGACTATCAACTCACGGACAAAGGCCGCGCGCTGATGCCGGTGCTGGTCACGTTGGCCCAATGGGGGGAGGCGCATACCGAGCCCGCAGACGTCGGTACGCAGTTACTGGATGCACGTCTGCTCAAGCCGTTGCGCAAGGTCGAGATCGTGTCGGAGGACGGCCGGGTGATGGGGCTTGGGGATATTGTCACCCAGGCCCCGTAGGCCTTTTTTCAACGAGGGTTCAGCGCACCAGGCACGGGCGCTTGTTATCGAAGCTCCAGCCGGGGATCAGGAACTGCATGGCCACGCTGTCATTGCGCGCACCCAGGCCCATGCCTTGGTAGAGTTCGTGGGCATGGGCCACGGCGTCCATGTCGATCTCCACTCCCAGGCCCGGCTTGGTCGGCACCTTGATGTGGCCGTCAACAATCTGCAACGGCGCCTTGGTCAGACGCTGGCCATCCTGCCAGATCCAGTGGGTATCGATCGCGGTGATGTCGCCCGGCGCCGCCGCCGCCACCTGGGTAAACATCGCCAGGGAAATATCAAAGTGGTTGTTGGAGTGCGAGCCCCAGGTGAGGCCCCACTCGTGGCACATCTGCGCCACGCGCACCGAGCCCTGCATGGTCCAGAAGTGCGGGTCGGCCAAGGGAATGTCCACCGATTGCAGCTGGATGGCATGGCCCATTTCGCGCCAGTCGGTGGCGATCATGTTGGTGGCGGTCGGCAGGCCGGTGGCGCGGCGGAATTCGGCCATGACTTCGCGGCCTGAATAGCCGTTTTCCGCACCGCAAGGGTCTTCGGCGTAGGCCAGCACGTGATGCTGGTCGCGGCACAGGGCGATGGCTTCCTTGAGCGACCAGGCGCCATTCGGGTCCAGGGTGATGCGCGCATCGGGGAAGCGTTCGGCCAGTGCGGTCACCGCTTCGATTTCCTCTGCGCCGCGCAGTACACCGCCCTTGAGCTTGAAGTCGTTGAACCCGTATTTGGCCTTGGCGGCTTCGGCCAGGCGCACGATGGCGTCCGGGGTCATGGCCTGCTCGTGACGCAGGCGGAACCAGTCGTCGGCGTCGGCTTCGCTGCGGTAGGCGAGGTCGGTGCGGTTGCGGTCGCCGATATAGAACAGGTAGCCGAGCATCTTAACTGCGTCGCGCTGCTGGCCTTCGCCGAGCAGGGCGGCCACCGGCACATCGAGGAACTGGCCGAGCAGGTCGAGCAGCGCAGCTTCCATAGCGGTCACGGCATGGATGGTGATGCGCAGGTCGAATGTCTGCAGGCCGCGTCCGCCGCTGTCGCGGGCGGCAAAGGTGCGGCGCATGGCATTGAGGATGCTCTGGTATTGGCCGATGGGTTTGCCGATCACCAGGCTGCGTGCCTCTTCCAGGGTCTCGCGGATACGCTCGCCGCCCGGCACTTCACCTACGCCGATATGCCCGGCGCTGTCCTGCAGGATCACGATGTTGCGCGTAAAGAACGGCCCGTGGGCGCCGCTGAGGTTGAGCAGCATGCTGTCGTGGCCGGCCACCGGGATCACTTGCAGGCTGGTGACCACCGGGGCGTTGCTGGCGTGGTGCTGATGTTCTGTGTTCATGAAGAGACGTTCCTTATTTGCTCAGGGCAGGGGCAGGGTGCAGCACGCTGGCGGTGTGGGCGCCGGGACGGGTCTTGGCGAAAAACACCAGGATGGCCGCGAGGATCGACGTCCCGGCCAGCCCGTACAGGCCGCCCTGGATCGACCCGGTGGTCTGTTCCAGAAAGCCGAAGGTGGTGGGCGCGACAAACCCGCCGAGGTTGCCGATTGAGTTGATCAACGCAATCACCGCCGCCGCGATGCGCGCATCCAGGTAGCCCTGGGGAATCGGCCAGAACAGCGACGACGCCGACTTGAAGCCGATGGCCGCAAAGCAGATGGCGATGAAGGCAAAAACCGGCCCGCCGGTGGTGGAAAAGAACATGCCCGCGGCGGCAATCAACAGCGCCGTGGCCACCCAGGCTTGCTGGTGCTTGTACCTGCCGGCCAGCGCCGCGAACGAGTACATCGCGATGATCGAGATCAGCCACGGAATCGAGTTGTAGAAACCCACCTGGATGTCGCTCAGGTCGCCCATCTTCTTGATGATGCTCGGCAGCCAGAAGGTGGCGGCGTAGATGGTCAGCTGGATGCAGAAATACAAGGCGCAGAACAGCATGATCTGACGGTCCTTGAGCAGGGTGCCCAGGCTTGGCTTGACCGTGTTGACGGCGTCGCGCTCGCGTTGCTCACGGTCGATCTCGCCCACCAGCGCGTCCTGTTCCTCGCGGCTGAGCCATTTGGCATCGTGGGGTTTGGAATCGAGCCAGAACCACACGAAAAAGCACAGCAGCACCGAGGCCATGCCCTCGATGATGTACATCCACTGCCAGCCGTGCAGGCCCAGGCCTGTGATCTGTAACAGCACGCCGGACAGCGGGCCGGAGATCAGCGAGGCCAGCGCCGAGCCGCTGAGAAAGATCGCAATCGCCTTGCCGCGCTCCACCCCGGGCAGCCAGCGGGTGAAGTAATAGATGACCCCTGGAAAGAACCCGGCCTCGGCCACCCCCAGCAGAAAGCGCAGGATGTAGAAGTGGGTTTCGTTCTGGATGAAGGCCATCAAGGTGGCGGTGATGCCCCAGGTGAACATGATGCGGGTCAGCCAGATACGCGCACCGACCTTTTGCAGCAGCAGGTTGGAAGGTACTTCGAACAGCGCATAGCCAATGAAGAACAGGCCGGCACCCAGGCCATAGGCGGCCGCGCCGATGCCCAGGTCGTGTTCCATATGGGTGCGCACGAAGCCGATATTGACGCGGTCGATGTAATTGACGATGAACATGATCACGAAGAGTGGGAGCACATGGCTCTTTACTTTCCTGATCGCACGGGCCAGCACGGGGTCGTGGGCAGGCGCAGCTGTGGCAGGGCTGGAAGGGGTCACGAGGTAGAACTCCCACTGATTATTGTTGTGCGGGTTGGGTTCAGCGTCGTCGGACATGTCTGACGACTTGCCAGACATCATACAACTGAGATTTTTAACGTGGCAACCCTATCTCCAGACCTGTGATGACCCCTGTGGGAGCTGGCTTGCCTGCGATAGCTTCACATTGCTATACCTGATGCACCGCAGTGTCTGCATCGCAGGCAAGCCAGCTCCCACAATGAATTCATGCAATCCGGGAAAATTTGTTTGTTGTCATACAAGTTGTCTCCCAAGCGGGATGCTAGTATTGCGCGGTCTTTTCAATGGACCCGCCCATGCTCAACGACCCCCCACGCAAGCGCTCCCAGGGCCTGGCCCATGACATCGTCAGCGACCTGACCCAGCGGATTCTGCTGGGGCAGATGGCGCCTGGTGAGAAGCTGCCGTCCGAGTCCGCCATCGTCGGCGAGTACGGCGTCAGTCGCACGGTGGTACGCGAGGCGCTGTCGAAATTGCAGGCGGCGGGGCTGGTGGAAACCCGGCATGGCGTCGGTACGTTTGTACTGGCGCGCGACTCGCGCCAAGGCCTGCACCTGACCCACGACACCGCTGTGAGTGTGCGCGGCATCCTTGAACTGCGCATGGGCCTGGAAACCCAGGCCGCCGCCCTGGCTGCGCTGCGCCGCACCGATGCGCAGTTGCAGCAGATGCGCGAGGCGCTTGATGATTATCAGGATTCGCTGGGCAGCCACGACAGCAGTGTCGAGCCCGATGTGCGCTTTCATCAGTTGATTGCCCAGGCCACGGGCAATACCTATTTCACCGACGTGATTCAGCACTTGGGCAATTCAGTGATTCCGCGTTCGCGCATCAACGCTCAGGAGCGGGGTGATGTGGATCTGGTGCAGTTGGGCCGGTTGGCCAACCTGGAACATGAGGCCGTCCTCAAGGCTATCCGCCGCCAGGATCCGGATGCGGCGCGTGCGGCCATGTTGCTGCATTTGAGCAATAGTCTGGAGCGTATGACCGGCGAGTAATGTTGACGGGGCGCACCAGTTCAAGAGCATGTGTTCAACAGGGGCATTTTCTTCAATACGTCAGCCGTTGTGCGCCTTACCGTGAGCCCATCTGCACCTCGCTCACAAAAGGAATCGCAATGAGCCTGATCATTTCCATGGCTGCCTTCGCCCTGGCTACCTCCATCACCCCGGGCCCTGTGAACGTGGTCGCCCTCAGCTCCGGCGCGCGCTTTGGCTTTGCCGCCAGCCAGAAGCATGTGCTTGGGGCGGCCACCGGTTTTACCGTGCTGCTGGTGCTGATCGGCCTGGGGCTGCATGAGGTGCTGGTGCGCTGGCCACTGCTGACTCAGGTGATCCAATGGGGCGGGGTGGCGTTCCTGCTGTATATGGCGTGGAAACTCGCGGCGGATGACGGCCGGCTCGACGCCGATGGCCGCGCCAGCGCACCCTCGATGCTCTATGGTGCGGTGATGCAATGGCTCAACCCAAAAGCCTGGCTCGCTTGCGTCGCAGGCATGGGGTTATTCGTGGCGGACGGCGATGCAGCGCAAGTGTGGCTGTTTGCGGCGATCTATCTGGTGATCTGCTATCTGTCGGTGGCGTGCTGGGCGTATGCCGGCACCTTTTTGCGACGCTACCTGGCCAATCCCCGTGGTGTGCGCCTGTTCAACCGCGCAATGGCCGCGTTGCTGGTGGCCAGTGTGGGTTATTTGCTGACGACTTGAGCACGTCGCGATACTGCCCTGGCGTGGCCGCGAAATGCTGTTTGAACGCGCGCTGGAAATGCGCCTGATCGGCAAAACCTGCAGCCAGTGCCACGTCGGCGATCAACTCGCCATTGCGCAATTGGCTGCGGGCAAACTGGATGCGCTGGTTCACCAGGAACGCATGGGGCGTCAACCCGTAATGCTGCCTGAACGCACGGATCAGGTACGACGGCGACAGCTCGGCCGCGAGGCAAATGTCCTCCAGTTTCAAGGTTTCGGTGCAGTGCGCGCGGATGAAATCGGCGGCGCGTTCCAGTTTGTAGTTGGCCTCGCGCAGCGGCGCCGGCGAAGGGTTCAGGCGCTGTTGCAGCTCGGTGAAGTAGCTGACCAGTGCGCTCTGTTTGTGCAGGAGTTCGGCCTGTTCGTCCACCAGCAAACTGTAGAGTGCGAGCAGATCGCGGTAGAGCACGGTGTCGCGTGAATGCGGTGTGCTGAAAGGGCGATAACCCCGACCCGGGCTGAAGCCCAATTGATACTGCAGGTCGGTCAACCACGGCGTATCGAGGTAGAGCATGTGGTAGGACCACGGTGAGTTGTCGATGGGGTTGCAGGCATGCACGTCACCGGGGTTCATCAACACCACGGTGCCGGCGCTGATCTCGAAGGTCTGTGCCCCATAGTGGTAATAGCTGCGCCCGGTGATGATCGCGCCGATGGAAAAATGTTCGTGGGCGTGGCGGGTGTACGTGACCTTGCGCCCGTCGGCGATGCTCCGCGCCTCGATGAATGGCAAGCGCGCATCACGCCAGAAGCGCGGCGCTTGTGCAGGGGTAACTGAGGCAGTGAGCGACATGGCGGCGGCTCCATCCGTTGGGCGGTCGCGACGGATCATTGCATACACGGAGTCAGAAAACCCGCTGATGCGGGTTTTCCACCTGCTTTAAATCACATCGATTCGATTTTCAAGGGTCAGTCAACCGGGCCATGATTCAACACGCCGGCCTGAATCAGCGCGACGCGAATGTCTGGTTCAACCTGATTCACGTTGTTCAGATGGGAAGGGCTGTAGGTGCCGTCGGCGCGGTCCGGGCGAAACTTCAGTTGCATTCCCATCAAAGCGTTTGCAGGAGACGCCGCCCGCTCTGTGCTGGATTGGGTCACGCTGATTCGTGGTTTGCGAATGTGGTGGGCCTTCGCAACAGAAAAAAAGATGTCCATCGCCGCGCACAGGTCTTTGGGTTCTATCACCACTTGAACCGATAGCCGATCTGGCATGCCGGGCTTGGCGGGAGCGCGTAGTTCGCCCGCCATCGACTGATAATGGGTGGACGTCGGTAGCGGCGGTGTTTTGGCCATGCTGAATAATCCTTATGAAGTTGAGTGACGACTGTCACTTCAAATTGTGAGGAATATGCAGGAGGTGGGGTCGCTATCTATTTATCGACAGCTCGAGAAGGGGGGAGGGCCGATACTCCCGCCTTCAGCGTGCATTTGAGCGGTAACTTTCAGCCCGACAGGTCAATGCATCTTGCTATGGTCCATGTGCTCCATGCCATTGAGTGCGCGCACCGGAGCCTGTACCTGGATCACTTGTTTCTCGCCCTTGGCCGTTTCCACCGTGATGGTCAGCGGCACCTGGCTACCTTCCTCGATCTGGCCGGTAAGGCCCATCAGCATCACGTGGTAACCGTTGGGGTCGAGTTTGACCGCCTTGCCTGCCGGCAGCGCCACCGAATCCACCGGGCCCATGCGCATCACGTCATCCTTCATGCTCATTTCATGGATCTGCACGTCCTTGGCCACGGGGGTTGCCACGCTCACCAGCTTGCTGTCGCTGTCCGCCGTGAGGGTCATGAACGCCCCGCTGGAGGGCTGGCCGTGCACGGTGGCACGCACCCATGCATCGGTCACCTGCACCTGGGCACTGGCGTGGGCGGCGAGGCCGAGCAGGGCCAGGCCGGCAGTCAGGCGTTTGAGGTGTTGAACGGCAGTCATTAGCAGACCTCCATGACGGTGAGCAGGTCTTCTGCGCACTCTTTAGCGGTAAGGGACGCCTGCAGCCCAAGGCGCAGGTTGCCACGGGTATCGAAAACAAAGCTGGTGGCCGTGTGGGAGAGGGTGTAGGTGTCGCCGGCGGGGATCTTTTCATAAAAGATCCCGAACTCCTTGGCCGCCACGGCGATTTCTTCCGGGGTACCGTACAGCGCTTCGAAGCTGGGATCGAAGGCCTTGACGTATCGGTCGAGAATTTCCGGCGTGTCGCGTTCCGGGTCAAGGGTGATGAAGATCACCTGCATGATTTCGCCGTCGCGGCCCATCAGCTTCTTGGCCTGGGCAGCGCGGGCCAGAGTGGTCGGGCACACGGCGGGGCATTGGGTGAAGCCGAAGAACACCACGGGCATCAGGCCACGGTAGGAGCTGAGGGTGACGGTCTCACCCTCGGTGTTCTTGAGCTTGAAGGTACGGCCCATGATCTTGTCACTCAGATCCTTGCCGTACTTGAAGTTCAGCCTGGGGCTACTGTCACAGCCGCTGAGCAGGCCCAGGCCCAGCAGGCCCATTCCGGTCAACACGGTGCGGCGGGTGAATAACGTACTCATCAACGGTGCATCCTGTGTAACGCCCACCTTGCGCCGAATGGACACATCAGGCTTCGAGCAGCAGGCATTGAAAGAACAAGCGTGGAGGACGCCCAGTCTATCAACCCTGGCCAGCCGGCGTAATCTGCGACGTTCTGCCACAGGTGCAGCATGCGCGCGTGACTTTTTCGATGTCAGCGGTACGGGCGCGCCCATAAGGCCGCGCCTGCGCGGTGTGTTCCGTGCGAAAAAAATGTTGCCGCGCAGGCTCGGGCTGCGCGTCGTGCGGCAACATCTGGAACCATTTTGCCTGCTCAATCAGCCGGCCGAGGTTTCTCGTCGTCAGGCGATTGCGAACTGTCGGAGGGTTTGGGCTTGATGGTCTGTGTGGCGTGGGGCTTCTGTGTTTTTTTGCCGGTGGGTTTTTTCTTGTCGTTGTCGGAGCGACTGCCATGCCCGGAGCCCGGTGGCAGCGCAGAACCGCCGTTCAGCGGGGTCGCTGCGGGCCCGACGTCATCGCCAAACGCGGCGTGTGCCGGGGTTGCCAGGACAGCCGACAAAGCCATGACAAGTAACAGGTTACGGGACGTGATGGTCTTCATGACGTAATCCCCTCGATCCATTGACTAAAACCCACACCCGGCAAATGCCGGGCCTGGATCGTATCTCAATCAGAATGAAAACAATGCTGTCGCCTGATTGGGAACGCCTGTAACAGAGCGTAGTGGGAAACCGCTCGAGTTCAAGCGACAGATAGGCCTCAGGCCGCCATCGCCTTGGCGGCCATGGTTTTTTTGTACGCCGCTTTCATCGCTTCCATCTCGGCGCCCAGCTCTTCGAGCAGCGCTTTGCCCAGCAGCTTTTTAGCCTGGGGGAACATCTCGCTTTCCTCTTCCTCGATGTGATGCTCCAACAGCTCCTTGACCACTTTCACACGTCCGGAAAACTCGGTGGTGGAGGGCTCGGTCTGCTTGAGATCAGGCAGCACCAATGCGTCGACGGTGCGGTGCTCTTCCTTGGCTTCGTGGTACATGATGTCCTGCTCTTTACCGCCGGCTTTTCTGAAGGCCGGGTAGAGAATTTCTTCCTCCAGCTTTGTGTGCAGGCTGATTTCCATCTCCAGCTTGGCCAGCAACTCGGTGCGCTTTTTTACGCCGCGCTCGGTGGACTCGCTCAATTGGGTCAACAGGGCTTTGACGCGTTCGTGGTCGGCTTTGAGAAGGTCAATGGCGTTCATGGTCGAACCTCACGGATAACGTTCGGGCGCGTCGAAGTGCGCGCCTCGTCCGTAGGTAGGTTGCATCAGCCGTACCACCTTGTTAAAAAAATAAAACCTATATAAATCAATAAACTATTTAGCCGTCGAAACGGCGCGGTCGTGCACCTTGCATGGTTGCATGTCGGGGGGATTGCACAACGCCTGCACGGTTAGCGCCTTGTGCGCATGCCGCGCACGCAGGCGTAAACGCCGTGCGCAAGAATTCAATGGAACCCTTGAGCGTTCTGCTTGACCTAATGCATAGACCTCAGGAGGTGAACCATGCAATTGGAATATATCTGGATCATATTGGCGGTGATTCTGCTGCTCGCAGAATTATGGGCAATCAATGTGGTGCTGCGCAGCACGGGCGGCTGGGAGACGAAAGGGCTGTGGCTGATCATCCTGATCTTTGTGCCGCTGCTCGGGCTGATCGCATGGGCCATGTTCGGCCCCAAGCGCGAGATGGCAGATCAGCGAAAAAGTTGAAGTGCAGAGGATTGAATAAAACAGGCGCCGAAGGGCGCCTGTTTTCGTTCCTGCGGGCAGTCAGCCGGCGAGCGCCTTGGCAATTGCCTCGTTGAACGCCGGCAGGTCATCCGGCGTGCGAGAGGTGATCAAGGTCCAGCCATTGGCTTTGCATTCCTTGACCTCGGCGTCGACCCAGCCGGCAGCGCCGGCGTTTTCCAGGTCGATGCGTACGCTCTTGTACGAGGTCAAGGTTTTGCCTTCGATCACGCCAGCATCGATCAAGGTCCATGGACCGTGACAGATCGCCGCAATGGTTTTGCCGGCCTTGGTGAAGTCGTTGATCAGGCGCAGCGCTGCTGCATCCTGGCGCAGGGTGTCGGCATTGACGGTGCCGCCGGGGATGACCAGCGCGTCGAAGTCGCCGCTGACCACATCCGACAGCTGCACATCGGACTCCACGGTCTGGTCCTTCTCGGTGTCGCCGACAAAGGTCTGCGTGGTGCCGCCCTTGCTGGAGCCGTGAGTGACGGTGGCGCCGTAACCGCGCAGGGCCTGCAGTGGCTTGAGCAGTTCGTCACGTTCGATGCCGGTGTTGGAGGTGATGACAAGGATCTTCTTGCCGCTGAGTTGCGCACTCATGATCAGGTGTCTCCTTGAGTCGGGTTATGGATTAGTGGGCGTGCTTGTCTTGCAGCTTCTTGGCCATTTTCAGGTGGGCTTCAAGGGTCGGCAGGGTCTTGGTGGCGAAGGCTTTCAGCTCGGCGTTGTCCGAAGAGGCGGCTTCTTTCTTGAACAGTTCGACGGTTTTTTCATGGGCGAGCACCTGGTTGTTGGCGTAGGCCTTGTCGAACGATTCATCGCGCATTTCCAGGATGGCTTTCTTGGCCTTGTCGGTCAGCGCCGCGTCATCCGGTACTTCGATGTCGAGCTTTTTCGCCAGGGCCATCAATTCCTGATTGGCCTTGGTGTGGTCGGTGACCATGTGCTGGGCAAAGGTTTTCACATCAGCCGAGCTGCTTTTTTCCAGGGCCAGTTTGCCGGCCTCGACTTCGGTGATGCCGCCTTCGGCAGCATTGTCCACAAAGTTGTTTGATGTGGCGGCCATTGCGGCGGATATCGAGCCTGCGACCAGCACGAAGGTCAGGCCCATTTGTTTCATCAGCAGAGTAGTCATGGTGGATCTCCTTGAGTGTGGTGTGATGCCGTTGCCTGTTTGTTGAACCGGCACCAGGGCAAAAGGTTTAAATTTTTTTTACACCCGTTTTCCCAGCGGTCAGCTTTGGCAATTTTCTTGAACCATCGAATGTCGAAGGGCTCTGCTGCATAAGCACCCGCCGATTTGGCGGCCTTCAACTGCCAGGAAACCTCACCATGACCGACCACACCACCGCCGATAAAACCCCGGAACCGATCAGTTCTGAAGACGCGCAAAACGGCACGGCCGGCCCGGCCAAGGGGCAAACCCTGGAGCGTCCGAACGCCAATACCGAAACCGTTGACAAAGTGCTGACGCCTACCGAGATCAAGGACCTGGAACGCCAGACCGACGCGATCGATGAACAGCTCGCCAAGCGTCACTGATGAGATGGCACCGCTGTTCGTAGGCTGTGCAGGTTGGAGTTTGCCCCGTGAACACTGGCCGGCGTTTGCCGAAGAAGGCAGCCACTTGCAGCGCTATGCATCGCGTTTCAATGCAGTGGAGATCAACACCTCGTTTTATCGACCGCACCTGCCCAAAACCTATGAGCGCTGGGCGCAATCGGTGCCGTCGGCGTTTCGCTTTTCGGTGAAGGTGCCCAGGCGCATCACCCATGAGTTGCGCTTGCGGCACTGTGAAGCGGCGCTCGATGAGTTCCTCGCGCAATGCCTGCACCTGGGCGAGAGGCTCGGCTGCCTGCTGGTGCAGCTTCCGCCTTCGCTGAACCATGAGCCCGACGTGGCTGGTGCTTTTTTTGAGGCGCTGCGCCAGCGCTTTCCCGGCGATGTGGTGCTGGAGCCGCGTCATGCCAGTTGGGTGACGGCCGGGACGTTGTTGCAGGGGTACCGGATCGGCTGGGTGACCGCTGACCCGGTAGTCATCGATGCTGTCGACGCCTGGCAGGGCGTGCGCTATTGGCGCCTGCATGGCTCGCCCCAGATCTATCACAGTGCCTATGGCCCCGAACGGGTTGCGCTCCATGCGCAAGCGTTGCGCCAATCCACTGCCTCCGGCGTGCCCACCTGGTGCATCTTCGACAACACCGCCAGCGGCCATGCGGTGGCCGATGCACTGTGTCTGCTGGAAAAAAAACCGTAAAAATATAAAAAGAGTTGTCCACGAAAACCGTGGGTATCTCTGTGGATAACTTTGCGAAGGCCCGGCAGGCTTTGCGATTTAAGCCCAGGTCATTATTTGATCAACTTCAGGCGCGGGCCAACATGGGCAGGGTTGACGCTTGACACGCAAGCGCGAAGCCAGTGCCGAAAAGCGCAGTCATGAGTCGCCGCCGCGTCCTGTGGACGGTGTGACCACCCGTGCCGGCATCTCGGTTTGCATCAGGGTATCGAGGGCCTGGCGATAATTGCGTCCGGCCAGGCTCAGGCTATTGTTGTGGCTGGCACCGGGTACCAGCAACAGCCGCTTGGGCTCGCGCGCGGCTTCGAACAGTTGCTCGCTGAAACGCGGTGGCACATAGCGGTCATCCAGGCCATGCACCACCAGCAGGGGCATGTGAATGTCGGCAATCTTGTCGATCGAATCGAATTTCTGCGACAGCAACCAGCGCACCGGCAACGAGGTATCGGCCACGGCCGTGGCGACATCCGCCAGCGAGGTGAAGGTGGATTCGATCACCAGACCACGCACGGGCAACGGGGTTTGTTGGCCCAGCTGCGCCGCCAGGTCGATGGCCACCGCGCCGCCCAGGGAATGCCCGTAGATCAGCCGCTTGCCGGGGTCCGGTTGCAGCACCTTGAAGCGCTCCCAGGCAATGCGCGCGTCTTCGTAGACGCTGGTTTCCGAGGGCAGGTCGCCCTGGCTCTGGCCGAAGCCGCGATAGTCGATGGCCAGCACCGAGTAACCCAGGGCGTGCAGTTGCTCGATGCGAAACAGCTGGCCGGTCAGGTTCCAGCGCACGCCGTGCAGGTACAGGATCGCCGGTGCGTCCTGGCGGTCCGCCGGATACCACCAGCCATGGATGTTCTGCCCCGCTTTGAAACTGGCGGGCTTGAGCTCGAATTCCTGCACGGTTTTGGGTAAACCGCTGTACCAGCCGGCTTTGCCCGGTTCGATGCGGAACACCAACTCGCGCTCCTTGTGTTGCAGCATCGCGCACCCCACTGGCAGGCCGACGATCAGCAACGCCATGCACAACAGGGGAAACCAGCGCAGGCCCAGACGAGACAATAAACGTGGAGGCATGAACGTTCCTGAAAAGAGGTGAAGCACGGGTTTTACCAGATGGCCTGTTATGGCAGGGATTAATGCGACGGCCGTAGCGACGTGTTGCTTGCAGGGTGTTGCAAGCTGCTTCAGCTTGACGCTGGCAAGACACCCGCGACATGCTCCACCTCCCACGCACAGAGGCCCGACCATGGACAACAGCCCCGTACGGATCACCGCCGAAGAAACCCTCTCGGACAATTGGTATGTGCTGAAAAAATACACCTTCGACCTGCGCCGCCAGGACGGCAGCTGGCAGGCCCAGACCCGTGAAGTGTACGACCGCGGCAATGGCGCGACCATCCTGCTGTACAACCGAGAGCAGCGCAGCGTGCTGCTGGTGCGCCAGTTCCGCATGCCTACCTTCGTCAACGACTACCCGGGTTTTCTGATCGAAGCCGCCGCCGGTTTGCTCGACAACGCCAGCCCTGAAGAGCGCATTCGCCTGGAAGCCGAAGAAGAGACCGGCTACCGCGTCGGCCATGTGGAAAAGATCTACGCGGCGTTCATGAGCCCGGGTTCGGTGACCGAGCGCATTCACTTTTTCCTTGGCCAATATCAGCCGGCCGATCAAGTCGGCGCGGGCGGCGGCCTGGAAGAAGAGGGCGAAGACATCGAGGTGCTGGAGCTGGGCTTCGAGCAGGCGCTGGCGATGGTGCACAGCGGTGAGATTGTCGACGGCAAGACCATCATGCTGTTGCAGCATTTGGAACTGCGCATGTTGAAGGAAGGCTGGTAAACCGCTGCCACGAAGGTGCCCGCCTGTTTCAGATGTTCTCGCAGGTAACGATTTGCAGCGGTATGTGCACGCGATGCTGCAACGGGTCGAACCCTTCGGCACTCTGCAATTGCACCATCAACTGCACCAGCGCGGTGGCGGTCTGGCGGGGCTGGGAGTCCATCACCACATCGATCAAACCCTGGCCCAGCGCCTGGCGTGACAGCGCGGTGGACTCCTGCAGGATGCAACACAGCGCCGGGCGCCTGGGCAGTTGGGCCAGGGCGCTGATGACACCGTCGCCGCCACCGCCCACCACGCACAGACCGCGCAGGTCGGTGTGGCGGCTGAGGAGGTCGAGGGTGGCTTCTTCGGTGATGTCGCAGTTGTCGAGGTTGATCAGCGGTTCCAGAGGTTTAAGCCCCGGCGCATGTTCGTCGAGATAACTGTGCAAGCCTTCGACACGGGCCTGATGGCCGAGAAAACGGTGGCCGCCCAGCACGATCCCGACGCTGCCTTTACGTGCCCCGCAGGTGCGCGCGAGCAGCCAGCCCATGGTGCGCCCGACCACACGATTGTCCTGGCCCACATAGGGCTCCAGCGCCTGCTCATGGATGTCCGACAGCAGCGCGACCACCGGCACGCCGGCTTCGCGGATCTGCGCCAGGCAGGCGTTGATCAACGGGTGGGCGAAGCTGACCACTGCCAGCCCGTCGCACTGCACGGCCAATTGCTCGATCTGCGTGACGATGGCGCTCGGTGTGCGGTCGTTGATGTAGTCGAACTGGCACGTCAGGTTGGCTGCGGCATGCTGCGCGGCGGCTTCCCTGATCGATTCGGCCAGGTGTGCATAGAACGCCTGCGCGGTGCCCAGCAGCAGGATGCCGAAACGGAATGTGGGGCGGCGTTCGCGAATACGCTGGCCGATCAGCCGGGCGGCAAAATAGCCCACGGCCTCGGCAGCCTGGAACACCTGTTCGGCGGTTTGTGGATTGACCGGCGCGCGGGCGTTGAGCACCCGGTCAACCGTGGCCACGCTCAATCCGGCCTGGGCGGCAACGGTGGCAATGGTCGGACGTTTAGTGGTGTGCATGGCGAGCCCCTTGAGCGCCTTGATAGAAAACTATCAAGCAGCGCCTGGCCTGGATGATAGCTTGATAGGGAATGGATTCAAGGCCTTGAGGCTGATTTGGCCGCGCTCTATGGTGATTTCGCAAAGCCCCTGTAACCCGCTTGCGGAGAACAATAACAATGCCTGAACACACCGCCCATAAAACCCGTCGCGATTACCGCCTCACTGGCCCCGAAGCCGCCCGCGCCTTCGACAAAGGCCTGGTCTCGGCCAATTGGTACCAGTCGCCCATCGCGCGCAAACGCATGAAAGAACTGATGCAGCGCCGCGATGGCCCCGCCCTGCTCGACACAACCCTCTGGTTCGCCACGTTGTTCGCCACCGGCTTTGGTGGCTACTGGTTCTGGGGCACCTGGGCATGCGTGCCATTCTTCCTCGCCTATGGCGTGCTCTACGGTACCGCCTCCAACCCGCGCTGGCACGAAACCGGCCACGGCACCGCCTTCAAGACCCGCTGGATGAACGACACGCTGTACCAGGTGGCGAGCTTCATGTGTATTTTCGAACCCCATGTATGGCGTTGGAGCCATGCGCGCCACCACACCGACACCATCGTGGTCGGCCGCGACCCGGAGATCGTCGAACCGCGTCCGCCAAGCCTGTGGATGATGGCCCTCAGCGTGTTCAACCTGCCCCTCGCGTGGAAAACCTTCAGCGGCGTGGCGCGCCATGCCATCGGGCGCATGAGTGCCCAGGAACAGGACTTCATCCCTGAATCCGAATGGCCCAAAGTGTTCCGCGCCGCACGCATCTGGGTGGTTGTTTATGCGCTGATCATCGGCGCCGCGATGACCCTGCACAGCTGGCTGCCGTTGATGCTGGTGGGTTTGCCGAGTCTCTATGGCGCCTGGCTCGGCTACCTGTTCGGCCTTACCCAGCACGTGGGCCTGGCCGAAGACGTGCTCGACCACCGCAGCAACTGCCGCACCATCTACATGAACCGCGTGCTGCGCTTTATCTACATGAACATGAACTACCACCTCGAACACCACATGTATCCGATGGTGCCTTACCACGCCCTTGCGCAACTGCATGACGAAATCCGCAGCGACTGCCCGCCGCCCTACGCAAGCCTGCGGGATGCCTACAGGGAGATCATCCCGACAATTCTCAGGCAGCGCCGCGACCCGAGCTATTTCGTCCAGCGCCCGATTCGCGCACAGGTGCAACCGGCCGCCGCTGCGATGCACGCAGAGACTGCTGCCGGCTGATCATTCCCCCCTTGAAACAAGAGAAAACGCCATGAACGATCAATGGATCGACGTCTGCGCCGTGGGCGAAATTGACGAGGAAGACGTGCTGCGCTTCGATCACGGGGCGAACACCTACGCGGTGTTCCGTTCCGCCGATAACGAGTTTTTTGCCACCGCAGGCCTGTGCACCCACGAAAAAATCCACCTCGCCGATGGCCTGGTGATGGACCACGTCATCGAATGCCCCAAACACAATGGGCGCTTTGATTACCGCTCCGGCAAGGCCCTCGGCGCGCCGGTGTGCGTCAATCTCAAAACCTACCCGGTGCGTGTGGAGGCGGGCCGGGTGTTGCTCGCCGTTGCGCTGTGACGATGAACGCGCCCCTTGTTATTGTCGGCGCGGGGCATGCCGGAGGCCGTGCGGCGCTTACCCTGCGTGAGGAAGGCTACAGCGGCCGGGTGATGCTGATCGGCGATGAGCCGCACCTGCCCTATGAGCGTCCGCCACTGTCCAAGGGCCTGCTGCAAGGCGCGACGGACCTGACGAGTTGCAGCCTCTGCGACGGCGCGCGGCTGGCCAAGCTTGGCATCGAGCATGTCGCGGGCAACCCGGTAAGCCGCTTGGAGCCTGCACACAACCGCCTGCAACTCGCCGACGGCCAATGGCTGGCCTATTCAGGCCTGCTGTTGGCCACCGGCGGTCGGGCGCGGCGCTTGCCCCAGCATCTGCCGCACATGCTGTACCTGCGCACCCATGATGACGCAGTGGCGTTGCGCGCGGCCTTGCGCCCCGGCACACGGCTGGTGGTTATCGGCGGCGGGTTTATCGGCCTGGAAGTGGCGGCGACGGCGCGCAGCATGGGCTGTGAAGTGACGGTGCTCGAAGCCGGGTCGCGACTGGCGGGCCGGGTGCTGCCGCCGATCATCAGCGAGGCGCTGTTGGCGCTGCACCGTGATCACGGCGTGGATGTGCGATTGAACGTGACGCTGGAATCCATCAACGCCGACGCCGTGCAACTGGTGGGCGGGCAGGTACTGTCCTGTGACCTGGTGGTGGTGGGTATCGGCATGCAACCCAATCTCGAACTGGCCGCAGCGGCCGGGCTGGACGTGGGGCAGGGCATTCGCGTGGACGCGCAACTGCGCACCAGCGTGGCGAATATCTTTGCTGCGGGCGACGTGTGTGAGTTCCAGCTGGGCGGCGTCTACCAGCGCCAGGAAACCTGGCGCAACGCCGAGGCTCAGGGGCGGCATGCGGCGTTGAGTCTGCTGGGACGCGAGTTACCGTTCGATGCCCTGCCGGGCTTCTGGTCCGATCAATTCGATTGGGGTTTGCTCACCGTGGGTGCGATGACCGCGCAGATGGTCACGCGTTATCTGCCCACCGGCGGCGTTTTGCTGTTCTACCTGCACGGCGATGGCCACCTGCAAGGTGCCTGCGGCTGGGCGCCGGGCAACAGCGTGGCCAGGGACATCAAGCTGTGCGAACGGCTGATCGCGGCGCGCATCCCGCTGACGGCGGCGAACCTGTCCGATCCGGAGCAATCCCTCAAACACCTGCTGCGGAGCTGACATGCGCCAATTTCTGGTGTTCCAATCCCTGTGGGCAATGCAAACCGAACCCGGTTCGCTCGACGCGCAACTGGACCGAATTGCCGCCGCCGGTTTTGATGGCGTCACCGACCACTACTACAACGCCGCCGACGTCGCCCGTTTACACGCCGCCACCGCTGCGCGCGGTTTGCAGATCGAAGGCCAGCTGTTCCCGCAGAATGTGGACGACCTGGCGACCGCGCTGGATGTGATCGGCCGCCACGGCTGTCATCACCTCACGCTGCAAGCCGATGTGCGACCGCGCACCCAGGCCGAGGCGGGCCGGCTGATCGAAGGCTGGCAACGCCTGGCCGAACAGGCGGACTTTCCGATCCTGCTGGAAACCCATCGTTATCGCCTCACCAATGACCTGATGTTTACCCTCGACCTGCTGGCGCAGATGCCGGATTTGAAACTGCTGGCCGACCTGTCCCACTACGTGGTCGGGCGCGAATTGCCTGAGCCTGGGGTTGCCGAAGACGACGAACAGATCCACACGATCCTGCGTCACAGCTGGGGCTTTCATGGCCGTGTGGCGAGCAGCGAACAGGTGCAAGTGTCGCTGGAGTTTCCCCGGCACCAAGCCTGGGTCGAGCGCTTTAGCGGCTGGTGGCGCTACGGCATTGAAGACTGGCTTGCTCGGCCCGACACGCCGCAGAGCCTGTCTTTCACCTGCGAGCTCGGCCCGCCGCCGTATGCGATTACCGGCGCGGATGGCCGCGAGATCAGTGACCGCTGGGCCGAGGCATTAAAACTGAAAAGCCTGGTGCAGGCGCTCTGGAAGACCTGTTGCACAAGCTCGTCAGCTCAAAAGGCCGGTGCTGACGGCAACGATCAAAAAGACGCCCAGCAGCGCCCGGTAGACCACAAATGGCCAGGTTGAAAAGCGCTCCAGAAACTTCATCAGCCCCCAGATCGCGAAAAACGCCGAAATGCTCGCCACCACCAGCCCGAACAGCAGATGCGGCCAGGCATGCGCGGGCAGGTCGGCGTGCAGCAACACCCACAGCTCTTTCAGCCCGGCCAGGGCGATGGCGGGCAGGCCCAGCAGGAAGGAGAAACGCGCCGCTTCCTCGCGCTTGAAGTTGAGAAACAGCGCCGCCGTCAACGTGGAGCCCGAGCGCGATACCCCGGGGATCAACGCACCAATCTGTGCGACCCCCACGATCAGCGCATCACGCAGGCGCATCTGGCTGACGTCACGGGTATGCCGAGCGCGCACTTCGGCCACCGCCATCAATACCGCCATCACCACGCAGGAAATACCGATCACCATCAACCCGCGCATCGGCGAGTTGCAGGCATTCAGGGTTGACGACAGCACCAGCCCGGCAATGCAGATCGGGAGGGTGGCCAGCACAATTGCCACCGCTAGCTTGAACCAGCGGTCGTTGTAGTCGCCCCGGCGCACCGCGTCGATGCTGCCGGTGGTGACCTGGCGCACATCGCGCCAGAAATAACTGACCACGGCCGCCAGCGCCGCCAGTTGCATGGCCGCCGAAAACGCCGAGCCCGGATCTTGCCAGCCGAGCAGGGCGGGAACCACGCGCATGTGGGCGGTGGACGACACCGGCAGCAGCTCGGTGATGCCCTGAATCACGCCCAGGAAGAAAATTTGCAGGTAATCCAGGGAGGCAAAGCCGACATCCAGGCCGGCGGTACAGACGTTGGTCACGAGGCATGTCCTTGAGAAGCGAGAATCGGCGAAGTTTATTCCAAATGTTTCAGGGTGGTGGCCGGGGCCCTCGCTATCTGCATTCCGTTCAGCCAATAGAAAGGATTCACTCGCCATTGGCTTGAGGCGACGTTTTGTGAACAATGGCGCCCTGCGTTATTTCACTGAGAGCCCCATGCCTGAAACCACCGTCGAATTGATCCAGACCGGCCCCGAAGATGCCGAGCTGATCCGCAATCTGTACCAGTACTACGCTTACGAGTCCTCGGACTGGGAACAAGAAGATGTCGAAGCGGACGGCCGCTTCTATATCCATGACGAACACCTGTCGCGCTACTGGCAAGACCCGCAATGGAGCGCCAACCTGCTGCTGGTGGATGGCTGCATCGCCGGGTTCATGTTGATCGAAGGCAGCGAGCTGGGCATGGATGCCCTGGAGCTGGCCGACCTGTTTATCCTCAAGCGCTACCGCCGCCGAGGCATCGGCCGTGCCATCGCCACCCAGGTGCTGTGCAGTGGCGAAGCCAACTGGCTGGTGCGTTTTTATGACCAGGATGAAGTGTCACAGGCGTTCTGGCGCACGGTGCTCGATTATCTGCCGCGCCCGGTGCAGACCCTTGAGCTGGACGATGACCCGCAGCTGGTGACGTACCTGATTACGCGGGCGGCGCTGCATTGAACGCCTGCTGCATCGCTTGAGGCGGTTGCCCGAACGCCCGTAGAAACGCCTGGCGCATGCGCTCGCGGTCGCCGAATCCGGTTTCGCGAGCGACCACCTCAACCGGGTGCCGGCTGGTTTCCATCATCGCCCGCGCGGCTTCCACCCGCAGCGATTCGATGGCCTTGGCCGGCGTCTGCCCGGTTTCTTCGCGAAACACCCGGCTGAACTGGCGCGGGCTGAGCCGGGCGACTTCGGCCAGAGCGTCTACTGACAGGTCATGGGTGAGGTTCTCGCGGGCATAGGCCAGGGCCAGTTGCACGCGGTCGGATTTGGGGTCCAGCTCCAGCAGGGCCGACAACTGCGACTGCTCGCTGCCCCGGCGCTGGGCGATTACCAGCTTGCGCGCGATGCGCCGGGCGAGGTCGCTGCCCAGGTCGTTCTCCACCATGGCCAGGGCCAGGTCGACCCCGGCGCTCATGCCGGCGCCGGTCCACACCTGGCCGTCCACCACAAACAGTTTGTCTTCTTCCAGGCGGATGTGCGGATAGCGCTTGCGAAACGCTGGCGCGTGAATCCAATGGGTGGTGGTGCGCTTGCCCTCCAGCAGCCCGGCCTCGGCCAGCACGAAGATGCCCATGCACAGCGACGCAACGCGGCGTGACTGTGCGGAGGCCGCCTTGACCAGTTCCAGCAGGTTCGCTTCCGGCAGGCGAAACTCCAGGTAGCCGCTGACGATCAACGTGTCATAACCCTGTGGCCGAAGGGGCGAGGTGTTCACCGAAAAGCCCTGGGACGTCATCACCGCGCCGCCGCTTTCCGACACCAGATGAAACTCATAGGCCGGCTCGCCGCGCAGCAGGTTTGCGCACTCGAACACCGAGCCCAGGCTGAGGCTCAGGGACTGGAAGTTCGGGTAAACCATCAGCGCAACGCTGTGCATCGTTATTCTCCAAGGGGCGCGGGGAGGGCGATTGTCGGCGGGCGTCGCAGAAACGGCAACCGACTTCGAGCCATGGCCGAAATCCTTGCGGATCTGACATTGTGGGGTTCTGCCACGCTCCCTACCATGGCTCCACGAACTAGACGACTGGTCTAATCGGTAGGAGACAAGCATGAGCAACGACACCAGAAGTGCCCGGCAAGTGATTCTCGACAGTGCGCAGCCGCTGATCGGCGCCAAGGGGTTTTCCGCGGTGGGCCTGAACGAAATACTGCAAGCCGCTGGGGTGCCCAAAGGTTCGTTTTATCACTACTTCAGCTCCAAGGACGCGTTTGGCGTGGTGTTGCTCGACACCTATTTCGACAACTACGTGCATGGCATGCAGCAGTTGTTCAGCCAGCCCGAACTGTCCCGGCACAACACGTTGATGCGCTATTGGCAGGCCTGGATCGACAACCAGACCGGCTGCACCGATTCCGGCAAATGCCTGGCCGTCAAACTGGGTGCCGAGGTGTCAGATCTTTCGGAGCCGATGCGATTGGCCCTGCAACGCGGCACCTCGCGCACCATCGAAGTACTCGCCGAGGCGATACGCGGCGGGGTCGAGGACGGTTCGCTGGCTATCGAGCAATCCCCCGAAGGCCTTGCCCGGCGCTTGTATGCGCTGTGGCTGGGAACCAGCGTCATGAGCAAGATCACCCGTACCGCTGCGCCGTTCACCGAGGCGCTGTCGCTGACTCAACAGTTGTTGGGCAGCCCCGTATACCCTGACATCCACATCGATCGAGGCACTGGAAAATGAAAGTATTAATGGTACTCACCTCTCACGACCAGCTTGGCGACACCGGCCGCAAGACCGGCTTCTGGCTCGAAGAGTTTGCAGCCCCGTATTACGTGTTCAAGGACGCCGGCGTCGAGGTGGTGCTGGCATCGCCGGCCGGCGGCCAGCCGCCGCTGGACCCAGTCAGTGATCAGCCGGATGCCCAGACCGAACAGACCCGCCGTTTCGCCGCCGACCCGGCCGCGCAACAGGCCCTGGCCAACACCGTGAAGCTGGACACGCTCAACGCTGACCATTTCGACACCGTGTTCTACCCAGGCGGCCACGGACCGCTGTGGGATCTGGCCGAGTCGCCCACCTCAATTGCGCTGATCGAAGCGTTCGAGCGTGCCGGCAAGCCGATCGGTTTCGTTTGCCACGCCCCGGGCGCCCTGCGTCACGTCAAGGCGGTCAATGGTGAGCCGTTGATCAAGGGCCGCCGTGTCACCGGGTTCTCCAACTCCGAGGAAGCGGCGGTGCAACTGACCGACGTGGTGCCATTCCTGGTCGAGGATGAGTTCAAGAAACTGGGCGGCAAGTACGAGAAGGGCGCTGACTGGCAGTCCTTCGTAATTGTCGACGGCCTGCTGGTCACCGGGCAGAACCCCGGCAGTTCGAGCGAAGTGGCCCAGGCCCTGCTTAACCTCACCGCTTAACCCATCCACCGTTTTATCGCTGGCGACTCGCACGAGTCGCCAACGCTTTCGTTCGTCCCGAATTTGGAATATCGCAATGACTGCCACTGTTTTAAACACCCCGGTAAAACTGGGCCATCACCTCTTGAACAACCGCGTGGTATTGCCGCCGCTGACCCGTCAGCGCAGCGCCCAGCCGGGTGATATCGCCACTGACTTGATGGCCGAGTATTACCGTCAGCGCGCCACCGCCGGTTTCATGGTCAGCGAAGGCACGCAGATCGAACCCCGTGGTCAGGGTTATGCCTGGACGCCGGGTATCTACAGCCCCGCGCAAATCGAAGGATGGCGCAAGGTCACCAACGCCGTGCACGCCGAGGGCGGAGTGATCTTTGCCCAGTTGTGGCATGTCGGTCGGGTCTCTCACAATGCGTTGCAGCCTGACGGTGCGGCCCCGGTGGCACCTTCGGCGATTCAGGCGGAGCAGGCCAAGGCGTTTATCGCTACCGGCCCGGGTACTGGCGATCTGGTGCAGCCTCCGGTGCCGCGCGCGTTGAACCTGCTCGAGATCGACGAGTTGGTCGGGCAGTACGCCCAGGCCGCGCGCAATGCCCTGGATGCAGGGTTCGATGGGGTGGAGATTCACTCGGCCAACGGTTATCTGGTCAACCAGTTCATTTCGGCGCATTCCAATCAGCGTGACGACCAGTACGGCGGCTCGTTGGACAATCGTCTGCGTTTCCTGCGCGAAGTGGTCGAGGCGGTGAGCCAGGTAGTCGGCCCTGAGCGCCTGGGCGTGCGTTTTTCACCGCTGTTCAGCGGCACCGATCAGGACCGTGTCTACATCGGCCTGGTCGAAGAAGACCCGCACCACACCTATATCGAAGCGATCAGGGTGCTGGAGCAGTCAGGTATCGCCTACGTGTCCATCGCCGAAGCCGACTGGGACAACGCCCCCGACCTGCCTGACAGCTTCCGCCAGGCCGTGCGCAGCACCTTCAGCGGCCGCATCATCTACGCAGGCCGCTACACTGCCGAGCGCGGCGCGCGGCTGATCGAAGCGGGGCTGGCGGACCTGATTGCCTTCGGCCGGCCATTCATCGCCAACCCGGACCTGCCGCAGCGACTGTTCAACGGCTGGCCGTTGAACCCGCTGCGGGCCGAAGGGATGTATGGCGGTTCTGAATTGGGCTATGTGGATTATCCGACGTACGCCGAGTAGGGCAATTCACTGCGCTGTGATCCATTCCAGATAATCACACGCCCCTGTGGCGAGTGGGCTTGCCGAATGCCGTTCAGTTAAGCGCAGATTCCCTGTGGCGAGCAGGCTTGTCCTGCGTTGGGCTGCGCAGCAGCCCCAAAACCAGGCGCTGAGCCGTATCAGGTACACCGCGTTTTGCTGGCTTGGGGGCGCTTCGCACCCCAACGCGGGGCAAGCCCGCTCGCCACAGGTGGATCGCTGTACTGGTTTAAACCACCCGCAGCACGATTTTGCCGATGTGGTCGCCGCCTTCCATGCGTGCATGGGCCTGGTCGGCCTGGGTGTAGTCGAACACCTGGTCGATGATCGGCAGGCAGCGTCCTTCCGCCAGGACCGGCCAGACGTACTCGCGCAATTGGTCGGCAATGGCGGCTTTTTCTTCGGCGGTGCGTGCCCGCAGCAGCGAGCCGGTGATCACTGCGCGCTTGCTGAGGATGGTCAGCAGGTCGACGTCGTTGGCTTTGCCGCCGCCGAGGAACCCCAGCATCACCAAGTGGCCATCCATGCCCAGGGCCTTCAGATTGTTGTTGAGATAAGAGGCGCCCATGATGTCGAGAATCACGTCCACGCCCTGATTATCGGTGTGCGTGGCGATCACGTCGGCAAAGTCCTGCTCGCGGTAATTGATCGGTTCGGCCCCCAGCTTGGCAATCGCCGCGCACTTGTCGGCGCTGCCGGCGGTGGCGAAGGCCTGGATGCCGAACTCGCGGCACAGCATCAGCGCGGTGGTGCCGATGCCGCTGGTGCCGCCATGGATCAGCACGCGCTCGCCGGTGTGGGCATTGCCCAGGCCGAACAGGTTGGCCCAGACGGTAAAGAAGGTTTCCGGTACCGCAGCGGCCTGAATCCAGTCCATGCCCTCGGGGATCGGCAGCGCCTGGCCGGCCGGCACGGTGCAGAACTGCGCGTAACCGCCACCGTTGGTGAGCGCGCAGACCCGGTCGCCGAGGCTGTATTGGGTGACACCGTCGCCCAGTGCGACCACTTCACCGGCCACTTCCAGGCCTGGGATTGGGCTCATGCCGGGTTTCATCGGGTATTTGCCGGCGCGTTGCAGGGCGTCGGGGCGGTTGACGCCGGCGGCGTGCACGCGAATCAGGATCTCACCGGGGCCAGGTGTCGGCACGGCTTCCTGGCGTGGCTTGAGCACTTCAGGGCCGCCGAATTCGGTGATTTCAATCAGGGTCATCGTTTGGGGCAGTGTCATGGAGGGATACCTGTTGCAGTGAGCGTGTGTACTGGGACCGCAGCTTGCGGCGGTTGATTCCAACCATTGTCCAGCAACGGGCCGCGTGCGTCAGCCAGGGATCGGCATGCCACTGTGGGAGAGGGGCTCCCACAGTGGCTGTTCGCTGCGTGCAAACGGTTGATCAGCGTTGCAGAAACGCCAGCAGGTCTTCATTGAGCTGCTGGGTATGGGTCGCGGCAAACCCGTGGGGCGCGTCCTTATACACTTTGAGCCGCGCGCCCTTGATCATCTGCGCCGCCACCTTGCCGGTGGTCTCGAACGGCACGATCTGGTCGCCGTCGCCATGGATCACCAGCGTCGGTACATCGATGGTCGCCATGTCCGGGCGGAAGTCGGTCTGCGAGAACGCAGTCACGCAGTCCACGGTGGACTTGAGCGACGCCAGCAGGGCGATCTGCAGGGTTTGCGTCAGCACGCCCGCGGACACCTCCTGGCCCTGGTTGATGCCGAAGAACGCAGCGTTGAAGTCACTGATAAATTGCGCACGGTCCTTCAACAGGCCGGCCTTGATGCCGTCGAACACTTCAGCCGGCACGCCTTGCGGATAATCCGGCTGTTGGCCGAAGATCGGCGTCACCGCACCCAGCAGCACCAGGCCCGCGACTCGCGCGCTGCCATGGCGTGCGATGTAGCGCGCCACATCGCCGCCACCCATGGAAAAGCCGACCAGGGTCACGTCGGCAAGGTCCAGGTGCTCGATCAGCTGGGCGATATCGTCGGCGAAGGTGTCGTAGTCATTGCCGGTCCATGGCTGGTCGGAGCGGCCGAAGCCGCGACGGTCGAAGGCAATGGTGCGGTAGCCTCGACTGCTGAGGTACTCCATCTGGTATTCCCACATGTCGGCATCCAGTGGCCAGCCGTGGCTGAACAACACGGGCTTGCCGCTGCCCCAGTCCTTGAAGTAGATCCGGGTGCCGTCTTTGGCAACGAATGTGCTCATCTGAAACTCCCTTGTGCTTTAAAGCGCGAGTGAAAAAACCGCATCACTATTGCGTTAAATCAGACACCGGGCTTGTACGGGCGTGCTTCGTTGCTCAACAACGGCTCAGCGCCGCGCTTCGAGCCACTCAAGCCCCGTGCGCCACACGCAGATCCCGAGGAAGTACGCTGACATCAACGACCAAAGCCCGAACGTCCACGGGTTGGTGTTGGGATGATCTACCACCATCAGGAAGCTGCACAGCAGCCAGATGGTGGTGACCGCGATGTTGATCGGCATAAAGCGTTTCACGCGGAACGGGTGCAGGAATTTCATCGGGGTGACGGTCAGCAGGGCCAGGCCGATCACGGTGGTCAAGGTCACCCAGGCGTCCGGCTGGATGATGTAGACGCACAAAGCCACCACGTTCCAGGCGGCCGGGAAGCCGACGAAGTAGTTGTCCTTGCTCTTCATGTTGACGTTGCAGAAGCAGAACAGCGACGACACCAGAATCACCGATACGGTGAACAGGTGGGTGAATTCCGGCAGGTCGATGTAGCGATAGATAAACAGCGCCGGAATGAACACGTAGGTCAGGTAGTCGATCACCAGGTCCAGCACCGAGCCGTCAAAGCTGGGCAATACCGTGCTGACGTTGAGCTTTCGCGCCAGCGAGCCGTCGACGCCGTCCACCACCAGCGCCAGACCCAGCCACAGCAGGCAGGCCTTGGGCGAGTTTTCCAGGAGCGCCAGGGTGGCCAGGAAGGCCAGGACCACGCCGGTGGCGGTAAAGCCATGGGCGCCCCAGGCTTTTAGTCTGGCTACATGCAGGGTCGAGATCACGGGCGTTTCTCCAAAGGTGGAACGGGGCAGCCGACGACGTGACGCCGTCGAGTCTGGCCGGGGAATGCAGTATCGACCGGGGAGGAGGGGATAAGGTTCACCGCCCCGCTGTACCGCTTAGGTTAGCAAGCGTAGGACTTTTCGGCATCAGCCTTGGCGAAACACCAGGGCCTTCAAGCCACTTTGAGGGTCGATATCGGGGAATTCCGGCGGGTTTTCCAGGCGTTCCACAAAGCGCAGGCCCGGTGCTTCGCGGGTGACGCCGTCGATCAGGAAGTCTTCGCCAAAGGCCGGATCGTTCATGCAGGCCAGTACCGTGCCCTGCGCCGTGAGCAGATCCGGCAGGCGACGCAGTACGCGCTGGTAGTCCTTGGTCAGCAGGAAGCTGCCTTTCTGGAAGGACGGCGGGTCGATGATCACCAGATCGTACGGGCCGCTGTGGGTGACCTTGGCCCAGGACTTGAACAAGTCGTGGCCCAGAAAGGTGACCTTGCCCAGATCGTGACTGTTCAGGCGATGGTTGTCGCGGCCCCGGCTCAAGGCGCCACGGGCCATGTCCAGGTTGACCACATGGGCCGCGCCGCCCTCGATGGCCGCCACCGAAAACCCGCAGGTGTAGGCAAACAGGTTGAGCACGCGCTGGCCCCTGGCCTGGTCGCGCACCCAGTTGCGTCCGTAGCGCATGTCGAGGAACAGGCCGCTGTTATGCTTTTTACCCAGGTCGATCAGGTAGCGCAGGCCACCTTCGGTGATGGTCAGCTCGTCGATGGGGTCGCCCAGCAGCCATTCGGTGGTGCTTTGCGGCAGGTAGCGGTGTTGCAGGGCGACGGCGCGCACGCCGCAGGTGGCCCAGTCGATCTGCAACAGTTGCTGCTTCAAGGCGTCCAACTGCTCGGTCTGCTTGAACAGCGCCACCAGCACCACGCCTTGCAGCCAGTCCACCGTCAATTGCTCCAGGCCCGGCCAGCAGCGGCCACGGCCGTGGAACAGGCGCCGGGTTTCAGTGGGCGCGTCGGCCAGGGCAGTGAGCAAATGGGCATGCAGGGTGGCGAGTGCGTCTGAGGTCATCGGTGAGCGTCGGTGTTTGAGCGGGCGGCATTTTAAACACAATGACGAAGGGTGTGGGGCGGTTCAGGCGCTGACGATCAGCGTTGGCCCGAATGCGTCCTGCACAAACGCTGGCGCGATGTAACGCTCGTAATGAGCCTCTGACAGCAGGAAAAACTCGCGGTCAATGGCGTCGCGCAGGTCGCTGAGGCTGCGCTCGCGGAACTCCGGCAACAACGCCAGTCCATAGGCGTCGAGCCGGGAAATCACCCGCGCACCGCGAGCAATCAACTGGTAGGCCCAGCAATACGGCGACTGGTGTGGCACATAGCGGATCTTGCGGTCTTCCAGCTGCTGGCGCAGGCGCTGGGGGTCGAACACTTCAAGCTTGCTGGTCATCACCTGCACCAGCAATTGCTCAAGGCGCAGCCACACCGCCTGTTTTTCATCGGCGTTGTAGCCATTCCATTGGATGACTTCGTGGTGATAGCGCTTGCAGCCCCGGCAGACCAAGTCACCGTAAACGGTGGAACAGAGGCCTACGCAGGGGGTTTTGATGGTTTGATTGGGCATAAAAGGGTGTACACACGTTTAAAGAACACAGGCTCATGTGGGAGGCAGCATACCCTTCCCACATTTTTTCAGCGCTATGTTGATTCAGTCCCAGCTCAACGCACCGCCGGTCTGGTACTCGATCACGCGGGTCTCGAAGAAGTTTTTCTCTTTCTTCAAGTCCATGATCTCGCTCATCCACGGGAACGGGTTGGTGGTGCCTGGATACTCTTCTTTCAACCCAATCTGCGACAGACGGCGGTTAGCGATGAACTTGAGGTAATCCTCCATCATCGCCGCATTCATGCCGAGAACGCCGCGCGGCATGGTGTCACGCGCATATTCGATCTCAAGTTGAGTGCCCTGGAGAATCATCTGCGTCGCTTCTTCCTTCATCTCGGCATCCCACAAGTGCGGGTTTTCGATTTTGATCTGGTTGATCACGTCGATACCGAAGTTCAGGTGCATCGACTCATCGCGCAGGATGTACTGGAACTGCTCGGCCACGCCGGTCATTTTGTTGCGGCGGCCCATGGACAGGATCTGGGTGAAGCCGCAATAAAAGAAGATGCCTTCCAGTACGCAGTAATAGGCGACGAGGTTGCGCAGCAGCTCTTTATCGGTCTCGACGGTGCCGGTTTCGAACTTCGGATCGGAGATCGAGCGGGTGTACTTCAAACCCCAGGCGGCCTTTTTAGCGACCGATGGGATCTCGTGGTACATGTTGAAGATCTCGCCTTCATCCATGGCCAGGGATTCGATGCAGTACTGGTAGGCGTGGGTGTGGATCGCTTCTTCGAAGGCCTGGCGCAGGATGTACTGGCGGCATTCCGGATTGGTGATCAGGCGGTACACGGCCAGCACCAGGTTGTTGGCGACAAGCGAATCGGCAGTTGAGAAGAACCCGAGGTTGCGCATGACGATGCGGCGTTCGTCATCGGTGAGGCCTTCGGGGGTCTTCCACAGGGCGATGTCGGCGGTCATGTTGACCTCTTGCGGCATCCAGTGGTTGGCGCAGCCGTCGAGGTACTTTTGCCAGGCCCAGTCGTATTTGAAAGGCACGAGTTGGTTGAGGTCGGCGCGGCAGTTGATCATGCGCTTTTCGTCGACGGCCACGCGGGCGGCGGAGCCTTCGAGTTCGGCGAGGCCTTCGGCGACGTCGAGTTTGTCCAGCGCGGCCTTGGCGCGCACGATGGCGGCGGAGTCACTGGCGGTGACGGCGCGGGCTTCGATGGCAGCCGCGGCGCCGGCGCCGTCGAGGCGGTCCATGTTGGCTTCGCTGGCGTGGCCGGCGTTGGCGCCTCTGACAACGGCCTCAGCGGTGTCCTCGTTGTCGACTTCATCCCAACTCAGCATTGAAATATTCCTTCCTGTTCGCTTGAAATACTGCACAGAGTGTGTTCGAGAAATGCCGACGCTTCACACTATGTAGTGGTCTGGCCTGTTAGTGGGCACACTATATGGTGTGTAACACTGCTGGTCAATGAGAGGTGAGGATTGAAAACGGGGGGAGCGCGGATCAGATGAAGCCGCAAGTGACGTGAAAAAACCAATAGTGGCGATTTGATAATTAATCGCCTGTTCAAGAATTATTCTCGCTACAATCCGCCGCTTTGCCACTTGGTACGGACGTGTCAAACCCGTGCCCGCGAGAAGTCTGATGCTGATCAGTAGTTATTCACCCGCCCTTGTAGCCATTTCTCTGTGTGTCGCCATTCTTGCGTCCTACACCGCGCTGGACCTGACGGGGCGGATCGCCACAGCCAAGGGGCGCACCGTCTATCTATGGATTGCCGGTGGTGCGTTGGCGATGGGGGTGGGCGTTTGGTCGATGCATTTTATCGGCATGCTGGCCTTGCGCCTGCCGTTTGCCCTGGGCTTCGATGCAGGTATTACCGCGCTGTCGCTGTTGATCGCCGTGCTGTCCAGCGGTTTCGCGTTATGGCTGGTCAGCCAGCCGCGTCTGCCCGTCTGGCAATTGGCATTTGGCGCGCTGATCATGGGCGCCGGCATTAGCTGCATGCACTACACCGGCATGGCTGCCATGCGCATGACACCCGGCATTGATTATGACCCTGCATTGTTTGGCGCCTCGCTGTTGATCGCCGTGGCAGCGTCCGGCGCGGCGCTGTGGATTGCGTTCAACCTGCGGCGCAATACGCCTTATGTGCGACTGGCACGAGGAGGGGCGGCCATGGTGATGGGCGTCGCCATCGTTGGCATGCACTACACGGGAATGGCCGCGGCGCGGTTTGCCGACGACAGTTTCTGCGGCGCCGCCTTGAATGGCCTGAGCGGCAGGGGCCTGGACAATCTGGTGCTGGTCACGTCGCTGGCGGTGCTGATCATTGCGTTGCTCACCTCGCTGCTCGACGCCCGTCTGCAGGCGCGTACCGCCGCACTCGCCCATTCCCTGACCCTGGCCAACCAGGAGCTGACCCACCTGGCCCTGCACGACATGCTCACAGGCCTGCCCAACCGCACCTTGCTCGCCGACCGCATTACGCAGGCGATGCAGGCGGTAAGGGAGCAGGGCGGATGCTTTGCGCTGATGTTCATTGACCTGGACGGTTTCAAGCCGGTCAACGATGCGTTCGGCCATCATCTGGGCGACCTGCTGCTGCGCGAGGTCGGCCAGCGCCTGCGCGAGGACCTGCGCAGTCAGGACACCCTGGCGCGCATCGGCGGCGATGAATTCGTGCTGCTGGTGCAACTGACGCAGCCGCAAGACGCGCTGGGGTTGGCCGAGCGCCAGGTGGTATTGATCAACCAGGCGTTCCAGGTGGCCGAGCATGACCTGAAAATTTCCGCCAGCGTCGGCATCGCCCTGTTCCCGGGCAACGGCAGTACCCCTCAGGAACTGTTGATGAACGCCGACGCTGCCATGTACCACGCCAAGGGCCTGGGCAAGAACGGCTACAGTTTTTTTGAGGCGTCGATGAACACCAATGCGCGCAAGCAACTGCAGCTGTTGCAGGACCTGCGCAATGCCCTGGAACTTGACCAGTTGCAGTTGTATTACCAGCCCAAGTTCGATGCGGTCAGTGGCATGCCGGTCGGCGCCGAGGCGCTGCTGCGCTGGGAGCACCCGCAACAGGGCCTGCTGCTGCCCGCCAGCTTTATCGAGCTGGCGGAAAAGACCGGTTTGATCATCCCGATCGGCGATTGGGTGCTCAATGAAGCGTGCCGCCAGATGAGCGCGTGGTACGCAGAGGGCTACGAAGACTGGCGCATCGCGGTCAATCTGTCGGCGTTGCAGTTTGGTCATGCCGGGCTGGTCAAGAGCGTCGCCGCCGCGCTGGCGCGCCATCGGTTGCCGGCCAACAGCCTGACCCTGGAAATCACCGAGACCACGGCCATGAGCGACGCCGACGCGAGCATGACGGTCTTGCAGCAGCTCTCGCAGATGGGCGTCGACTTGTCCATCGACGATTTCGGTACTGGCTATTCGAGCCTGATGTACCTCAAGCGCTTGCCGGCCAACGAGCTGAAAATCGACCGCGGTTTCGTGCGTGACCTGGAGCACGACAGCGACGACGCGGCCATTGTGTCTGCCATCGTTGCGCTGGGCCAGGCGCTGGGTTTGCGGATTGTCGCCGAAGGCGTGGAGACCGATGCCCAGCAGCATTTTCTCACACGCCTGGGCTGCAATGCCCTGCAAGGCTACCTGCTCGGCCACCCGTTGCCGGCTACAGATTTCATGGCCGATATCCAGCGCGCGCAGGCGTTGGTCATGCCTGACAAATGCCGGGCGTGACGGTTACTCTTGGATCCAGTCACAAAAATATCAGGTTGGAACAGGAGATCGCGTGCATGGATAAAGTCGTCATTATCACCGGGGGCAGCCGCGGAATCGGCGCCGAGACGGCCTTGCTCGCCGCCCGTGAAGGCTATCGTATCTGCATCAATTACCAGTCTGACGAAACCGCCGCCCAGGCCGTGCTGGAACAGGTACGCGCGCTGGGCGCCCAGGCGATTGCGGTGCGCGCCGATGTCAGTAGCGAAGATGAGGTGATCGCGCTGTTCAGCCGGGTCGACGCCGAGCTTGGACGTGTCACCGCGCTGGTGAACAATGCCGGCACCGTGGGACACAAGGCCCGGGTGGAGGAAATGTCCGAGTTCCGGATCCTCAAGATCCTCAAGACCAACGTACTGGGCCCGATGCTCTGCGCCAAACATGCGCTGCTGCGCATGTCGCCACGCCATGGCGGGCAGGGCGGCACTATCGTCAATGTGTCGTCGGTGGCGGCGCGCCTGGGCTCACCGGGCGAGTATGTCGATTACGCCGCCTCCAAGGGCGCGCTCGACACCTTCACCCTGGGCCTGTCCAGGGAGGTGGCGGGCGATGGCATCCGGGTCAACGCGGTGCGCCCCGGCTACATCTTCACCGACTTCCACGCCCTGAGTGGCGACCCGGACCGCGTCAGCAAGCTCGAACCCGGCATCCCCATGGCCCGTGGCGGCCGGCCGGATGAAGTGGCCGAGGCGATTATCTGGCTGCTGTCGGACAAGGCTTCGTATGCCACCGGCACCTTTATCGACCTGGGCGGCGGCCGCTAGAGCGAGCGCACAAGCCGCCCCAGGGTCTGCATCGCTGTCTCCGACGCCTCGGTCCAGGGGCTGCCGTAGTTCAAGCGGATGCAGTGGCGAAAGCGCCGGGTCGCCGAGAAGATCGGCCCCGGCGCCAGGCTGATGCCCTGGGCCAGGGCCAGTTGGAAGAGTTTCAGCGAGTCGGTCTGTTCCGGCAGTTCCAGCCACAGGAAATAGCCGCCAGTGGGTTGGCTGACCCGGGTCTGCGCCGGAAAGTGGCGCGCAATGGCGGCGAGCATGGCGTGTTGCTGTTCTTCCAGGGCATAGCGCAGTTTGCGCAGGTGGCGGTCATAGCCGCCATGTTGCAGGTAATCGGCGATGGCGGCCTGGGCCGGCATCGAAGGGCACAACGAAGTCATCAGCTTGAGGCGCTCGACCTTCTGCGCATAACGCCCGGCCGCTACCCAGCCCACCCGATAACCCGGTGCCAGGCTCTTGGCAAACGAGCCGCAATGCATCACCAGCCCGTCGGTGTCGAAGGCCTTGGCCGGTTTCGGCGCGTGTTGCCCGTAGTACAACTCGGCGTACACATCGTCTTCGATCAACGGCACCTGGTGGCTGCGCAGCAGGTCCACCAATGCCTGCTTTTTGGCCTGCGGCAAGGTGGCGCCCATGGGGTTCTGAAAACTGGTCATGGTCCAGCAGGCCTTGATCGGGTAGTGCGCGAGGCTGTGCGCGAGGGCGTCCAGGTCGATGCCATCGCGCGGGTGCACGGGAATTTCCACGGCCTTGAGCTTCAGACGCTCAAGCACTTGCAGGCAGGCGTAGAACGCCGGCGCTTCAATGGCCACCAGATCGCCCGGCTCGGTCACGGCCTGCAGGCACAGATTGAGCGCCTCAAGGGCGCCGTTGGTGATCAGCAGTTCTTCCATCGGTACCGCAAGCCCGCCGACGCTATAGCGCAGGGCGATCTGCCGGCGCAGTTGCGGGTTGCCGGGTGACATGTCGGTGACCACCAGGCGCGGGTCCATATCCCGGGCGGCACGGGCCAGGGAGCGGGCCAGGCGTGGCAACGGGAACAGTAGCGGGCTGGGAAAGGCCGAGCCGAAGGGCACGGTGTTGGGGTCTTTGATGGAGTCGAGCACCGAAAACACCAACTCGCTCACATCCACCTCGGTGGAGTCGCGCACCGGCTCCATCGTCAGCGGCTCCGCCAGCGGGCTAGGCGCATGGGTGTTGACGAAATAACCCGAGCGAGGCCGCGCCCGGATCAGGCCACGGCGCTCGAGCAGGTAATACGCCTGGAACACCGTGGAGGGGCTGACGCCGTAGGTCTGGCTGGCATAGCGCACCGAAGGCACGCGCTGGCCGGCCCCGAGCACGCCGGAGCGGATCAGTTCTGCAATGGCATCGGCAAATTTTTCGTAGCGTTTCATCGGGCCTTAAACAGGATCAGTGGGTCAGCGGGACGGAAGGTGTGAGCGGTCTTGCTGATGTCCAGGCGGCACAGGCAACTGACTGGCAGTCGCCGCTGTCCATCTTTTACCAACAATCATAAAGGAGCGCACCCATGGAGGCATGGTGGCAAGAAGCGTGGCTGACCCTGCAGGCCGAATTTGCCGATATTGGCGATGCAAAACAGGTTACCCAGATGACCGTACGGCTGTTGATGGCGGCCATCCTGGGCGGCATCCTTGGTTTTGAGCGCGAGAGCAAGGGCAAGGCGGCCGGGATACGCACGCACATGCTGGTGGCGCTGGGCGCGGCGCTGTTCGTGCTGGTGCCGCAGATGTCCGGTAACCAGGCCGATGCCATGAGCCGCGTGGTGCAGGGCGTGATCGCCGGCATTGGCTTTTTGGGCGCGGGCACCATTATCAAGGGCAAGGATGAGGATGCAGGTCACGTCAAAGGGCTGACCACTGCGGCAGGGCTGTGGATGACCGCTGCGATTGGCGTCGCGGCCGGGTTGGGCCGCGAATCGACAGCGGTGCTGAGTACGTTGCTGGCGCTGGCGGTGTTCAGCGTGATGCCTCGGATTGTGCGCGCGTTCGAGAAGGATGAGTGACCATCGATTCAGGGCGCCGTGTGCGTTTCTTTTACCTGACCGGATACCCACGCGACACATCCTGCTGGCGTTCTTGCGAATGCGCATCTCGCACCGACTCGAGTATGTTTTTCACCAGTGTGGAGATTTCACTGAGGTGCTTGTGCCTGGCTTGCAGGTCATGCAGGCCGTGCAGAATATGCGGGGCGATTTCCGCATGAAGAAAACCTCGAGCCAATTCAGAGCTCTTTTCCCAGGGGGCATTGAGCATGCTGATCGTCAACTCAAACAGCTCCGCTTCCACGGCTTTGCGATAGTCCTCGACGTGCTTCCACTCAAGGGGGGCTGTTACTTTGTCGATCGATCCGCTATTGAAGCAAGCTTCTATGTGGGTGAGCGCCTTGATGTGGGGTTTCGCACCGGGGCCGCGTGCCAGGCGCTTGATGTTGTCCGGGGTCAACAGGGTGTCGATCTTCTCGAAGTAGTCCTTTGACTCTTTCGAGTCCAGGTTACGCATCATGTGGTCAATGGTCTTGCGGTCCACACGGGCGCTTATATCCTCAAGGTGTCGCTCCAGATGGGGCGCATGCCCGGACACCTCGGGTTGCTTGTGCGAGTGGAGGCTGTTGGGGCCAGTGTGAGGGGCGTTGAATGGGAGGGTCGCCGGTTGGCTGATGGTGGTCATGCTGATTCCTCATAAACAGATCGGATTACGCGTTGCCTGATGCGTGACGTTCAGGCGAGCGAAAAATCAGTATGAAAACCCGCGCATTCGTTGACGTTAGGACTAGCTCTTTTTATCAAGTGGGAAATTGCCACGGTTCGAGTGCGCTTGCGCACCGACGTGTGTCGTCTGCGCAAGCGAATGCCGAACCCCGCGTAGACGGCGTCAAAGCGTCACTGGCGGTTCACCTCCAGGCGGCTCCTGCACCGGTGGAGGCTGGTTTTCCGGCGGCTCCTCGTCAGGAATCGGCGGCGGTTCAACGGGCGGTAACGTTGGCGCGTCAATATTGGGGTCAGGCGTTTCAGCCGGAATCGGGATAGTCATCGGTGTGGCCTCCTTTGTGCTTTGTTCTACCGGTGGACAACCGCGTGGCAGATTTGATTCCCGCCCAGTGGCGCCATATCCGCCTGAACTTTTCTCTCGCACACAGGCTCGGACCTATGACGGCCCCGCTCAGGGAGAGCGCCGCCGTATCAGAATTTGGATCAAGCAAAAGAGCGTCCACAGGGCGTAAGGGGAAGATGCTCGATGACTGCTGAAACACTGGCTTCAGATAACTGCGCATTACCATTGTCCCAGGCACTGCTGCTGCCCAGGATCGCCATTGAAGACACCACGCCCGTGATAGACGGCGGCGAATTTGCCGTGAAAGCCGTGGTGAATCAGCGCGTGAACGTCACCAGCAAGGTATTTGCCGACGGCCACGACAAGCTGGCCGTGCTGATCCGCTGGCGTCCATTGCGCGACGAAAGCTGGCACAGCGTGGTGATGGCCGACGTTGGCAACAACGGCTGGGAAGGCGCGTTTACCGTCACCGAGCAGGGCCCTCATGAGTTCTGCATCGAGGCCTGGATCGATACCTTCGCCAGCTTCTGCTACGAACTGCGCAAAAAGCACGAAGCCGGCGTACCGGTCAGCCTCGAACTGCAGGAAGGCCGCAGCCTGGTGCTGCAGGCCGCCGAGCGCAGTGATAACGAGCTGCGCGACCGCCTGATGCTGCTGCACCACGAACTCTCCAGCCTGCTGGAAACCGAGCAGGTTGCGCAGTTTTTGCACGAAGACAGTGCACACTTGATGACCCAGGCCGATCACCGCGCCTATCTGAGCATCAGCACCGTCTACCCGCTCGATGTGGAGCGTGAACGCGCGCAGTTCGCCAGCTGGTACGAGCTGTTTCCGCGCTCGATCACCGACGACCCGGCGCGCCATGGCACCTTCAACGATGTGCACTCTCGGCTGTCGATGATCCATGACATGGGCTTCGACGTGCTGTACTTCCCGCCCATCCACCCCATTGGCCGCAGTCATCGCAAGGGGCCCAACAACTCGCTGCATGCCGGCCCCGATGATCCCGGCAGCCCGTATGCCATCGGCAGTGAGGATGGCGGTCACGAAGCCATTCACCCGCAACTGGGCAGCCGCGATGATTTCCGCCGCCTGGTGAAGGCCGCCGCCGACCATGGCCTGGAAATCGCCCTGGACTTCGCTATCCAGTGCTCCCAGGACCACCCATGGCTCAAGCAGCACCCGGGCTGGTTCAACTGGCGCCCGGACGGCACGATCAAATACGCGGAAAACCCGCCGAAAAAGTATCAGGACATCGTCAACGTCGATTTCTACGCCGCCGATGCCATTCCCGGCCTGTGGACAGAGCTGCGCGACATTGTGGTGGGCTGGGTGGAAGAGGGCGTGAAGACCTTCCGCGTCGACAACCCGCACACCAAACCGCTGCCTTTCTGGCAATGGCTGATCAGCGATGTGCGCGCCAAATACCCCGAGGTGATCTTCCTCGCCGAAGCCTTTACCACGCCGGCGATGATGGCGCGCCTGGGCAAGGTCGGGTATTCCCAGAGCTACACCTACTTCACTTGGCGCAACACCAAGGCCGAATTGAGCGAGTATTTCACCCAGCTCAACCAGTCGCCTTGGCGTGAGTGCTACCGGCCAAACTTCTTCGTCAATACGCCGGACATCAACCCCGGTTTCCTGCATGAGTCCGGCCGTCCGGGTTTCCTGATCCGCGCCGCGCTGGCCACCATGGGCTCGGGCCTGTGGGGCATGTATTCGGGCTTTGAGCTGTGCGAGGCAGCACCCGTGCCCGGCAAGGAAGAGTACCTGGACTCGGAGAAATACGAGATTCGCCCGCGCGACTTCACCGCGCCGGGGAACATCATCGCCGAGATCGCCCAGCTCAACCGCATCCGCCGGCAGAACCCGGCCCTGCAGACGCACTTGGGGCTCAAGCTGTACAACGCCTGGAACGACAACATCCTGTATTTCGGCAAGCGCAGCGAGGATGGCAGCAACTTCATCCTGATCGCGGTCAATCTCGATCCGTTCAATGCTCAGGAAGCTCACTTCGAATTGCCGCTGTGGGAAATGGGCCTGCCTGACGATGCGCAGACCCAGGGTGAAGACTTGATGAACGGCCATCGCTGGACCTGGTACGGCAAGAGCCAGTGGACCCGCCTTGATCCGCAGATGCCGTTTGGGATCTGGCGCATTACTCATTCCTGAGACGAGCGCAAATCAACGGTGGGAGCTGGCTTGCCTGCGATAGCGGTGGGTCAGCACCAGGGCTGTCGGCTGACACACTGCTATCGCAGGCAAGCCAGCTCCCACATTGATCCTGTTTCTCCAGGCCAATGTTCAAGTGTTTCAGGAGTTTCCAATGGCGAAGAAACCCAAGGCAGCCACGTTCATCAAGGATCCGCTCTGGTACAAGGACGCGGTGATCTACCAGGTTCACGTCAAATCCTATTTCGACTCCAACAATGATGGTATCGGCGACTTTCCCGGGCTGATCGCCAAGCTCGATTACATTGCCGACCTGGGCGTCAACACCATCTGGCTGTTGCCGTTCTACCCCTCACCACGCCGTGATGACGGTTATGACATTGCCGAATACCGTGGCGTGCACAGCGACTACGGGACCATGGCCGATGCCCGGCGCTTCATTGCCGAGGCACACAAGCGTGGGTTGCGGGTCATCACCGAGCTGGTGATCAACCACACCTCCGACCAGCACCCCTGGTTCCAGCGTGCGCGCAAGGCCAAGCCGGGTTCGGCCGCCCGGGAGTTCTATGTCTGGTCCGATGACGACCAGAAGTACGACGGCACACGCATCATTTTCCTCGACACCGAAAAGTCCAACTGGACCTGGGACCCGGTAGCCGGGCAGTACTTCTGGCACCGCTTCTATTCGCACCAGCCGGATCTCAACTTCGATAACCCGCAAGTGATGAAGGCCGTCCTGGGCGTGATGCGTTTCTGGCTGGACATGGGCATCGACGGCCTGCGCCTGGACGCCATTCCGTACCTGATCGAGCGCGACGGCACCAACAACGAAAACCTGCCTGAGACCCATGATGTGCTCAAGCAGATCCGCGCCGAGATCGACGCGCATTACCCCGACCGCATGCTGCTGGCCGAAGCCAATCAATGGCCAGAGGACACGCAGCTGTATTTTGGCAACACAAAGAGCGGTGACAAAAAGGGCGACGACGGCGACGAATGCCACATGGCCTTTCACTTCCCGCTGATGCCGCGCATGTACATGGCGCTGGCCCAGGAAGACCGCTTTCCGATCACCGACATCCTGCGCCAGACCCCGGAGATCCCGGCCAATTGCCAGTGGGCGATCTTCCTGCGCAACCACGATGAGCTGACCCTGGAGATGGTCACCGACAAGGAACGCGACTACCTGTGGAACTACTACGCCGCCGACCGCCGCGCGCGCATCAACCTGGGCATTCGTCGGCGTCTGGCGCCGTTGATGGAGCGCGACCGCCGTCGCGTCGAGTTGCTCAATAGCCTGCTGCTGTCGATGCCCGGCACGCCGACCCTGTATTACGGCGATGAAATCGGCATGGGCGACAACATTTACCTGGGCGACCGCGACGGTGTGCGCACGCCCATGCAGTGGTCCATCGACCGCAACGGCGGCTTCTCCCGCGCCGACCCGGCGAGTCTGGTGCTGCCGCCGATCATGGACCCGCAATACGGCTACCAGTCGGTCAACGTGGAGACCCAGGCCCAGGACCCGCACTCGCTGCTTAACTGGACCCGGCGCATGCTCGCGGTGCGCAAGCAGTCCAAGGCGTTTGGTCGCGGCAGCCTGAAAATGCTCTCGCCAAGCAACCGGCGCATTCTCGCCTACACCCGCGAGTTCACCGCGGAGGACGGGCGCACTGAAATCATATTGTGCGTGGCCAACGTGTCGCGCAGCGCGCAGGCGGCGGAGCTGGACTTGTCGGCTTTCGCCGGCATGGTCCCGGTGGAGATGCTCGGCGGCAACGCGTTCCCGCCGATTGGTCAGCTCAATTTCCTGCTGACCCTGGCGCCGTACGGCTTCTACTGGTTTGTGCTGGCCGCTGAAAACCAGATGCCCAGCTGGCATGTCGAGCCGGCGCAGAGCATTCCCGACTTCACCACTTTGGTACTGAAAAAACGCATGGAAGAATTGCTCGAAGCACCTTGCCGCAACACCCTCGAACACGACTCCCTGCCGCTCTGGCTGCCCAAGCGCCGCTGGTTTGCCGGTAAGGACGCCACCATCGACAGCGTGCACATCGCCTACGGCGTGCGCTTTGGCGACCCGGAGCACCCGGTGTTGCTCAGCGAAATCGAAGTGAGCAGCGGCGGGCAGGTGAGCCGTTACCAATTGCCCTTCGGTTTTCTGCGTGAAGACCAGTTCACCAGCGCCTTGCCCCAGCAATTGGCGCTGGCCCGCGTGCGGCGCACGCGCGAAGTGGGCCTGGTGACTGATGCATTCAGCCTTGAGCATTTTGTTCGCGCAGTGATCCAGGCCCTGCAGGCCGGCACAGTGCTCGATTGCAGCGACGGTGCCCTGCGCTTTGCCGCAACCGCCCACCTGGACGCGTTGCAACTGGCGAATGACGTGTCGGTGCGTTACCTCTCCGCCGAGCAGTCCAACAGCTCGGTGGTGGTGGGTGAACGCCTGGTGCTCAAGCTGATCCGCAAAGTCAGCGCCGGGGTACACCCCGAGCTTGAAATGAGCGCTTACCTCACCGAGGCCGGCTACCCGAATATCTCGCCGCTGATGGGTTCGATGATTCGCCGTGATGGCGAGGGTCAGGACAACCTGTTGATGATCGCCCAGGGTTACCTGAGCAACCAGGGCGACGCGTGGAGCTGGACCCAGAACAACCTGGAGCGTGCGATCCGTGACGAACTGGCCGAGGCCATTTCCGAGCAAGAGCAGCATTACAACGCCCTGGGCGAACTGGCGGACTTCGCCGGCATGCTCGGCCAGCGCCTGGGCGAGATGCACGGCGTGCTCGGCGCGCCCACTGGCAACAACGACTTCAAGCCAGAAGCCACCTCGGCCAGGGACACCCAGGCCTGGGCCAAAGACGTGGGCGCGCAGATCGAGCGCGCCCTGCAATTGCTCAAGCTCAATCAACATCAGTTGAACCCCGCCGATCAGACGCTGGTCAGTGAACTACTGGCGCAGAAAAAAGCCATCGGCAGCCAGGTCCAGGCGTTGGCGAAAGCCACGCTGGGCGGGTTGCGCATTCGCGTGCACGGTGACTTGCACCTGGGCCAGGTGCTGGTCGTGAAGGGGGATGCCTACCTGATCGACTTTGAAGGCGAGCCGGCAAGGCCGCTGCATGAGCGGCGCGGCAAGCACAGCCCTTACAAGGATGTGAGCGGTGTGCTGCGTTCGTTTGACTACGCGGCGGCCATGGCGCTTAACGTACAAGGGGTGGATCACTCGCCCGAAGCGGACCTTGCGCGCAAGCGTGTGACCGACCGCTACCTGAACGAAGCACGCCAGGCATTTATCCAGGCCTATGAGGCTGCGGCGTCTACACTGGCGCATGACTGGCAGGATGCCAAGGGCCAGGACGCCGCGCTGACACTGTTCAGCCTGGAGAAAGCTGCGTATGAAGTGGCTTACGAAGCGGAAAATCGCCCGACCTGGTTGGCGGTGCCATTACAAGGCTTGCACGCATTGTTGAGCGGGCTTGCCCCAATATCGAAAACTGCACGCGGTGGGGAGACGTCATGAGTTATATCAATAAAGAACCGCTGCAGCCCAAGTTGACAGCAATGCCGGCGTCCAGCGACGTTGAAGCGCTGGTGCGCGCCGAGCACCCGGACCCGTTTTCGATTCTGGGTCCCCATGATGATGAGCAGGGCGGGCAGTTCATTCGCGCGTTCCTGCCCGAAGCCCTGAGTGTGCAGGTATTGACACGGGACGGCGGCGAGTCGATCGGCAGCCTGGAGGCGACTCAGGTGCCGGGCCTGTTCATCGCGCACTTTGCCACGCGTCAGGATTACCTCTTGAAAATCCAATGGGCCGGCGGCGAGCAGATCACCGAAGACCCTTACAGTTTCAGCCAACTGCTGCTGGGCGAGATGGACCTGTACCTGTTCGCCGAAGGCAATCACCGCGACCTCGGCAACTGCCTGGGCGCTCAGGTAACCCACGTCGATGGCGTGCAGGGCGTACGGTTTGCCGTGTGGGCGCCGAACGCCCGACGTGTGTCGGTGGTGGGCGACTTCAATATCTGGGACGGTCGCCGTCACCCGATGCGCCTGCGGCACCCGTCGGGCGTGTGGGAAATTTTCATCCCGCGCCTGCAACCGGGGGCGGCCTACAAATACGAGATTCTCGGCGCCCATGGCATCCTGCCGCTCAAGGCCGATCCCATGGCCCTGGCCACTCAGCTGCCGCCCGACACAGCGTCCAAAGTGGCGCCCCCGTTGCAGGTGGATTGGCAGGACCATGACTGGATGCAGTCGCGTACGGACAAGCAGAAACCGTCGGCGCCGCTGTCGATCTACGAGCTGCATGTGGGCTCCTGGCAGTGCGAGCTGGACGAGGCGGGCGAGGTGTCGCGCCAGTACGGCTGGCGTGAACTGGCCGAGCGGCTGATTCCTTACGTACAGGAGCTGGGCTTTACCCATATCGAGCTGATGCCGATCATGGAACACCCGTTTGGCGGTTCGTGGGGTTACCAGGCGCTGTCACAGTTTGCGCCGAGCGCGCGCTTTGGCTCGCCGGAAGATTTTGCGTACTTCGTCAACGCCCTGCATCAGGCCGATATCGGCGTGATCCTCGATTGGGTGCCGGCGCATTTCCCGACCGACACCCACGGCCTGGCGCAATTTGACGGCACCGCGCTGTACGAATACGCCAACCCGCTGGAAGGTTTCCACCAGGACTGGGACACGCTGATCTACAACCTGGGTCGCACCGAAGTGCACGGGTTCATGCTGGCCTCGGCGTTGCACTGGCTCAAGCATTTCCACATCGACGGTCTGCGTGTGGATGCGGTGGCGTCAATGCTGTACCGAGACTACTCGCGCAAGGCCGGTGAATGGGTGCCCAACCGTCACGGCGGGCGGGAAAACCTGGAAGCCATCGAATTTTTGCGTCATTTGAACGATGTGGTGGCTCTCGAAGCGCCCGGTGCGCTGGTCATCGCCGAAGAATCCACGGCCTGGCCGGGCGTCAGCCAGCCGACCCAGCAGGGTGGCCTGGGCTTCAACTACAAGTGGAATATGGGCTGGATGCACGATTCGCTGCATTACATCCAGCAGGACCCGGTGTACCGCGCCCATCATCACAACGAGCTGAGTTTCGGCCTGGTGTACGCCTGGTCAGAGCGCTTCATCCTGCCGATCTCCCACGATGAAGTGGTGCACGGCAAGCATTCGCTGATCGACAAGATGCCCGGAGACCGCTGGCAGAAATTCGCCAACCTGCGCGCCTACCTGAGTTTCATGTGGATGCATCCCGGCAAGAAGCTGCTGTTCATGGGCTGTGAGTTTGGCCAGTGGCGCGAATGGAACCACGATCAGCAACTGGACTGGTACTTGCTCCAGTACCCCGAACACCGGGGCGTGCAGAAACTGGTGGGCGACTTGAACCGCCTGTACCGCGAGGAACCGGCGCTGCACGATCAGGACGATGCGCCGCAGGGCTTTCAGTGGTTGATTGGCGACGACGCCATCAACAGCGTTTTTGCCTGGCTGCGCTGGAGCAAGGACGGCAAGCCGGTGCTGGTGGTGGCCAACTTTACCCCGGTGCCTCGTGAGGGCTACACCGTGGGCGTGCCGTTTGCCGGGCGTTGGAGCGAGGTGATCAACAGTGATGCGGACACCTACGCAGGTTCCAACTTCGGTAATGGCGGTGGCGTGTTCACTCAGGAGGAGCCACGTCATGGGCAACCGGTGTCGCTGTCCTTGAATCTGCCACCGCTGGGCGTACTGATTTTGCGCCCTGAGTTGAGTTAAAAGGCTCTACCTTGCTGGATTCAGTTGTCCGGGTTGGTGGCAGGGTGCCACAATGGCGCCTTTGTCATGGCAGGCGGAGCGGGCAGCTTTCATGAATGGCCTAGGGCGTGGGCAGGACCAGGATGGTTTTATCGAAGAGCAGGTGCGAGCCGACCGGTTGCATCAGCTCTTTCGCCAATCCTTTTCCGCGATTTTCGGCAGCTACCTGGCTGCCGTCATGCTGTGCTGGCTGTGCTGGGACCGTTTTGATCACAGCGTCATGCTGGTATGGCTGGTGGTGCTGGGGCTGACATCGCTGCTGCGGGTCAAGATGTTCACCGACTGGTTTCGCTGCCCCAACAGCGAGCGCACCCCGCAGCGCTGGGAGCGTCGTTACTGGATCACCCTCGTTCTGTCGGCCACCGTATGGGGGGCTGGCGCCTTTGCGCTGATGCCCACCGATGACCGCCTGTCCCAAGTGCTGGTCATGCTCTTTACCGTGGGCATGTCGGTGAGTGCGGTGTCGTGTTATTCGGTTTATCGCTCGATGACGCTGGTGTCCATGAGCCTTGTGTTGTTGCCGTGCACACTGTGGCTGCTGGTGCAGCCGTCGCCCATGCAAGTGGGTGTGGCCATTGCCGTACTGGTGTTCTCTTCCTTTGTGGTCAGCGCCACCCGCAAGCTCTCGGATGCGCTGGAAAAAGCCTTTCGCCTGACCCGCCAGATGGAACGGGCCCACAGCATCTCCACGCGTGCTGCTCAGACCGACGAGCTTACCGGCCTTATGAACCGCCGCGCTTTTTTCGAACAGGGTCATCTGCTGTATGCACAGTGCCGTCATCAACAGCAGCCGTTGTGTGCGCTGATGATGGACATGGACCACTTCAAGGCGATCAACGACACCCACGGTCATCAGGCCGGGGATCAGGTGTTGCGCCAGATTGGCGGGGTGATCAGTACTTCGTTTCGCCAGGATGATGTGTATGGCCGGTTGGGCGGCGAGGAGTTTGCGGTGCTGTTGCCCAATACCTCGCTGGAAACCGCACATGCCATCGCCGAGCAACTGGTCAAGGCCATCGCCGGGCTCGCATCCGAGCCGGTGCATGGCCTAACCGCAAGCCTGGGCCTGGCCTCGACTCAAGCCGAGGACCTCGACCTGCATGGGCTTATGAACACCGCCGACAAGGCCCTGTACCGCGCCAAGGCACTGGGTCGCAATCAGGTGGCCGTGGCGCAGTAGCTCATTCCGGGCTCATGGCTCTGGTCAATATCCGCGCGACCTGATCGGCGGAGTAGGGCTTGGGCAGGAATTCAAACCCCTCGTAGCCGCTTTCCGCCAGCTCGTCGCTGTAGCCGGAGGTGAGTACCACCGGCAACGCGGGCCGCTGTTGACGCAACAGCTTGGCCATCGCCACACCGGTGATGCCCGGCATCACCACGTCCGAAAACACCGCGTCGAACGCCATGGCGTTCGCGCCCACCAGCGCCAGCGCCTGCTCGGCATCGGTGGCCCAGGTGGTCTGGTAGCCCAGGTCCTGGAGGATCTGGTTGGCGAAGCGGCCCACGTCCAGGTTGTCTTCCACGATCAGCACATGGCGCAGGGCATTGTTCTGAATCAGGGTGAGGGGTTCTTCGACAGGCGGTTGCGCCGTCACCTCGCCCTCTACCTGAGGCAGATACAGCGTAAACACCGTGCCTTGCCCCAGGGTACTGGCCACGTCGATATTGCCGCCCGACTGCTTGGCGAAGCCGAACACCTGCGACAGCCCGAGCCCAGTGCCTTTGCCCACGGCCTTGGTGGTGAAGAACGGCTCAAAGATACGCTCGCAGGCATCCCCGGGAATGCCCGCGCCGGTGTCGGTCAGGGACAGGCTGATGTGCGGCTGGCTCGAGGCGGCTTCCCCGCGGATGCACGGCAGCGGTTGATCGCAGGCGACTTTCAGGCTCAACGTGCCCTGGCCCTCCATCGCATCGCGGGCGTTGAGGGCAATGTTGATCAGCGCCGTTTCGAACTGGCTGGGGTCGATGCGCGCGTAGCAGGGCTGGTCGGGCAGTTCGACGCGCACATGAATGCGCGCGCCGGTGACGCTTTCGAGCATCTCGCCGATGCTGCGTACCCGCTGGCTCACGTCGAAGACTTCCGGGTTCAGTGGTTGGCGCCGGGCAAAGGCAAGCAATTGGCTGGTCAGCTTGCTGGCGCGCTCCACGGTGTCGGACACCGCCCCCATATAGCGTTGGCGGCGCTCCTCCGACAGCCCGGGCTGGCGCAGAAAATCCACCGATGAGCGGATGATCGTCAGCAGGTTGTTGAAGTCGTGGGCCACGCCGCCGGTCAACTGGCCGATGGCCTCGAGCTTTTGCGACTGGCGCAGCGCCGCCTCGGCCTGGGCCAGCGCCAGGGTGCGTTCTTCAACCCGTTGCTCCAGCGTAGCGTTCAGCTCGGTGTAGGCGGCCAGGCCTTCGCGCACGGCGACGTCGGCGCGCACGCGCTCAATGTGTGCCCAAGACCGTTCGGTGACTTCGCCCAGCAAAGCCAGGTCATAGGTCGACCAGAAGCGCGCCTGCCTGTCGTGTACGGCCATCAGGGCAGTGAGGCGGCCATCCTTGATCAGCGGCACGCAGATAGTGGCGGTGACGCCCAGGGCCTGGAAGTTGGCGGACTCGTGGGGCGGCAGTTCCTCCAGGTTGTTGCGGATCACCAGTGACTGGCCGGCGCGCAAGCAACTGACGGCGCGTTCGCCGAAGTCGGCCAGGCGGTAGCGGCCAAGGATGCTTGGCGTGCCCGGCGAAGACCATTCGCCGCGGATGGTGAAACCGTCTTCGTCGTCATCCATGTCGGCATAGGCGCAGATGGACACTTGCAGGTGTTCGGCCAGCAGCTGTGTGGTGGATGTCATGATCGTCTGGGCGTCGATGGCGCTGGTGACGCTGCGGCCAATGGCGTCCAGCACCGCCAGGCGGCGGGCGAGAAATACCGTGGAGGTGGTCTCGGTCACGGTGTCGAGCATGCCGACCACGCGGCCCTGGGGATCGCGGATCGGGCTGTAGCAGAAGGTGAAGTACGCCTGTTCCGGCATGTCTTGACGTTCAATCACCAGGGGGAAATTTTCGATATAGGTGGCGTGCCCTTCGAATGCCTCGGCGGCGATGGGGCTGATATCGTCCCAGACTTCATGCCAGACCTCGTTGAACGGGCGGCCCAATGCCTCGGGCTTTTTGCCGAGGATAGGTGCAAACGCATCGTTGTAGAGCGTGATCAGCTGGGGCCCCCAGATAATTGCCTGGGGGAAGCTGGAAGCAAAGCACAGCGCGACGGTGGTCTTGAGCACGTCCGGCCATTGATCAAGCGGCCCCAGCGGGGTGCCTGCCCAATCATACTGGCGTAACCGCTCAGCCATCTCGCTGCTGCCCTGCAGCCAATTCATCATCGGATCAACACCTTATCTGCCACGGTTCGAGCATTGCCTGAAATGTCAGGTCGCCAGCTACAGACCCAAATGATCCTCGCCAGTTCAGCGCAATTATCTACTAGATGGCATTTTGATTCTCTATCCAAATGGATAGATGAACGTCAAATTTTTCGGCCGCCCAATGGGTTACTGGGCGGCAAATACAGCGGTCCAGTAAATGCCCGCGTCGCTTTTCGGGTCCATCGCGTAAGCGGCGCCCAGTTCACGAAATTGCGGGTTCATCAGGTTGGCGCAATGGCCGGGGCTGGCGAGCCAGCCGTCGACCACCTTGCGCGGGGTGTCCAGGCCGGCGGCGATGTTTTCGCCGATGTTCTTCGCGATGTACCCGGCCAGTTCGGCGCGGTCGCCAGGCGTGCGGCCGTCGTGGTCCAGGTGGTCGAAGAAATTGCCGTTGGCCATGTTGCGCGTGTGGCTGTTGGCGGCGCTGGCCAAGGTGTCGTTCCACGACAGCGGGGTGGTGGCGGCGAATGCCTGGGGGCCGCACTGGCGCGGTTGTTCGCGGGCGGCGTTGATCAGGTTGAGTACTTGCCGGCCTTCGGTCTGCCAGTCGCCCAGGCCGCTGGTGAGCAGCGGGCGGGCGAGCACGATGCGCCAGTCCTGGCCGCTGTTGCTCACGCCGATATCGACAAATTGCGGGTCCAGCACCACCCGGCAGAAACTCTCACGCACCGCCTTCATCGCCGCCTGGGCATCCCTGGGGCCGGACAGGCTGATGGCCTGCACATTCACCATCGGGTAGGCCGCGCGGGCCAGGGCCTGCTGAAGATCGCCGACATTATTGGCCGGCAGCACCAGCCGGGTATCGCTGGTCAGCGGCGGCAACTCCTGGGAACCCTGGTCGCCGCAGCGCTGCACCTGGCTGCGGTACTCATTGATCTGTTGCACCAGCTGACTTTCTTCATTCGCCATCGCGCTGGCGCAGAACACCGTACTGGCGGCCAGCGTCGTGAGACCCATCATCAATGACAGAACGCGCATGGACGTTACCCTTGAACTTGAAAGTGCCCATGATGCGCGATGTAACCCGGTCTGGTGCAACGCCTTTTTTGTTTTTTTGCGTCAGCGGTTGTTTGCGTACGGCGTGCGGGCACTGACCGAGCGGCTACGGGTACAATCGCGCCAGCCTTGAAGTCAAATCCCAGGAATGTGCATGTTCAGCCTTACCCGCTACACCACGCCGTGCCCCGAGCCGGTCAATAGCCAGATTCTGCAGATGGTGGTGGACAACCTCACGGACATCAGCAGTGTTGCGCTGCCGCCGAGCAATCTGCTCTACAACCTCTATCAGTACGCCATCGGTTTTGAGGTGCACCTGTACCTGGAAGCCTTGAACGGTGAGAAGGGTATTGCGGTTGAGTTGGTCGTGGCCACGGACAATAGCGCCCCGCAAGAGGTCATCGGCTTTCTGCTGTACCTGCCGGTGAAGGATGATCCCCAGGCCTGCGGCGTGGCCTTTATGGCGGTGCAGGCCGGCTGGCGACGCCAGGGAGTGGGGCGCGCGATGATGCGTGAGGTGCTGGCGCGTTATCCCCATGCGGAGCTGGCGTGTGCGGTTGAGAAGGTTGCGGTGTTTGAAGCCATGGGGTTTCAGGTGCTGCGCGCGCAGGGCACCCAGGTGGTGATGAATACCCGCGATTACGGCACCGATGGGTTGATGGGGGTGCTGGACGTGGCGTCTATCTATAGTTCGCTGGAGGTGCGGCAGATTCATGCGTATCTGCTTCAGAAACATGGCAGGCGGGCGATGGTGGATGCGGAGAAGCAGCGGGATCGGCATTTGGATCAGTTGGAGCGCAAGGTCCGGTTGTTCTTGGGTGATGGGTCTTGATCAATGGTGGGAGCCGGCCCGCCTGCTTGAGCGATGTTTCAATGCCGTACCGGTTGATTGACCCACCGCTATCGCAGGCACGCCAGCGCCCACAAGGATCGCGTCAGCTTGGTTGATTTGATTGCCGCTCTACCAGCCTCGCAGGCGGGGCCAGTCCTGGAGCTGGCCGTTCTCCAGCAGTGCGCTGTAACTGCCGAACTGGGCGCCTGTCGCGCAGGCATGGTTGGGCAGGATGCGCAGGCGTGTGCCGAGTGGAAACCGGGTGACCACGTCGAGGTCGTGGTGCGCGAACTGCGCTACGCCATGTTCCTGGTTGGCGCTGCCCAGCAATAATCCTTCGATAGGCTCGCCGCGTTCGTCGCACACCTGGCCATAGCCGAAGTCATGCTGCTGGGACTGAGTGCCACGGTCGCGGCTCATGGCCATCCAGCCGGAATCGGTAATGATCCAGCCTTTTTCCGGCTGGTGGCCGATGACCGTGGTGAGCACGCTCAAGGCCAGTTCGTCGAGGCGGCACACGCCGATGTTGTGCATCACCAGGTCGAAAAACGCGTACACGCCGGCGCGCAGTTCGGTGACGCCGTCCAGGTTCGCGGCTGACAACGCAGTGGGCGTGGAGCCGACGCTGACCTGGGGGCAGGGCTGGCCGCTGGCGCGAATGCGCTGGGCGGCCTCAACGCAGCGCGCGCGTTCCTGTTCGGCGATGGCTTGCAAGGCGTCGGGGGTGTCCAGGCCGTAGCTTTCCCCGGCATGGGTGATGACGCCGGCGAGCCTGTCGCCGAGCACTGCGGCGATTTCCAGCAAGAGCGGGGCCTGCGGCTTGACCCCGGAGCGGTGGCCGTCGCAGTCGATTTCGATCATCACCGCAAAGGTTGCGGCGTGTTCTTCGCCGAAATCGACGATGGCGCTGGCGCCAGCCAGGCTGTCAGTGATCAGCGTCAGCGCGCAACCACGGCGCCACAATGCCAGTGCCTGGGGCAGTTTGTGCGGGGCGATGCACACGGCGTACAGAATGTCCTTGATGCCCAGTTCGAAAAAGTACTCGGCTTCCTTGAGCGTCGACACGGTGATGCCGCGAGCGCCGGCGGCGAGCTGCGCGGCCACGACTTCGGCGCATTTATGGGTTTTGACATGAGGGCGCAGGTGCACGCCCAGGCTGTCGGCGCGCTGCTGCATGCGCTGGATATTGCGCTGCAGTTTAACCGTATCGAGCAGTGCGGCAGGGGTGTCCATGGTTGCAGCTCCACCAAGGGGGACGGCGGCCAAATTGACGGCCTGTCCAGGACTGGATATGTTGTCTTGCATGAAAAACCTCTCTATCGAACATACTCACCTGATCAGCCAGCTCGAACAGATTGCCGAAGGCTTGAGCAAGACCTTCAGCCCCTTCTGTGAAGTGGTGCTGCACGACTTGCGCGACCCACAGCACGCGATCCTGGCCATCCATAACAACCTCTCCGGGCGCCAGCCCGATGACCCGGCCACCGAACTTGGGCTGGCGCGGATCGCCGACCCCGATTACCCGCAGGTCATCGCCAACTACCAGAACCAGTTTCGCGATGGACGCCAGGTCAAAAGCACCTCCATCGGCATCAAGGACACCAGCGGCCAATATGTCGCCGCCTTGTGCATGAATATCGACCTCTCGCTGTTTCGCGGCTTGCAGGGCATGCTCGAACAGTTCAGCAGCGTCGGCGATGACAAACCCGGCGAATCCCTCGACCCGTCCGGCGCGGATGTCATCCGTGCCCGCATCGATCAATTCGCCGCCCGCCTGGCCACCACGCCCCGCGCCCTCAAGGCCGCTGATCGCCGCGTGCTGATGCAAGAGCTCAAGGACTCCGGCTGCATGGACGTTCGTCGGGCCATGGAGACGGTTGCGTCGCACTTGGGCGTGTCGCGCGCGGCGGTCTACACCTACGCCAAATAGCGCGCCAGCGCCTCTATCTCGATCAGATAACCATGATGCAACTCCGGTACCGGCACCACCGCGCGGGCAGGGCGATGCTCGCCCAGCGCGGCGGCGTAGAGCCGGTCGAATGCCGCCCAGTGCGCGATGGTGGTGACGTATACCGTGACCTTGATCAAATCCGCCGGGGTGCCGCCGCTGGCGTGCAAAATGGCTAGCAAATTGTCCAGCGCCATTTGCGCCTGTTCGGCAAATGACGCCGAGACGTTATGACTGCCGTCCGGGCTCACCGGCAATTGGCCCGAGATATACAGCGTGCCGTTGTGGCCCATCGCCTGAGCATAATGACCTGCGGGCGCAGCGGCATTACGGGTATGGACAGTCTTCATGGGGCCTCGTCGATCAGGATGATTATTCAGCTTCTGGATAAAATATCCATAACAAGACAAATAGTAAAGACAACTTTTCCAGGTTGATTCCTAAACAACCTGTTTAAAAGATCGTGGTATGCCAGCACGATATTAAATAGAATGAATCTCATTTGAGACTCAGTCGCGCCGTGCAGGTGGTTTGCCATGAATGATGCCGTTGTCCCCACGCACGTCCCCGAAGCCACCTTGTCGAGCCTGTATCGCGATCATCGCAGTTGGCTGGAAGGCTGGCTGCGGCGGCGCTTGGGCAATGCCTGGGATGCAGCGGACCTGAGCCAGGACACGTTCCTGCGGGTATTGGCCAGCGCGCAGCCGATTGCGCAGATGCAGGAGCCGCGCGCTTATCTGGTGACGGTCGGCAAGCGGCTGCTGGTCAACTTTCATCAGCGGCGCAGCCTTGAACAGGCGTATCTGAATGCCCTGGCCAGCTTGCCGCCAGCCTGCGTGCCGTCGCCGGAACAGCGCTGGTTGCTGCTGGAAACCCTGCAGGCGCTGGACGAACTGCTCGACGGGCTGCCTGCGCCGGTGCGTCGCGCCTTCCTGTGGAGCCAACTCGAGGGCCTGGGCTATCGCGAGATCGCCAAGCGGCTGCAGGTGTCCGAGCGCACGGTGAAACGCTACATGGCCCAGGCCTATGAGCATTGCCTGCTGGTGGAGGAATGAGTCGCGAGATCGCGCGGGCGGCGGCGCACTGGTTGGCGCTGGTGGAGTCCGGTGCGGCCACTGAGGGGGATCATGCCGCGTTGCAGCAATGGCGCGACAGCCATCCGCAACACGAACAGACCTGGCAAAAAGCGCAGTCCCTGCGCCAGCGTTTCAGCGAGTTGCCCCAGGCCCTGGCGCTGGCCAGCCTCGATCGCCCGCAGCCAGGTCGGCGCGCCGTGCTCAAGCGTGCACTGGGAGCGGTGATGTTGGTGCCTACGGCCTGGCTGATCAGCCGACAGCTGCCCCTCGAAGCCTGGCGTGCTGATCTGCATACCGCCACCGGCGAACGCAGGACGCTGCACCTGGTCGATGGCGCCAGCCTGCAACTCAATACCGCCACGGCGGTGGATGTGGACCCGGCGCGACGGCTTGTCACCCTGGTCGAGGGCGAGCTGGCATTGAAGGTGCCGGGGCCGTCAGCCCTGCAGGTGCAGACGCGCTACGGGCAATTGATGGTTAGCCAGGCCGAGGTGTGTGTACGGCAACTGGCGAGTGGTTGCCGGGTGTCGGTGCTTCAGGGCTCGGTGCAGGTGCGTGACCTGCAGGGTCAGACGGCGACGTTGCATAAAGGTGAGCAGGCCCCGTTGAACCCCGTTGGTCTGGGGGCCACTGCGCCGTTTGATGTGTCGCAGCCGGACTGGCGCGACGGCGTGCTGACCGCGCAGAACCAGCCCTTGGGCGACTTCCTGCGTGAGCTTGAGCGTTACCGTCCAGGCGTCCTGCGTTGGGACCCGCGCCTGGACGCCTTGCGGGTCACCGGCAGTTTCCGCCTGGAGGACACCGACCGCGTCCTCAATCTACTGGCGCAAACCCTGGGGTTCCAGGTGCAGGCGCGCACGCGGTTCTGGGTGACATTGACCTGAGCGTTGAGCCGGGCCAGCACTGGCCACGGCGGTCTATGGGACGCTTTAATATACTCATATCGAATAAATAAAGAGTTATATATTCCTTTTGATTTTTTGGTCTGTAGCGCATTTTGAGGGCCTGCGCATTCGTGCGGATTGACCCAACAGCCAACAGGAAAACCGACATGACCATCAAAGCGATCAACGTGCGCAACCAGTTCAAGGGCGTTATCAAGGAGATTCTGCTGGGGGAGGTGGTGTCTGAAATCGACGTGCAAACCGCGTCTGGCATCGTTACATCAGTGATCACCACCCGCTCGGTGCGCGACCTGGAATTGAAGGTGGCAGCGAAGTGATTGCCTTCGTGAAGTCGACGGAAGTGTCCATCGCCAAATTGTGAGGGCCTGCATCCATTGACGCAGGCGTTCACATGCGCTGTGGCGAGCGGGCTTGCCCCGCGTTTGGGTGCGAAGCGTCCCCAATCCAGCAAAGCGCGGTGTACCTGATACGGCTCAGCGTCTGGTTTTGGGGCTGCTGCGCAGCCCAACGCAGGACAAGCCTGCTCGCCACAGGGAATCTGCGCTTAACTGGACGGCATTGGGGCAAGCCTGCTCGCCACAGCAGGAGGTCGCAGAGGTCCGCGGGTTTTAGCCCAAGGCACGTTCCATACGCTGCAGGCCTTCCTCGAGCATCGACCGTGGGCAGCCGAAGTTCAGGCGCACGAACTGCTGGCTGTCATCGCCGAATTCGATGCCGGCGCTCAAGCCGACTTTGGCCTGTTCCAGAAAGAACCGCTGCGGGTCTTCCAGGCCAAGGGCGCTGCAATCCAGCCAGGCCAGGTAAGTGCCTTGTGGCGCGTGCATCTTCACGCCGGGCAAGCGCATGTTCACCGCATCGAGCAGGTAGTCGCGGTTGGCTTGCAGGTACTGCTTGAGCGCGTCCAGCCACTCGCCGCATTGGCTGTAGGCGGCGCGGGTGGCTTCCAGGCCCAGAGGGCTGACGCTGTCGACCATGCCGCAACGGGCGTTGTTGAAGTGTTCACGCACCTGGGCGTTCTGCACCACGGCGAAACAGGTTTTCAAGCCGGCCACGTTATAGGCCTTGCTCGCCGACATCAGGGTAATGGTGCGCTGGGCAATCTCGGGGCTGAGGCTGGCGGTGGGAATGTGGCGGCGGCTGTCGAAGCACAGCTCGGCGTGGATTTCATCGGAGATGATCAGTGCGCCGTTTTCCAGGCAGGCATTGGCCACGGCCAGCAGTTCTTCGCGGGGGAACACCTTGCCGATCGGGTTGTGCGGGTTGCTCAGCAGCAAGGCGCCGGCACCCTTGAGCGCCTCGCGCATGGCAGGCATGGGCGTGATGTATTCCCCGTCGACCAGCGCGAAGGGTATTTCGATACGCGGCAAATTCCAGTGCCCGGGGGCCAGGCGGATCGGCCGATAATTGGGGGTTTGCAGCACGACCGGCTGGCCCGGTTGCACGAACCCGTGCAGCGCCATATTGAAGCCGGGTTCGACGCCGGGCAAAAACAGCAACTCTTCAGGTTGGACGCGCCAGGCGTACTTGGCCCACAGGTCGGCGATGATCGCCTCGCGCACGTCCGGGCCGGCCACGCTGTAGCCGAGCACCTGCTGGTCGAGCCGTGCGTGCAGGGCTTGCAGTACGGCCGGTGGCGCGGCGATGTCCATATCAGCGATCCACATCGGCAAAACGTCGTGCGGGTAGCGGTTCCACTTGGTGCTGCCGGTGCCGAGGCGGGAGTGGATCGTATCGAAATCAAAGCTCATGGGCGGGCTCGTATCAGGGGGGCGGACAAACAATGGCGGCGATTCTAGCGCAGGCGCGAGCACGCAGGTTCTATCCCCGACAGGTTCTGTACTAAAAACGCCACCGCGCTGGGGATCGGCGCCGGGAAGGGCTAATTTGATGCATCTCAATCAGCCGAGCATCCATGGATGAACTACCAACCCTTCAGCCGCACCTTGATCGCCACCGCCCTCGTCTTGACCGTCAGCGCGGTGCAAGCCGCGTCCCAGGCTCCGGTCGGCGGTGAAAACGGCATGGTGGTCACGGCCCAGCATCTGGCCACCAATGTGGGCGTGGATGTCCTCAAGGCCGGTGGCAATGCGGTGGATGCGGCCGTTGCCGTCGGCTATGCGCTGGCGGTGGTGTACCCGGCGGCAGGCAACCTCGGCGGCGGCGGCTTCATGACCGTGCAACTGGCCGACGGGCGCAGGACCTTCCTTGATTTTCGCGAAAAAGCCCCGCTGGCGGCCACCGCCAACATATACCTGGACAAGGACGGCAACGTCATTGATGGCCTGAGCGCCAAGGGCCATCTGGCCGTGGGCGTGCCTGGCACTGTGTCGGGCATGGAGCTGGCGTTGAGCAAGTACGGCACCCTCAAGCGCGCCCAGGTGATCGCTCCGGCGATAAAACTGGCGGAACACGGCTTTGCCCTGGAGCAGGGTGACATCGACCTGCTGCACACCGCCACCGGCGAGTTCGAAAAGGATAAGGACCTGCGCGGCATCTTCCTGCACAACGGTCAACCGCTGCAGGTAGGGCAGAAACTGGTGCAAAAGGACCTGGCCAGGACCCTCAAGGAGATTTCCGCCAAGGGCGCCGACGGTTTCTACAAGGGCTGGGTGGCCAAGGCCGTGGTCGATTCCAGCCAGGCCGGGAAAGGCATCATCACCCAAGCTGATCTGGACAACTACAAAACCCGCGAACTGGCGCCCATCGAGTGTGATTACCGTGGCTACCACGTGGTTTCGGCGCCGCCGCCAAGCTCCGGGGGCGTGGTGATCTGCCAGATCATGAACATCCTCGAAGGCTACCCGATGGCCGAATTGGGCTATCACTCGGCCCAAGGCCTGCACTACCAGATCGAAGCGATGCGCCACGCATACGTGGACCGCAACAGCTACCTGGGCGATCCGGATTTCGTCAAAAACCCCATCGCCCACCTGCTGGACAAGGACTACGCCGCCAGGCTGCGCGCCGCCATCGAGCCGCAAAAGGCCGGAGACTCCCAGGCGATCAAGCCAGGTGTATCGCCCCACGAAGGCAATAACACCACCCACTATTCCATCGTCGATCAGTGGGGCAATGCGGTGTCCGTCACCTACACCCTCAACGACTGGTTCGGTGCCGGCGTCATGGCCAGTACTACCGGGGTCATTCTCAACGATGAAATGGACGACTTCACTGTCAAGGTGGGCGTGCCGAACATGTATGGCCTGGTGCAGGGCGAAGCGAATGCCATTGCTCCCGGCAAGGCGCCGTTGTCGTCGATGAGCCCGACCATCGTTACCAAGGACGGCAAGGCGGTGATGGTGGTCGGTACGCCGGGGGGCAGCCGGATCATCACGGCGACCTTGCTGACGATCCTGAATGTGATCGACTACAAGATGAACATCCAGGAGGCCGTGGACGCGCCGCGTTTCCATCAGCAGTGGATGCCGCCGGCCACCAACCTTGAGACCTTCGCGGTCAGCCCGGACACGCGCAAAATCCTTGAAAGCTGGGGCCACACGTTTGCCGGTCCGCAGGACGCCAACCACCTCGCCGCGATCCTGGTGGGCGCGCCGTCCCTGGAGGGTAAACCGGTAGGTAACAACCGCTTCTATGGCGCCAATGACCCGCGCCGCAATACCGGGCTGTCGCTGGGTTACTGAAGCGCGCCCTTTGGCCCAGCGTGGCTAACCCGGCGTCCTGCCGGGTTACCCACGATTGGGGCGTGTGAACGCGATCAAATGTGGGAGCTGGCTTGCCTGCAAAGGCGTCGGCCCAGCAAACATTGAAGTTGCCTGGTCCACCGCTTTTGCGGGCAAGCCCGTTCCCACAGGTCAGTGCCGGGTCTGCCGAATCAGTCCAAGCGCTTCGGCCTTGCCCAGCGGTTGCCGCATGCGCCGGGAAAGACGCGCCATAGCCTGCTGATACTGGCAGGCGATCACGGCCTCGACCTGGTCGTCGTGGCACAGCAGGGCAATAAAGGTGTGGCGTTGCAGGTCACCTTCCAGGTACAGCCGGTTCCAGTGGTGCGCATGCCCGAGCACCTCGAAGGTCTTGCCGAAGTGGTAGGTCCAGAAGAACGGCACATCCCTGAACGACTGCGCATCGCCGAGCATGTTGCGCGCGGCCAGCACGCCCAGTTGCTGGGCCAGGCGCCAGTGTTCGATGCGCATCGGCTGCTGTTGCCAGGCGAAGGTGACGTTGTCGCCGGCGGCCCATAAACCGGGGGCCAGTTGCAGGTGAGCGTCGGCGCTCAGTGAGTGGTCATCCGCAAGACTGACGCCGTGAACGAAGGCGCTGGCCGGCTTGACGCCGACGCCCATCAGCACCAGGTCGGCGGCCAGTCGCTTGCCGTTTTTGAGCAGCACGGTGCTGACGGCGCCATGGCCGTCGAAGCGCTCGGGCTCGATGTTGCTGTGGAAGATCACGCCGTTGTCTTCGTGCAGTTGGCGCAATGCCGCGCCGATGCGCCGGCCCAACTGCGCCGCCAGGGGTATCTCGTGGCGACTGACCACTTGCACCACCAGCCCGCGTTGGCGCAGGGCCGAGGCTGCTTCGAGGCCGATGAAACTGTCGCCGATAATCACCGCGCAGGCGGCTGACTGCGCGGCGTCGGCGATTCGCGCGGCATCGTCACGACTGCGCAGCACGAACACATTGCTCAGCACCGCGCCAGGGATGTCCAGCGGTTGCGCGTCGCCGCCGCTGGCGACCAGCGCGGCGTCGTAGTCGAAGCGGCGCCCGTCTGCCAGCTCGATGCATTTGGCGGTGGCATCCAGGCGTTGGACTTCGCCATGAATGCCGATGCCGGCAAAGCTGTCGTCCTCCAGCAGCGGCGGGGTATCTACCGCCGCCATTTCGCCGCTGATCACGAATTTGCTCAAGGCTGTGCGGTCGTAGGCGGGATTCGCTTCGCGGTCGATCCACAGCAGGCGCCCGGCGAACCCTTCGCGCCTCAGGGTGGCCACGGCCGCCGTGCCCGCCGCGCCTGCGCCAATCACGGCGAAGCAGCGTGCATCAAGACGCGCAGCCGCCGGTTCAGGCGCGATGGGCTGGTCGCCGACACTGACCACCCCGGCATGCACCTGCACGGGGTATTGCCTGAGCCCGGCCAGCGCCGGCGGTTCCACGACGGCGCCGCTGTCCACGGCAAAGGCGGCTTTGTGCCAGGGGCAGATCAGGTGCCCGTTGCAGATCACGCCTTCTTCCAACGGCGCGCCGGCGTGGGGACAGTCGGCCTGGAAGGCGCGCACCTGGTCGCCAACACGCAGCAGCAACAGCGGGTGGGCCGCCGTTTGTACACGGACGGCACGGTTTTCGGGCAAATTGATCAGGCGGGCAACGATGCGCAGGTTCATGGGCCAATCTCCTTTAGAAGGTTGACTGGCGATGCGGCAGGCGGACTGCGTTGGCCCGATGGTCGGTAGGCGAAGAAGCGCGGGCCTAGGGGGGCGGCGGCTGATCCAGCAAGTGTTGGACGGCGGCAAACGCCTCGGCTCGGCGTTCTGCCCAGTGGCCGCGAATCACCAGGGCCGGCTGTCGATGCCGTTCGATCCAGTCCAGGCTGCTCTGGAAAAACGCACGACGGTCCGCCAGTGCCGGCTGGCAGCGCTGGCCGTCGGCAGTCCAGTCGACGTCTTCGGGGGACAACAGCAGGTGCAGGTCGTAGTGACGGGCCAGCAGTTCCTGGTCCAGCCAGGCGGGGCAGTCACCGAACAGGGTCAGGCTCCACAGTTGGTTGGTCAGCAGGTGGGTGTCGAGGATCAGCAGGTGCGGCTGCCGCGCGCGAGCCGAGTCTTCCCAGGCCAGTTGGCCACGGGCGATGGCCGGTATGTCCGCGAAGGTGGTGTCGCGCTGGTGGTGGTCGATGAAGTGGCGCACGTATTCGCCCACCATCAGCCCGCCAAAGTGCGTGTGCAACTCCTTGGCGAGCCAGCTTTTACCGCTGGACTCAGGGCCCGCCAACACCACCACTTTCATGGGCGCAACGCCGGGTCGGCGCGCCATTCACGCCAGCCCTGCACGGCAATCACGGTGAACAGTGCGTAGAGCGCGGCAGTGAGGTAGAGACCTTTGTAGAGAAACAGCCCGACGAAGATCACATCCACCGCTATCCACAGCGGCCAGCATTGCACGCGTTTCTGCGCCATCCACACCTGCGCCACCAGGCTGAAGCCGGTGAGGGCGGCATCCAGCCAGGGCTGCGCGGCGTCGGTCCAGTGGGCCATGGCGGCGCCAAGCATCAGGCTGCCAGCCGCGCCAACCGCAAGGCTGGCCAGGATCGCCGTGCCTTTGAGGCTGGTCACCTGGCGACCTTGCCTGACTTCGCCGGCACGGGTCCATTGCCACCAGCCGTAGACCTGCAGCGCGGCGTAGACCACTTGCAGCAGCATGTCGGAATAGAGTTTCACGTCGTAGAACACCCAGGTATAGAGCAGCACCATGACCAGCCCAATGGGCCAGCACCAGGGGTTCTGCTTGACCGTCAGCCAGACAGCAATCACCCCCAGTGCGGCGGCGAACAATTCAAGCCCGGACATGGCGGTACCTTGGGAGCGTGGAAGAGGGCGGTGATTGTACCCAGAGGACACCGATCAACAAAACACAGCGACTGTAAACGGTTCATCGGCCTGTCACTGCGGGCTTTTTATAATTGTGGCTGTTGCATCGACATTTGCGGCGGGTCTGATAGGCTTTCGGCCCGTCAGCGCAAGACCTGGGTACTGTCTGATTTTTCACGGATTTTTTGCAGCCTGGCGTTGCGTGTCAGCGCCGGGTCGTGTCGTCAATGAACCACTTAAAAATAGAAACGAGGCGTGCCATCGCGCATGACCTTTGGGGGAAGTATGGATTTTTGGACTGCCATTCAGGCATTGATTCTCGGCATTGTGGAAGGGCTGACGGAGTTCCTGCCGATCTCCAGCACCGGTCACCAGATTATCGTCGCCGATCTGCTCGATTTCGGCGGTGAGCGGGCAATGGCGTTCAACATCATCATCCAGCTCGGCGCGATCCTCGCGGTGGTGTGGGAGTTCCGGCGCAAGATCCTTGACGTGGTCACCGGCCTGCCGACCCAGCGCAATGCCCAGCGCTTTACCGTCAACCTGCTCATTGCGTTCCTGCCGGCGGTGGTGCTGGGGGTGATTTTCGCCGACCTGATCCATCACTATCTGTTCAACCCGATTACCGTGGCCACCGCGCTGGTCATCGGCGGCATCATCATGCTGTGGGCCGAACGCCGTGAACATCAGGTGCACGCCGAAACCGTCGACGACATCACTTGGAAGGATGCGCTCAAGGTGGGACTGGCCCAGTGCCTGGCGATGATTCCGGGCACTTCGCGTTCCGGCTCGACCATCATCGGCGGCCTGCTGTTCGGCCTGTCGCGCAAGACCGCCACCGAGTTCTCGTTCTTCCTGGCGATGCCGACCATGGTCGGCGCGGCAGTGTACTCGGGCTACAAATACCGCGACCTGTTCCAGCCGGCCGACCTGCCGGTGTTCGCCATCGGCTTCATCACCTCGTTCATCTTCGCGATGATTGCGGTCAAGGGCCTGCTCAAATTCATCGCCAGCCACAGCTACGCGGCGTTTGCCTGGTATCGCATCGGCTTCGGCCTGCTGATCCTCGCGACCTGGCAGTTCGGCTGGATCGACTGGGCGGCAGCCAAGGCATGAGCCTCCAGCACCCACGCCTTAAAGCGCTGATTTTCGTGCTGCTGTGCGCGGCGCCGCTGCTGGGGTCGGTGCTGGTGTGGCAGCGCGGTGAAACCCTGCTGCCGTTGGCTGCCTATGGGGGGGGCAGTGTGATGGCGTTCTTTTTGTACTGGAGCGACAAGCGCAAGGCACAGACCGAAGGCCGGCGCATCCCGGAAAACATCCTGCACGCCGTGGAACTGGCGGGCGGGTGGCCGGGAGCGCTGATTGCCCAGCAGGTGTTCCGGCACAAGACGCGCAAGGTGTCTTATCAGGTGCTGTTCTGGGTGATCGTGCTGCTGCATCAGGTGTTTTGGCTTGACCAGTTGTTCCTGGGCGGCACGCTGTTGTCAGTGCTCTAGCCATAAACCTGCTTGCGTGCGCTTGGGCAGCCTGCTCACCACCAACTGGTGGGAGCGCTGCAACAAGCCGCGCAGTTCCGGCGCGCCAAGCGGGTAGGGCACATTCATGATGATCCACTGTGCACGTGCCAGGTACGGCGCCGGGTGGATGCCGGGGCGGTCGACGTGACCGAGGAACAGGTCCTTGTCGACCTTGAATGCCAGCGAGTCACCGCGCAGGCCCTGCAGGGCGAACATCTTGTTGCCGGCAATCGAGAAGACGCGCACGCCGCCCCATTTGTAATCTTCCCGCGCGCCGGGCAGGCTCAGGCAGAACTGCGCGACTTGCGCTTCGGTCATCGTCATAGCAAGCGGTCTCCACAGCCCTTGAAGCCTTCATCCAGGTAATCGATCCACGCGCGAATCGCCGGCAGCACGCCGCGCCGGTGCGGGTACACGGCCTGCAGCCAGCCGCCCGGTAACGACCATTGCGGCAGCAGTTGCACCAGGCGCCCGCTGGCCAGTTCCTCTTCGCAATACATCATCGGCAGCACGGTAAAGCCCAGACCCATGATGGCGCTGGCCTTGCGCACGATGAAGTCGTCAATGCCCAGGCGCGCCTCCATCACCAGGTCGTGGGCGTTGCCCTGTGGGTCGAGAATGCGTTGATGGACCATGCGGTCGGCCTCCAGTGCGCCGAGTATCGGCAGCTGCTTGAGGTCTTCGAGGGAGTTGACCCGACGCTCGTGCATGAAGCCGGGGCTGGCCACCAGCACGGTCTGGGCCTGACGCAGGCGCTTGGTCACCAACAAAGGGTCTTCATCGCCCAGTTCGCGCACGCGCAGGGCCACGTCGATGCCTTCGGCCACCAGATCGACGCGGCGGTTGACCAGGGTCATGTCCAGTTGCACCAGCGGGTACGCCGCGAGGAACCCGGCCACCAGTTCCGGCATCATGTGCTGGGCCATGCCCACCGGGCAGCTCACCCGCAGGCGGCCTCGGGGTTCGCTGGACATGCTGGCCACGGCCTCGTCGGCCATTTCCGCTTCCAGCAGCATCGCCTGGCAGTGGCGCAGGTAACGCTCGCCCACGGCGGTCAGCGTCAGTTGCCGGGTGGTGCGTTGCAGCAGGCGTGCGCTCAGGCGTTCTTCCAGCTCGGCGATGCGCCGCGACAGCCGCGACTTGGGGATTCCCAGCAGCCGGCCGGCCGCTGCAAAGCCGCCGGCTTCGACGACTTTGGCGAAGTAATAGAGGTCGTTGAGGTCTTGCATAGGGGCGCCCATTGTCCTGTCAGTGGGACAAACTATCGCATTGTAGCCGGCTTATCGGCTATTGGTTTCATGCGTAGCATCACCACCATCTGATCGCCACTGTCGATCCCACTACGGAGATCCACCATGAAACTGTTGCATATCGATTCCAGCATCCTCGGTGACAACTCGGCTTCCCGTCAGCTCAGCGCCGAAGTGGTCAAGGCCTGGCAAACCGCGCAGCCGGGTGTGGACGTGACGTACCGCGACCTGGCCAGTGACGCGATCAACCACTTCTCCGGCGCCACCCTGGGCGCACTGGGAACCGCCGCAGAACTGCGCGATGCCGCACAAAAGCACGAAGCCGAGCTGAGTGCCGTGTCGCTGGCTGAATTCCTCGCTGCTGATGCCGTGGTCGTGGGTGCGCCGATGTACAACTTCACCATCCCGACCCAGTTGAAAGCCTGGATTGACCGCATCGCGGTGGCCGGCCAGACATTCCGCTACAGCGAAACCGGCCCCGAAGGCCTGTGCGGCAACAAGAAAGTCATCATTGTGTCCACCGCCGGTGGCCTGCATGCGGGCCAGGCGTCCGGCGCCGCCCATGAAGGCTACCTGAAGCTGCTGTTCGGCTTCCTGGGCATCACCGATATCGACGTGGTGCGCGCCGAAGGCCTGGCCTACGGCGATGACGTGCGCAGCAAGGCCATGAGCGAGGCCAACCTGCTGATCAATGAGCAACTATTCGCCACTGCGTAAGGCTTGTGTAAAATTCGCCGCGCGCCGGTATCAATCCGAGACCCGGCGCTTAAACTCTGTATTCTGATCGCCTGAACGCGAGCGGAGTACGGAGTTTTTTCGTTTGCGCGCGGTCCTTTCAATGTGGCCCGGGTTATGCAAACAAGGGTTTACTACCCCGGGTTTCTCATTCGATGTTGGTTCTCACGCGGCACAGGTGGACATCCCCATGATGCGTCTATGTGCAGTAATGGTTCTTTCCCTGCTCGGTGGCCTGATTTCAGTGCAGGCCGCGCCGGTGTCGCTCCCCCATTGGAGTGTGGGTTTCCATCGCATGAGTTTTCTCGACCCGGTGGATCAGCAGCCGATGAAAGCCGTTGCGTTCTACCCCTCCACGGGCATGGAGCACACCACCCAGGTGGGCGCCTATACCGTCGGCGCCACAGAAGATTCCAAGATCGCCATCGGGCGTTTCCCGATGCTGATGCTGTCCCATGGCAACACCGGCACGCCGCTGGCGCTGCACGACCTGGCCACCTCGCTGGCGCGCAAGGGCTTTGTGGTGGTGGCAGTGCTGCATCCCGGCGACAACTACAAGGACCACAGCCGGCTGGGCACGGTGAGCAACCTGTACGGGCGACCAATCCAGATTTCCGAAGCGATCACTGCCACCCTGAGCGACCCAATGCTGGCGCCGTTCGTCGACGTCGAGCAGGTGGGGGTTATCGGCTATTCGGCGGGCGGCGAGACCGCGTTGATCCTCGCCGGGGCCAAGCCGGACTTCGATCGCCTGCGCCGCTATTGCCAGGAGCGCCCCGAAGACCGCGACGCCTGCACCACCAAAGGCGAACTGGTGGTGGACCGTGACGATTTGCAGCCCCATGCCGATGCTCGCATTCATGCGCTGATGCTGATGGCGCCGCTGAGCCTGATGTTCGGTCGCCACACCTTGGCCGATGTGCATGTGCCGGTGCTGCTCTACAGCGGCGACGGCGACAAGCTGGTGGCCGTGGACAAGAACGCCGCTGCGCTCGCGCGCAAATTGCCCGAGCCGCCGGATTTCAAACTATTGGCCGGGGCCGGGCACTTTGTGTTCATGGCGCCGTGTGACAGCGATCAACTGGCGGCCATGCCGGCGGTGTGCACCGATGCCGACGGGGTTGACCGCGAGGGCATTCATCGCGACTTGATCTCCGAAGCCGGGCGCTTTTTCAGCCACACCCTGGGCCAGTCCAGCCGGGCCGGCTTGCAGACTGCGGATCAGTAAGCGCGACGTTTGAGCAGCAGGGTCACGCCCAGCGCGCTGACCGACAGCAGCGCTGCGCAGAAGAAGATCCAGCCATAACCGAGGTTCAGGGCGATGGCGCCCATCAACGGGCCGGCAATCGCCAGCGCCAGGTCAAAAAATACTGCATAAGCACTCAAGCCCGCACCCCGGCTGCTGTTGGGGACCTGCCTGATTGCCTCCACGCCCAGCGCCGGGTACACCAGCGACAGTCCAAAGCCGGTCAGCCCGGCACCGAGCAACGCCACGCCGGTCGTTGGTGCGAGCCACAGCAGGATCAGGCCCAGGGTTTCGATGAACATGCAGGCGATGGCGGCGCGAAAACCGCTAAAACGGCTGATGGCGGAAATGAACAGCAGGCGCGACAGGATAAAACACACCCCAAACACGCTGAGGCAGTACGCCGCACCGGCCCAACCGCGATTGAGGTAGTACAGCGTAATGAAGGTGGTCAGCGTGCCGTAGCCAATCGAGGCGAGGCACAGGCTGGCGCCAAACGGCGCGATGCGCCCGAATACCGCCAGGAACGGCAGCCGCTCGCCGCGCACTACCGGCACCGAAGGTTTATTGCGGATCAACACCAGCCCGAGTGCCGCCAGCACTGACAGGGCAAGGCCCAAGCTGACATAGCCATAGTGCGCAACCATCACCACTCCCAACGGTGCGCCAATGGCAATGGCGCCGTAGGAGGCAATGCCATTCCAGGAAATCGAGCGCGCGGTGTGTTCGGCACCGACGGCGCCCATGCACCAACTGATGGTGCCAACCCCGATCAGGCCTTGGGCCACGCCCAGCAGCAGGCGCGAGGCAATCAGAATGCTCAGGCTCAAGGTCGGCAGGCTCTGCGCCAGCGTGGCAAAAAACGTCAGTACACCGCTGATCAGAATGCCGGCCAAGCCCAGCACGATCGCGCGTTTGGTGCCCACGTTGTCCGATACGCGCCCGGCAAAGGGGCGGCTAAGCAGAGTGGCCAGATATTGCGCAGCAATGGTGACCCCCGCCACCATCGCGCTGAAGCCCAGTTGCTCGTGCACATAGCTCGGGATCACCGCAATCGGCAGGCCGATGCAGATAAAGGCGATGAAGGTGTAGAAGACAATGGAGACGATCTGCAGGGTGATCGACAAGGAGGAGGGGGTGGCAGACATGGCAACTCATTCGCGGGCGGGCGGTGGTTGCATCATGGCAAGGGCGTGCGGGAAATGAAAGCAGGCTAACTACTTCGACTGAAGCCTGCCTCATTGAATGAGCTTGTGTCGTGGCGAGCAGGCTCGCCCTGCGTTGGGCTGCGCAGCGGCCTCCAATCAAAAACACCGCGTTCTGCCTGGCAGAATGCGGTGTCTGGTTTTAGGGCTGCTGCGCAGCCCAAACGCAGGGCAAGCCTGCTCGCCACAGAGGGCCCGGCAGGTTCGCTGCTTAGAACACCACGCCCTGGCTGCGCAGGTAATCGTCATAGGTGCCGCTGAAGTCGATCACGCCGCTGGCGCTCAGCTCGATGATGCGGGTGGCCAGGGACGAGACGAACTCACGGTCGTGGCTGACGAAAATCAACGTGCCCGGGTAGTTCTCCAGCGCCAGGTTCAGCGCCTCGATGGATTCCATGTCCAAGTGGTTGGTCGGTTCGTCCATGATCAGCACGTTGGGTTTTTGCAGGATCAGCTTGCCGAACAGCATGCGACCCTGCTCACCACCGGAGATCACCTTGACCGACTTGAGGATCTCGTCGTTGGAGAACAGCATGCGGCCCAGAGTGCCGCGGATCACTTGCTCGCCCTGGGTCCACTGGCCCATCCAGTCGAACAGGCTCATGTCGGTTTCAAAGTCGTGGGCGTGGTCCTGGGCGTAGTAACCCAGCTCAGCGGCGTCGGTCCACTTGACGGAACCGGCATCCGGGGTCAATTCGCCCACCAGCGTGCGCAGCAGGGTGGTCTTGCCGATGCCGTTCGGGCCGATGATCGCCACGCGTTCGCCGGCTTCAACCTGGAAGTTGAAGTCCTTGAACAGCGTCTTGCCGTCGAAGCCTTTGGCCATGCGATCGACCATGACGGCCTGACGGTGCAGCTTCTTGGTCTGTTCGAAACGGATGAACGGGCTCACACGGCTCGACGGCTTGACCTCGGCCAGCTGGATCTTGTCGATCGCCTTGGCGCGGGAGGTGGCCTGCTTGGCCTTCGAGGCGTTGGCCGAGAAGCGGCTGACGAAGGATTGCAGTTCGGAGATCTGCGCTTTCTTCTTGGCGTTGTCCGACAGCAGCTGCTCGCGGGACTGGGTCGCCACGGTCATGTACTCATCGTAGTTGCCCGGGAACAGGCGCAGCTCGCCGTAGTCCAGGTCAGCCATGTGGGTGCACACGCTGTTCAGGAAGTGACGGTCGTGAGAGATGATGATCATCAGGCTGGAGCGCTGGGTCAGGATGTTTTCCAGCCAGCGGATGGTGTTGATGTCCAGGTGGTTGGTCGGTTCGTCGAGCAACAGTACTTCCGGGTCGGAGAACAGTGCCTGGGCCAGCAATACACGCAGCTTCCAGCCCGGGGACACTTCGCTCATCGGGCCGAAATGCTGTTCCAGGGGAATGCCCAGGCCCAACAGCAATTCACCGGCACGGGATTCGGCGGTGTAGCCGTCCATCTCGGCGAATTCGGTTTCCAGCTCGGCCACGGCCATGCCGTCGTCTTCGCTCATTTCCGGCAGCGAATAGATACGGTCGCGCTCGGCCTTGACCTTCCACAGCTCCTCGTGGCCCATGATCACGGTGTCGATCACGTTGAATTCTTCGTAGGCGAACTGATCCTGGCGCAGTTTACCCAGGCGCACATTCGGCTCCAGCATGACCTGTCCGCCGGACGGATCGAGGTCGCCACCGAGGATTTTCATGAAGGTCGACTTGCCGCAACCGTTGGCACCGATCAGACCATACCGGTTGCCGGCGCCGAACTTGACCGAGACATTCTCGAAGAGCGGCTTGGCGCCGAACTGCATGGTGATGTTAGCTGTGGAGATCAATTACTTTACCTATCAATAGCTTGGGGTGCGCTTATTTGAGCTGGGACCAATTTGGGACCAATCTGGAGCTTTTCCATTTCGCTCCAGTCCGAGCTTGAGTTGATCCAACGCGCATAAGTCGAGAGCAGCATCTGCACACTATGGCCGAGCTGCTGGGAGATGAAGGCGGGGTTCATGCCAGACATAATGCATATTGTCGCATAGGTGTGACGACAGTTGTATGGCGGCCGACGGCGGATGTTCAGAGCTGTCAGCGTCGGCACCCGCTGTTCGTGTAGGTCAAAGGTGTGTTTCACGTACCCGCATTCTTTGAGGGCGCACAAATGAAAGGCGTTTCCAGCACCTTGTCCTTGCCTTGAGGCCTACCCGTTTCCGGACGAGCATGAGATGTACCGCGTGCTTTCTGATGTGGCTGTACCCCTCCCGCAGATGGCTGATAGATGCCAGCCGCTAATCAGCTCTCGGAAAAGTCGGTACCACCAGGTCTACATCCCAAACCCCGCTCTCCGTCCCGCTTGAAGACCTTGGTTCCAGTCGATTCCCTTATCGGGGGCTGGGATCATTTCGCTGATCCCGTGCTACCTGGCGGCTTCACCCGTCGTGTGGTCAGGCCCTGAGGCCCTTCGCAGTATTTTCGCCCACCGATCCTGACGGTGCCGTCATGCAAATGTTCGATCCTCACGCCAGCGGTGTCGACGATGTCTTGGATCACCTGTCGCCATGCCTCTGGGCTTTCGTCGTCTCGCCTGGTTACTTCGACCAACTGAATCCTCTGTACTTGAGGAGAGGTGATCAAGCCCTGCAGGCGGCGGCCAACAAGCTCGCAGGATTTTTATGCATAAATGCATATTATGGATGGGCAAGCGTCTGGATGCATAGAAAAATAGGCACAGAACATCAAAAATCAATTCAAAAAAATATATTTTTGTTCAGCAAAGAGACAGGATTTGCCATTGCAACAAAATATTTCTTCGCTAGCTTGAAATATGGGCCACCTAGCCCCTGTCGCAATAATGCCGAATAGTGGCGTTGCGATATTAAATTATCCGGGCAGTGTTTTGGCCCGTCTAATAGGAGAGCAACAATGAAAATTGTAACCGGCGTAATTGCTATAAGCGTAGCGTTCGCAGCGTGCTCATCAGTTTATGCTTCTCAAATCAAAACCCCTATTGCCCAAGAAGCCAATACTCACGTAATCACTGGTTCACCACCGCTACTGCAACTAGCGGGGAATGGTGGATCGGGTGGTAATGGTGGCGCTGGAGGAAGTAACGGCGGCCAGGGCGGGGCGGGCGGAGCCGGTGGTGCTGGCGGTAGTGATGGTAACGGCAGCGGCAACGGTAACGGCAGCGGTAATGGCAACGGTACCGGCAACGGGAATGGAAACGGCGGGGGGGTAGGTGGAAGCGGTGGTGATGGAGGAAATGGGGGTGGAGGTGGCGATGGCGGCGGCGGTGGCGATTGAAACCTGATCTTTAATCTTTGAGGATTATCCCATGAAGAAGTTGATCATCTTTCCACTGTGTAGCTTGTGCGCTGTTCTACTGGCATATTCGAATGCCGCAGCGGCTTTTGAAGCCTCGACCATCAAAATGCCTCACTCAGCGACGACTGTTGCTGCCAGTGATACGCCCATTAATGGGAATTCAAGTTCCGCCGCCAAAGGTGGGCACGGTGGCAAAGGCGGAAATGGTGGCGCCGGTGGAGCCGGTGGTGCTGGAGGCAGTGGGTCCCAACCCGGCAAGGGAGGCTCTGGCGGCAAGGGTGGGGCGGCTGGCCCTGGCGGTACACCTGGTGCCGACGGTGCCCCGGGCGCTGATGGTGCACGGGTTCCAAGCGATCCGCCTGATAAAAAATCAAGCACCTAACTACTCGCAATAAATAGTTGGAAGGGAGGATCGACTCTCTTCCAACTTATTTGTGATTGAAAGAGGTGGTGTTATGCGCAAACTCTTTGTTGTTTCCTCTATATTTTTTGTAGGAGTGCTGAGCGCAGGTTCTGCGTCGGCAAGTTGGCTGCCGTCGAAACAAATCAGTTGTAACCAGAACATCTACAGTTGCCTTGAGGCAAGCCTGGACAGCGCCAGCGCCGGTGCAAATGGAGGGCCCGGTCAGAATGGTGGCGCGGGTGCCGCAGGCAGCCCTGGGCAAAATGGAGGACGCGGAGGTGACGGAGGTGCCGGAGTAAACGGCGGTCCAGGTGGAAACGGTGGCGCCGGCGGAGCGGGTGGCGCAGGTGCATCTGGCGGAGATGGTGGAAACGGTGGAGCTGGAAGCGGCGGTTCTTCAGGTGGTAATGGCGGCGATGGCGGAGCAGGAGGCGATGGAGGAAATGGCGGGAACGGCGGTGATGGTGGTGACGGATAAAATGCCTTCACCAGGACTCGTGGCCCGATAGCTCGTCAGAGCGGAAACAAAAAGCCCGGCGCTGGTCCGGGCTTTCAATCAAGAGCAGGTTCCGCCCTTATGGTGCGACCCTGTTCCACCTGTAGGATGAGTGCCTTTGGGGCATGCCGAGGCGGAAAAGGAAGCAATCGAAATCAGGGCTACCAGGCTAATCACAGCGAATTTCTTCATAAAGCCTCCATGCACTGCGTAATGCAGTATCAGGGCATCGGCATGTTGAGATGCTACTTGAATCAAAAAGCCCGGCACTGGGCTGGGCTCCGCAAACCGATATCGTCACGCCGATATCGGTCCTAAAACTTCTCAAGGAGTGCTGGCAAGTACTTAACAGCCGTTGCATCCCGTTCCTGAAAGTAGTCTAGGCAACGCGTTGGCATCCATACGCCATAGAAATAAGCTCGGAACTCGCCAAGAAGTTCGTTTGGAAAAGGCGCGCCTGCACGACTCGGCCATCTACAGAGGCACAAAGCTACTACGCCGGCGATCACCCCAGCTATCGGCGGTAGCGGTGGCGATGCTGGCGGGTTGTGCGACACCACCCAAGTTTCTTTGTTGAGCCTGGCCCCGTTAACCTTTGGACGGGTCCTGCGGAGTCCGATCTTTGTGCTGGGGCAGCGATCAAAACCATCAGCGCGAACCTCAAGCCCGGCGCTGAAAGTCAGTTTCGTATCAGCATCGATAATGGCCTGGTGCCACCGTTCGTCGGCTCGGTAGCAGTACCGCTGAACGATTTTCGCAGATTGGCGCTCTATGTCCGCGGACATTATCAGGTGCAAAAATGCAACGATCACTGCGGCGCTCTGCGGTAAAAACCTGGGCGCAGATCTACTCCCAAGTTGTAAACGAACAGAATATTGAGGACAAATATTTCAAATTGCTGAGGACGGCCGATGATATGGAGAGCAACGGCCTCATCGATGGGAGAGAGTGGAGGAAGCTTGTGCGCAAAGCCGGCGAATTCCTCGCAAGCACCGCAGAATAAGTCAGCGGGTGAGCGCTGCCCGGCTTTCCCCACCTTCCAGTAACGTTCAAGCGACCGTCGCAGCCCCCGCAAACGTCGGTTTTTTTGCCAACGTCTCCGGCACGGCCAGCCACACCAGCGCCAGCGCCACGGCGGCGACGCCGGCCAGGGTCAGGAAGGCGGCGTTGTAGCCCGCCTGCTGCACCACGAAACCGGCCAGGCTGCTGCTGAGCGCCGCCCCCAGACCAAACACCGTCGAGATCGCACCCAGGCTGACATTGAAGCGCCCGGTCCCCTGGGTCAGGTCCTTGACGATCACCGGGAACAGCGCGCCGAAAATGCCTGCGCCAATGCCGTCCAGCAATTGCACGGTCACCAGCCAGTACGGGTCGCCGGAGAGGGTATAGAGCACGCCGCGCAGCGGCAGAATAATGAAACCGGCCAGCAGCAACGGTTTGCGTCCCCATACATCCGCCTTGGCGCCCACCAGCCAGGCCACCGGCACCATCACCAATTGCGCAGCGACGATGCAGGCCGAAGTCAGCGGCGTAGCCATCTGCAGGTTGATCTGCGAGAGCTTCTGGCTGACCAGCGGCAGCATGGCTGCATTGGCCAGGTGGAACAGGGCGCAGCAAATGGCGAACAGCAGCAGCGGGCGGTTGGACAGCAATACCTTCACGCCGGAGGGTTGTTCGTCGTCGGTGTGATGGGCAGGGTCGAAGCCGCGTGCGACGTCGTGGTCAATAGCCGCGGCAGGAACGCAGCTGACGGCCACAAGACTGGCGACCGCCATGAAGGCCATCAGGTAAAACACCACGACCGGACCGAACAGGTAAGCCAGGCCTCCGGCCAACAGCGCGGCTACGGCATTTCCGGCATGGTTGAAGGTTTCGTTGCGCCCGGTACGCCTGGTAAAGGCCTTGGGCCCGGTAATGCCCAGGGAAATCGCTGAAATCGCCGGGGCAAATACGGACGCCGCCACGGCGCTGGCGGCCTGGGTGAGCGCCACCAGGCTGAAGTTGCTGACGAACGGCAGTATCAGGCAACTGGCTGTCACAAGGATCGCGGCAATGGCGATGACTGCGCGCTTGCTGCGGGTTCGATCGAGCAGCGCGCCCGCCGGCCCCTGTGTCATCAGCCCGGCGATGCCCGCCAGGGTCATCACCACGCCAATACTGGCCGGGTCCCATTTATGCACGGCGAGCAGGTAGATGGCCAGGTACGGCCCGAGGCCGTCACGCACATCCGCCAGGAAGAAGTTCAGGCTGTCCAGGGACAGGTTGGTGCGCAGGTCGGAGTGTCGGGCCACGGCAAGATCTTCGAAAGCGGCGTCCAGGGGGGCTGGACACTCGTTGGGTTAATGACCTGAGCCAGTGAAGATTAGTTTCGTGATCACTCGGCCTTTATAGCAGCGTTATTGCGCAGGCAAAAAAAAGGTTCTTCACGGAATCCCGGGAAACACAGAAACAAGAACGCCGATTTGATTGATGATGTTCGTGCGAGCAAACACATCTACCAAACCGGCGTTCTTATGCGCGATATTAATACTTTCCTTCCTTTTTGGGAGGGCTTTTCTGTCGTCAACATCAAGCCTGATGGTGACGGTCTCCAGATCGATCTCACACCCCACGCCACCCGCTTCCCTTCCTGTGGAGGGTGCCAAAAACCCTGTTCAACCACTCATGAGTATTGCGAACGAATGATTCGTGATTTACCCATTCTCGGTCGTGCGGTGCGCCTCAGCGTTTTGCTCAGGCGTGTTGGTTGCCGCGACTGCGGCAAACGCATGGAGGCCGTTAGTTGGCTGGATCGCTATGCCCGCATGACGCGTCGCTTGGCCGATGCGGTCATTCAAGCCTGCGAGCGACTTCCCACCCTGCACGTGGCCCAGATGTTTGGGCTGCATTGGGATACCGTTCGGTTGCTGGAGCGTCGAGCCTTACAGGCGGCGTTGGCCACGCTGCCGAAGGCGCAACCACGACGCCTGGTGATGGATGAATTCGCGCTGTTCAAAGGGCATCGCTACGCCAGTGTGGTGTTGGATGCCGATACACGACGAGTGCTATGGATCGGCGAAGGCCGCAGCCGGGCGGCGGTTCGGCCCTTTTTCGAAGAGCTGGGGCCGGATGGGCAATTGCATGAACTTGACCAGCCATTTGCATTCGACTTGACCAGTCGTTTGCATCCGACTTGACCAGTGCGCATGATGCCAGTGTGAATCCTGCCCGGGTGGCAATGACGGCTGCCGGGCTTCTGTCCTATCAAATAATCAGCACGCGCTTAGGAGAGGAACATGAAAGGTTTTCTGGTCACTTTCTTTACTCAACAGAATCGTCGCTATCAGGGAAAGATGCTCGGCGACTGGATCGTTGATTTGGCGAAAGAAATGGGACTGCGGGGTGCGACTCTGTCCACAGGTATCGAAGGCTTTGGGCATACCGGCCGGCTGCATTCCTCGCATTTTTTTGAACTAGCGGATCAGCCTACCGAAATTCGTATGGCCATTACCGAGGACGAATCTGTGCAGTTATTCAAGCGATTGGAGCTTGAAGATATCTCGTTATTTTACATAAAAACCCCAGTTGAGATGGGCTTCGCCGGAACAGAAGTCACCTAGTCTGGCCTGCTTTCATAAGCGGTGACTCGAAGACGCCTACGCTTGCCTCGTGCTCCGAAACACGATTTTACATTTTGGACAGAGCTCGCTAAGATCGGCTCATTGGAGATGGCATTCCTCCATTAACCAACCGCTGTGCCCGTAGCAGCTGATGATGCCTACAGAAACCTGATCAACCAGGTCTGTAGGCGTTCGCGCCCAGAATCCCCTTTTTGGTCAGGCCCACTTACATTTTTGTGGCTGGCCAAATGTCTAAATTTCGACGACCTGAACAACTCGACTTACTGCCCTATATTGCGAAATGGCTTGCGCTTGCTGGTCTTGTAGCTCTTTTGGCAGGCTCTGCCTCTGCGTTATTCCTCCTTTCTTTGGATCATGCCACCCAGTGGCGAGAAGCCCATCCCTGGGTGCTCTGGCTCCTGCCAGTTGCTGGCTTTGCCGTGGGACTTGCGTATCACCTGATAGGCAAACCAGTTGATGCCGGAAACAACCTGATCATCGATGAGATCCACGATCCTAAAAAGACTATTCCCTTGCGCATGGTGCCGATGGTGCTAATCGGAACCGTGGTTTCCCACCTCTTCGGTGCATCTGTGGGACGTGAGGGAACGGCGGTGCAGATGGGCGGCGCTCTTGCGGATCAATTGACGCATGTCTTTCGGCTACGCCGCGAAGATCGCCGGGTGATTCTCATGGCCGGTATCAGTGCTGGCTTTGCGTCCGTCTTCGGCACCCCTCTTGCCGGGGCTTTGTTCGGACTTGAAGTGTTGGCCATCGGACGCATGCGTTACGACGCGCTTTTCCCTTGCGTGGTTGCGGCAATCGTTGCTGACCAGGTGGGGAAAGCCTGGGGAGTGGTTCATACGCATTACGTCATTGGCGAAGTGGTTCCCGTGCAGCTCTGGAGCGTCATGGCTGTGGTCGCCGCTGGGATTATCTTCGGCCTCACTGGCCTGCTATTCGCGACGACCACCCATAAGCTAGGGGCTTTCGTTAAACGACTTATCTCCTATTCGCCATTACGACCATTCGCCGGCGGCCTTCTGATCGCAGTGGCAGTGTGGGCGCTTGGTAGCAACCATTACACCGATGTCGATAAGTACATCGGACTGGGGATTCCGAGCATCGTCCAATCCTTTCAAATGCCAATGGCTCCTTGGGACTGGCTTGGAAAGATGTTGTTCACCGTTGTCTCCCTGGGGACTGGATTCAAGGGCGGCGAAGTCACTCCGCTGTTTTACATTGGAGCCACCTTGGGGAACGCGCTAGCGCCCCTCTTACATCTTCCCTTCGGCATGCTGGCTGGTATCGGTTTTGTCGCTGTCTTCGCTGGTGCAGCTAATACGCCACTGGCAACCATTGTCATGGCCATGGAGCTCTTCGGGCCTGAAATTGCTCCGCTTGCAGCCATTGCCTGTATCGCAAGTTACCTCGTATCCGGGCATACCGGGATCTATCACGCCCAGCGCGTCGGTCACAGCAAGCATCACCGTCCTCTGCCGAAGGAAATCCGGCTCTCCGATATCAAGCAATTTCATGCTCAAAGTGAATCCGCCAGCGAGCGCAAAGTGACTTTTATTGGGGAAGAGAAATGACCGAACATCGCCAAGATCGCCTGACAGCTTTGCAGCTCTATTTCCCTGGCGCTAGTCGGGCTCGAGTTACAAATTTCTGGCATCACCTGAGTGCGCCCGCACTTGCCCAACACCTTCTTAAAGTCGCGCAGAAAGCCAAGATTGATCAGGTCATGCTCAAACCGATTTCTGCGGGCTATTTGACGGGCCATCGCATTTCCCATCATCACCCGGAGCTTGGTGATATGCGTCATCCGCAGTGTCTGGAATTGCTGGATACAGAGGTCAAGCTGCGCACCTTCCTGCGCGACCACGCTGACGAGTTGCGCAAGGTGCGAGCAGTTCTTCTCTTATGCGAGTTACCGCTCAGTGAAGCCTTGTAATTCAGTTCGAAGAAACAGTTCGCAAATGAAGAGGCATAGCCGACTAACCGTTGGTCGCTCTCGCCACATTAGAGGATGTTGCCATGAATGGCTTTCAACTGACGTTTTTCACTGAACAGAGTACCAACTACCAGCATCTTCCACTCGGGGAGTGGCTGGTTGAGTTCGCCAAACGAGAGGGCATGTTGGGAGCGACGCTGGTGAGCGGTACGGAAGGCCTGGATCATTTAGGACATTTGCATACCGCGCATTTCCTCAGCGGTGCTGATCATCCGGTCACAGTGACGATATCCACTGATGAGCCCGGGTGCGAGAAGTTGCTGGAAGCATTGGCCAAGGAGGCGTTTTCGCTGAGCTTTATCAAATTGCCCATCGAGTACGGTCGAGTGGGCCAGGCGAAAAGCTGAAAACCACGGTTTGTTGGACAACCAGTAAAAAGGATAAACGCCATGTACCGAATTTATAACCTGCGTCCACAGCCAGCCCCCGTCAACTGGGCTCGTGACAACAGGCCGCTCCTCGTAGGACTGGTTTTTTGGGCGCTTTTTTTGGCGGGCATTGCAGGCAGCCAAAAGGTATCGAGCGAGGGTTGGTACATCGTCACCTCGCTCGAAGGCGCCTTGGTCACGATGCGCATGCCCAGTGAGAAATCCTGCAAGGCAGACGTGACCATCACCTGCGTACCTGGCTACGAGCTGAGAGCACAGCAACGTTGAACGTTACGAGCGCGATGGTGGTGGGCAATCCAAAGATGAGATTGCGAAATGGAACTCACCGACGTCGGCTCATCAAAACCACTTTAGAGAAATGGGATACCACATGAGCGCAGTGATGCTGAGCATCGTATTCGGGCTTGTGATGGGCAGGCTTTTTACAGGATCCGTCTATGAATTCGTCGCGCTTTTCATCGTAAGCATTGGAGTGTCGTTGCTGACGTTTCATCTGCTAGATCAAAGGCGGGCCATGCTACAAGCCCAGACTGCGTACTGCTGTTCTGTGATGGTTGCGTCAAACCAAATGCTGGAGCTTTTCCAGATGGCAAAGGGAGGGCAATTCATGCCCTTGGTGGGAGAGATTCCTGAGCTAATTATTGGAGGCTTCTTGGTTCCCGCAATTGCGGTGTCGGCAGTGCAGCTGTTCAGAATACTCATGGAGAGCTGACTTCCGAAATCGAGGCCTCTCGACTTATTCACATGGTTAATGACGTTCCCGAATCGTCCCTTGGAGAAAATCAATGAAAACGCAAATCCAGGCTATTCATGCACGTGAAATTCTCGATTCACGCGGTAACCCTACCGTTGAAGTCGACGTCACCTTGGAGTGCGGAACACTGGGCCGGGCTTCAGTCCCGTCCGGTGCCTCTACAGGCGCTCACGAAGCTGTTGAGTTGCGTGACCATGATCCAAAGAGGTATTCCGGCAGAGGAGTGTTAAAGGCCGTTAGCAATGTGAATACCGAAATACTTGAGTCTCTGAGAGGCCAGGATGCAGTTGACCAGGAACAGATTGATCATCTGATGATTAAGCTGGATGGAACACCTGATAAGTCTAGGCTTGGAGGAAACGCCATCTTGGGCGTCAGCCTCGCCGTAGCCAGAGCGTCGGCTTCTGCGATGAAAGTGCCCTTGTTCCAATATCTGGGCGGCGAGCAAGCAGCAAGAATGCCCGTCCCAATGTTCAATATTCTCAATGGCGGTGTTCACGCAAACTGGCAAGGCCCTGACTTCCAAGAATTTATGATTGCACCTACAGGGGCTGGCAGTTTCAAGGAAGCCTTGCGTTGGGGCGCTGAGGTGTACCACGAGCTGAAAGCGGTGCTTAAGGACGCCGGCTACTCAACAGCGGTCGGAGATGAAGGCGGCTTTGCGCCGACGCTCAAGAAAAACTCAGATGCCATTGAGCTGATCATTAAGGCAATTGAAAGGGCCGGTTATACCCCTGGATCTCAGATCGAGATCGCTATCGACCCAGCATCCAGCGGTTTCTATGAGAACGGTCTTTACCATCTGCGCTCTGAAGGTCGTAAGGTCGATGCTCAAGAGCTGATTAGTCTCTATTCCTCCTGGGTCGACAAGTACCCGATTGCGGTACTGGAAGATGGCCTCGCGGAAGACGATTGGTCGGGCTGGAAGCAATTGAATGCTGCGCTGGGTAACCGGATCGAGTTGGTTGGAGATGACCTGTTTGTCACCAACGTCGAACGGATTCAACGAGGCATCAAAGAAAACGTCGCCAATGCTGTACTGATTAAACCCAATCAAATCGGAACCCTGACTGAGACCAAAGCCGCCATCGTAATGGCTTACGGGGCAAATTGGGGAGCTATGGTTTCTCATCGTAGCGGGGAGACTGTAGACAGCTTCATCGCAGATCTGACTGTTGCCATGGGTACTGGCCATCTCAAGACGGGCGCTCCATGTCGAGGGGAGCGGGTCGAGAAATACAATCAGTTTCTGAGAATAGAAGAGCATCTTGGCAGCCATGCGTTTTATGCAGGACATGATGCATTCGTGCGCTGACGGCCTATAGCCGGTAAACCTGTTGTACTGGTTACCGTAAAAAACGAACCACATATCGCTGTTGGCAAAAACGTCAGTGGCATTGGCCTTTCCTAGACGCTTGGAGATATGAGCATGAGCTACACGGATATTCCAGCTGGTAACGCGATCCCCGATGACTTCTTCACCGTTATCGAGATTCCTGCAAACCACTCGCCGATCAAGTACGAGGTGGACAAGCCGAGTGGACAAATTTTCGTAGACCGCTTCCTCAGCACGCCCATGTTCTATCCGGCCAACTACGGGTTCATTCCAAATACGTTGAGCGATGACGGAGACCCGTTGGACGTCTTGGTGATTTGCCCTTACCCGGTATCGCCTGGCGTTGTCATTCGTAGTCGCCCGGTTGGCGTGATGTACATGACGGACGAAGCTGGAGCGGATGCCAAGGTGATCGCGGTGCCTCATGAAAAACTAAGCTCTGTGTACAGCAACATAAAGGAATTCTCTGACCTCCCTGCATTACTCCTCGCACAGATCCAGCACTTCTTCGAAAGCTACAAGGCATTGGAGCCGGGTAAGTGGGTAAAGATGGGCCGTTGGGGGAGCGCAGATGAGGCCCGAGAAGAGATTCGCAAATCGGTAGCTACGTATAAACCAAAAAAGGGGGACCACTCGCCACATTAAAGGATGTGGCCACCTGTGTACCGAGCTACGCTCCAAGCACTGCAATAATGTCACTGATGGCGAAGTAACCCAAGGACTGCATTCCTGAACGGACTAGAGATTCCCGAGGCATTTAAAGGGTGTCAGTTCACTCAATGATAGCCTGCCTGATCGTTAACCTTTCCTCGGAACACGGAGTAGCTCCAAATGGTGTAGCCCAGAATGATCGGGATAATGAGCAGAGCACCTACAAGCATAAAACCTTGGCTTTGCGGGGGGGCTGCGGCATCCCAGATCGACGTCAACGGTGGGACGATGTTCGGCCACAGGCTGATGCCGAGGCCGCTGTAACCCAGAAAGATCAATACCAGGGTCAAGATAAAAGGCGCGTAGTGAGCACTGCTCGCCACGGCCCTGAACAACCCCCACATAGTCACCAACACTAGGACTGGCACCGGCAGGAACCAGAACAGGTTCGGTAGGCAGAACCAGCGTGCAGCGATATCGCCATGGGCGAGCGGCGTCCATAAGCTGACCACGGCGATCACAGCCAGCAGTGCCAACGTCAAAGGACGGGCCAGGTTATGCATGGCTTTTTGCAGCACGCCTTCAGTTTTCATGATCAGCCAGGTGCAGCCAAGCAAGGCATACGCAACTATCAGCGCAGCGCCGCAGAACAGACTGAACGGCGTCAGCCAGTCTAGGCCGCCCCCGGCGTACTGGCGATCGACCACCGGGAGGCCGTCGATGTAGGCGCCCAACGCCACGCCCTGGAAGAAGGTCGCCACCAGGGAGCCGCCGATAAAGGCCTTGTCCCAGATGTGGCGCTTCTCGTCAGTGGCCTTGAAACGGAACTCGAAGGCCACGCCGCGGAAAATCAGCCCGAACAGCATGAAAATCAGCGGCAGGTACAGGGCCGACAGGACCACCGAATAGGCCAGCGGGAAGGCGCCGAACAACGCCGCGCCGCCAAGCACGAGCCAGGTTTCGTTGCCGTCCCAGACAGGCGCGACCGTGTTCATCATTACGTCGCGATCGCCCGAGCCCTTCATGAAAGGAAAAAGAATGCCAATCCCTAGGTCAAAGCCGTCCATAATTACGTACATCATGATGCCGAAGATGATGATCACGGCCCAAATCAGCGGAAGATCAATGCCCATGAGTCAATGCCCCTTGTGATGGCTATCAGCATCGCCACCGTGGGCGGCAGATAGAGGACGGGCAGGTGTTCGCAGATGGCCAGGCCCACCGTGGCTAAGCGCGTCGCCTTCGTGATTTTGGGGTCCTTTACGTACCAGGCGCATCATGTAGCCCAAGCCGGTTCCGAAAAGCGCGAAATAAACCAGGACAAACAGCACTAAGGTAATGCTCATCTGCGCCACGCTATGGTTCGACGAAGCATCGGCAGTGCGCAGCAGTCCATACACTACCCAAGGCTGACGACCGATTTCAGTGGTAAACCAGCCGGCCAATAGGGCGATCAGCCCTGACGGCCCCATAAGCATCAGGAAGTATAAGAACGAGCGGCACCGGTAGAGCGTGCCGCGCTTTCGCAACCATAGACTCCACAGTCCAGTGAAAATCATCAGCATTCCCAAGCCAACCATGATACGGAACGACCAGAACACGATAGTCGAGTTGGGGCGATCCTCCGGCGCAAAGGATGCCAAGGCAGGAATCTGACGATCCAGGCTGTGGGTAAGGATCAAACTGCCCAAGTAGGGAATCTCGACGGAAAACCGGGTCTTCTCAGCCTTCATATCGGGCCAGCCAAACAGGATCAACGGCGTCGGCTCATTGCCCACGTTTTCCCAGTGGCCCTCTATTGCCGCAATTTTTGCCGGCTGATGCTCCAAAGTGTTCAACCCGTGAGCATCGCCCACCACGGCTTGTATCGGCGCCACAATCAACGCCATCCACATCGCCATTGATAACATTCGACGGACGGCCGGGTTATCGCGACCTCCCAACAGGTGCCAGGCTGCTGAAGCGCCGACAAAGAACGCCGTTGCCACGAAGGCAGCAATCGACATGTGCACCAGGCGGTAAGGAAAAGACGGATTGAAGATAATCTTCAGCCAGTCCATCGGAATCACTTGACCATGATCAATTTTGAAGCCCTGTGGGGTTTGCATCCAGCTATTAGAGGCGAGAATCCAGAACGAGGAAACCAAGGTGCCAACGGCCACCATCACGGTAGAAAAGAAATGTAGGCCACGGCCGACTCTACTCCAACCAAAAAGCATCACACCCAAGAATCCAGCTTCAAGAAAGAAAGCCGTCAGTACCTCGTAGGTCAGTAGGGTCCCCGTTATAGGGCCGGCGAAATACGAAAATCTGCTCCAATTGGTACCGAACTCATACGCCATGACCAATCCTGACACCACACCCATACCGAAGTTGACTGCGAAGATTTTGATCCAAAAGTGGTATAAGGTCCGATAGGTATTGTCATGCGTCCTCAACCAAAGACCTTCCAACACTGCTAGATAAGCAGCCAGCCCGACGGTAACTGCCGGGAACAGGATGTGGAATGAAACGGTGAAAGCGAACTGCATTCGCGCGAGGTCAAGAGCTTGAAGATCGAACATATCGTGGCCTCCTAATGGCAATTTCGTATCAATAGAGGAAGCGTCTTGTCAGTGTCGACTCACCAAGGCACCGCCCCCCTCGGGATTTCGCTTGAAGCGCGAGAAATTTTTCTGCTGATGCCGAACGTTGCGCAACTGACGCGCTGGGTGATTTCCCAGTCCACGGGCGACAAAACCTTGCCGTATTTCGATCCGTTGGATGGCGGCGTCTACGCCAAAATATTGATATTGCTAGAGTCACCCGCGCGAACGGTCAGTCGTGCACGGTATGTCTCACGAGACAATCCGGGGCCTGCACAACGCAACCTCAAAAGTTTCATGGAACAGGTTGGGTTGGAACGCCGAGAGACCGTTATCTGGAATCTATATCCTTGGCTGCCCGATCTTGAAAAGCCCAAGGCGTCGCTCCGCAGGGCGCAAATTGAGGAGGGAATTGAGAAGCTAATCACGCTGCTTCCGCATTTTCCTGATCTCGCGACTGTCGTATTTGCCGGACGTGTCGCTCAGCAGGCGATGCTGCGGGTTCGACACGCCTTTCCCGATATCTCATTGCTCGAGATGCCACACCCCAGCCCGCTTTCTGTTTGCACTCACCCGAGTGTTCGGCAACGCATCCTATCCACGCTGCGTGACGCCAAACAGTCGATTGAGTAGCCAAAGGTTCAGGGTTTGCTCATCTTGTTCAGCGAGGCGATGCAGGGCGAGATGAACAAGTTGCCGCGATACGCGCCTACCAAAGTTTTGGCCGCGACGATGATCCACATGATCGCAAGCAGCAATACCAGTACCACGCCCACAAAATTGAAGAACGCGAGGTGCAACATGGAGCCCAATTTAAGGGTAGTCACCGCATACACGCCTAGCGGAAAGGTGAAACCCCACCAGCCGAGGTTGAAAGGAATACCCTCCCTGAAGTAGCGACCGGTAATCAGCAGCGCCAAAACCATCCACCACAATCCAAGCCCCCAAAACAGCACACCACCGATCAAGCCAATGCCCTCGGCAACGCCTCCGATGCCGGCCATTCCATGAGCGGCGAAGATCGCCGGAGCGTCGCTGCCGAGTACCAGCATCCCCAACGCACCAGTACCAATGGGCCCTAATGAAAGCCAGCTCGATGCCGCCATGCTCTCATGAGGCAATTTATGCAATGCCATGCGCAGCAGCAGAATCACCAGAATACTCAAGGCAACGGGCACTGAGTATGCCCATAGCACGTAGCTGGTGATCAACAGGGTGAACTGTGCACTCGCATCAGCAAGGTGCGGCGCCAGTAGCCCACCACTGGCGGCGGCTACCTCGGCCGCAACCACAGGTAGCAGCCATACTGCTGTCATCTGGTCGATACTGTGCTGCTGGCGGGTAAACATCATGAACGGGATCAGAACCCCGCACGCCAACGCCATGGCGACATCGATCCACCACAGGACTTCAGCTAAAGCGACAACCCCATCCCCCCAGCGTGGCAAGCCATAAAGGAGAAATCCGTTGATGATTGTCGCCAGCCCCATGGGGATGGTTCCAAAAAACATCGACACGGTGGAGTGACCGAAGATCTGTTTGGCTTCATTAAAGAACAGGGCCCAGCGGCTTGCGTACAACACCGTAAAGAGGCAAAACAACGCGATATTGAAAAACCACAAGGCTTCACCTAACACTTTGGGCCACTGCGCGGCAAATGGCAGTTGGCCCAAAGCCAGAGCCAGAATCCCGGTGCCCATCGTGGCGGCGAACCAGTTAGGTGTGAACTGCCGGATCGCTTCTCGTGGATTGGACAATGCTGCCAGTGGATGGCTGCCGCCCATAATCGCTGCGAGTCGTGTATCACTCATTTTCGCGCTCCCGCTTCAGTGTTCATTCAATGTGACTTGCCTGAAGTATAGCTTGATGAGGTTAGCGGCTAAACGGATAGTATAGGTTTACGTTACCTGTTAAAGAGGTAGAAAATTGAAGTTAAGCCTACGTCAATTGCAAATCTTCTGCGCCATTGCGCAACAGGGCAGCACCACCAGCGCGGCCATCGCTGTGTCACTTTCGCAATCGGCCACCAGCGCCGCACTCAACGAGTTGGAAAGCGCCTTGGATACCCGGCTTTTCGATCGCGTAGGCAAACGCTTGGTGTTAAACAATAACGGCCAAGCATTACTGCCCCAGGCCAGAAGCATGCTTGAGAACGCGTTGCAGATAGAAAACAGCTTCCTTCCAGGGCATGCAGAGCTGAAGACTCGCTTGCGGGTAGGCTGTAGTACCACTATAGGCAACTATGTTTTGCCATTGATACTTGGCGAGTTACGCCAATCGGCTCCGCACCTGCGGGTCGATGTTGATATGGCCAACAGCATGGCTATCGCCCGGAAGGTCGCAGATTTCGAGATTGATATGGGACTGATTGAGGGACCGTGCCACTTGCCCGAACTGAGTGCCGAACCTTGGCTTGTAGATGAACTGCTCATTGTAGCGGGCCAACGTCACCCTTTAGCACTCAAGTCGCAGGTCACCCTTGATGACCTGCGTACTGCTGAGTGGCTTCTCCGCGAACCTGGCTCGGGCACTCGGGAGGAAGTCGAACAGTTGCTGTTGCGTCACCTGCACGACCTCGCTGAAACCCGCCAGATCGGCAGCTCAGAAGCCATCAAACACGTCCTTGCACAAGGCATCGGCATCAGTTGCCTGTCGAGCAGGGTCGTTCGGGATCTGCTGACTTCTCAAGACCTGATTGAACTGCCGCATGCGTTGCCTGGGCTGAGCCGGCGCTTTTTTCTGATCCGCCACCGGGAAAAATTCATCTCGTCCGGACTTGAACGGTTCTGGCAAAGTTGCACTCAGTTTGCGAGCCAAAGCTAACGAAATCTATTTGAAAAGTAGGTAACTACTACCACAACAACTTGTTTTCGGAATTTATCCCAAGCGCTTAAGGTCAACTCATTGTCTAGCAGCAATCAGCGAGCTGCATTTGCCAAGGCGCAATCTCACGCCTGGCTGCCCCTTGTGAGGAACCTCTGATGAATGTGATCAAGAAAACAGTGACTGCACTGGCGTTGGGTATCGCGCTCGCCGCATCAATGAGTGCGTCGGCAGCGGAAGATCGCTGGACCTTCGATGGTGATATTCATAACAACTCACTGGCTGTCAGCCCTGACGAATCGACAGCCGTAGTCTCCTACAGTCAGCGTCCTGACGTGGTGGTCTACGACTTGAAAACCGGCAAGGTTCGTCAGGTTCTCACCGGCTATATCACGCCACGCAACATTGTCTTTTCTCCAAACGGCGATGTGTTCTACCTTTCCGACAGCAGCTTAGGGGTCGTTCGTAAGATCGACACCAAAACATTAAAAGTCATCGCAGATCTTCCGTTAGGTGCAGGTGCTTTTGGTACCACGCTCAGCAAGGATGGGAGCCTGCTCTACGTCAACAACGAGGCCGCCAGCACCTTGTCGGTTATTGACCTTGATCACCAACGACCAGTAGCTGTGGTACCTGGCTTCTCCCAACCGCGCCAAGGCATCCGAGTAAGCCCTGACGGCAAAACCGTCTATGTCACCAACTTTCTTGGCGACAAAATCACCCTGGTCGACAGCAAGACCAATAAGATCGAAGGTGAGATCACTGGCTTCAACAAGTTGCGCGCCATCTCCATATCGGCCGACGGCAATACGCTGTACGCGGCTAACAGCGGCAGTAACAGCATCGCAGTTGTCGACACTCAAAAACGCGCTATCACAACCACCGTTATGGTGGGCAAAGACCCCTACGGTGCAGCCCTGACTCCAGACGGACTGCACGTCTACTCGGGTAACCTGGGTGACAACACCCTGTCAGTGATAGACACCAAAACGCTGAAAGTGACGACCACTGTGACCGGTTTGAAGGCACCCCGCCAGGCCATTGTCTTCACCAAAGACAAGTCGAAGGCTTATGTCCTCAACGAGGACCTGAGCATCTCCACCGTCGATCTCGCCAGCAACAAGGTGGTATCGACGCTCAAGGCTGACTGATCGAAACAACGCAGGCCTTCTCGAGGGCCTGCTGATACTCCACGACCTGGTGAATAATAATGAATGGAAGTGATGAGTTCTGGATGATGAATCGCCGTCGTTTACTCGGGTTGGCCACTAGCGCTGGTCTCGCTAGCCTGCTTCCGCGCCAAGCCCTTTCTGGAACGGACTTGGCGCAACTAGATAGGATCGAATCCGCAGAGTCCGAACGACGCCTTGTACGTTTTCCAGAGAAAACGGGACTGATTCTGATTACTGATCGTCCGCCGCAGTTGGAAACGCCGCTGCATTATTTTCGCCAGGACCTGACGCCTAACGAAGCCTATTTTGTTCGGTGGCATCTGTCGGGGTATCCAACTCAGGTCGATACGCGAACCTTTCGACTGCGTCTCGATGGCCAGGTTGCCAATCCTCAGTCTTTTTCTCTTGATGCCTTGGTCAACGAGTTCGAGCCCGTGACACTGGTGGCCATGAACCAATGTTCAGGCAATGCCAGAAGCTTGTTTGGTCCTAAACCTCCTGGTGGGCAATGGCAATTTGGCGCGATGGGAAATGCACAGTGGACAGGCGTTCGCCTCAAGGACCTCCTTGATCGTGCAGGTGTTAAAGCAGGAGCAGTCGAGGTGGCAATTTCTGGGCTGGATGAGTCGCCAATGCCAGGCTTGCCAAAGATCGTGAAGTCATTGAAGTTTGACCATGCCAATGATGGTGATGTGATGGTTGCATACGCAATGAATGGCGCACCACTGCCGATGCTCAATGGCTTTCCATTGCGCTTAGTGGTACCCGGTTGGTACGCGACTTACTGGATTAAATCATTGGCTCACATTGAGGTGCTAGATAAACCTTTAAGCAATATTTGGATGAACCAAGCCTACCGAATTCCTGATAATCCAGAGATCAACGAGGAGCCAGGAAACCTCTCCAAGAAAACGGTACCCATCAACCGCTTTGTCACTCACTCCGTATTCGTACGTCCAGAACCCGAAGAACTATTGCTTGTAAATCATCCATACATGCTAGAGGGCTTAGCCAATGATGGCGGCGATGGTATCGCTCGGGTTGAGGTTTCAGTTGACGGCGGGCGTACTTGGGCAGATGCGACGCTCGACCCCGAGATCGGCCGGTTCTCTTGGCGTCGGTGGCGCTTCGTATGGACCCCCCTTGACAAAGGCCGATACACGTTCAAGGTCCGCGCCACCAACCGCGCCGGGCAAGGTCAACTGACCACCCAGTGGAATCGGGGAGGCTATGCGCGCCGGGTTATCGAACAAACCACTGGAATGGTGGTGTGAGATGACGACATTTCTCCAGCCTAGAATGCTCTTTTTTGCCTTGATGTGTAGCCTACCTATTTGGATACCAAGCGCCTTTGCGGCCGAGGAACCGAAGGTCGATTTTGGTGCTCCCGTGCACTCAATCACTGTTCCCCACGACGAGCCCTACTTGCCGGACGGTCCGGGGCGCAGCGAATTTCTGGCACAATGCGTGATCTGCCATTCTCCTCGTTACGTTACCAACCAACCTGCATTTCCGCGTAAAACCTGGGCGGCTGAGGTCGCCAAAATGCGCGACGAATATGGAGCGCCCATCCCCGACGAAGCCGTACAACCAATCATCGATTATCTGATGTTCTTCAATGGCAAGGAGACACCATGAGTGATCCTGTTCGCGACACATCGGCCCATGGGATTTCCCGAACTGCATTGGCTATGTTGATTGGTGTATTGGCGCTCGGCACGTTGATATCTTGGAAGGTCATCGGCACCCACGGCGCCTCGGATATCACCCGACGAGGAGATGCTCTCCCGTCGCGAGTGGACTCAACAGATAAGGTCGAGTTGACCACTGCATTGGTCGGCGCAGGCGCAATTGTGGTCCAACAGCGTTGCGCAGGGTGTCATGACGCGACTCAACGTTCGGTAGGTCCTAGCTGGAATGCAGTCCTTGCACGATATAAATCTGTAATTGGGACGAAGCCGCTTAATCACGAAGCATTGGCTGTCATGGTCGCTGCCATTTCCCATCCCCAACCAGGATGGGATGGTTATTCTGCAGGGCCTACGGACATAACACTGACGCCGGAGGAGCGATCAGGAACGGCAGCATGGATTCTAAGCCGCTCCAAAACCGTTTCGTTGAAGGAGCTAAGCCATGAGTAGACTGATAGCTGGAACAGAGCATGCTCTAGACGCGAATCAACCCTCGGATATTTTGCCGCGCATTGATTACGATCTTATCAAAGCCCACGGTTATGCAGCAGTGATCACACTGTTTCTATCAGCTCTTGCGGGCCTGCTTGTTGCTCTGAAGCTGACAATGCCCGATCTGCTGAGTAGCCACGCAGCGCTGACCTGGGGTCGCCTGAGGTTCGATCACACACAAGGTATTTTTTTTGGTTGGCTTGCCAATGCTTTCTTTGCGTTCTGTTACCACATGGTCCCGCGCCTGGCTGATCGCCCGGTGTTCAGTCGCAGATTGGGCTGGGTCATTTTCTATATTTGGAATCTTGGTGTCCTTTTGCCCGGATGGTTACTTATTTCCCTCGGGCTCGATAGCCCATGGTTCGCAATACAGTCTTTAGAATGGGCGGAGTTCCCAATGATCGTGGACCTAGTGGTAGTACTCGGTCTGATTTTGGTATGTGCCCAATTCGCGGGGCCTTTCTTGCTTAAGCGGCAACGAGGAGGCTTGTATATTTCGGCTTGGTACCTGATCGGCGGAGCCGTATTTACGCTGCTTGCATATCCAGTAGGAAATTTCGCGCCTGCATTTATCCCCGGCGCGCAAGGTGCTGCATTCAGCGGGCTTTGGATTCACGACGCAGTGGGTTTGTTCGTTACGCCATTTGTACTTGCGATCTCTTACTACATTATTCCGGCCGCCACCAATCGACCTATCTATAGCCACTTTTTGTCAATGATCGGTTTCTGGTTTCTATTCTTTTTTTATCCGCTCAATGGCACTCACCATTACGTCTATTCGGCTATCCCCATGGACGCGCAGAAGGCGGCCATTATCGCCTCCGTGTATTTGGGCATGGACGTGATACTAGTTGTATTCAACCAACTGATGTCACTGCGAGGCCAAGCTTCGACAGTCGCAAGCGATGTCCCTCTGAGGTTTGTCTGGACGGGCACGGTGTTCTATTTAATCGTCAGTTTGCAGGGCGCGTTCCAGGCTCTGATGCCGGTCAACCGATTGACTCACTTTTCCGATTGGGTAATTGGCCATTCGCATCTCGCGATGCTGGGTTTTGCAACCTTCGTTGCCGCTGGCGGGATTGCCCATGCCTGGCAGCGTATACCAAACAACCGCTACAGCGCAGCGGCGATGAATTGGGCTTACTGGCTGATAACTATCGGCCTACTGGCCATGTTCACCACACTAACGGCCGGCGGTTTGGTACAGGCACAAATATGGGAAACCACCGCGCCGTGGATGGACTCTGTACGCGCATCTCTGGCGTACTGGTGGATCAGAGACCTAAGCGGATTGCCGATTCTGGCAGGCTTCATCGCGTTTTTCCTGGGCCTAACTACAGGAGCCCGAAACAACGGTGCTGCCGTAAGTACCTCTCCCGTCATTCACCCTACGTTAGCGGGAGTTTAAGGTATGCAAACGGTTACCAAGCATCGCCTGTTCAATAGCGCCTATCTGATCATATTTGTAGCCGGTATCGGCTTCTTTATCTTGTCGTTTATGCTGCTCGGGATATTGCCTGGGAAGCAACTGCAAAAGGAAATCGAGGCCCGTGCACCTGCCAACATGCAACAGTATTCCGCGAAAGAAGAACGAGGGCGCATTGTATATGCCCGCGAAGGGTGCGGTTATTGTCATACTCAACAAGTACGATTCGTAGCTCAGGACGTCAGTCGCTGGGGGGCGCCCACTGAAGCATGGGAAACGAAATACGACTACCCACAACTCTGGGGGACTCGCCGCATTGGTCCTGATTTAGCTCGGGAAACCGAGGTACGAAGTAATGATTGGCATCTGACCCACCTATTCAATCCTCGATATGTCGTTCGTGACTCTGTAATGCCTGGCTATCCCTGGTTGTTTAAAGGTGATGCCAACAAACCGACATCGGATGGAATTGACCTCGTTGCCTACTTACAGACGCTTGGTAGAGCTAGAAAAGTTTCGGGTTATGACGATCCGCTTCAGGCGCAGGTTGACGCTCAACAATCAACCCAGAAGAGCAGTAACGCGATGTCGCACGACAGCATGGCAGATGAAGAAATGTCGGCGTCACTCAATGTAAGCCAAGATGCAATCGCCGCGCGACCTCGCTTGGATGGGCCAGTGCCTGGCTTTGTGATACCTACTAACGCAAATGACCGCTCGATCGCATTACGTCTGGGACAAGCGGCTTTCGCGGAGAACTGCGCCGGGTGCCATGGTCCGAGTGGAACAGGTGATGGCTTAGCGGCGCCGACGTTGCTGCCACGTCCGGCTAACCTGCGCGATGCACAATTTACAACCCGGCATTTAGCCGATGTTTTGTGGAACGGCAGGCCCGGGACAGCAATGCCCGCTTGGAGAGACCTTGATAACTCAACGCTGGTGGCACTCACGCTTTATGTGCAAAGCCTGCATACAGCGGACGAGCGCGCCTTGCCGTCTAGCGACGTAGCGCTTGGGCAGTCTCTATTTTCCACCAATTGTGCTAGCTGCCACGGTGCCAGTGGCCAGGGCAATGGGCCTGCATCTCGCGGGCTCTCCCCACGCCCCGCGAACTTCTGGGAGAAGAAAGGCAACACGGCGTATCTGGAGAACGTCTTGCGTGAAGGCATACCAGGTACGGCAATGCCTCCCTGGAAAGCAGTGCTCTCGGACGAACAACGAACTGCTGTAGTTACCTATTTGCGTACGCTATACCAACCTACCGAGCAGGAGTGAATCATGTTTGCTTCAATGGTAATTGTGATGACCCTGATCGTTTCTGCATTCGTTGTAGCTTGGTGGGTCAGCCCTGAACTTCGGCTGTGGAGTGAGGCGCCCAAGCTCGTGATGCTTGAGCGTGAACGTCGTTTTGCTCAAATAAGAACGCCATTGGATCAACAGGGGGGGAAAGATCAGGGTTCCGGTAAAACATAATATTGGGAAGTTTTTTACGGAACTGGAATAGAACTGTCTGGCGTTCGTCTACTGTCTGGTCGCGTACTATTTCAAATAGCAGGCGAGCCTACAAAAATTCACAAAAACCAAAGGAATACGTATGTTCAAAAAAATGATCCTCACCGCTGCTGTTGCCGTCTGCTGCATATCTGGTTTTGCGTTCGCCGACGCGCCAGTCAAGGTTGCTGAAACAGACAAGGGAAAAGTACTCGTAGACGCGAAAGGAATGACTCTGTACACGTTCGGTAAGGACACCTCGGGCAAGTCGGTCTGCACTGGGCCATGCGCTGCAAACTGGCCACCTCTGGCAGTGTCGGCAAACGCCAAAGCGGATCATGATTATTCTGTCGTCACTCGAGACGATGGCACAAAACAATGGGCTTACAAAGGCATGCCACTTTACAGCTGGGTCAAAGATACCAAGCCAGGGGATACAACCGGCGACGGTGTCAACCAAGTCTGGCACGTTGCTAAACCGTAACCTCATTAATTAACAGGCTAGCATGCGCCCTGGCTTTGTCAGTGGCGCAAACTAGAAGTTTAACTACCTGATAGTTCCGCCAACGTGCGGCCGCTGCGCCTCACAAAGCATGATGGATCAGATCAACGTAAAATGGGGCCGAGGCACCGTACGCTCTTGAGATGTTCCCATAACGCCATACTGGGGTATGAAGCGCCAGATGCTAAGCCCCATTTGCACAACCCAGCTGGATCACCTCTGGACTGTTAAATTTAAATAGGGCTAGCACTGGGGCTGGGACTTACTAAAGGTTTCAACCCTCAGATCTGATTAAGGTAGGATGATTCAAAGAGCATAGCAAAAATCTTAATCCCGCCAATTATACATTATTGAAAAAACAGGTGATTGCGTTGCATTTGACCAACTGCTTGCATTCAATTTGACCAATTGCATTCGTATTGCCCACCTGGATAAACACCGGATCCTATTGCAACCGTTTGCGACTTTTGATCCTTCGCATTGATTCGCCTTTCAGTTCTATAACGTGGGACTTGTGAACGATACGGTCAAGAATTGCATCGGCAATCGTGGGGTCGGAGAACAGGTCATACCATTTTTCTTTAGGGTACTGACTTGTAATCAACAATGAGCCGTTCTGTGACTGCTCGTCGATAACGTCCAGGAGGAACGGGCCCAACTGGGCGTCAATGCCACCGATGCCCAAATCATCTATGACTAATAATTCTGCGCGGATCAAATGCCGACGTAGTTTAGGCGTGGTGTGGTCAGCGTAAGAAAGTGAGATTTCTTCAAAAAGCTTCGTGGCAGTGCGATACAGCGTCGCTCGCCCAAGGCGGCAGGCTTGGTTTCCGAGTGCGCAAGCGAGCCAGGTTTTGCCAGTGCCCGTAGCGCCCGTGATGATCACATTCTGACGTCGCGCTAACCACTCGCACTCACCAAGGGACATGACCGTATTGCGGTCTATGCCTCGAGACGCCTTGAATTCAATGCTGTCTATTGTGGCTTCATTCTCACGAAGCCTTGCGTTCTTTAGCAAACGTCCAACCTTTCTGCTCTCACGCTCGCTATTTTCGGCATCCATCATTAAACCAAGCCTTGTTTCGAATGGTTCTTTCAGCAGCGCCGGTGTTTCAAGCTGACGCTCGTAGGCTGCTGCCATCCCGTGCAGACCAAGAGACATAAGGTTTTGGGCAGTATCGAGGATTGACTTCATAGCGGCTCATCTCCCTGTGAGGCGTAGTATTCAGCACCACGTATGTTGGCGTGTTCGACCAAGGGGGCGGATCTTCGGTAGTTGGGGCGCAGGTCAGATTCGTTCCGAAGGATCGAACGCAGCCGCTCAGAACTTAGGATGTTCAAGCTATTCGCATAGCCGCACGCGGACTCAAGGCGTGACGGTGTGATTGCCCCTTTGCGAACGTCACGTTTCAGGCCAACAACGACCTTCAAACCGGTCGAGAAATCTTTCCGCAGGTTGAGGTTGTCCTTCACGAAACGGAGCGTTTCCGGCCCAATAGTCTCAGCCCAGACAATCAGAGCTTCCGGCTGGGAGTCCTGGAAATATCTGTGATTCGGGGCCAAGTGCTCTTTGAGAGTGCTAGTGCCCCGCTGACGATTGAGCTTGTGCGAGCCGATGAGACGGCGCTGATGAATGATTTCGAGCCAATCGTCTCGCACGCGCAAATCGACAAGAAGATTCGCGAAGTGGTAAGGAACCGAGTAGCTGTGCTCTTCAAATTGTACGTGGTAGTCGCTGCCTACCCTAACCTGATACTGTAGTGGTCAACTAATCCCGGACACGACGTTAAGTTTTTCCTCGGCCCGCGCTGGGGCCAACCCATCGTTGAATTGATGAGGCCTAATCCAGTTATAGCGATGCATCAAAAAATGGCTGATATCG
>NZ_JYLI01000023.1 GCF_001439785.1 Pseudomonas poae | reverse complement strand
CGCACGAGGGTCGTATTGCGGTGCAAACCAGTGATACGCGTTGGTGCTCGGACGGCTTTGAGTTCCGCTGTGAGGACGGCGCCAAACTGAGCGTGACCTTCGCCCTGGATTGCTGTGACCGCGAAGCCATCGGCTGGGTCGCGAGTCCGACCGGGTACAGCGGCGATGACATCCGCGACTTGATGCTGGAGAGCGTAGAGAAACGCTTCGGTGATCAACTGCCTGCAACGCCGGTTCAATGGCTAAGCGACAACGGCTCGGCGTACACCGCCGAACAGACACGCCTGTTTGCTCGACAGATCGGTTTGCAGCCGGTGACCACCCCGGTGCGCAGCCCGCAGAGCAACGGCATGGCCGAGAGCTTCGTGAAGACGATCAAACGTGACTACGTTGCGCACATGCCCAAGCCGGATCGAGAAACGGCGCTGCGCAACCTGGCAATTGCCTTCGAGCATTACAACGAGCAGCATCCGCACAGCGCCTTGAACTATCGCTCACCGAGGGAGTTCAGGCGCTTGGCAGCAGCATCAATTTGACGGGGAGTTGGTGTCCGGTTTTGTAGGGGCAAGTCCAATGCGGAAGCTCAAGGTTGGAAGCCTACTGAGACTGACGGTGGCCCTCTCAAATATCTTGACGCGAATGGCATTCCTCGTGTGACAATCAAACAAGGCAGTTCGCGGGCGCCAGGAAGTGCTGATCCACATGTTGAGTTTAAAAGCGCGACAGGTCAAAGAACAGACGCCTTTGGTAATCCGGTAACAAGAAAAAGTCCGGATAATCACACGTCAATTGACTTTGATTTGTGAGGATGAATATGAATTACTATGAAATTCCCTCGCTTTCAAATATTTATTTCGAAGATAGCTATGTTTTATCTATTCGTGAGAGGGAGGGCTCTCTAGTCTTTGAATTAGAGGCAGTTCTTACTGAAAATCATCCGAAATATAAAAAGCCACAAGAAGGAGAGATGTATTGCTATAGAAACATTTTTTTGTGCTTTCTAAATGTAGATTCTTTCGAATGGTTTGATAGGAGGTTTATGGTATATGCAGATGCATCGGGCGAGTTCGATTATGGAAATATAGACAGCTTTGTTGGTTGTGATGGTGGCTATGAACTGACCGGCGACTGGGGGCGAGTAGCTATCAAGGGGCAAGCTGTAGATGTAATTATCGAAGATTCGCCATTCACGCAGTCAACGGGCTGAAAATCGACGTTACTCAAGTCACTCAACAGACCGTAAGCCAGTCGATTAATGCAATGGTAAAGGCTGACCCGCAGTTGGCCTGGCTTAAGGACGCGGAACAGCGAGGAGATGTTGACTGGAGGCAGGTCAAGGAGATCCACGATAGCTTCAAGTACAGCAACTCAGGGCTGGGGCCGGCTTCGCAGCTGATTATCGCGATCGTCATGGCGACTGTGCTTGGGCCATTGGCTGCCGGTGCGATGGGCACTGCCACGGAAGGGCTGGTTACTGCAGGAACGCTATCGGCAGGAACCGCTGCCGGGATATCAGCCGCGACAGGCGCTGTTGCCGCGGGTGCGGCGACCAACGCCACGGTCAGTGTCATTAACAACCGTGGCAACCTGGGGGCAGTATTCAAAGATGTGACGTCTTCGGATGCGATCAAGGGTTACTTCATTTCGGGCGTGACGGCAGGTTTGACGGCAGGCCTGTTCGATGGCTGGACCGGAACCGAAACCGTCAATGCCACTGGCAAAATTGTTACCGTGCCTGGCGCCCTTGGAACCTGGGCCGGGGTTGGACAGTTCGCCGCGAACCAAGTCTTGCAAAATACCACTTCAACGCTGTTGGGCAAGGCATTGGGGCAAGGCGGAGATCTGGGTGATGCGCTCAAGGGCGCGCTGTTCAACACACTGGCGGCGGCAAGCTTTAACGCTATTGGCGACTATACCCAAGGCGTGCTGACGGAAGGGTATCCGCCCAAGGTGATCGTGCACGCCATGGTGGGAGGATTGCTTTCCAAAGCCACAGGCGGCGATTTCAAGACCGGTGCGCTGGCGGCGGGTATTAACGAAGCGCTAGTCGTTCAGCTCGATACATTGGTTAAAGGCGATAAAGACCTGCTGTCGATGAGTTCCCAGATCGTGGGCGTGCTGGCGGCTGCGTCGCAGAAGGATGCGGATGCGAAATCCATCGAGCAGGGTGGGTGGGTTGCGAAGAATGCTACTCAATATAATTACCTCAACCACGATCAACTCAAGCGAGCGGCAAAGATGCTGCTCGCATGTGGAGATGATGAGTGTCGGAAAGCGGTGTTCACTCGCTACAAGGAATTGAGTTTTGCTCAAGATTTGGAAGCGGCAGCTGCGTGTTCGGCTGATGTGACAGTTTGCGCAAAATATTCGAGGGAAGTGGCCAATACAATGGCCAATCTGGATGATATTCACCAAACACTCGGCGATGGCCCCGCACAAGAATGGGAAGACTTGCGGCAATCCAATTTGGGTTTCCAAGAAATGCTTGCTACGTTTACCGCAGGCCATACTGCAGGTGCTATCGCAGAGGCCGTGCAGCAAAAATGGGGGCTGTCGGACGAGCAAACCAAGATAGTTGCTGATAATCTGGTATTGGTGGCTGCGGGTGGTGTGGCAGCGATAGCTGCTAAGAAAGCGCTGGCTCAGGCTTTCGGCGGTGCAAAAGGGGCGGGCACAGGAAAGGCGCCATACACCTCGACTGTCTCGCCGGATGCTGAGGCTGGCATGCCGTATACCCACCCGGTAAAGGAGGATGGTGCAAAAGCAAATGTGGGATCAATTAGTCATATTTCTGGAGTGAATCTTCCTAAAAGTCAGTCCAAGATGATTGCTGATTTTGAAGCAGCAGGGTATCCAACAAAACCAGTAGTTTCTCCGACCAGCGGAAATGTGGTCGGAATTCAATACATCTTGCCTGATGGTTCGCGAGTTCGGGTGATGCAGGCGGATGGTCTAAGTCCCCAGCGCGCATCATTCGAGAACGCTAAAGGCGGACCTGTTGATCCTACTACTGGAAAGCCACCGCAGCCCCCGCAGGGTTTATCGAAGGCTGAACGGAAGCAGTGGATTAGAGAGCGTACGCATATTGAGCAAGTGGACTAAATAATGAATACATTCATGCAAACTATGGCTCTTTTGTTGCCTATGAAAATTGAAAGAGTATTTTGGGATGGCGATACTTTAATGCTTTTTTCGGCGGGTTGGAACTTTCGGACTGAGAGTGCGTGGCGTGTGTCTAAGGGAAGGGAGCTGCTGTTCGCTTGTTGGGATGAGTCCGCTCTTGACCATGTTTCTGAGCTTTTAGGTTTATCCATTATTGAGGTGGGCTGGCTTATTGATGCTCAGCCAATCGATCCATTTTTTAAATTATCTGACGGCCGCGTTTTGAATACATTTTGTTCGTCATCAACTGAACCTTGGCTGATAGAGTTCTCGAATGGGGCCGTTTATTTAGGTAACACTTAATTTCATAGATTTTTCTTGATGCAAAAGCAACTGGCGGAGCGGTAGACCGTGCTACTACTGGGGTTGAGTGGGTTAGGGTACCCAAGGACAGTGCATGCCTTGGGAGGATTACCTTGAGACGCATCTGCCAGCGGGCTCTCGATTCCCCCCAAGCTTTAAGACATTTGACTTTTTTGATAGAACGACCGGTGTTGCGACTAGTGCAAAAACACTTGATACGACCACTGCGGTTAAAATGGCCAATCCGAACCAGATTTATTCATCAATCAAAGGAAATATTGATACCGCCGCAGGGTTTACTGAGTACGGTTTGAAAGACGTAATTGATCGCTTTAAGCGTAGCAATGGATTAGATGTTCGTGTGATTTTTAGACTGGGAAAAAGCTACTGGTGCCGCTGCCGGAAAGGTAGATGATATTGCGTCAACTAGGGTCAAGTAGGTTGATGAGAATGCAGGTATGAGTTCGCGTGCCCGTGATTGCAATGACTCAGCAATCGGTGCTCGCTCCAAGGATATTTCAAGTACAAAGGGGGCTGGCCGGAAATGATTTATAATCCGGCTACAGGCCAGGTAGGATATATTCAACCTATAAGGGTTAAGTAATTTAAATGGATATCTGGAACCAGTTAGAGTGTGAGCTGGAGCGTTATCGGTCGAGCCATTCATTAATTCAGCAGTACTTGGATGTCTATGAGAAAGAATGTGAGATTTTGATCGAGCAGATATCTGAATGTTCTTCTTTCGAGGCTGCTCAAGGATATTTTGAATCATTGCATGCAGTACAGCGCAGGCTGTCTACTGCAAAATATAAATTTAGCTATCCTTTGGGTAGTAAGCTTGAGAGTTTTGTGTGTCATTTAGATAGAGACGATTTTTATTCAAGATGTTACTGGTATGATGAGTTTCGGGGCGATATAAGGTGGCCAAATGATTAGCTTTGCTATAAGAGGGTAGGAGTGTAGTTGCTCTCAAAGAGTTAAAGGTTATTGGTATTCCGATCAGCATTGACGTGGGCTTGATCTCGGTTTTTTGCACCCTTGACGCCTAACGCTCTGCGCTTGTTTGCCCTTGGGCCGCCCGATGGCTTCGCCACCGAAAACTCCAGCGGCTTTTTGTTGTTGGTTGGTTTGGTCGTCTTGGGCATGCAGTGACGGGCTAGAAACTCGCGTTGGGGTGGTTGTATTCCGCGAGTGCAAGTATTTTAAGTATCAATTATGTTTAGTGGAAAATTTCGTGATTATGTTCTCGTGTGCTAGCTCGGCGTGGTTTGGTAGTGAAACTATCGCGTCTTTGATTTGGAAATGGAAGTTCTATGTTGATGGTGACTGAAATCATTATGACTATTGATATTAAAATCGTGAGCGCACCTGATATTTCAGTTGCTAACGATGTGATTAATCTCCATCGGGCTGGAGAGAATCATCGATCAGCACTGTCAGCGGCTAGTTTTTTAGTCGATTACGCGTCAAACACTTCAGTTGCAGGCGTGCTACGCTTTATTTTCAGTCTGATTGTTAAATCGCTGCCTGAGTATAATGTTTTGTTATTAGTGGGTAACTCCGCTTGGCAATCAGATACTAGGGTTGTACGCTATCGAAAATTGTGGGGGGGGGGGCGCTGAAATTTCGAGGAAGTGAAATTTTGGGCGGTAGTGATCCGCGAGAATCTATTGTAGCGTCTCATGGGAAATTAAATTTTTTCTGCGCCTTACATCTTTCAGAGTTATCTATCGATACTGTAGTTGACGTAATCATTGACGAACGCTGTTCATATATTGTCGCGACACCCAAAAATTTTGATGTTGAACCGATTCTTGATGTGGGGTGGTCTGGAAGTTTGGCTGAGGATTTTAGTCTTTGTGGTCGTATCTGCGAAGAGAAGGGATTGCTTTTTAAGCAGGTTGGTGAGTTTGATGATCACGATTGGGGTTTTGTGTCTATTGGGTCGCCGGAAATCCTTAAAAAATTATTGAGCTGAAAAATCCCAAAATCGAACCAACGAGAAGCTGGTCAGCTAGCTTGGCATGCAGGGCATTCCACGCCGTGCGCTTGGTGTCCCAAGCGCTAACAGCTGCAACCCTGGCCAGTGCAGTGCTCTTGTACATGTAGTTGCTCATGGTTTTGCTCCGGAAAAGCGCAGCCCTCCGGTTGCCCGCTGCAGCAAGTAGATTGAGCTAGTGGCGTATTGCAATTATGATCGTGTCCTTCACATGAGAGTAATTTGATGTTTCCACGATATTTTCGCTGGATTTCGATGCTAGGCATCCTTGCGGCAGTTGTTGTCTTCGTATTTGCTAGCCTGCAAATTTTTACCGGCATGGCGCCGGCGACAGATCTGATTCGACCGATCATCGCAGCGATCGCATTTGGGTGGGCTTTCACGCAGTCCACAAAGGTTTGAGTCTGGACAAAGCTTCACTCAGATTGTGCGTTATTCGTCGTCTTCGGCGTTCATCTGGAGCGACTCGGCGAATCCCGCTTGTCGTAATTTGCGCGCCACGTTTAAGGAAGCACCGCACGATATCAGCCTTTTTTGATGCATCGTTACAACTGGATTCGGCTTCACCAATTCAACGATGGGTTGGCGCGGGGAAAACTTAACGTCGTCTCCGGGATTAGTTGACCACGACACAACGCACCTTGCCCTCCAGGTGAATTAATTTGAATTCAACGCACGCCTTCTAGACAATCTCACCCTTGATTCGAAAGGAGGCGAGCAATGAAGTTCGAAGGGACTTTCCAATACATCGGCAATCACGGGATCGTGTTCAGCGTCTCGCAGATCACCCTCACCGACAGCGAACGCGGGGGCCTGCGCGAGCTGCATTTTGGAGAGGCGCAAAACGCGCACTACGAGGTCAACCGTAAGGTCGTCGAGGTATATGACAAGATGTTGGCCAAGAACCTGCCGTGCCTGATGATGATCGGCATCTCCAAGCCGCTGACGCGGCAGCAGGGCGATGTGCTCAACGCCCAACGCACCAAAATCGCCAATCTGGCGGCCTCGGCGTTCGCTGGCGCCACCTCTTATGTTGCCTCCCCCTATGTGGGTGCCCCTGTCGGCGCCGGTGTGCGCATGTATGTGAATGAAACCCTGCCCACCTATCATGCAGGCGACATACTGGTGAGTATTGAGGCTCAGGTGAATGGCGGCATCGGCCCGCAACGTACCGCCTCGACACTGATCATCAAGACCTGACGGAAGAAACCCATGTCTGACATTACCCAACTGGCCGCTGCTCTGGTGCTGTTCTTTCTGCTCGATCGGTTTCTTAAGTCGTATCCGCTTCGCAAATGGTTAGGGGTATTACTGGTAGCGATAGGCGCGGCCGGTTGCGTTGCCGCGAGCCAAATCCGCTTGTCCGGCTTTGACTTGGGGTTGCTGTCGATCTTTGCCGTTGCTCTGGGGATGGGGTTGTTCCTAAAGCGGCGGCGGTTCGAGCAGATGGGTTGAAGGTGGCAGGTCTTTCCGTGGATTAGCGCTCGACAGCCGGCCATGCGGTAGCGCCGAGGCGGTGGCTGTCTTCCATGGGGCTCCGTTCTACTTCTGCACCCACCCCAGCAGCTCGGAGAGCCCTTCAGGTACTAACTGAGATCCAGCATTGAAGCTTGAGCCAAAACACCATGTGGCTTGAAACGCTGCCCCATCGCTTTCATGGCCCTCCAGCCAGGGTTTCTCATAGACATCTGCGTCGTCGAACCTTGCATCGTAGACGAAGACTATTTCGTGTCCTGGCTTGCCTGCGTAGGTGAAAATACTTTCCAGCGTGCCAATCAATCGGATGTCGCTGATCGAAAGTCCCAGCTCTTCCTTCACTTCACGGGCGATGGCATCCACACCTCTCTCGCCGAACTCAATACCCCCACCAATGGGGCGAAAGAAGGTTCGTGCTTCAATAGCGTCGTGGAACTGATTGACCAGTATTTTTCCGTGATGATGAAAAACACATAGAGCAAGTGCTCGAATACGCGGTTCTGACATGAGAGCAACTACCTAATGTTCGTCCGGCAGAATGCCGCTGGAGGGAAATTACGGAACAAAAAAGACAAGGGCCTGCCCAGGTTTCCCCGGCAAGCCCTTTGATATCTATGGTGCCCGAACCCGGAATCGAACCGGGACGCCCTTACGAGCGGGGGATTTTAAGTCCGCAAAGTATTCTTTAAAATACAACAAGTTAGCGTCTATTCTGCACCGCTACGAGTAGTTTTTACCTCGCTTGCAGCCCTTTGTTTTCAAGGGGGTTAAAACTATTGCGGTGCAGAATTCACTTGGTCGGCGTGACCTTTTTGCCGATCCTCTTACGGATGTAGTTCTCCGTCATGACGACGGTTGTATGCCCAAGTTGGTCGCGAGCCTGCAGGATGTCACCGCTGGATTCTGCTTTGTCGGTACCGGCTTTGGCGCGCAGATCGCGCATCTGAAAGTCTCCTTTCTCTACACCGGCCGCCTCACGCGCCGCGTCAAACCTTCCTCGCAACATGCTGCTGGTCATGGGCTGTCCGTTATCCATAACGATGAGCCTACTTGTCCGTATCTTGTGCCCGTCCTTCCTGGCCATGATTCGATCAATAACAACCTTCAGCTCGCCCGTTATCTCAATCCTCCTTTTTGCATTCGTTTTGCCTTGCTTCACTGCCAGCCTATCGTCGCGGATATCTCGCTCATCCATCTTCAGGGTGTCCGCGATGCGTTGGCCGGTCAGATAGAACAGATCAAGTGCATCCCGCAGCGGCTGCTCAGCGTGCTGGTAAACCAGTGCGAACATCTCGTCCTCGATGTATTGATCTCGGCCAGACTCCTTGTGACCCTTCACGCCGGCGCACGGGTTGGCCAAGGCCGTATAGCCGCTGCTGCGGGCAAAATTCCAGATGGCGCTGAGTAAAGCTTTCTCACGGTTTGCGCGTACCGGAGCTGTCTTGCCGCGCTGCCGCAGATATTGGACGACGTGTTGAGGCTCGATCGCCTCCAGCGGTGCCGGCGGATCATCGAAGAATTTCAGCAATTGCTTCAGCTCCCGAGTGTTGTCCTTTTGCGTGGCCACGCCCTTGGTCGGAACGACTTCGAGCATATAAATGTTCGCAACATAGGCAAAGGTGAGCACGTCCTGTACCAAGGCCGATGACGCGCGGCTCTTCTCGAGCTTCGCGTACTCTACGATCGCCATTCCGTAGTCGCTGCCCAGGGCGATCTCTTTTCTGGGTGTGCCTCCGAGGTCGTAGTAGTAATAGATTGTCCCGCTGCGTTGCCTGCGCTTCCTGAGGCGTGTGACGCTGTCAGGGTTTGTTGGCTTCCTTCCCATTTAACTCACCAGGCGTGGCTGCCATTTTGGTTTTTCTGCTGATGCTGCAACCGGTTCGCCGGTGAGGGCGTTGGCGATGACGCAAGGCCAGCCGCTGCGCTTGATGGTGTGGCGAATCCCGTTTTGCCTGAGCACTTGCACCTGCCCGGCTTTTGTCCTTGCGCCAGTGAGCGTGCATACCTCCTCATGTGAAAGAAAGTGAATTTCCATACCTACCTCCCGCCGGCCGTGGGCCGCGCTGTCTTGATGATGTGGATTGCCAGGCCGAAGGTGATCAGCATCCAGGCGCATGAGCCGGCGAAGGCGTAGATCAGCGCCTCTATGGTGCCGGTGGCCAGCAGTTCGGGCCCGGCCCAGAAGATCCAGCCGAACGTTCCAGCCAGGTACAGCAAAGCGCCCAGTACAATCAGGGTGAGTTTCATAGCGAACATGGGGGTGCGTCCTAGCCGCGCTGGGCGGCATATAGGGGATTGGAGTGATAGCTTTCTGCCTATCTTTCAAACAGGCCTGAAGCGGTGTACAAAAGGGTTCAATAAAGTTCGTGATGAGGCATGGACGTGTCACACAACTTCGATGCTCCGATAGCGCACGCTTACCGGGGCCACGTGATGTTTCTCAAGTTCGACTGACGCCGCCCGAACGACCAGAGCCCTGTTGCCGCAAAGATCATTGAGCCAGCACCTATCAATGGCTTGGGTGAGGTTGCAGCAAAGTTGGAAGGCCCTTGGCCTGACTATCCGGCAGCGCTTGATGAAGCCATGGCGGCAGCTGAACGCTGGATTGATAGTCAGCTTCCGTGATCCCGCCCGCCGCTCACCGGCAGGCATGTAGGGGATTGGGATTTGGTCTGGGTTGAATTACTATCTTCGGCCAAAAATTGATGGACGGATCCAGCCTATGAACTTGAATGAATCGCTAATAAGTGCCCGCCGTAGTGCCGCTGTGATTTATCACCGCACAGGCGCTTTTGTACGTGTAGAAATGAAATGGTTTTTTGCAGGTGCTATAGGCTCCTACCTTGGCCCCATTATGTTTTATCTCTTTTCGGCTGATCCGGGGACCGCGACCTTTGGTGATTTTCTCAGGGTGGTTCAGTCAGCTTCGGTAATAACATCTGCCCTAGTTTCTGCGACTTTATTTGTCGCGTTGAGAGCGCGCCTGTTACCAAGCACAAGCCGCGCTTGAGTAGGTGTGCGAGTGATGCGCTGGCCTGGGCCCTCGGTAGATGAAGACGTAGGCGAACCAGAGGGTGGCGATCATGGCGTCACCTCTTGCTTTCCGTCTTCCGCCCGCATGAATGCCGCCATGTCGCCCATCTGCTCGACAATGGCGCGCTCTTCGGTCGCGGCCGTATCAATGATTTTTTCTTTGAGGGACTGGCAACGGCGGCAATCCACTCGCTCCCACATTCCAGAAAGCCCCGATCCCTCGCCTAGCCAGGTTCCGCAAGGTGCCCGCTCGATGTCGCCCGACCCAGGCCCTGCAAAGAAGTGCGTCTTCATGGCGTGACCCGCTTGAACTCGACCACCCAGACCCACGGGTTGGCAGCCCAGTCACCTCCTACGGATGACCAGAGCAGCTCGAACGATTTGCGCGGATCAGCGCTATATGTCTCGATCCCCTCGACGTGCCACCAATTACCCAGTTCAGCATGATCGGTGTAGAGGCGCACGCCTTCGGCCCTTGCTTGGTCCTCGGTGATGTCCTGCAGTCGCTCGACGCGCACGTCGGTGATCTCCAGCTGGAGGCGGCTGGCGACACGGGGCATGTGGATGCTTGGCTTCCAGGCGGAGCGATCATCCCCGCCGCCGTCATCGTCACCGGCCCATACCGCTTCGCCGTCGGCACGGTAGATTACGTGCCCTGAGTAGTAGCCCTGACCGAAGCGCATTTCGCGAATTGGCGAGGCCGGTCGATCAGGCTCCCAATCAATCATGCTTCCACGCTCATCGAAGTCGTGACTGATGACGCCCCATGTCTCGCGCACCCACAGCCGGTCTCCTGGCTTACCGTAGGGACAGAAGTTGATGGCCGGCCAATAGCCCTCGTCGCATTCCACAAAGGGATAGCCTGCCGCAACATCGGCTTGCCCGCGCGGCTCATCGAAACGGTTGGTCAGATTCACGCTGATTGCTCGGCGCGTTACCGTCTTCCGGCCTTCCAGGATGGCGCGCACCATCGGCGCCGAGAACAGGATGGGGCGTTCCTTTATTTGAGACATTGGTCGTCCTTGCCGCTATAGCGGCTGACTTTGAAGGGGGAGGGGTTACAGGTTTTGCGGGTGGAGTACGGATGTACTCCTATGAGGGGTCTGCTGACTCCACAACCAGCGTCTTCCCGCAGGAGTGGCAGAAGTGCATGCCGTTCTCACTTGGCAACCCACCATCGGTGAACTGCCATTCCTTGCCGCAGCCGGTATGCCAGGAGAAGCCGCCTTCAGACCAGGTGCAGGTGGATGGCTTGCTGCCGTCTGCCGGCTTGAGTGCGGCGCGCATCGCCTCGATAACCCAATAGTGCGGCTTCCATGCGAAGGCTTCCTCTGGAAGGCATGGCATGTAGTTGTAGCGATCCACGCTGTTGAGTGCTGCGTTTCTTGCAATCGCTACTAGGTCATCATTGGTCAACGCTGCCCGTTGGTCCTCTCGCTCATCGGCTTCGGTCAGGCGCTGTTGCAGTTCCTTCTCGCGGCGCTCCGAGGCAACGGCACGCTCGGCGGCGTCCAGAAACAGGCGGGTCAAGTTGTCGAAGTCTGACGCCCGCACGCACAAGACGTTGGATGCCTCGTGGCACCAGAAGCTTTTTACCTCGCTCATACAGCCTCCCTCGTTACCAGATCATGGGCATCCACAACGGTCATGCCGAGGCGTTCGGCGATCAGGACTTCCAGGCGGGCACCCTTTGAATGCTCCCAGCCGGGCAGGGTGGCCACGGTGTCGCAGTCCATCAGGGCGGCAATGTCGCGTCGCATGCAGTCGTTCCAGGTGCCGCCGTCCGGGTTGAGTTCGGCGGGGTTGGTGACGGTGTGTCCGCCGGCGCGCAGGTTGGTGGTCATGGCGTAGAAGGCGGCGAAGTTGAGGCCGGGCAGGCCGGTCATGGGGCCGCTGAGATAAATCCGTTTCACGGGGAGTCCTTGCCGGGCTATGCCCAGGCAGATTAGAAGCCTTTACAGGGCCGGGAAATTGGTTACATGGAGTCCACTTTAATTCGCAACCAACTACACATTTTGATGGCTATGTGCGATCATTTTGCGTTCGGAAAATGCGATATACAGGGAGCGGCGATGAAAATTATTAGTGTTTTCAATAATAAGGGTGGCGTCGGAAAGACCACTTATATTTACCATATCGCTCATCTATTGGAGCGCAAAGGTAAAACTGTTTTGCTTGTTGATCTGGATAGCCAATGCAATCTCTCTGCTTATTGTCTTAGCGATGTAGATCTTGAGAAGAGTTGGAGGCCAGATCGCGGCAATAGTATTTGGAACGCAATTGAGAGGGTTTATAGCGGCTTAGGTGACATCCGGCAGCGCCAACCAACTTGGCTGAACAAAGCCTACGCCGGTGGCACGTATCAGAATTTATACCTAATACCAGGTGACGTACTACTTAGTTCGTATGAAGATCGACTTGGTGACACCTGGAGTAGTGCTCGAGGTGGCGACCCACTTTCTCTCCGCGTTCAATCTGCCATTTATCGTTATATCTTGTGGTGTGCGCACGCCGTAAACGCTGACGTTGTCTTGATGGATCTTGGTCCTAATCTAGGATCGCTGAATCGAGCTGTATTGGCTGCCAGTGATTATTTCGTAGTGCCGGTTTCTCCCGACTTGTTCTCAATCAGAGGTACAGAAAACCTCGGTAGTAAGTTGGAAATATGGCGAGCGGGTTGGGATCAATGCAATATGAATAATGTTGCACACGGAATCCAACTTCCTGCCGGTCGTCCTGCTTTTCTGGGTTATGTTAAACAGCAACATAATATCCGAGCAAATGCTACTGGCATGACGCGAGGATGGAATATTTTTGGTTCACAAATCGAGGGCGCTGTTCAAGCGAACATAGTTGCCAAGTTAGATCCGTTAGGGCAGGTTTTTCATTGGTCAGATGGAAACTTCGACTTAGGCGGAATTCCCAACCTTCACAGCTTGATTCCTTACTCTCAAGACGCCAGGAAACCGATTTATGATTGCACCGGCGCTGACGGATTAACAGGAGCGCATATTTCAACGGCTAGAGATTCTGTTGGTCATTTCACTCCGATAGTCGATACGTTATTAGCTGTGATTTGACGGTCTGTTATTTCAGCTTAGATCCAGGCCTATCTGGCTTACGCGATCGACACAGGCAGGGTTCAGCCAGATGCATTCGGTTCGGCTTGCTGTTCCGCGCGCGGCGCTGATGCGAGCGGATGTGCTGTAACTGGCCCAGCCTGGCAGCAGCTCCGCGTAGAGGTCGCTGGGGTATCCAGAAAGAACGACCATTCCTTCTAGCTCGAGCAGGATGGCGAGAAGTTCGCGGTGGGCGCTGTCGTCCATCTCATGCTTGTAGTAGCGCCCGCTGGATGCGCCCTTGTACCTGGTGTCGTGCACGTAGGGTGGATCGACGTAGTGCAGTGTTTGCGGTCCGTCGTGCGCTTTGATGACCTCGATCGCCGGACGGTTTTCGATCAGCACGCCGGTCAGACGCTGGCCAACCTCGGCGAGCTGTTCGGGATAGGTTGCCCAAAGAGATTGGGCGGTGCCGTACTGGCGCTTCGTATCTATGCGGAAGCCGGTGACGCCCTTGGTGGCGCCGGCGGAACCGAACCCCATTTGCGCCCTGATGATTGTTCGCCTCGCACGCTCGATCGGCTCGGCGCTCGGTTCCCAGGAAAGTTCGAACTCTTCGCGGGAGTAGGGCGTGAATACCAGGCGCTCGACCAGTCCTGATCGTGAGTCCTGGTCCTGCAAAACCCGGAACAGGTTCACGATGTCTCCGTCCAAGTCGTTGTAAACCTCTGCATATGACCGTGGCTTTTGCATAAGCACGCCCGCGGCGCCGCCGAACGACTCGACATAACAGGTGTGCGGTGGGAAGTGTTGTAGCACCCAAGGCGCAAGCCGGAACTTCGCGCCGTGGTACCGGATGACCGGGGAGGTTATGGTCATATTGAATTCCAAGCGTGCGCCTGCCTCGCCGGCTGGCGTGATTCGTAAATTGGGTTGATGATTTGCACTCAGCAAAAACCTGACGGTGACTGCGATGAGCACGAAAACCGATGTGGAAGCGATACGCCTGATCGGCGCTGAGGTTGTCCGCCTGCTGAGCCTTGCTGATGAAGAGCTCGAAGCTGAGGTGCGCCCAGGCCTTAAGCTGATCGCTGACCTGGCGAAGTGGCGCGACCTGGCCGGCCTGCCTGCTACTGACCCTGCTGGCGCAGTTCGCTGATATGGGGTATTACGGGTGACCGGCATGGAGCCGAAAAAGGGGTTCATCTTGAAAAAAACGCTTTTGTTTCTTGCCGCTGCAGTTTTCGCCTCTTCAGCCTTTGCGGAAATTATTGAACCGACACCGGCAAAAGCATGCTCATTGCTTGCTGATGTAGGACTGAAGGGCCGCAAATGGGTGGACGATTACGGAGATGGTTCTTCTGGCTGTGCAAGTGACTATAAGGAAATCGGTTCGGCGACAGGCCTGGCAAATAACCTGGCTTTCTATGTCACCGGGGTTAGCCAGTACGTGATGGAGATGAAGCTGGTGCTCAACTATAACCAGCCGTCTCAGTCCGGGCCCGCAACGAAAGCCCTACTTGCAGCCGCCAGTAAATTGTCTCAGCGAGCGCTTGGAGCTCCATTGCCCGAGCCTGTCATAGCCCTAATAAAGCGGGGAGAGCATGGCTCTGCGAAGGTGGGCAAGGGTGTAGTCGACGTGATTCGTGAAGACTGGCCAACCGGTAAAGGCTACGAAGTACAAGTAATGATGCGCTGACCGTATTTCTCTAACGGGCGCCGACTCCACGAGAGCGCGGCGCTAAGTGTGGTTTCAGGACGAGGCACGCTTGAGCTGTTCGGTAAGTTGAGTTGGAAGCCCGCGCAGCGTCAGCGTGCCGCCGGCTTCGTCGAACTCGATCTTGTCGCCCAGTAGGTGCGCTTCGAAGCTAATCGACAGGCCCTCGGCCCGGCCGGTGAATCGCCGGAATTTGTTGAGGGTCTTCTTGTCCGGTGGCAGGGCATCAGACAGGCCGTAGTCCTTGGTCTTGATGAAGTCGTAGAAGTGCTTCGGGCGGTCCTCGTCGATCAACTCCGACAGCTCGCCAAGGGTGATCGGCTCGCCCAGCTTGGCCTGGGCCATGGAGTAGCTCACAAGCGTGTGTGTCTTCTCGCGCGCCGACTCTTCCGGCAGATCCTCGCTTTCAACAAAATCGCTGAACGCCTTGAGCAAGGTCCGGGTTTCGCTTGGGCCGTCGATCCCTTCCTGGCAGCCGATGAAATCGCGGAAATAGTCGTTGAGTTTGCGGCCCTGCTTACCCTTCAGGTACGAGATGTACTGCTTCGACTGCTTGTTGTTCTGCCATTCGCTGATGTTGATGCGTACAGCCAGGCAGATATGGTCCAGGTCAAGGCGCTTCACCGTCATCAGTGCGAGCTCTTCGGTCATCGTCACCGCTTCGGTTTCCTGCACCAGGGCGATGACCAGGTAATCGGTCATACCTTGCTGGTAATGGCAGAAGAGCGCGTGCCCACCGGTGGAAAGGTTCGATTCTTCCATCAGCTTGGTCAGGTGTTCCACCGCGGTGGTGCTGAACTCCAAGAAGGTGGAGCCGCCTGCCAGGTATTCGCTGAGCCAGCCGCTCAGCGGATGGGCGCCCGACTCGGCGTGAAAGAACCCCCAGGCCTTGCCGGCGGTGGCGTTGTAGTTTTCGTTGAACTGCTGCATCAGATCATCACGGGCCTGGCTTTCAACCTGCTCAGTTGAGGCCAAATGCAGCACCGCCGGGTTGCCGTCGGGCTTCTTGTCGATTTTGTGGATTGCACTGTGGCGTACGGGCATTGTATTTACCTCAGATAGGCGCCGCCCTCCGTATCCGGTGGTGGCAATTTAGTTTGGGGTGGGGTATTACACGTCACCGGCATCGGGCCGGAATTTTTGTGAGAGCTTTTATGTCCATCGAGCCAACTCTGCGCACCAACTACGAGGACTACCTCAATCACGAGATAAGAATCGAAGTGTTCGGTCCAGTGAAGACAAATCGCCAAGACGCTAACTGCTCAATGACACACTATGTCGCCAAATTAGCGATTTTTGAGTCTGGCTCAGAGGTCAAGGGGACTCGTGAATTGCTTCAAGAGCAGTACACCGATATGAACAAGGCGGAAAGCGCCGCCCTTGCCAGAGGCCGTGAAATAGTTGACCGGGTAATGGCTCTTTAGCCAAACGCCGTTCCTGGATGCCGCGAGTTTTTGGGCTGATCAATCGTTCTCGCCGTCGTCATCGGCGTTCATTTGGAGCGATTCGGCGAAGCCTGCCTGCCTCAGTTTGCGCGCCACGTTTTCAGATACGTCGATTTTGTGGCGCTTAATTTCCAGCAGCGGAGCAGATTTTTTGGGGCCCAGCGAGTGGGCATGCGCTATGAGGCGTTGGATCGTGCGCGAGTGCTTTGCCTCCCCCAGGTCTGCGGTGAGACTGTCCAGCCTGTCGCGCATGCCCTGCCTGAAGTAGTGCCGGATGATCTCCGACGGGCCGGAAACTTTCGGCGACGCCGGCGGCAGTTCCTTGGGCTTTGCATTTAAAACCAGCAACTGGACGGCCTCGCTGATTTCCTTGAGCTTGTGCCAGTTCATCAACTCGCTGAGCATGGCCCGGGTGCCGCACTGAACTGTGTGCCGTATTTCCTGTTCGCCCAGTTCCTTACGCTTCTCTGCGAGCCTGGCCGTTCGTTCGTTCTGATCGGTGGGGGCTACGCGGCGCATGGCTCGACCTTCACCTGGTTCCAGGCGCCGACCGCTTCAAATATCCGCGCGGCGTGCGCCTCGTCCAACGATATCGCTTCAGGGATGGCGATCCAGCCCGAGGCTACCATCTGGCTCTGGTTGGCTTCGTCGCGGAGCTTCTTGTAGCAATGCTCGATCACGTCTTCCAGGTGATCGGAGAGGTAGTTGCCATCCGGAGCGACTTCCACCGACTTGCTGTAGCGGTCGCCGCGGGCGTCGATACACAGGGCGCTGAGGTAGATCGTCCATCGGTGAGGAATTCCGCAAACGGCCTGGCCTATCTTCCCGGGCGGGATGTTTTTCAGCGACTTGTAATTGACCATGCCCTGGCGGCCGCTCGGGTCGATGTTCACCACCGCGACGTGATTTGTGGCGAGGAGGGCGCGGCACGAGCGTTCAATGCGGGCCTTGAGGTTGTGCGGTTTGCGCTTGCTCATAGCGAATTCGCCATCAGCCGCAGCGCTTTGCGATCCGCAGCTGTGAGGCCCTTTGGCTTTCGCTTGAGGACCGTTTCAGGGTCTATTTTTCAGACCGCCGAGGCGGCTTCGGGTTGTCCGGCGGGCTCTTCAAGTGTTCTATGCGGCCCCCGGCCGCCAGGTGCTGAGCGACCTGCTCGGATATTGATTTGGCGTGCTGTTGCTGTTGCTCGAACATGCCCAGATGGATGCTGATCATGATGGCCTCACTTAATGCGGATCGAGCTTTCGCCTCGCTCAAGGTGCGCCCACTTCGGCTCCTCGAGCAGTTCGTGTTCTGCATCCTCCCCGGCGTCCATTCGCTTGCGCACAACCGCGTTGTGATCGCGGATCTCCTTTAGCTTGGCGGCGATGGCTTTTTTGTTTGGGGCGATGCTCGATGTTGCTGTCGTCAGTTCATCAGGCACTGCATCTTCGTTGTCGACGATTACCCGCTCGCTGCCCACCGCCAGGGTGATGGTGAATAGCGGCCGCTTGATCGACTTGATGTTGGCGGCTTCCATGTTGCGGCGCAGGAAATCGCTGACCTGGGAAATGACGTTGGATTTGATGCGCTTCAGCTCGGTGAGGCGCTCAATTTCCGTTTCGATGGCCGTTACATCGCTTTCAATGTTGCGGCGCAGCATGACGATGTTGTCGGCCTTGAGGTTGAAGTCGCCTTGAATCTCGTCCATGGCGTGCTGCAAGGCCTCCTTGAGGCCCTCATCATCTGTGTCGGACATGGCTTGCAGCTCAGCGAGCTGGCCGGTGAGCTTGTATAAATTGGTCATGCTGCTTCCTCATCGGGCTTTTCGAGTTGCGCCTTTCGATCTTCGAAAGCCTTCGTAATACGTTTGATAAAAGCCGCTTCGTTCCGGCGTGTTGCTTCGCGGAGATACTTCACGTTGACCAGATTCAATTCGTGAAGTGATACGGCTTTGCCTATGGTTTCGACGGCCGATGCGAGCCAGTCCACGCGTTCCTGCTTCTGGCGCAGCTGCTCAGCGTCCTTGTCTTCCGCTTTTTCGAGTGCGAACACCTCGGTGATGGTGTCGACGTAGCTGGGGTCATCGAACATGCCCAGGTAAATGTCAGCCGCGAAGCCCAATGCTTGCAGGCACTTACCGATGCCGTCGGTGAGGGACTTTTTAGCGGTGTCCCAGTCAGTCAGGATTTTCCCCTGCTGCAGGTATACGAAAGGCGTGTGGCCGTATTGCTGGATGGTGCATTTCTGGCCGTCTTTGCCCGTGTACCAGAGCTCAACCTTTACGGTGTGCACCTTCGCGCAGATCATCGGCGCGCCGGGCCACTCTTTCGTGGGGGCCTGGAGCGGGGCGCCTTCGTCGAAGCGATCTTCAAGAACAGTCCAGCCCCAGCCTTCACCGCAGGGCCCGAACAGCTCTGTGGCTCGGTGCATCAGGTACGTGGGCCTGATAGCGGTGCCCTTAAACCCGCCTGCGCCGGTAAATTTCTTGGTCACTTCGGGGTCAGTAGTTTCGACCTGATCCCAAATTCTGGTGTTGTCGGTCATCACTTGGTTCTCCAATCTTCGGAGCGCTTAACCAGGTCTTTGAAGGACACGGCCGGCAGCCTACTCATGTATTTTTTGTTGTCGCGGTACCACTCTTCGAGAGCCTCCCGTGGGGTCTGGATCGCCACAATGTGGGTGATCTGCTCGCGATAGGATGTTGAGTTGGCAACTTGCGAGTGGAAGGCGCTGCGAACGACCACGGTGTTGGTCATCCCTTTTTTCACCAGGGCCGTGAGCTCTTCCTGAGACTTCACGGCAATCGCGCCGGGGTGCTTCTTCTGGAAGAGCCGGTAGCACGCCTCCTTGACCAGTTCGGTGCTGCCGTACTCGACGTACTCAACATCCGGCACGCCCTGTTCAATCTTTTCTGCCACCTCGTCGAGCCGGCCGGTGTCGATCCAGGCATTTTTCGAAACCTGTTTCAGGTCCCATCCGCAGACCGTCTGCCGGTCCCGCTCAAGCTTCAAATGCTCAGGCAAAATGTCGTAGCCGTAGGTCAGCTCGGTGTCACACACGTAGAGCGAGCCTACGTACAGTTTCCCCGGACGCGATGGCAGGATGTGGCCGTATTTGCTGCCGATCACGTCGCTCATCGCAGGCTGCATCCGCAGGCACATGCCGCGGATCTGCTCCTCATGTTCTGAGGTGATACCGGAAATGATGAACTCAACGCCCTGATTCGGCCGGTGCGCCGGCGTCTCGTTGATGCAAAGCACCTCGGCATCGAATTGGTCGCTGTGCCGGAACTCGGGAACCCACTGCTTGTTGCCGTTGAGGACTGTTACGCCGAAGCCGTTGCGGGTCAGCACCAACATGGCGATTTTGTAGCCCTCGCCAAAACTGCCAATCGCGTCGTCGCGGTCGGACTTGGAAGTGCTGCCCAGCACCAGGGTGCTGGCCTCCAACCGCGCGAATCGGCTGGTGATGAACAACTGGCCTTGTGCAAAGGCATATTCAAACGGGGATTCACTGTCCAGGGCGTTCTGGATCAGCTCGCGCACCGCCTCTTTCAGGCCCCAGTGGCGCACGTAATCCCGCGAAAGCGGAAGTTCATAGGATTTGGAACGGATGCGGTCTGCGATTGCTGCGAGCATGACTATCTCCCGCGCCATCCTTGCGGTGGGCGCTGTGCGAAATGATTTATTGAGTGATCAGGCCGCCGATGGCGGGGCCCAGGAAAACGACCGTGATGAAGGTCAGGCCAACGATGGCCGAGGTGATGCGGATTGCTTGGCGGGGCGTCATGGTATGCACCGCTCGCTACCACCGCAGTAGCTGTATTCGGGGTTGAACTCACGCGCATCGCAGTCGAACACGTAGTCATTCCCGCACGATCTGCACTCTGCTTTCCAAGCGTTGCCGATTCGCTGCAAACCATCGGGCTCCCGCCCCTGGGCGGCCTCGTTACGATAGTTGAGCTCGATGCGATTGTTGCGTTTGCTTTGCGCTGCACGAATGCGCGCGGTGTCTGTTGCGTCGAACCTGTTGAGCTTCATGCCTTCACCTCATATGCGACAGTCCACTCATTGCAGATGCACGCTCGGCGACTCCAGGCGTGGACGTTTTCGATACCAGCGTCGTATGCAAGCGATAGGGCGCCGAGCCAGGATTTGTGGGTAAAGGCCAGGGTCATGGTTTTCATGCAGTCTCCTTGCGCCGCTGGCTGATCCTGAGCAGGCGCTTGCAGTAGTGGTTGAACTCTTCGACGGAAATGTTTTCGCCTTCCATCATCCTGGTGATCATCGCCAGGACGGCGCGCTGGGCGCCTTGCTCGCTGCTGGGATGCTCCAAGGCTTCGAGAGCCTCGTCGATCAGGATGTGGGGGCTCAAAAGCCGACCCTCCGCTCCAGCTCGTCCTGCTCTTCCTGCAGCTGGACAGCTATCGCTGCGTGAGGCTCAAGCAGGTCAACCGAAATCTGCTTGAGGGCCGTTTTAGACCCCAGCAGGTAAATCGCCAGGTCCAGCATCAGGCCGGCGCTGCCGAATCCCATAGCGTGGATCACCAGCTGGCCCAGTGCGTCGATCTTGTCCGCACCGTCAATCTGGCGCTGGTTGACGTGGTCCTGTACCGCTTTGGCGAACATGGCCTGGGTCACTTCGCCCTTGTCGGACTTGCTGAACCCCCATTCCACCCGATAGCCCAGCATCAGGCGCTCGGCGTTCGCGTCGATCCACTCGACTTCCGCCAGGTCGTCTTCGCTCACCGGAGGCGGCAGTAATTCGTCGTGCAGAAACTGAGTCTTGCGTAATGCAGACATGGTCGCCTCCAGGGTGGCGTTAGTCGGTGTAAGCGATGTACTTGAATTTCCCTTTCCCGAAGTGCTCGAAGCGACCACCGAAGGTGCCAATCACCAGCTTTTGCACTTCTTCCCGGGGGGTACCTTCGGGATAAACGCCCTCGCAGATCTGCGATGAATTGGTGTGTGATTTGATCCGGTAGTCGATTTTTGTCGGGTCAAGTGGCCTTGGCTCCCAGCTCCGATAGTTGCCGGTGGTCTTATCCACGTTGACGATGAAGTCATTGATAATCTCGTCGTCCGCCTCATCCCATTCGCATGCATCACAGAAGTGACGCGGCGCCGTACAGGCGGAGCAGGGCGGGCTGATATGGCAGCTGCAGTTTTCTGCTTTGCGCATTTGGATGACGCCTTTGCAGCCGTTGCGGCGGCAGGTATCGCCTTCGCAATATCCGAAATCGCTCATCACGACCTCCAGTGTTTGGGGTTAGGCGGTAACGATTGCCGCCAAATGCGCCCGGCAGTCCCGGACGCGGTCTGCGGCTGTTTGAAGCTCTGCACCAAGAGCCTTGAGGGCGCCCAGGTGAATCATTTCCCGGCCGCGGATCAGCGTTCCCTGATAAGTGCGGCTGTCGCAGCTCGATACCGCCACAGTCACGCCGTTGACGGTGACCGAATAGCCTTGCTGCCCGGCGTGACCGCGAACGGTTGAAAGTCGTTCGGACGCGATCTGATGGGATTTTTCGGCAGACTCCAGAGCCTTTACCGCCTCCGTGATCGCCTCCGTGTATTTGCTCATGACTTTCTCCAGTGGTGGATTCAGCTTTATTCGTCAACACTCTTGCCTCCCGCTGTTTGCCGATGGGCGCGGGGGAGGAGTGCTGACGGGTAGAGATGGGGAAGGGGGCAGATGACCGGAGCTGATCCCGGCATGACTATTAGCGGCCTTAGTGACACCGGAGTTTCACCGGGGCGAAGGTTTCAGCCGCTTATTCTTGGACTCGCCGTGGCCATCTGGGCGCTTACTCACTCTACCGGCCACGATTCCCGCGATCCCTCAGGTCTTACACTTGCCCATCAGCCTGGGCATTCATCTGCTTGTTGCGGTGATGCAGGTGGGCGGTTATAGGCCGCAGTTTCGTCCGCATCGGGGTGTGATTTGGTAGGGATTCGAACCCAAAAGAATTACGTCGATTTCGGCAGCGCTACCTAGTCGACACCACCCCGCACGCAGGGCGCCCCTGTTCCACCGAGGCAAACTCCAAATCACACCCCGATGCGCTCTCTTAGAGAGGATCGGGCAGTTAACGACAGGCTGTCGTGGCGCTGGTTGTTCAGTCATCAAGGCTTTCGATGTAGCACTCGATATCGTCGTACAACTCTTCAAGCGCCTCCTTTGTCTCTGGTCGGCTGCGTGATGTGTCGGAGTAAAATTCGCGAACGGCTTTTTTTAGTTCATTGATTGTCATGATCTGTCCCTTAGTCGATTCAGATGTTGGCTGCTTAAGCGTGGTGGAGCCCTGTCACAGGCAAAGAAGATTTGCTTTGATCTGGCAAAGAAATTCCAACGATGCCTCGTCACCAGACTTAGCGGCGGCGCCTTGCATCTTGGTGATCGCCTCCAGGTCAGAGCAGTTGTAGGCAGCTTGCACCTGGGCAATGGCTTGCACTGCGGATTCAAGAGTCAGGTTCATTTCACGTCCTCCGTTGATTTCCAATGCCGCCTCATAGAAGCGGCATCAGTAAATCTGTGGGTTTTTCGACATTGGAATTACTCACCTGGCGCTCAGTGCCAGCTAATTGCTACTCTGCCCGCATGGTCAGGGATCGGGGTTCCACATGGATGGCGATAAGATCGAGCGATTGAAGCTCATAAGAAAATCCGGCGAGGGCGAGACTGCGCCGCACATGTCTCGGGATGCATTCAGCAAAGAGTCTGAGCAATATTTTTCTGATCGCGCTGCCAGCAAGCGTAAGGAGATCGAAGAAGATGTAGTCCGGTCTCTGGCATATAAGGCTGACTATGATCTTGATGACCTAACCAGAGAACTTCGATTGGAATTTGCGCGACTCAACAAAATTATCGAGCTTCGAGAAGTCGCAAAGCAAAAGGGCACTAAGCAGAGTCGCAAGGCCGCTCAATCGGCGATCAAAGAGGCAAAAAAAGCCAGCAAGACAGCTAAAAAAGAAAAGTCTGTTTCACCACCAAAGCGAACGAAGCCTTCTATCAAGGAGCCCGAATCGAAATGGGTCAGAAAGGTCTGTTGGCGATGTCAAAGCAAGTTTTCAATTCATATCGAATGGCAAAAACCGCCTACTCTCTGCCCCGTGTGCACCAAAGACATAGACGAAACTCATCTAAGTTCCGCTCCGCATCGATCCATGCCTAAAGGATGGGTTCAGATTGTTAGCGGGGGAGCGCCGGGCATGGGTAAGCGTCGATAGCAGCTTTTCAGTTGGCTTCCGAAAGCGCCCGATTCAGGCGCTGACGTGAAATCTTCTGCTGGTCGGCTTCCCGCTACTGGCGTCAGTCGCCGACCTGATTCGATTGTTCTTCCAGCCGCGGGCCTTTCGGCTTGTTCTCCCGCTGGATAACTGTTCTTGGCGCTTTACGCTGCACGCCCGGGTCAGTTGCCAACCCTCTGAACCGTTTAGGCCGGTTCATCGCTGCCTTTGAATCTGGGCCGGTGGTGATCCGGCAAGGGGTGAAACCAAAGAGCGGCGGGCGGAGGCCCTTCGCAGTGGCTGTGTGTCGCTGCGATGGGTTAAATCTACAACCATAAGTTACAGCTTGCAAGCTTTTTGGTTGTAGATTTTTCGATTTAAAGTTGTCGATGGGGTTTGTCATGGTTGTAGGTCCGAATCGCAGGCATGAAAAAGCCCGCACTGGGCGGGCTCTGGTGACTCTCGGCTGTCAGTCGGTAATGGGGGGATACTTGCCGCTCACCGCGTCCCTATAAACGATCTCGCTGAATAGCCTGGGCCCGTCGCGCATCGTGGCCAGGGCTTGCTTGGCTTCTTCTTTCGTTTCGAATGGGCCGGCACCTACGGCCAGGCCGATCATCGAAACAGCCGGAAGCCCGGCGCCGTGAATGGCTTCTATTGTCCGCAGCTGCTCTTCTTCGTCACGACAGGCAGTTGATGCGACCCATCCATTTTTAAGGCGCGGGGCGGCTACTGGCTCGACATCGGTGCCGCAGTGCTTGCATTTGATCGCCGCACATTTGATCGTCTCGGCACAGTAAGGGCAGGAGCGATCACCGGATACGGTAAGGCCTGGCGCACATTTTTCTGCAGGTTTCTCCGTGTTTGCTGAGGATGCCCACACCAAGGCTGCAACCCAGCCCAGGAATGTCCACCCCAAGAGCAGGTTCACCAGAAAGATCGAGGTGAAGTTGACGTGCTTGCGATTCGAAGCAACGAACGTAGGCAGGAAATAGATGACAAAGGCAGCCACAAGAAGAACAAAGCCAGCCCAAGGGCTCCCACTATCCATATCGTAAACCTGATCCATTGAATTGATCGCGCACTTTACCATTCGTGGCGTACAGCCACCATTGGCAGGTAGGGAAGGGCAGATACAGGAAGGCCCGCGCTGGGCCGGGCTCGATGATGGCTGCTTATGCTGCTACCGCCAAGGTAACAGCTCTCACAAGCACCAGGATCTTCACATGGCGGCCTTCAGAAGGACTTTGCATTCGGCGTCGTATTTTTCACGCAGCTTGGCAGTGCTAGCTGGCGTCATCCGCCCTGGTGTCTCTTTGTGCAATTCCACCATTTTTTGCGCAACTTCTTCCTGAGCCTCCGGGGTATAGCCAGCATGCACCAATAGTACATAGGAGGCTCTTGAGGACTGACTGCGGCTTATGTCTGGCTGGTCACCAGCTACTGAAAGCACTTCGTAGTAGGCCGCGCAGTGGAGGTCTCTCTCTTTTTGGGTTTCGGCTTGGGCGGTGAAGGAAATGCAGGTGAAGAGGGCGCAGAAGGCCAGTGGCATCGAGGATAGGTGCATGAAAACGAGTCCGTTCGAGAGGGGCGAAGATTTTATCAGTTCAGATGCCAGATACAAGAAGCCTGGCGCAGGGCCGGGCTTTTGGGTGATTCAACAAAATTCTAGTCTTCGATCATTCTTTGAATCGTAATAGATACTGGCTCCATCTTTTTTGTTTTAGCAGACATGCGGAATTTTACTATAACGTCAGCGCGGACTTTAAATTTTCCAGCCAGGCTCTGAGGGTCAACCCCGTCTTCCAAAACCAGCTTAACTCTTCGATCCACAAGGCCGCGAATTATGGCGGCCCAACCCTTGCTCGAAGAGTCCAGGTCAGTCGCCCGAATTTCTACGTCTGCGTCGGGGTGAGGCTCATCGATCTCAAATGGCTCAAAATCAATGGCGTCTGGTGTTTGTTCAACAGTTTCGACCGGGATAGAAAGGCTGTCTTCCTGACCCATCACGACCGTAGCGCCTTCCTCTTTTTTGGCGGGCGCAATAATTTTCACCGCCGCCTGAGCGAGCTTCTTCTTGTCGGTGGAACCGACTTTCTCGATGACTTCCGCGAATTTTTCAGGCGACATGGAATACGATTCCGCGCCTATAACGACGAAAGTGCTGTCGGTGATATTTAGGGATACAGGGGAGGGGGATGGAGGCGCTTTGTTGATGATAGCCCAGCCAGCACCAGCAGCGACTAGTGCGCCAACTACACATGTCACGGCTACCGCGCCTTTCAAGACCGGGCTTCCGTTGCCGGGTAAATTTCTGTACACATTCTTTCCGCCCTCACGAACCCTGTCCAAGAACTTGTCCATCTCTTCCTTGTTCTTGAAGACCAGCTTGATAAGCGTGTCCTCAATAAACGATCCGTGCTGGAAACCCTCAATCAGCAATTCTGCTGACATCACACCCGCACCGGTTAGCTCTGAAAGCGCCTCAGGAAGAAAGTAAACCGATACCTTTTCTAGGGCAGAAAGTGAGTCTATTACATCCTTTACCGCTAGCGGCTGCTTGTTCGTATATTTTACAGAATGCTCGACTAGAAGCACAAAATCAGACATGACGATCCCTTCTCATTGTTTTCCATTGGCCGGAGTTGCCCATCATGGCTTTGTCCAGAGTTGTGCTTGTATCAAGCGAATGTCTAGTGCAATACAGCTATAGCTTCCCGCCACTCCAAGCCACGCGCCTACGAGGGCTTGCTTCGATTTATCTTCCGCGTCTTCACCTCATCCGCCCGCGCCGTAGAAGTGGTTCAGCGCAATCAGCTCAACCACAGCCACGATGGCGCAGAGCACAACGAAGCCAGGGCTGAAGACTCGCTTGCGATTAGATGAACCATCACCCAGCCAGAACGCGCCGGTGCAGCTGGTAAAGACGACCATGAATGCTAACCAAGCCCAGACCCAAATCTTGCTCCAAAAGCTCTGCTCTCGCCAAGCAATCATAGGCGTTATTCCGCTTCTCGTTTTATCCGACCAGCTTTCACCTCATCCGCATAACCCGCCAGCCGATCCTCGTCCGCATGAAACACGGTGCACATCTTCAGCACGGCCTGGGCGTCTGCCTCATTCCCTGCCAAGCTCAGCCGCTCCGCAATCCTCATCAGCTCTACGGCTGACCATTTTAGGTCGGAGGCGACGCCTTGCAGGTCGCGCTTGAGGTCTTGGTTTGGCTTGGTCAGGGACATAGCCGACTCCTTTTGGTTAGCGGGCGTACATACCCCACCAGAAAACGTGCCCCAGGATGCCGATCTGCTCATCCTGCATCTGCTGGAAGCTATAGTCCTCATCCGGGTGATCGTCGCGGTTGAAGCTCCGCAACCTAATTCCTGACGGGAGCCGGAAAACCTGCTTAACACGCATCTGGCCGTTGTGGTTGATGGCATATAGGTCTCCATCAATGATGTCGCCCAGGCTCGTTTTGCCCAAGTCGATGCCCACCGTTGCGCCATCGCGCAGCACTGGGGTCATGCTGTTGCCACGGACCGTCACGCACTTGGCGTTGCTGAACTGAACGCCGTTTTCGCGAAGGTTCTTCTTGCGGAAGCGAAGGCTTTCCCCTTCGTCCTCCTGGATCACGAACCGGCCCGATCCTGCAGCCAGTTCGACTTCTCGCAGAAACGGAACCTCAACCTCGTCATCGTCGAGCGGGGTTTTCTCGTCCCAACCATCAATGGGCTTCATGGAGCTGGCATTCGAGTCGGGTGCGTTTCTGCCTGCTTCACCGGGACCACCATCTATCAGATAGCCCATCGAAGTCCCAAGCGCCTCAGCCAGGTCGCCCAGCTTGCTGTTGCGCGGCGTAGAGACGCCAGCCTCCCACTTCTGGACAGCCTGAGGGCTCAGCCCCAAACGACGGGCCAACTCCGACTGGCTAAGGCCTGCCGCCTCTCTTTTTTGCGCGATGCGCTCACCGATATTTTTCATCGCCGAATCATACAAACAACGGTTGTAGATGTAATTGCGAATTTGAGTTGTAGATAAATACGTCCATGGGTTAACCTTAGGTTGTAGCTGTAACTTTGAGGTGCGTATGACGCAGACAGCAATCCAGAAGGCCGCGAAAGCTGCCGGCGGCCAATCCGCCTTAGCCCGGTCACTGAAGGTCACGCCACAAGCAGTGCAGAAGATGTGCGCCACCGGGCGCGTTCCTGCTGAGCGAGTGCTGGAGATCGAGAAATTAACCGGGGTTCATCGCTCTGAGCTGCGCCCAGACCTTTACCCGCCAAGGGTGAAAAGGCCGCAGGCAGCGTAAGCGACATCCCTGTCCGCCGTTCCATTGAAGCCAGATTAGAAGAGAGCTGTCCCCATGCAAACGTCCAGTTCCAGACACACCGTAGAAACCCGTGATCAGGTGCTGGTCGCCCATGCCCAAAACCAGATCGCCCGCACCAGCTTGAGCCAGGACGACTTCGCCCAAGCGCTGAGCCGCGAGATCTACCTGACCGTGCCTGCCGCGAAGATCAACGACGCGAAAGTCCCGGACTTCGTAGAGCTGGCACGCCTGAACGATGTGGGCGAGTTCATTAAGGCCACGGGTCGTTGGCTCAAGCGTGTTCAGCGCTGGCTGTCCGGCGATCAGGAAATGCCGTCCTGGCTTGAAGAGTCGTGGGTCAATGCCCTTGAACCTGAATACCGCGATCACTGCTTGAACGAGCTGGCGAGCCGCCACGGCTTGACCGGCGCCCGCCAGATGACCAGCGACCAATGCGCGAACAAAAGCTTCGGCGCACTGATCCGCGCCCTGGGCGATGTGATCGACACCGGCAGCGAAGTGTTTGACGACCAAGTGATGTGCGAGCAGGACCTGCCGCACTTGCCAGCTTTTGCCAAGCAGTGCCGTCAGGTTGAGGCGAAGGCGGGGGAGTTGCGCCGCAAGGCTGAGGCACTGATCAACGGTAAGCCTGCACTGAAATCCATCGCCTGAATTACAGACACAAAAAAGCCGACGTACGAGGTCGGCTTTTTCTACAGCAGTAAACAACTGGAGCGAATCATGCACGAACACACCGAATCGATCAATAGCCCCACAAATCTCGCGCCACGTTTTTCGCAATCTGAAAACGTGGCGCGCAATTCAGCAGTGATTCCGTTCGACTTCGACGGCGCCGCCATCCGAGTCATTACCGACAAGCTCGGTGATCCGTGGTTTGTTGCCCGGGACGTCGCTGATGCCCTCGGTTACTCCAAACCCGAGAATGCCGTAGCCCGTCACTGCAAGGCCGCGACCACTACCCCGAAACAGGGTGGTGGTTTCATGACCATCATCCCGGAGCGAGACCTGTACCGGCTGGTGATGAAGTCCAAGCTGCCGGCCGCCGAGAAGTTCGAAGAGTGGGTCGTGGGCCAGGTCCTGCCGAGCATTCGCAAGACCGGCACCTTTTCTGCCCAAGGCCCGAACAACTCCAAGATCGTCGGCGAGCTCGCGATTCTGGAATGCTTCGACCGGCTGCTGAAGCCTGCGAACTCCAGCAAGATGATGATGCTGGCCAAGATCGCCGCCAACAACGGTCTGGACGCCAAATTCCTCCCGGGCTATGCCGTGGACGAGGCACCAGATGCCGCTGGCGGCTCTTCGATGCCTACCAAGGCAATCACCGCCCTGATCAAAGATCACGCCATCGCCAGCACAGGCCGCGCCTTCAACCTTGCATTGGAGGTTCACGGCTTCATCAAGGTCCTCCAGCGCAAAAACTCCAAGCAGGAAATGGTGGACTTCTGGTCCGTGACCGAGAAGGGCCTGGCCTATGGCAAGAACCTCACCAGCCCTCAATGCCCCCGCGAGACGCAACCTCACTGGTACGTGGATCGCTTCCTTGAATTGGCCGGCCTTGTCGGCAAAGGAGCCAAGTAATGGCCCGCGCACGCAACATAAAGCCAGCCCTGTTCAAAAATGAAGTCTTGGGCGTGGCCGATCCAATGCTGACCCTGCTGTTTGAAGGTCTCTGGTTGCTCGCTGACAAGGCGGGTCGTCTTGAGGATCGACCTCTGCGCATCAAGGGTGAGTTGTTCCCCTATCGCGACTGCATCGATACCGAAGGGCTTTTGCTCTGGCTCGCATCGGAAGGTTTCATCACTCGGTACACGGTCGGCACGAAGCGATTTATCCAGGTCGAGAACTTCGACAAACATCAGAACCCGCATCGTAATGAACCGGAGTCAGTTATCCCTTCTGTGTCAGAGGGTTGTATCACTACCGATTTTGGCGGAACTACTTCTGCCATTGTCGGAAGCGCTCCGGCTGATTCTCTGATTCCTGATTCCGGATCCCTGATCCCTGATTCCCTCACCCCGTCAACGCCTCCGGCATTGCCGAGTGACGACCTGTTCCCGAAGTTCTGGAAGCTGTACCCGAACAAGAAGGGCAAGGCGGCAGCCGAGAAGGCGTGGAAGAGGCTCAAGGTGACTGATGACCTATTCGCCCTGATCGCCGAGGGCCTGTCCAAGCAGGTGGTCTGCCCGGCCTGGACCAAGGACGGCGGGCAATTCATCCCGCACCCTGCGACTTGGCTGAATGGCAAGCGCTGGGAAGACGAGGTGAAGCCTACCAGCAACGTCCACCAGTTCCCGCAATCTCGCCACACCGGTTTCTCTGATCGCGACTACACCGCCGGCCTGACTCAGCGGGAGGATGGCACCTATGCGATCTGAACCCATCCAACCAACCCCGGAGTTGCCGCCAGGCGCCCGCACTCAGCCCGCCCAATGTGAAACCCATGGCGACTACGACCAGAAGGTTTTCCCTGTGCTGGGCCGAGAGTTGAAAAGCGGCTGCCCTGAGTGTGGACGGATCATCCAGGAGAAGGCAGAAGCTGCGCAGCAAGCCAACAAGGCAATGGAACTGCGCATGTCGATGGAGCGCAAGCTTGGCGCTGCGCTGATCCCCAAGCGCTTCGCCAGCAAGACCCTGGACGGGTACGTCGCCACCACTGCAGAACAACGCAAGGCGCTGAACACCTGTCGCAGGTATGCCGCCGAGTTCTCGGAGATCGCCGAGAGTGGCCGCTGCCTGTTGTTGCTGGGAAAACCCGGTACCGGCAAGACGCACCTGTCCGTTGCGATCGCCAACGAGATCATGGCCAAGTCCAGTGCGACGGCGGTGTACCGCACCATCGGCGCCGTGCTGCAGGCCATCCGTGCGACCTACGACCACTCCATCGACCAGAGCGAAAGCCAGATCCTGTCGAGCCTGATCAGCCCCTCGCTGCTCATCCTGGACGAGATCGGCGTCAGCAAGGAGAAGCCCAGCGATTTCGAGCTGACGACCCTGTTCGCAATCATCAACGGCCGGTACGAAGAACTGCGCCCTACGGTGATCGTTTCCAACCTGGACGGGCAGTCGCTGCCGGCTGCCATTGGCGAGCGCTGCATTGATCGGCTGCGGGAGGGCGGGGTGATCGTCATACCGTTCGAATGGGAATCGCAACGCGGCAAGGAGGGCTTCTGATGAAACGACCAAACCCAGCACAGCTACGCCAATCCCTTGAGATGGCTAACACCATCGTCAGGCACGGCATTCGTTTCGTGTGCATGCCGGTGGTGGATGAGGCGGACTTAGCCAATCTCGCCAGTCAAGCCGAAGAGCGCCTAGAGCGCATGGCATTGATCGCAGAAGCAGGGGAGAAGCGGGCATGAGCGACAAAATGCGTGAAGAGTTTGAGACCGCTGTTGCTTTGGAAGCTAAAGAGCCCGTGCTGGCGGTGTACCTGAGCCGACGTGACGACACCTACAGCACCAGCACCCTCCACTTCGCATGGTGGGCTTGGAAAGCCTCCCACGCAGCGCTGCTGAAAAAGCAAGTCAAGGAGCAAGAAGAGTTCCTTGACCACCTTGCCGACTTTGAGCAAGAGGACACTTTCCATGGCTGACTACAGCGAACTGAAGCGGATGGCCGAGCATCATCTTTCGCTTGGGCATGCCTACACGGTAGCAAAACCATCCGTACTCCTGGCCCTTATCGCCGAGAACGAGCGGGTCCTGGCGGCTATTTCTACCCCTGAGTCGGTGTTCATCAACATGAAGGCCGGCCGCATCGCGAAGATTTCGCTGCGCAGCGCGATCGACCTGCACGGCGAGGTCATCAATGGCGACGACGCACAACAGATTGAGATCGCCAGGCTCCGCGCCGAAGTCGCCGGCCTACGCACCGGCTACGAAGCCTACGAGCGGGTGAATGCTGAGCTGAAAGCTGAGAACGAAGCGCTGCGCAAGCATGCTGAAAGGTATCGGTGGCTGCGGGACAGTGAGTGTGCTGGAAGAATCCTGCGTGATATGGGTGCGAAGGTCTGTCGTCACGCTGATCAGCGTATTGACGCCGCCATGGGCAAGGGTGAGCAGTCATGAGGCGCACAGTTGGAATTTGCGGGCTGGTCTTCTCTGCCGTTGGCGCTGCACTTGGGCTTTCCGGTCATCATGGATATGCGTTCGCCGCTCTGGTGGTATCTGGCGCCATTCTCCTGCTCTCGCGGAGGGTGTGGACATGACAGACAAGATCAGCGTCAACTGCCGCTCCATGCTCACCGAGGCCATCACCCGGATGTCCAGGATGTTCGAGGACAAGCACTTCGTGGTGGTGAGCCTTCGCCCGGGCAAGGACCGCACGCTTGACCAGAACCGCTTGTGGTTCGCCATGTACAAGCGCATCGCCGAGATGACTCAGTTGGGCGACCCAGCCGAGGCGCGCAAGTACTGCAAGCTGCACATCGGCGTTCAAATCCTGCTGAACGAGGATGCCGGCTTCCAAGCTGAGTGGTACCGCGTGATGCGTCACCTACCGTACGAAACCAAGCTGGACATGATGGGGGAGTGCCACCTGTTCGGGCCGGACGGCTTCCCGGTGACCAGCCTTTTTAACCGCGCCCAGGGCATCGCCTACACCGACCGTATCGTCGCGCGCTTTGCTCCGCAGGGCGTGTACTTCTCTGATCTGCTTAGCCAGGAGGCAGCATGACTATTGAACGGAAGCAACCCAGACCGAAGAAATGCCGTGTCACTGCGTGCGGGGCCTCATTCGTCCCTTCGCGGATGGGGCAGGCGGTGTGCAGCCCGGCGTGCGCAATCATCGACGCGCCCAGGCATGAGCCGAAGGCCCGAAAGGCGCTTGCCGACATCGAGCGCAAGGACATCAAGGTCCGCAAGGAGAAGCTGAAGAGCAGGGCGGACCATCTGCGCGAAGCCCAGGCGGCAGTGAACGAATACGTGCGCCTGCGTGACGCCCACCTGCCTTGCATCAGCTGCGACTCGACGCCGAACGACAACGACCTCATGACCGGCAGCCGGTGGGACGCTGGGCATTACCGATCCGTTGGCGCCTGCCCGGAGCTGCGCTTCGAGCCGCTGAACATTCACCGGCAGTGTGTGAAGTGCAACCGCAACCTATCCGGCAACGCCGTGGAGTACCGCATTCGCCTGGTGCTGCGCATCGGCGCCGAGAAGGTGGCATGGCTGGAAGGCCTGCACGCGCCTTGCAAGTGCACCGTGGAAGAGATCAAGGCCATCAAGGCCAAATATCGAGCAATGACCAGAGAACTGAAAAAAGGGGAAGCCGCATGACCTATCGCAACGTTGTTTCAGCAGTAGTTCGCGCCCTTGCGGCCGAGACCATCAGTTCCGCCGGCGGCTGCGACTTTGAGCCGAAGGTTCAGTGCGCCAAGCAGAAGGGGGAGATTGTCGGCAGGGAGGCTGCATTTCTCACCGATTGCTGGGTGTTCGGCCGGCTGCACAAGTCTCTGTCGGTCGAGCACTGGCGCGCCCTAGTGGCGAAGTTCTCCACCCACACGGAGCGCAAGCACGCAGCAATTGCAGAACTGACCCGCGTGATGCGCTCCCCGGCGCCGGAAAGGTTCCTGCACTGCGCCGTGGTGACCTGGGCCTTGCCTCGCCTCCCGGGCGTCGACGGCAAGCGCTCCACCAACGTCCTGCCGGCCGGCTGGTACGAGATGGATAACTGGTCGAACGAGCCGCACCCGATCAAGACGCAGGAGCGATGGAGACGTGACATTCGGAAGGCGCTGGAGAGCAGCTTAGACTTGGCACTGATTGAGGCTCAACACATTCTCGAGCGAGAAGGCCTTATTGCAACAGAAGTCGCTTGACGGGCGGTGAGCCAATGAGCCATTATCCATTCATCCTGTTGTTCCTGCGTGTGTAGGATTGGATCAGAAGCCCGACCACTGTGTTGGGCTTTTTATTGCCTGCAATTATCTCTGCTTTCTGGCCTAGGATTCATTTTCCATTCGTCGAGTGGACAGCACTTCCCATCAAATCGGCCGCTCTCAGAAGTAGGCGCACATATCGCGCTTCAGACAGGAGGTGATTCATGGTGGAAGACAATAACGGTCCTGCAGCGCCATACCCAGGACCAGGAAAGGAAGCGCCTGACACTGGTAAAGGTCATGACTCTGGCCTTGAGCAGGCCGAGTCAGAGCCAAAGCAGGGTACTGGTGAGAAGCCAGAGGACTGGAACCCGCCGCCGGGTAATCCAGGTTCAGACCAAGACGCTCAGACCGATCGCGGGAACGGCGGCGCGAAATAGCATTCAGAAAATACAAGTTACGTCACGGAGCCCGGCCAATGTGCCGGGTTTTTATTGCCCACTGGAAGGGTGATTCAGCAAAAGGAATTTGCAGATGTTGAAAGAATTCAGATGCGGTAACTGCAAAAGACTTCTCGCCCGTACGGGTGGGTTTACAGAGCTCCAGATCAAATGTTCCCGATGCGGGACGTTGAATCATGCGAAGGCCACGAGCCCCGAGCAATCGCCTTTGAGCGACATGAAAGCGGAATCCTCCGCGACAAATCATTCGACTCAATAGGTGAAAAAATGACTATGCAAACTATCGGTAAAAACTTCGTAGGCGTAAGCGTGAACGGTGCTCTTGGTCCTTATAAAGTTGTGGGCCCAGAGCAAAACGTACACGGATTGATTTTGCGCACTTTGAATTTGAGTGCGGGCACCGTTGTACTTAGTGCCACGCCTCCGGTCAGTGGTGATATCACTAAAATTAGGGCTTTCACTCCTGATGTCAATGGCCGCACTGAGCCATTTCAAGTTCCGGCGGGTCTGGGTGTTTATATCGGTCTTCGTAACGATTTCAACCAGATGGTCAATGTCACTTGGGACTATCTGAACGCGGACGGTACCGTCGCTTAAGTCGACCTGAATGCAGGTCCGCGTGAGTGCGGCCTCAAGTAATACCGCGCGGCTCAGGCCGCGCATCTCTTCAGGCCTCGCCATCGCGCGAGGCCTTTTCGTCTTCGGCTCCACCACACCCATTGCTCCGAGCTGGGAGTGCTGCTGGAGCTGACTTATTTGTACAGGTCGTACCTCGGCCACCTTTCTCTATGGAGTGGCGATGGATCCTAACGACCTGGGCCCTGGCACGTTTGCGTGGCTTGGCGGTACCGGCACTGTGTTGCTCGGTGGTCTGTTGTGGCTGAGGAAATTCCTCTCGAAAGACGCGACCGACCGAGCCATGGATAACGCCGACATCGGCACAGTCCGCCGGCTCAACGAGCTGCTCGACACTGAGCGAGCCCGGGCGAATGCCGCCGAGGCCCGCGCCGACCAGTTCGCCAAGGAGCGCAACGAGCTCGCCGCAGCAGTAGGGCGGATGGAAGGGAAAATCGAAGCCCTTTCAAGCCAGGTTGCACAGCTCACCGCAACGGTTACCTCGCAGAGCGACGAGATTGCTCGCCTACGAACCAAGCTGGGAGGCGTCAACTGATGGACAGATGCGCAATCAACTTCATCGCCCGCCACTGGTGGAGGCGAGCAGAGGTCTGGGTTATCGCGCTGCTGCTGGTAGCTGGCGGGTCGATACTTGGATACCAGGCCGGCGTGTGGTCGGCCGGCACCGAACAGACCAAGCAGCTTGCCGAAGTGCGCGCCGCTTATGATGCCGCTTTGGGTAAGCGTGACCTCCGCCTTAGCAACCTGGCCGAGAAGACGCAGGACGCCGCAGTGAAGGTGCAAGAGGCATCGCACTCGGCGGTCCAGGCTGCTGACACAGCAAGCAAGGCGGCCGAGAAGGTCAGTGAAGCGGTAGAGCGGCAGGCGCCCTAATCCGCGCCACGTTTTCGAATGCGCCAAATCGTGGCGCGCAATGGAGTAGGGCATGACCGCGACCGTTCACGACATCGCCGACCAGTGCCCGCACCTGATGGTAGTAGCGAGCGACGGTGTGCACGTACTCCCGTACGCCCTGGTGCAGTCAGTGATTGATGGCGACAAGCCTTCGTCCATTCTGACCGGGCCAGTGGTTCGCCGGATCATTGAAGAGTGGCTGCAGAAGGTGACCGAATGAGCGGCAAGGTTCTGGAGTTCAAGCGGGAAGACTGGCGCGATGCCGCCAAGACCCTGCGAAAGATTGCCGACGACCTCGACGCTGGCGAGCATCCCGAATGCACCGTAGGCGCCCTGACGCTGATCGGCGCGAAGGGAGAGGTGACCGTGTTCGGCCTCGGCCCTAAGTGTGACGACCTTCAGTGCCTGGGTGCGATGCGCCTGGGTGAGCAGAAGCTGATTGATGTGCTGCTGGATATCGGGGAAGGGTAGGTGTGCCGCAGGTGAGTGCGGCACTGAGTAGCTCACTTCGCCCCTAAGGCCTTTTGAATCTCGTCGGCATAGGCAGAAAGGTTGCCCATTGCGGCTGTGAGTTGATTTGCGTCACTGGAGTGCGAAACGCTAGCCGCAATAACTTCTAGGGCAGTCGCAACTGCATAAGCTCTTTTCTGTTTTTCATCGAAAGCCTTGTTCATGCTGTTGTCCATTGCCGCGTGGATGGTAGTAGACATATCAACTTCCTTGGATTGATTGATCCTCACCAATACCGGCAAACCCCTAATATTTCAATCCCGCCTTTAGGTTTAGCTGAGACAATTTATGACAACCAAGCAACCCGACTGGGAGGCAATCGAACGTGCCTACCGGGCCGGTTCGCTTTCCATCAGGACTATCGCAGAGCGCCAAGGCGTGAGCGACACGGCAATCCGGAAGAAAGCCAAGGTTCAAGGATGGGCGAGAGACCTCTCCGACCAGGTGCGCAAAGAGGTTCGCAGCAAGCTGGTTCGCGGAGAGGTTCGCAACGACCAAGGCGCGAACTGCGAACTTGACGCCGAGATCATCGAAGAGGCCGCAGAAGAAGGGGCTCGGGTGGTTCGCAGCCATCGCCGAGACATTCGCAAGGCCACGAACCTTGCGAACCTGCTGATGGATGACTTGCTCAATACCATCCAGCGCCGCGAAGAGATCGAAGAAGCGATCATCGACGAGACTGACGAGGACAATAACGGGATGCGCCGGGCCTCGATGCTCGCTGCTGTCGCACTACCCAGCAATTCCAAAACCCTGTTCCAGCTTTCCTCTGCAATGAAGAACCTGCAAGTTCTGGAGCGTCAGGCATTCAGCCTGGACGAGAAGGAGAAGACGGACGACGCCGACGAGATCTCGAAGATGATGGATGAATTAACACAGGACGCCTGACATGAAGCCCGAGCACATGAAGCTGCTTCGGGATCGGTTTTGGCGACTGAATAACCTCTACTTCATCACCGACAAGCAGGGCAAGAAGGTTCGCTTCCGCATGACGCAGGAGCAGATTGATTACTTCCAGGGGATGCATACCCGGAACATCATCCTGAAGGCCCGCCAGCTGGGCTTTACAACGCTGGTGTGCATCGTCCAGTTGGATGCAGCGTTGTTCGAGGCTGCCAAGTGCGCCTTGATTGCTCACACGCTGAACGACGCGAAGCGCCTGTTTCGTGAAAAGGTCAAGTACGCCTACGACAACTTGCCGAAGGAGCTGCGCGCTGCCAACCCTGCGAGAAACGACGCTGCCGGTGAACTGGTGTTCAGTAAGGGCGGCTCGCTTTACGTCTCTACATCGTTCCGGGGCGGGACGCTGCGCTACCTGCATGTATCTGAGTTCGGGAAGATCTGCGCCAAGTTCCCGCATAAGGCGCGGGAGATTGTCACTGGTGCTTTCGAGGCTGTCGCTGCTGAGTGTTTTGTCACCATCGAGTCGACGGCAGAGGGCAGGGCCGGGTATTTCTTTGATTACAGTCAGTCAGCAGAGCGCCAGCAACTGGCTGGTGTGCCACTGGGCCTGCTGGACTGGAAGTTCTTTTTCTTCAGTTGGTGGAATAACAAGGCCTACAGCCTCGATTCTGCTGACGTAGTGCTGCCGCAGCGCCTGACCGACTACTTCAACGAACTGCACGCCAAGCACGGGATCGTCACCAACGACGGCCAGCGTGCGTGGTATGCGGCCAAGGAGAAGACACTCGGCGACGACATGAAGCGGGAGTACCCCTCAATCCCGGTTGAGGCCTTCCAGCAATCGGTCGAGGGCGCTTACTACGCCCAGCAGTTCACCAAGCTGTATGCCGCTCAGCGCATCGGCACTCTGCCCGACAACAGCCACCTGCCGGTGATGACCATTTGGGACATCGGCGTGAGCGACTCCACCGCCATTTGGTTCGTGCGCCAGGTTGGCGAGCAGTACCACATCATCGATTACTACGAGAACTCAGGCGAAGGCCTGCGGCATTACATGAAGGTGCTCAAGGACAAGGGTTACACCTATTCCGAGCACTGGGGGCCGCATGACATCGAGAACCGTGAGTTCGGCAGTGATGCGAAGACGCGCAAAGACATCGCCCGAGAAGGTTACGAAATCGACGGGCAGGTTTATCGGATGACGTTCCAGGTCGTCCCGAAAATCGGGGTGGACGACGGCATCGAGCAGGCTCGGGAAATTCTATCCAAGTGTGCCTTCGACGAATCCAAGTGCGAAGAGGGCATTGCCTGCCTCGAGAACTATCGCAAGGAGTGGGACGACAAGAAGGGCTGCTGGAAAGACAAGCCGCTGCATGACTGGACGTCTCACGGCTCCGATGCATTCCGGTACTTCGCTGTCGCCAAGAGCGCAAAGAAGCCGGTCAAATCAATCAAAATGGGATTCGCACGCTAATGGCAGACGTCACATACACCCGCCCGGAGTACGACGCGGCACAGTCCCGTTGGCGGCTGGTGCGCGACGTGTGCAAGGGCTCCGAGACGGTAAAGGGGCGCGGCGATGTGTATTTGCCCAAGCCCAACCATCACGACACCAGTCCTGAGAACATCGAGCGGTACAAGTCCTATAAGCAACGCGCTGTGTTCTACAACGCCACAGGCCGTACGAAACACAGTTTGGTAGGTGCCGTATTTCGTACGTGGCCGACGCTGACCGTTCCCGGCGCGCTCGATTACGTGTCCACGGACGTCGACGGGCAGGGAGTGAGCGTTTACCAGCAGTCGCAGTCGGTCATCGGGCATCTGCTCGAGGTAGGCCGTCACGGTCTGCTGGTGGATTACGCTGCGGTGCAGGCCGGCACAGTGAGCAAGGCAGATGAGCAGGCAGGGCGCGCCCGTGCGAACGTTGCGAGCTACCCGGCCGAATCAATCCGGAACTGGAAGACCCGCAAGGTCGGCGGTCAGCACCTGCTGAGCCTGGTGGTGCTGCGCGAAGAGGCAGACATCGACACTGATGATGGCTTTGGTAGCGAAAAGGTTGTGCAGTACCGCGTGCTGCGTCTGGATGTCGCCGGCGTGTATACCCAGGAGCTGTGGCAGGAAAGCTCAAGCGAGACGGCAATGGTCATCCCGCCATTCACGCCGCTCAATGGCGCTGGGCAACCATGGCGCGTGATTCCCTTTCAATTTCTCGGCAGCGAGAACAACGACACCAGCATCGATGACTCGCCGTTGTACGACATGGCCGTGCTGAACATCGGCCATTACTGCAACAGCGCTGACTATGAGGACTCAGTCTGGTTCTCGGGCCAGCCGCAGTTCTGGATTTCGGGGCTGGACGAGGCCTGGCGCGATCACCTTGAGGCAAATGGCATTTATGTCGGCTCCAGGGCGCCGCTGACGCTTCCCGCCAGCGGATCGTGCGGCTTTGCTCAACCTGAGCCGAATACGCTTGTGAAAGAGGCCATGGACGCCAAGAAGCAGGACATGGTGTCCCTGGGCGCCCGACTGATTGAGCGCGGCAGTGCGGTGAAGACCGCAACCCAGGCCGACAACGACAGCGCCGCCGAACACAGCGTTCTCTCCCTGGTGGTGAGCAACGTCAGCGAGGCGTACAGCCAGTGCCTTACGTGGATGGCCGAGTTCGTGAATGCCCCCGGCGAAGTGGTCTACAAACTCAACCAAGACTTCAGCCAGATCACTCTGGATGCAACGATCCTTGCGGCGCTGTTCAACGCAGTTCAGGGCGGCAAGCTACCCGAAGGCGACTTCTGGCAATACCTGCGTGACCGTGGCGTGATCAACCCGGAGAAGACCGACGACGACATCCGCGGTGAACTGGAAGCGCAAAGCACTGGGCCTGACCTGGATGACGACGAGGTAATTCCGAATGGCGGCAAACCAAGCAATCCTTGACGCCACCATCCGGCACGCGGTGTTCCTGGAGCAGCTGAAGTCGGGAGAGGTGAAGAAGTTCGCACCCTTCCTCAAGGAGATCGACCGCTCGATTCGTGAGCGGCTGACTCGGACAGACCTGACGGACTACACCGTTGCCCGCCTGGAGCGGCTGCTGAGCGAGGTCGACAGCCTGCTGCTGGGCATCTTCGATCGGTACAGCGAGAAGCTGAACCTCGACCTGGTGAATATCGCCAACTACGAAGCCGAGTTTGAAGCAACCAGCCTGACCCGGGCGGCACCGGTGGGTGTCACCTTCGACGCGGCGGTGCCAGGTGCTGCTGCGATCCGCGCGGCAATCCTCGCCAACCCGCTCAGTGTGCGCGGTGCCGACGGCGGGAAGCTGCTCAAGTCGTTCATTGATGGCTTCACCGCCACCGAGCGACAACGCCTCACAGGGGCGATCAGGCAGGGCTTCTTCGAAGGCCAAACCAACTTCCAGATCATTAAGAACATTCGCGGCACCAAGGCGCTCCAGTACAACGACGGCATCCTGGCCACGACAAACCGCAACGCCGGCGCCATCGTGCGGACGGCGGTGCAGCACGTCGCCACCCAGGCGCGAATGGAGACGCTGAAGGAGAACGCCGATGTCGTGCAGTCGGTGGAGTGGGTCAGCACCCTAGATTCGAAGACCACCAGCCAGTGCCGGACGCTGGATAAGCAACGGTTCAAGCTGACTGAGGGGCCTAGGCCACCGATCCATATCAACTGTCGCTCGACGGTGGTTGCGGTGACTCGCTTCAGCGCCTTGTTTGCCAAGGACGCCACGCGGGCATCCATAGGTGACGGCGGTGCCCAGCAGGTTAGGGCTGACCTCAGCTATTACGACTGGCTCAAGCAGCAGCCTGCGGCGTTTCAGGACAAGGCCATTGGCCCGGTTCGTGCCAAGTTATTCCGTGAAGGAGGTCTGAGCGTCGAGCGCTTCGCTGAGCTGCAACTCGATCGCAATTTCGCCCCGTTGACGCTTACTCAAATGCGTGCTTTAGAGCCTTTGGCTTTTGAGAGATCTGGATTGTCGGGCGTGTGAAAAGTAGCATGTCATGAGCAGACCAATGACGGTTTGCAAATCAAAGGACTTGAGCAGTGACCGCGCCATACGACTATCCCCATGTTTTGTTGCCAGTGTCTGTAGATCTAAAACAGCAAACAGATGAACAGCTCGAAAAAAACTATGCAGTGACATCTCAAAATACCTATGAGCTGAGTGACGAACAGCGCGATGAAATATGCAGGGTATTAGAGGGGACTGGCTTGACGTTCACGGAACCCATGGTTCTGGGGAGGCCGGTGCGCATTAACGGCGAAAATTTGATTCACCTAAAGATTAAAGGCTCTCACCAACTGGTCAGTGCAAAAGGGCCGGTAGAAGTGTAAGAGCATCCCATCTCTGAAAAACCCGCCTCAACAGCGGGTTTTTTTATGCCCGCAGGCAGGGCCTGCACCTACGTCTCTGGGAGACACCAAATGTTGAAATTCCAACTGGATACCCTGGAAGGGGTAGATGAAGCCGTGCGCGCTCTTTACACCGAGAAGGACGGCAAGTTCGTACTCGGCATTGAAGGTCTGCCGCAGCAAGAAGACGTATCTGGCCTGAAGGCCAAGGTCGACGAGCTGCTTGGCGAGAAAAAAGCCGCCGAGAAGGCCCGCAAGGACGCAGAAGAGCAGGCCCGACTGGAGCGTGAAGAAGCCGCCCGCAAGTCCGGCAACGTCGAGGAGCTCGAAAAGTCCTGGTCTGAAAAGTACAACCGCCGCGAAGCTGAGCTGAACGGCATGCTGGAACAGGAGCGTGGAACGCTGAGCACTCAGATCCGGGATCTGACCGTGGGCCGTACCGCTACTGACATCGCGTCTGCCCTGGCAATTCCAGGCAGCGCCAAAGCCCTGTTGCCGCACATCGAGCGCCGTCTGAGCGTCGAGCAGCGCGACGGGAAGCCTGTTGTGGTCGTCCTCGACCAGCAGGGCAAGCTCTCGGCGGCAACGCTGGATGAGCTGAAAGCAGAATTCGCAAACGACACGGCCTTCGCGCCGTTGATCGCGGGTAGCAAGGCATCTGGCGGCGGGGCTGCTGGTGCTGGAGGTGGCGGCGGGGCCGCAAAAGGAAAAATCGGCGGCACCAAAGAGGAACGGACGGCTGCTATCGCAAGCCGGTTCCCAGATCTCCCTCAATCGTAAGGAAATAACTCATGCCCCTGTCGCAAATGCAGGTTTTCAACGAATACATCATGCCGGCGACTCTCGAGACGCTGGATCAGTATCTCGCCGCGTTCAACGCCGCCAGCCGCGGAGCAATCGTGCTGTCTCCGGACGGCTTCACTGGTGACTTCCTCCAAGAGTCGTTCTTCCAGACCCTGGCCGCCGCCCAGCGCCGCGTGGATCGCTACAGCGCGAACGCCGCGGTTGCTGCAACCGATCTGACCGAGCTGAAGAACACTTCGGTGAAGGTAGCCGGCGGTTTCGGCCCGATCCGCTACGAGCCGTCGCAGATGACCTGGCTGGAGCGCCCAACCGCGCAAGGCATTGAAGTCGCCAGTCGCGCGTTCGCTGAAATCCTGCTGAAGGACCAACTGAACACCGCGATCGCCGCCCTGGTTGCCGCGATCACCGCACAGGCCGCCGCGGTAAACGATGTGTCGGCTACCGCTGGCATCACCTACGCCGGCCTGAACAACTCCCACGCGAAGTTCGGCGAAGCCAGCCAGAACCTGGTAACCCAGGTGATGCAGGGCACCAGCTACCACAAGTTGGTCGGCCAGAACCTGGCGAACCAGAACCAACTGTTCCAGGCCGGTAACGTCCGCGTGATCGACATTCTGGGCAAGATCTCCGTGGTGACGGATGCCCCGGCACTGATGCAGGCCGGTACCCCGAACAAGGAAATCATCCTGTCCCTGGTGCAAGGCGCTGCGCTGGTCCACGACGGCCGCGACATCATCAGCAACGTCCAGACCACCAACGGCAAGGAGCGTATCGAAACCACGCTCCAGACCGACTACACCTTTGGCCTGGGCCTGAAGGGCTACACCTGGGACACCACCACCGGCGGCAAGTCGCCAACCGACGCCGAGCTGGCGACCGGTACCAACTGGGACAAGACCGCCACCAGCATCAAGCACACCGCCGGTGTGGCTCTGATCGGTGACGCCTCCAAGTAACCCTGATAGCTGAGTCGGGCCCAGTGCCCGGCTTGGCGAGGACACGATCATGAGTAACAAGAACATCTGGTATCTGCCTGGTCCATTCCACCAGTATCAGGAGGACGTAAAGGCGTTGGCCAAAGCGAATGGCCTGCGTATTGTCGACGCAAGCGTTACCGAAAGCCGCGAGAATGCTGCCGACGATGTGCCTGACGTGACGGTCAAGGAGGTGCCGAAGGTGCTGCTGATCGATGGTGGTAACTCCAGCGTCAATATCGATGCATTCCGTGCCGAACTCGAATCTGTCGGCCTGATCGTCGAGTCATTCGCTGATCAGGCGCTGGTGCGCCCCGAAGGCGAACTTGGCCCTATCGCTGATCGCCTATTTCAGGTATTCGAGGCGGTAAATGCGGGCGTTGAAAGCCTCATCCGCGAGCGTGATGGTGAAGTGGAGAAGGTGAAAACCCTGCAACTGCAGGTAGATGACCTTCTCCAGCAGGTCGAGAAAGCCGGTCAGGTGGATGCTGAGGCGAAGGAAATCGCCGAACTGAAGGCTAAGCTCGACCAAGCGAAGGTGCCATACCGGGCCAACGCCTCCAAAGAATCCCTGGAAAAGCTCGTAGCTGAGCTGCCCAAGGAGTAATACTGCTGGCTGCCGGTGACCCGGTGGCCGATCTCAAACCATTCCAGCGAGTTGACGCATGACACTCATCATCGAGGACGGCACCGGCAAGCCTGACGCCGAAAGCTATGCGAGCGCCGAGGACCTGGCCCTGTATGCCTTTAAATTCGGCACGGTCATCCCCGCAGGCGCTCCCGAGCAGGAAGCGCTGCTGCGACGGGCTGCCTTGGCGATGGATGGCAAGACCTGGAAAGGCCGCAAGATGAGCAGCGAGCAGGCACTGGCCTGGCCGCGCCGGGGTGTTGAGCTGGACTTCCAGATCAAGCCAGACAACTACCTGCCCGCGCGAATCCAGTACGGGCAGATGGCCCTGGCCGCCGAGATCCATCAGGACGATATCGACCCGGTGGAGAAGCGCAAAGGCGCGGTAACGCTGGAGCGCGTCGAAGGCGCGGTAACTCGCGAGTACGCGACGATCTCCAACACCAGTGGTCGGCTGTTGCCGGCGGCACCGGACCGGCCGAGCGCTACGCAGTTTGCCGACTACCTTCAAAAGCGTGGGCTGTTCGCAGTGCGCGCATAGCTGTAATGGAGACCATAATGGCCTTTTACGACGAAATGGCCGTGATGGCTCTGGAGATGATCACAGAGTTCGGCCAGCCTGTGACCATCAGCAAGACTGAACCGGGCGAGTACGACCCCGAGACGGGTGGCGAAGCGCCGGGCGCGACCGTCGAGCAAACCGCCCAGGGCATCCTGCTTGACTTCACCGGCCTCGAATTCCAGAACAACAGCCTCATCAGGCAGGGCGACAAGAAGCTTAAGATCGCCGCGCAGGGCTTGGCCTGGGTGCCCGGCCTGCTCGACAAGGTGGTTGCCCAAGGCCGCACCTGGTCAATCGTCCCTACGCTGAAAGAGATCAATCCCGCCGGCACGCCGATCCTGTACGAGCTGCAGGTGCGGTCGTGAGCCGCGCAGGCGCCGGACAGTCCGGCAGCTTCGCCCTGAGCCTGGCCGAGTTCGCCGCCCAGGCCAGTGAGGCAATCGACGCGAGCTTGCGCGAAGTCATTATCGAGATCGGCAGCAGCATCATTCGCATGTCGCCGGTGGGCAACCCTGAGATATGGGCTGCCAACGTTGCTCATCGCGAGGCCAACTCCCGCGCTGCCGATGACTACGACTTCAAAGTCGCTGTACGCAACACGCTCATCAACCTGAACGAATCGAACTTCACGAAGGCGGGCAACCTCAAGCGCGGCGTGAAATATGCCAAACCGCTAACGAAGACCGAGCGCGACCAGAACTTCAGCGTGAATGGTTTGGTGGCTGGCCGGGACTATGTTGGCGGGCGCTTTCGGGCGAACTGGAATTTCTCCATCGGCTCTGTCGACAACAGCTTCCGCATTCACCCAGACCCGACAGGAACCGAAGCAACCGCAAGGCTTGTGGCGGGCGCTATTGAGTTCAAGGCGGGGCAGACAGCTTTCATCGTTAACAACTTGCCCTATGCGATCCCGCTGGAGTTCGGCCATTCCACCCAGGCCCCTGGCGGTATGGTCCGGGTAACCGTGGCTCGCTTCCAGCAGATCGTGCTGGAGGCCATCAGGAACAACCAGGTATGAGTCACGCAATTATCGCCTCGATTTACGAGGCCAAGCTCATCGCCTGGAACGCTGCCAGGTCGGACAAGTTCAAGATCGTTTTCGAGAACACGGCCTACGCGCCGGCTGAGGGCGAGACGTACCTTCGGGCCTTCACTATCCCGGGCGACACCGCGAGCAACACGCTCGGCGGTGATCACCGGCTGTTCACTGGAGTGTTCCAGGTCAGCATCATCGCGCCGGCGGGCACCGGCAAGATCAAGACCAACCCAATCACCACCGAACTTGTTGACCTGTTCCCGCTATACGCCAGGGACGCGAAGGGCGCGGTCACCGTGGTGACCATGTCGCCAGTTGACCCAGGGCCCGGCATCACAGGCGATTCAACTTATACCGTTCCAGTCTCGTTCTTGTACCGAGCCGACACCAACTGATCCCGCCCATTGGGCAAACCCAGAGACCCGCCATCGAGCGGTTTTTTTTACATCTGCAAAGAGGAAATACCCCATGGGCTACAAACTCCCGAACGGCGGCACCTTCCAGCACGCCGCAACCTACGCGACCGCACTGGCGTTCACTGCTATCAGCAATGCCGCCGAGGCTGTTGCCACTGTTGTCGGCAGCACCATCGCTGCCGGCGATATTGTTCTGTTGACGTCTGGCTGGAGCAAGCTGGATAGCAAGGTGGTGCGCGTGAAGGCGGCCACCGCGACGGCGATTACCCTGGAAGGCATCGACACTACCGACACGCAGGTCTATCCGGTCGCTGGCGGCGCGGGCACGATGCGCAAGGTGCTGACTTGGGTGCAGATCCCGCAAATCTCCGACATGGCCTTCTCCGGCGGCGAACAGAACTATCTGGATGTGGTGTTCCTCGAGGACGACCAGGGCAAGCAGATCCCCACCGACAAATCAGCGGCAAGCATGGTGCTCACCATCGCCGACGATCCGGCCCAGGCGTTCAACGGGGTGCTGCTGAAGGCTGACGCCGGCAAGCAGATCGAAGCCGCGCGTCTCAACCTGCCCGGCAACGACACTCTGCTGTACGGCACCTACACGTCGTTCTCCAAGCAGCCAGCGGTGTCCCGCAACAACCTGCTGACCCGAACCGTTAGTTTGGCGTTGCAGGCCGAGCCGACCCGCTACCTGACTGCGGCGGTGTAACCCATGGCTAAGATCCGTATTGCGCAAAAGGCTACGTTCAATGCGCCCGTGCTGATCCCGATCGTCGGCAGCGAACCCGAGAAGGTCGAATTCACCTTCAAGTACCGGGATCGCACCGAGCTTGCCGCTCTGTTCGATGAATGGAACGAGGCGCGGAACAAGGCGCGGGCCGCGCTGGGCGACAAACCTTCTTGGTCTGAAGTGGTTGCCGTGGACACCGAGCAGCAAACCCAGCAAATCAAGGACCTGGTAATCGGCTGGGGTTTCGACGACGAATACAACGACGACAACATCGTCGCATTCGTGAAGTCCTGCCAGGGTGCCGCCGAGGCGGTCGTTAAGGCCTACGAAGGCGCTTACAGCCAGGCCCGACTGGGAAACTGACCGACGCTGCCCGCGCCATGTACTCGCCGAGCGTGCCCGACGCGATTATCGGGATGTTTGGCCTTGCCCCTGGCGACCTGGTTGAAGAAGTGGAGGTCTGGCCCTGCAACTGGCCGGCCTTCCTTCTTTTTAACCGAATGTCCACCCAGTGGCGAGCAGGCGCCGGCGGCGCGATCGGTCTCGACTACAGCTGCATCCGCGACGTGGCCGGATTCCTCGGCATCAAGAAAAAGAAACTCGCTGAAATCTTCCCTGACCTTCAGGTGCTGGAAGGCGAAGCCCTGCGCGTCATGGCGGAGGAAAGGGAAAACAGCCCGTAACCACGGGCACTTATTCAAGGTGAGTCGATGAACATTGCAGAACTCGGCGTCAAAATCGACTCGGCCGATGCAATCCAGGCGAAAACGAGCCTGGATGAAATGGCGAAGGCCGGCGGCAGGGCCGAGCAGTCCGCCGTTTCGCTGATGAACGAAATGCAGGCCCTGGAAAAGTCGCTGTCCACCAGTGCCAAAACTACCCAGGACCTGGCGAAGCAGCGTGACGCTCTCGCCAAGCTGACCAAGACCGGCGCCTATGGCGAGGCCGAGGCGGCGAAGATCTCCGCTCAGTTGGACAAGCAGCAGATTGCCCTCGCCAAGTCAGCCCTGGACGAACAGAAGGCCCTGAACAGCCTGCTGGGTGCCATCGACCCGGCTCGGGCTGCACTGGCCAAGCTGGACACCCAAGTCGAGCAACTTGGCAAGCATCTGGATGCCGGGCGAATTAGCCAGGACCAGTACAACAGCGCCCTGGGTAAAATCGACAAGGATTACGCCAAGCTTGAAAAGACCACCACTGGCTTCGACAAGCTGCGTCTCGGCACCCGCCAAGCCCAGGAAAACGTTGTACAGCTTGGTAACGCGTTATCGTCGGGCGACTGGGGTAGCGGCGTTCGCGCAGTAGCTCAGTTGGGCGCCGGTGCCGGTGCTGGTGCTGCCGGCCTGCTCGCCATCCTGGCGCCGCTGGCTTTGGCCACTGCTGCTGTGGGCGGCCTGGCTGTTGCGTACTACAGGGGCAGCGAAGAGCAGGACCGCTACAACAAGTCACTGATCCTCACTGGCAACTACGCCGGCGTGAGTGCGGGCCAGTTGGGCGACATGGCGCGGCAGGTCAGCGCTACCGTGGGCACCACTGGCCAGGCCGCCGAAGTCTTGGCCCTGCTGGCTGGCAACGGCAAGATCGCTGGCGAGAGCTTTACCGGCATCGCCCAGGCTGCAGTGTCCATGCGGGAGGCCACGGGCAAGGCGGTGGGCGAGACAGTTGCTGAGTTCTCCAAGCTGGCCGACGACCCGGTCAAGGCGTCTGCTGCGCTGAATGATCAGTACCACTACCTGACGGCGTCGGTTTACTCGCAGATCGCCGCACTGGAAGAGCAGGGCGACCATGCCGGCGCGGTGAAGCTGGCCACCGAGCAGTACGCCGATGCGATCAATGAGCGTACGCCGAAGATTCTGGAAAACCTTAGCTTTTGGGAGCGCGCATACAACGCTGTCGCCAAGGCAGCTGACGGTCTCAAAAACGCCGGGCGGCGTGACATCAATTCGGACATCGAGAATGCCAGGTCGGACCTGCTCGAAGCCCAGAACATGGACGGTTTGTTTCAGAACCAAAAGTCCAAGGATGCACTGATCGAGTTCCGGCAGAACCGCCTGAACATGCTGGAGGACGAGAAAGCCGCCCAGGCCGACATCGCCAAGTGGGAGGGTGAGCAGGCCAAGGCTCAAGGCGCGGCTGTCACGGCAATGACGAAGGTCGACGCATTGACCAAGTCGTCGCTGACCAATGAGCAGAAGCGGACCAAGGAGCTTGAGGACTATAAGCAACAGCTCGACGACATCCGCAAGGTAGCGCCGAACGATCCTCGACTTGCCCAGGCAACGGTCGACAAAAACATTGCCAACATCAACGCCAAGTTCAAGGATCCCAAAGCCGCCGGAACGCAGGTCGACCTCACCAGCTTCAACAACGCCAAGAACGATCTGGCAGCCATCACCGACACCTACAAAAACTACCAGAAGGAACTGGAAGCGGCGCAGAAGGCAGGCCTGCTGTCCGAGGAAGACTATCTGCTGCGGCGCCAGGCGCTGATCGGCAATCAGCTCGACCAAACCAAGGCTGCCTACGAGGCTGAGATTGCCGCGCTGGAAGCCGCCAAGGGCAAGAAGACCACGTCGGCCGCGCAAATCATCCAGCTGGACCAGAAGATCGCTGACGCGCGCGCAGGGATGGTCAAGGCGCAGAAGGATGCCGATAGCCAGCTGGAGGTGTTGGCGACCAACGAGACCGGCCGCCTTGCCAAGCAGGAGCGTTCGATCAGCACATACGTGCAGGCGCTGGGGCAGCAGCAGCGGGCCTTGGAGCTGGCAGGCCAGCGCGCAGTGCTTGGCGTGGGCCGTGGCGACCGGCAAAACGCTCTCAGCGGCGAGCTGAACAGCCAGCAAGATCGGTTTTCTCAGCAGACGCTGGAGCTTGCGAACCAAAAGTCCGATCCGTCGCGCAACATGTCGGAGGAAGAGTTCAAGAGGAAATCTCAGGCGCTCGCCGACGCGAACAAGGCCGCCACTGACCAGATCCGGCAGAACTACGTGGATGTGGAGAGTGCCCAGGGCGATTGGACGAAGGGCGCAACGGCGGCCTGGGAAAACTACCTGGACTCGGCAAAGGACATTGCCGGCCAGACCAAGAGCCTGTTCGGTAATGCCTTCAGCTCCATGGAGGATTCCATCGTCAACTTTGCTATGACCAGCAAGGCGTCGTTCTCGGACTTCGCCAAATCGATCCTGGCCGATATGGCGCGAATCGCCACCCGACAGGCAAGCTCTGCATTGTTGGGCAGCCTGGTGGGCGCAGCGGCCAGCTACTTCGGCGGCAGCGCTGCGGGCGGTGGGAACGGACTGGCTGCTGGCTCTGCTGGGGCGACTTCGTCGAACCTCGGCGCATCGGCAGCGGGCTACTCTAGCACCTACTTTCCGCAAGCCATGGGCGGCGCCTGGTCTGGTGGAGTGCAGATGTTCGCCGACGGCGGTGCATTCACGAATTCCATCGTCAGCAAGCCAACGGCGTTCGGCATGGCCAACGGCAAGATGGGCGTAATGGGTGAGGCTGGGGAGGAGGCGATTATGCCGCTGACTCGCACGTCGAGCGGCAAGCTTGGCGTAATGACAATGGGTGGAGGCGGCGGCACTCAGATCAATGTCGAAGTGCATATCGATGGTGACGGCAACGCTTCTTCCACCGCTGACGCACCTGGTTACGACCTGTTCGGTAAAGAGCTGGCGACCTTCGTGGAGCAGAAGTATCAGGAGCTGCGGAGCAGGGACATGCGCCAAGGCGGCGTCATCAACAAAGCAATTAAGGGGCGATGATGGCTATCGAACGATTCACCTGGGCGACAGAGAAGGGCGCGGAGGGCGATATTGCCCAGCGTGTCCGCTCCAAGCAGTTTGGCGATGGCTACGAGCAGTCGGTCGAAGATGGCATCAACAACCGGTCGCAATCCTGGCCGGTGACCTTTACCGGCCTGAAGCCTCGTATCAAAGACATCATGGATTTTATCGACCGGCACAAAGGGGCGAAGGGCTTCCTCTGGGAGCCGCCTCTGGGGGAGCTTGGCCTCTACAAGTGCAACGGCTACCAGCCGATTCACCGCGGCGGCCAGGTCTACGCCATCACTGCCACCTTCCAGCAAACCTTCCACCCCTGAGATAACCGCCCATGGCATTGATCACGGACATCCAGAAACTGGAGCCGGGTGGCGAGATTCGCCTATTCGAAATTGACGGGACTGAGTACGGTGCCGATTACCTGCGGTTTCACGGGCACGCCATACCGCATACGCCAGAGGAGCTGCTGGCCTATGAGCATTCGGAAGAAGACCTGCCGGCCAAGTCGATTATCTGGCAGGGCCAGGAATACGCAGCCTGGCCGGTGCAGATCGAGGGTATTTCCTCGAGCAGCGACGGCACCGCCTCTCGACCAACCTTTGCCGCCGGCAACGTCAACGGTCGCGTCACGGCGCTGTGCTTGGCCTTCGAGGACATGCTGAAGTTCAAGCTGACGGTTCGCGAGACCCTGGCCCAGTACCTGGATGCGGCCAACTTCCCCGATGGCAACCCAACTGCTGACCCGACACAGGAAGCGCTGGAAATTTGGTACATCGACCAAAAAACCAGCGAGGACGGCGAGGCTGTGGTCTGGGAGTTGTCTTCACCGGGCGAGATCGATAACCACGGTCTTCCCGGCCGGCAGATGACCACCTTCTGCCATTGGGCCATGACCAATGGTTACCGGGGGCCGGACTGCGGGTACACCGGAGCGGCGATGCTCGATGACGAGGACAACCCCACCGATGACCCAGCCCTGGACCAGTGCAAGGGCTGCCTGTCGTCCTGCAAGCTGCGCTTCGGCGAGAACAACGAACTTTCCTTCGGTGGATTCCCCGCCGTTTCCCTGATAGCACGGAGCTGACCATGCGCAAGCACGTCATTGACGCCATCCAGGCGCATGCGGCAGCCGAGTATCCGCGAGAGTGCTGCGGCCTGCTGCTGGCCATTGGTCGCAAGCAGAAGTACTTCCCGTGCCGGAATATCGCCACGGAGCCGAGCGAGGAGTTTCGTCTCGATCCCGAGGACTACGCAGCGGCGGAAGACTTGGGCGAAGTGATGGGCATCGTTCACTCCCACCCGGACGCAACCAGCAGGCCGTCACCGCATGATTTGGCCATGTGCGAAGCCACGGCGCTGCCCTGGCACATTCTGTCCTGGCCCGAGGGAGATTTGCGCACGATCACGCCCACGGGCTGCACGCCGCTGCTCAAGCGGCCCTTCGTGCACGGCGCATGGGATTGCTGGCAGGTCTGCGCTGACTGGTACCAGCGTGAATGGGGGCTTGAGTTCGAAGCCTTCCAGCGCACCGACGGCTGGTGGGAGAGTGCGGAGAGCGCGAGCCTGTACGAGCAACATTACGACGCGGCCGGCTTTGTGCGAGTCGACCGGCCGCAGCGCGGCGATCTGATCGTTATGCATGTGGGCCGGACAGTTCACCCGAACCACGCTGGGATTTACCTCGGCACAGATCCGTCGCTGCCTGGCGAAGATTCGGGCGTGTTCGGCCCCGGGCCTTTTTTGCTGCACCACCTTTACGGCAGGCCGTCGGAGATCATCGTCTACGGCGGCCCCTGGCATGACCGGACACGCCTGATCCTCAGGCACAAAGACGCAAGACAACCAACATGACGCGGCAGGGCCGCTGGGGCGCTATATGAAACTCGTTCTTGTAAAGACTAAGGATGGATGTATTGCTATTGCCGGCATTGGGCTGGGCGAAGCACGGGCACCGGTGTGTGAGCACTCGACACCCGGCAATAAGTCAGGAGATGTTGGATTGCAGGATAGACATAATCTGTAGGTAGTTGGCTTGATGGCCGTTCTCGACTTGAACGGATTTTGCGCCCTCTAAATCATCCCAAAGAGCCTGTCTGTCGACAGAGTCCAGCTTGGATACAACCTTGATAATTGATCCCAAGGCATTCAGTGTTGCAGCCGCCATGGTATTTGCCGATTGCTCAAGCGCTACTAGGCGTTGATCTACAGTTTGCATTTGACCTCCAGTTCATAAACGCGCCGATATTGGCGCTACCCCAGTCCTTGGGCTTGCAGGCGTAGGACTGGGAAATCCTTTCTTCACTCATTCGAGTATTTGAAATGACTCAAATCGAACGTAGCGACATCGCGCGCACGATGGATGCGCTCGCGGTAGCGTTGGCTGATCACGGGCACATCTGGAGTGATGAGCTGAGAGCTTCCTACGAGCGCGCCACGGAAATCCTCAAAGCTTGCGATTGTAAGGTGACTGATTCGTCGGCTTGAGGCTGATGCCCAGCTCGGCGGCCTTGCTGTAGATTGACGCCTCAGAACGGCCAAGCTTGATGCCGATTACGCGGGTTGGGGTGTTACCTGCGGCCAGCTTGCGTAACAGTGCAACATCCGCTGCACTCCAGGCTGATCCGCCCTTTGGTGGTTGCTTGGCCATTGCACAGTTCCTTCTGGGTTGGAGGCCAGACGCTACTACTGATAGCGGCCTGGGCGTTACTGGCATTCCATCCACGCTGGATGCCCGGACAGGTCCGGGGTACAGTCGCTACTTTCAGGACGAGGATCGATCATGCGGATTTTGATAGCGGCGGTAGCGGTGGCGATGCTGGCGGGGTGTGCCTCATCGGCAATCTCGGTGCGAGATGCGAATCCGGTCCCGTCGGACGAGGTGTATGCCTTCCAGACTAAACCAGCTGGCGAGAGCGGGAAAATCACCGTGGTGCGCGACTCCGGCGCGGTCGGTTCTGGCTGCGACATCGTTGTTTATGTCGACGGCCGCAGGGCAGCAAAAATCGGGACTGGTCAGCGGGTGACGTTCTACCTTCCGCCTGGGGCGCCCAATCTCGGCGCAGGCCTGGCAGGCTCTGGCTTGTGCGCAGGCGCTGCAATTCGAACCATCGCAGCGACGGTGCAGCCAGGCAAGGAAAGCCTGTACCGTATCAGCGGCGACATGGCTGGGTTCTACATAGGGCCTTATGTCGATTACAACTGAATCAATAAAACCTTGAAGCCGCCTCCGGGCGGTTTTTTGTTGCCCGGAGAAAGTGATGCAGGCATCAGCGATCAACTACCAACCCATGACGACAATTCGCCTGCATGGGCAACTCCGACAGTTCGGAAAGTCCTTCAGGCTCGCGGTGAAATCGGCGGCGGAGGCGATCAAAGCACTATGCGTGCAGATCCCTGGATTCGAGCGGTTTCTTTCGAACGCCAAGTCGCGCGGCCTTGAGTTCGCGGTGTTTCGCGATAAGCGCAATATCGGGGAGAAGGAGCTGAGCTACAACGGTGTCGGAGACATCCGCATTGCGCCCGTGGTCGTAGGCAGCAAGCGCGGCGGTATCCTTCAGACCATCGTCGGCGCGATCTTGATTGTCGTGGGGGTTATTTTCTCGGCAACACCGTTCGGTACCCCGTTAATTGGGGCAGGCATCGGCCTTGTCGCCGGCGGCGTGATCCAGATGCTCAGCCCTCAGGCTGGCGGCCTAAAAACCAGCGCCGCGCCAGAGAACACGCCCGGCTACGCCTTCGGCAGCGCCAAGAACACCACGGCGTCGGGTAATCCGGTCCCGCTCTGCTACGGCAAACGCCGGGTGGGCGGCGCGATCATCAGCGCCGCGATCTATGCCGAAGATCAGATGTAGCGAACACCTGAAACACCGCTGCCGCCCATGAGGCGGTTTTTTATTGCCTGGAGAAAAGCATGGGCGCAGCACGCAAGATTGACATCCACGGCGCCAAGGGCGGCGAAGATAAACCAAAAACGCCGACCGAAGCGCCAGACAGTCTTCGTTCTGTCGCCATTGCCAAGATGCTCATTGCCATTGGTGAGGGCGAGTTCGAAGGGACGCCAACCGCCAAGGATATCTACCTCGACAACACGCCGCTGCAAGACCCGCAGGGCAACATGAACTTTCCGAACGTGAAGTGGGAGTGGCGCACCGGTGCAGTTGACCAAAGCTATATCCAGGGCATCCCTTCAGTCGAGAACGAGACCACCATCAGCACCGAGCTGCGCAGCGGGACGCCATGGGTGCGGGCCATCAGCAATACCCAGCTTTCCGCCGTGCGCGTTCGCTTCGCGTGGCCGTCGCTTCAGTCCGTGGACTCTGGCGGCAACGTCAATGGCTACCGGATCGAATACAAGGTTGAGCTAGCTACCGATGGCGGCGCCTATCAGCAGGTGCTGAGCGAGGCTGTAGATGGCAAGACCACCAGCCTTTACGAGCGCACGCGCCGTATCGATCTGCCAAAGGCCACCACTGGCTGGCTGATGAAAATCACCCGGCTGACCATCAATCAGAACAACAACAAAATCTCCGACACCATGCAGATCGCCGGCTTCACTGAGGTGATTGACGCCAAGATTCGTTACCCGAACACAGCGCTGCTTTACATCGAGTTTTCTGCTGAACAGTTCCGCAGTATTCCAGCGGTCACCGTCGAGACCAAGCTGAAGAAGATGCAGGTGCCGAGCAATTATGACACCGCGTCTCGCACCTACTCGGGCATTTGGGACGGCACATTTAAGCTGGCTTGGACCGATAATGCGGTCTGGATGACCTACGACATCACCACGGCCGACCGCTTCGGCCTGGGCCGTCGCATCAAGCCGTGGATGGTGGACAAGTGGGAGCTCTACCGCATCTCCCAGTACTGCGATCAGTTAGTGCCGGACGGGAAGGGGGGCCAGGAGCCGCGCTTCATCTGCAATCTGAACCTGCAGAGCAAGGCTGACGCCTGGTCGCTGCTTCAGGATATCTCGACCATCTACCGTGGCATGACCTACTGGGCTCAGGGCCAGGTATTCACGCTGGCGGATATGCCGCGCGCGGCCGACTTTGACTTTGCCTACACCCGGGCGAACGTCATCGACGGCAAGTTCACCTACTCGAGCGCGTCGGAGCGCACCCGGTACACCCGGGCGCTGATCAGCTACGACAACCCGCTGAACAACTACGATACTGACGTCACTGCGGTGACCGACCAGAAGCTGCAGCGGCGCTACGGCGACAACCCGCTGGAGATCAGTGCCATCGGCTGTACCCGCGAATCCGAGGCCCAGCGCCGCGGCAAGTGGGCGTTGCTCACCAACTCCAAGGATCGGGCCGTCACCTTCAAGGTAGGCTTGGACGGGCGCATTCCGCTGCCTGGCTACGTGATCCCGATCGCTGACGAGCTGCTGGCCGGTCGTCCGGTGGGTGGGCGCATCTCGGCGGTGAATGGCAAAGTCATCACTTTGGATCGCGACACCCAGGCCAAGCCCGGCGACCGGTTGATCCTCAACCTGCCTGACGGCAAGTGTGAGGGGCGCACGGTTCAGCTTGTCAGCGGCCGGCAGGTCACCGTGACCGTCGCCTATTCCGTGCCGCCTGAGCGTGAACTGGTGTGGGCTCTGGATGCTGATGACCTTGCCATTCCACTTTACCGCGTGGTGAGTGTGGCCCGGCCAGAGCCAGGCGTGTTTGAGATATCGGCCGTTCAGTACGACCCGAGCAAGTTTGCGCACATTGACACCGGCGCGCGCCTGGAAGAACGGCCGATCAGCGTTATCCCGATTACCGTGGTTCCGGCACCCGCCAGCGTCACGATCACATCGAACGTGTCGATCGACCAGGGCCTGGCCATCAGCACCATGAATATCTCATGGCCTGCCGTGAACGGTGCCGTCGCCTATGACGTGGAGTGGCGCAAGGACAGCGGCAACTGGATCAAGGTGCAGCGCACTGGATCGACCAGCGTCGACGTCACTGGGATCTATTCGGGCGCCTACCTGGCACGGGTGCGCTCAGTGAGCGCCTTCGAGATCTCGTCTATCTGGAAAAGCTCGAACCTGACCAACCTGGAAGGGAAAACCGGTCTGCCGCCGGCGGTATCGTCACTGACCACCACAGGCGAGCTGTTTGGGATCAGCATCAAGTGGGCCTTCCCGCCAGGCGCCGAAGACACGCAGCGCACCGAGGTGTGGTATGGCCCGGTCAACGACCTGAGTGCGGCGACGAAGCTGGCCGACCTGGCCTATCCGCAGGCCGACTACCGCATGCAGTCGCTGCTGGCCGGCACAACCCTGTTTTTCTGGGCGCGTCTAGTGGACCGCACCGGCAACGTCGGCCCGTTCTATCCGGTGGTCAATGGGGTGATGGGTCAGTCCAGTTCCAATGCAGGCCCGATCCTCGAGCAGATCAAGGGGCAAATCGACGAGACCGCGCTGGGCCAACTGCTGAAGGATCGCATTGATCTCATCGACGGAAATGGTCCTGGCTCGGTAAACGGCCGTATCGACGCCGCGAAGGAAGAGCTGGAGCAACTGATCGGCGAGGTTGTCGACGCGCTGGAGTACGTGCCGACCAAGGCCTATGCCCAGGGCGAGATAGTGCGGGTTGGGCAGCACCTGTACCAGGCCAACGGCCAGGTACCGGCGAACAACCCGCCTCCGAACGCGACCTACTGGACCGACATCGGCACAGTGGTGCAGACGGTCAACGCGCTGGTGACTCAGGTTCAACAGAACTCGGCCACCATCAACCAGCACGGCCAGGACATCTCTGCCCAGGCCCAGCAGTTGAACGCGGTGAAGGCAACGGTGAACGATCCTGTCACCGGCGTTACGGCTACGGCCAACGTGCTCAGCACGCTCAATGCCTCGGTGACCACGCTCGACGGCAAGGTCACCACCACAGCTCAGCGGGTCGACGGCATATACCTGCAGGTCAATCCGCCGCTTCAGGGTGACGACAGTGCTTTGATGGGATCGGAGGCGAGCTACGTCGGTGTTTGGTCGACCCAGTCCGCCCTGATTGAGGGCGACCTGGTGCAGGGGCAGCGTACAGACCTTGTCGAGGTCAAAGTTGCCAGCAACACTGCAGCGGTAGTGGCAGAGCAGACCGCGCGGGTAAATGCTGACGGGGCTCTTTCCAGTCGGATCGACACCGTCACGGCGCAGACTGCCAGCAATGCCTCAGCAGTTCAGGGAGAAATCACTGCAAGGACGAATGCTGATCAGGCGCTCGGCCAGCGCATTGACACGGTTCAAACGACGGTGGGCGGGAACTCGCTGGCCATCCAAACCAACAGCACCGCGATCCAGACGGTGAATGGCAAGGTCACGGCGAACTGGTCTGTGCGGATGCAGTACGAATCCGCCACCGGCCTCTACAAGTACGCTGGGATCGGTCTTGGATTGGAGAATGGACCGGGCGGCCTGCAATCGCAGTTCATCATTGATGCCGACAGGTTCGCCATCGGGCAGGCCGGCACCGTGCCGTTCGCTGTCACCGGCGGGCAAACATTCATCAAGGCTGCCTTCATTCAGGACGCCTCGATCACAAACGCCAAGATCGGCAACTACATCCAGTCGAACAATTATGTCGCAGGCCAGACGGGGTGGAAGTTGTTCTTTGACGGGACCTTCGAGATGAACGGTGTGGTGCCAGGGCAGGGGCGCTCTGTCATGACAAACCGATCATTGCGCTTCTGGGACGTGAACGGGGTCAAGCGAGTTCAAATCGGAGATCTCACTGAATGACAGAGGGTATCCGAATATGGGGACCTACCGGCCTGCTTGAACTTGATGAAACGTCTTTCACTGTTGGCGTTACCTATTCGGCAATAGTCTCAAGGTCAGGTTCGGCTGGCAGGACTCAGTTTATATCAATATCGGGGGTAGATCCTGCAACGCACTCAGCAGTATGTGTCCCAATCGCCGCATATGACACGGGCGGGCAGAACTACGCCTCTATTCAATACACTGCAATAGTTAACTCTGGAGGCGTGACCATTTATTTTGGTAGCCCCGCAGCAAATACAGGGCCATTAGGAACTAGCAATCAGAGGCTTTTAGTAATGAGGTTCAGATAATGGCTTATGGAGCGTCGTTTAAAAATAACAGCGATATCGTGACCATTGATACGGAGTTCTCAAGGCTAGTTGTTCTCGAGAAAGGAAGCTGGAACGGAACCGGCTCAGGAGTTTCTGTAGCGTTTGCAAAAACGGTAACAACTAGTGAGCCTCCCCTGGTATTTGTAAGGCCTGCTCAGTCGAACACCTTGTGTTTCTGTGTAATACAGGGCGCTCCAGGTGGCTGGACCGGGTTTTCCTTTCGAGGAATTGTAGGCACTGCAACTTCCGGAGCATGGTTTTCCGCTGCGTTCATGTCTTTCCCTACCGCGACATATGGAATGCGATTGTGGGATGGCTCTACAAAGCTTTTATTCGATAATGGTACGCCCTGCGCACAATTTACAAGATCCATTACTTCGTGGACTTATCTTGGCGCAGCACAAACCAGTCAAGGGGTATATAGATACAGTTGGACCGCACCGTCAAGTTTGTCTAGTGGCGATTACATGATGCTGAATAATGTAGCCATGGATATGGCTGGCGTCGTATCAAGGCAGGGGAATATGTACGCCGTTTGGGAATACCAAAACGACAGAGTTGTAATGCAGGCTGTAGGCGCCGATCTTCCAAGTGCTTTTTATATGCCGGTTGTTTTTGCTAAGCCTGTAGCGTAGTTAAAATATAAACGACTTAAGAGGTTCATTTTATGGCAAGGCAAGATATCAACCTTGGCACAGCTCCAACAGGAGCTGGCGGCGATACCACAAGAAGTACTGGTTTCAAAATCAACGCCATGACTGCTGAGCTCTATGCTGCCTTGGGTGCTCCTTCAAGCGGGGCAATTCCTGCCGCGCTGCCGGTGAATAGAGGTGGTACTGGAGGTTCGACGCAAGCTGCGGCCCAGGTGGCGCTCGGCTTGGGCACCGCCGCCACTCTGAATACGGGCCGCTCAGCCGGAAATGTGCCGACTATGGAGATGATAGGCATCGCCAGTTCCGAGTCGACGGTTCCGTGGACAGCGGAAAACTACGCGGGAATTGATAACAAGGTTTTCTCATCGGCCGCGTCTGGCCTGAATCCACAAGGCGGCACTGGTCTTTATTACCGGCAGACCATTCAATTCGGCACCACTGGCAACAGGCTCATGATTGCATGGCCTTACGGCCTGACTGGTAACACGGGGACCATCAAGATGCGATCCGTCTACAACGGAGCTGTAACCCCTGAAATTGAGCTTTACCACACAGGCAATACCACCCGTGCTTCTGACGGCACCCTCAAGGCGATCTAAACATGGCAAGAGCAGCAATTAACGTATTGGGCGCGACTGGCGACACCTACGACTTTGTAACGAATGGTGCAGGTACTGTCACCTCTTCGCGCAAGTCTACTGGCGTTTATTTGATCGTCGGATCCCTGGGCATGGTTCCTTTTCCGCCGTTGGATGATGGCTGGGGCTACACCGTTAACCGGGTGGACAGTCGCGCCGACGTGGATGTGGATTTTGCCGACGGCGTTCTGACCGTTACGGTGACCAAGGACGGTAAGCCGTACGACCTCAAGCACATGATCACTCTGCACATCCTGGTGCCGGATGCGCCGGTGGTTTCTATACCTGCACCTGCACCTGCACCTGCACCTGTAGCCGAGCCGGAAGCAGTCACTGACGCCTGATAGCCCGCCGAATACAGATGCCCGCCACTGAGCGGGCTTTTTTTCGCCTGGAGAAAGCCATGCCCATCACTGAGCAGCAACTGCTGCAGATCCTCCCGAACGCCGGCCGCAATGCCGGCGTTTTTGTTCCCGCCCTGAATACGGCCATGAGCCACTACGGCATTGTGGGTGCCGCGCGCGTTGCGGCGTTCATCGCTCAGATCGGTCATGAGTCCGGGCAGTTGCGCTGGGTGCGCGAGATCTGGGGCCCCACCGCGCAGCAGCTCACGTACGAAGGCCGTGCCGACCTGGGCAATACCGAGAAGGGTGATGGCTCCAAGTACCGTGGGCGGGGTCTGATCCAGGTCACTGGCCGGGCGAACTACAACGCCTGCGGCGAGGCCCTTGGCCTGGACCTGATCAACAAGCCGGAGCTGCTGGAGTTGCCGCAGCACGCGGCCATGTCGGCTGCCTGGTTCTGGTCGACGCGCGGACTGAACACGCTTGCGGATCAAGGGGAGTTCGTGAAGATCACTCGGCGCATCAACGGGGGCGTGAACGGGTTGGCCGACCGCCAGGCGCTGTACGAAAAGGCGCTGAAGGTGCTGGCATGACGCCGGTGCAGAAGCTGGCCGGACTGGCGGTGCTGATCATGTTGCTGATGGCCGCCGCTGCCGGCGTCACCTGGCAGGTGCAGGACTGGCGCTTGGGCAAGAAGCTCTCCGAGCAGGCCGGCCTGCACAAGGATGACCTGGCCGCTATCAGCAATTCCGCCGCCGCGCAGGTACGAGCTGAGCAGGACAAGCGCCTGGCCATCGAGAAACAAATCGCCACCCAGGACCAACAACACATCAAGGAATTATCCGATGCCCAACGTAATCAGGCTGCTCTGCGTGATCGCCTTGCCACTGCTGATGTGCGGTTGTCAGTCCTTCTCGACGCCACGGATTCAGCCAGTGGCTGCGACGTGCCTGCCGCCCCCGGCGCCGTCAGCGTGGTTCATGCAGCCCGTCGAGCCCAACTTAACCCAGCGCATGCTCAAAGAATTATCGCCATCACCGACGCCGGCGACCAAGGACTGATCGCGCTGCGGGCCTGTCAGGCGTACGTCAGGACGGTGGCCCCCGGTACACTTTCAGTTCGAGCAGAAGCCGCTGATTCTCCCTGAACAGGTGGTCTCGCTGCCCTGTGATCGTATCGATGGGGCGAAAGCTGTGGTTGCCAGATGTTTCGTCGCCAATTTCCAACAGGCGAGCCTGAGCCCGCTTTAGCGATGCCTCGGCCTTGCTCTTGCCGGCCAGCAGCAGGTCATTCATCTGGACAAGCCCGGCAATGTTTGCCCTTGCCCTGGTCAGTAGCTGATAGGCGCTGTTCAGCTCATCCTCGAGCAGCGCGCACTGATGCTGGTACATTTCCAGTGGCGTGGGGCATCCGAGCCAATCATCGGTATCTGCGTCAACGGTCATGGTGGAATCTCAAATACTGTATGTGCGTACAGTAATCGAGGCGGCGCATTGCGAGAGGTGATTGCCGACGAAATGCAGTGCTGCTCGACGATCAGTCAGGAGCCATCAGCACAGCGAGGGTCAGCTTGATGAAGTCTTCGTTCTGATCAATGGTGTGCAAGGCGCCTCGGATGTTCTCGGCGACATCGGACGAGCCGCGCTGCTCTACCCAGTTCGAAAGCTCCATGATGGAGGCTTCCAAGGCAAGCTGGTTTTCGTAGAGTTTTGAAAGCAGGGAAGGGATCAGATCTGAATTTGGCATTGCTGTTTCTCCGTGAAGTGAACAGCGTAGCAGTTGGAGCGGTTATGGTTAATGTGTTTGTGCGGCAGGACGCCAGAGGAAGGAAATTGCGGAGCAGACTTTAAAATTGCGGAGCAAAAACGATAAGGGCCCGCCCAGGTTTCCCCGGCAAGCCCTTGATATCTATGGTGCCCGAACCCGGAATCGAACCGGGACGCCCTTACGAGCGGGGGATTTTAAGTCCCATGCGTCTACCAGTTTCGCCATTCGGGCGGTAGCGCGGTGCAGCAGGGTTGGGAATATATAGTCCCAGGCGTTTCGATGCAAGGTCGAAGGGGGCTTTTATCGATCCTCTGCGCGGGCTAAAAACCTTGGTAGATCAGTTATCTACAGAAAAATCCGACGATTCAATCCATGAGCGCCAGCAGGTCTGTATCACCCACATCCTGTCCGGCCTGGCTCAACAACGTTGTCACCTGGCCGCGGTGGTGAGTCTGGTGATTGAAAAAGTGCACCAGCAGGCTGAAGAACGGCTTGCTGGCTGCGTCACCCGCCATGGTGTGGTAGCTCAATTGCTGGTTGAGGTTGTTGTCGTGCAAGGTCGCAGCCCAGTCGATGATCATCTGGTCCAGCCACACGCGTAGGGCGGTCAGTTCCTGCAGGTCGGCGAACGCGAGCTGTTTCAGATTGGCGGGGGTGGCGAGGGTATTCAAGGGGGCCAGTGCCGAGAACCCGGCTGGATGCATGGCAAAGCGTTTGAGCCAGACGATGTCGCCCAGGGCCAGGTGGTTCAAGGTGCCGAAGATCGAGGCAAAGAACGCCTGGCGGTCCTTGCGCAGGGCTTCATCGGTCAGTTGGGCGGCCGCGTGGTAGACCTTGCGGTTCATCCATTGGTTGTAGTTCGCCATCAGCGCAATCTGTTCGATACGGTTCATGGGTCAGCGTCCATTCAGATAACGATTGGTATACATCGCGTCATATACCCTGCGCCGCGAGCACGGCCAGATAAATCAGTACCAGCCCGCACACTGCATAGCTGACGCGCTGCCAGGTGGGCGAAGCATTTTGGCGCAGCAGGTTCACCAGTCCCGCCACCAGAAAGCACGACAGCACCGACGCGACCATGAAGCCTGCAAAAAACATCAGGGTCTGCCCGTGGCTGGGTGTGGCGCCGACGATGCCGGACAACGCGCTGCCCAGGGCGCCCCAGTAAACGATGTTCTTGGGGTTGGCCAGGGAAATTGCCGCGCCCACCGCGAGCGCATTTTGCCGAGAGCTGGCGGGGGCGTTATCGGCTGCCGGCAGGTGCCAGGCATCGATCAGGCTGCGTACGCCAAGCCAGGCCAGGTAAAGCGCGCAAACCACGGTCAGCGGGATGCGGACAGTGTCGTGCTGGATGAGCAGCGCGATGCCGGTCAGGCCGATGACGGCCCATACCGCGTCGCCCACCAGCGAGCCGACTTGCACCAGCAGCGCCGGGGTGAAGCCGTGGAGCAGGCCACGGCGCAGGGTTTCTGCCAGCACGGCGCCGGGCGAGAGGCAAAACACGAAGCCGAATACCAGCGCGTAGACAAAGATCGACAGCATGCCCAGGTCCTTTTGACAAAGGCGCAGAGCATAGAGCGGTCAGAGACTCAGGCGCAAGGCGAGGGCGGCGAGGGTGATCAACAACACCGGCAGGGTCAGCACGATGCCGACCTTGAAGTAGTAGCCCCAACTGATGGTGATGCCTTTGCGCGCAAGGATATGCAGCCACAGCAGAGTGGCCAGGCTGCCAATGGGCGTGATCTTCGGGCCGAGGTCGCTGCCGATGACGTTGGCGTAGATCATCGCGTCCTTGACCACGCCCACGGCATGGCTGGACTCGATGGACAGCGCGCCGATCAGCACGGTCGGCAGGTTGTTCATCACCGACGACAGCAGCGCCGTGAGCACGCCGGTGCCCATGGCCGCGCCCCACACGCCGTGGGTGGCGAAGGTGTCGAGCCAGGTGGCCAGGTAGTCGGTCAACCCGGCGTTACGCAGGCCGTAGACCACCAGGTACATGCCCAGGGAAAAGATCACGATCTGCCACGGCGCGTCCTTCAACACCTTGCGCGTGGAAATCGTGTGGCCCTTGGCAGCAATCACCAGCAGAAGCACCGCGCACACGGCGGAAATCGCGCTGATGGGAATGCCCAGGGGTTCCAGGGCAAAACAGCCGACCAGAAGAATACCCAGCACCCACCAGCCTGCGCGGAACGTGCCACGGTCACGGATCGCGCTGGCCGGGTCGTCCAGGTCGGCGGGGTCGTAGGTCTGCGGGATGTCGCGGCGGAAAAACCACAGCAGCACCGCCAGGGTTGCGGCCACGCTGACGAGGTTCACCGGCACCATCACGGCGGCATATTCGTTGAAGCCGATTTTGAAGTAGTCGGCGGAGACGATGTTGACCAGGTTCGACACCACCAGCGGCAAGCTCGCCGTGTCGGCGATAAAGCCGGCGCCCATTACGAACGCCAAGGTCGCCGCCGGCGAAAAGCGTAGAGCCAGCAGCATCGACATCACGATGGGCGTGAGGATCAACGCCGCGCCATCATTGGCGAACAGCGCCGACACCAGCGCACCCAGCAGCACCATGTAGGCAAACAACCGCCGGCCACGACCACGGCCCCAGCGTGCCACGTGCAGCGCGGCCCAGGCGAAGAACCCGGCCTCGTCCAGCAGCAGGCTGATCACGATCAAGGCAACGAAGGTGCCGGTGGCATTCCAGATGATGTGCCACACCACCGGAATATCCGCCAGGCTGATCACACCAAAGGCCAGGGCCATGATCGCGCCCAGCGTCGCGCTCCAGCCGACCCCGAGGCCCTTGGGCTGCCAGATGACGAGCACGATGGTGAAGATAAAAATGCCAATTGCGACAAGCATGTATGAACGCTCCAGGGGACCAACAGCCAATGCGCAGGCCTGCGGCGGCCTGACGTGCAGAGCATGGATCAGTTCGCCAACATAAAGTTCGCCGGCGCCGTCAACCGCTAGCATATTGCCAGATATTTCTGACAAAGCCTGTTGCGATTGATCTGGATCAAAGGTCGGCGAATGGGCCACAACTGTTTGAAATTAAAATGAAACATCCATGTCCTACAGTGCCTGCCCATTGCTGAAGAAGGAAAAATCCGTGTGACCCGTGCCACTCGTAACCTGCGCAAGACCCTCGATGCCGTCGCCGATAACAACGAAACGGCGGCGTACGAGCTGATGCGCGCCGTCGAACAGCTTGGCGATGAAGTGCTGCGCCAGCGCCTGCTCAACACCATTCACCGGCTTAATCAGGATGCCTGCGACTTGCGGGTGGCGCGCGACTCGGTGGAACTGGTGTCGGTCAAGCTCGCTTGAGCGGGATCCTTCAGCACAACGCTCCGATCAGGCGAAAAAAGCCCGCTGCAATGGTAGAGTCGCCTTTTTTCCAAGGAAGCGATGGCATGCGCAAGGTGGTAGCAGCTGCATTGGTACTGACAGCCCTGACGGGGTGCGCCGGTTCGAAGATGAAAGAGGCGCGCACGGGCAGCCCTTACAAGACACTGGCGTCGGACAAGGCCACGCTGGTAGTTGCCCAATGCATCCAGTACGGCTGGCAGGATGAAAGCGTGTTCGGCGTGGATGCCGGCGGCTTCAAGGAGCCGAGCGGGGCGGGCGGCTTCACGGTCTACACCACCGGCGGGGATTACTTCGTGGACGTGCAAAGCGCAGGGGCCGGCTCCAGCGTCAAGTATTACGCCGCCTCCGACAGCATGCCTGCCAAGCGTCGCCTGGCCGCACTGGCGACCTGCCTGTAATCCTTGCCTCAGCGGTTTTCGGAAATGCCCTGCGGGACGGTCCGGTGGGCATTGACCTATGATTCACCCGCCCGCTCGGCGTAACGGCTCTTTACCGGTACAGGGATGTCGAGGCCTGAACGTCGAGCGGGTCTCGCACTCACGGCTGTTCAACGTGGCATGAAGCTCAATTGCCAGCGCCGTGGAATCTTCAGCGACACCAGCCCCAACACTCCCGCCAGCGCGCCGCTGACCCACAATGCGCGCATGCCCATCTGCTGTTCCAGCAACGCACCGATCACCGCGCCGACAAACATGCCCGCCCACGGGATCAATTGTACGCGCCAGCCATTGCGGCGTTCCCCCAGCACCCAGCGACCCAGCCCTCGACCAAATCGCGAGAGCGCTCCCGTCACATAAGTGAGCCCCACCGGCAGTCCGTTCACTTCTTCGACGGCCGCGTTGAGCATGCCCATGGCCACAATTGCCGCCAGCAGCGCGGGCAGCGTATCGGCCAACGGCCAGAGCGCAGCGGCGCAGAGCAGGGCGGCGATGCACAGCAGCAACGGCAGTGCGCGGCGTTTGCCCAGCCGGCTGACGACCACGCCCAGGGCATTACCCAGAATAAAGGTGGCCACCAGCAGCGACAGGCGCGCAGTCAAACCCAGGTCACCCGCGCTGATCGCCACTGCCAGCCGCGTTGTGTTACCGCTCATGAACGACACAAAATCGCCGCTGGCCATAAAACCAATGGCATCGGTCATCCCCGCCAGCACCGACAGCCCGGCCACCAGCATCAGGCCCACACGCCCGCGCCACAGCCGCCGATGGGCGAGCGCAGCACTGGCGTAAGGTTTGCGGGATGAGGGCAGCATGGCGCGAGGCTCCTGGGTGAGATTAATCGGCCATTACCGTAGATCGCTTTGCACGGCGGCGCAATGCACGGGTAGCCCACAGTCCATTCCAACTGAACACGCCCTCGTGGCGAGCGGGCTTGCCCCGCGTTGGGGTGCGAAGCGCCCCCACTCCAGCAAAACGCGGTGTACCTGACACGGCTCAGCGCCTGGTTTTGGGGCTGCTGCGCAGCCCAACGCAGGACAAGCCTGCTCGCCACAGGGAATCTGCGCTTAACTGAACGGCACTTGCCCCGCGTTGGGGTGCGGAGCGCCCCCAATCCAGCAAAACGCGGTGTACCTGATACGGCTCAGCGCCTGGTTTTGGGGCTGCTGCGCAGCCCAACGCAGGACAAGCCTGCTCGCCACAGGGGCGGTGTGGGGCTCAGCTACGCACTAGCTGCCAACGTTCCTCTTGCCAGATCAACAGATGAGTCGGCTGGATCGCCTGCAGGAAGGCGTCGTCATGGGAAACCACCACCATTGCCCCGGTGAAGTGCTTCAAGGCTTGCTCAAACGCCACGACCGACTCCAGGTCCAGGTGATTGGTCGGCTCGTCCAACAGCAGCAATTGTGCCGGCGTCCCACGCCACAAGGCGATCGCCATCGCGGCTTTCAGGCGTTCGCCGCCGCTGAGTTGCCCGGCCGGTTGCGTCACTCGCGCAGCATCCAGTTGCAGCAACGCCAGGCGGGTGCGCAGTTCGGCTTCGGCCAGCGGCGTGGCGAGCAGGTTGAGCTGTTCGACCACGGAACGCCCGTTATCCAGCAGCGCCAGATGCTGGTCGATATACGCGGTCGGCAGAGGCACCGAGCAGACCCCACTGGCGACCTGCAATTGGCCGGCCAGCAGCTTGAGCAACGTGGATTTGCCGCAGCCGTTGGGTCCCTTTACGGCAACGCGTACGGGCCCGGCGAGGTTGAGCGTGAGCCACGTTGAGGGTGCCAGTGGATCAAGCCACGGCAGTTGCGCGTGCGCCAGGCTCATCACCTGGCGGCCGTTGGGCACTGTCGAGGCCGGCAAGACGAGCAGGGTGGGCATCTCGGACGCCACGTGTTGGGACGCCTGGCGCACCTGCGCATCGAGTTGGCCCTTGTGGGCCTGCTGCGCACCGCGCACCTTACTGACCACCTCGGTGGCGGCACCTTTCCAGCGCGACCGGGTAAACCGGTCAACGTTGGCATTCTGCGCATGCTGGCGCGAGCGGGCGGCGTGGCGTTGCAGGTCATCGTTCTGGCGTTGCAGGCGCTGTCGTTCGCGGCTGCGTTCGAGGCGCATGCGCTCCAGCTCGGCCACCGCCGCGTGCTGCTGCGCCTCGCGCTGTTGGCGATAGTCATCATAGTTGCCGCCATACAGCCGGGCGCCGAGGGGTGACAGCTCAATGATGCGGCCCATGGCATTGAGCAACTGCCGATCATGACTGACCACCACCAGTCCACCTCGCCAGAGGTGGAGCGCGTGCAGCAGCCAGGCGCGTCCTGCGCTGTCGAGGTGGTTGCTCGGCTCATCGAGAATCAGCAAGTGTGGCGCCGCCAGCAACGCACCGATAATCGCAACCCGCGCCAACTGACCGCCGCTCAGATGTTCGGCCGGCGTCTGAGCGTCGACGTCAGGCAAGCCGGCGGCATCAAGCGCAGCGCGCAAGCGCTCGGCCAGGTCCCAGCGATCATCGATCAACTCGACATCGGCGCCGTCGGCTGTGCCGGCAGTCATGCGCTCAAGCGCCGCCAGGATGGATACGGTTGCGGTGAGATGGGCGACGGTGTCTCCCGCTTGAATGTCCACCGTCTGCGCAACGTACTTCACGCTGACAGACCTTTTCACGCTGCCGGAAGACGGCGTCAGCAACCCGGCGAGCAGTTTGGCCAGCAGGCTTTTGCCGCAGCCATTGCGGCCGACGATGCCGGTCGGGGTGTGATCGATGGACAGGTTGAGGTCTTCCAGCAGGGTTTCGCCGTTGGCGAACTGGAAACACAGGTGTTGCAGGGAAACCAATACGGGTAGCCGCTTGACGTGAGTCACAGGCACCTCCAGAAAATGTCGAACAGGCCAACAGGCACGCAAGGTGGCCTGTTGCAGATACATTTTTGAAAGGCTCAGTTATTCACGTCGGCAGTCGTCCGGTCAGTGGTCAAGGGGCAGGAGCCTAGCTCGCCTCGGCCAGTTGTTCAAGGAACATGGCCAACGCCACTTCCTCGGCCTTGAGCCCTTTGCGCAGTCGTGGCGGGGGCAATTTGGACAGTTCGCCCAGGCTGAAATGCTCAAGCACCGCCGGGTGGATGTAGCACTTGCGGCACACCGCCGGGGTGTTGCCCAACTGCCTGGCCACGTCTTTGACCATGGTCACCACATGGCGCTTGGCGTCGGATTCGGGCTGCCACTCCAGTTCGCGCAGCACCGCCAGCGCCATCGCGGTGCCGGCCCAGGTGCGATAGTCCTTGGCGGTGAAGTCTGCGCCGGTGAGGCTGTGCAGGTAGGCGTTCACATCGTGGGAGCTGACGGTATGGCGCTCGCCGTCCTCGTCCAGGTACTGGAACAGGTCTTGCCCCGGTAATTCCATGCAGCGCTTGACCACGGTAGCCAGGCGCCGGTCCTTCACGCTGATCTGGTGCTCAACGCCGCTTTTGCCACGGAACTGGAACTTAATTTCGCTGCCTTTGACGTCTACGTGGCGGTTACGCAACGTCGTCAGTCCGTAGGATTTGTTGTCGCGTGCGTACTGCGTATTGCCGACGCGAATCAAGGTGGCATCGAGCAACATCACTACGGTCGCCAGCACCTTCTCGCGGGTGAAGCCAGGCTCGGCCAGTTGCGCCTCCAGCTGTTTGCGCAACTTGGGCAGAGCCTTGCCGAAGGCCTGCAGGCGTGAGTACTTGTCGGTGTCGCGTACCTCGCGCCAGCGGGTGTGGTAGCGGTATTGCTTGCGCCCACGCGCATCGCGGCCGGTGGCTTGCAGATGGCCGCGCGGGTCGGCGCAGATCCAGACATCCGTGTACGCCGGCGGCACAGCCAGGGCATTCAGGCGCTTGATGTCGTCGGCGTCGGTGATGCGCTCGCCTTTGGCATCGAAATAATGGAATTTGCCGCGCAGCTTTTTGCGGGTGATGCCGGGTTGGGTGTCATCGACGTAGTGCAAATCGCGGGGCAGGTCGGAATCGGGCATGGGCAACTTCCTTGGCAACAGATCAGGCCGTATGTCTGATTGACCGCAGCGATGGTCGGTCGTGCCAAATGGTTACGCCAGCACCGCGACCGCCTTGATCTGCGCCCATAACGCCTGCCCGGTGTGCAGTTGCAACTGGTCGCGGGAGTACCGCGTGATCCGTGCCAGCAACGGTGTGCCGCCAGCGTCCAGGCGCACCAGCACGTGGGCGTTGTTGTCCGCGGGGATTTCCTCGGTGACTGTCACCGGCAGGCGGTTGAGGATGCTGCTGTGCTCCTGCGCCTGCAGGCTCAGGCTCACATCCCGTGCCTGTACTTTCACCCGCAGCGCACGGCCCAGTGCCAGCGGCGCATGGGCGACACGCATGTGCAGGGCGCTGTCAGGCAGTTGCAGGGTGAGCAGCTGGTAGGCCGCGTCATAGGCGCTGACGGTGCCATGGATCACCACGCCAGCATCGTCGCCCCGCGCCAGAGGCAGGTCCAGACGCGCCAGGGTTTCGCCGATCGGGCCGCTGGCCAGCGCCGTGCCGTCGCTGAGCAACACGATGTGATCGGCCAGGCGCGCAACCTCATCCTGGGCGTGGCTGACGTAGAGCAGCGGAATATCCAGTTCGTCGTGCAAACGTTCCAGATACGGCAGGATTTCGCCCTTGCGCTGGCTGTCGAGGGCGGCCAGCGGTTCGTCCATCAGCAACAACTTCGGGCTGGTGAGCAAGGCGCGGGCGATGCCGATGCGCTGGCGTTCGCCACCGGAAAGATGCTCGGGATTACGCTCGAGCAGATGACCGATGCCAAGTAATTGTGTGGCCTGGTCCATATCCACACGGCGCGCCGAGCGCGGAATGCGCTTGAGGCCGAATTCGAGATTGGCCCGTACCGACAGGTGAGGAAACAGGCTGGCTTCTTGAAACACATAACCCAATGCGCGTTTATGGGGCGGTACGAACAGCCCGATGCGGCTGTCCTGCCAGACCTCGTCGTTGACCTGGATAAATCCGTCCTCGGCGCGCTCCAGCCCGGCGATGCAGCGCAGGCAGGTGGTCTTGCCGGAGCCGGAGTGTCCGTACAGTGCCGTCACACCACGCCCGGGCAGGTGCAGGTCCACCTTCAGCGCAAACCCCGAGTACTTTCTGTGCAGGCGCACCTGGATCATCGATATCAGCTCCAGCCCATGCGGGTTTTACGGCTGGAGTACAGCGCCAGCAGCACAACGAACGCAAACACCACCATGGCGCCTGCCAGCCAATGGGCCTGGGCATATTCCATGGCTTCGACATGATCGTAGATCTGCACCGACACTACCCGGGTCTTGTCCGGAATATTGCCGCCGATCATCAGTACCACGCCGAACTCACCCACGGTATGGGCAAAGCCGAGGATGGCGGCAGTGATGAATCCCGGGCGTGCGAGGGGCAGGGTCACGGTGAAAAACGTATCCCAGGGATTGGCGCGCAAGGTGGCAGCAACTTCCAGTGGACGCGTGCCAATGGCAGCAAAGGCGTTCTGCAACGGCTGCACCACGAAGGGCATGGAATAGATGACCGAGCCAATCACCAGCCCGGCGAAGCTGAAGGTCAGGGTGCCCAGCCCCAGCCATTGGGTGAACTGACCCACATAACCGTTGGGCCCCATGGTCAGCAGCAGGTAGAAGCCGATCACCGTGGGCGGCAGCACCAACGGCAGTGCGACGATCGCGCCGATGGGCCCGCGCCACCATGAGCGCGTGCGCGACAGCCACAGGGCAATCGGCGTGCCGATCAGCAGCAGGATCACGGTGGTCAGTGACGCCAGTTTGACGGTCAACCAGATCGCGGAAAAATCGGCACTCGACAGCGGCATTTACAGCTCGTAACCGTAGGACTTGATGACCGCTGCGGCTTTTGGCCCTTTGAGGTAGTCAATGAAGGCCTTGGCCGCCGCATTGTCTTTACCCTTGTTGAGGATCACCGCGTCCTGTTTGATCGGATCATGCAGTGAGGCAGGAACGATCCACGCCGAACCGTGCGTGACCTTGCCGTCCTTATAGATCTGCGACAAGGCGACAAACCCCAATTCGGCGTTGCCGGTGGACACGAACTGATAGGTCTGGGTGATGTTCTGGCCTTCAACGAGCTTGTCCTTGACCTGCTCGGTCAGGCCTTGTCTGGCCAGCACCTGGGTAGCGGCCAGGCCGTAGGGCGCAGCTTTCGGGTTGGCGATGGACAGGTGTTTGAATTGGTTGCCCTTCAACACCTCGCCCTTGGCGTCCACATAACCGTCCTTGGCCGACCACAGCGCGAGGGTGCCCACGGCGTAGGTGAAGCGCGACCCCTTGACGGTGTCGCCTTCGTTCTCGAGTTTTTTGGCGGTGGTGTCGTCGGCGCTCAGGAACACTTCGAACGGCGCGCCGTTCTTGATCTGGGTGTAGAACTGCCCGGTTGCCCCGTAGGACGCCACCAGCTTGTGGCCGGTGTCTTTCTCGAAGTCGGCGGCAATCGCCTGGATCGGCGCGGTGAAGTTGGCGGCCACGGCCACCTGGACTTCATCAGCCTGGGCTGAGCCGAAGGCGAGGGCCGCGACCAGGACGGCCAGGCGCGGGGCGTGAATCTTCATGCAGCAGCTCCTTTGAGGGTGGACGGCGCGTCATGGCGCAATCGCTGTGTACGCAAATATATAGCGCTTGGCTATTGTCGGTACAGCGCGAAGTCTCTACTGCAGTTTTGCCAGGGCGTGTTCGGCCAGCTCACAGGTGAGTGCGTAGGTTGAAATGTCTTTGCCCAGGCGCACTGCCTGGCCGGCCCACAAGTTGCTGAAGCCGGCTTCATCCCTGGCCTTGAGCGGCATCAACGCACCACCGGCCCTGGGAAAGGCCGGTGTCGCCGGGTTCATTGCGCCGAGTTCGCGCATGACCCGGTTGACAATGCCGCGCGCCGGCCGCCCTGTGAACAGGTTGGTGAGAGCGGTCTCGCTGGCCTGGGCATGGCGCAGCGCATGGTGATGGGAGGCCGTCACCGTGGCCTGTGGCGTAAACAGGTAGGCCGTGCCGATCTGCACCGCTGACGCGCCGAGGGCGAAGGCCGCGACGATGCCCCGCGCGTCAGCGATGCCACCGGCGGCAATCACCGGCACGCTGACGGCGTCGACCACTTGCGGCAACAGCGCAAACAGGCCGATCTGGCTATGGATATCCTCACTCAGGAACATCCCCCGGTGCCCGCCGGCCTCAATGCCCATGGCGATGATAGCGTCGCAGCCGTGTTGCTCCAGCCACAGCGCTTCCTCAACGGTGGTGGCCGAGGACAGCACCTTGGCACCGCTGGCTTTTACTCGGTCGAGCAGGGACTTTTCCGGCAAGCCAAAGTGAAAGCTCACCACTTCGGGACGAAATTCTTCGACCACCCGACACGCTTCGTCGTTGAACGGTGCGCGGTTGGACATGGGCGTTGGCGCGTCAAAGTCGGCACCCAGTTCGCGGTAGTAGGGTTCGAGCAACGCTTTCCAATGGGTATCGCGTGCCTCATCCGGGGCCGGCGTTTGATGGCAGAAAAAGTTGACGTTGATTGGCCGGTTGCTGGCCTGACGAATCGTGGTCAGCGCTTCACGAAGTTGCTCGATGCTCAGCGCTGCGGCGGGCATTGAGCCAAGCGCGCCGGCCTCGTTGGCGGCGATCACCATGGCAGTGGTTGTAGCGCCGGCCATGGGGGCCTGAATGATGGGCACTTCAATGCCCAGCAGGTCAAGAATGCGAGTGTCTGGCCAGGTGCTCATGGGACAGGTCTCCAGCAAGGGTAAGACGGTTCGCTGTTTTAACAGGCCCATGGTCATCAGGCCAGTCCGTTCAGCCCTCGCGTTCTCGCTCCAGCAACTGCCGCTTGCGTTCTACGCCCCAGCGATAACCGCTCAAATCACCATTGCTGCGCACCACGCGGTGACAGGGAATCGCCACCGCCAGGCTGTTGGCGCCACAGGCTTGCGCCACCGCACGGGATGAGGTGGGCGCGCCGATGCGCTGGGCGATCTGCGCGTAGCTGGCGGTGCTGCCCGCAGGAATATCGCGCAGGGCCTGCCACACCCGTTCCTGAAACGCCGTGCCGCGCAGGTCCAGCGGCAGGTTCAGGCCCAGGCCAGGCGCTTCGATAAAACCCACCACCTGAGCGATCAGCTGTTCGAAGTCGTGATCCGCGCCCACCAGTTCGGCCTTGGGGAACTTGTCCTGCAGGTCGTGTACCAGTGCGTTTGGATCGTCGCCCAGCAGGATCGCGCACACACCTCGCAGACTTTGCGCCACCAGAATCGCACCCAACGAGCATTCACCCACGGCAAAACGGATTTCGCTGTTGGTGCCGCCGGCCTTGTAGTCACTGGGTTTCATGCCCAGCATTTGCCCGGCCGACTCATAAAAGCGGCTGTTGGAGTTGAAGCCTGCGTCGTACAGCGCGTCCGTTACGGTGCCTGGCTGCGTGAGCCCATCGCGCACCCTGCGTGAGCGCTCGGCGCGGGCGTAGCCCTTGGGCGTGAGGCCTGTGATCGATTTGAATACCCGGTGAAAATGGAAGGGGCTCAGCCCGGCCTGCATGGCCAGGGTTTCAAGGCTGGGTTCGGTTTCGGCCTGTTCGATCTGGCGACAAGCGCTTGCCACGAGTCGCGCCTGTTGTGTGGTGCCCTCGGCGCGTTTATTCGGTCGATAACCGGCCGCTTCGGCTTGTTGAGGCGTGTCAAAAAACTCGACGTTCTCCGGGCGCGGCCGGCGTGCGCTACTGCTGGGCCGGCAGTAGACGCCGGTGGTTCTGACGCCATAGACAAACAGGCTGTCGGCCTTCGGGTCTCGAGCGAGGACAGCCGCCCAGCGTGGGTCTTGTTCAGTGTTCATGGCCTGGACTCTTGACGGTTCACGGGCAGATTAGCTGCACGGTTGAGCCGTGGCACTCTGAAGCTTGCGGTCAAATCAGCCGGCGGTACGCAAGGTGAGGTTGATGCGTTGTGGCCCCATGATCGGGTGCTCGCCGTCCTTGATCGGCATCACGCCATGAAAGCGCAAGCGATCAACGCCGCCCCACACCACCACGTCGCCATGGAATAGCGAAACTTTTTGCGGCTTGTCACTGCGCGCGTGGCCGCCGAACAGAAAGATCGCCGGCAGCCCGAGGGACACTGACACCACTGGCGCAGCGTAGTGGCGTTCGTTTTTGTCCTGGTGCAGGGACATCTTGGCGCCGGGCACGTAGCGGTTGATCAGGCACGCATCCGGCGCGAAGTCACTGAACCCCGCATTCGCCGCAGCCTGCTCCGCCAGTTGGCGCAAGGCGTCGGGCAGGGCAGGCCAGGGTTGTTGGTTATTCGGATCAGTCGGGCTGTAGCGGTAACCGGTGCTGTCGGTGGTCCAGCCCAATGCGCCGCAACTGCTCAGCGCCGCCGACATCGTAAAGCCGCCGGGGGTGACCATTCTGCGAAAGGGGGACCGGGCCAGCACGCTTCTCAGCTCGGGCAGCAGGCGATCAATCCACGGCAAGGCAAAGCCTCTGAGTACAAAGGATTGTTCACCGATCTGCTCGCGGCTCGCCGGTTGTCGCAAGGCCTCGTCGGCAAACAGATCGGCAGTAGGGCCGGCCATGGGTTTACAGCGCCTTACTCACGGTGATGTCGCTGATTTCATCGCTGGAATCGTGAATTTTGGCCAGCGCTTGCCTGGCCTCTTCAATGCTGTTGGACTCAAGCTGGGCGAATTCAAAGCGGCGTTCGCCGTTGAGCTTGTACTTGATGACGTATTTGGTGGTGGTGATCACAGCTTTATTCCTGTCGAGGCGAGGGTCAGCTCAGCTTGCTGCTGGTACGGCGGACGATGCGGATCTTGTGGGACAGCGCCGGTTTGCGGGTAACGCTGATGGCACGGCGGGTGACCACGTCCAGGGTGATGTTCCAGAAACCGGTGCTGGGCGCGGTGATTTTGGCCGGGAATTGATCGAACGCGCCGCCGTGGTAAGTGTGGCGACCGCCGTTCTTGAAGCTGCGAAAGTTCGCATCGCTCATCAGACGGATATTACAAGTTTGCGAGCATTCGATGACGACGATGTCTCCTTCATTGAGGTGCTCACGCTGGTGGATGAATTTCATGAGGTGTCTCCAGAAGGGCTTTTTCTGAAAAATCAGAACGATACGTAGGTTAAGATGGAGTTTATCAGCCCCAGCGCGTTTATTATCGGGCCGTCTTCGACGACTTCGACAATTTAAAACAGTTTATCTACCCAGTTATCAGAGATAAATCCTACTTTGCGGGAGAAAATTCCTACGCCCGCTGTCGTAGGGTCTTTATCGGAGGTTTTTGTATGAAGTGGAGTGTGTTGGTTCTGGCGTTGGCGATCGGCGGGTGTGCTTCGGTTGCAGACATCAAGCAGACCCCGCCCACACTGGCGGTCATTTCTGGAAAGAAGCCGCAGGATTATGCGGCGTGCATTGTGCAGAAGTTGTCCAGTACGCGTCGGCCGTCGCAGATAGAGCCGCACAAGAATGGGGTGCAGGTGATCGTGCCACAGAAATTCTCGGCTGATCCTTCGGCGATTTTCGAGATTGAAGACCGCTCCAGCGGCAGCAGCATCAAGCTCTACGAGAGCATGTCCAATGTGCCGATCCGGCCAGGTGACGTGAAGAAAGCCGGGGAAGATTGCATTTCCGGTTGAGCGCTTTAACAGGCCTAACCTTTTGAATCCGATAAAAATGCCGCTCGGCCTTTGAGGCCAAGCGGCATTTGTGTGTTTTTGGAACGCCGTCATGAAACGTGAACATGTCACAAGCTGCCAGGCCGAGGGTCTGATTTCGGCCACCCACATTATCCAGAACCCCGCCGACCTGGGTGAATGGATCGTCTTCTTCAAAAAAAGCGGCGGGCGCAGTTTTTTCCTGGTGGATGATCAGGATGAAGTGGAGTCCTTCGCGAGTCTGGATAGCTTGATCGAGACGCTGCGGGGCCTGGGCATCCGTTTTGCCGATATTCAGCTTTAGGCGCGCGGCGCCTATTTGCAGACCACCACAACGCTGCGGCCTTTGAAATTGCCAACGTCCTTACCGAGCGTCTTGTCTTCCTCGCTCAATGCGGGCGTGCCCTCGGTGCCGATAATGCGGTAACCGGTGCCGGCGCAGGAGGCATCGGCCTTCTCGTAGCAACTGGCCCAGGAGTTGACTTCGCCTGAGCAATCGATGGTCAGGCCCTGTTCGCCATTTTTGAGGACCACGTCAGAGGTGGTGGTGCAACCGGCCAGCGCCAGTACGGCAGTCAGTGTCAGGATCTTGTTCATGGTGGGATCGTCGTCAAAGGAGATGTAAGGGCGCTGACACTGTCGTGGGGCGTTTGCGCAAGATTATAGCGATCTGCCATCTTGGTACAGACAAACACAAAAAAGCCCCGATTATCGGGGCTGTGTGAGCAGGGCAGTAGGCTTATTTGCCTTTGGGCCGCTTGCTGGACGCATGGCCTGCCTCATCCACGAACACTTCGGCAACCGCAATTGCCATGCTTTCGCTGGCAAATACGCCTGCGACGCTGTCACCGTGGAAGTTGATCAAGTGCCAGCCGTCTGCTCGCTTCGTGATCAGATAGCCATTTACGCCTTTGGGTTCTGACATCTATTAACCGTCTCGTGATGTGATTCAAGGCCGCAATGATAGCGCCAAATGTTGCGCTGCGGCCCAAGTTATTGCATACCCATGGAGTGGGTGAGGGCATTTGTCGCAAGATAAGTGGAACTTACACAGAAATTTTTTCTCTATGTTGCTATCGCAACGCCAGCAGGACCCATTGTAAGGTGACTGCTGCCTCATTAGACTGCGCCGAATTCCGTACGCACAGCCCTTTGTAAGGACTCATATGATCAAGAAATGCTTGTTCCCAGCAGCCGGTTACGGCACTCGCTTCTTGCCAGCGACCAAGGCCATGCCCAAAGAGATGCTGCCGGTGGTAAACAAGCCACTGATCCAGTATGGCGTCGAAGAGGCACTGGATGCCGGTCTGAATGAAATTTCCATCGTCACCGGTCGCGGCAAGCGCGCGCTGGAAGACCACTTCGACATCAGCTACGAGCTGGAAAATCAGATCAAGGGCACCGACAAGGAAAAATACCTGGTCGGTATCCGCAAGCTGCTGGACGAGTGCTCTTTCTCCTACACCCGTCAAACCCAGATGAAAGGCCTTGGCCATGCCATCCTCACCGGCCGCCCACTGATCGGCGACGAGCCCTTCGCCGTGGTCCTGGCTGATGACCTGTGCGTCAACCTGGAAGGCGACGGTGTGCTGACCCAGATGGTCAAGCTCTATCAGAAATACCGTTGCACCATCGTGGCGGTGATGGAGGTCAACCCGGCCGAGACCAACAAGTACGGCGTTATCGCCGGCGACGACATTGGTGATGGCCTGATCCGCGTCCGCGACATGGTCGAGAAGCCTGCGCCGGAAGACGCACCCTCGAACCTGGCGATTATCGGTCGTTACATCCTGACGCCGGACATCTTCAAATTGATCGAAGAAACCGAGCCAGGCAAAGGTGGCGAAATCCAGATCACCGACGCTCTGCTCAAGCAAGCCAAAGACGGTTGCGTGATTGCCTACAAATTCAAGGGCCAACGCTTTGACTGCGGCGGCGCTGAAGGCTACATCGAAGCCACCAACTTCTGCTACGAGCACTTCTACAAGACTGGCAAGGCCTACTGATTCACGCCTGCGTCGTCATGTTTAAAGAGAAGGCCACCTTAGGGTGGCTTTTTCGTTTTTCCGCCCCATCTAAGTCGGTATGCTGATGCGCTGCCGAGGAGAGTGAAATGGCCTACGATTTTGACCTGTACGTAATTGGCGCCGGTTCCGGCGGTGTTCGCGCGGCCCGCTTTGCCGCGGGCTTTGGTGCCAAAGTGGCCGTGGCCGAGAGCCGCTACCTGGGCGGTACCTGCGTCAATGTCGGTTGCGTGCCGAAAAAGCTGTTGGTGTACGGCGCGCATTTTGCCGAAGACTTCGAGCAGGCCAGCGGTTTTGGCTGGTCCCTGGGCGAAGCGAACTTCGATTGGGCGACGTTGATTGCCAACAAGGATCGTGAGATCAACCGCCTCAATGGTATCTACCGCAAGTTGCTTGTCGACAGTGGCGTCACGCTGCACGAAGGGCATGCGCGGTTGGTCGACCCTCATCAGGTGGAAATCAATGGCGAGCGGTTCACCGCCAAGCACATTCTGATCGCTACCGGTGGCTGGCCGCAGATTCCGGAGATTCCGGGGCGCGAACACGCGATCGGCTCCAATGAGGCGTTCTTCCTCAAGGATCTGCCCAAGCGCGTACTGGTGGTGGGTGGCGGCTACATTGCGGTCGAGTTTGCCGGGATCTTCCATGGCCTGGGCGCCAATACCTCGCTGTTGTATCGCGGTGACCTGTTTCTGCGCGGATTCGACGGCTCGGTGCGCACGCACTTGAAAGAAGAGCTGACCAAGCGCGGCATGGACCTGCAGTTCAATGCCGATATCGCGCGTATCGACAAGCAGGCTGACGGCAGCCTCAAGGCGACGCTCAAGGATGGACGTGTGCTGGAAGCCGATTGTGTGTTCTACGCGACTGGCCGTAGGCCGATGCTGGACAATCTCGGCCTGGAAAATACTGGCGTCAAACTGGACAAGCGCGGCTTTGTCGAAGTGGACGACCTGTACCAGACCGCTGAAGCATCGATCCTGGCGATTGGCGATGTGATCGGCCGTGTGCAGCTGACCCCGGTTGCCCTGGCCGAGGGCATGGCGGTAGCGCGTCGTCTGTTCAAGCCCGAGCAGTATCGCCCGGTGGATTACGCGATGATTCCGACGGCGGTGTTCAGCCTGCCGAATATCGGCACTGTTGGCCTGACCGAAGAAGACGCAAAAGAGCAAGGCCACACGGTGAAGGTATTTGAAAGCCGCTTCCGGCCGATGAAACTCACCCTCACCGAATGCCAGGAAAAGACCTTGATGAAGCTAGTGGTCGACGCCGACACCGATAGGGTGCTGGGCTGCCACATGGTCGGCCCCGATGCCGGCGAAATCGTGCAAGGGCTGGCGATCGCGCTCAAAGCGGGCGCGACCAAGCAGCATTTCGATGAAACCATCGGCGTGCACCCGACGGCGGCGGAAGAGTTCGTCACCATGCGCACGCCGGTAGCCGACTGATCAGGTGTCAGGCGCTGCCTCTGGCGTCGTCGCAATGACAGCCGCCAGGCGCAGCGCTTCAATGCTGGCCTGGGCCTTGATCAGGTCCAGTTCCAGCGTCTTGTTCTGCTGTTGATGCTCGGCCAGCGCCTCCTGGCGTGACTGGTTGTCCAGCATGGCCACGCGCAAACGCTCCTGCAGCAGCGTGCGTTCGCTTTCAATTCGGTTTGCCTGTTCGCTCAATGCGAGTTGCTGGGCTTGGTCCTTGCGCGTCTGTTCCTGCAGCGCATTCAACTCCTTGGCCGTGACGCGGTGCTCGATCAGCAGGCGCTCGTTGTCTCGGTGCAGCTGGGTGATCTCGTCCTGACGCACCATCGCGCTTTGCTGGGCCTGGCGCAGTTCAGCCTGCAGTTGCTGCAACTGACCCTCATGTCGGCGCTGTTCCTGCTCGCGCTGTTCCTTGATCGCGTTGCGGTAATGCTCAAGCGCGTCGCGGGCATGCAGGTGCTTGTCTTCCAGCGAACGAATCTGTTCGTCCTTGTCGTTGATCCTCAACGCGTAATCGCTGCACGCCTGGCTGAGCCCGGCGTTGCGCGTCTGCTCGGTTTGCAGGCTGGTGCTGGCGGTTTGCAGCGCAGCGCTTTCTTCTGCAAGCGCTGCGGCTTGGATATCGAACTGCTGCTTGAGCTGGCTATGGGCAAGCTCAAGCGCTTCCAGCTGGCCGAGCAGGGCGGCCTTGTCCTGTTCGAACTGCGCCTGGGCCAGGTCGATCGGTTCTTGGGCCTTCTCTTTGAGGCGCTGGGCCAGCCGTGACACCAGTTCGCCGAGTTCGTCGTCGATGGGCGCCTGGGTGATGGTTGCCCGAGTTTCGCTTTCGTCCAACTCCTTTAGATACCGATGAATAGTGGTCTTCGAACCGGTATTGCCCATCTCGATGCGTACCGCGTCGATGCTGGGGTTTTCGCCACGGGCAATGATCGCCATGCGCGCCGTCTGGACTACTGCTTTATTGATGCCGCCACGAGCCATGGGGTCTCCGTCGATTTCGTACCGTGGTACAGGGTATGTATTTACATACCGTATCACAAATCGAAAATCCTTTAAATTCATGATTTAACAGATGGGATATTGGCGTATTATCCCGTGTCATGCGCATTGTGAGCGCGAACACCCCTGCCATCAGTACGAAAAGGCCTGCCATGAGCGATCTGGAGCGGTATCTCAACGCGGCCACCCGCGATAACACGCGCCGCAGCTATAGCGCGGCCGTCGAGCATTTCGAGGTGAATTGGGGTGGGTTCCTGCCCGCCACCAGCGACAGCGTGGCGCGCTATCTGGTGGCGCACGCAGGCGTGCTGGCGGTGAATACGTTAAAGCTGCGGCTGTCGGCGCTGGCGCAGTGGCACATCAGCCAGGGCTTTCCCGACCCGACGAAGGCGCCGGTGGTGCGCAAGGTACTCAAGGGCATTCGGGCCGTGCACCCGCTTCAGGAGAAGCAGGCAGAGCCGTTGCAACTCATTCACCTGGAGCGGGTGGTGGCCTCTCTGCAGGCAGAGGCGCAAGACGCGAGTGAGCAGCAGGATCAGCCGCGATTACTGCGCGCAAGGCGCGACACGGCGTTGATCCTGCTGGGATTCTGGCGCGGGTTTCGCAGTGATGAGCTGTGTCGCCTGCAGATCGAACATGTACAGGCCACGCCCGGCGCGGGTATCAGCCTGTATCTGGCGCGCAGCAAAAGTGATCGCGACAATCTCGGCAAGACCTACCAAACGCCTGCGCTCTTGAGGCTGTGCCCGGTACAGGCCTACGGCGAATGGCTCAGCGCCTCGGCTCTGGTGCGCGGCCCGGTGTTTCGCGGCATTGACCGCTGGGGCAATCTGGGCGAGGAGGGCTTGCACCCCAACAGCGTGATTCCGTTGTTGCGTCAGGCGCTCCAGCGCGCGGGGATAGCCGCCGAGCAATACACCAGCCACTCATTGCGCCGGGGCTTTGCGACCTGGGCCCACCGCAGTGGCTGGGACTTGAAATCGCTGATGAGTTACGTCGGCTGGCGCGACATGAAATCGGCCATGCGCTATGTTGAGGCGACGCCCTTTACTGGCATGACCCTGGCCAGCCAACCGTTGCTGTGAGATTTCTTCTATTAATACAGTGACCTGATAGGGAAAACCAATCGCCAGCATCAGGTTTGCCAATGAGCCATCGACGTAAAGAGTGGTTAGGATTCACCCCATCAACTTCATAACCCCTGACGGAGAGTCAACGATGCCTATCATCAACAGCCAAGTAAAACCGTTCAAAGCCACCGCATTCAAAAACGGCAGCTTCGTAGATGTGACCGACGCTGACCTGAAAGGCAAATGGTCCGTTGTGTTCTTCTACCCAGCCGACTTCACCTTCGTTTGCCCAACCGAACTGGAAGACCTGGCTGACAACTACGCCGAATTCCAGAAACTGGGCGTCGAGATCTACAGCGTTTCCACCGACACCCACTTCGCCCACGCTGCCTGGCACAACACTTCGCCAGCCATCGGCAAGATCCAGTACACCATGATCGGCGACCCGACCCTGACCATCTCCCGCAACTTCGACGTGCTGATCGAAGAAGCAGGTTTGGCTGACCGTGGCACCTTCGTGATCAACCCTGAAGGCCAGATCAAGATCGTCGAGCTCAACGACGGCGGTGTTGGCCGTGACGCTTCCGAGCTGCTGCGCAAAATCAAGGCTGCTCAGTACGTCGCTGCCCACCCGGGCGAAGTGTGCCCAGCCAAGTGGAAAGAAGGCGAGGCCACTCTGGCTCCGTCCCTGGACCTGGTCGGCAAGATCTAAGTCTGTGAAACACCCAGGGCGGGTATCCGCACCTACACAGTAAGCCGCAACCGCCCTCAAAAAACGCCCGGGCGAGATTCGCTCGGGCGTTTTTTTATACCCAGAATTAAAGGAAATCGCCCTCATGTTGGACGCCACTCTTAAAGCTCAGTTGAAGTCATACCTGGAACGGGTCACCCAGCCGATTGAGATCGTCGCCTCCCTCGATGACGGCGCGAAATCCCAGGAAATGCTTGCCCTTTTGCAGGACGTGACCAGTCTCACCACGCTGATCACCCTGAACACCGATGGCAATGATGCGCGCAAGCCGTCGTTCTCCATCAACCGCCCGGGTGCCGACATCAGCCTGCGTTTTGCCGGCATCCCCATGGGCCATGAATTTACTTCGTTGGTGCTGGCCCTGCTGCAAGTCGGCGGTCACCCCTCCAAAGCCAGTGTCGAAGTGATTGAACAGATTCGCGCCCTTAAAGGCGAGTTCAGCTTCGAGACTTACTTCTCGCTGTCCTGCCAGAACTGCCCGGATGTGGTCCAGGCGCTGAACCTGATGGCGGTGCTCAACCCGAACATCCGTCACGTCGCCATCGACGGCGCGCTGTTCCAGGCAGAAGTCGATGAGCGCCAGGTCATGGCAGTGCCCAGCGTCTACTTGAACGGCGTGAACTTCGGCCAGGGCCGCATGGGTCTGGAAGAAATCCTCGCCAAACTCGACACCAGCGGCATCGAAAAAGCCGCCGAAAAAATCAGCGCCAAGGACGCCTTTGATGTCCTAGTGGTTGGCGGTGGCCCGGCCGGTTCTTCGGCCGCCATCTACGCTGCCCGCAAAGGCATTCGTACCGGTGTGGCTGCCGAGCGTTTTGGCGGCCAGGTGCTGGACACCATGTCCATCGAGAACTTCATCTCGGTGCAGGAAACCGAAGGGCCGAAGCTGGTCAGTGCCCTGGAAGCCCATGTGCGTCAGTACGACGTTGACATCATGAATCTGCAGCGCGCCAGCAGCCTGATCCCGGCAAAAAATGCCGGCGACCTGCACGAAATTCGCTTCGAAAGCGGTGCGACCCTCAAATCCAAAACCGTGATTCTCGCCACTGGTGCCCGCTGGCGTGAAATGGGTGTGCCGGGCGAGCAGCAATACAAGGCCAAGGGTGTGTGCTTCTGCCCCCACTGCGACGGTCCGCTGTTCAAGGGCAAGCGCGTGGCGGTGATCGGCGGCGGTAACTCCGGCGTGGAAGCGGCCATCGACCTGGCCGGGATTGTCAGCCACGTCACTTTGCTCGAGTTTGACAGCAAACTGCGCGCTGACGCCGTGTTGCAGCGCAAGTTGCACAGCCTGCCGAACGTGGACGTGATCACCAGTGCGTTGACCAGCGAAGTCAAAGGTGACGGTCAGAAAGTCACTGGCCTGGTGTACAAGGATCGCGACAGTGGCGAGTTCAACACCCTCGACCTGGAAGGCATCTTTGTGCAGATCGGCTTGCTGCCTAATACTGACTGGCTCAAAGGCACTGTGGAGCTGACACCGCGCGGTGAGATCATCGTCGACGCCCGTGGCGAAACGTCACTGCCTGGTGTGTTCGCTGCAGGCGACGTGACGACCGTGCCGTACAAGCAGATCGTGATTGCGGTGGGCGAGGGCGCGAAGGCCTCCCTGAGTGCTTTCGATCACTTGATCCGCTCTTCGGCTCCGGCTTGATACAGGGTCCGTAAATGAAAAACCCCATGAGCGATCATGGGGTTTTTTCGTTACAGCGGTGCGGGCTGAATGATCTCGACCCAGTACCCGTCCGGGTCCTTGATAAAGGCCAGGCTCTTCATGCGACCATCCGTCAGACGCTTTTGAAAGTCGCAGCCCAGGGCTTCGAAACGTTCGCAGGCAGCCACGATATCCGGCACCGAGATGCAGATATGGCCAAAACCGCGAGGGTCGGTATTGCCGTTGTGGTAAGCAAAATTCGCGTCGTTTTCAGTGCCGTGGTTGTGGGTCAGTTCCAGAATGCCCGGAATCGACTTCATCCACTGGGTACGCGCGGCCGCGTCCGCTGGAATCTGCGCTTTATCGACAAGGGCGAGGAAATAGAGGCTGAATTCGGCTTCCGCGAAATCGCGTTTTTCTACCAGGGAAAATCCCATCACGCGCGTATAGAAGTCCAGCGACCGAGTGATGTCCTTGACCCGCAGCATGGTGTGGTTGAACACGAAGTTCGAAGTAGCGGTGTCAGGTTGGGCGGTGACGCCCGGCAAGGTGTTCAGTTCGTGCAGGCTCATGGGCCCTCCAGAAAAAATGGGGCAAAGCGGTCCCTTGGCTTGCGGCAAGCATCCGTGCTGCGCGGTCATGATACGCAAGGCCCGCCGGTAGCGCCAAAAGAAAAGGTCACGCAGCCCTTGCGAGTCGCGGGTGTGGGGGCTCAAACTTTAATGCTTGAACCTTGGGCGTTTTTGCAATGATCCAGTCACGTAAACCGCTGTTGAGTGCTTTGTGTTTATTGTTGGCCAGCCCGCTGGCATGGGCGGCTGACCCGCAAGTTCACTGGCCCAGTGGCTGGCAGGTAGAGGCCGTGGCGCCTGATGCCCAGGCGCCCTCGGTCGCCGCAAGCGTGTCGCGCCAACGGGCAATCAAGAACGACGAAAATGGTGCGACCTTGATGGTCATGGAGCTGACCGCCACGCCCATCGAGGCGGGGCATAAAGTCAATCTGCAAGGCGTGTTGCTGGAGATGCGCAAATCCATCCAGAAGGATTTCGCGCAGGGTGGTTATCAAAGTGTGTGCACCAAAATTCACGCCAGCACATTAAGTCGTCTCGATGCGCTGGAATCCACCTGCGTGATTACCGAGAATGGCAGGCATGTACTCTCACAAACATTAGTCGGTGCCGTCGATGCCGATAAAGCCTACGTATTTTCATTCGCGGGGCAGGCCGAGGCTTATGAAGCAAGCAAGGGTGAAGTCAGTTCAGTGCGCGACACGCTCAAACTTTAAGTGTGGGGTACTTATCGATTTTGAACAAAATGAAATAATATTTAAGTTCGATTTCGAACCCTTCAATAAAAAGCCCCGCATAAGCGGGGCTTTTTATTAGTGCAGCACGATCAGCCGCGCAACCAGGAGTCTACAGTGGCAGCGCCATACTGTTCTTTCCAGGCCTTAAGGCCGCGATGGTTGCCGCCCTTGGTTTCGATCAGTTCGCCGGTGTGCGGGTTGTGGTACACCTTGACCACGCGTGCACGGCGCTGCTTGGGAGCGGCGGCGACTGCAGCGCCGGCCTTGCCCGGGTTAGGATCAAGGATGGAGATAATGTCGCGCAGGCCTTTGCCGTAGTGCTTCATGAGTGCCTGAAGTTTTTCTTCGAATTCGATTTCTTTCTTCAGGCCGGCGTCGTTCTTCAGGGATTCCAGCTGGGCGAGCTGCTCTTGAAGGGCTTTTTCTGCTGCGCGAAATTCGGCGAGTCTGGACAAGATCTTTACTCCAATAGTGTAAGTGGCTGACATCAACTGCAGACAAAGCTATAAGCCAAAAGCGTTAAAACGACTTAAGTAAAATGGCGTCTGCGGGTGCTGCACAGGCAGGAAAAATTGTAGTAGTTAATCCGTCTTGAGTAAATCAAGTCTTTTGTCTGAACTCTACTATTTCACATTGCTAGTCGCTGGCTATTCAATGGCGAACCAGGGATTTAATGAATTCGGGGCCGGGTAACGGCCGTCCGAACAGGTAACCCTGCAGGAAATCCACGCCGTGTGCGGCCAGGTATTCGCATTGTTCGACCGTTTCCACGCCTTCGGCAACGATCGCCAGGTCGAGCTTTGCGGACAGTTCGATAATGCTGTCGAGGATATGGCGGGAGAGCGCATCGACGCCGATCATGGCGACGAAACTCTGATCGATCTTCAAGTAGTCAACATGGAAGTTGCGCAAGTAACCCAGGCTGGAATGCCCGGTGCCAAAGTCGTCTATGGCAATCATCACCCCCAGCTCATGCAGTGCGTTGAATAGTCGACGGGTGATGTCGGTGGGTTCGATCAACTCACGCTCGGTGAGCTCCAGCACCAGCGTGACGTGGCCTGGGGGAAAGGCGGCGAGAAACGCCCGGCAATCCTCCACCAGTTCCAGACTCCGGCAATGCCGGGCGGTGATGTTCACCGCAATGTGAAAGCCGGGTTTGAGAAGCCCAGCGTGCGGTGCCAATTGTTCGGCAGTCTGGCGCAGCAGGGCACGGGTCATCGGTACGATCAGGCCGCAATCCTCGGCCAGTGGGATAAACAGGTCGGGCCGCACCAAGCCTTCCTTGGGGTGCTGCCAGCGCATCAGCACTTCGCAGCCAGCCCATTCGCAGGTATCGCCGCGTACCACCGGCTGGAAATACGCAAGAAACTCATTGGCGCCCAGGGCGCGCCGCAGTTCATGGGTGGGCGGCGACACGCGTTTTTGCAGACCATGTGCGAGCAGGCCCGCCAGTACGCCAAAGAACAGCACCAGGCTGAACAAGGCGGGGTAGCGCGCCTGCATGTAGCGCCAGACTTCACCCGCCGGCATACCGGCGTCGACGTTGAACTGATAGCGTTCGGAAGCGAGGTGATGATGGGCCACGGCAAACGTCGGAACTGCAGTGTCGTGTACTTTGCCGTCGTTCCCCAGCCAATTGACGCCCACTTGCAGCACCAGTTGCGCGTGACGGCTGAGCAGGCGCAGCGTGTTGGTCAGGTGATAGCCATCGATTGAGGCAAAGGCGCCCCGGTCACCGTCGACCTGGCGGTACACCAATAAGGCCGTGTCGGGAGTCACCGGGTTGCCCTTCATCAACAGCAGATGTCCGCCCACGTAGTCCGCCGGATTGATATGCGACACATGATCGCTGCCGAACAGCGACGTGCAGTACATGTTTCTCTGCCAGGACAAGGTCGTCGCCCGCACAAACGGCCCCCGTGTCACCTGTTCACGCAGCGCCAACTGCGCGGCCTGGTCGCAGGGTTGGCCGGCCAGCGGCAACAGAGCCTGGGTGGCGAGTGCGGTGTGGTCGAGCATCAGATCGACTTGACGCACGGCTTCCTGGGCGGCTTGCAACGTGTTGTGGTCCAGGGTGCGCTCGGCTTGCCAGTGCAGAATGGCCACACCCAGCGCGATGGGCACCAGCGCGCAGAAAACGCTGATCGAATGGCGGGCCAGGGGCTTGCGGGGGCCTTTGATGGTTAAGGGCATGGGCGGCCTGTCAGGCGAGTGGGCGGGCCGGTGGCCGGCGCGAATACAGCGATGATAGATGCCCGGGCTTAAATATGCTTGCAATGCAGCAGATCAACGCACGCTCGATTTTCTTCACAAACACCTTGCGCCGGGCAGTGCATTGGCGATCTGATAACACTGCGGACAAACAGGGTTACGCTGTGTAGAATCGATTTACGCATACAAGAATATGGACTTGCGCTCACGCAAGCCTCTGCCGTCAGAGACTGATGACACCATGAAGCTACTCGGTTCCCCCCTCATCTTTGGTGACTTCCTTGCCCGCAGCGTGCGAGGCCTTTCCTGCGCGCCGCCCTCAACCCTCATCCCTGCTCGCAACTGACCAACCGTCAACCATTTGCATGATGAGGCGCCGACCATGGCAGACCACTACGAAAACCCGATGGGCCTGATGGGCTTTGAATTTATCGAGTTCGCATCACCCACCCCGGGCACCCTGGAGCCGATCTTCGAGATCATGGGCTTCACCAAGGTTGCCACCCACCGCTCCAAGGACGTGCACCTGTTCCGCCAGGGCGAGATCAACCTGATCCTCAACAACGAACCCGACAGCCTGGCCTCTTATTTTGCGGCCGAGCACGGCCCGTCGGTGTGCGGCATGGCGTTTCGCGTCAAGGACTCGCAAAAGGCCTACACCCGCGCGCTGGAACTGGGCGCCCAGCCGATTCATATCCAGACCGGGCCCATGGAACTCAACCTCCCGGCCATCAAGGGTATCGGCGGCGCGCCGCTGTACCTGATCGACCGCTTCGGCGAGGGCAGTTCGATCTACGACATCGACTTCGTGTACCTCGACGGCGTGGAACGCAACCCGGTTGGTGCGGGCCTGAAGGTCATCGACCACCTCACGCACAACGTGTATCGCGGCCGCATGGCCTACTGGGCGAACTTCTACGAGAAGCTGTTCAACTTCCGTGAGGCGCGCTACTTCGATATCAAGGGTGAGTACACCGGCCTGACGTCCAAGGCCATGAGCGCGCCGGACGGCATGATCCGCATCCCGCTCAACGAGGAATCGTCCAAGGGCGCAGGGCAGATCGAAGAGTTCCTGATGCAGTTCAATGGCGAGGGCATCCAGCACGTCGCGTTCCTCACCGACGACCTGATCCAGACCTGGGACGCATTGAAGCGAATCGGCATGCGCTTCATGACTGCGCCACCGGACACCTACTATGAAATGCTCGAAGGCCGCCTGCCCAGCCACGGTGAGCCGGTCGATCAGTTGCAAGCGCGGGGTATCCTGCTGGACGGTTCATCGATCGAAGGTGACAAGCGCCTGCTGCTGCAGATTTTCTCGGAAACCCTGATGGGGCCGGTGTTCTTCGAATTCATCCAGCGCAAGGGCGACGATGGGTTTGGCGAAGGCAACTTCAAGGCGCTGTTCGAGTCGATCGAGCGCGACCAGGTGCGTCGCGGTGTGCTGACCGCCGACTGACCAATAAAAAGCCCGGCTTCGGCCGGGCTTTTTATTACCTGCCATTCAGGGCCGGCGCTGGCGCACCAGATGCTTGAAGCCTTCGAACACCAGCACCATCACCGCGATCCAGATTGGGATGTAAGTCAGCCATTCGCCCGGTTTGATGCCCTCGCCAAGCAGCAGTGCCACTAGCAGCAACAATACCGGCTCAACGTAGCTGAGCAGCCCGAACAGGCTGAACGCCAGCAGTCGACTGGCAATGATGTAGCTCACCAGCGCCGAGGCACTGATCAGGCCGAGTATCGGGATCAGCGCATAAAGTTTCGGGTGAGTCTCCATCACCGCAAATCCCTGTTCGCCGCTCTGCACGAACCACCAGGCGACCGGCAGCATCAGCGCCATGTCCAGCCACAGCCCGCCCAGGTGGTCAGTCTTGAGGTACTTGCGAATGATGAAATACAGCGGGTAGCCGATGATCACCACCAGCGTCGCCCAGGAGAAGCCTCCGGCCTGGAGCACCTCGTTGAGCACCCCGAGACCGGCGAAGAATACTGCGACTTTCTGCAGATAAGACAACTGCTCGCCCCACACCAGGCGCCCGGTGAGCACCATGGTCAGCGGCAGCAGGAAGTAGCCCACCGACACGTCCAGGCTGCGCCCGTTGAGCGGCGCCCACATGAACAGCCACAACTGCAAGCCCAGAAAGGTCGAGGACAGCATCGCCCCGAGGATCAACTTCGGCTCGGCCGCGAGCCTGCGCAGCAACGCCCAGGCACGCCGCCATTCGCCGGTAACGAGCATGAACACGGTCATGCACGGCATGGTCAGCAGCATGCGCCAGCCGAAAATTTCCAGGCCGCTCAACGGCGTCAGCAACGACGTGAAGTAGTACATGACGGCAAACAACACCGAAGCCGAGACGGATAACACAACACCTTTAGACACGCTGCCCTCGCGCAAACCGTTTAATCCAATTCCAAGCGCAGATTATGGTGGTTTTAGCGAAGCAGCGTCGCGCTATTTTGGGGCGTTTTTTGACGGCTCCCGGCCCGATCACCGTATTGATCGTTTGGCGCGCCTCAGTCCTTCAGGCTGCGGGTCATCCGCAACGCCAGCACACTACCGGCCACAATCACCGCCGCCAGCAGGTACAACGCCATATCCGTAGACCCTGTGGTGTCCTTCACAAAACCCACAATGTAGGGGCTGAGAAAGCCGGCCATTTGTCCCATGGAGTTGATCAACGCCAATCCACCTGCCGCAGCTCCCGCGCTGAGCAGGGCGGTAGGCACCGGCCAGAACATCGGCAGGCCGGTGAGGGCGCCCATGGTGGCGATGGTCAGGCCGAGGATGGCAATTGCCGGCGTGGTCGCGAAATTCACTGCGATCACCAGGCCAACGGCGCCCATCAGCATCGGCACCACCAGGTGCCAGCGCCGCTCCTTGCGCAGGTCGGCAGAGCGACCCACCAGCAGCATGAACACCGCCGCCAGCAGGTACGGAATTGCGCTGAGCCAGCCAATCACCAGATTGTCAGTGAACCCCAGGTTTTTGATGATCGACGGCAGCCAGAAGTTGATCGCGTAAACACCGCTCTGGATGCAGAAGTAGATCAGGCCGAACGCCCAGATGGCCGGGTTCTTGAACACTTCAGCGAGCGAATCGGTGCTGGTCTTAGGCTTGTTCGCCAGGTCCGTGGCCTGGTCGGCCTCCAGCACCGCACGCTCGTGGGGCTTGAGCCACTTCGCATGAGCGAAGCTGTCGCTGAGCAGGAAGTAGGCGAGGGCGCCGAGGATCACGGTGGGAATGCCTTGCAACAGGAACATCCACTGCCAGCCGGCCAGGCCGCCCTGGCCTGCGGCGAAATGGTTGAGGATCCACCCGGAAAACGGGCTGCCAAGCAGGCCGGACACGGGGATCGCCGACATGAACAAGGCCATGATGCGTCCCCGGCGAAAGGTCGGGAACCACTGCGAAAGGTACAGCACCACGCCTGGAAAGAAGCCCGCTTCGGCGGCGCCGGTAAACAGGCGCAGGGTGTAGAAATGCGTGGGCGTGGTGACGAACAGCAGGCAGGTCGACAACGTGCCCCACACGATCATCATCAGGGCGATCCATCGCCGCGGGCCGAAGCGGGTCAGCGCCAGGTTGCTCGGCACGCCGCACAGCACGTAGCCGATAAAGAAGATCCCGGCCCCCAGGCCGTACACGGTTTCACTGAACTTCAGCGCGTCGAGCATCTGCAACTTGGCAAAGCCGACGTTGACCCGGTCGAGGTAGTTGAACAGGTAGCAGATGAAGATAAAGGGGATCAGGCGCAAGGTGATGCGCTTGTAGATGGCGTTTTTTGCGTCATCGGTGGCCGGTGTTGCAGCGGCGCTCTGGGACATGGCGGTCTCTCTTTATTATGATTTTTTGCGATGCACAGGTAACGTTGATCGCCCAACGAGTCTCGGCCAACCGGCAGCCCATTGTCTTTGTGCCCGCGCACAGTCGGTCATGCGTTGCGCTGTGCCGATGAACAACCTCGCTTTCAAGGAAAACCGCCCCATGTTCGAGCTTGATCATGACCTGGCGCAGGATATCGTCAATCGCACCATGGCGATCCTGCCCAATAACGTCAATGTCATGGACAGCCAGGGCCTGATCCTTGGCAGTGGCGAGCCGGGACGCATCAACACCCGTCACGAAGGCGCGCAACTGGTGCTGGCCAATGGGCGCGTGGTCGAGATTGACAGCCAGACCGCCAAACACCTCAAAGGGGTGCAACCGGGCATCAACCTGCCACTGCTGCATGATCAGCGTCTGATCGGCGTGCTCGGCATCACCGGCGAGCCGCAAGAATTGCGCACCTACGCCGAACTGGTGCGCATGACCGCCGAAATGCTGGTGAGCCACCGCCATCAGCAAACCGAACAGCAATGGCGGCGCCAGCGTTGCGATGACCTGCTGGCGCTGCTGTTGGCCGACAACGGCGACTCGCCGCGCCTGGTGGATGAAGCGCAACGCTTGGGGCTCAAGCCGCAAATGGCGCGCACGCCGTACCTGTTTGAGCTGGGGCCTGGGCAATCTGCACAGGACCTGAGCGCTTGGCTGGCCTCACGCTATCCGGACAGCTGGTGCGTGAGTTCGGCGCCATCGTCTCTGCTGTGGTGCCGGCCCGCCACGGTGCCGGTGGACAATCCACGGCTGCTGGAAAAACTCGACGGCCTGGGCTGGAGCGTCCTGCGCGTGGCCATTGGCGGGCAGGCCGAGGGACTGAGCGCATTGCGCCGTTGCTACCGCCGCGTCGGCGACTTGCTCGCCTACGGCCGCGATGTGTTGCCGCAATCGCGCGTGCTGACCCTCAACCGCTGCCGCCTGCCGGTAATGCTCTGGCGCCATCGCCACGAAGACGCTCTGAATGAACTGCTCACCCCGCTGCGCCAGGTGATGGCCAGGGACACCAACGGCCAACTGCTGGTGACACTGCGCAGTTGGTGCGAGCACGATGGTCAGAGCCAGGCCTGTGCCGATGCCCTGGGCATCCACCGCAACAGCCTGCGCTACCGCATGGAGCGTATCGCCGAGCTCAGCGGCGTCGACCCGCTGACCCTGGACGGCATGCTCGCGCTGTATCTGGGCGTGCAGCTGTTGCCCCAGCCATTGTCACAATGAACAACAAACCCGCGCCGTACTTGTGCATCGGACAGGCGTCATCGAAGGTGGCAACTGGCAGCATGGACGTCATAAAAAAGGAGAACGCCCATGAAAATCATCATCGCCCCTGACTCGTTCAAGGACAGCCTGAGTGCCGCCGGTGTGGCTCAGGCCATCGCCGACGGGCTGGCGCAGGTCTGGCCAACTGCCGAGCTGGTGCAATGCCCGATGGCGGACGGCGGTGAAGGGACGGTCGATGCCGTGCTGGCGGCGTGCAACGGCGAGTTGCGCCGCCAGCCGGTTCGAGGGCCATTGGGCGTTACGGTTCAAGCACGTTGGGGCTGGTTGGCCGACAGCCACACGGCGATCATCGAAATGGCCGAGGCCAGCGGCCTGCAACTGGTCGCGCCGGGACAACGCGATGCCTGTTCCAGCAGCACTTACGGTACGGGTGAACTGATCCGCGCGGCCCTGGATCTCGGCGCCCGACGCATCATCCTGGCCATCGGTGGCAGTGCGACCAATGATGGCGGTGCCGGGGCGATGCAGGCCCTCGGCGTGCAACTGTTCGATGCCGCCGGCCAGGTGTTGGCGCCGGGTGGCCTGGCGTTGACGAACCTGGCGCGCATCAGCCTCGAAGGCATCGACCCGCGTTTGGCGCAGGTGCGCTTTGAAATCGCCGCCGACGTGAATAACCCACTGTGCGGTCCCCATGGCGCCTCGGCAATTTTCGGCCCGCAGAAAGGCGCCAATCCCCGGCAGGTGGAGCAACTTGATACCGCGCTCGGGCATTTCGCCGACCACTGCGCCAGCGTGCTGGCTACGGATGTGCGCGACGAGCCCGGCAGCGGCGCCGCCGGCGGCCTGGGCTTTGCCGCCAAGGCATTCCTGGGCGCACAGTTTCGGGCGGGTGTGGACGTGGTCGCCGAACTGGTCGGCCTGGACGCGGCCGTTCGCGGCGCCGATCTGGTCATCACCGGAGAGGGTCGCTTTGACGCCCAGACCCTGCGCGGTAAAACACCGTTTGGCGTGGCACGCATCGCCCAACGGCACAGCGTGCCGGTGGTTGTGATCGCCGGCACGCTGGGTGAAGGCTATGAGCAGATGTATGCCCATGGCGTTCACGCTGCCTTTGCCTTGCCTTCAGGGCCCATGACTTTGGAGCAGGCCTGCAGCGAGGCGCCACGCCTTTTGCGTGAGCGCGCATCGGATATTGCGCGGGTGTGGCGGCTGGGGGCCTCGGTTCAATCGGTGACGAAGCAGATCCGATAGCGCTCTGGTTTACGACCATATGCCAGGTAATCACCGACGCTCTGATTGACGCAGGCGCTGCTATCAGAAAAAGACACACCATGCTGATAACCGCCCTTGAGCAACGTCATGTGAGTGTTGGGCAGGCTTTTGAAGGCTTTTAACGCGCCCGCTGCGGGTGTCTGGTCGTCGAACTCGGCCTGGACCATCAGAATGCTGTCCACTTGTTTCAGCTTTTTCAGCGGTACGCCGGTTAAGGGTCGAGCGCTCCACCCAGCGCAGTGCGCAACCTGAAAAAAGCTGCCACCCACCGGATAGTGAGTGGCATACCGGTTTTCCCTGTCAGTCCAGAATGCCTGGCCCGCCGCCGGCGTGTCATTGCATAGAACGGTGCTGCGTACGGAATCTGCCGGCGTCAGCTTCAGCGGACCGGGTACCAAGCCATTCCAGGGTTCAGGGTTACGGATGAGCGTGAGCACGTGCATGAACGCGCTTTTAGCCGACTGATCCACCCCTGCGTCGGGACTGAATCGATAAGCGCGCGCCCTGGACAGCAATGCGGCGTCGTTCTCGTCGGGCGTTTCACGCAACCATTGGCTGAGCAGGCGTGCTGCCATTAAATAGGTCGCAGAGCTGTAAAGCTCGTTGTCGGACCGCAGGGCTACCCGAACCTCGGGGACCAGGCCCAGGAATATGTCGCGCACTGCTTTGGGGTCGCTACCCAGCTGATAGACATGTGGACGACTGGCGGCTGGCTGCGCGACAAAACGCTCGAAGATTCTTTCCTTCTCTGGCGCCTGGATGAGTGAGGCTTCCTGAAAAGTCGATGTCCAGTCCGTGTTCGAGTCAAGCACCATGCGGCCAACGTGCTCCGGGAACAGTCCTGCATACCAGGCACCCAGCCAGGTGCCGTAGGAGTTTCCAACGTAATTGAGTTTTTTCTCCTTGAGTAAACCACGCACGAACTCCATGTCGCGTGCGGTTTGGTCGGTATTGATGTAGGGCGCCAGGCGCTGACTGGCGCAACCACGGGCCAGCACGGCGGCGTTGTGTTGCAGGGCCATGAGGTTGGCAGGGCTGCGGTCCTCGGTGATGTCGTTCTGCGCGACGATCAGTTCATCGGACTGGCACACCAGTTGAGAATCCTTCGTGCTGCCCAGTCCTCGCGGCGTCAGACCGATGACGTCATAGGTGTCTATCAGATGCCGATACGCCTCGCCTCCGGTCCTGTCGCCATAGTTTTTCCAGATGGAAGCCAGCAGCACCGCAAAGCCATCGGCTTCAGCGCCGGGTCCGCCCGGATTGGTGAATATCGCGCCTTCTCGCTTGCCGGGCTGGCGCGCAGTCACCCGGGTGATATCCAGGTCGAGGGTGCCGAGCGAGGGCTTCAAGTGATTCAACGGCACGCGGACAATCCCGCACTGTGTTCTGGCAACGACTTCCGGGTCCAGACCGCTGATAGGCCGTCCGTCACAGTTGGGGAGCCATCGAATAGGTTCTGCCTGTTTTCTGGTGGAGCAGGCCCCGCTCGCCAATAGCGCCATGATAAGAAGGCTGCACAATACTGCTCGTTGCTTGTTCACTGTTTGAAGACCTGGCCTGTGGTTGGATGGCCGGGAGTATTACAAGGCCGGCCTGGCCGTGAATGTAGGAAAGTACGACGCTTTTTACTGGCGGTCTCCGGGAAAGCACGTTGCTTTCTTTTACGTCGCCGTCGCCTCTACACTGGATGGCCACTATGCCTTTCAAAGGATGAACACATGCATGCGCCTGAGACCCCCATCGTGATCCAGCGCTTTACCGAGGTCCATCTGGAAGGCGTCACCGCGCTTTATAACGAGCCTGCCGTGTGCAGGCAGGTGCTGCAGATGCCCTTTCAGTCAGTCGAAGCCTGGCGCAAACGCCTGGTGCTGGATAACGAGCGCCGACTCCAATTGGTTGCGCTGCACGGCGGCGAAGTGGTCGGCCAACTTGGCCTGGAGCAGTACCTGCGGGTGCGCCAGAGCCATGTCGGCTCATTGGGTATGGGCGTAGCCACCGCCTGGCAGGGCAAAGGGGTGGGCTCCCGCCTGCTCGCGGCCGCCCTGGACGTGGCCGACAACTGGATGAACCTGCACCGGGTGGAATTGACGGTGTACGCCGACAACGAAGCCGCGCATTGCCTGTACCGCAAGTTCGGCTTCGAGGTGGAAGGGCGCTTGCGCGACTATGCCCTGCGTGACGGTGTATTCGTTGACACATTGAGCATGGCGCGCCTTCGCCCTTCAGCTTGATTGGCCCGGCGCGCACGCGCTCAATCGTTACTTCAACGGCGTCAACGGTGGCAGTTTCCATTGCCCATTACCCACCTCGGGCTTGGGCAGATACACCCGCAGCACGGCATAGAACGGGCCAGGGGGCGCCGGCAGCCAGTTGCTCTGCTCGGCCTTGGGCGGCTCGTGGTGCTGCAGCGCCAAGGTCAGGCCACCGTCGGCGTCGCGCTTGAGGGCGGGCAGCATGCGGGAATTGATCAGGTAGCGCTTCTTGTGGTTGGGCACCAGCAAGCGGGTCCTGGCGTCATACATCGTCAGCGACCAGAACGCATCGGCCGGCGGCAATTGATCCTTGGCAAAATGCACGGTGTAGCTGTGGCGTGCACCATTGGCCGGTTTCCCTTCGCTGTCGACGAGGTATTTGAAGTAGGCCGCTTCATCACTTGAGTTGCCGAACATGCCCGTTTCGGCACCGGCGTAGCGGTACAGGTAATTGTTCTGCAGGTGGTCGCGGCTGCCGTAAAGGTCTGCGCTGGTGACCTGACGGGTGTCGATCCGGTCTTTCTTCAATGCAGCGAATTCGGCCTTGGCGTCGGCGATGCCGTCTTCCAGCGCCTTGCGTTGCTCTGCCGTCAATTGTTTAACCTTGAACGGCGCGCCCGGGGCAATGCCGATTGTGGCAAAGCGCGCGAGCAGCTCCTTTTCACTGTCCTGGGGCGCGGCAAAGGCCAGCATGAAGTTCAGGTAACGAAACAGTTGCGGGCCCTCGGTCATGGTCGCCATCGGCTTGGGCCATTCGATCTTCGCCACCTTGGGCGGTGCGGCCTGTTTCACATAGCCGCTCAGCGGCTGCACCTTGTAGCCGTCCTGGATCTGCCTGACCTTGTTCAGGTCCTTCTCATCAAACAGCTGCGTGCGGTACAGGGCGTAGGCAATATTGCTCTCGCTGTAGACCACCCGGTCGACGTCCACCGGCTGCTGACCTTTCCAGTCGGGCCCTGCGATCATGTAGTGACCGCCGTTGTTGCCCGTGCTGCGGGTGCCCAGGTAGGCGATATTCTGGGTATACAGGTCGATCAACTGCACCGAGTAATAGCGGTCGTCTTCGATTTTCGGCAGGGTCAACACCAGGGGCTCTCTGCGCAGGTCCATCCACACGAAGGAGTAGGGCGTGTCCGCGTTGGGGCTGGGGAACACGGTGTCCTTGGGCGTCAGGACCTGCGTGGTATTGCCGATCTGGTTGAACGGTGCCTTGTAGTTGACACCGCCTTTGTCGACCGCCTGGGTGTAGAGCGTCCTGTACATCTGCACCACCGGAAAACCGTACAGGTAGGCTTCCTTGGCGATCGCTCGTGCTTGGGCCGGCGTCGCCGTGAAGTCCGCCCATGCGCCGGTACTCATGAGGAGGGAGAGGCTCGCCAGCACCAGGCGCGCGGGTTTTCCGATCATGTTGTTGCGTCCTTCCAAAGTTCTTTTGACTGACGGGAGATGAAGGCGACGAGTTTCCCGTTTTATTGGGCAAACGTCACGTTAATCCCTGCAGGACGCTGAACTGAGCAAGTGGGGATAGGCAAGTGGGGGCAGGTATCAGGCAGCGGGCAGCATTGACTTGACCTTGTCGCGCAGTTGGTCAATCGAGAATGGCTTGGCAATGACCTGCATACCATCGGGCACATCGATGTTGTCGGCGTAGCCACTGGCAAACAGGATAGGCAATTGAGGGCGCAATTCACGTACTTTGTTTGCCAGTTGCTTGCCGTCCATGTCCGGCAGGCCGACGTCGGTCATCATCAGGCTGATGACCTCTTGGCTATTCTTCACGAATGCCAGTGCCTGCTCGGCGTCAGCGGCCTCCAGCACAGTGAACTCCAACTCTTCGAGTACATCGACGATCAGCATGCGCACGATGTTGTCGTCTTCTACTACAAGGATGGTGGAGGGGGTAGCGGACATAATGAAGGTTCCCGAGGATTGAGAGGGCAGGTCTTTAGCGGTTGAAGGGCTGCTTTCTAATGAGTCGCTTCAATCTCTGCAAGTTCCGTTGGCGCGGCATTGTGAAGGGAATGAGGGGAAATGTCGCGCCAGGCGCGCAGCCTTTAAGCGAGCGCGCAGGGGGGCGTGGGGGGATTTGAGTTGCTGCCGGAACAGCGCAACGGCTTGAAGCCGCTATCCGTTGCGCCTGTTGAGCGACTTACAGCTCGTTTATGAACAAATCGTCAACCTTGCCGGGCACCGATTTGACCGCCGCGTTGAGATGACCGGGTTCAAAAGCCGATATTTTGTATTGAGGCGCACTCGTGGACGGGCCAAAGTGGTTCAGCAAGCTCTTCGTGCGGCCGCTGTTCAAGAAGCTGTCCAATCCCTTGCGCATCGCGGCTTCATCGGCAAAGAGCGCCAATCCAAAATTGGGATCGAAATAAAACCATTCCTTGTGCTGACCGGATACGACAACGCCGGCTGTGATGCCGTGGTCAGGGCCATTGATTAACAATGTTTTTGAGGTCTGAGCACTGGCCAGCTCTGAAATGATTGCGGTGTGAGTCACTTGCCGGGACTCCATGCCGAGATGGAACTGTGAACCGAGTATGCCCTGATAGTCCTCCAACTGTTGACGGAACTTGACCGTATTGACCGCTCTTCTTTGTTCTCGTGCGGCTTTGGCGGGGTCTGTCACGCGCAACCTGGCTATTTCGTCGGCACTGAGTGGAGGGACCATCGAAGCGTAGAGATTTTTGATGAATGTATCCCGTTTGTTGTAATGAGTGGCTGCCGCAATGATGTTGGATATCGCCGGGACTGTCATAAATTTTGTGTTCGGGCATAACATGTTGATAGAGGTGCATGTATGCCGACCAAAAAGAAACCGGCCCGTGAGGCCCCGCGAGACCTTCCATCCATTCCCCAAGAGCTGATCGACCA
>NZ_JYLI01000022.1 GCF_001439785.1 Pseudomonas poae | reverse complement strand
AAGGAAAGTATTAATATCGCGCATAAGAACGCCGGTTTGGTAGATGTGTTTGCTCGCACGAACATCATCAATCAAATCGGCGTTCTTGTTTCTGTGTTTCCCGGGATTCCGTGAAGAACCTTTTTTTATTCATCGGCGCTGTTACAGCCTGTGTAAGCGCCTAAATTTGCGCGCATTTTCCTCGTATATCAGTCAGCTCCCCGCGACTGCGGCCCACACCCAGGCTGGAACCCACGCATGAAACGCCCTCGCCTCGCCCGACGCGCCCTGCCTGCTGTGGCGTGCCTGACTGCGCTCATTGCGCTGATCACCTGGTACAACCTGCCGCCCAGCCGCGATGCGCTGACCACGGTCACCGTCACGCGCGGCAACATTGAAAACAGCGTGACCGCACTGGGCACTCTGCAACCGCGCCGATACGTGGATGTGGGTGCCCAGGCGTCGGGGCAGATCCGCGACATTCATGTCGAAGCCGGCGATCAGGTCAAGGCAGGCCAACTGCTGGTGGAGATCGACCCTTCCACACAAAAAGCCAAACTCGACGCCAGTCGCTACGCCATCGAAAACCTTAAGGCCCAATTGCAGGAACAACAGGCGCTGCACGCACTGGCGCGGCAGAAATTCCAACGTCAGCAGCGCCTGGCGGCGGGCAACGCGACGCGCGAAGAAGACGTGCAGGCCGCCAGGGCCGAGCTGAGCGCCACCCAGGCGCGCGTCGAGATGTTCCAGGCGCAGATCCGCCAGGCCCAGGCCAGCTTGCGCAGCGACGAAGCCGAACTGGGCTACACACGCATCTATGCGCCGATGAGCGGCACGGTGGTGGCGGTGGACGCCCGCGTCGGACAGACGCTCAACGCACAGCAGCAGACGCCGTTGATCCTGCGCATCGCCAGGCTGTCGCCGATGACGGTGTGGGCCGAGGTATCGGAAGCCGACATCGGCCACGTCAAACCGGGCATGACCGCCTACTTCACCACGCTCAGTGGCGGCAGCCGTCGCTGGACCAGCACCGTGCGGCAAATCCTGCCGATTCCGCCCAAGCCGCTGAACGAAACCAGCCAGGGCGGCGGCAGCCCCAGCAGCAACAAAAGCGGCAGCGGCCGCGTGGTGCTGTACACCGTGCTGCTGGACGTGGACAACACCGACAACGCCTTGATGGCCGACATGACCACCCAGGTATTTTTCGTTGCAGGGCAAGTCAAGGACGCCCTCACCGCGCCGGTCGCCGCCTTGCACGGCAGCTTGGCCCGCGTGGTCGCGCAGAACGGGCGCATCGAGGAGCGTCAGGTGCGCCTGGGCATCAGCGACCGGCTGCGGGTCGAGGTACTCGACGGCCTCAGCGAGGGCGATCACCTGTTGATCGGCCCGGTCGACGGCAGCGGAGGTTGAGGTGACCACGCCGCTGATCGAACTCAAAAACATCCGCAAATCCTACGGCGGCGGCGACAGCCCGCAGGTGGATGTGTTGCGCGGCATCGACCTGGCGATCCATGCTGGCGAATTCGTCGCCATCGTCGGCGCGTCCGGGTCCGGCAAGTCCACGCTGATGAACATCCTCGGCTGCCTCGACCGCCCGACCGTGGGCGACTACCTGTTCGCCGGGGAAAACGTCGCGCACCTGGACGGCGATGCACTGGCCTGGCTGCGCCGCGAAGCCTTTGGCTTCGTGTTCCAGGGTTACCACCTGATTCCCTCGGGCTCGGCCCAGGAAAACGTCGAGATGCCGGCGATCTACGCGGGCATCAGCGCCGCCGAACGTCATGCCCGCGCCAACGCCCTGCTCACCCGCCTGGGCCTGGCCGAACGCACCGCCAACCGCCCGCACCAGCTTTCCGGCGGCCAGCAGCAGCGGGTGTCCATTGCCAGAGCATTGATGAACGGCGGCCATATCATCCTTGCGGACGAACCCACCGGTGCCCTCGACAGCCACAGCGGCGCCGAGGTCATGACCCTGCTCGACGAACTGGCGAGCCAGGGCCACGTGGTGATTCTGATCACCCACGACCGCGAAGTCGCGGCGCGCGCCAACCGCATCATCGAGATTCGCGACGGCCTGATCATCAGCGATTCCGCCGACAGCGACAGGGGCGTGCCGGCGCCCGCCAACGGCAACGCCCTACAGGCCGTGGACCTGCGCCAGCGCCTGGTCGACGGCGCCGAACACAACGGTGCCTGGAAGGCCGAGCTGGTGGACGCCGTTCAAGCGGCGTGGCGCGTGATGTGGATCAATCGCTTCCGCACCGCGCTGACGTTGCTGGGCATCATCATCGGCGTGGCATCGGTGGTGGTGATGCTGGCGGTTGGCGAAGGCAGCAAGCGCCAGGTGATGGCGCAGATGGGCGCGTTCGGTTCCAACATCCTCTACCTCAGCGGCACCTCGCCCAACCCGCGCACGCCGCCGGGGGTGGTCAGCCTCAGTGACGTCGCGGCCCTGGCCACGCTGCCCCAGGTGCAACGCATCATGCCGGTCAATGGCAGCGAAGCGGGGGTGCGCTTTGGCAATGTCGACTACATGGCGTATGTGGGCGGCAATGACACCCACTTCCCCGACATCTTCAATTGGCCGGTGGTCGAGGGCAGCTATTTCAGCGAAGCCGACGAACGCAATGCCGCAACGGTGGCGGTGATCGGCCATCGCGTGCGCCAGAAGCTGCTCAAGGATGTCGCCAATCCAATCGGCCAGTACATCCTGATTGAGAACGTACCCTTCCAGGTGGTCGGGGTGCTGGCGGAAAAAGGCGCAAGCTCCGGCAACAAGGACAGCGACGACCGCATCGCCATCCCCTACACCGCCGCCAGCGTGCGCCTGTTCGGCAGCTACAACCCCGAATACGTGGTGATCGCCGCCGCCGATGCGCGCAAGGTGCAAGAGGCCGAGCAGGCCATCAATGAGCTGATGCTCAAGCTGCACAACGGCAAGCGCGACTTCGAGCTGACCAACAATGCGGCGATGATCCAGGCCGAGGCGCATACGCAAAACACCCTGTCGCTGATGCTGGGTGCGATTGCCGCGATTTCCCTGCTGGTGGGCGGGATCGGCGTGATGAACATCATGTTGATGACCGTGCGCGAACGCACCCGTGAGATCGGCATCCGCATGGCCACCGGAGCGCGTCAGCGCGACATTCTGCGCCAGTTTCTCACCGAGGCGGTGATGCTCTCGGTGGTGGGCGGCCTGTTCGGCATTGCCCTGGCATTGCTGGTGGGCGGCGTGCTGGTGCTGGCCAAGGTGGCGGTGCAGTTTTCGCTGCTGGCGGTGCTCGGCGCGTTTGGCTGTGCACTGGTCACCGGCGTGCTGTTCGGCTTTATGCCGGCGCGAAAAGCGGCCCGGCTCGATCCAGTCAAGGCGTTGACCCGTGAATAAATCTTCGTTTATCCCGCACCTGTCGGCACTCAGCCTGTGCCTGTTGCTGAGCGCCTGTGGCGGTAACCCGCCGATTGTCGACAGCGGCATTACCGCGCCGGCCGCGTGGCAATTCGCCGAGCGCGAGGCGGCCCAGTCGATCAACCAGCGTTGGTGGACACAATTTGGCAGTTCGCAGCTCGATCGGCTGATCGACCAGGCCCGACGCGACAGCTTCGATGTTGCCGCCGCCATGGCGCGCGTACGCCAAGCCCAGGCGAGCGCCGTGATCGCGGGTGCGCCACTGTTGCCCGACGTGAAATTCAACCTCGCCACCGGCCATCAGAAACTGCTGCGCGGCAAGGGCGGCCCCGACCTGGACGTCTCGCAGAACGATGATGCCGTCGACAATTTTGGCGCCAATTTCAGTGCCAGCTATGAGGTGGACTTCTGGGGTGGACGCGCCGCCGCGCGTGACAGCGCCCTGTATACGTTGCGCGCCAGTGAGTCCGACCGCGCCACCGTGGAGCTGACTCTGCTCGGCAACGTCGCCGACCGCTATGCACAAACCCTGGCGGCACACGAGCGAGTGCAGATTGCCGAGCTGAACCTGGCCAACGCACGCAACGTGCTCATGCTGGTGCAGACCCGTTACGACGCAGGCTCAGCCACGGCACTGGAACTGGCCCAGCAGAAAAGCCTGGTGGCCGGCCAGCAGCGCCAAGTGCCATTGATGCTGCAACTGGCCGAAGAATCCCGGATCAGCCTGGCCGCCCTGCTCGGCCAACCGGTGCAGGCGCTGGCGCTGGAGGCCGAACCGTTCCACACGCTGACGTGGCCGAGCATCGGCCCAGGCGTGCCCAGCCAACTGCTGAGCCGGCGCCCCGACCTGGCCAGGGCCGAGGCGCAACTGGCGGCCGCGCGGGCGGATGTCACCGTGGCCCGCGCTGCCATGCTGCCCGCCGTCACCCTGGGTGCCACGGTTGGCTCCGACGCCTACAAGGCCGCAGAGATCCTGCGCAGCCCCTACTACACGCTGACGGCCGGCCTGGTGGCGCCGATCTTCGACCATGGCCGTTTAAGCGCCGAGCGCGACAAGGCCAGCGCGCGCGAGGACGAATTGCTGCAAACCTACCGCGCCGCCATCCTCAACGGCTTTGCCGATGTGGAGAAATCCCTGAGCAGCATCACGCGCCTGGACCAGCAGCGCCAATGGCAAGACGAGGAACTGCAGCAAGCGCAGGCGGCATTGCGGATCGCCGAAAGCCGCTACCAGGCCGGCGCCGAAGACTGGCTGACGCTGCTTGCGGCCCAGCGCATCCTCTACGCTGCGCAGGACGCGAACGTGCAACTGCGGCTATCGCGCGTGCAAGCCAGCATCGCGCTGTTCAAGGCGTTGGGGGGCGGCTGGAACACCGACAGTTAATAAACGAAACTCCGCTTTCCCACACAGACTGTTTATTCACCCTACATTATCCAGACGAGGGTCCTTGGTAAAAAAGCCGCTATCTCACGGCTGACCGAACCCTCTCGATGAAACTCCGCGTTCTGGAAAAATACCTGACCGGCCTCGGCTGCTGGCTGGCAGCTCCGCTGCTGCTGGCCGAACCGTTGATCGCGCCGACCGCCATTGACTGGCTGCTGGACTGCCCCTTTTCCGGCGTTGTACCGCTGGACCCTGAGGTGGTAGCGCGTACCCAGTGCGGTCAGGTGAGCGTACCGCGAGACCATGCCGCTCCCGGGCGCGGTCGCGTGAGACTCACCCTGACCCGGGTGGGCGCCCGGGAACCGCTGAACCGCGAAGGCGTGGTGTTTATCCAGCCGGGCACGACCAGCGGCGTGCCTTTCGCGCTGCAATTGACCAGCCGCTGGGAATCCCTGGCAACGCCAGCGTATCGCACGCTGATTGACCGGTATGACGTAGTCGAACTGAGCCTGCGCGACCTGTCGCAGGACAACGCGGTCGAGCAGGCTGCGCAGGACATGGAGTATGTGCGCGGGCAACTGGGCGAGGCGCAGCTCAGCTTTGTGGGGAATGCCGATGCCACCCTGCTCGGCAGCCGCTACGGCTCGCTGTTTCCCGAGCGTGTCACGCGCATGGTGCTGGTGAACGCGAGCAAAGGCTCGCCGATGGCCACAGGGGTGGAGCAATTGCTGCTCAAGGATGCCTCCAGCGCCGACGCGAATGGCTGCGTGACTCGCTGGCTTGGCGACTTTCTCGCCTACGGCAAGCAGCCGCCTGCGTCCGCGCGCTGCCTGGACCGCGGGGCATGGGAGTAGCCCAATGCAACCGGCGTTCTGTGGCGAGCGGGCTTGCCCCGCGTTGGGGTGCGAAGCGCCCCCAATCAAGCAAAACGCGGCGTACCTGATAATGCTCGGAGCCTGGTTTTGGGGCTGCTGCGCAGCCCAACGCAGGACAAGCCTGCTCGCCACAGGGAATCTGCGCATGCATTCCACTACAATGCCCGGACTCAATCGCGAGGCATTTTATGGACATCGAACTGGCTCGCACCTTTCTTGAAATCATCCGCTGCGGCAGCCTGGCCGCGGCGGCCGAGAAGCTGCACGTCACCCAGACCGCCATTACCGCGCGGGTCAAGAGTCTCGAGAGCCAGCTGGGCAGCACGCTGTTCATCCGTAACCGCGCCGGTGCGCGGTTGACCGCTGATGGTGAGGCCTTCGTGGTGTATGCCAACCAGTTGCTGCAGACCTGGGAGGCCGCGCGTCGCGACCTGCCATTGCCCGAAGGCTATCGCAACATGCTGCACATCGGCGGTGAGGTCAGCCTGTGCAACCCGCTGATGCTCGGCTGGGCCCAGGCTCTGCGCGAACACATCCCCGGGCACGCGCTGCGCACGGAAATCGGCGAAGGTGAGTACCTGCTGCGCCAACTGGAATTGGGCGTGCTCGACGCGGCGCTGGTGTTTCAGCCGCAGTACTGGCCGGGGTTGCAGGTGGAGCAGGTGCTCGAAGAAAAACTGATTCTGGTGCAATTGGTAAGCAAGCCGGCGCCCTATGTGTATATCGATTGGGGACCGGGGTTTCGCCAGCAACATGACGCCGCCCTCCCAGACAAGGCCCGCGCGGCGTTGAGTTTCAATGTGGGGCCGCTGGCCTTGCAGTACATTCTGGAGAATGGCGGCGCGGGGTATTTCCGCACGCGCGTGGTGCAGAGCTACCTCGACAGCGGCGTGATGCAGCGTGTGCCCAAGGCGCCGGAGTTCAGCTTTCCGACCTACCTGGTGTACGCGCGGGCGCGAGACTCGGCCGTGCTGCAGCAGGCGCTGGCACTGCTGCGCGAGGTGGTCAGGGCAGAGAGTGACTGGTCACAGCGTTGGGATCCGCTGATCTGAGTCCCGTATCAACTCAGAAATCGACCGTGGCCGACAGCAGATAGGTGCGCGGCGTCGAGAGGGTCAGGCCTGGCTCGCTGTCATCCGAAGCACCGGCCGAACTCCAGTAGCGTTTGTCGGCCACATTCTCCACGTTGGCGCGCAGGGTGATGTGCTTGTCGTCCAGCTTGAAGGCGTAGCGCGCGCCGACGTCAATGCGATTCCAGGCCTCGATCTGCTTGACGTTGGCCTGGTCCAGGTACTGGGAGCTGGAATAGATACCACGGCTGGTCAGGGTCAGGCCTTCGAGGGTCGGCACATCCCACTCGGCGCCCAGATTGACGTTGTACTTGGGCGTTGCCGGCGCGCGGTTGCCGTCGAAAGTGCCGTTGGTGGTGTGAGTCAATTCGCTGTCGATGTACATCACGCCGCCGAGCAAACGGAACCCCTTGAACGGCTCGCCGAACAGGCTCAGCTCAACCCCATCGTTCTGACGCTTGCCATTGGGACCGAACAACCGCGAGCCGGCATTGGTTTCGTAGGCCGGCTGTTTGATGCGGAACACCGCAGCAGTCACCGCGAAAGCTCCGGCGTCGTATTTGGCGCCCACCTCGACCTGACGGCTGATAAAGGGCGGGAAGATTTCATCTTCGTTGATCGAGGTGGACGGGGCGATCTTGCCCTGGCTCAAGCCTTCCATGTAGTTGGCGTACAGCGAGAGCGTGTCAGTGGCCTTGAACAGCACGCCGCCCGAGGGTGAAATCTTTTCTTCGCCGTAAGCGGTGGCGCCTTTGACGTTGTCGGTCCAATCGTCCACCTTCACGCGCTGCCAGCGTGCGCCCAGGGTCAGCAGCAGGCGGTCATCGAAAAAGCCCAGGGTGTCGGACAGCGCCAGGCCGCTGAACGTGTTTTCGGTGTACACCTTGGGATCAAAACGCGTCGGCCGCGAAGGCGTCGGGGTTTGCACGGGGTTATAGAGATTGCTCGGCGCCGCCGCGTACCGCGCGCCGCCGTTTTCAAAGTCCATGTAGAAGTAGCTGGCCGCGAGGTTGACCTCATGGCTCACCGGCCCGCTGTGAAACCAGCTGCGCACGCCGGCGGTGGCGGTGCGCACATTTTCGTCACGGGTGAAATCACGCGGCTGCACGCTGAAATCGCCGGCGTTGTTGCTGACCGACACCGCATGGCGCAGGAAGTCGTGGTTACTCTTGCGCGCGCCCACGCCGCCGTACAGCATCACATTATCGCTGAGGTCGAACTCGCCATTGAACGTGCCGAACGTGTCGTTGGTGCTGGCCTTGCTCCAGGACTGCGCGTAGTTGCGGCGCACATCGCTGGCGCTGGGCACCCTGGCATTGGCGGCCACCTGCACACGCTCCTGGGGCGCGTCGGTGTCCCGCTCGGTGCGGCCGATGTCTGTGGAGAGACGCAGGCGCTCACCGCGAAAATCCAGACCCAGCACGGCCATCTCGCGGTCGACGCTCTGGTGATCCCACTCGGTATCGCCGGCCTGCTTCACGCCGTTGAAACGAATGCCGAACTTATTGTCCTCGCCAAACCGGCGACCAACATCCACCGCCCCGCCCGCCTGGCTGCCGGAGGCCCAGGTGCCGGTAAACGAATTGATATCCTTGTCGGTCGCCCGCTTGGGCACCACGTTGATGCCGCCGCCCACGCTGCCACGCGGGGAGATGCCGTTGATCAACTGGCTCGGGCCCTTAAGGATGTCGACGCGGTCGGCCATTTCCATGTCAATCGTATACGTCGGCAATACGCCGTACAGGCCGTTGTAGGAAACGTCACTGTTGAACAGGCTGAAACCGCGAATGGTGAACTGCTCGTACCGCCCGCCGGCCGGGTTGGTGGTGCGCACAGAAGGGTCGCTGGCGATCAGGTCGCCCAGCGTGCGGGCCTGTTGGTTCTTGACCGCCTCCTGGGTGTAGGTGGTCATGCTGAAGGGCGTTTCCATGAAGTCCCGTGCGCCCAGCAGGCCCTGCGAGCCACGGCGCGCAACCTGCCCACCGGCATAGGCATCACCGCCCGCCAGGTCGGTGGTGGCGAGGATCGACGTCGGCGCCAGTTGCAGACTGCTGCCTTCGGGCACCGGCACCAGCATGAACGCCTGCTCGCCCACCGGCTGCAATTGCAGGCCGGAGCCTTGCAACAGGCGAGCAAAGCCCTCCTCCACACCATATTCGCCCGTTAAACCACTGCTGCTGCGACCGCTGACCAGCGCCGGATCCACCGACAGATTGACATCGGACAGGCCGGCAAATCGGGTCAGCGCGGTGCTCAGGCTACCGGCAGGGATCTGGTAGCTGCGGCGTGTGGTGTCTTCGGCGTAGCTGAGTGAGACGAACAGCGGGCTGGCGCTGAGGCTCAGCATCAGGCTCAAGCGGAGCAAAGGGCGCAAGCGCAGGGGCAGAACGGCGGACATGGGAAAGGCTCTCGATTTTGTTCACTTACCGGGTATGACAGGTGAGGTGAAAAAAAGGGACAGAGGCATGCGCAATACAGAGAGTCCATCGAAAACAGCGGCTGGAGAGCGTTCGGTTGAATAGGTCGTCACATTGCAATGTTCATAAACACGGGTAGACGTTACGGGTAACCTGCTCCCACCATGACCCTTACTGGAGACGCTATGAACAAGTCCTGCCTTTTTATGCTCGCCTTGTCACTCCCCGCCATGAGCTGGGCCAGCGATGCCTTACCCGACTTGCCTGCAGTGACACAGTCTTTATTGGCCGGAAAGTCCGTCTCCGTGGTGCTTGACCTGGGCCTCTGCAAGCCGGGATCGAGCAACGTTGAGCCCACCAAAACCCGCGGTGGGCTGCGTATTGATGCCTTTCGCGTGACCGAGGACGGCACCCTGGCATTCGCCGACGATCATTTCAGTGTGAGCCGTGAAGGCAAGCCTATTAATCAGTTTTTGCGCTATCGGGTGCACCCGGATGGCAATGCCGAGTTCAGCATGACGATATTCTCGGTTCCCGATTACCGACAGATTGATAAAACACTCACTTATCAATGCGGTATTGGTAAGGGTTTGAGTTTTTTTGCGGGCAGTTGAGTTCAGGAAGGTTGGGAGTGCGCTGGAGACATCGGGCCAGCCCGCTCTCAATCAAACGCTCCCCTCGCGCTCAATGACGAGTATTCGAGCTTCGCCGAGAGGGTGAGCAACGTGCTCACAACCGATACCCGCAAAAAACACATCCCCCGCCGACAGCACAACAATGTGTTCAATACCTAGATCGCGATAGTGCATTTCGACGACGCCGTCCAGGACCGCAAATACTTCCTCGCCATCGTTCACATGCCACTTGTAGGGCTGATCCGTCCAATGAAGACGCACTGTCGTGCCGTGCATGTTTGCAATATCCAGTGCACCCCATGCGCGAGCAGCGGTGAACTCTTTACTCCGGATTACCTTCACTCGTTTTCTCCCTGGTGGCTGAGTTGAAGTTGCCTATCACGCATTCTTTGGTTTGAAGAGACCGTAGCATTTCCGGTTTCGAAATCTCTGAAAGAGTAACTTTGTCAACATTCATCGTCGGTGCTGAAAACTAGCGCTTCAGAGCATCGCATTGAGCACGTAGATCCCTGTCGAAGATCTAGTTGCAGCTACCGTTGCCTTCTGGTCCGAGTCTGCAATGCTGTCGCAGCCGGCAAAAGCATGGGCACTAATCATCATCAGCAGTACAAAAATCACTCTCATCGCTTTCTTCCTCGTTTATCCGGGAAGCTGCCCAGTATTTTCGACACTTTGAGCGCGCTGTGCAGATGGCTGTGAATTCCCTCGCGATTAGGTTGACCTGCCTCGCAGCGCCTTAAACATCAGGCTTGGCGCTTTACCAGGGACATCATCCAGTTGCCCAAAGGGTTGCATGCCAATCTTCTCTAATACCCGTATAGAGGCTTTATGATCTGGCCTGACTAGACCGTAAACTTCGGGCAAACATAGCTTTTCAAATGCGTATGTCAACGCATCTCTTCCTAGCTGGGTTGCATAGCCCTGACCCCAAGCCTCGACAGCGAAGCGATAACCCAGGTTGACACGCTGTTCAGCCAAGTAATCGTGGGCGGAAATGCCACCAAACCCTATAACGCACTCCGGAGCATCACTTCTTGCGATAGCCCACGCACCGTATAAATGCTTTTCCCAATGCTCGATCCAGCGACTCAATAAGCCCTGCGCTTCGACAAGGTCACGCATGGGCCCTGCGGGGTTGAAAAGATTGGTTTTTGGATCGCTATAAATAGCGAAAAGCCGTTGTGCATCAAAGGGTTGGGGCATTCTATAGATCAGGCGGTCCATTATGCTGAAACTCTCCCATACCGAACAAAATCTCCGCAGTATTTATACACGAGAGCGGCTTCAGGGAGAGAAAATCACCCTGGCGGCAAACCGCCATCAACCTCCGCATGTCGCTCACTCTTCTGTTTGGAGGCAATATAAGATTGAGGCTTTGGCGCTAACTGTCCGCACCATCATTCGGCTTTAAAAAGGGTCACAGGGAATGAGATCAGCAGAAAAGAATATTTCACAGCCCACTCGGATACCTATGGCAGCAATAGGTATCGCGCTGAGCCCAGCCGTTGCCGCCTTAATATCTCCAAAAAATGAGTATTTCTTAGCCAATTTTGCGGGCTACTGGTTACCACAAGCGATAGTTCTTTGCGTAGCTCTTCTTTGCAAAGCACCACAAGGGATGCTGAGCGGAATCGCCGCAGCAATGGCGCTGTACTTGTACCTTTTTGACATATGGGTCACAGAGTCTATGGGTTGGCTGCTTTACTTCTTCAGCTTCCCAGGCGTTCTAATCGGAGCGTTACTCGCTATTTTCTTTACTCCTTCACGAAAGCCGTTCGAGGCACCGAAAGCTTTTGGCTTCGTTGCTCTAGGCATAGCGTTGAATCTGGCGCCCTTCTGGTTCAAGATTTTTTTCTGAGGTTTACGAACACAAGATGCAAAAAGCCACGCGCGGGGCTGCCAGATCTGACGTCGACTTTCTCAGAAGCCCGCTACTTCAAAGTCTCATAAAAAACCCGTAATTGGCGCCATGCTGAAAAGCGACCCTGGCTGAAAAGCGTGCCTATGATATGGATGCTTGAGGAAAAGAAGACGAGCCGCAAGCTCTGCCCAACATTCTGGGAAGAGCAAGCTCTGCTGTTCACGAAGTTACCCAATCACGTGCAACAAGCGTGACGGGGAAAGATGGAAAAACATCATTGGGGCATAAGAACGGCAGTATTACGAACCACTATTCTGCCTCGAATTTTCTGCACTTGATTGAGACTGTCAACAAAGTTTCGGCAACTCTAGCGGACCAGCGCTGACCATCTCGAGAAGGAAAGCGGATGCCCCCCCGCAAAAGTCCCTGCGCATGAAAAAGCCGAACTGGTTAGAGTTCGGCTAAGTCATTGAAAAATATGGTCGGGACGGAGTGATTCGAACACTCGACCCCTAGCACCCCATGCTAGTGCGCTACCGGACTGCGCTACGCCCCGACTAGGCGTGTTACTGGGTTCGCTTCGCAAGGAAGCGATCAGGAATATACCGCAAGCTTTTGAAATGTGGAAGTATTTTAAAAGCCCAATTCATTTTTTCAACACCACCAGGACATCTTCGAGTTCGGAGATCATCTGGCGGATCAGTTGCTTGTATTGGGTGGTGTCGTCTTTGGCTTCATCACCGGACATGCGCTGACGCGCGCCGCTGATGGTGAACCCCTGGTCGTACAGCAACGCGCGGATCTGTCGGATCATCAGCACGTCCTGGCGCTGATAATACCGACGGTTCCCGGTGCGTTTGACGGGGTTGAGCTGAGGGAACTCCTGCTCCCAATAGCGCAGCACGTGCGGTTTGACCGCACAGAGCTCGCTGACTTCACCAATGGTGAAGTAGCGTTTGCCTGGGATGACGGGTAGCTCGTCGTTATGACTTGGTTCCAGCATAAGCCTCAACTCGGGCCTTCAACTTCTGCCCTGGACGAAAGGTGACCACACGGCGGGCCGTGATCGGGATTTCTTCTCCCGTTTTTGGATTGCGGCCAGGACGCTGGCGTTTGTCCCGCAGGTCAAAATTGCCGAAACCGGACAATTTGACCTGTTCGTTGTCTTCAAGAGCGTGCCTGATTTCTTCAAAAAACAGCTCGACCAATTCCTTGGCTTCGCGCTTGTTCAGACCCAGCTCTTCGTACAGACGTTCCGCCATCTCAGCTTTCGTCAAAGCCCCCATACGTCACTTCCTTAACGTGGCGTTTAACCTTTGTTCAAGCGAGGTGAGGATATTTTGTGTCGTGGTATTCACCTCATCGTCGTTAAGAGTGCGCGATGGATGCTGCCAGGTCAAGCCGACGGCGAGGCTTTTTCTATGCGGATCAATGCCTTTACCCTGATAGACGTCAAATAGCCTGAGGTCTGTCAGCCATTCCCCTGCATTTTCACGAATTACGTCCAGAACGGCAGTGGCGGCAACCTCACGATCAGCAATCAAGGCCAGGTCGCGACGCACTTCAGGAAAGCGTGACAGCTCGCTGAATTTCGGCATTTTGCCCGAAGCGACTTCCGCCAGAACCAGTTCAAAAACGAAGACCGCACGGTCCAGGCCCAGGCTTTTCGACAGCTCGGGGTGAATCGCACCCACAAAACCCACCAGACGACCGTCACGCTCAATGCGTGCTGTCTGGCCCGGGTGCAACGCAGGATGGCTGCCCGGCACAAATGTAAAGGCATCCAATGCACCGGCAAAGCCCAGCACCGCTTCGACGTCAGCCTTGACGTCGAAGAAATCCACCGGATCGCGACCCTGAGCCCAGCCTTCCGGCAAACGGCTGCCGCAGACCACGCCGGCCAGCATTGGCTCTTGCTTCAGGTCGCCCAACTGACCGACAAATCGCAGGCCGCTTTCGAACATGCGCACGCGGTCTTGCTGGCGATTCAGGTTGTGGGAAAGCGCTTTGACCAGACCTGGCCATAGCGATGAACGCATGGCCGCCATGTCATTGGAGATCGGGTTAGCCAGCAGCAGCGGCTCGACGCCAGGGTTGAACAGCTCGAACTGCTTGGGATCGATGAAACTGTAGGTCACCGCCTCTTGATAGCCACGCGCTACCAGCAGCCGACGCAGTTCAGGCAAGTGTGCACGCGCCTCGGCTTTGGGTTGCGGGGCCAGGCGCGCCTGTGGATAACGAACCGGCAGGCGGTTGTAGCCGTACAGGCGAGCCAGTTCTTCGATCAAGTCGACTTCGAGGCTGATATCGAAGCGATGGCTTGGCACAGTAACGTGCCACTGCCCTTCCCCGCCGGCCGAAATGCCCAGACCCAGGGCCGACAGCAATTGCTCGATCTCAACGGGTGCGATCACCAGGCCAAGCATTTGCTCGACACTTTTGGCACGCAGGGTAACAGGCGCAACGGACGGCAGGTGCTGCTCGCTGACCACTTCGGTGATCGGGCCGGCTTCGCCGCCGGTGATGTCCAGCAGCAGGCCAGTGGCCCGCTCCATGGCTTCACGGGCCAGCTGCCAGTCCACGCCACGCTCGTAACGGTGCGAGGCGTCGGTGTGCAGGCCGTAGGAACGGGCCTTGCCGGCGATGGCGATCTGATCGAAAAACGCGCTTTCGAGGAACACATCGCGGGTGGTTGCGGATACACCGCTGTGCTCGCCCCCCATTACACCGGCAATCGCCAGCGCACGGGAATGGTCGGCGATTACCAGGGTATCGGCACGCAGGCTGACTTCCTGGCCATCGAGCAACACCAGCTTTTCGCCTTCTTCGGCCATACGCACGCGGATGCCGCCGTTGATTTCGGCAAGATCGAAGGCGTGCAGTGGCTGGCCCAGCTCCAGCATCACGTAGTTGGTGATGTCGACGGCGGCGTCGATGCTGCGTACGTCGGCGCGACGCAGGCGCTCGACCATCCACAGCGGAGTTGGCCTGGACAGGTCGACGTTACGGATAACGCGACCCAGGTAACGCGGGCAGGCATTGGGGGCCAGCACTTCGACCGGACGCACTTCGTCATGCACGGCTGGCACGGCGGTGACTACCGGGCGGGTAACCGGGACGTTGTACAGCGCACCCACTTCACGGGCCAGACCCGCCAGGGACAGGCAGTCGCCACGGTTCGGGGTCAGGTCGACCTCGATGCTGGCGTCTTCCAACTCCAGATAAACGCGAACGTCCTGACCCACGGGCGCATCCGCCGGCAGCTCCATCAGGCCATCATTGCCTTCACCGATTTGCAGCTCGGCCTGTGAGCACAGCATGCCGTTGGATTCGACACCGCGCAGCTTGGCCTTCTTGATCTTGAAATCGCCCGGCAGCTCGGCACCGATCATGGCAAACGGAATCTTCAGGCCCGGACGCACGTTGGGCGCTCCGCACACTACCTGAAAAGTCTCCGCGCCATTGCTGACCTGGCATACACGCAATTTGTCGGCGTCCGGATGCTGTTCGGTGCTCAGCACCTCACCCACCACCACGCCGCTGAAAACACCGGCGGCCGGCGTTACGCTATCGACCTCAAGACCGGCCATTGACAGGCGAGCAACCAGCTCGTCGCGATCTACCTGCGGGCTTACCCAGCCACGCAGCCATTGTTCACTGAATTTCATCCTGCTCTCCTAAAGATTCGTTACGACTAGCGAAATTGCGCGAGGAACCGCAAGTCGTTGTCGAAGAACAGACGCAAGTCGTTCACGCCGTAACGCAGCATGGCCAGACGCTCAACGCCCATGCCGAAGGCAAAGCCCGAGAATTCTTCCGGGTCGATCCCGGACATGCGCAGCACGTTGGGGTGAACCATGCCGCAGCCCATCACTTCCAGCCAACCAGTCTGCTTGCAGACACGGCAGCCTTTGCCGCTGCACATCACACATTCCATATCGACTTCAGCGGAAGGCTCGGTGAACGGGAAGAAGGATGGACGGAAACGCACGGCCAGCTCTTTCTCGAAGAACACCCGCAGGAATTCTTCGATGGTGCCCTTGAGGTCGGCGAAGTTGATGTCGCGATCAACCAGCAAGCCTTCGACCTGGTGGAACATCGGCGAGTGGGTGATATCGGAGTCGCTGCGGTACACGCGGCCGGGGCAAACGATGCGGATTGGCGGCTTGTTCGCTTCCATGGTGCGGACCTGTACCGGCGAGGTATGGGTGCGCAACAGCATGTTGGCATTGAAATAGAAGGTGTCGTGCATCGACCGGGCCGGGTGATGGCCTGGGATGTTGAGCGCCTCGAAGTTGTGATAGTCGTCTTCGACCTCAGGGCCTTCAGCGATGCCGTAGCCGATATGGGTGAAGAATTGTTCGATACGTTCCAGAGTCCGGGTGATCGGATGCAGACCGCCCGACGCCTGGCCACGGCCAGGCAAGGTCACGTCAATGGACTCGGCCGCGAGCTTGGCCGCAAGATCGGCCTCCTCGAGCGACGCCTTGCGCGCATTGAGAACCTCGGTGACGCGCTCCTTGGCAACGTTGATCAGCGCACCGACTTGCGGACGCTCCTCTGCCGGTAAATTCCCCAGGGTCTTCATCACCTGAGTCAATTCACCCTTTTTGCCAAGGTAGTGAACCCGGATTTGCTCCAGGGCATTGATATCTTCAGCGCTATGCACAGCCTCAAGAGCTTGGGCAACGAGCGCGTCCAGGTTTTCCATGTACAGACTCCAGATACAAAATAGGGGAAGAGCTTGAAGGCTCTTCCCCTATTTATGACGTTTACCACCCTGGGCTGCAGGAGCATCCCAGGGTGACTGTCGGGGGTACTTAAGCCAAGGTGGCTTTAGCTTTCTCGACAATCGCAGCAAACACCGCTTTTTCGTTCACGGCCAGTTCAGCCAGAACCTTACGGTCGATTTCGATGGACGCTTTTTTCAGGCCAGCGATGAAACGGCTGTAGGACAGACCGTTAACACGAGCACCAGCATTGATACGAGCGATCCACAGAGCGCGGAACTGACGTTTTTTCTGACGACGGTCGCGGTAGGCGTATTGGCCTGCCTTGATTACCGCTTGCTTGGCAACACGGAATACGCGTGAACGCGCGCCGTAGTAGCCTTTAGCAAGTTTCAGAATTTTTTTGTGACGCTTACGGGCCATGACGCCACGCTTAACACGAGCCATGAGTTACTTCCTCTATTCTTGATCCAAAATTAACGAAGGCGCAGCATGCGCTCGACTTTTGCCACGTCAGACGGATGCAGCAAGCTGCTACCGCGCAGTTGACGCTTACGCTTGGTCGACATTTTGGTCAGAATGTGGCTCTTGAAAGCGTGCTTGTGCTTGATACCGTTAGCGGTTTTCAGAAACCGCTTAGCAGCACCACTTTTAGTCTTCATCTTTGGCATGTTCGGATACTCCGCATTCAGTTGATAAACATAATCAGAAGGCCTGCCGTGCCCTGTTGATTACTTCTTCTTTTTCGGGGCGATGACCATGATCAGCTGGCGTCCTTCCATCTTAGGATGCTGTTCGACCGAACCGTACTCGAGCAGGTCAGCTTCAACCCGCTTGAGGAGTTCCATCCCCAGCTCCTGGTGGGCCATCTCACGGCCGCGGAATCGCAAGGATACCTTGGCCCTGTCCCCATCACTCAGGAAACGTACCAGGTTGCGCAGTTTTACCTGGTAATCCCCTTCCTCCGTCCCTGGACGAAACTTGATTTCTTTTACTTGAATCTGCTTCTGGTTCTTCTTCGCCGCGGCAACCTGCTTCTTCTTCTCGAAGATCGACTTGCCGTAGTCCATCACCCGACATACGGGTGGGATTGCATCGGCGGAGATTTCCACCAGGTCCAATTTGGACTCTTCTGCAATACGAAGCGCTTCATCAATCGAGACGATGCCAATCTGCTCGCCGTCAGCGCCAATTAACCGAACCTCGCGTGCCGAGATATTCTCGTTGATCGGGGCTTTCGGTGCAGCTCGTTTATCTTGTCTCATTTCACGCTTAATAATAATTACTCCGAATCTGGGCGACCACGCCGGGAAACCGCTTGCGCGAGGAACTCAGCGAACTGGGCGACGGGCATCGAGCCCAGGTCAGCACCTTCACGAGTACGCACAGCGACAGTCTGCATCTCGACTTCCCTATCTCCGATAACCAAAAGATAGGGAACCTTGAGCAAGGTATGCTCGCGGATTTTAAAGCCGATCTTTTCATTTCTCAAGTCGGACTTGGCACGAAATCCGCTTTCGTTGAGAGTTTTTTCAACCTCAGCGGCAAAATCTGCCTGTTTATCAGTGATATTCATGATCACTGCCTGGGTCGGAGCCAACCACGCGGGGAATGCGCCCTCGTAGTGCTCGATCAGGATACCGACGAACCGCTCGAACGAGCCGAGGATCGCCCGGTGCAGCATAACCGGGTGTTTACGGCTGTTGTCTTCGGAGACGTATTCGGCTCCCAGACGGATCGGCAGGTTAAAATCGAGCTGCAGGGTACCACACTGCCAGACGCGGCCAAGGCAATCTTTCAGCGAGAACTCGATCTTCGGACCGTAGAACGCACCCTCCCCTGGCTGCAGGTCGTACGCAAGGCCCGCACTGTCGAGTGCTGCGGCGAGTGCCGATTCGGCGCGATCCCACAGCTCATCGGAGCCGACGCGTTTTTCCGGACGAGTGGACAGCTTCATTTCGACTTCGGTAAAGCCGAAATCGCGATACACGTCCATGGTCAGCTTGATAAAGGCAGCGGATTCGGCCTGCATCTGTTCTTCGGTGCAGAAGATGTGCGCGTCGTCCTGCGTAAAGCCGCGTACGCGCATGATGCCGTGCAGCGCACCCGATGGCTCGTTACGGTGGCATGCACCGAATTCGGCCAGACGCAGCGGCAGCTCGCGGTAGCTCTTCAGGCCCTGATTGAACACCTGCACATGGCACGGGCAGTTCATCGGCTTGATGGCGTAGTCGCGGTTTTCCGACTGCGTGGTGAACATGTTGTCGCCGTAGTTGGCCCAGTGCCCGGATTTTTCCCAAAGGCTGCGATCAACGACCTGTGGCGTCTTGATCTCCAGGTAACCGTTGTCGCGCTGAACCTTGCGCATGTACTGTTCGAGCACCTGGTACAGGGTCCAGCCGTTCGGGTGCCAGAACACCATGCCCGGCGCTTCTTCCTGCAGGTGAAACAGGTTCAGGCGTTTGCCGATCTTGCGATGATCACGCTTCTCGGCTTCCTCAATCCGCTGGATGTAGGCGGCCAGCTGCTTCTTGTCGGCCCAGGCCGTGCCGTAGATCCGTTGCAGCTGCTCATTTTTCGCGTCGCCACGCCAGTAGGCGCCGGACAGCTTGGTCAACTTGAACGACTTGAGAAAGCGCGTGTTCGGCACGTGCGGGCCACGGCACATGTCGACGTATTCTTCGTGGTAGTACAGGCCCATGGCCTGCTCGTCCGGCATGTCTTCGACCAGACGCAGCTTGTAGTCTTCGCCGCGAGCGGTAAACACATCGATCACTTCGGCGCGCGGCGTGACCTTTTTGATCACGTCATAGTCCTTTTCGATCAGCGCGTGCATGCGCTGCTCGATGGCCGCCAGGTCATCCGGCGTGAAAGGACGCTCGTAGGCGATGTCGTAATAAAAGCCTTCATCGATGACCGGGCCGATCACCATTTTCGCGGTCGGGTACAGTTGCTTGACCGCATGGCCAATCAAATGCGCGCAAGAGTGGCGAATGATCTCAAGCCCCTCCTGGTCCTTGGGCGTGATGATCTGCAGGCTCGCGTCGCCAGTGATCAGGTCACTGGCGTCCACGAGTTTGCCGTCGACCCTGCCGGCCACGGTGGCCTTGGCCAGACCCGCGCCAATGGATGCGGCGACTTCGGCTACGGAAACCGAATGATCGAATGAACGTTGACTGCCGTCGGGTAGAGTAATAGTTGGCATGGCGCCTCCTCTCCTAGTGGTGACCCCTACCAAAGGTCACGTGGGTTGGGATGAGCCAGTACAAGATCCAACACCAGGCCGTTCAGTGATGAACGCCTGCCTTACAGCGGCAGGAGCCTTTCGGCCAACCGATAATCGAACCAGAGTGACTGGATTGAGCTGAAAAAGATCTGGCAGGGCGGCTAATTGCGCACCTGAAATAGCCAGGCGGCCGATGCTAGCACAGATGAACGGTCATCGTGCCGACGACGTGCCTGTTGCGGCAATTTCCGCTGTTTATGGCCGCCAAAGTGAACTTGGACTGTACGGCAGGCCTCAAACGCATCGAGAATCGCCGTTCGTCCTCGACCCAAAGGAGCATCCCATGATGCGTTTTACCTCGACCCTCGCTATCGCCGCCACCGTGAGCCTGCTGTCCCTCGGCGCCCAGGCTGCCGCCCCTTCCAACTGGCCCGCCGGTGCCCGCGATGCCTTCGTTAATGACTGCAGCGCCGCCGCCAGCCAGAACGTGGACGCCAAAACCGCCAAAGCTCACTGCGATTGTGGCGCTGACAAGATCAATGCCGAGTTGAGCACTGCCGAAATCAAAGAACTGATGACCAACCAGAACGCCAGCCCGGAGCTTAAAAACAAAGCCGTGGCCGCTATTTCGTCCTGCAAGGTCGTGAAGAAAAAGTAACAACGAGACGTCTTCAGACGCCTGTTTTGCGGGAAAAACAGCCTGAAAACTGCCTTTTCTCACAAATTACGCAGCTTTTACGGCTTTTTTTACCAGTTGATATTTCCGGCGCAAGCCCCGTAGAACGGGGCTTTCAGCCAATCATTGCGCTAAACGCAACGCTATTGATTAGCAAACAATGCCTTGGGGGGGCTCCCAAGCCGAACATTTCGACTATGATAGCCCGGTGTGCCCAGTTGGCCTGAGCAGCACAGCACTACTGAAAATATAAGTTTCTTGGAGATACACCATGTCTAATCGCCAAACCGGCACCGTTAAATGGTTCAACGATGAAAAAGGCTTCGGCTTCATCACTCCTCAAGGTGGCGGTGACGACCTGTTCGTACACTTCAAAGCTATCGAAAGCGACGGTTTCAAAAGCCTGAAAGAAGGCCAAACCGTTTCCTTCGTGGCTGAGAAAGGCCAAAAGGGTATGCAAGCTGCACAGGTTCGCGGCGAGTAATTCTCCGCTGAGCTAAAAAAACCCCGTCCATGTGACGGGGTTTTTTATGGGCGCTGCAAAAGCCTTGTGAACCTCAGCCGCAATTGACGCGGGTGATGACCAGGTTGTCATCGGTATTCAGGTTCAGGCGGTCGGAGCGGTATTCCAGCGTGATCATATCGCTGGGCTTGAGGATTCGTGCGTTCTGCGCACCGGCGCGGGTGCGGGCCTGATCCAGCAACTGCGGCGAGGCTTTCTGGCCAACTGCAAATTCAGCAGCCTTCGACTCACAGCGGCTATGGCCGGAATCGGCCACGGCGGCGTCTTTGCCTGGCTCAGAGGCACCCGGGGTGCTGCAACCCGCCAGTGCGAGTGCCGCCAACAAAGAACCGAATGAAGCGAGCTTCCAAGGCATGAAGCCTCCTATGAAAAAAGTGGACAGAGATTGTGCGACAGCCGTCAGAACGATTGGTTTCAAGACGTAAACCTGCACAGGCAAGTCTGCCTGACTCAACACCGGCATTCGCCCCGTCAATCGTCACCAGATATGAATGCGCTCAGTAGATGTCGATGTAGTCAAACGCCGGCACAGGCCAGTTTTGTTTCAACGCGTTGAAAATCTGCATGACCCAGACCTCATCACTGGCGGCCACGTTACCGACATAACCGGAGCCTTTGGCCCAGGTTTCCAGGCGAAACAGCAGCCCGTCGATCTCCACACCCCCTACGGCCTTGCCGGAGGAGATGTACGCCATCCCCTCTTTGGTCACGCGCAATTGTGTGTGTTCGTCATCGCTGGCACTGGCGAGCAATTGGCGCACGGCTGCCGGCGTCAGGTTAGCTGGACTGTTCAAGTCGATGTGCACGCAGTGTTCCCCGGTCATTTAAAGGGTGGACAGTGTCGCATAGCCTTGCCTTTTGCCAAGCGCTTGATGCCTAAGTCGCAGTGCCAAATACTGCGCAAGATGGTTAACTGCCCGCGTAAGAGCCGCGCTCCAGCGCACTGCCCCCGTTTTTTTCGACCCGTGAGCCCCGACCATGAGCACCGTGATCCTGCAAGCCGACATCAAAGCCAAATGGCCTCAGGGCCAAAGCTCCTACAGCCCGGGAAGCCCGGAAGAGCTGGCGATCATTGGTATCGACCTGTTGGTCAAGGAACTGGGCACACAAGCCGCGCAAGCCTTCATCGGCCAGGTATTCGAGAAATACCCGGCCGATCACACAGGGGCGCATGACCCCGAGCGCGAATAAGACCCGGCCGACGAGCGCCGACCGGCAAACCCGTTATTTCAGACGGGACAGACGTTCAGTCAGCAAGTCGAAAAAGCCCTGGGCATCGCCGTTTTCAACCCAGAATGCATTCTTCTGTTGTTTCAGGCCGTCATACCAATCGACAACGGTCTGGCCGAAGGTCGGGCCCTCGCGACTGTCCACGACCACATTGACTTCACGGCCACTGAACAGCGAAGGCTTGAGCAGGTAGGCAACGACGGTGGCGTCGTGCACCGGGCCACCCGGAATGCCGTAGTGCTCCATATCGCCCTTGACGTATTCATTGAGAATGTCGCCCACGATTTTGCTGGCGTTGTTGTTGATGTCAGCGATCTTCTTCAGGCGCGCCTCACTGGTCAGCACCTTGTGGGTCACGTCCAGAGGCAGGTAGGTCAGCTTGACGCCACTTTTGAGCACGATCTCTGCAGCCAGAGGGTCGGCGAACAGGTTGAATTCAGCCACCGGCGTGATGTTGCCACCATTGAAGTGCGCGCCGCCCATCACCACCACTTCCTTGATGCCTTGGGTGATTTCCGGGTCCTGAGTCAATGCCAGCGCCAGGTTGGTCTGCGGGCCGAGCATGGCGATCGTGATGCTGTGGGGCTTGGCAGCACGCAGGGTCTTGATCAGGTAATCCACGGCATTGCCTTCTGCGAGGCCTTTTTGCGGCTCATGCACGGTGACGCCGGAGATGCCTTCCTTGCCGTGGATATTCTCGGCATAGATCGGCGTGCGCAGCAGGGGCTTGGGCGCACCGGCATACACCGGGATCTCCTCGCGCCCTGCCCACTCGCGCGCCAGGCGCGCGTTGCGGGAGGTTTTGTCCAGGCGCACATTGCCGGCCACGGTGGTCAGCGCACGAATGCTCAACTCTTCCGGCGACGCCATGGCAAACAGCAAGGCCACGACATCGTCGGCACCCGGGTCGGTGTCGATGATGAGGTCGATTTTTTCCGCCGCCTGGGCGCTTGCAGCAGTGAGCGCGGACAAAAGCAGAACACTCCGGAACAGGTTTTTCAGGGTCGGGAGACTACGTTGCATAAAACACTCCTTGTCGTTGGGAAACTCTAGAAAGTGACGCCGGACACCAGCGCGATATTGCAATAAGGCTGGCACTCACCGGTACGCACCACCGCGCGCGCCGAGCGGCTCAGTTGCTTGAACTGATCATGGCTGAGCAGGCGTCGCTCACCCAGCGCGGCCTGCTCGGTCAGGCTGTCGAGGTCGGCCAGCGCAGCCGGTTGCTTGAGCAGAATTTCTTCGGCCAGCACATGACTTTCCACCTGCATCTCGCTCAATACGATGCGCAGCGTACTGATGAAGTCGGGAATGCCCTGGGTCAGCGCGAGGTCGATCAACTCGACGCCCGGCGGCACCGGCAAGCCCGCGTCACCGATGACCAGAATGTCACCATGACCAAGAGAGGCGATCACACGCGACAAGGCGATATTGAGCAGAGGGGTCTTTTTCATGAGGGCACAAAACCTTGAACGTCGTTGAGTGTGGGAATGGAAGGTTGCGCACCGTCACGCGTGACCGACAACGCCGCAGCGACCTGCCCAAAACGAATGGCCTGGGCTTCGCTTTGGCCATTGACCAGTGCCGCAGCAAAACCACCGACGAAGGTGTCTCCGGCAGCGGTGGTGTCGACCGCCTTGACCTTGGGAGCCATCAGGTGCTCGAAGCTCTCGCCATCGGCGAACAATGCTCCCTCGGCACCCAGGGTGATGATGACCTTGCCTGCACCGGCCTTGATCAGTTGCGTCGCCGCCAGCTTGGCGCTGTCGAGGGAGTCAACCGTCACGCCGCTCAGTGCGCTGGCTTCGCTTTCGTTGGGGATCAGGTAGTCGATCGAGGCGTACCACTCGGTCGGTAGCGGGCCGCTGGCAGGCGCCGGATTGAGAATCACCGTCTTGCCCAGCTCACGACCACGTTTGAGCGTGTAGCCCACCGTTTCCATCGGCACTTCAAGCTGGCAGACAATCACGTCGCCAGCCTGCAACACGGCATCCACCGCGCGCATCGCGGCGGGCGTCAACTCGCCGTTGCTACCGGCGACAATCACAATCGCGTTCTGGCTACTGTCATCCACCACGATCAACGCCACACCGCTGGAGCCGTCCACTGTGCTGACGGCCTGGCAGTCGATACCTTCGACCAGCAGCGCTTCGCGCAATTGATCACCATAGGCGTCAGTGCCCACGCAGCCGATCATCGCCACGTCCGCCCCGAGGCGCGCGGATGCGACGGCCTGGTTGGCGCCCTTGCCGCCCGGCACGGTCGAGAACGATTGACCGATCAGGGTTTCGCCGGCACGCGGCAAGCGACTGGCACGGGTGACCAGGTCCATGTTCAAACTGCCTACTACCACTACTTTTGCTGGCATACATCAGTACTCATCAATTCGGTTCAGCGGTATTGCGCGAACGCACCAGCGACCGGCGCCGTTGACTCACGCAACACAATGCTCGGCGTCACGATACGTTGATCGATCGGCAGTTGGGGGGTAGCAATTCGTCGCAGTAACAGTTCGGCCGCCGTTTCGCCCAGCTGCACGATCGATTGCCCGACCGTGGTCAATGCCGGGTAAACGTAGCGGCCCATTTGGATGTCATCAAAACCGATCACCGAGAGATCGGCCGGCACGCGGATATTGCGCTCTGCGGCTGCGCGTAACACGCCAAAACCAATCATGTCGTTGCTGGCAAAAATCGCACTGGGCGGGTTCTCGGACAGCAACTTCACGGCGGCGGCGTAACCGCCGGTGCTGGTGAAATCGCTTTCCTCCGTGCGACCGGGCGCAACGTTCACCCCTGCTTCGCCGAGCGCACGGTGATAGCCCGCCAGGCGCATTTGCGCAACGCGGGTGTGACCCGGCCCGCCGATACAGGCAATGTCGCGATGGCCCAGTTCAAGCAGGTGCCGGGTCGCCAGGTAAGCGCCCTCTTCGTGGTCAATGCGCACCAAGTCCACATCGATGCCGTCCAGCGCGCGGTCGACGATGACCATGGGCGTGCGCACCGCGCTCAGGCCAGCCGCCAGGCCACTGTCGTCGCCGCCTACCGAGGTCACGATCAAGCCGTCGATGCGTTTTTCCAGCAACACCCGCAGGTAACTGCGTTGCTTGGCGGCATCGTCGTCGGAGTTGCACAGGATCACGCAATAACCGTTACGTTCGCAGTAATCCTCGATACCGCGAGCCAGCTCGGCAAAATACGGGTTGAGGCTGTTGGGCACCAGCAAACCGATGGTGGCAGTCGTCTTGGCCTTGAGCGAGCGCGCGACGGCGCTCGGTACGTAGTCGAGCTGCTTGATTGCCGCCTCGACCTTGATGCGCACAGGCTCACTGACCGGGCGTGTCTTGTTCACCACATGAGACACCGTGGTGTAGGAAATACCCGCAAGCGCTGCCACATCCTTGATCGTTGCCATGATTCAGCCTCGCCGACTAGCGCGCTGGCTACGGTAGGTATCGAGAACCACGGCAATCACGATCACGGCACCGGTGATGATGCGCTTGGTGGGCTCAGTGGCACCGATCTGCGCCAGGCCTGCGGCCAGCACCGAAATAATCAACACGCCAAAGAACGTGCTGATCACCGAACCGCGCCCACCCATCAGGCTGGTGCCGCCGATCACCACTGCCGCGATTACCTGCAGCTCCAAACCGGAACCAGCGTTCGGGTCGGCCGCTTCCAGACGCGAAATCTGGAACAGTGCCGCCACACCCGCGAGCAGGCCCATCAGGCTGAATACCAGGATTTTATAGGGCTTGGGATTAATGCCGGCCAGGCGCACGGCTTCTTCATTGGTGCCGATGCCGATCAGATAGCGACCAAAGACCGTGCGGGTCAGCACAAGCTGGGCGACGATGATCACCAGCAAGGCAATGATGAACGACGGCGAAATACCGAAGGCAATCGGGTTAGACAGCCAGGCGAACGAGTCACCGATATAGGCCGTACGCGAACCGGTCATCTGGTAAGCGACGCCGCGAGCCATTTCCAGCACACCGAGCGACACGATAAACGACGGAATGCGCCAGGCCACGGTGATCGAACCGGTGATGGTGCCGGCCAGTGCGGCGCAGCCCATGCCCAGCACGGCGGCCGGCAACACGCTCCAGCCCCAGCTCAGGATTGCCACGCTGACCGCCGAGGCGGCCAAGGCCAACACCGAGCCCACCGACAGGTCGATGCCGCCGATGATCAGGATGAACGTCATGCCCACCGCCAGCACCATCAGGTCCGGTATCTGGTTGGCCAGGGTGCTGAAGGTGTCGTAGGACAGGAAGTGATCGCTGAGCACCGAGAACAGCGCAATCATCGCCAGCAAGGCGCCTGCCAGCCCCAGATAAGTACCCAGGCCGTAGAAGTTGCCGCCAGTCTTGCCGGGGGAAGTTGTGGTTTTCATGGGGTATCCCTAAGCACTGCATCGTTGAGCAGCGCATCACGTTTCTGATAGCCGGCAAACGCGGCGGCGAGCAATTCGTCCTGGGTCCAGCTGTCGCGCTCGAACGTCTCGATCAGGCGACCGGCGGACAGCACACCGATGCGGTCGCAGATCAGCATCAGCTCGCGCAGGTCACTGGACACCACCACCAGCGCTTTGCCCTGACGGGTCAATTCGCCGAGCAAGGCATAAATGTCGAACTTGGCACCGACGTCGATACCCCGGGTGGGCTCATCGAACAGCATCACCTGGCAGTCGCGCTCCAGCCAGCGGCCGATCACGACTTTCTGCTGGTTGCCGCCGGACAGTTCCGAGACCAATTGTGCCGGGCTGGAACTGCGAATGCGCATGGCGTCGATCTGGCGCTTGGCCAGGGCCGTTTCATCGCGGCTGTTGACCACCCCGCCGCCGGAGATCTCCGGCATGTTGCCCAAGGCGATATTCGCGCTGATCGACTGGGTCAGCAGCAGGCCCTCGCCTTTGCGGTCTTCGGTAATCAAGGCGATGCCGTGCCCCACGGCGTCGACCGGCGAGCGAATGCTCACCACCTTTGCCGGCGAACCGAGGGCGACGGTGCCGCTGTCGGCCAGGTCGGCACCGAAGATAAGGCGCAGCAATTCAGTGCGGCCAGCGCCGATCAGGCCGGAAATGCCATAGATCTCGCCGGCGCGTACCTCAAAGGACACATCGCGAACCTTGTCCGAACGTGTCAGGCCTTTGACCGTCAAGGCCGGGCCACCGATGGTGCGCGGGCCCAGGTCAATCTGTTCGCCCAACTCACGACCGACCATCAAGGTGACCAGTTGCTCGCTGTTGTAATTGGCCATCGGCTCGGCACAGACCAGCTTGCCATCACGCAGTACCGCAATGCGCTGGGCGACGCGGGCCAGTTCTTCGAGCCGGTGTGAAATATAAATGATCGCCACGCCCCGAGCCTGCAGGCGGGTGATCTGTTCAAACAGCATCTCGACTTCACGCGCCGTGAGCATCGCGGTGGGCTCGTCGAGAATCAGTACGTGGCAGTCGCCGATCAGGTTGCGGGCAATCTCGACCATCTGTTGATGGCCAATGCCCAGACTGCCGACCAGCGTGTCCGGGTCGATCGCGTCCAGGCCGACCTGCGCCATGGCTTCGATCGCGGCTTTACGCAACTGCTTGCGGTTGATCCAGCCAACTTGACTGGGCAGGTTATGCAGGAACAGGTTCTCGGCCACGGTCAGGGTCGGCAGCAGGTTGAGTTCCTGCATCACCATGCGCACACCCAGCGCTTCAGCCTGGGTGCGGCTGCCTGGCTGGTAATCCTGGCCGTTGAACTGCATGTGCCCGGTGGTGGCCGTGACCAGCCCGCCGATGATCTTGGACAAGGTGCTTTTGCCTGCGCCGTTCTCGCCGGTAAGCGCCAGCACTTCCCCGCGATTGAGCGTCAGCGTGATGTCGGACAGCACCGGTTGGGCATAAGTCTTGCCGATACCGCTGACCGAAAGGACAGCCGCCTGGGCGGAAGGTGACATAGGAAAATCTCCAGGCGCCCGCTCAGGACGAGCGGGCGCTGTTGGGTACTGCCAGGATTACTTCTTGAGGACGAGTTCGACCGGGGTTTCGATCACGCCGTCTTTGGCATCGACTGTTTCACCCTTGACCAGCTTGAGTGCGTTCTGCAGACCGAAAACGGCTTGCTGGGCAGCGGCCTGGTCAGCCGTGGCGAGTACGCGGCCGTCCTGCAGCATCGGCTTGATGGCTTCGATGTTGTCATAGCCCACCACCAGCACCTTGCCGGCCTTGCCTGCGGCACGCACGGCGGACACAGCACCGAGGGCCATGTTGTCGTTACCGGCCAGCAGCGCCTTGAGGTCCGGGTATTCGCTCAGCATGGCCGACGCCACTTTCTGGCCCTGGTCGATTTCCCAGTTGCCGGATTGAGTGGAAACGATCTTCATGCCGGCAGCGTCCATCGCATCCTTGAAGCCTGCGGTGCGCTGCTGGGCGTTGGTGGTGGTCGGTACGCCTTCGATAATGCCGACCTTGTCACCCGAAGCCAGTTGCTTGGCCAGGTAATCACCCACCAGCTTCGCGCCTTTGCGGTTATCCGGGCCCACGAACGGGATATTCAGGTTCTTGCTTTTCAGTACATCCGGATCAAGACGGTTGTCGATGTTGACCACCTTGATGCCGGCATCCGAGGCTTTTTTCAGCACGGTGACCAGCGCTTTGGAATCGGCGGGAGCAATAACGATGGCGTTGACCTTGGCCAGGATCATCTGGTTGACGATATCGATCTGAGCGCTGGTATCGGTTTCGTTCTTGATACCGTTGGTGATCATGTCGAAGTCGGCGGCGTGCTCTTTCTGATAGGCCTTGGCGCCATCCTGCATGGTCACGAAAAATTCGTTGGCGAGGGACTTCATCACCAGGCCGACCTTGGGTTTGGCGGCGGCGTCATCGGCGAATGCAGAGGAGAGAGGCAGAGCAGCGGATGCGGCAGCAAGCACAGCGACAGCGAGAAGACGTCCAGCGAATGGCAGCTTCATGGGTTCACTCCGATCTTATGATTATTGTAAGCAACGCTTGCATCGAAATATCTCGCAAACGTTTGCGTTAATCGAACTATGAGAACCTTGTCGAGATTTGTCAACGCCGGAAAAGTGCCTTTCATCCAACGCTCCAGCAAGCGGCGGCGCCGTTTGCATGCTCTGATGTTTAAACCTCGCCTGCGCCCGCTCGTCCTCTAAAACGACAGACTGCTGCATCCGCGTTTCTCGCCACCTGACAGCAGGTAGCGTTTATTGTCGGACAACCGAACACAACATCGGCCAATTGTTCGGAAAGCCGGACAGATATGTTGTTTGAGACCGTTGAAAATCATAAATAGTTGTTTTAAATCAAAACGTTAATTTATGTCGCCTGCCAGAATCAGGCTGGTACAAATCCTGCTCCTCCCCTGCACCTCGATACGTTCAGATACGTCCGAGGGTTCTAGATGAACCTGCAACTGCACTCATCAAAAACCAGAGAGAAAAATAATGAAATCTGCATTGAAAACTTTTGTACCGGGCGTTTTGGCCCTCCTGCTGCTGTTTCCCGTTGCCGCCCAGGCAAAGGAAGTCGAGACCAACACCAAACTTTCCAACGTAGTGATTCTCGCAACCGGCGGCACCATTGCTGGCGCCGGCGCCAGTGCGGCCAACAGTGCCACCTACCAGGCGGCTAAAGTCGGCATCGAACAACTGATCGCCGGCGTTCCTGAGCTTAGTCAGATTGCCAATGTTCGCGGCGAACAAGTGATGCAAATTGCTTCCGAGAGCATCAACAACGACAACCTGTTGCAGCTGGGCCGACGCGTTGCGGAACTGGCCGACAGCAAGGACGTTGACGGTATCGTGATCACCCATGGCACCGACACCCTGGAAGAGACGGCCTACTTCCTCAACCTGGTGGAAAAGACCGACAAGCCTATCGTGGTGGTCGGTTCGATGCGTCCAGGCACCGCCATGTCAGCCGATGGCATGCTCAATCTGTACAACGCCGTTGCCGTGGCTAGCAGCAAAGAGGCGCGTGGCAAAGGTGTGCTGGTGACCATGAACGACGAAATCCAGTCGGGTCGCGATGTGAGCAAGATGATCAACATCAAGACTGAAGCGTTCAAGAGCCCATGGGGCCCGCTGGGCATGGTGGTTGAAGGCAAATCCTACTGGTTCCGCCTGCCTGCCAAGCGCCACACGATGGATTCGGAATTCGATATCAAGACCATCAAGAGCCTGCCAGACGTGGAAATTGCCTATGGCTACGGCAACGTGAGCGATACCGCCTACAAGGCCCTGGCCCAGGCTGGCGCCAAAGCCATCATCCACGCCGGTACCGGCAATGGGTCGGTATCGTCCAAAGTGGTTCCCGCCCTGGTGGAGCTGCGCAAGCAGGGTGTGCAGATCATCCGCTCCTCCCATGTCAACGCCGGCGGAATGGTGCTGCGCAACGCCGAACAACCTGACGACAAATACGACTGGGTTGCCGCCTTGGACCTGAACCCGCAGAAAGCGCGAATTCTGGCGATGGTAGCGCTGACCCGTACCCAGGACAGCAAGGAACTGCAACGGATATTCTGGGAATACTGATTCCTGACGCAGCCCGTAGGAGCGAGCGTGCTCGCTCCTACACCAACCACATCAAATTACCGTCAGACGGACCTCTCGGATTTTAAGCAGTTGCGAAATTGCCTACAGTTAAATACTGTATGTGCGTACAGCTTATTAAGGAATATTCCGTGGCAAAGTCCTCTCCCGCCGCTGCAACAGCCCCCGATGCCTACCAGCGACTGGCCATTCGCGTGCAAAAAATCATCAATTCGACCCCTGCGCAAAAAGCCAAGGCAGCCTTGATCTTCCGCCTGCCGGAAGAACCCGAGGATGAATGGGCGCGCTTGCTGGAGGAAATCGCGGAAAACGACAACGTCACCCTCGCCTATCGGGACGACGGCGGTGTGCAGATTTTCTGGGTTGTGCCGAAGGAAGATTGATTCAATGAGTGTGCGTTTTATTGCTGTGCTTTGTCTGCTTTTTGCCACGACCGCCCACGCCCAGGCACCCCGAACGTTCAGTGAAGCCAAGAAAGTCGCCTGGAAACTCTATGCCCCGCAATCCACCGAGTTCTATTGCGGCTGCAAATACACCGGTAACCGCGTCGACCTGAAAGCCTGCGGTTACAAGCCACGCAAAAATGCCAGTCGCGCCGCACGCATCGAGTGGGAACACATCGTTCCTGCCTGGCAAATCGGGCATCAGCGTCAGTGCTGGCAAAGCGGCGGACGCAAGAATTGCACGCGCAATGACACTGTGTTCAAGCGCGCCGAGGCGGATCTGCACAATCTGGTGCCGAGTATCGGTGAGGTCAATGGTGATCGTAATAACTTCAGCTTTGGCTGGCTGCCGGTGCAGAACGGGCAATACGGTTCATGCCTGACCCAGGTCGACTTCAAGGCGAAGAAGGTCATGCCACGGCCGTCGATTCGCGGCATGATTGCGCGGACGTATTTTTACATGAGCAAGCAATACGGGTTGCGCCTGTCGAAGCAGGACCGCCAGCTGTATGAAGCCTGGAACAAGACATACCCCGTACAAGCCTGGGAGCGCCAGCGTAACCAGACCGTTGCCTGCGTCATGGGGCGCGGCAATGACTTTGTCGGCCCGGTGAATCTGAAAGCCTGCGGCTGAAAGTGGGCGGGTTCCCGCCCCAATGGTCGCTACTGCGTAGCCTTGTGCTCGATGATTTCCGAGACGGTATCGGTCTTCTTGGCGCGAGCCATTTTTTCCGCGAGCAATGCTTGCTTGGCTTCGGCTTCAGCTTTGCTGGAGAACGGCCCAAGCAGCACTTCGTCCTTGCCGTCCACTTTGACGATATAAAAATTGAAACCATGTTCCAGCAGCCAGGCGGTCAGGTCGGTGATCGCCTGTAACTTGTGATCTGGCGGGCCTACTCGCAGGTCCCATTCCTGGGCGGCAATCGCACTGCTCTGCGGTTGGCTCTGGCTCGTGGCAGCCCTGGCCTTGGGCGCCTCGACAGGCTTGCCTTCACCGCAACCGGCCAATGCCAGCACCGCCATTGCCATCGCTACTTTACGCACTGCCCTGCTCCTTAAAGGAAAAGAGGCAACTTTATCATCCACTGTCTATTCTGGCCTTCATAAACCTTGGCTTAAACAATGCGAATGATGTATCGCAGACCTGTATGATGCCGCCATGGGAATTAATGCCGCCTCTATGCGTCCTAAAAGAGGCAGTCACAGGGACGCGCTTCGCAGTAAGCTACACACATCCGACACCTGCCCTGTCTGAAACACGTGTCCTTAAAAGTAATCAAGGAGAAGTCCATGCTGATACTCACCCGTAAAGTTGGTGAAAGCATAAACATCGGTGATGACATTACGATCACCATTCTGGGCGTCAGCGGCCAGCAAGTAAGAATCGGCATCAATGCTCCTAAAGACGTTGCCGTGCACCGTGAAGAGATCTATCAGCGCATCCAGGCCGGCCTTACCGCTCCGGATAAAAACCAGACGCCTTGAGGTGCCCTCAGTAGCCAGCCTTTTCGTTCACTGTCACGGCTGGCGAAGACCCTTGCGGTTCAAATCGCGTATTTTCAAGCCCTTTCATATCCTCTTCGCCGAAAATGAAACTGTTCCGATGCCTGGAACTTGTTGCGCGATCCTCGGCCCAATTTCCTGAACCCCCTCCACTACGGCCCAAGCAAACTAGGGAGCCTGTCGATGAGGCATTCCTCAACGAAACGCTTTGCCTTCCACTCTTGGATGATTGTCCTGCTGATCGGACTGGTCTTCGTAGGCGTGGAATTTGGCTTGAGGTTCGAAGTGGCCGGCGCCGACGCCCCTTCGTGGCTGGATCTGGCATTGCTGCTTGGAGCCTATCTGTTCGTTTTTTGCCTCAAGCCCCTTCAGGAAACGGTACAGCGCAAGCTTTGCCAGCACGCTATCCAACGCACCAGGCAAAAATCGACAGGTTGAATGGCTATCTGATCGCCGGTATTTACAGGTATGCAGCAGCGCCTATGCTTGGGCTTGCACAGTCAGTAAAGGGTGCTGAAACAGATGGAAATGCTCAACAAATCCCAAATCGAAGCCGCACTGGCAGCCCGCCTGCCCAGCTACAGGATCACCTGCACGCTGCATGCCGACGGCACACTCTCAGCCATTCTGAGCGGTCCGGAAACCGACCACTTCGCGATTACCGGCATCGTCCGCTCCCATTACAATGGCGCTGATGCCATTACCCGCCTTGCCAATGAAATCCTGCGGGAGATGGTGCTCTCGCGTCAGGGCATGAAAAACAGCCGGTTGCACACGCCGCCCGACCGCCCCCATAACGTGAGAGGCCGAGACCGATAATCGGCTCGGCCCTTTCGTATCAGTTCACCCTACGCTGCACGTACATCAACCCCTCACCGTCGCGTTGAACATGAAGATGCTCATAACTGTCGATGCATGCGTGCGCCGTCATCATGGGCGCAAGGTGCGTCGAGGTCACGACCATCACATCCGCCCCCGCCGCTTCCCCGGCTCGAATCCCCACCGTTGCATCTTCGAAAATCAGGCAATCCTGAACCGGCACACCCAAGCGTTCGGCGCCCAATACGTAACAGGCGGGGTCCGGTTTACCCCTGGCGACATCCTCGGCCGTCACCAACACCGCCGGCGGCTCAATGCCCGCAGCCTGCAGACGCCGCAACGCCAGTGCTTTAGGCGCGGACGTTACCAGCGCCCATCGATCACTTGGCAGACCGTTGAGGAACTCAACCGCGCCAGGTATCGCCACGACGCCGTCGACATCATCGAGTTCAGCCTCGGTTATCCATTGCGCCTCTACCTCAGGGTCCACGCCGGGCAGCGCCTGGCGTGTAATCGTATCGATCGCGCGCGCGCCATGGATCGTCTTCAGGAACGCTGCCACATCCAAACCGTGGCGTTCGGCCCAGATGCTCCACACCCGCTCTGCAGCGGCGATGGAGTTGAGCAAGGTCCCGTCCATGTCGAATAGAAAGGCGCGGTAAGGTCGTGCAGGTAAAGCTGAGCCTTGGCTGGACACTGCGTGGCTTCCTCTTGAGCTGTAGGCGTAATCGGCCCGATGCAATCTACGGCCCGGCCTGACGCTTGTAAACGTCATTGGCACTGCGGGCCTTTCATTACGAACTTGTCATCGTCCTGTTGGCCGCCTGTTCGGATCGCCTGGTTACTGTGAACTCACTGCCAGGCCCGGCAGCCGACCCTTCAGAGAGGAACCGACATGAAACGATTTGCCTCAGGCTTCGCCGCCTTGCTCTTCACCGCTTCGGCATTCGCTGCCGATCCCGCCTCGGATGCAAAGGTTATCCATGATAAAACCGGCTTCTTCGTGCATCTGGATATCGCACGGCAACTGTCGAGCACTGACACATACGGCCAGTGCGGCGTCGTGCCTGCGCAATTGCGCTACCTCGACCACCAGAACCGCGAACATGTGCTGGACTACAAAGTACAAGCCATCGGTTGCCCCAGTGAGAATTGATCACGCTAAACTGGCGTCATCCACTGAAACAGGGCACCTGCCATGAACATCCTTGTTGTCGAAGACGAACCCAAGGCGGGCAATTACCTGCTCAACGGCTTGCAGGAATTGGGGTATTGCGTGAGCCTCGCGCGCGACGGTGTGGACGGTTTGCACCAAGCGCTGGAAACGCCTTTCGACGTGATAGTGCTGGATGTGATGATGCCGAAAATGGATGGCTGGGAAGTACTGCGGCGCCTGCGCAAGGAAGCGGACACGCCCGTGCTGTTCCTGACCGCCCGCGACGACATCGCAGACCGCATCAAGGGCCTGGAACTGGGCGCCGATGACTACCTGATCAAGCCTTTCTCGTTCGCCGAACTGGTCGCACGCCTGCGCACCCTGACACGGCGAGGCCCGATCCGCGAAGATGAACAGTTGCAGATTGCCGACCTGCAAATCGACGTGCTCAAGCGCCGCGTCACCCGCGCCGACACGCGGATCACCTTGACCAATAAGGAATTTGCCCTGCTGCACCTGTTTGCAGCCCACCATGGCCAGGTGCTGTCGCGCTCGCTGATCGCCTCGCGGGTGTGGGACATGAATTTCGACAGCGACACCAATGTGGTCGACGTGGCCGTGCGGCGTCTGCGCCTGAAAATCGATGACCCGTTCCAGCTCAAACTGATCCACAGCGTACGTGGCATTGGCTACCGCTTCGATACCCAGCCATGAACCGTCGCCGCCCTTACTCCCTGACGCTACGCCTGGCGTTGATCTTTGCCCTGCTCGCCTTCGCGCTGCTGACCACCCTTGGCGTCGCGCTCTACCGCGAGCTCGAGCAGGAACTGGTGCGCCGCGACGATGCCGCGCTGATTTCGCGGGTTGATCAACTGCGCAATCTGCTCAACGACGGCAACACCCTGGACCTGATCCGCACCAAACCGGAGTTATTCCAGAATATGCTGGGCAACCGCGAGTCAGTGCTGAGCATCGCCGCGCCTGGGCAAAAACCATTGCTGCTGGTGAACCCCGCGAACATTGAGCTGCCCCCCGTCAAACCCGTGCCCAAAGACCATGTGCTCGCGTTGACCGACGTGCAGCACCTGCCTGGACTCAATGGCGTACCCTTTTCAACCGTTGCCGCGTCCATCGATTCCGGCGATCTGGGCAGCTTGCAAGTTACCAGCGGGCGCCTGATGACCGAACGCACCGCCGTGCTCGCCAGCTACCGGTTGAGTGTGTACATCCTGGCCAGTATCGCGGCGCTCATCCTCGCCGTGGTGGGCTACCTGCTTGTGCATCGTGGGCTGCTGCCTTTGCGGCGTCTGGCCCGGCATGCTCAGGGTATCGGCGTCAGTAACCTGGCCGAACGTCTCGACGGTCACGGGGCGCCCAGGGAGTTGCTGCCCATGATCGAGTCGTTCAACACCATGCTGGAACGCCTGGCCAAGGGCTTCGTGCAACTGGGCCAGGTGTCTACCGACATGGCCCATGAGCTGCGCACACCGATCAACAACCTGCTGGGAGAAACCCAGGTCGCCCTGCAACAGGACCGCAGCATCGAAGGCTACCAGCAACTGCTTGCGTCAAACGTGGAAGAGCTCGAGCGCCTGGCGCGAATGCTCGACAACATGCTGTTCCTGGCTCGCACCGACCCCGCCGGCGCACTGCATCAGCGACAGGAGCTGAACGCGGCCGATGAAGTACAGCGCATCGCAGACTACTTCGAAGGCCTGGCCGGCGATGTGGGCATGCGCATCATGACAGAGGGCGAAGGCGTGATCTGGGCGGAACCGATGCTGCTGCGACGTGCGCTGGCCAACCTGTGCGCCAACGCCATCAAATATGGTGCGCCTGGCTCCGATCTGCTGATTCAGGCGGTACCAGACGCCGAGGGCCTTCATCTGAAAGTCAGCAACCACGGTGCCACCATTCCAGCCGAGCACTTGCCACGCTTGTTTGAACGGTTTTACCGGGTGGATGAATCTCGAGAACGCTCTTCCCAATCCAATGGGCTTGGTCTGTCAATTGTGGCGACCATCATGCAACTGCATAACGGCCAGTACGGCGTGAGCAGCGAGGATGGACTCACATGTTTTGCATTGTTTTTTCCTCGGCGCGAGGACTGAGCATCAGGTCTGAACCTCGGTGTTATTTTGCAAAACACTTACGACCACCACTGGTCAAACACCCAATAATCTGATCTCCAAAACGCTCTCTCACATTGTTCAGAAGCGGTGCCGCACCTCAGCGCAGGCGTTTCTGGAAAAAGTGGCGCAGGTGACCTGGCGGGTAATCGACAATATGACCCACCTCAGTGAAACCCAACTTTCGATAAAACCCTGGCGCCTGAAAGCTGAACGTGTCCAGCCAGATTCCGGTACAGCCTTTCTGCTCGGCCAAGTCTTCAGCGGTGCGCATCAAGTGTGTACCGGTGCCCTGAGTGCGCATCTGGTCGGGGATGCTCAGCAGTTCGATAAACAGCCACCCGTAGGAAATTTTACCGTAAAGCCCGCCCACTACCTCGTCAGTAGCGGGATCACGCAACAGGATGCCCACCGTTTCAAATGGCATGCTGCCTGTGTGACTGAGGTTATAAGCCCTCAGCGGCTTGAGGATTGCCTCACGATCCTGCTCGGTTACGTCGAATGACACCTCCATCGCCAGCTCCATCGCGCGCTCCTGAATTCAGTACAAACACCATTAGTAAGACTTTAATTTCAAGGCCTATACTCAGCGCAATAACGGTGCGTTCCCACGCCGGGCTCACGGTGATTCAGCCAAAAAGGTAGCGATCATGTATGCCGGACAAATGAGTGATATGGCAACAACAAACGGTGAAATACGTTGCCAGCTGATTGCGCAGATTATCTGCCTGTTAGCGGTGGCTTCGCTCTTCTGCTGATTGCCACTTCTTTACAGGGTTCAAAGCGGCCCTGGCGATGTATGGCCTATGGCAAAGCGCGTACTTGCGCCTTCAATTTGGGCGCTTGTCGATGCAGTAACAGCGTTAATATCCCTCTCCCCTCATCAAAGCGCGACACAATGACTGTCACGTTAATGCAGGACCATCCCACGGCGGGACAGGAGTCGCGCTGACGTAAATCGCCCACGGGTCGATTTAATCGGACAACTCATAACCGGGTAATTTCATGCTGATCAATCTAAATACTCCAGCCCCAGTGCCCACCCCTCAGGCGTCCAAAGACACGGCTGATGCCGCGAGAGCTGACAGCTCAAGCAGCCTGACCGTCAGCCTTGACCATGCCGCTAAATCTTCAGAGAGTGTGGGCGGTGGCGAGGCGCCATCGACCAAGCAAGAGTCGGAAACGGTCAAGGAACTGAAAAAACAAATCGAGCAGTTGCAAAAGCAGCTCCAACAGCAACAGCAGGCGCTGCAAAAGGCACAGTCCAGCACCGAAAACGCAGAGGCAAAAGCGGTGACGATCGCAGCGGCGCAAGTGCAGGTAGCAAGTACATCAGCGGCTTTGCAGACGGTAAGCGCAGCCCTGTTGCAGGCCGTGACCAGTGAAGGCAAGAGCAGTTCGGGCTCGATAGTCAGCACCACGGCTTGATACACAAAACGCCTGAGGTGACGCTTCGGGTGTTTTGACTGACCCAAATTCCAGGCAACAAAAAAGGGCCCACCTTTCGGTGAGCCCTTCTAGACCGCCCAGCAGAGCGGATTTTGTTTGGTAGGCGCGATTGGACTCGAACCAACGACCCCCACCATGTCAAGGTGGTGCTCTAACCAACTGAGCTACGTGCCTGCTGTGAGGCGGCATTCTACGGAATTCCGAAGGTGTGTCAACATCTTTTTCGCAGCTAACCCTATGAATATGCGAATTTTTTATTTTCGTACGGCACACCCGTGTTTTGCGGGTGGCTGGCGGGCGATTTTCAACTCAGGTAGGATCGCGGCACTCGTAAAAAATATAAAACAGAGGTTCCAGGATGGCGAACACCCCCTATCCCCAGTCTTATTACGCCGCATCCGCCAATGCGGTTGCGCCTCGTCCGGTATTGCAAGGTGAGGTCGAAACCGATGTGTGCGTGATTGGCGCCGGCTATACCGGCCTTTCCAGCGCACTGTTTCTGTTGGAGAACGGTTTTCGCGTCACGGTACTGGAAGCCGCCAAGGTGGGGTTTGGTGCATCAGGTCGCAACGGTGGGCAGATCGTCAACAGCTATAGCCGCGATATCGACGTGATCGAGCGCAGCGTCGGGCCCAGCCAGGCGCAGTTGCTGGGTGAGATGGCGTTCGAGGGTGGCAGGATCATTCGCGAGCGGGTGGCCAAGTACCAGATCCAGTGCGACTTGAAAGACGGCGGCGTGTTCGCCGCACTCAACAGCAAGCATATGGGCCACCTGGAATCGCAGAAGCGTCTGTGGGAACGCTACGGCCACACGCAACTGGAGCTGCTGGACGAGCGCCGCATACGTGAAGTAGTGGCCTGCGACAACTATGTCGGCGGCCTCCTGGACATGAGCGGCGGGCATATTCATCCACTCAACCTGGCCCTCGGCGAAGCCGCTGCCGTTGAGTCGCTCGGCGGTACGATCTACGAACAATCCGCTGCACTGCGCATCGAGCGTGGCGCCAATCCGGTGGTGCATACCGCCGAAGGCAAGGTGAGGGCCAAGTTCATTATTGTTGCGGGCAACGCCTACCTCGGCAACCTCGTGCCGGAGCTGGCCGCCAAGTCGATGCCCTGCGGCACGCAAGTGATCACCACGGCCCCCTTGGACGATGACCTGGCCAAGACCCTGTTGCCGCAGGACTACTGCGTCGAAGACTGCAATTACCTGCTCGACTACTACCGCCTCACACGCGACAAGCGCCTGATCTTCGGCGGCGGCGTGGTCTATGGCGCGCGGGACCCAGCGAATATCGAAGCGATCATTCGTCCGAAGATGCTCAAAGCCTTCCCGCAACTCAAGGACGTGAAAATCGATTACGCCTGGACCGGTAACTTCCTATTGACCCTGTCGCGCTTGCCTCAGGTGGGCCGCCTGGGCGACAACATCTATTACTCCCAAGGCTGCAGCGGCCACGGCGTGACCTACACGCACCTGGCAGGCAAAGTGCTCGCCGAAGCCCTGCGTGGCCAGGCAGAGCGTTTTGACGCGTTTGCCGACCTGCCTCACTACCCATTCCCAGGCGGACAGCTGCTGCGTACGCCATTCGCGGCGCTGGGCGCCTGGTACTACGGGCTGCGGGATAAGCTGGGGTACTGACACACAGAGGGAGCCGGGTTCCGGCTCCCTCCCCTGACTTGACGTTACACTGCGGGCCAAGCCGGCCCCTTATCACAAAATCGCAGACACAAAAAACCCCGGTCTTTCGACCAGGGTCTTTGCTATCGGATCAAAGCAGCCTATGGCTGTCTTTGCGCTTCAAGGCGTTCAGCGGGCCTTTAAGCAGATATGGCGCAGCGGACGGGACTCGAACCCGCGACCCCCGGCGTGACAGGCCGGTATTCTAACCGACTGAACTACCGCTGCGTATCGCTTGACCGGTTAAGCGTGAAGCTCTCAACCGTCTTTAAACATCTGATCGATCAGCCTTGGCTGTTCAATCTCAAGCCCGACAATTCGAACCTGGAAAATATGGCGCAGCGGACGGGACTCGAACCCGCGACCCCCGGCGTGACAGGCCGGTATTCTAACCGACTGAACTACCGCTGCGCGTCGGTGCAACCTTTAACGTTGCGTCTTGCCCGTAAGCAAAACTCTCAAGAAGTGGTGGGTGATGACGGGATCGAACCGCCGACCCTCTGCTTGTAAGGCAGATGCTCTCCCAGCTGAGCTAATCACCCTTTGCTTCGTTGAGGCCGCGAAATTTACGCAGGTAGCAGACCTAAGTCAATAGCCCGCTTGAAGTTTTCCCGAAAAAGACAAAATTGCTTCAAGCCTCTGCTCGCCTTACTCGCTGTAAATCATCTTCTTGCTCATGCCACCGTCAACCACGAACTCCTGCCCGGTCACAAACCCGGCCTGACGCGACAGCAACCAAGCCACCATCGCCGCCACATCCTCCACGGTGCCTACCCTGCCCGCCGGATGCTGGGCGTGATCCGCGTCACTCAGTGGCTCGGCACGCCGTGCCGCGGGGTCGCGCGCATCGATCCAGCCGGGGCTGACGGCGTTGACCCGCACCTCCGGCCCCAGGCTCATCGCCAAGGCATGAGTCAGGGCCAGCAGGCCGCCCTTGCTCGCCGCGTAGGCCTCGGTGTCCGGCTCCGATTGACGGGCGCGCGTGGACGCCAGGTTGACGATTGCGCCGCCATGGGCACGCAGGTAAGGAGCGCAGTGCTTGGCCAGCAGCATCGGCCCGCTGAGGTTCACTGCCAGCACACGGTTCCAATAGGCCAGGTCGAGGCTTTCCAGGGTGATATTGTGCGGGTCGGCTACCGCCGCGTTGCACACCAGCGCATCCAGGCGCCCGAACTGCCCCAGCACTTCGGCGACCCCCTGGGCGACCTGCTTCTCGTCAGCCACATCCGTGGTGATAAACCAGGCATTGTCGCCGAGCACCCTGGAAACCTTCGAACCACGCTCGCGATCGAGATCGGTCAACACCACCTGCCAGCCTTCGCTGATCAGCCAGGCGGCGATGCCCAGGCCAATCCCGCGAGCAGCACCGGTTACCAGCGCGACACGTCCGTTACTCGCCACTGCGGCCTCGGTGGACCACTCGATCACAAGGCCGCCAGCCCGCGGGCCAGGTCTGCCTGCAAATCAGCCACATCTTCCAGGCCAACCGCAACGCGAATCAGACTGTCACGAATGCCCGCCGCTTCACGCTCCTGCGGCGCCAGGCGGCCGTGGGACGTGGTTCCCGGATGGGTAATGGTGGTCTTGCTGTCACCCAGGTTGGCGGTGATGGAGATCAGACGCGTTGCATCGATAAAGCGCCAGGCGCCCTCTTTGCCGCCCTTCACTTCAAAACTCACCACCGCGCCGAAACCGCGCTGCTGGCGTTGGGCCAATGCGTGTTGCGGGTGGCTCTTGAGACCGGCGTAGTGCACTTTCTCGATGCCGTCCTGCTGCTCCAGCCACTCGGCCAGGGCCTGGGCATTGGCACAATGGGCCTTCATGCGCAGGCTGAGGGTCTCCAGGCCCTTGAGGAAGATCCAGGCATTGAACGGGCTGAGCGTAGGCCCGGCGGTACGCAGGAAGCCGACGACTTCCTTCATCTGCTCGCCACGACCGGCTACCACCCCACCCATGCAACGGCCCTGGCCATCGATGAATTTGGTCGCCGAGTGCACGACGATATCGGCGCCCAGCTTCAGCGGCTGTTGCAGCGCCGGTGTGCAGAAGCAATTGTCGACCACCAGCATCGTGCCCTTGGCATGAGCCACTTCGGCCAATGCAGCGATATCCACCAGCTCGGCAAGTGGATTGGACGGCGACTCGACAAACAGTAACCGGGTATTGGCCTTGATTGCCGCATCCCAGCCGGACACGTCCGCCAGCGGCACATAGTCCACTTCGACGCCGAAGCGCTTGAAGTACTTCTCGAACAGGCTGATGGTCGAGCCGAACACACTGCGCGACACCAGCACATGATCGCCAGCGCTGCACAAGCTCATTACCACCGCCATGATCGCCGCCATGCCAGTGGCAGTGGCCACGGCCTGCTCGGCACCTTCCAAAGCAGCAATACGCTCTTCGAAGGCGCGCACGGTCGGGTTGGTATAGCGCGAATAGACATTGCCCGGCACTTCGCCGGCAAAACGCGCGGCAGCGTCGGCGGCCGTGCGAAATACGTAGCTGGAGGTAAAGAACATCGGATCACCGTGCTCACCTTCCGGGGTACGGTGCTGGCCGGCGCGCACAGCCAGGGTGTCGAAAGCTACGCCATCAAGGTCGCTGTCCAGCCGACCGGCATCCCATTCCTGACTCATGCTGCGACTCCTTACTCTCGAAATTCTTTATTTAAGATACAAAACCGGCCCCTCAGGGCCGGTGTTCACTCAGTTGTTGTACAGATCGATGATCGCGCTGACCGCCTGGGTCTTGACCTTCGACGAGTCGTTACGCGCCTGCTCGATCTTGTTCAGGTAGGCATCGTCGACGTCGCCGGTCACGTACTTGCCATCGAACACGGCACAGTCGAACTGATCGATCTTGATCTTGCCACCGCCGACAGCTTCGATCAGGTCCGGCAGGTCCTGGTAGATCAGCCAGTCGGCGCCGATCAGGTCGGCCACGTCCTGGGTCGAACGGTTATGAGCGATCAGCTCATGGGCGCTCGGCATGTCGATACCATACACGTTCGGGTAACGCACGGCAGGCGCAGCGGAGCAGAAGTAAACATTCTTCGCACCGGCTTCGCGGGCCATCTGGATGATCTGCTTGCACGTGGTACCTCGCACGATGGAATCATCCACCAGCATCACGTTCTTGCCACGAAACTCCAGTTCGATGGCGTTGAGCTTCTGGCGCACCGATTTCTTGCGTGCAGCCTGGCCGGGCATGATGAACGTACGGCCGATGTAGCGGTTCTTCACGAAACCTTCGCGAAACTTGACGCCCAGGTGGTTGGCCAGCTCCAGGGCGGCGGTACGGCTGGTGTCCGGAATCGGGATCACCACGTCGATATCGTGCTCGGGACGCTCGCGCAGGATCTTGTCGGCCAGCTTCTCGCCCATGCGCAGGCGCGCCTTGTAGACCGAGACACCGTCGATGATCGAATCCGGACGCGCCAGGTAGACGTGCTCGAAGATGCACGGCGTCAGCTTCGGCGCCACTGCGCACTGACGGGTGTGCAGCTTGCCATCTTCAGTGATGTACACCGCTTCGCCCGGCGCGAGGTCGCGGATCAGGGTGAAGCCCAACACGTCCAGTGACACGCTCTCGGACGCGATCATGTACTCGACGCCTTCGTCGGTGTGACGCTGACCGAACACGATCGGGCGGATACCGTGCGGGTCGCGGAAACCGACGATACCGTAACCGGTGATCATCGCCACCACGGCATAACCGCCGACGCAACGGTTGTGCACGTCGATCACGGCGGCAAACACGTCTTCTTCGGTGGGCTGCAGCTTGCCGCGCTGGGCCAGCTCATGGGCGAACACGTTGAGCAGCACTTCCGAATCGGAACTGGTGTTGACGTGGCGCAGATCGGATTCGTAAATTTCCTTGGCCAGCTGTTCAACGTTGGTCAGGTTGCCGTTGTGCGCCAGGGTGATGCCGTAAGGCGAGTTGACGTAGAACGGCTGAGCTTCGGCTGACGTCGAGCTGCCGGCAGTCGGGTAACGCACATGGCCAATACCCATGTGCCCGACGAGGCGCTGCATGTGACGCTGATGGAACACGTCACGCACCAGGCCATTGTCCTTGCGCAGAAATAACCGGCCGTCGTGGCTGGTCACAATACCGGCAGCGTCCTGGCCGCGGTGCTGGAGGACGGTTAGCGCGTCATACAGCGCCTGATTCACGTTCGACTTACCGACGATACCGACGATGCCACACATGCGACGCAACCCCTACTTAATGAATCTTGACTGAACCCTGCTTACTGAGGCGTTTTGGCCGGTAAGAGGTGTTCCTTGAACGGAAGATCAGCGGGTACGCTGATTCCGCTGGCCAGCCACTGACTGCTCCACCCCAATATGAGGTTCTTGGACCAATCTGCAACCAAAAGAAATTTTGGCACGAGCACCGACTCCTGCCACCACGCATCCTGCTGTACCGGCCCCAGGCTCAATAGCCCGACCGCCACCACCACCAACAAGGCGCCACGCGCCGCGCCGAAGGCCATGCCGAGAAATCGATCGGTCCCGGAGAGGCCGGTGACGCGTATCAATTCGCCAATAAGGTAATTGACCATTGCCCCCACCAGCAGCGTGGCGATGAACATAATGGCGCAGCCCGCGATGACGCGGGCCGAAGGTGTCTCGATGTAGCCGGCCAGGTAAACCGACAGTGACCCCCCGAACATCCAGGCTACGACGCCTGCGATGATCCAGGTCAGCAACGACAGGGCTTCTTTTACGAAGCCGCGGCTCAGACTGATCAACGCGGAGATGGCGACGATGGCAACGATCGCCCAATCAACCCAAGTAAATGGCACGGTTCGGCCTGCATACGAATAAGGCGGCGGATTTTAGCAGAGCGTTGGGCTGTCGGTAAGCGGTGATTGCGGGCGCTTTGCAAATCAATAGTTTGTAGCGGGTAAAGCCTCTTTCAAGGCCACCGCAAAAACACTGTGGGAGGGCGCAATCCCCTTCCCACAGCTGATTGCACTCCAGGCTGAATCAGCCGCGCTCAGGCTGGAAGCGGGTCACGAAGCCCTTCAGGTTCTGCTGACGGTCCAGCAAGTCCCGCAGGCGATCGGCCTCGGCTCGCTCGATCAGCGGCCCGATAAACACGCGGTTCTTGCCATCGGCACTGCGGATATAAGCGTTGTAACCCTGGCTGCGCAGTTTTTTCTGCAAGGCGTCGGCGCCTTCACGATTGCCAAGGCTGGCGACCTGAATAGACCAACTGATCGGCAGGCCATTGGGATCGATACGACTCTGCCCTACATCCGGCTTGCCTGGCGTCGCCGGTTGCGGCGCGACCGGCTTGGGCGCAGGTGCCGGCGCGGCTGGCTTGGCCGCCACCGCAGGCGCTGGCTTGACCACCGGTACGCTCTGCTGCACGGGCGCGGAGGGCGCTGGCTGCGCAGCAGCGGGCTCTTCGACCGGCACCGGTTCGTCTTCGGGCAATGCCTGCGGCTCCGGAACCACCACCGGTTCGACCTGCACCTGAGGCACGGCGGGCGCCTGGGGCGCTGCCGGGGCTTCGACTACCACCTGGCGCTGTTCGTCCTGGCGGGAAAACAGCATCGGCAGGAAAATCACCGCCAACGCCACCAGCACCAGAGCCCCGACCATTCGCTGCTTGTATGCGCTATCCAGTAATGCCATGTGCAGCTTCCTCCGTGGGGCGCCGAGCCAACCACTCAAGCGCCTCGGCAACACAATAAAATGATCCGAACAACAGAATCTCGTCCTCGGCCGTTGCCACCGCACACTGCGCCTCGAGGGCTGCGGTCAGGCTTGCATACGACGCCACGCGCGCACCAAGGTTCTGCAAGGCCAGCTCCAACTCCGCCGCCGGGCGACTGCGCGGCGTATCCAGCGGCGCAACCGCCCACGCCTGGACACTTTCGAGCAATGGCGCAACCACGCCATCAAGGTCCTTGTCGGCCAACAGACCAAAAACGGCGAGTCGACGACCCAACGGCGGCGTACGCGCCAGGCGTTGCGCCAGGTACTCGGCTGCATGGGGATTGTGTCCCACATCCAGCAGCAGGTTCAGACGCTTGCCCTGCCACTCGACCGCACGACGATCCAGACGCCCAACCACCCTGGTCGCCCGCAACGTCGCGGCAATCTGCGCAGCATCCCATGGCAGGTCCAGCAGCAGATAGGCCTGCAGCGCAAGCGCGGCATTTTCCATCGGCAGGTTCAACAGCGGCAAATTGTGCAGCTCGACCATTTGGCCGCGCGCATCGCGCCCGCGCCATTGCCAGTGCTGCTCGCCGATGTCGAGGTTGAACTCGCGACCGCGCAGGAAGAACGGGCATTCCAGCTCACGCACCTTGTCGAGCAAGGGCTGCGGCGGATCCAGGTCGCCGCACAACGCAGGCTTGCCCGCACGGAAGATACCGGCCTTTTCATAGGCCACTGACTCGCGGGTATCGCCCAGATAATCGACATGGTCGACGCCAATGCTGGTAACCAGCGCCAGGTCGGCATCCACCACGTTGACCGTGTCCAGACGCCCGCCCAGCCCCACTTCCAGCACGACCACATCCAGTCGCGCACGCTCGAACAGCCAGAACGCCGCCAGGGTGCCCATCTCGAAGTAGGTCAGGGAAATTTCGCCACGCCCGGCATCGAGTGCGGCGAACGCTTCACACAGTTGCTCATCGGTGGCTTCGACACCGTTGAGCTGCACCCGCTCGTTGTAACGCAGCAGGTGCGGAGAACTGTAGACACCCACGCTCAGGCCTTGAGCCTGTAGCAGCGCCGCGACAAAGGCGCAGGTCGAGCCCTTGCCGTTGGTGCCGGTCACCGTGATCACGCGCGGCGCCGGCCGGCCCAACCCGAGGCGGGTCGCTACCTGTTGCGAGCGCTCCAGGCCCATGTCGATGGCGGACGGATGCAACTGCTCCAGGTAGGCGAGCCATTCGCCCAGGGTACGTTGGGTCATAGGTTTGCAGGCACCGGCGGCACGACGATAGGCTCGATTTTAGGCGCGACGTACACCGGTGTCGGCAGCCCCATCATTTGCGCCAGCAGGTTGCCAAGGCGCGGACGCAGCTCGCCGCGCGGGATGATCAGGTCGATTGCGCCGTGCTCCAGCAGGAACTCGCTGCGCTGGAAGCCTTCCGGCAGCTTTTCGCGCACGGTCTGCTCGATCACGCGCGGGCCGGCAAAACCGATCAGAGCCTTGGGCTCACCGACGATCACGTCGCCCAGCATGGCCAGGCTGGCGGAAACACCACCGTAGACCGGGTCGGTCAGCACGGAGATAAACGGAATGCCTTCTTCACGCAGACGCGCCAGCACCGCAGAGGTCTTGGCCATTTGCATCAGGGAAATCAGGGCTTCCTGCATGCGCGCGCCACCGGAAGCGGCGAAGCAGATCATCGGGCAACGGTTTTCGAGGGCGTAATTGGCGGCGCGCACAAAACGCTCACCGACGATGGCGCCCATGGAGCCGCCCATGAAGGAAAATTCAAAGGCCGAGACTACAACGGGCATGCCCAGCAGCTTGCCACTGACGGAAATCAACGCATCTTTTTCGCCGGTCTGCTTCTGCGCAGCGGTGAGGCGGTCCTTGTATTTCTTGCCGTCGCGGAACTTGAGACGGTCGACCGGCTCCAGATCAGCGCCCAGTTCGTTACGCCCGTCGGCGTCGAGGAAGATGTCGATGCGCGCGCGCGCGCCGATCCGCATGTGGTGATTGCACTTGGGGCAAACGTCCAGAGTCTTTTCCAGCTCCGGGCGGTACAGCACCGCGTCGCAGGAGGGGCACTTGTGCCACAGACCTTCAGGAACCGAGCTTTTCTTCACCTCGGAACGCATGATCGAAGGGATCAGTTTGTCTACTAACCAGTTGCTCATGCTTTCTTTCTCCAGTACCGGTGGCTTGAACACAGCCCCGCGTATGCCCTTGAGCTAAATTCATATGTGGCGATGACGCGGGCGGGACGGGGTCAGACGTTCGACCAGCCATTTCCCAACCGCATCCTCAGCCTTCCAGACAACCTGCCTGTGCAGGGTTGCCACTTCGTTCCCGGCCCGCCCGCAGGCGGCGCCGATGCTGCGTTACACAGTGGTAGTTACTGACGGCGGCAGACTGCCAGCCGTCACATCGCGCGCACTGCCTGCATGAATGCGCGAATCTTGTGGTGATCCTTGATGCCCTTGCTCTGCTCTACGCCACCGCTGACATCAACGGCATACGGCCGAACCTGCTCGATGGCCGCCGCGACATTGGCGCAGTTCAGGCCGCCGGCAAGAATGATCGGCTTGCTCAACCCTTCGGGAATCAGCGACCAGTCGAACGCTTCGCCCGTACCGCCGGGGACGCCTTCGACATAGGTGTCCAGCAGGATTCCGCGCGCCCCGGCATACGTGGCGCAGGCGGCGGCAATATCATCACCGGCCTTGACCCGCAACGCCTTGATATACGGGCGTTGATAGCTTTCACATTCGTCGGGGCTTTCGTCGCCGTGAAACTGCAGCATATCCAGCGGTACGGCATCGAGCGTTTCGTTGAGCTCGCAGCGGCTGGCATTCACGAACAGCCCCACCGTGGTGACGAACGGTGGCAACGCGGCAATGATCGCCCGCGCCTGCACCACGTTCACCGCCCGTGGGCTTTTGGCATAGAACACCAAACCGATGGCATCCGCCCCCGCCTCGACTGCCGCCAGCGCGTCTTCCGTGCGGGTAATCCCGCAAATCTTGCTGCGAACGGCTGACATGTCTTGGAAACCTCAGGGATTGCACCGAGAAAGTCCCGGATGGTAACAAAAGCTTTTCCGGGCGTCAGCCGCCAAGTTCGCTGAAACCTGTGAGGAAGTGTGGCCCGAGGAAGCGCTCCGGCAGCTCGAACTCGTCGCGGTACTCCACCCCCACCAGATACAGGCCAAAGGGATGGGCCGTCACACCACCCGTGCGGCGGACCCGGCTTTCCAGCACCTCCCTGGCCCACTCCACCGGGCGCTCGCCGGTGCCGATGGTCATCAGAACGCCGGCAATGTTGCGCACCATATGGTGCAGGAACGCCCCGGCACGAATATCCAGCACGATCATCTTGCCGTGCCGCGTGACGCGCAGGTGGTGGACTTCCTTGATCGGCGACTTGGCCTGGCACTGCCCGGCACGGAATGCGCTGAAATCATGCACGCCCACCAGATGCTGCGCCGCTTCGGCCATGCGCTCGACATCCAGTGGACGATGGTTCCAGGTGATTTCCTGGTTGAGGTGCGCCGGACGGATCTGGTCGTTGTAGATCACGTAGCGATAACGCCGGGCAATGGCCTTGAAACGTGCATGAAAATGCGCAGGCATGACCTTGGCCCAGGTCACGCTGACGTCGTGGGGCAGATTGATATTGGCGCCCATCACCCAAGCTTTCATGGTGCGCTCGGCCTGGGTATCGAAGTGCACCACCTGACCACAGGCGTGCACACCGGCGTCGGTACGCCCGGCGCACATCAGCGACACCGGCGAGTCGGCGACCTTGGACAGTGCATTTTCCAGGGTTTCCTGCACCGTCAGCACACCCGACGCCTGACGCTGCCAACCCCGGTAGCGCGAGCCCTTGTATTCGACGCCAAGGGCGATGCGGTAAAAGCCTGCGGCCGCCATTTCGGCGGCCGCGTTATCTATGTTTGCCAAGAACTGAGAGCCTGATGAGTTGCGCAAAGGCGGGCATTATAAAGGCGACGAACAAAGCAGGCGCGCTTTTGTTCGGGGTTGACGCCAATCCAGACAGGGGAGGAGCTTGCCCCCTCCCACATGGGCGCCGTATCGAGCGTTAAATTCTGCCGAGCATTTCCTTGGCCTCACTGCGCTGTTCTTCGCTGCCCTCGGTCAGCACTTCGGACAGAATGTCACGTGCGCCATCGGCATCGCCCATGTCGATGTAGGCCTGGGCCAGATCGAGTTTGGTGGAGACCTCATCGGTGCCCGAAAGGAAGTCGAACTCCGGTTCGTCATCGCCCAGCGCCGCGTCTTCGGCGGTAAAGGTAGGCTCGATCGGCGGATGCTCCAGACTCTGGGACAGGCGATCGAGCTCGGCGTTGACATCGTCCAGCTCCGAGGCAAATGCATCAGGCTTGGCCGGCGTCGGGGCTTCAGGCTCATCGGCCAGGGACAGGTCGAAGTCTTCCGGCAGGTCAAAGTCATCCACGGCAGTGGGCTTGAGGGCCGGCGGCTCAACGGCCGACACATCGTTCACCTGGTCTTCAAGACCAGAGAGGAAGTCGTCATCGGCCTGCGAGGACGGCGGATCCAGGTGCAGATCGAAGTCCGAGGCTTCATTGGGCGCGGCCTTATCGCTGGTCTGTTGCTTGAGCAGCGATTCGAACGTCGGCTGATCGGCGGCAACGACCGCGGGCGAAGCGGCTTCCAACTCATCCAGGCTGAGGTCGAAATCGTCGGCCGACGCATCGGGCGCAGGCTTTTCCTCGAGCAGATCCTTGACGTATTGGGCATCGAGCGCCGCAGCTGCCACCGCAGCACTGACGCCCGCCGCCAGCACGGCCATGGCCGGGAAACGTGACTTGAGTTGTTCGACCTGGGCGTGGTTTTCACCGGTGGCCACCAGTTGACGCTCCTGCGTCACGAACCCGTCCTTGTCGTTCTGCAGGCCGTAGACCTCCATCAGCTTCAGGCGCAGGTCGCTGCGCTTGGGATCGCGTTTGATCGCCTGCTCCAGCACATCGGCAGCCTGGTTCAAGTGACCACGATCGATGTGGGACTGGGCTTGCGCCAGGGCACCGCTGGCGTTAGTCGGGTTGACGGCGGCGGCCAACGGCGAAAGCACCGAAGCCACCGTTGGCACGACTACCGGCTCAACCACGGGCGCCGGAGCGGGGGCCAGCTTGACACTTGGCGGTGCGACTTCCAGGCCTTCGAAACTGTCCGAGGGCAGATCACGGTCGATGCTCGACGTGAACTCCGCTTCCTCGGCCAGCGCGCGGGCCATGCGCAGGTGCTTTTCTTCTTCAAGCCGGGCATTGCGATGGCGCGCCCACAGCAGCAGCAGCAACAGCACCAGCAAGCCGGCCGCACCGCCGATCACGCCAAGTACGATGGGATTGGTGAGCAGGTCGTTGAACTTGCCTTCGGTGCTGGCAGGTGTTGCAACCGGCGTGGTCACCTCTGGCGCAGGCGTTGCAGAGGCGGGTGCCGCTGGCGTCGCAGTGGGTTGGGTGGCAGGGGCTTGCGCCGCTGAATCCGCAGATGCTGAATCCACTGCAGCCGGGTCGGCAGCAGCAGCCGCAGGATCAGTCGCCAACTGGGCCGGCATCGCTGCCGTTGCCGTGGCCGGCTGGCCTTTTTCAGCCTGCAGCCTGGCCAGTTGATCATTCTTCAGCTGGATCAGCTTTTGCAGTTTGTCGAGCTGGCTTTGCAGGTCTGCCGCGCGGCTCTTGAGCTCTTCGTTGTCGCGACGGGTGGTGTCCAGTTGCTCTTGGGTCACCGCCAGTTTTTCACCCAGAGCCTGGCTGTCGCCGGCGTTGCCCTTGGCGCCCTTCCTGGCAGCTTCGGCGGAGACCAGACTCAAGGTGTCCTTGGCGTCGGTGGTCGCGGCGGCATTGCCCGCCTGGGTGCGTCGGGTGGCGTCCAGTTGCTGCCGGCCGGCCGGCTGATTGGTCGCACTGCGGCGGCCCTGGCGCCAGGCTTCGTTCTGCGCGCGCACCTCGGCAATCGCCTTGGGTTGCGGCAGCGCGGTACTTTGGGTGGCATCGGGCAGGCGCAGGACCTGGCCAGTCTTCAAACGGTTGATGTTGCCATCGGTGAACGCGTCAGGATTCAACGCCTGAATGGCCAGCATGGTCTGCTGCACCGAGCCGCCGTTGCGGTTCTTCTGTGCAATTTCCCACAGGGTGTCGCGGGATGTGGTGGTGTGCTGGGCCGACGAGCGTGCGGCAGCCGAGGCGCTGCCAGCGGGCGCCGACAGACGCGGTGCAGGCGCAGCGGCCGGCGTTGTCTGATCGAACTTGGCCGGGTCGAGCAACACACTGTAGTCACGCATCAGGCGACCATTGGGCCACTGCACCTGCAACAGGAAACGTACGTAGGAATCGGGCAATGGCTTGCTGGAAGTGACCCGCACCACGCTGCGGCCATTGGGATTGATCACCGGGGTGAACGTCAGATCATTGAGAAACGCCTGACGATCCACACCCGCATCGACGAAGGCCTGGGAGGACGCCAGGCTTGGCGTGATCTCGGCAGCGGTGAGGCCACCCACATCGAGCAATTCGATGTCCACCGACAGCGGCTGGTTCAGCTTGGACTTGAGGGTCATCTCCCCCAGCTGCAGCGCTTGCGCCATACCGGAAGACAGCGCCGAGGCGGCCGCTATTGCTAACACCAGTTTGCGAACTTGAACCATAGCCTCATCCTTTGTCTGAACACTCCCCGGCTTGCGAGAAGGTTGGTAACCGCTGCCATTAGGCATGGCGAGCCGATAGGTTACCGACGCGCTTCTGTGCCGCTTCCGACCAAGCATAGCGCCTGGTTAGAATCAATCTACAAATTGCCGCCAAGTATCTTTTACACAAGGCGTTTTATCAACAACTGCGCCAACTGCACTGCATTCAGGGCTGCGCCCTTGCGTACGTTATCTGACGTCAGCCACAAGTTTAGTTCCGCAGGATCATCCAGGCCTGCACGAACCCGCCCTGCATACACCACGTCCTGGCCTACTGCATCGCCCACGGCGGTGGGGTAATCCCCCTCCTCCACAAGCTCGATACCCGGCGCGGCCTCGAGTGCGCGGTTGATGGCGATCAGGTCAACCGGCTCCGCCAGTTGCAACGACACCGTGAGGCTGTCGCCAAAGAACACCGGGGCTTGAACGCAGGTGGCGGACACTTTCAGCGCCGGAGTGTCCAGTACCGCGCGCAGCTCGTGTATCAGACGTTTCTCAAGGTCTGTATGACCTTTCGCATCTGGCTTACCGACTTGTGCCAACAGGTTGAAGGCCATTTGCCGATCAAAGAAAGCCGGCTCCAGTGGACGCACATTCAGCAATTCCGCAGTTTGCCGCGCGAGTTCGCTGACGGCTTCGCGGCCCAGGGCAGACACCGCCAGGTTGGCGGTGACGCTGACGCGCTGGATATCCACCAGACCACGCAACGGTGCCAGCACCACGGCGAGGTTGGTCGCCGATGGGCTGGGGCTGCTGACCTGAAACGGCTTTTTCAAGCCCTCCAGCACATGGGCATTGGCTTCCGGCACCACGGGCGGTGCTTGTTCGGCCGGCAACGCGCCGGACAAATCGATCACCGCACACCCGGCCGCAGTGGCGCGCGGGGCGAAACCCAGGGTCACCGCCGGCCCGGCCGCGAAGAAGGCCAACTGCGCCTTGCTGAAATCGAACTCATCGACTTCCCGCACCCGCACGTTCTTGCCACGAAACGGCACCGACGCACCGGCGGAATTGCTGCCCGCCAGCAGATACAAGGTGCCGACCGGGAATGCCAGCTCTTCGAGGATCTGCACCAGGGTCTCACCGACGGTGCCGGTGGCGCCGATCACGGCGATTTCAAAGGTCTGGGTCATGGAAGCTGCCTCGGGCATTGCGGGGGGAGCGGCACTTTACCGGGTGGCTGGGGGTGAGGCAATTGGGCTGGGCCTTGTGGTGAAGCTGATGGCGCTATCGCAGGCAAGCCAGCTCCCCCCTGTGAAGCTGCGAACACATTCCACTGTGGGAGCTGGCTTGCCTGCGATAGCGCCCGAAAGCCCAATAAAAAACCCCGCGCCTGTCACCAGAGCACGGGGTTTTCAACATCCGGCAGCAATCACCGCTCCAGCAAAATCCGCAACATCCGACGCAGCGGCTCCGCCGCGCCCCACAGCAACTGGTCGCCCACGGTGAACGCGCCAAGGAACTGGCTGCCCATGTTCAGCTTGCGCAGACGGCCTACCGGCACATTCAGGGTGCCGGTGACCTTGGTCGGGCTCAACTCCTGCATGCTGATATCGCGGTTGTTCGGCACCAGCTTGACCCATGGGTTGTGCTGGCTGATCAGCCCTTCGATATCGGCGATCGGCACGTCCTTGTTCAGCTTGATGGTCAGCGCCTGGCTGTGGCAGCGCATGGCGCCGATGCGCACGCAGATGCCATCCACCGGGATCGGGCTCTTGAAACGACCGAGGATCTTGTTGGTCTCGGCCTGGGCCTTCCACTCTTCGCGGCTCTGGCCGTTCGGCAGTTCCTTGTCGATCCACGGGATCAGGCTGCCGGCCAATGGCACGCCGAAGTTCTCGGTCGGGTAGGCTTCACTGCGCATGGCGTCGGCCACACGGCGGTCGATATCGAGGATCGCGCTGGCCGGGTCGGCCAGTTGATCGGCGACAGCAGCATGGGTTGCGCCCATCTGCTTGATCAGCTCACGCATGTTCTGCGCGCCGGCGCCGGACGCCGCCTGATAGGTCATGGCGCTCATCCACTCGACCAGACCGGCTTCGAACAAGCCACCCAGGCCCATCAGCATCAGACTGACGGTGCAGTTGCCGCCGACGTAGTTTTTGGTGCCGGCATCCAGCTGCTGGTCGATGACCTTGCGGTTGACCGGGTCGAGGATGATCACGGCATCGTCCTGCATACGCAGGCTCGAGGCAGCGTCGATCCAGTAGCCCTGCCAGCCGGCTTCACGCAGCTTGGGGAAGACTTCGCTGGTGTAGTCGCCGCCCTGGCAGGTCAGGATCACGTCGAGGGTTTTCAGCTCTTCAATGCTGTAGGCGTCCTTGAGCGGGGCAATATCCTTGCCCACGGACGGGCCTTGGCCACCCACATTCGAAGTGGTGAAAAACACCGGCTCGATAAGATCGAAATCCTGCTCTTCCAGCATCCGCTGCATGAGCACGGAACCGACCATACCGCGCCAACCGATCAGACCTACACGTTTCATCGCAACTACACCTTGTTCAAAAGTGGGCCGCCTGGCAGCAACAACTGCAAGCGGGCCCGAGAGATTACAGATTCCGCAGCGCGGCGACTACAGCGTCGCCCATTTCTTGCGTCCCGACCCGGGTGCAACCCTGCGACCAGATGTCGCCGGTGCGCAAACCCTGGTCCAGCACCAGGCTCACGGCTTTCTCGATGGCATCTGCCGCGTCACTCAGGTTGAAGCTGTAACGCAGCATCATCGACACCGACAAAATCGTCGCCAACGGGTTGGCAATGCCCTGCCCCGCAATATCCGGCGCCGAACCGTGGCACGGCTCGTACATGCCTTTGTTATTGGTGTCCAGGGACGCCGACGGCAGCATGCCGATGGAGCCGGTGAGCATCGACGCCTGGTCGGACAGGATGTCGCCAAACAGGTTGTCGGTGACAATCACGTCAAACTGCTTGGGCGCGCGCACCAGTTGCATGGCGGCGTTGTCGACGTACATGTGGCTCAGTTCGACGTCCGGGTAATCCTTGGCCACCTCTTCGACGATTTCACGCCACAGCTGGCTGGAAGCCAGCACGTTGGCCTTGTCCACCGAGCAGACCTTCTTGCCACGCACACGGGCCATGTCGAATCCGACACGGGCGATGCGGCGGATTTCGCTCTCGCTGTACGGCAGGGTGTCGTAGGCCTGGCGCTCGCCGTTTTCCAGCTCGCGCACGCCCCGTGGCGAGCCGAAATAGATACCACCGGTCAGTTCACGCACGATCAGGATGTCCAGGCCCGCCACCACTTCCGGCTTGAGGCTCGACGCGTCAGCCAGTTGCGGGTAGAGGATGGCCGGGCGCAGGTTGCCGAACAGGCCCAGTTGCGCGCGGATCTTCAGCAGGCCGCGCTCGGGGCGGATGTCGCGCTCGATCTTGTCCCACTTGGGCCCACCCACGGCGCCGAGCAGCACGGCATCGGCCGCGCGGGCGCGGTCCAGGGTTTCGTCAGCCAAGGGAACGCCGTGTTTGTCGATGGCGGCGCCGCCGATCACGTCGTGGCTCAGTTCGAAGCCCAGGCTGTACTTGCTGTTGGCCAACTCCAGCACCTTGACCGCTTCGGCCATGATTTCCGGACCAATACCGTCGCCAGGGAGAATCAGAATCTGCTTGCTCATGGGTTCCTCGTTTCATCAAGCGACCCGCCCGCAGGCAGGTCGGGAAAATGGATCAGCGTTCGGCCCAGACCACCAGTACGTCGGCGCTGAAGGTGCCGTCGGCTTGAATCTCGTAGTAATCGCGCACTTCCTGACCCATCGCATGTTGCAGCTCAAGAATTGCCGCGCGCAAGGCCGGCGGCGTGCGCATGCGCTCGACCCACGAGGTGTATTCCAGACGCAGGCGCTGGCGACTGCTGCTGCGCACGTGCAAACCTGCTTCGCTGAGCTGGCGCATCCACTCGGCAGCCGAATAGTCACGCACATGACTGGTGTCGCGCAGCACTTCGACCGTTTGCAGGTAAGTGTCCAGCAACGGGCTGCCTGGCGACACCACATCGACAAACGCCGCCACCCCGCCCGGCTTGAGTACGCGGCGCACTTCGCGCAGGGCCAGGCCGAGGTCGCTCCAGTGGTGCGCCGAATAGCGACTGAACACGAAGTCGAACTCGCCATCGGCGAACGGCAGGCGTTCGGCGGCGCCGTGGACGGTGCGGATGTTGGTGAGTCCACGATCCTTCGCGGCGGCGGCCACCACATCGAGCATCTGTTGGGACAGGTCGCAGGCCACTACTTCTTTGACCAGCGGCGCCACGTGGAAGCTGACATGACCGGCACCGCAGCCCAAATCCAGCAGTCGTGCAGCGCCCTGCCCGGCCAGTTCGGCCTGGAGCAGCGCGAATTCGGTGCCTTGGGCGTGCACGGCACTGCTCAGGTAGGCTGAGGCTTGCTCGCCGAATTGTTTTTGCACGACTTGGGTGTGGGCGGTGTTGGTCATGGTGGCTTTCCTTGGGTTTTGGGGTGCTGGTACGGGCGCTATCGCAGGCAAGCCAGCTCCCACATTTGGAATGCATTCCAAGGTGGGAGTCGGGCTTGCCCGCGATGGGGCCCGCACGGTTACCGCAAATCAGGCATCGCGAAACAGCCAGGGCTGGCTCGCCCGATGCTTGGCTTCAAACGCTGCAATCGCATCGCCGTCCTGCAAGGTCAGGCCTATATCGTCCAGGCCATTGATCAGGCAGTGCTTACGGAACGCATCCACCTCGAAGTGATACACCTTGCCGTCCGGGCGGGTCACGGTTTGCGCCGCCAGGTCAACGGTCAGTTGGTAGCCCACATCCGCTTCCACCTGCTTGAACAACTCATCCACTTCGGCATCGCTCAGGATGATCGGCAGCAAGCCGTTCTTGAAGCTGTTGTTGAAGAAGATGTCGGCGTAGCTCGGCGCGATGATGCTGCGAAAGCCGTATTCTTCCAGGGCCCACGGCGCGTGTTCACGGCTGGAGCCGCAACCGAAGTTCTCACGGGCCAGCAATACGCTGGCGCCTTGGTAACGTTCGGCGTTGAGCACGAAGTCTTTGTTCAGCGGGCGCTTGGAGTTGTCCTGGTAGGCATAGCCCACGTCCAGGTAGCGCCACTCGTCGAACAGGTTAGGGCCAAAACCGGTGCGCTTGATCGACTTCAAAAACTGCTTGGGAATGATCTGGTCAGTGTCCACGTTGGCACGGTCCAACGGCGCGACCAGACCTGTGTGTTGGGTAAAAGCTCTCATCAGAAATTCCTCAGATCAATTCGCGAACGTCGATGAAACGACCGTTTACCGCCGCTGCAGCAGCCATGGCCGGGCTCACCAGATGGGTGCGGCCACCGGCGCCCTGACGCCCTTCGAAGTTACGGTTGGAGGTGGACGCGCAATGCTCGCCCGACTCCAAACGGTCCGGGTTCATCGCCAGGCACATCGAGCAGCCCGGCTCACGCCATTCAAAGCCGGCTTCGAGGAAGATCTTGTCCAAGCCTTCGGCTTCAGCCTGGGCTTTGACCAGGCCCGAGCCCGGCACCACGATCGCCTGCTTGATGGTCGAGGCCACCTTGCGGCCTTTGGCGATCACCGCCGCTGCGCGCAGGTCTTCGATGCGCGAATTGGTGCAAGAGCCGATAAACACGCGATCCAGCTGAATGTCAGTAATCGCCTGATTGGCTTTCAAGCCCATGTATTTCAAGGCGCGCTCGATGGAACCACGCTTGACCAGGTCGGCTTCTTTAGCCGGGTCCGGCACGTTCTGGTCAACCGCCAGGACCATTTCCGGCGAGGTGCCCCAGCTCACTTGCGGCTTGATCTGCGTGGCGTCCAGCTCGACCACCGAATCGAACACCGCGTCGGCGTCGGAGACCAGGTCTTTCCAGGCCTCGACCGCGGCGTCCCAATCGGCGCCTTGAGGCGCGAACGGACGCCCCTTGACGTACTCGACGGTTTTCTCATCGGCCGCCACCATGCCCACGCGGGCACCGGCTTCGATGGACATGTTGCAGATGGTCATGCGGCCTTCGATGGACAGGTCGCGAATCGCGCTGCCAGCGAATTCGATGGCGTGGCCGTTACCGCCGGCGGTGCCGATCTTGCCGATCACGGCGAGCACGATGTCCTTGGCAGTCACGCCGAACGGCAACGTGCCTTCGACGCGCACCAGCATGTTCTTCATTTTTTTGGCGACCAGGCACTGGGTCGCGAACACATGCTCCACCTCGGACGTGCCGATGCCGTGGGCCAGGGCACCAAACGCACCGTGGGTGGACGTGTGGGAGTCACCACAAACCACCGTCATGCCCGGCAAAGTGGCGCCCTGCTCCGGGCCGATCACATGGACGATGCCCTGGCGCACGTCATTCATCTTGAATTCGGTGATGCCATATTCGTCGCAATAGTCGTCAAGGGTCTGCACCTGCAGACGCGACACGGTGTCGGCAATGGCGTCGATGCCGCCCTTGCGTTCCGCAGTGGTCGGCACGTTGTGGTCGGGGGTGGCGATGATCGAGTCGACGCGCCAGGGCTTGCGCCCGGCCAGTCGCAGGCCTTCGAACGCTTGGGGCGAGGTCACTTCATGGATGATGTGACGGTCGATGTAGATCAGCGACGATCCATCATCGCGACGTTTCACTTCATGGGAATCCCAAAGCTTGTCGTACAGCGTTTTGCCGGCCATCAGTCGGTCCTCATCAGCGGTGCTTCTATATGCCGGGCTTTTCAATAACCCTTTGGCTTGTGAGGCTGATGGTATGGCGCTACATTAAATAACTCAAATTCATAATTTTTATACTTTGGATTACCAGCTGGAATGCCACCATGGACCTGGCCAACCTCAATGCCTTTATTGCCATCGCCGAGAGCGGCAGCTTCTCTGGCGCCGGTGAACGCTTGCACCTGACCCAACCGGCCATCAGCAAACGCATCGCCGGCCTGGAACAACAATTGAACGTAAGGCTGTTCGACCGCCTGGGCCGTGAAGTGGGCCTCACCGAGGCGGGCCGGGCCTTGCTGCCGCGCGCCTATCAGATCCTCAATGTGCTGGATGACACCCGCCGCGCCCTCACCAACCTCACCGGTGAAGTCAGCGGGCGCCTCACCCTTGCCACCAGTCACCACATCGGCCTGCATCGCCTGCCGCCCATCCTGCGCGCCTTTACCCGGGAATACCCCCACGTTGCGCTGGATATTCAGTTCCTCGATTCGGAAGTGGCCTACGAAGAAATTCTCCACGGCCGCGCCGAGGTGGCCGTGATCACTCTGGCGCCCTCGCCCCATCACCTGGTGCGCGCCACGCCGGTGTGGGATGACCCGCTGGACTTCGTGGTGGCGCCGGAGCACAGCCTGACCGGCAACGCCCGCGTGAGCCTGGCCGATATCGCGCGGCACCCGGCGGTTTTCCCCGGCGGCAACACCTTTACCCATCATATTGTCAGCAAATTGTTCGGCGCTCAGGGCCTCACGCCCAACATCGCGATGAGTACCAATTACCTGGAAACCATCAAGATGATGGTCTCCATCGGCCTGGCCTGGAGCGTGCTGCCGCGCACCATGCTCGATGATCAGGTGACAAGCATCGCTTTGCCGGGCATACAGCTCAGTCGCCAGCTAGGCTATATCGTGCACACCGAAAGGACGCTGTCGAACGCTGCACGAGCTTTCATGAGCCTGCTGGATGCACAGGTCGATCTGCCGGGGCCACCGGCATGATGCCGTGCGGTCGTGGGCCTTGAAGAAACCGCGCTGTCCGCCCATCGAGCCAAGGCCCTTGATAATGCACAACCCTGTCGACCCGCAGCACAGCACTGCCGAGCAGGCGCTCAAGGACAGCCAGGAGCGCCTTGACCTTGCGCTGGAGTCGGCGCAGTTGGGCACCTGGGACTGGCACATTCCTACCGGCATGCTCTACGGCTCGGCCCGCGCCGCTCAACTGCATGGCTTGCCCCCCGAGTCTTTCCACGAGCCTTTCGAGGCATTTTTCGAGGGCATGCCCGATTCCGATCGCGACAACATGCGCAGCGCCTACCGCACTCTGCGCAAAGGCCCGGCCGGCAACTACCAACTGATTTACCGCGTGCCCCTCGAAGACGGCAGCGCGCGGTACCTGGAAAGCCGTGCCCGGCTGTATCGCGACGAACACGGCGCCCCGCTGCGCATGGCCGGCACTCTGCTGGACATCACCGACCAGGTCGAACGCGAACAACAGCTCACGGCCTCCGAAGAAAAATTCGCCAGCGTCTTCCATGCCAGCCCCAACGCGATTTCCATCACCGAACGCGACACGGGCCGGTATGTGGAGGTCAATGACGGCTTTTGCCGCTTGACAGGCTACCGCGCCGAAGAGGCCATCGGTCTCACGCTGTACCAGATCGGCATCTGGGCCGATGAAAACCAGCGCTCGGCGTTATTGGCGGAGCTCGCGATCAAGGCCCGCATTCCTCATCTGGAAATGCTCTGGCACAACCGGCGCGGCGAGGTGCTGTCGGTGGAAGTCTCGGTGGAGCCGATCACCCTTAATCAAACCCCCTGCCTGCTGTTGACTGCGCGGGACGTTAGCCTGCTGAAGAACGCCCAGGCTCAGGTCCGCCACCTGGCCTATCACGACCCGCTCACCAACCTGCCCAACCGCGCACTGCTGATGGACCGCCTGAGCCAGCAGATCGCCCTGCTCAAACGCCATAATCTGCGCGGCGCCCTGCTGTTTCTTGACCTCGACCATTTCAAGCACATCAACGATTCCCTCGGGCATCCGGTGGGCGACACCGTGCTGAAAATGATCACCGCGCGCCTGGAAGCCAGCGTGCGCATGGAGGATACCGTCGCGCGCCTGGGTGGCGACGAATTCGTGGTGTTGCTCAGCGGCCTTGAAGGTTCGCGCACGCAGGTCAGCCGGCAGGTACAGGACCTTGCCGAGACGTTGCGCCGGTTGCTCTCGGAGCCGATGTTCCTTGACGGTCATCGCCTGCAGGTCACACCGAGCATTGGTGTGGCGTTGATCCCCGACCATGGCTCGACCCCGACCGACCTGCTCAAGCGCGCCGACATTGCGCTGTACCGTGCCAAGGACTCGGGACGCAACACCACGCAGATGTTTCACAACAGCATGCAAAAAGCCGCCAGCGAACGCCTGCGCATGGAAACCGACCTGCGCCTGGCGCTCGCGCGCGGCGAGTTCAGCATGCATTACCAACCCCAGGTGGATGCACGCGGCAACCGCATCGTCGGTGCCGAGGCGCTGGTGCGCTGGCAGCACCCGCAACTGGGCGCGCAGTCGCCGGCTGAATTTATCAAGGTGCTGGAGGACAGTGGCCTGATCCTCGAGGTGGGCACCTGGATTCTCGATGAGGCCTGCGCAGGTGTTGCACAACTGATCGCCGACGGCCTGGTGGACCCGCTGAATTTCAGCCTGTGCGTGAACATCAGCCCACGGCAGTTCCGCCAGAACGACTTTGTGGAACGGGTGGAGCACAGCCTCAAGCACTACGAATTGCCGTTCAGCCTGCTGAAGCTGGAAATCACCGAAGGCATCGTGATCCAGAACCTGGATGACACGGTGCTGAAAATGCGCCGCCTGAAAAAGCTCGGCGTGAGCTTTGCCATGGATGACTTCGGCACCGGCTATTCGTCGCTGACCTACCTCAAGCGCCTGCCGGTGGATGCGCTGAAAATCGACCAATCGTTCGTGCGCGATGCGACCCACGACCCCAACGACGCCGAAATCATCCGGGCGATCGTGGCGATGGCGCGCAGCCTGAACCTGGAGGTGATCGCCGAGGGCGTGGAAACCCTGGCACAGCTGGCGTTCCTGCAAGGGCTGGGCTGCCACCTGTATCAGGGTTACCTGCACAGCCGACCGTTGCCCATCGAGCGGTTCAGGACACTGCTGATGTAGCGCACGGCTCTCACACCAGAGCGACCGCTTCGCCAGCCCTTGGCGCACCGCCCTTGCGGCCCCACAGCTCTTCATGCCCCCCAATCACTGCAACCGAATGCTTGTCGGTGTTGATCATGCCCAACTGACCGCCGGCCAACGCCTGCACTGAGGTTTTTCTCACATGGCGGCCCAACCCCAGGCGCTGGAGCGCCTCGCCGGTTTCCTGCTCGTCTTCACCGTCGTTGAGGCTGTCGATGGCCGCGCTGAAGCTGGCGCCCGCCGTGCCGTCGTTGTTTTGCTCCTGCGCACGCTTGGCGCTGACGGCAAACAGGAAGTTGGCATCCTTGAGCATCCCGGCATCCGCGCCCTTGAAGCGCGCACCACGAGCCGCCTGCGACACCTCCTGATCAGACACACTGAGCACATGACCGTCCCGCAGCGTGACGTCATAGCCGCGCGCCGTTCTCTGAACCCTGGCGAAAACACTTTTGGGACTCTGGCCGAACCGCGCCATGGCAATCTTGATCGCTGCCACCGTGACGCAGTTGCCTTGATCGCTCTGATGAAAACCGCGCCAGATATCAGCGGGTTTTTCCCCTGGCGCTTTTGTGGACATCCGCGCGGGTTGTGCCATGCCTGGGCTGATACCCAGCCATGGGTTAACTATCGTCCTGAAGAGGCTCCCCAGCCGTACGCCGCTGCTGGCAAGCTGGCGACACTCGCGATTGCGTTGTGCAAACGTCCAGGAAGGTGCGGGATAAACGTGACACTGATGCATGGGCTCAGGCGCCCGGCGGACAGCGCTGCACGCCTGCGCGAGCGCCCGGTCATACTCGTGCCTGAAACCTGCCGCGTGGGTATTGAAGATTGAATACATGAACCCTGCCTTGAACGCGTCTCCCCAACTGCATGGGCAGTCGAGGAGTCTTGGTCAGCGAATTAGCGAGTGAAGATGGCTACGAGGCTGTATCGACATAGCCTGCCGAAGATTTCAGCCCAAACGCCCATAGATTGGATGCCCAGCGCCCGGAGCAGGCGACCTGATGCCTGGGCGAACCTTGACCTCGCTGTCAGCCTCGGCGATGGTCTCCCGCTCAGCGTCCTTCTGCGTGGTCGTCGCATGCTCATGCTCATGCTCATGTTTCGCTTCCGTTGCGGCCGCCGTGTGCACCCCTGCGTCCAGCACGGTATCAACTTTCTCTTCTGCGTCCGCCTTCACCTCGGCCTCGGTTTTAAGCGCGTCCGGCGTCGCTGCAAGGGTTTTCGCCTCCGCGCGCAGCTGGCTGGCAGTCGTGGTACCGGTGATCGCGGCTGCGTCGTTGCGTTCATCGACCTTTGGCTCGTCGATAATCAATCGTGGCTTGATCGATGAGACCGTACTCGACCCATCATTGGAGATAACGTTTACATGGACGCCGGCAGCCAGGCTGATCCTGTACTGCTTGCCGCTCTCGGGCGTCAGGTTCACCTGGGTGCTGCCATCCGGCATGACCGTCACCTGCGCATCGCCGTCGGCGGAGAGCTTCAGCGACTCGTCTTTTACAGCGCCTGGCGCTACGGATGCAGGGCTGTCAGTGCGTGCATTGATCTGTATGCCTGGCTCGGCGTGGAGCTTGGTTTTTGCCATTGGCTCCTGGTGCACAGGCGGCGTTTGGCTGTCCGCGCCTTTCACTCCGATCTGTAAACCGCCATCAGCGGCGAGCTTCGCCTGAGCGTCTTTTTCGCCGCTCGCAGGCTTGGGCTGGGTGCCAGCGTCTTTAATGCCCACTTGCACATTACCTTCAGCGCCAGCTTTGATCTGGACATCCGGTTTCACCAACGTTATCGGCGAACTCTGCACATCAACCGGCAACTTGGAACTGCTGCCCCAACTCGATAGAAAGTTGCGCATTGCTTTCAAGACCATCTCGAACATTTCCAACATTTTGTCCAAAGCATCGGCGCTGACGGTCACTTGCTTCCCGCCGCCCTCGGCATTATCGAGATGCGACGCGGTGTTGTTTTTTGGAATAAACCCGAGGTTATTGACTGGCTTTTCCGGCGTTTGCAAACTCTGCGTTGCAGCCTCGCTGGCCGTATTAAGGTCCGACTTGAAACCCGCAACATTATTCATCGATATAGTGGACATTTGTTTCATCTCATTCTTGAAGTGACGCTGCCCGGCAATAACCCGTTAAACATGGCAGCGATAGAGTTGGGCTGGAAGTCATCCATCGCTTCGCAGTCCCTACTTTCGTGGATCGCGGCGCTATCGAGTTCCAGAATTCCGCGATCACATAAGGAAAACAAAATCACCAATCAGATTTTGCCTCGCCCTGCCCCCAGTAAAACCAACGCCTCAACCCTGAAAACAACGCTCATACAGATATATAAAGTAATAAGCAGGCGCAACTTAAAACCCATGAAATAATTAAGCCCTGCCAGGCGTCTTCGCCACGTGCTAGTTCGCGCGCGCGGATAAAAACTCACAACACTGTTTTAGACGCGCCAAAAAAAGGAGCGCCAATGGCGCCCCTGATTGAGTGTTATAAAACGTTATAAATATAAACTTAATTTTTCAGTGCACGCGGCATTCCGATCAACTCGGCCACCTTGTCCAATGCGGTCTCGCGGCGCAGCGCGTGGAACAACTCCACCGCCTGCGGATAATTGCGTGTGAGCATCGCCAGCCACTGCTTCAAGCGACCGGGCGCCTGCTTTTCCGTCAACTGCGCCACCGACTGACGCCAGAATTCATGGAGCATCGGCTGCATCTGCGCCCAGGTCATCTCCACCACGTCCTCACCGGCACGCGCGGCCGCAATCTGCCGCGCCAGGTCGGGGCGCGCAACCAGGCCACGGCCAAGCATGATGTGTTCGGCGCCACTGATTTCGCGACAGCGCCTCCAGTCTTCGACGCTCCAGATATCACCATTGGCAAACACCGGCACCTTGACCACGTCCTGCACCCGCGGAATCCATTCCCAATGGGCCGGCGGCTTGTAGCCATCGGTCTTGGTGCGCGCATGCACCACGATATGCTCCGCCCCACCCTCGGCCAGCGCCGTGGCACACACCAGCGCGCCGTCCGGGCTGTCGAAGCCCAGGCGCATCTTGGCGGTCACCGGGATGTGCGCCGGGACGGCGCGGCGTACGTGCTCGACAATCCGGTTGAGCAGTTCCGGTTCCTTGAGCAGCACCGCGCCGCCGCGTGATTTATTGACCGTCTTGGCCGGGCAGCCGAAGTTCAGGTCGATCACCTGCGAGCCCAGCTCACAGGCAAGAACAGCGTTTTCGGCCAGGCAAACAGGGTCCGAACCGAGCAGCTGCACACGCAGCGGCACGCCCGCCGCCGTGTGGGCGCCGTGCAGCAGTTCCGGGGCAAGTTTGTGGAAATAGGCCGGGGTGAGCAGACGGTCGTTGACGCGAATGAACTCGGTCACGCACCAATCAATCCCGCCGACGCGGGTCAGCACGTCACGCAGGATGTTGTCGACCAACCCCTCCATGGGCGCCAGAGCAATTTGCATGGAAAAACACTCAACAAAAATCGTGGCGCAGTTTACTGGGTTTCCTGCGGGAAACGTTAACCCCCGGTCAGGGCGGGGCCGTAACCGTCGAGAAACTCACTGGGCATGCGCTTGGGCTTGCCGCTGGACAGCTCGATACACACAAAGGTGGTGCGCGCGCGTAGCAGGGTGACCCCGTCAAGCGGTCGCATCAGTTGGAAGCGGCGGGTCATCTTCAGGCGCTGGTCCCAGTCGACGATCCAGGTGGCCAGTTGCAGTTCGTCGCCTTCGTAGCCGGCCGCCAGGTAGTCGATCTCATGGCGCACCACGGCCATGGCGCGGTCCAGCCGGCGATATTCGGTGAGGTCAAGCCCCAGGCGCTGAGAGTGCCGCCAGGCGCAGCGTTCCAACCAGGAAACGTACACCGCGTTATTGGCGTGCCCCAGGCCGTCGATGTCCTCGGGGCCGACCTGCAGATCGATAAAAAACGGTGCTGCCAGATCCCAGCCCATACCTTGCTCCTGTCGGTTGATGTCGGCGAGGCAGTGTATCAACGCACCGCCGACTTCGCTGCGCGCAACACGCGGTCCGACAATTCGCCAGGTCCGAGGGCGCGCGCGAGTGCCAGGCCGCCGATCATCAGGGCCATGCCCGCCAAGGCCTTGTCGGTATCTTCGGGGCTGGCGGCGAGCTGGGCGGCCATCAACTCCGTGTGTTCGTTGAGCGCCTGGCGGAACTCATCCGGCAGTCGGCCCATTTCGCCCAAGGTGGCCGGCAGCGGGCAGGCCTGCGTGGTGGCGTCACGATGTTTGCGCGACAGGTAGAACGCGGCCGCCAGGCTGCGACGCTCCTCGCCGGTGAGTTGGCCATCAATGTCCTCGATCGCCGCGCGACGCGTGGCCAGCAACTGGGTGAAAGCCTCCAGCATCAGCGCGTCTTTGCTTTCAAAGTGCGCATAAAAACCACCGACGGTCAGCCCCGCCGCGCCCATGACTTCGCCCACGCTCGGCTCGGCCGGACCGCGCTGGATCAACGCGGCGCTGGCGGCCTGCAGAATGCGTTCGCGGGTTTGCGCTTTTTTATCGCTCATCAAAAGGCTCCGTCGTTCATGGGCCGGATATTATTATCATGATAATACTTGGCAGGCGAGCGGCGCGGCGACGGGTCGGAACGGGAGAAGGGATCAACGGCGGGTTGGCCAAACGCCAGACAAACAAAAGGGCCATTCAATAATTGAATGACCCTTAAAAATCCCGCAGAGCGGGTAATCGTGGCGTCCCCTAGGGGACTCGAACCCCTGTTACCGCCGTGAAAGGGCGGTGTCCTAGGCCACTAGACGAAGGGGACACAAACCTTCTATACAACTGACCAGCGCTGAGTGCTGATCGATTCAAGGACGGTGTGGCCAGACCTTGGACCTGTAGATTGGTGGAGCTAAACGGGATCGAACCGTTGACCTCTTGCATGCCATGCAAGCGCTCTCCCAGCTGAGCTATAGCCCCGATTTTTCGCCTGGCGGCGCAGCAGACCTTTCGAGCTGCTTGTTGAAACTGGCGTCCCCTAGGGGACTCGAACCCCTGTTACCGCCGTGAAAGGGCGGTGTCCTAGGCCACTAGACGAAGGGGACAAAACCTTCTATACAACGGATCAGCGCTGAGTGCTGATCGATTCAAGGACGGTGTGGCCAGACCTTGAACCTGCAAATTGGTGGAGCTAAACGGGATCGAACCGTTGACCTCTTGCATGCCATGCAAGCGCTCTCCCAGCTGAGCTATAGCCCCTCATCGGTGAGGACGGGGCGAATCTTAATGGCGGTTTGGAAGTGTGTCAAATTTATTTTCAACAATTTCCAAAGTTTTTTGCCGGGATAACAATCACTTACCAACGAAACCCCGGAAAGCCGGGGTTTCGTCGCTGCCACAGAGGACTTAGCCGATAGCGCCCAGCAGCTTTTCCCATTCCTTGTTTTCTTTCTTGGAAACACCGCCCAGCAAATCAAGGGCTTGGCGCAGACGGAAGCGCGTGAGGTCCGGCCCCAGAATTTCCATTGCATCGAGCACCGACACTGAACTGGCCTGCCCGGTGATCGCAGCGAACATCAAAGGCATGGCATCGCGCAGCTTCAATTCCAGAGACTCGACCACCGCCTGAATCGTCGCAGTGATCGCATCCTTTTCCCACTGGCGCAGGCTTTCGAGCTTCCACAGAATCAGCTGCATCAACTGGCGCACCTGGTCGCCCGACAGCTTCTTGGACTCGAACAGCTTCGCGTCCGGGTTCACGCCACCGGCAAAGAAGAAGCTGGCCAACGGTGCGACCTGGCTGAACGTCTCCACCCTGCCCTGCACCAGCGGCGCGATCTTCATCATGTACTCAGGGTTCAACGCCCACTGCTGCACGCGGCTGGCGAACTCTTCTACCGGCAAGTCACGCAGCCACTGGCCGTTGAGCCACGACAGTTTTTCGATATCGAAGATCGGCCCGCCCAGCGACACGCGGGACAGGTCGAAGTTATCGACCATTTCCTGCAACGAGAACTTCTCGCGCTCGTCGGGCATCGACCAACCCATGCGGCCCAGGTAGTTGAGCATCGCTTCGGGCATGAAACCCATGCGCTCGTAGAACGTCACCGAGGTCGGGTTCTTGCGCTTGGACAGCTTGCTCTTGTCCGGATTACGCAGCAGCGGCATGTAGCACAGCTGCGGCTGTTCCCAGCCAAAGTACTCATAGAGCAGGATCAGTTTCGGTGCCGACGGCAGCCACTCTTCGCCGCGCAGCACGTGGGTGATACCCATCAGGTGATCGTCGACCACGTTGGCCAGGAAGTACGTCGGCAGACCGTCGGTCTTCATCAGCACCTGCATGTCCATGCGGTCCCACGGGATCTCGACGTCACCGCGCAGCATGTCCGGCACCACGCAAACGCCTTCGCTCGGCACCTTCATGCGGATCACATGGGGCTCGCCGGCCGCCAGGCGGCGGGCCACTTCTTCTTTCGACAGCAACAGCGCGCGGCCGTCGTAGCGCGGGGTTTCGCCACGGGCCTGTTGCTCGGCGCGCATCTGGTCCAACTCTTCAGCGGTGCAGAAGCATGGGAACGCATGGCCCATGTCGACCAGCTGCTGAGTGTATTGCTTGTAAATATCGCTACGCTCGCTCTGGCGATACGGGCCGTGCGGGCCCCCAACGTCCGGACCTTCGGCCCAGGTGATGCCGAGCCAGCGCAGGGCATCGAAAATCTGCTGTTCCGACTCGCGGGTGGAGCGCAGTTGGTCGGTGTCTTCGATCCGCAGGATGAATTCACCGCCGTGCTGCTTGGCAAAGCAGTAGTTGAACAAGGCGATGTAAGCAGTGCCGACGTGAGGATCGCCGGTAGGCGATGGCGCGATGCGCGTGCGGACGGTGGTCATGGCAGGTCTCGAATGGGCGATATAACTGAAAATTGAAACAAGGGGCGAATGGTAACAGCCTGGGTGATATCTGGAAAACCGAGGCGCGGCTATCGGGGGCAAGCCCCCTCCCACATTGTTCACACATCAAGGTGGGGGGGCGCTTGCCCCCGATGAGGCCGGCACTACCATTACAAATCACACAGCCAGCAACCGCTCGCGCAACTTGCCAATCTCGTCACGCGTCTGCGCCGCCGCCTCGAATTCAAGATCGCGTGCCAACTGGTACATCTTCTCTTCCAACTGGCGAATCCGCTTGGTGATCTCACTCGGCGAGCGCAATTCGTTTTCGTACTTGGCGCTTTCCTCGGCGGCCTTGGCCATGCCCTTGCGCTTCTTGCTGCGCGAGCCCGGCACGGTGGCGCCTTCCATGATGTCGGCGACGTCCTTGAACACACCCTTGGGGGTAATGCCATGTTCGAGGTTGAAGGCAATCTGCTTTTCACGGCGCCGCTCGGTCTCGCCGATCGCGCGCTCCATGGAACCGGTGATGCGGTCCGCATACAGGATCGCCCGGCCATTGAGGTTACGCGCCGCACGGCCGATGGTCTGAATCAGCGAACGTTCGGAGCGCAGAAAGCCCTCCTTATCCGCATCCAGAATCGCCACCAGCGACACTTCCGGCATGTCCAGGCCTTCGCGCAGCAGGTTGATGCCCACCAGCACATCAAAGGTGCCCAGGCGCAGATCACGGATGATCTCCACCCGCTCCACCGTGTCGATGTCCGAGTGCAGGTATCGCACGCGCACGCCGTGGTCGGCCAGGTAGTCGGTGAGGTCTTCGGACATGCGCTTGGTCAGCGTGGTCACCAGCACCCGCTCCTCCAGCGCCACGCGCTTGTTGATCTCCGACAGCAGGTCGTCGACCTGGGTCAGCGCCGGGCGGATTTCGATCTGCGGGTCGACCAGACCGGTCGGCCGCACCACCTGCTCGATCACCCGGCCCGCATGCTCGGCCTCATAATTGCCCGGCGTGGCCGACACAAAAATGGTCTGCGGGCTGATCGCCTCCCACTCGTCAAACCGCATCGGCCGGTTGTCCAGCGCCGATGGCAGGCGGAAGCCGTATTCCACCAGGGTCTCCTTGCGCGAGCGGTCGCCCTTATACATCGCGCCTACTTGCGGCACGCTGACGTGGGACTCGTCGATCACCAGCAAGGCGTCCGGCGGCAAGTAGTCGTACAGCGTCGGCGGCGGCGCGCCGGAGTCACGGCCCGACAGATAGCGCGAGTAGTTTTCGATGCCGTTGCAGTAGCCCAGCTCCAGGATCATCTCCAGGTCGAAGCGGGTGCGCTGCTCCAGGCGCTGGGCTTCCACCAGCTTGTTGTTGGCGCGCAGGTATTCCAGGCGCTCGGCCAGCTCGACCTTGATACCTTCAATGGCGCCCATCAGGGTTTCCCGGGGCGTTACATAGTGGCTTTTGGGGTAGAAGGTGAAGCGCGGCAGCTTGCGGATCACCTCGCCAGTCAATGGATCGAAAGCCGACAGGCTTTCCACCTCATCGTCGAACAGCTCGATGCGGATAGCCTCCAGGTCCGATTCGGCCGGGTAGATGTCGATCACATCGCCGCGCACGCGGAAGGTGGCGCGGGCAAAGTCCATGTCGTTGCGGGTGTATTGCAGGCTCGCCAGGCGGCGCAGCAATTCGCGCTGGTCCAGTTTGTCGCCACGGTCAACGTGCAACACCATCTTCAGATAGGTTTCCGGGCTGCCCAGGCCGTAGATGCACGACACGGTGGTGACGATGATCGCGTCCTTGCGCTCAAGCAACGCCTTGGTCGCCGACAAGCGCATCTGCTCGATATGGTCATTGATCGACGCATCTTTCTCGATAAAGGTGTCGGACGACGGCACGTAGGCTTCGGGCTGGTAATAGTCGTAGTAGGAGACGAAATACTCCACCGCATTGTTCGGGAAGAACGCCTTGAACTCGCCGTACAGCTGCGCGGCCAGGGTCTTGTTAGGCGCCAGCACCAGGGTCGGGCGGTTGATCTGCGCGATCACGTTGGCAATGCTGAAGGTCTTGCCCGAACCGGTCACCCCGAGCAGCGTCTGGTGCGCCAGGCCGGCCTCGATGCCTTCGACCATCTGGCGAATGGCTTCGGGCTGGTCGCCGGCCGGTTCAAAGCGGGTGACGAGCTGGAAATCCGACATAACGTACCTCTTTCAAGTCACCCCGGGCCTGTGGCCGCCAAGGACGAATAGCTCAGCAACCCGCGAATATACTTCGCAGGCTGCAGGAAAAATCATGATAGCTGTAGAAGTGGTGGCGAAGGCGACGGGTTTCAAGGCACTTATCCTACATAGCCTCTGCCTGGCCCTTGTATAGCCCCTGCCTGTTGAATGCCAATAAGACTAACGGTCGGCGCCTCAACCGAAAAACTTGGCCAAAAAGCCGTTTCAACGGTCGCCCTCGGCCGTGCGGGCCTCTATACTAGCTCCCCGTTTGTGCACCGCTCTAGTGCCTCCGGCTGGAGCGCGACACGTCCCTCCCTTCCCCCATAGAGCTGCCGCAAAATGAGCCTGTTCTCCGCTGTCGAAATGGCACCACGCGATTCAATCCTGGGCCTCAACGAAGCATTCAACGCCGACACCCGAACCACCAAGGTCAACCTTGGCGTGGGCGTTTACTGCAACGAGGAGGGGAAGATTCCACTCTTGCGTGCCGTTGCCGAAGCGGAAGCCATTCGCGTGGCGCAACACGCCGCCCGCGGCTACTTGCCGATTGACGGGATCGCAGCCTACGACAAGGCTGTGCAAACCCTGTTGTTCGGTGACGAGTCGCCACTGCTGAACGCCGGCCGTGTAGTGACCGTGCAGGCCGTCGGCGGCACTGGCGCACTGAAAATCGGCGCAGACTTCCTCAAGCAGCTGCTGCCCGACGCCGTTGTCGCCATCAGCGACCCGAGCTGGGAAAACCACCGTGCACTGTTCGAAACCGCCGGTTTCCCGGTGCACAACTACCGCTACTACGACGCCGCCACCCACGACGTCAATCGCGCTGGCCTGCTCGAAGACCTCAACGCCCTGCCGCCACAGTCCATCGTGGTGCTGCACGCCTGCTGCCACAACCCCACCGGCGTCGACCTCAGCCCCGCCGACTGGCAGGACGTGCTGGACGTGGTCAAGGCCAAAAACCTCGTGCCGTTCCTCGACATGGCCTACCAGGGCTTCGGCGACGGCATCCACGAAGACGCGGCCGCCGTGCGCCTGTTCGCCGAATCGGGCCTGACCTTCTTTGTGTCCAGCTCGTTCTCCAAGTCGTTCTCCCTGTACGGCGAACGAGTGGGCGCGCTGTCGATCGTCAGCGACTCGCGGGAAGAAAGCGCGCGCATCCTGTCCCAGGTCAAGCGCGTGATCCGCACCAACTACTCCAACCCGCCGACCCACGGCGCCGCCATCGTCGCCGCCGTGCTGAACAACCCTGAGCTGCGCGCCCAGTGGGAAGCGGAACTGGCCGAAATGCGCCTGCGCATCCGCGGCATGCGCGAGCAGATGGTCGCCGAACTGGCCAAGGCTGCACCGGGCCACGACTTCAGCTTCGTCGGCCGTCAGCGCGGGATGTTCTCCTACTCCGGCCTGAGCGTGGCGCAAGTCACGCGCCTGCGCAGCGAGTTTGGTGTCTATGCACTGGACACAGGGCGCATCTGTGTGGCGGCGTTGAACCAATCGAACCTTGACGCCGTCACAAAAGCGATCGTTCAGGTGCTGTAAGCCGCCGGTCGTGATCAAAAAGGGGAAACCGGTGGTTTCCCCTTTTTCGTATGCAGCCCCTAGACTGAACCCCGACTGCCCCTTTGCTGTGAGAGCCCTATGAGAAACGACGACCTGGATCTTGACCTGCGCGCCGACCGCGACGAACTGCACGACTTCACCCCGCGCGCGCCGCATGCCAAGCGCCAGAAAAGCCTGGTGCTGCAAGTGGCGCTTGGCGTGTTCCTCGGTGGCCTGGCGTTATGGCTGGTGCAATTGGGCGCGACGGCGATCATGGCCAAACTGGCCATGGGCACCTTTCAATTTGGCGGCTGATCACCAGCCCAGGCGAACTGGAACCTGTGTGGCGAGCAGGCTAGCCCCAATGCCGTTCAGTTAAGCGCAGATTCCCTGTGGCGAGCAGGCTTGTCCTGCGTTGGGCTGCGCAGCAGCCCTTAAACCAGGCGCTGAGCCGTATCAGGCACACCGCGTTTTGCTTGATTTGGGGCGCTTCGCACCCCAACGCGGGCAAGCCCGCTCGCCACAGGAATCGGATTGCCTGAACCACAGGGATCGGATGCCTGAAATAGCTCAGGTTGCGCGTTCCTCCAGTAACCGCACGAAGCTGTTCAGGCTCTGGGACACGGTGCCGCGCCGCCAGATCAGCCAGGTGTTGAGCACGCGGAACCCGTCCGCCAGCGGCCACACGCTCACGGCGGCAAACCCCGGCATGCTTTCAAGCATGCTGCGCGGCATCAGCGCCAGGCCCGCACCGGCGCTGACGCAGGCCAGCATGCCGTGGTACGACTCCATCTCGAAAATCTTTCCCGGCACTGCGCCATCGTGTGAGAACCAGCGCTCAAAGTGGTGCCGGTAGGAACAGTTCGAACGAAACGTATAGATATTCTCGCCATTCACATCCCGCCCCCGGCTGATCGGCGCGTGGTGCAGCGGCGCGATCACCACCATTTCTTCCTCGAACACCGCCACGCCCTCAAGGGTCGCGTGCAGCACCGGCCCGTCGACGAACGCCGCCGCCAGCCGACCGGACAGCACCCCTTCGATCATCGTGCCCGACGGTCCGGTACTCAGGTCCAGCTCGACCTTGGCGTGCCGCTGGTTGTACGCCGCCAGCAACGCGGGGATGCGCACCGCCGCCGTGCTTTCCAGCGAGCCCAGCGCAAACGCCCCCTGGGGCTCCTCCCCCGCCACCGTCGCCCGGGCCTCCTGCACCAGATCGAGGATGCGCCGCGCGTAGCCAAGGAAATTCCAGCCGGCCGGCGACAGGCGCAGACGGCTTTTCTCGCGGATGAACAACTCGACGCCCAGGTCCTGCTCCAGCTGCTTGATGCGTGTGGTCAGGTTCGACGGCACGCGATGAATCAGCTGCGCGGCCGCGCTGATACTGCCCTGCTCGGCCACGGCCTTGAAGATTTCAAGTTGCACCAGATCCACAGCATTCTCCAATTGTGAACGTATCGCTCAATATTATTCACTTTCCAGAAAACATGCAGCCCCGTAGGCTGGCCTCATTCACTCATTCAGCCGGACGGTGCCATGAACGCGATTTCCTCCCACACTCACGCCCTGTCGATCAATCCCGCCAATGGCGAAACCATCGGCAGCTACCCGTACGAAACCCAGGTGCAGCTGGACGCCGCGCTTGACCGCGCTAGCGCAGCCTTTCGCAGCTGGCGCCGCCAGCCTGTCAGCGAGCGCGCCGAATTGCTGCTGGCCCTGGCCCGCGCCCTGCGTGAGCAGGCCGAAACCATGGCGCAGATGATCACCCGGGAAATGGGCAAACCCATCGCCCAGGCCCGCGCCGAAATCGAAAAATGTGCGTTGATGACCGAGTGGTACGCCGCCCATGGCCCGGCCATGCTCGATTCGGAAGCGACCCTGGTGGACAACGGCAGCGCCCGTATCGAGTACCGCCCGCTGGGGCCGATCCTCGCGGTGATGCCGTGGAACTTCCCGGTGTGGCAAGTGCTGCGCGGCGCCGTGCCGAGCCTGCTGGCCGGCAATACCTACGTGCTCAAACACGCGCCGAACGTGATGGGCAGCGCCTATTTGATCCAGCAGGCCTTGCACACCGCCGGCTTCGCCAAAGGCCTGTTCGAAGTGATTAACGTGACCCAGGACGGCGTGTCCAAGGCCATCGCCGATCCGCGCATCGCCGCCGTCACCCTCACCGGCAGCGTCCGCGCCGGCATGGCCATCGGCTCCCAGGCCGGTGCCGCGCTGAAAAAGTGCGTGCTGGAACTGGGCGGCTCAGACCCGTTCATCGTGCTCAACGACGCCGACCTCGACGCCGCCGTGCAGGCCGCCCTCATCGGCCGCTTCCAGAACAGCGGCCAGGTCTGCGCCGCCGCCAAGCGCCTGATCATCGAAGAAGGCGTGGTCGAAGCCTTTACCGAAAAATTCCTCGACGCCAGCCGCGCCCTGGTGATGGGCGACCCGACCTCTGCCGCCACCTACATCGGCCCGATGGCCCGCTTCGATCTGCGCGACGAGCTGCACGGCCAGGTGCAGGCCACGCTCGCGGAAGGTGCCACCTTGCTGCTGGGCGGCCACAAAATCGACGGCGCCGGCAACTACTACGCGCCGACGGTACTGGCGGACGTCACCGACCAGATGACCTCCTTCAAACAGGAACTGTTCGGCCCGGTGGCCTCGATCATCACCGCCCGCGACGCCGAGCATGCCGTGGCGCTGGCCAACGATAGCGAGTTCGGCCTCACGGCGAGCATCTTCACCCGCGATGCGGACAAGGCACGGGCGATCACCGACGAGCTGGAAACCGGTGGCGTGTTCGTCAACGCGTTCAGCGTTTCCGACCCCCGCGTGGCGTTTGGCGGGGTGAAGAAAAGCGGCTTCGGCCGCGAGCTGTCGCACTTTGGCGTACGCGAATTCTGCAACGCACAGACCGTGTGGCTGGATCGCAAGTAACCGCCTGCCACCTCAAGACCGGCTATGGCGCCGCACACACTGCACCAGGCCATCCAACGCCTGGGACTTGACCGGCGCGAGCACGCACACCGTGTGTTCGCGCTCGCCCTCGGTGACAGTCAGGGTGTAATGCACCTGGCCCGGCTTGCCGGACTCAGGAGCCTGGCTTTGTGGCAACTTGAAGAAGTCAGACGCCTGGATCAGTTGGCGCAGCTCCTGCTGATCCGGCTCGGGCAGCGCATCCAGCTCGACGCTGCGCGGTTTGGCCAGGCCCGGAAAAAATGCCGGGCCGCCGTTTTCCTTGATCGAAATTCGCATGGCTGCTCCTCACCGCCCAGGCGGTTTGTCAGACGTTGATACCCACCGCTTGCCAGCCTGCCTTGACCGCCTTCTGCTCATCCTTGTTGGCGCCGTACAGGCGACCAGCCACATCATAGGTGATGCGCGCGAAACGCAGAAACCCCGAGTTCGGCCGCAGCCGTGCGTCGCGCAAGGCGTCGTACCAGATCCGGCCGGCACGCTCCCAGGCGAACCCGCCAATCTTCATCGCAACCTGATAGAACGCATGGTTGGGAATACCGGAATTGATGTGCACGCCGCCGTTGTCGTCATAGGTATGCACAAAATCATCCATGTGCCCGGGCTGCGGGTCCTTGCCCAACAGGGGATCATCAAACGCGGTGCCCGGCGCTTTCATCGAGCGCAGCGCCGTGCCCTTGATCTTTTTGGTGAATAGCCCCTGGCCGATCAACCAGTCGGCATCCTCGGCCTTCTGCTTCAACGCGTACTGCTTGATCAGCGAGCCGAACACGTCCGACAGCGACTCGTTCAACGCCCCGGACTGGTTGAAGTACATCAGTTTGGCTTCGTCCTCGGTGACACCGTGAGCCAACTCATGGCCGATTACGTCGAGCGCAATGGTGAAGCGGTTGAATAGCTGCTGGTCGCCATCGCCGAACACCATCTGGGTCGAGTTCCAGAACGCATTGTTATAGGCCTGGCCAAAGTGAACGGTGGCATCCAGGGCCATGCCGGCGTCGTCGATGGAGTTGCGGTCGAATACCTCGTCGAAAAAATCGAAGGTCGCGCCCAGGCCGTCGTAGGCCTCGTCCACCGCTGCATCGCCGCTGGCGGGCTGTCCTTCACTGCGGATCAGCTTGCCCGGCAGTGTGTCGGTGCCGTCGGCGCTGTAGATGGAGCGGCGTTTTTCTGCGGCCATGGCCAGGGCCATGTGCGCAGTACCCTTGGCGGGCACGGCCAGCATGCGCAGTGAGCGGAACGTACTGTCCTTGGCGCGCGTGCGCAGTGCGATTTCACGTTGGGTCTTATCACCGTGACGGGCGATCTGATCGAGCATGTACGGCGGGATCAGGCAGAAGATCGGATTGCGGGGATGGCGAATACACATAAGCGGGTCCCTTTTGACGTGTGATGAACTCCAGATAACCGTTTCAGCATAGTCATGCCGACGACACTTGGCCTAAATTGTCATGAACCTGTGTTGCAGTAGTGTTTATTCCAGGCCCGCAAGGAGCAGCCCATGCCACCCCGCACCCGCAAAATCGACCTGTCACACCGCCCCCGCCTTGGCGATCTGCGCCCGCTGATCACGGCCAGCCCTGCCCTGCTGCAGGCGCGAGCGGCAACCCCGCGCGTCACTGCCGCCAAGGATCTGAAAAACCGCACCGGCTATGCCGAAGATTTTCTGGGTAACTTCGAAGTCCCCTGGCCCACGGTTGACCCGGCCCTGGCAGAGGATGTGCAGCCAAAGCGCCTGGACTACACGCATTTTTCCATCACGATGTCGCGCTCAAGGCGCCTGGCTTTCTACGTCGGCGTGAATATCGACGGCGCGCAACACGTGGACATCGTGCGCAGCAACGACGCCTGGGCCTACGACGGTCGCCTGCCCGTCGAGGCCCAGGCCGGCGAAGAACTTTACGCCGGCAATGGCCTGGATCGCGGCCACCTGGTGCGACGCCAGGACCCCAACTGGGGCGCCGAGGCCGCCACGGCCAACGTCGACACCTTCCATTTCACCAACTGCTCGCCGCAGATGAGCGGCTTCAACCAGAAGACCTGGCTGGAGCTGGAAGACTATATCCTCGACAACACCCAGCGCTGGAAAGCCCGGGCCACTGTATTTACCGGCCCGGTGTTCGGCGAAGACGACCGCCTTTACCGGGGGATCAAAATTCCCAAGGCCTTTTGGAAAGTCGTCGCCTACCTCAGCGACGATGGCAAACCTTCTGCCAGCGCATACATGATCGACCAGAGCCGGGAACTGGGCCAGCTCGACCTGGTGTTCGGCCAGTTGCGCACCTACCAGCGCAGCGTGCTGCAGATAGAACGCCTGACCGGCGTTCGCTTCGGCAACCTGGCCGATTACGACGGATTCAGCAACGAAGAGCGCGCCACGGGCACGCGCATTGAAGCGCTGATACGCGGCCCGGAAGATATTCGTTTGTGATTCATCGCCGATAGCGCGCCTGCCCTGTGGCGAGCAGGCTTGCCCTGCGTTGGGCTGCGCAGCAGCCCTAAAACCTGAATCCGCAGAGTTTCTGACACACCGCATTCTTAATTACAGGGGCTGCTGCGCAGCCCAACGCGGGACAAGCCCGCTCGCCACAGGACAAGCCCGCTCGCCACAATGGAATCGTCTGCTGTTGAGAGCAGCCCTCCCCATCTTCCCGCCCACCCCGCCATGCACTACCATACCGCGCCGTTTCCCGGACGGGACTCATTGGGGTTTCGCCAACGGTTCAAACGGAGATGCCCCATGCTGCCACGCGTTACCGCCTTGATGATCGGCCTCGGGCTGTCCGCGCACGTCCACGCCGCGCCGACTCATTACCCGCTGACCCTGGAAAACTGCGGCAGCCACATCAGCTTCGCCCAGGCCCCCGCACGCAGCGTGACCATCGGCCAGGCTGCCACCGAGATGCTGTATGCCCTGGGCGTCGGTGACAACGTGGTCGGCACCTCGCTGTGGTTCAACAACGTGCTGGCGCAGTACAAAACCCTTAACGATGGCATCGAGCGCCTGGCCAACAACGAGCCGAGCTTTGAGTCCGTCATCGCCAAGCGCCCGCAGCTGGTGGCCGCCGAGCTGGAATGGGTGGTCGGCGCACAAGGCGTGGTGGGCACCCGCGAGCAGTTTGACGAACTGAACATCCCCACCTACCTGCTGCCGTCGGACTGCGAAGGCAAGGACAACCGGGTGGGCGCCGACGGCACGCGGCTCGAGCCGTTTCGCATCGACACTGTCTATAAAAGCATCAGCCAACTGGCCGAGATCTTCGACGTGCAGGCGCGCGGCCAACAGCTCAACGACGAACTCAAGGCACGCCTGGCCAAATCCGTCGCCACCGCGCAAGACAAAGGCTTGAAGCAGGCCAGCGCGCTGGTGTGGTTCTCCAGTGCCGAAATGGCCAGCGACCCCTATGTGGCCGGCCACAAGGGCATCCCCGAATTCATGCTGCACACCCTGGGCCTGACCAACGTGGTGCAGTCCGATGAGGAGTGGCCCGCCGTCGGCTGGGAAACCATCGCCAAGGCCAACCCGACCTTCCTGGTGATCGCGCGCATGGACCGGCGCCGCTACCCCGCCGACGATCATCAACAGAAACTCGCCTTCCTGCGCAGCGATCCGGTGACCCGCAACATGGACGCCGTGAAAAACAACCGCATCATCATCCTCGACGCGCTGGCGCTGCAGGCCAGCATCCGCATGTTTGACGGCCTTGAACAACTGGCCGGCGCCATCGACGGCTACGACCTGCCTCAATGATGCGGACCCTGATCGCCCTCACGTTGCTGCTGATCGCCCTGCTCGCCGGGATAGCCATCGGCGAAACCGCCATCGCGCCGCAGGTGGTGCTCAAGGTGCTGGCCAATAAACTGTGGGCGGCCGGCTACGTGCTCGACCCCATCGACGAGGGCGTGGTGTGGAACTACCGCCTCACCCGCGCGCTGGTGGCCGCCGCCTGCGGGGCCGGGCTGGCGACTTGCGGGGTGATCCTGCAGTCGTTGCTGCGCAACCCGTTGGCCGACCCGTACCTGCTGGGCATCAGCGCCGGCGCTTCCACCGGCGCGGTGCTGGTCGCCTTGATCGGCGTGGGCGGCGGGCTGATCTCGTTGTCGGCGGGAGCATTCGTCGGCGCCATGGCCGCGTTCGCGCTGGTGACCTTGCTCGCGCGGGCCAGTGGCTCGGCACGCGGCACCGGGCAGATCATCCTCGCAGGCATCGCCGGCTCCCAGTTGTTCAACGCACTCACTGCGTTCCTGATCACCAAATCGGCCAGCTCCGAGCAGGCGCGCGGCATCATGTTCTGGCTGCTCGGCAACCTCAGTGGCGTGCGCTGGCCGTCGGTGTGGCTGGCCGTGCCGGTGGCGGTCGCCGGCCTGATGGTGTGCCTGTGGCACCGTCGCGCGCTGGATGCGTTTACTTTCGGCAGCGACTCGGCGGCTTCTCTCGGCATTCCGGTGCGCCGCGTGCAATGCGTGCTGGTGGGCTGCGCCGCCCTGGTGACGGCGGTAATGGTGTCGATTGTCGGCGCCATCGGCTTCGTGGGCCTGGTGATTCCCCACGCCGTACGCCTGCTGCTCGGCACCGCGCATTCGCGGCTGCTGCCAGCCAGCGCTCTGGGCGGCGCGCTGTTTCTGATTGCCGCCGACGTGCTCTCGCGCAGCCTGATCAAGGGCCAGGTGATTCCGGTAGGAGTGGTCACCGCACTGGTCGGCGCGCCGGTATTTGCGTTGATCCTGATCGGCCGCAGGAACGCACGATGAGCGTATTGAGCTGCAGCGGCCTGGGCTTCAAGGTGCGCGATGCGCAGTTGCTGCACGGTATTGACCTGCAGGTGCAGGCGGGGGAAACCCTGGGCATCGTCGGACCGAATGGCTCCGGCAAGTCCACCCTGCTCAAGCTGCTGGCCGGGCTGCGCGCGCCCGCCAGCGGCGAGGTGCACCTGGGCGGCAAGCGTTTGCGCAGCTTGTCGCGCCGCGTCATTGCGCAGCAACTGGCGGTAGTGGAACAACAGGCCGACACCGACGACGCCATCGGCGTGTTCGACGCCGTGGCCCTGGGCCGCACGCCATGGCTGTCGGCGCTGAGCCCCTGGTCCCGCGAGGACGAGGCCATCGTGCACCAGGCCCTGCACGATGTGGATGCCACGCACCTGCGCCAACGGGCCTGGCGCAGCCTCTCCGGCGGCGAGCGCCAGCGCGTGCACATCGCCCGTGCGCTGGCGCAACGGCCGCAGATTCTGCTGCTGGATGAGCCGACCAATCACCTGGACATCCAGCACCAGCTGACGATCCTCAAAGGCGTGCAAGCGCTACCGGTGACCACCCTGATTGCCCTGCACGACCTCAACCAGGCGCTGACCTGCGACCGCCTGGCCGTACTGGATCACGGACGGCTGGTGGCGCTGGGCAAACCGCTGGAAGTGCTCACGCCACAGCGGTTGCAGGACACCTTCGGCGTGCAGGGCCATTACCTGACCGACCCGTTCGACGGCGCGCAGATCCTGCGCCTGCGCTCAAGCTGAGCCCGTTTTCACACAGGCCTTGCGCAGAATCTGCAGCAACTGGTGAATGGAATACGGCTTGTGCAGCAAGTCGAAGCCGTGGGTGCCTTGCTGCGCCAGCACGTGGCTGTAGCCACTGGTGAGCACTACCGGCAACGCCGGCCACAGCTGCTGGACCTCCTTGGCCAGTTCCAGCCCGTTCATGCCGGGCATCATCACGTCGGAAAACACCACGTCGAACTCATCGGCGGCGTCGGACAGACACTTGAGCGCCTGCTCGGCATTCACCGCCCAGGTCGCCTGGAAGCCCAGTTCCTCCAAGGCCTGGGTGGCAAAGGTGCCGACCTCGATATTGTCTTCCACCACCAGCACCCGGCTGCCCTGGCCCCCGGTGAAGAATGCCGGCTCCAGTTGCACATCGGGTTCCAGAGGTCGTGCGGTGACCCGGGGCAGGTACAGGGTAAACGTCGAGCCCTGGCCCAGCTCGGTGCTCACTCGCACTTCGCCGCCGGACTGCTTGGCAAAGCCAAACACCTGACTGAGACCAAGCCCGGTGCCCTGCCCCACATTCTTGGTGGTAAAGAACGGCTCGAAAATCCGCTCCAGATGCTCCGGCCGAATGCCGCTGCCGGTGTCGCGCATGGCGATTGCGACAAAGTCGCCCTGCAACTGCGGCTGGCCGCGCAGCCCAGGGATCGTATCGACCGCTGCCACCGCGATGCTCAAACGGCCCACGCCCTTCATCGCATCCCGCGCATTGACCGCCACATTCACCAGCGCCGAGTCGAACTGGCTGGAGTCGGCGTATACGAAACAGTCCTGAGGCGCCAGGTCGGTGCTGATCTGGATATGGGCGCCGCACAGCGACTCCATCATTTCCACCAGCGAGGTCACGCTCTGGCTGACGTCGAATGCCTGCGGCTTCAACGCCTGGCGACGTGCGAAGGCGAGCAGTTGCCCGGTGAGACGCGCCGCGCGATTGACCGTGTCGGAGATGGCCGTCAGGTAACGGCTGCGCCGCACCTCGGGCAACTCCGGACGTTCGAGCAGGTCGAGGGACGAGCGAATCACCGTCAACAGGTTATTGAAGTCGTGCGCCACGCCGCCAGTGAGTTGGCCCAGGGCCTCGAGTTTCTGCGCCTGGCGCAGTTGCTCTTCGGCCTTGCTGCGTTCTTCCATGGCCTCGGTGATGCGCTGCTCCAGGGTTTCGTTGAGCGCCTGCATGCCCAGCTCGACGTGTTTCTGATCGGTGATGTCCTGCACCAGGCCGAACAGTTTCTGGGTACGGCCCTGGGCGTCGAGTTGCGGTGTGCTGCGCGCCAGGATCCAGCGCACCTGCTGGTCCTCGGCGCGGCAGATACGGCACTGGAAATCCCAGCCGGTGCCCTGCTCGGCCGCCCGCTTGAATGACGCCTCCACCTCGGGCCGGTCCTCGGGCAACACATGGGACATGAAGGTTTCGATGCCCCAGTGCTCAACCGGCTTGCTGTGGCCGAAGATCTGGTCATGCCGGGCGGCCCGCACCGAGCTGTCGGCCCCGATGTCCAGTTCCCATTCACCGATCTGCCCGGCGTCGATGGCCAGGCGCAGCCGCGCTTCACTTTCGCGCAACATGGCCTCGCGCCGGTTGCGCGCGCGGGCCAGCTGCGAGGTGACCCGTGTGACCAGGTCGCGCGCTGAAAACGGTTTGATCAGGTAGTCATCGGCGCCGGCCGCCAGGCCTTCGGCGCGGGCCTCTTCGCCCGCGCGGGCCGACAGCAGAATCACCGGAGTGGCCTGCAGGCGCGCATCTTCGCGCACCGCATGCAACAGGCCAAAGCCATCGAGCACCGGCATCATCACGTCGGTCAGAATCAACTGCGGCAAGCACTGGCGTGCGGCTTCCAGCGCCGCCTGCCCATCGGTTGCCGTCTCCACGCGCAGGCCTTCGGCCTGCAGCAGGCGGGCAACATAGGCGCGCATGTCGGCATTGTCATCGGCCAGCAACACGCACTCTTCGAACGGTTCGGCGGCAGGCTCATCCTGCACCTGCGGCGTCTGCGTGTCCGGCAACCAGCCCAGCGCTTCTTCCACAAAGGCGCTGACGTTGGTGGTGGAGCCGTGCAGCAGCGCCGAGCTGTGCAGCGGTTTGGGCACATGGCGGCTGCCCAGCGGCAGGGTCACGGTGAAAGTGCTGCCCACTCCGAGTTCACTGTTCACCGCCAGCGTGCCGCCCTGCAGGCGCACCAGTTCATCCACCAGCGCCAGGCCGATGCCAGAGCCCTCGAACGAGCGGCCGGCGGGGTTGTCGATCTGGTGGAAGCGTTCGAACAGGCGCGGCAGTTCATCGGCCGCAATGCCGGTGCCGGTGTCACTGACGCTGACCTGCACGCTCGCGCCATCGGCGCCGGGTTCGACGCTGACCCGAATCTGCCCGGCCAGAGTGAACTTGAAGGCGTTGGAGATCAGGTTCAGCACCACCTTTTCCCACATGTCACGGTCGACGTAGGCCATCTCGGGCAGCGGCGTGGTGTCGATGATCAGCGCCAGGCCGGCAAGCTCGCAGGCCGAGCGAAAATTGGAGGCCAGGTCGGCGGTCAGTTCCGGCAGGTCCACCGGCTCGTACGATGCCTGGGCGCGACCGGCCTCGATGCGCGAAAACTCCAGCAGCGAATTGACCAGCTTGAGCAGGCGCTGGGCGTTGCGATAGGCCAGGGTCACCCGCTCACGCTCATCGGCCGGCAGCGCATCGCCCAGGGCCAGCGACTGCTCCAGCGGCCCGAGCAGCAGGGTCAGGGGCGTGCGAAATTCATGGCTGATATTGGTGAAAAAAGTGGTCTTGGCCTGGTCGATGGCGGCCAGGGCTTCGGCGCGCTGGCGCTCGTAGGCCCGCGCCCGCACGGTGGCCAACGCCGCCGAGAGGGCGGCGCCCAACAGCTCGAAAAAGCCGCGGTAAATATCATCCATCGGCAAGCGCGGCGAGGCACCGGCCACCAGCATCAACGGCGTCTGCGTATCGTCCGGCACCACCAGCGGCAGCACGAAAGCCGTGCGCGGTGATTCCGGGTAAGGCCCGCAGTCAATGCCGGCAAACAGCGCCTCAATGCCGCCCACCTGCAGCGGGCGCTTTTGCGCGCACGCCGCGCCCAACGGCCATGGCGCGGTGTCATCCAGGCCGATCCAGGCCGGCGATGCGGCGGTATCCGGGGCGATGCCGTCGTGCTGCACCAGGCGGTAGCCGTCGGCTTCGCGCACGTAAAACAGCAGGAAGGGAATATCGAAGTTGAACGTCGCCAGCGTCTCGACCGCCAGCGCGATCAGCCGGGGCAAGTCCTCGGCAACCGCCAGCCGTCCCGTGAGGTCGCGCAGCGCGCGGGTGCGGCGCTCCGCCAGGATGGTCACGGTGGTTTCGGTCACCGGGTGAAACAGCCCGCCGATGCCGCCGGTTTCATCGCGGATGGGCGAGGTGGAAAAGGTGAAGAAGGTTTCTTCCAGATAACCGTTGCGCGTGAGGAACATGCGCTGGTTTTCGAGAAAACTGGTCTCACCCGCCAGCGCCCGCGTGAACGGCTCGCCGATGGCGGGCCAGGCGCTGGCCCAGGTCACGTGGTAACTCTCGCCCAGCGCGCGCGGGTGCGACTCTCCACACAACACCTTGTAGCCGTCGTTGTAGATCTGCGTGTTCTCCGGCCCCCAGATGATATTGATCGGGAAGTTCGACGCCAGGCACAGGCTGACGGTGGTGCGCAGGCTCTGCGGCCAGTGCTCGATCGGACCCAGCGGCGTCGCCGACCAATCCCTGGACTGGATCAGGGAGGCGAGCTCGCCGCCGCCCGATAAAAAGGAATGCGTAATCACGGGATTGGACCACCAGCAGATTAAGGGCGCGTATTAGTCAGTCTGACCGCCGCCGACAGAAATCCTCCCATGGGTGGGTCAAGCATTTATTGGCCCCTGCCGGTGCGTGGTTTGCCACACGGGATCAAAGCCCTGGCACAGCCAGACATCACGTGTCGGCGTGGATGCGCGGGCTCATGCCACCTGGATCCGGGTGATGCCGACAATGGCGGCTTGCGCGAGGATCTGTTCAGGCGCGGCATCGGCGGGCGGCATGATCAGGCCGTTTTCCGCGTCGCCCAGGTGCAGCGCCAGCAGGTGCAGGGCGGCGTCGTGGTCGGGTAGTTCGGGTTGGTTGAGTTCGAAGGTTTGGGTGCGGGGTTGGGTGTTGAAGAGGTAGGTGACGGTGTATTCGCGCATGGTAAGGGTCTCCTGATGAGTCGCTGATTAACCTGAATTGCGCTGTTGTGGTGAGCGGGCTTGCCCTAATGCCGTTCAGTTAAGCGCAGATTCCCTGTGGCGAGCAGGCTTGTCCTGCGTTGGGCTGCGCAGCAGCCCCACAACCAAGCGCTGGGCCGTATCAGGTACACCGCGTTTTGATGGATTGGGGGCGCTTCGCACCCCAACGCGGGGCAAGCCCGCTCGCCACATGAGGCAGGTGTGATCCTTGGGAAAGGCGCATTACCGTTCGCCGCAGATGCAAGTGGTAATCCACCGCCGACTGTAAACCAGCACCCCTTCCGCCATCGCCACCGGAAAATGGATAAACCCATGGGCAGATTCCGGCAGAAGATGGGTCTCGGCCCCCGGCCAACGTTCAGCCATCTGCAGCGTGTCATCCTTCAGCGGATCCAGTTCCCCGACGAACATCAACACCGGTGGCATCCCGTCAAAGTCACCATACAGCGGTGACAATGGCGCCTGCCGACGCTCTTCATCATTCAACCCCGGCGTCAGCAGGCGCAGCGCGTCTACCATCCCGGGGCCGTCCAGCAGCAAGGTGTCCGGTCCGGCGGTGCGCACGCTCGGCGTGCCGGTCAAATCGTAAACCCCGTAATACAACACCGCCCCGCTCACGCGCTTGAGCAGATCCGGCCATTGCTTGAGCGTCAGCAAGGTCGCAGCCGCCAGATGCCCACCGGCAGACTCCCCCACGACGAATATCGGCAAGCCTGCAAACTCATCGGCCGTCAGCAACCATCGCGCTGCGGCGAGGCAGTCGTCCATCAGCCCCTCAACCGGCGTGTCGACCGCCAGCCGATAATCCACCGACACCACCGTCACCTCGCACGCCCGCACCATGCCCAGATTCAGCGCGTCGTCCATCTGCGCATTGCCGATCACCCAGCCGCCGCCGTGGATATCCAGCACCACCCCCCTGGGCGTGCCGGCTGGCCGCAAAATGCGCACCGGCACGCCATTCACCACCCTGCTCTCAGCCGGCGTTGCGCGCTTGATCTTCTGACTGACGCGCAACAGCGCCTGGATCAGACGCGGGGTGACGCGGTTGCGGATCTTGAAGCGCGGCATCCACGCGAGCTTTTGGTTGAAACGGCGCATCTGGACGAGTTCGGCCTCGGAGGCGGGCCAGTGTTTATGAGCCATCAACGGTTATTCCGCAAAATCGAAAAATTCAACGCCGCCGCCACACACAGCCACGCCAGGTAAGGGAACAGCATCAAGCCGGTGATCAGGTCCAGGCGCACCGCGAACACCACCATCGCCGCCACGGTGAGCCACAGCAACACGATAATCACCATCCCGGCAAACAGCCGATGGGCGCCGAAGAACACCGGCGTCCACAGTGTGTTCAACGCAATCTGCGCCGCCCACAGCGCCAACACCAACTCACTGCCCGGTATCAGGCTGAGGCGATAACCGGCCCAGACGAGCAACAGATAGATGATCGTCCACGCGACCGGAAACAGCCAATTGGGAGGGGTAAAGCTGGGTTTGACAAGGGACTCGTACCAGGCACCCGGCTTGAAAATCACACCGGTACTGGCCGCAGCGGCGCAGGCGAGCAGGAAGATAAAAAAGGTCATGGACGATCCTTGATCTGGAAGGGTTCCCAGGTTGGACGGGCAAGACGGGGTTAAAAGTTCATCGCCAAGACAAGGATCATTCCTACACGTCGTGCGGGAATGAAGCGCGAAAAAAAATCACCATAGAGAAGATATTTGCTTGAGCCTACTATCGTCAATTGCAGGATGGCTCGCGTCAGCCGTAACTGCCATTCGTGATCGGCAACATTCGGCCAGGTGCCGCCAATCGCAACCCACAGTTTCCTTGGTGAAGCAGTTCAACCATCGATCAATATCGCAGGGCTGGGCCTGTCGAACGCCCCATGCCCGCGAGAAAATTTTCGGTGTCTCGATTAGAACGCAGATGAACCACGCGGCAAGCTGATGGCGCAGTTGCCACGAGTTGTTGCATCTTTGCTCGCGCTGATTTGTTCGTCCGCCACATGAATCTGAAAAACTCCGGCAGGTTCGCCAGCAGTTCGGGGCAGTTCTCCGGCAAGTCAGGCCGAGACTTACCATGTTGGAACAGAGTTCTGAGCAGTACGCGCAAGAATCGAAGCGGCGCCGAACGATCAATCCATATTAAAAGATCTGCACGGGCCATCCGGTTGTCCCAAGTGGCTGAATGGCCACCTTCGAATATCCAGCAATCACGGGCCTCGACGTCGAGACAAAGCCGCGTCTTCTCGTCCCGACTTCGCTCGATCCACCCTGGCTGCCAGTGGATAGTGTCGATATGAACAACCGGCAACCCCGTACGCTGGCCAAGCTTACGCGCCAAAGTGCTTTTTCCAGACCCAGGTTGACCAACAATCATCACCCTTTGCATCCGAGCTCCTTCTGGCTATGCAAGCTGATTTTTGGGGGTGGCGACAGCTTCTATAGACCTCTGCCATACCCTTTTCCTTGCATGCAAAGCCCCAGCGTAACCGTCCCGGTCCAATCAGTCGACCGAGCGCTACTGGCCTGAAGCGCCTGCGGTTCGCAGCGAACGGTTGCGTAAACTTTACGAAGCGGAAGGAGAGAAAGCCTCAGAACTAATTTTGCGAATTTTCCACCTTCACTGATCGGCAGTGTTTGGCCGTTTTCTGTCAGTCGTAGCTGACAAAAATCGAGTTGCGGTTTTATCTGGATAATCACATTGCTACAGCGAATAAACGCTCCGCCCACCTTTGGCTACGCTGGGCTTATGGGGTGCTTAGACTTTTTCATGCTGCTGATAGTAATCATGGCTGCGCAGACTGGATGGGCTTATCGGGTAAGCCAAAACATAGAAAGTAGGCAATCTCTTACAGGTCAGAAATTTAATGTATCATTTGAGCTTGATTTTTTAATTTTAGTTATTTTTATTTTTGGCTAGCCTTTCAACGTCACTTAGAAAAGTGACACTCACTCATTGTTAACCGGTCGGTCGAGACTCTCATTCATGAAGGGCGGGAACTTGATCTGCCACAAACGATGAAACTTACAGCCTTACACTGACGAGGGTTATCACGCCCTTTTCTCCTTTAAGCTCTCGGAACCGGTTGCGCATTTTTACAGATGCTGGATATACGTACACAGCGAGCACGCTCTATTGCCATGGGAACGATTCAGGCGATGACGCGCGCCGGTTTCTTTGAGTTGCAAACTCACCGGAAATTATTCAGCCAATCAGGGCTCATTGATGCTTGAAATAAAGGAACACTCCGTTGTCAAGACCAGGAAAGTCGGTGCCACGGTACTACTTATGGCGATGGTCATGCTGGGCGTGTTTCCGGTGGACGTACTTCTGCCTTCGTTTCCTTCGCTATCGCAGCACTTCAGCACCACAACGTCCGAGATCGCCTTGTCGATCAGCTTCTTTGCCATCGGTATCTCTTTATCTCAGTTACTGATTGGCCCTTTGTCGGACATGCTCGGCCGAAAAACGTTGTTACTGGCTGGCATGGCAGTATCCATAGCAGGCGCCTTGGGTTGCGTCTGGGCCACGAACTATGAGTATTTTTTGCTATTCCGTGTGATCCAGGCAGTAGGCTGTGGCTGTTTCGTACTGTCTCAGGCATTGGTTCAGGACCTATTTATCGGTAAAGAGCGGGATCGTTTACGAATTCTGATGGTAACGGCCAGTGGAATCTTCATTTCGGTCTCCCCCCTGGCCGGAAGCGTGTTGCAGGAGCTGATGGATTGGCAAGGTAGTTTCTATGTCTTCGCAGTGATTGCCGCTTTGGTATTCATCAAGGCTTTGGTATCGCTGGAAAACCTGCCTATCAATAACACAGGGCCGCGTATTGGTATCTTGCGAACCTACCGGCGAATCTGCAGTGACTTCAATTTCGTGGCCTATTGGCTAATCGCTGCAATTGTTTTTGCTTGCCACTTCTCATTCATCGTCATATCGCCCCTAATATTCATGGAGCAGTTGCAACTAAGCAGCTATGAGTTTTCTCAGACCCTGCTAGTGTACGGAGCAGCCTACGTGACTGGCGGTATCCTTGCGGGCGTAATGAATAAGCATATGGAGGCGGGTACACAAATTGTTATAGGACTGTCACTGATTTTCGTTGCAGGGTTGGTGATGCTTATATTACTGGACCAATTTGGCCTGTCCGTCTTCACCATGCTGGTCCCAATGATTATCTGTACCGCTGGCACTACCATAACGCGGCCAGCAGCCACGTCCAAAGCTATGGAGCTATTCCCGGATAATGCCGGTGCCTCAGCCTCGGCAGGCAATACTCTGATTTTTATCTCAGGCGGATTGATCAGTGCCCTGATCAACCTCAGCACCAACAACCTGCAAATTACCCTGGCACTGAGTTTCATCGTCTTAAGCGGCATAGGTCTGCTGTTAAACCAACATATAAATCGCCACGCCAGGCCATCGAGTTTGGCGTAATTCTCATTTGCGGCGACTCAGGGCTCCGGTTCACGAATGATGAAGCGAGGCGATATGCCCATAAGATAGCCTTGGCTGCAGTCCGTTGAAGGGTATTATTTGATGCAAAACGGAATGGTCATTCCTGGCCGAAAGCTGCCCATCACGCGCTTACTAACTTCGACCTACAGCAAGCGATCAACTTCAGCGTCAGTCTCCCCATCAACCCACTGACCGGATGCTTTCAGCCTTTCGCACAAAAACTTCAGTGCTCTCTGAAACACTGGGTGGCAGTCGGCGTAGGGAAGATCTTCGAGCGCAGCCCAAAAAAACTCGAACAGGTGGCCATGATCATCCAGCGTCTTATAACCCCAGCGCTCCGGCAGATCTCGCTCTGCGCGGCAAAGGTGAAACGACCAAACCTGATCTCGATGGTCAGCCTTCCAGCATCCCAGGTCACTCTCGATCACCGCGTCACTGATACCAGACTCCTCTGTCAGTTCACGCAATGCAGCTTGGCCGGGAGTTTCTCCTTTTTCGATAGTGCCCTTCACCAACTGCGTACCGGCGAGGGGGTGTCGAAACAGGAGAATCCTGATCGGCGGCGAAGACGTAAGCACCACAGGGCAGGCCTTGTCGGGGAACATTTCAGTTTCCATTGTAGAGATATTTGGGCAATTGCTTTTTGCCGATGGCAGGCTATTACGATTGGTTGCTTTCGACCCTAGGCGAACATCCAACTGGATCTCCAGAAAACTATCCTAATATCGAGAAGGCGATACCTCTCCTGCTTCAATGCGTGAGAACACAACGTAAGGATCCGTTTGGCCCAAGTATTTAAATGAAAGGCGAAGTTCGTGTTCTCCAAAAACCTGTTTTACCAGTCGCTCAAAGGGTATGACCCGTTTGGGGGCCGCCCATTGCTGAGCGAGAACACCAATTTGTTTGCCTGACGCGCAGACAATCCAAGTTGCGTTATCCCCGTTGATGCAGGGCAAGTAGTGCATGTTTTGTATGACTTCGAACAGTGCGCGCAGTGTTGCGCGCCGGATCTAGCTTGATTGAGCTGGCATGGCTGCTCAAATCGTCTCCTGCATGGAAGCTGTCTCGGTCAATGGCAATGGCCAGCATCATGATTTTCCGAGTGATTTGAATTCAGGCTAGCCAGAGTATTGGGCTAAGTAGCGAGCTGTCTACAACCATCCAGAAGCGACAACTGAAACGCTCGCGCTGTCGCGCAGCAAACCGGAGCCTCTGTGGCGAGCGGGATTGTTGTGGCGAGCGGGCTTGCCCCGCGTTGGGGTGCGAAGCGCCCCCAATCCAGCAAAACGCGGTGTATCTGATACGGCTCAGCGCCTGGTTGTGGGGCTGCTGCGCAGCCCAACGCAGGACAAGCCTGCTCGCCACAGGGAATCTGCGCTTGACTGAACGGCGTTAGGGCAAGCCCGCTCGCCACAACATAATAGAGATCCGCATCAAACAATCTTCAGCCAGGGCCACCGCGCCTGGTAACTCCGCGCCTTGGCCTCAAACAACGCCTGCTCCGGATGCAGCGGGTTGATCCGCAAAATCCCCTGCTCCACATCCGCCAACCCATACGGCGCATACACTTCGCCCGTCGCCACCTCCAGCGCCACGCATGTGCCCGCCACCAGATACCGATCAACCCCCTGACGCGCCGAGTGCAGTTGCGAATAGGGCCGGCCGAACCGCTGGCCATACCAGAGATGAACCCGCGCCTGATTGCGCACCTCGACATTCACCCCTAGGTCCGCGAACAGCGCGTTCGCCTTCTGGATCACCACATCCTCAGCCTCGTAGGACAGGTCGGTATCAAAGTAGAAAACGTCGTAGTCCTTCACCCCATGATCCGCCGGCAGATTCGCCTGATGATTCCACACCGCCTGAAACAGACACCCCGCCGTCAGCAGGCACTGATCCACCCCAAGCGCCGGCAGGCGCGCGGTGATTTCAGCGTTGATCGGGTTGGCCATGGCCTGTTTGATAAATACGTCAGTGCTCAACGTCACGGTTAACGCTCCTGAAGGCAAAATCCGAATCCCTCACGATGCCTTGCTCCGTTGCCTACACGTGCGTCAGAATCCGCCGGCTTGTGCGCTGGGATGGCCGTCTCTAAGGTGGCTCGGTCGCTGAATCTCTCGGTTATCGGGTTTAGTAGCCCACTGTTTTAACCTGACAAGTGCACAAGCTCAACCCAGCAGACGTTCCCGTCTGTGCTCAATGGTGGCTGTGCGCAGGGCGTCTCCGGACGCGCCGGTTTTGTTAGGTTCCACCGGTCTACTAACCTGCGTACAGCCGCCGCCTTTTCGTTTAGTAGCGACGAGGTGGTAGCCCAGCAAGGAACTTAACATGCTTACTGATTCAAGCACCCTCTTCACCGTCACCCCCAACGCCAGCACCGAAACCCTCATCACCAACAGCTACGAAACCTTCACCTCAGTCAGCACCCTGCTGCTCGACCTGTCCGAAGACCTGAACGGCAAACACCGCGACATCGCCCTGGCGATCCACCAACTGAGCGAACTGGGCGTACTCCTCACCGCAAAATTGCTCGACCGTGAAGCGCCCTGCCCTGGCTGATCTGCAGCCCGCCCGACAAGCCGTCGCAGGCCACCTGCAACGGCTTGCCGCGATCAATTGACCCCAGGCCAGCTCTCGACATATTCAATAGTGAAGTCCGGATAGGAATCGACAATCTGGATCTTGTAGTCGGGGTAGCTGTCGACGGTTTGCCATTTGCCGACAGAGTCCGGCCAGGAAACCACCTTCTTCACCTTAAGGTCGGGGTATTGATTCACCACCTTCACCTTGTAGTCGGGATAGCTGTCCACGAACTGGATCTTGCCGTAAATCTTCGACACATCGACCGTCGTACCGGCGTGGGCGCAAAACGTGCAGGTCAACAACAGCGAAGCAAGGGCAGCTTTTAACATGAGCATTTCATCCTGAAAAATTGAGGCATCCCGTCTATCTAAAGCCGCGCGGGCCGTGCCGCGAAGCACCTATCCCTTCAACTCACCCGCCCGATTGCTGGCAGCGTCGTCATACGCCACATACAACGACTCGGCGATCTGGCTTTTGATGGCTTTGGTCGATTCCAGCCCCAAGACAAACCCCTCAGCCTTACCGCCTGCGCGGTTGAGTTCTTCGTGGGTGGAGGCGCCAGTGATAGCGTCGAGCAGCTTGGCCGCATGAGGGCCTACGCCTTTGGGGAGGGAGATTTGGTCGATGGTCATCGCGATGCCTTTATAGAAAATGAACGGAAGCGCTGTGAACCACTGCCGGGCCGCCATGGTAGACCGGTTTGCACCGTTGAGGGCTGCTTTCGCCCCCTATCGCCCTCAGCGCCACAGCGACTATTGACGAGTATCCGCCTCCTCAGCCGGATAAAACTCGCCCTCCTTGCCCATTTTTTCCAGCCGCTCGCGCACGATCACCTCAACGTGGGCCACTGCGGCCTGATCGTCAGGGTCGACCAACTGCAGGCACAGGCGTCGAACATTCTGATCGTGAGTACCCTCGCTGAGCATTTCGTGGGTAAAAACCGCCTCACCACGCCAAAGGCATAGCTCGGTATGCGTGCCGCCAAGCCATATTTCGTTGATTGATCGGAGGTCAGTGGTCGCCAGTTGGTCCACGGTGATTGTCTTGTCCATTGCGCTGTACCTTACCGAAGATGGGGTGTCGGTAGACTTGCGGGGGTGGCGGGTCGTTCCCGGGGCTGGGGATTTGAGTGTGGTCGTGGTTCGGCTCAGCGGTGCCTCACCGACAGCGAACGCGGGCGCCTGCGCGAACTGCATGCGCTTGTCTGGATTTGACCTTGGATTGCTGTCGATCTTTGCCGTTGCACTGGGGGTGGGGTTGTTCCTAAAGCGGCGGCGGTGACTGTCAAAGAACTGGAAAAGCTCGCCTCGGATTAGCGGTAGAAATTGATAGGTTCTGCTGAGTCGTTGCCGCGATGGCATGGACTCAATTTTCCGACTTGCCCCCAATCTTCTTGGCGTTGGCTGGCTCAGCCCCCTTTTTTAGCTTGCTGAAACGTTTCATCGCGTTTATAAAAATGGCACAACTCCAAGAAAGGCTGCCGCCATGACCCCGCTCAAACTCGTTGTTGCCCTCAGCGCACTGTCCGCTGCCTCTCACGCCATGGCCTGGGATTACGTTCTACTCGACACCGACAAAGCCGCCCAGAGCTGGCAGATTACCAGTCAGCAACTCGGCATAAAAACCGACAAACCCTTCAGCGTTACCCTGCGCACCTTGCACGGCGGTCGGCAGGAGGGCGTCAGTCTCGTCGACATCGATAACGGCACGATGAAACTCTCGGTGGTGCCGACCCGCGGAATGAATGTCTTGCAGGCCTCGGTCGGCAATGTGCGCATGGGCTGGGACTCTCCGGTCAAGGAAGTGGTCAATCCGGCGTTCATCGAACTCAATGGCCGCGGTGGCCTGGGCTGGTTGGAAGGTTTCAATGAACTGGTCACCCGCTGCGGCTACGAATGGGTCGGCCATCCCGGCGTCGACAACGGCGAACTGCTGACCCTGCACGGTCGCGCCGCCAACATTCCTGCGAATAAAGTCACGCTGCACATCGATGAAAAGCCACCGTACGCCATTACCCTGCGCGGCGAACTGAAAGAGCAGGCATTCAAGAAGGTCGACTTCTCGGTCGCGACCGAACTGGTCACCGAACCCGGCAGCGTGGTGTTTGCCCTCAACGACACACTGACCAACAACGGCGACTATCCAAAGGAATACCAGGCGCTGTATCACAGCAACTTCAGCACGCCTTTCCTGGAGCAGGGCGCGCGTTTCGCCGCGCCGGTGAAACAGGTGTCGCCGTTCAACGACAAGGCCAAGGGCGAGCTGCCCGACTGGCAAACCTACCGCGCACCGACCAAGGACTACGACGAAACGGTTTACAACGTGGTGCCCTATGCCGATGCCAAGGGTGATACGTTGACCGTGCTGCATAACAAGGCCGGCAGCCTGGGCGTTTCGGTCGGCTTCAATACCCAGACACTGCCCGTGTTTTCCCTATGGAAAAACACCGATACCCAAGGCCAGGGCTACGTCACGGGGCTGGAGCCGGGGACGAGTTTTTCCTACAACCGCCGTTATCAGCGGCCACTGAACCTGGTACCGACCATTGGGCCCAAGGAACACAAGCAGTTCCGCATCAGCTACAGCTTGCTGGCGGACAAGGCGGCAGTGGATAAGGCTTTGAAGCAGGTGAGCGAGATTCAGGATGGACGGGAGACTGAGGTGCGGCAGACGCCGTTGGTTGATCTGACCAAGGAGTGAGCATTGTCGGCTGATATAGCAGCCCCTCGGCCGTCTGACACCGTCGGCTTGTTCAAGGTCCGCCAGCGCGACCTTGAGCAGTCGGTGGGCTGCTCGAAACGATTCGGTCACGGCCCGATCTTGACTTACGTCAGCCGTTAGCTGCCCATTCATGATCGGCAACATTCGGCCACATGCGGACGCTCGCTTTGCACCGCTTCAGCCGATGCAGATAGATAAGCCGAGGAACCGGTCAGTGCCACTTGCGATTATCAGACGCCAGATGCTTACTGAGCCCGAGCCCGCCACCAGCAACATAAAGAGAACTCACCCATGAGCGATGACTTGATCCGTCTTTACGACGTTCCACTCTCTGACAAAGAGGGGATACTCATCGGAAGAATCATTGCTCTATGGGGGGCGCTTGAGTCCGAGGTATTTGTGCAAACACTTGCAACTTTCGACGCGCAAGACGTCGAGGAGTTACCAAATGCAATGAGCAACCTCAGCTTCGTCAAGGTACTGGAGTTGTGGAAAGCTCGGGTTGCCGACGTAGCAGAGGGTAACCGTGCATTAGTGTTGCAGCAGCAGTTCACCAGAATCACTCACCTGCACGATTCAAGAAATGCGCTGATTCATGGCATGTGGACGTGGTCTAGGACCGAACCAGAGAAAATAAGCACCACGCGTGTGTCTAAAAATCAGGTCATAACCATGCACTTCCCAGCAGGAACCTTGGCAGACTTCCACAACGAGCTTGGCGTTATCAACTTCAAGATCAGATATCCAGGTGGATTGGAAGATCTAGCACGCGCGAGAGCGGATGAAGGAGGCTTTATAAGCCGTAGGGCTCTCTGCATGCTTACCGACAATCTTGCTGCCGATGACTGTCCTGCCGTAGAGTGCCGATAGACAAAGCGTGGAGAAGCGCTTCGGTGATCAACTGCCTGCAACGCCGGTGCAATGGCTAAGCGATAACGGATCGGCGTACACCGCCGAACAGACACGCCTGTTTGCTCGACAGATAGGGTTACGGCCGGTGACCACCCCGGTGCGCAGCCCGCAGAGCAACGGCATGGCCGAGAGCTTCGTGAAGACGATCAAACGTGACTAATTTGTGCACATGCCCAAGCCGGATCGAGAAACGGCGCTGCGCAACCTGGCAATTGCTTTCGAGCATTACAACGAGCAGCATCCGCACAGCGCCTTGAACTATCGCTCATCGAGGGAGTTCAAGCGCTTGGCAGCAGCATCAATTTGACGGGGAGTTGGTGTCCGGTTTGTAGGGGAAAGTCCAGCAGCCACGAGAGTCACATCCATCAGCGCCTTGCCAAGCTGGTGCTTCAGCACCGCGGCGTCGTTTGAGCATCCTAATTCCATCATCAGCAGGAAGCCTCATGATAGAAACTGATATCCCGGACGACACCATAGTCAGAAGATATTTAACTCCCTTAAAATTCGAGTACCTCATAAAAAATAAGTCTCTCTACATGTCCAGTTACTCCGGTTTTTCAGACCTGCTCGAGGGAGGGATAACTGCTGAAGACTATATTCGTAATTCAAACGAGCCAGACCTGTTAAGTGCTGTTGACGATATCTTGGGATGCATAGGCGACAGGAATGGGTATGATGAGAGAAGGCAGCGATCCGCAGAGCTAGTCTCAGAACTCCGTGCGAGAAAGTTTAAGACCATATTTGGGCATGAATCTCGCGATAACTATGAAGCGTATTTGAAGGACGCTAAAAACTGGCTCTATGCCTGCTGCTTGCATACCTACGATTACGAGTGCCATGCAATGTGGGAAATCTACGGTAAGGAAAAGCATCCTTACCGCGGATCATTATTTGATCTACCGGAGGGTGCTGGCTTCTGCATAGAAACCACTATTGGGCGGTTCAAAGAGAATATTCTTCCTCTTGAAGGACATAAATTCGCGCTATCAATGGTCGACTATATCAACCACTCTGACGCATCAGCCACGGAAAACCCACTGCATCAGTTTACCAGGAAAGCTCGGTATTTCGAGTTCGAAAAGGAGGTGAGGCTAATCGCTTGGCCCGATAGAGAAGACATTGTCTTCAGTTACAAGTTTGAGCAGTCAAGTGTCAACAACGTCGGCCAGGTGAGCCCAAGCATAAAGAACATGAACAGGTTCATCTCTAGGATCATTTTCTCTCCGGGAATGCCTGACGACTGCGTGGGGGCGGTTACGCAGGTATGTCGTGCCCAAGGCCTGACTTGCGACATGGCCAAATCAGGACTGGATGAGAAACCTCTGCTGGATGTATACGGTTACCTAGCAGCAAACCCAAAGACCTGAGGCGGTAGGTGGTAGCACGGATGCCGTGCAGGATTTCTGCCAGTCGCCACCGTCAGCTTCGGGGCGATTTCTGTCTGTCGCGAAGGGCTGTATCGACCCATTGCAGTCCCTCAGACCTCAGTACGGGCAGGAGCCTGCTATCCGGGTATGTCCATTCATTCCCTGCTCTGGGACGACGGACACGGTGACGGTCCTGACCTCCATCGCATTTCCATTGCTAAATTTGGCAATCATGGAGTTAAATTAGCATCTAGCTATTAGCGTGAATCATTAATAAGGACTGTGATGAAAGTTGAAGAAGCTCAAAAATATTGTGATTTAATGCAGGAATCTAAACATCGAACTAAGGTTATTGCATCTCTTCTTCAGGGCAAAACCAACCTTGGCTTCCTACCAATAAACGTGGAGTCGCTATATTTACAGTTTCGAAAGACTCTGGAGCTTATAGCTTTCGGGTCATTAACTGCAAATAGAGAGAAATACTCTGAAGCCAGGGCCGAGTACGCTAGCGACTGGAATGTAAAGCGAGTTCTTAAGCTAGTCGAACGCCTTAACCCTAGTTTTTATCCAGTGCCGACCAATCAAGTTCCTGTTATTGGTAAGGAATACAAGACGGAGTTAAAGCCGGTCACGGAAAACTTCTTGAGTCGAGATGAGTTTGAAATTCTGTACGATCGATGCGGTGGAGTCTTACATAGTGAAAATCCATACGGTGACACTTACAAGTATGCTGAGCTATGGGCGGAGGGTTTAGGCTGGGCGGTAAAGATCAGGAATCTTCTTAATTGCCATACGGTTCACCTGGTTGATGATGCCGATAGGTTTTTCTTGATTCAAATGGGTACTGGAAAGCCGACCTACACCCTATTTGAAGCGGTCAAGTAATCTTATACTGGGCTCAATTTTAAGGAAGGATGTGAGTCGTCGCCCACATCTGCCCTGCGGCAAGTGCAGAAATCTGACAGAATCCGTCCTGCGAAAGTGTTCACGGAAGCAGTGCCGATTCACATGTCTACATGTATGTGAAAAGGGACTTGAGCGGGCCTTTTTGACTACTTCGCGCCTTGGTAGGCCTTATTCAAGGCCTTATAGAGCTGCCCTCTAGCATCGAGAATCTTGGTCCGCCAGGACTCCAGCTCCACAATGGTTGCAGGTGCATTATTCGGAGAGGTATAGCGATGATATTCGGAGATAATAGATCCATACTCCCGCAATTGTTTCTGTTGATCTACACATCCAACGAGTAGCAATCTGCCCTCACCATTGGTGAAGCCTTTGAATAGGTGGTAGACCTCAGATCTCAAGCCTGCTACGTGCTTCAACCTTTCCTCCGATGCATCAATGCCTTTTTCACTATTTCTAGCCACGTCGATGATAAACGACCAGTGCTTGAGTAGCGTATGGGTCATCTCTTCAATGCTCAGGGTTACACTCTCAAGAACCGCGACTCTTCTTTGAAGGCTGTCTTTCTCGACACTTTTGGTATGCGTTAACTTGTTGTTCACCAGTGTCGCAATGCCAGTGACTACGGCACCGAAGCCAATTTTCACTGTTGTATCGACTATTTCAATCCATGTTGTCGGCACAGGAACCCCGAGTATGGTGGGAGAGTACGGGTGGGATAGCTACCGAATTCGTCGTCATCTTATCACCTGCTATGCTTGGGCTGGATGATGCTACACAAGTAACTACAATGGTTTCAAATGCTGGAAGCAGGCATCGCTCCAACCGTTATCGTACTGCTGGCCCATCGCAAAGGTTGCTGATTACTGGACTGAGCCGCCTTGGATTTCCTAGATACCTGCGAATGACTCCTTCTGGCCGATTCTGTTGAAAAAGTCGATCATGGTTTCCACGGCAGAAAAGTACGCGTCCGAGATTGAAATCTTTACTTTTGGCAGAGTTTTCCAGAGTAAGCGGCCAGCGAACACACCTTCAGAAATCCTGAATGAAGGGCGATGGTGTCCGCCTATTTTTAAGCGGACGCGATCACCCTTATCGCCAGGATTCTCATGCGCCAACGAAGCTCTTACCCCAAACCCTTCAAGGCCCAGGTCGTGCAGGAATGCCTGCAACCA